>CAWDRQ010000001.1:0-18438 GCA_963804765.1 uncultured Acidimicrobiaceae bacterium
GGAACTACGGGCTACACGTCCTCTTGCATTGCGGTGAAAGTGGGCCGACGCTCATCCTGCCTCGACAACGCGAGCCCGCTCACCCTAGTTTTCTCGCGAGAGCCAGAATAAACAGCCGTCCAGAGCGGGCACGTCACAACCAAGGGAGACACACAAGATGACGACCACTGTCATCGGCACTCGCCTGCGCGACGTGCTGCCCGAGAGCTGTGTCGACACGACCGCGATCACCCTCACCGTCAACGCTCGCGACGGTGGCTTCTACGAGTACCGGCCCAAGGCCGTCGTCCGCGTCACCAACGAGGAGGAGGTACGCGCCCTGCTCGGCGTCGCCCGCGACCTGGGCCTGCCGGTCACCTTCCGGGCCGGCGGGACGAGCCTCGCGGGCCAGACGGTCGGCGAGGGGATCATCGCCGACGTAAGCCACGCCTTCACCGGGCATCGAGGTCCTCGACGGCGGCGCGCGGGTGAAGGCCGAGCCGGGCCCGACCGCGGAGATGGTGAACCGGGTGCTGCGTCGTTACGGGCGCAGGATCGGCCCCGATCCGGCCTCGATCCGCGCCGCTCGGATCGGTGGGATCGTCGCGAACAACTCGAGCGGGATGATCACCGGCGTCAAGCTCAACGCCTACCACACGATGGACTCGGTCCGTTTCGTCCTCGCGGACGGGTCGGTCTGGGACACGGCGGCCGAGGGCGAGAACCGAGCGCTTCGCCCGCGAGCGCCCCGACCTCGCCCAGGGCCTGGCGGCGCTGCGCGACGAGGCGCGCGCCGACGCTGACCTCGTGGCGTTGATCAAGAAGAAGTTCTCGATCAAGTGCGTGACCGGCTATGGGATCAACGCCCTCGTCGACTTCGACGATCCGCTGGCCATCCTCGCGCACCTGCTCGTGGGCTCCGAGGGCACGCTCGGCTTCATCTCCCACGTCGTGCTGAACACGGTGCCCCTCGATCCCGAGCGCTCGGCGGCGCTGCTGCTCTTCGAGAGCCTCGAGACGATGGCGAACGCCATCCCCGACAGTCGCGGCGACAGGCCCGAACGCGGTCGAGTTCCTCGACGACGCCTCCATGCAGGCCGTGTCCGGCATCGAGGGCCTGCCCGAGCTCGTAAAGACCCATCCGAAGGGCTCGGCGGCGCTGCTCGTCGACTACCAGCGAACGACCCAGGAAGATGTGCGGGCCGCTGTCGCCGCTGCCCTCCCGGAGCTGAGGGCGCTCCCTGGGCCTGATCACGATGAGCGAGTTCAGCACGACGCCCGAGAGCCACGCGCGCCTCTGGCGCGTGCGCGAAGACCTGTTCGCGATCGTCGGCGGGGCCCGCACGCCCGGCACGACGGTGCTGCTCGAGGACATGGCCGTGCCGTTGGACGAGTTCGCGAAGCTGCTCACTCGGCCTCGAGGCGCTGTTCGTCGAGACACGGCTACACCGAGCCCGGGCCAGGGCGTCCAGTTCGGGCACGCAAGCGCCGGCAACGCCCACTTCGTGTTGACGGCGGACTTCACCCGGCAAGAGGAGATAGACCGCTTCATGGCCTTCACCGAGGACTCCGTCGCTCTCGTCGCCGACGAGTTGAACGGCTCGCTCAAGGCCGAGCACGGCACCGGCCGGGCGATGGCGCCGTTCGTGTCACGCGAGTGGGGCGACAAGGCGTACTCGCTGATGAAGCGGATCAAGAAGCTCGTCGACCCCGGCAGACCTGCTCAATCCCGGCGTGCTCATCAACGACGACCCCGACATCGTAAGCAGGAACATAAAGCGCACGCCACCGGTCTCGCCGCGGATCGACAAGTGCATCGAATGCGGTTTCTGCGAGCACGTCTGCCCGAGCCGCCTCGTGACGCTCACGCCCCGAGGGCGCATCCAGGCCTCGCGCAAGCACGCCGAGCTGCTCGCAAGAGGCGACGACATCGGCGCCGAGGAGCTGTGGCACCAGTTCCAGCTACGAGGGGATCAACACCTGCGCCGCCGACGGCATGTGCGGGACGAAGTGCCCCGTCGGGATCAACGTCGCCGAGTACACCGCCGAACTGCGCGCCGAACGCAACAACAAGGCCGAGACGTCCCTCGGCTCGGTGCTCGCGCGTCGCTACGGCGAGGTCGAGAGGATCGCACGGGGCGGTCTCGCCATGGGGGTGCTCGCCAACAGGACCCACACGATGGAGAGTCCTCACGAGGGCCGTTCACAAGCTGGTCCCGTTCTCGCCGGTCTGGTCGCCGGCAATAGGAAAGAGCCCGCCGCCGTGTTCCGGTCCGAGCCCGCGCCCGAGATCGTCTACTTCCCCGCCTGTGTGACCCGGATCATGGGCTCCTCGAACCTCGGCAAGCCGTCGGTCGCCGAGACGGTGCTCACCGTCGCCGACCGCGCGGGCATCAAGGTCCGCCTGCCCAAGTCGGTGACCGGCGTCTGCTGCGGCCAGATCTGGGAGCACAGGGGCTACGCCGTCCGGCCGCCGGTACATGGCGAACCACCTCGTCGAATCCATGTGGGAGTGGAGCGACGGCGGGCGGGTGCAGGTCATGTGCGACGTCACCTCGTGCACAAAGACGATCCTGCGCGAGGTCGCCGACCAGCTCACGGAGGAGAACGCCGAGCGCTACCGGCAGATCAAGGTCGTCGACATCGCCCCATGGCTCCTCGAGGACGTGATGCCCAGGCTCGAAGTCACCAGACCGAAGCAGAGCGTCGCTCTCCACCCGACATGCGCGTGCGTCGAGCTCGGCGTCGACAAGCAGGTGCAGGCGATCGGCAGAGGCGTGCGCGGAAGAAGCCGTGACGCCGGCGCACTGGGGATGCTGCGGCGTCGCCGGCGACCGGGGCTTCATGTACCCCGAGCTGAGCGACGGTGCCCAGCGCGACGAGCATGCCGAGCTTGCCGGGCGCGTCTTCGACGGCTACTACTCGGTCGCGCGCACCTGCGAGATCGGCCTCAGCCAACGCTCCGGGCACGAGTACGAGTCGATCGTCTACCTCGTCGAGGAGGCGACTCGCGCAAGCGGGACCAGGCGCAAAGGCCGGTGACCGCTATCAGGAAGTACACTCCGGCGGGCCGATGTTGTGGACTCGCTCGGGACCTGAGCGAAGCCAGAAGGTGGTCGAGCGCCATGCCGAAGGTGCGAGCGCAGACCGGAGGACCGCGATGATCCCGGGCGAGCCTGTCTCGACGGACGTCACTACCAGAGTCGCGATGTGCTCCCCGGCAACCGCACGACGGATCGCCATATCCGTTGAAGGCGCGGTGGGGCCCTTGACCTCGTTGGTGTGCCCTCCAGGGCAGGAACGATCGCAGGCCATCGAACAACTCGTAGCTGATCGCCCCTTCGGCCTGCCAAAGCACAGGATCATCGTCGACGAGCATCGACGGGTACTCGCGGACGAAGCTGGTTTGCGAGAGCGTCGCGAGTCGCTGCTCGCGAAAGATCGGGGGCTAGCCACGACTGCTCGGTGGGCTCATTCACGAGTACCGCGCCACCGCGTAGCCCAACTTCACGCCGGCCCGACTGTCTAGGCCCCTGGTCGCTCCGTTTGCGGTTACCCGGTATTGGCCGTCCCAATTGGACGACCGGGCGACGACAGCGCAGTCGCTGCCCGTCACCCGCCACCTTCAAAGACAATCCGGGACGATCTTCCCGAGGCCGGCCGGCATCTGGCGCTCCGACGAGCGCGATCGGAGTACTGGTGCCCTACAATCATTTGGCACGTGGAGCAGCGGCCAGCTGGGGCGATGGTGAGAATGCCGCGGAAGCGAGGCATTCCCCAGTGGCCGCAGGCCGATGGCGTCCCCACCCAGCCAGCCGAGCCCCGGCGGGGGCGCAAGAAGCGCCAGACGCGAGATGCCCTGATCGACGCGGCACTGGACCTCTTCGAGACCAAGGGCTATGAGCACACCGCCGTTCACGAGATCACCGACATCGTCGACGTCTCAGAGCGCACCGTCTTCCGCTACTTCGCCAGCAAGGAAGACCTCGCGCTCTTCTTCGTCGCAAGAGAGCTGGACGCGTTCGCCGAGGCGCTCGCGGCCCTTGGTCGGGAGGTTGTCTCGTTCGTCGTGGAATTTCAGGTGGCGGTCCCCCGCCTGATGCCTGCCTTCTGGTAGGTGTTCGGGCGACCGCCAAGTCACTCGGACAGCAAGGGGACCACCACCATGAAGAAGAACTACCAGACAAAGACAACCCTCGCGCTGACTGTGCCCGATTCGGTCGCGATCGCGATGACAGATCTTGCCGACGAGCTGCGTGAGGGCCTGCTCGCGCTCGCCGTCGGCACGGGCCTGCAGGTGATGGGTGTCCTCTTAGAAGAGAGCGTCACCGCCCTCGCGGGCCCGAAGGGCCGTCACGACCCGGACCGCACGGCGATGCGCCATGGACATGAGGAGGGCTCGGTGACCCTCGGCGGCAGACGCGTCCCGGTGCGGCGCCCGGACGTGCGTTCAGCGGATGGAGCCTGTGAGCTGGCCGTGCCCGCCTATGAGCACTTCTCCTCGACCGAGGTGCTGAGCCGACTCGCAATGGAGAAGATGCTCGCCAAGCTCTCCACGCGCCGCTATAAGTCCGGGCTCGAGCCCCGTCGGCGAACGCGTCGAGCAAAGCGCCAGCTCCACGTCGCGCTCGGCGGTCTCGCGACGCTTCGTCGAGGCCACCGAGCACGCTCTTGGCGAGCTGTTGGCCGGTGACCTCTCGGAGCTCGACCTCGTGGCGCTCATGATCGACGGCGTGCACTTTGGCGATCACGTCTGTGTCGTGGCGATGGGGATCGACATAACCGGCAGGAAGCACCCGCTCTCGATCACAGAGAGCGGGTCACGCTCGCTCGTTAGGCGTTTCATCTGCCTCTCGAGCTCGCTGATCCGGGCCCGGTCCTCGCTCGAGAGCCCCTCGCTCATCCCGCGGTCGATGCGCTCTTGGCGCACCCAGTTGCCGAGCGTCTGCTCGACGACGCCGAGCTGGCGGGCGACGTCGGCGACCGTCCGGCGCTGGTCGACCACGAGCGCGGCGGCGTCTCTGCGGAACTCCTTCGGATAACGGCTTCGCCCGCGTCGGCGCGGGCTGTCCTCGTTCCCCTGCTTTTCCATGACACTCCTCCTAGTTGGAGTGTCCGGCTCGGGCGAGGTCCACCTGGTCAACGACTACCGCATCGGGCGTGGCCTCGAGCGTCTCTTCGACGCGGATCGGTCCAGCTTGCTCTCCCGACTGGTGCTCGACGCGGTGAACGCCTTTGGCATCGACTGCACCGAGATGCACAACGACTCGACTTCGGTCCGTCTGACCGGCGCCTATCCGCTGGCGACCGGTTCCCCGCGGGGCAGCAAGCCGACGCCAGCAGCGGCCAGAGGGCACTCCAACGACTTTCGCCCGGACCTGAAGCAACTGGTGTGGATCCTCACGGTCTCAGCCGATGGAGCCGTCCCCATCGCCTGTCGGGTCGCCTCGGGCAACGCCGAGGACTCGACCACCCACGTCGCCACCTGGGACGGCCTGTGTGCGCTGCTTGGACGGAGCGACTTCCGCTACGTCGCCGATGGCAAGCTCGCCACCAGGGTGAACATGGAGCACATCGACCGGGGCCGTGGTCGTTTCGTCACAGTGCTGCCAGCTACCCGCAAGGAAGACGGAGCGTTCCGTCGCCACCTGGTGGACCATGACGTCACCTGGGCCGAAGCACGATGCCGTCCGGCGAGACGGGTCGGGGACCCCGACGACGTCTACTCGACCACCGAGGCGCCCTGGCCGTCAGCCGAGGGGGTTCCGGGTCATCTGGGTGCGCTCGTCACACAAGGTCGATCGAGACGCCGAGGCCCGCAGCAACCAGATAGCGGCCGGCGTCGCCGCACTCGACGAGCTGAACCAGAAACTGGAGTCGAACCGGTGCCGACTGAAGACCAGGGTCGCGGTGGAAGAGGCGGGAGACGAGGCGGTCGGCTCGGTTGGAACTGCACGGTGGGTGGGTCTCTCCGTCGAGGACTACGAAGAGGTGCGTCGCCGCCAGAAGACCAGGGGGCGCCCCGGCGCAAACACCCGCTACCGCCAGACCACTCGCACCAAGCACCGGATCCACCTCCAAGTCCGTGAGGACGTCATCTGGGCCGATGCGCGCTCCGATGGCTGCTGGCCACTCATCACCAACGAGAAGGACACCGACCCGGCTGACGTCCTCGCCGCCTACAAGCACCAGCTCAGCCTCGAGCGCCGACACCACCAGCTGAAAGGTGACCAGTTCGTCGCCCCATGTTCCTCCACGATCCGGCCCGCATCGAGGGGCTCATGGCGTGCCACTTCATCGCGCTCCCCGTCCACGCACTGGTCGAGCTCGAGATCCGGCGGGCCATGGCGGCACGCGGCCTGAAGAAGATCCCGCCCTATCCAGAGCAACGTGCCTGTACGTCGCCGAGTGCGATGCGGATCTTCGAGATCTTCGACGGCCTTGCCCGTCGCCACCTCATTGACACCAGTGGCCAGGTGGTCCAGACGTTCCCACCCGAGCTGACAGAGCTCCAAGCAGTCCTACTCGACCTGCTCGGTGTCCCCGACGGTTGTTACCGATGACCGATGGGGGACGTGAAACCTACGTCAGATGTGCGGAAAGGGAGTTGTAGCGTTAGTGGCGCACGTTTTCGGCATCCACAGGATCACCTCAAGCACACCACCGCCTTCGGTCAGTGGTCAGTGCCCACGTCTGCTGGGCCACGAAACTCGGGGTAGAGTTCCTCCGTGAGGATCGTAGTGACCGGGGGTACCGGCTTTCTCGGTTTGTCGCTGGCCCGGCAGCTGCTGGCTCGAGGCGAGCTGACCGGACCTTCGGGCCGACCTGAGCTCATCGACAGCTTGGTGCTGCTCGACTCCGTGATGCCGCCGCAGCTGCCGGCCGGGCTTGACGAGCGAGCGGAGCTGGTGACGGGTGATGTCTCGGATCCTGAGCTCGTGCGTAGCCTGGTCGACCGGGACGACATCTCTGTCTTTCACCTCGCCTCCATGGTTAGCGCCGCCTGCGAGCTTGACTTCGACGGGGCGCTGCGGGTCAACCTCGACGGTGGGCGGGCAGTGCTGGAGGCGTGTCGGGCCCGGACCGGGCCTTGCCGTCTGGTGTTCTCTTCCAGCACCGCAGTTTTCGGCGGCGCAGCCATGCCGGAGGTCGTCTCCGACACGACCAAATTCACCCCCGAGACCACCTACGGCATCGCCAAGGCCATCTGTGAGCTGCTGGTCAACGACTACACCCGTAAGGGCTACGTTGACGGGCGATCGGCGCGATTGCCGACCGTGGTGATCCGTCCCGGCCGTCCCAACACCGCCGCCTCCTCATGGGTGAGCGGTGTCTTCCGAGAGCCCCTGAACGGCGACGAGTGCGTGGTCCCGGTAGACTTAGCTACACGCGTGCCGTTGTCGGGTTACCGCACCGTGGTGGACAACCTCATCCGCCTGCACGAAGTAGACCCGGCAGCGCTCGGCGACGATCGCGGGGTCAACCTTCCCTCGCTCGACGTGACCCTGGAGGAGATGATCGAGACCTTGCGGGTGGTCGCTGACCGTCCACTTGGGGCGATCCGCTTTCAACCCGACCCGGCGATCATGGCGATATACCGAGGTTGGGCGCAACGATCGTCCTTTGAGCGGGCAACCGCCCTGGGACTGGCCCACGACGAGGGCCTCCAGGCCATAGTGCGCGCCTATATCGAAGACTTCCTGGGAGCCCCGCCCACCGTTGAGTAAGAGGCCGGGGTGTTCGGCCCGCTTTGTCCGGGCCGGTCCTCCGGGCAGTACTATCCATCAATCACGCCGCTGAGCACGCCAGTTCCCAACACTCATCGACTTTGCTAGCCATCGCCGACGGGGGCGAGGAGCGGGCGGTATGGCCACCGTCGTCGGTGACCGCCACGCCATGGTGGTGGGAGCCACCGCCGCCGTTTTGGTCACGGTCGTGGCTTGGCGCAGCGGGCGGGCGCGATCGAGCCGCAAAGTAGCCTCAAGCACATCGCGATCTCGGGAGCGATCCTGCAACGGATCGTGCCTGGGACGCATCAATCTGCGAGTGATGCGGACCGGCTTGGGCACATGGGAGTGCATGGACCTAGTGTGCTGTCAGCTTGGAGCGTTGAGGTTGTCGGCGTTGACGGCTGAGCAGTAGCCGGCGAGTCGCTCCAGGATCTGCTGGGCAGTCTTGTGCCAGACAAAGGGTGTGGGGTTCTCGTTCCAGGTGGCGGCCCAAGCTTCGATGTCGGCGGCGAGCTCCTTGACGCTCCGGTGGGCGGAGCGTTGCAGCTTCTTGGTGGTAAGGGCGCTGAACCATCGCTCGACGAGATTCATCCAGGACCCGTAGGTCGGGGTGAAATGCAGGTGGAACCGGCGGTGGCGCAGCAGCCACCGATGGACCTTCGGAGTCTTGTGAGCCGAAAGATTGTCAAGGATCACATGCACTTCGAGATCGGCTGGGACGTTGCGGTTCACCTTGTTCAAAAAGGCGATGAAGTCGTCGCTCGTATGCTGTGAGCGGATATCGGTGATCACGATGCCGGTGGCGATATTCAAGGCGGCGAACAGGTCGCAGGTGCCGTTGCGCTCATAGTCGTGGGTGGCCCGGGCCGGGGTGGTGGGCAGCATCGGCAGCGTCGGCGCTGTCCGGTTGAGTGCCTGGATCTGTGGCTTCTCGTCGATGGCGAACACGGCTGCGGCCACCGGCGGATTGATGTAGAGGCCGACGATGTCTCGGATCTTCTCCACCAAATCAGGGTCGGGGGAGACCTTGAAGGAGTCCTCCCGCCACGGCTTGAGCCCGAACGCCCGCCAGATCTCGGCCACGGTCTGATGACTGATGCCGTGCTTGGCTGCGAGCGAACGGGTCGACCAGTGCGTGGCGTCGACGGGAGCGGTCTCCAGAGTTTCCACCACGACCGCTTCGATGACGTCGTCGCCGATGGTCCTCGCAGCACCCGGGCGGGGCGCATCCATAAGTCCGTCCAAACGGTCAGTAGCAAAGCGGTGTCGCCACTTCGACACCGTGATCGGATGGATCCCCAACTCGCTCGCCACCTCGCGATCGGTACGACCCTCGGCACAGGACATCACGATCCGGCACCGTAAGGCCAGCGCCTGGGACGACGAATGCCGCCGCGCCCAACGCTGCAGCGTCGTGCGCTCGTCAGCGCTCAACTTGATCTCGACCGTGGGTCGACCACGCGGCATCGGAGCTCCTTCTGTCAGAGGTTCTACCTGACAGAACGCGCTCAGAGAAGGAAAATTCCCGATTCTCCACACTTTCTTTGCGGAACAAGCTTACGGGACACTAGGTGCCTGGTGTCGAACAAGGGTTCAATGTGACTGAGCCTTCGCGGGCTTGTTGAAGGACTCCTCGGCAGCGACTACTCGAGGAACCAGATGACCTACGACCTGCGCCGCCTCCGTCTCCACGGGCTCATCGAAAAGATCCCCGTTACGAATACCTACGCCACAACCGAAGAGGGCATACGCGTCGCGGTCTTCTTCACCAAGCTCGACAACCGCTTGCTCACTCCGCTCCTCGACGCTCACGCACCGCCCGCGCCGGTCGAGCTCCGACAAGCGCTCCGCACCATCGACCTGCCGTGGCCGCCTACGTGACGAGCGCGCGCCTTGGAGCTACCGTTTAGAACCTGTCACAACGCCAAGAGTTTCGGACCCCAAGGAGTTCTACGGGCGGCCCCATCCCTCAGAAGGGACAAGAAGGAGGAACCATGCAGTACACGATCCTCGGCCGCAGCACCCTTAGGGTGTCCCGAGTCGCCTTCGGCACCTGGCAGCTCGGAGGCGACTGGGGGCCGACCGATGAGGGTGTAGCCATTGCTGCCATCAGACGAGCCGTCGATCAGGGAGTGACCCTCTTCGACACTGCTCAGGCCTACGGGTTCGGTGCCTCAGAGCGGTTGTTGGCGCGGGCCCTCGAGGGTCAGAGCCGTGAGGGTCTCGTCATCGCCACCAAGGGGGGCATCCGACCTGCTGAGGGCCGCGTAACGCGAGACGCGAGCCCAGCTTGGATGCGCCAGGGTGTCGAGGCGAGTCTGCGGGCACTCAAGGCCGAGACCATCGACCTCTACCAGGTCCACTGGCCCGATCCCGGGACGCCGCTTGAGGACACGGCGGGGGTCCTCGCTGAGTTGGTGGCCGAGGGCAAGATCGGCCATGTCGGGGTATCGAACTTCGACGTCAAGCAGATGGCCGAGTTCAGCTCCGTCCTCCCAGTGGAAACGCTGCAACCGCCCTACCATCTGTTCCGGCGCGACATCGAGGCCGAGGTCCTTCCTTATGCCGAAAGCAACGGGATCGGCGTCCTTGTCTATGGCCCGCTCGCTCACGGCCTGCTTGGCGGCCGCCTTCGCCGTTCCACCACCTTTGAGGTGGACGATTGGCGCCGCACCAGTCCTGTCTTCCAAGGCGAGTCCTTCCGGCGCAACCTCGATATAGTCGCCGCTCTCGAATCCTTCGCCCGGCAGGAACTCGGCACCTCGATCGGCCAGCTGGCCGTGGCCTGGACGCTCGCACACCCGGGGGTCGACGTGGCGATCGTAGGTACCCGCGACCCGGCCCACGTCGACGACGTCCTCGCGGCTGCTGATCTCGAGCTCGACGAGGAGGCTCTCGCCCGCATCGACGCCATCATGGCCGGAGCGGTTCCGGTTTCCGGACCCGCTCCGGAAACCTTCTGAACGAACCGCCCGAGAGGAAAACCAAAAAGAGCAACACCAGGAACCAAGAGCCCGTACGGAAAGGGTTGCCCTCGGCATCGGACAGATGGGGCGGCCGATGGCCGCAAAACTGATCTCGGCCGGGTTCAACGTCAGGGTCTGGAACCGTTCGCCCGCTAAAGTCGCGTCATTGGTGGAAGCCGGCGCGACCACGACGGCCTCGCCCGGAGAAGCGGCCGTGGGCGCCGACGTCCTGCTTACGATGCTGTCCGACGGGGCCGACGTTACACGCCGTGATGAGCGAGCAGAACGGGCCCCTCGTCCGCGCCGAGCGCGAGGTCGTCTGGCTACAGATGAGCACGGTCGGCATCGACTGGACCGACCGGTCCGCGGCACTCGCTGATGCGCACGGCGTGAGATTCGTCGACGCCCCGGTCTCGGGCAGCATCGCCCCGGCCGAGGCCGACACCTTGCTCGTGCTAGAGCCTTGCGCAGCGTCATCGACAAATTGTTGTCAATGCCGCGGCGGGCAGGTCGGTCGTGGTGATGCCGAGATGGCCGAAGAGGGTCTGCATGTCGACGCGGAGAGATTCGTAGTCGCGGTCGATGCTCGTCCAGGTGGACGGCTTGCGGCCCTGGCGAGGGCTGCGCACACCGGCGAGGATCGGGTTCATCACTTGATCGCGTAGGACGCTGAGCGCGGTGATCGTGCGCGCGGCCTCCGGTGCAACGTGATAACGGCGCGATCGCTCCGGTTTCGCGAGAGCCCTTTTGCGCGGAGCTTGCGGATGTCGTAGGCGGCCTGTCGGGTGCTGTATTCACTCTGCCCGGTCATCGAGTCCACCTTCTCGGTGAGCTCAGCGACGGTGAAGCCTTCCGGTGCGGCCGCGAGCGCGACGATGCCGGCGAGCACGGCGCCGCACACCGACCGGCAAGACCGAGTGGTGTCATTCAACGGTGTGCCGGATACTGCGCAACGAGGCCTATATCGGATGCGTGTACTTCAACCAAACCGAGGTCGTGACCACCACGTCGCGCAACGGCCGACGCTCCACGATGCAGCGGCCACGCCCGCGAGAACAATGGATCGCGATCCCGTGCCCGCCCATCATCGCTGACACCGTCTTCGATGCCGCCCAGCGAGTAAGCCGCGACAATTCGAAGTGGAGGCCCCGCAACCTGCCCGAGGATGTAGAGGCATGGCTTTTGCGCCGACTGGTGCATTGCGGTGCGTGCGGCGTCACGGTGGACGACGGAATCAAGACGTCCCGGTGGCGCCGCGCTCCTGATCGACCACGGAGCGGGCCAGCACAGCGTCGCATACAAGAACGTCCACCAGCCCGGCTCGCAGTGCACCAAGCACGGCGGCGGTCTTGTCTCTGCCCTGAGCCACACCGACGACAGTGGGGATCGCCCGCAGGTCCTTCAGCTCGATCGCCAGTATCCGTTCGCGGAGAAAGGCGATATCGAGCGGACGCCCCTCCGCGTCGTAATAGCGGCCGCAGACATCGCCGACCGGAAGGCGTCCCCAGAAGTCCTTTCGTTCGGCCTGGTTGAGGTTGAGGAGGTCGAGCAGGACCGCCGACGAGCCACTGTGAATGCTGCCGATACCGACGAGCGCGACGTCGGCCCGTCTCGCCATGTCGAGCGTCTCGCGGACAGACGTCTCCGCCACAAGGTGCCGCAAGGCATCGGGCGAATCGAACACCGCCGGCGAGTTGAGGTAGCGGTAACGGGCTCCCGTGCGCTGAGCGAGTTCACGAACAAGGTCGTGGGCGGTCGCGCGCGCATCGAAGGACACCAGCCCTCCGACCAACTGAACGAGTTCCACGTTCGGAAGGTCAATAGGTGAGATCGCTTCGACCACGGCCTGAAGCGTGGTGCCCCAGGAAATGGCGGCGATATTGGCCGTCGCGATGGACTCAACGACGACCTCCGCCCCGAGAGCCGCCACTCCCCCGAGCCCGCCCCCCGCCGGAGTTGGAGCGGCCACAGCGGCGACTGAAAGGTCGAACCGGTCCTGGAGCTCCTGCTCCAAGAGCTCGTCATGGCGGGACAAGTCCCTGATGCTCACCTGGACGATGCCCGTGTCTCGCGCGGCCCGGAGGACGCGCGACACGTTGGAGCGGGTCATCGACAGCTTGCGGGCTATGGCCTCCTGGCCGAGGCCTTCGATGTAGTAGAGCCGAGCCGCCTCTGCGAGGAGGCTCTTGGGCCGAGCCGTCGACACGGTGCACCACACTATCACGTATGTGCCTCGACTCCAACATAGGCGCCGTGTATATTTTTGTGCGATAGGCTAGCATGGTCCGCATATGCAAATCACGAATGTGATTATGCGTGCTTGGAGATTGGAGGGATCGTTGACTGACCAACGCGCTGCCGAAGTTCTGGTAGAAGTCGCGCGGGAGCTGGATCGACTCGGCTTTGCACCAGCGTCGACCGGGAACGTAAGCGTTCGTCTCAGCGACGGGCTGCTCGCGATTACACCTAGTGGTGTCCCGTACTCGCGCCTACGTCCAGAGCACATCGTCGTGGTGGACATTGACGGCAGGCCGATCGTCGGCGATCTCGAACCCTCCAGCGATACGCCGGTGCATGTCGCCGTCTACCGGGCACGTCCTGACGTGGACTCGGTCCTGCACTGCCACTCGCCCTTGGCCACGACTCTCGCGTGTCTCGGCCTACCGCTTCCCCCGGTGCATTACATGATGGCCAGCCTCTCGCCGGACGGCCATGTCGGAGTAGCGCCCTACGCCATTTATGGAAGCGACGCCCTGGGGAGCAATGCCGCTGCCGAGTTGGGGAAGGACCGCATGGCCTGTCTGCTGGCCAACCATGGGGTGGTGTGCGTCGGTGCGAGCCCGGAGCGAGCGCTGGCCAACGCGGTAACCCTCGACTGGGCCGCCGGTGTCTACCAGCGAGCACTCGTCCTGAATGACAAGCCGCCGCTCCTCCGTCCGAGCGAGGTTACTGAGGTCGCCAGGAAGCTCAGCACATATGGAGCGACCAACCGCACCCGCCTCGCGTCCCCGGACGGTCACGTCCACCCGAAAGAAGAGGAGAGTCGATGACCGACGAGAACGTCCTCAGGACGCTGGAGGATGTGCCCCGGCCGGCCCGGAGCATCGAGCCGGAGGTCCGCGTCGCGATCTACCGCCGCATGGTCTCGATCCGACTCCTCGAGCGTCGGATCTACGACCTATTCCTGCAGAACCTCGTCGGCGGCACGTCGCACCTGGCCATCGGCCACGAAGCCATCGGCGCGGCCTTCGCGACCGCCATGCGGGCGGACGACTACACGTTTGCCACCTACCGTGGCCACGGGCATGCCGTGGCGCGGTGGAGCCTCGATGACGGGAATCATCGCCGAGCTCATGGGGAAGTCCAACGGCATCCTCGGTGGCCGCGGTGGCTCCATGCATATCACGAGCGTGGAGCACTCGATGATGGGCTCGTACGCAATCATCGGTGCCCATATGCCGATCGCCGCGGGTGCGGCGTGGTCGGCGCAGTATCGCGGAACCGGTCAGGTCGCAGTCTGCTTTTTCGGCGACGGGGCGACGAACATCGGAGCCTTCCATGAGGCTCTCAACTTCGCGGCGGTCTGGAAGTTGCCGGTTGTTTATGTGTGCGAGAACAACCTCTACATGGAGTACACACCTATCCGTTCTGTTACCTCCGTCGAGCACCCGGCCGTGGACCGAGCGGCCTCCTATGGGCTCAAGCGGATCGTCATCGACGGGAACGATCCGGACGTGGTGTACGAGACCGCGACACGTGCGATCGGCCACGCCCACGAAGGCAGCGGCCCGATGCTCATCGAGGCGCTCACCTACCGACACGGCGGCCACTCGCGGGCCGATCCAGCCAAGTACCGCCCCGACGACGAGCTACGGTCGTGGTTGGCGAGAGATCCTTTGCCGATGTATCGCGCACGACTCCTGGCCGACAGTATCGCCGAAGAGACCCTTGCCGCGGTGGAGAAAGAGATTGAGGCGACGGTGGAGCAGGCAACAGCGGAGGCCAAGGCGGCATCAGAGCCGGCTCCGGAGGAACTCTTGAAGAACATGTGGTCTAACGGGGGTGTCTCGTGGCGGAACTGACTTACCGGCAGGCGGTTGCAGCGGGGATCGCCCAGGAGATGGAGCGAGATCAGTCCGTCGTCCTCCTTGGTGAAGACGTCGGTGCAGCTGGTCACGTGTTCAAGACGACTGTTGGCCTCTTCGACCGCTTCGGTCCGACCCGTGTTCGGGACACGCCGATCTCCGAGCAGGCAATCGTCGGGGCGGCGATGGGTGCTGCGATGACTGGCCTGCGGCCAATCGTGGCCCTGATGTACGCGGACTTCCTCGGCGTCTGCTGGGACATGGTCGCCAATGAGATTGCGAAGACGCCGTATATGACGAACGGCCAGATCTCGCTCCCGTTGGTCATCCAGGTGGACAACGGCGGCGGCGTCCGGATGGGCGCGCAGCACTCGCAAAGCCTTGAGAACTGGGCGATGGCAGTTCCCGGGCTCAAGGTAGTAGCGCCTTCGAACCCGGCGGACGTCGTCGGTCTCATGGCGGCCGCGGTGCGGGATCCTGACCCCGTCCTTGTCTTCCACCACAAGGCGCTTTACTCAAACAAGGGCATCGTCCCCGACGGCGAGTACTGCGACGAGTTGGGCAAGGCGAGGGTCTGCCGCGAGGGGAACGCAGCCACCGTCGTGGCGCTCGCGGCCATGGTGCCACGAGCGATGACAGCGGCCGAGCGTCTCGCAAGCGAATACGGAATCGAGGTGGGAGTCGTCGACCTCCGCAGCCTCGTGCCACTCGATCTCACCACCGTCCTTGGACAAGTCCGGGCGACAGGACGTCTGTTCACCGTCGAAGAAAACCCTCGGCTGCTCGGCTGGGGAGCGGAGCTCGTCTCGATCGTCGCAGAAGAGGTCTTTTTCGACCTCGACGGTCCGGTGGTCCGAATCACGACGCCCCACATTCCGCTGCCCGCAGCCGCGGCGCTTGAAACCCAGGCGATCCCGTCGGTGGACCGGATCGTCGACACCATCTACAAGGCCCTCGGATAGAGGGGACCGAGCAACGTGAGAGCCGGTCCTGAGAACGAAGATCGTCGCCTTCGGCCTGGGTGGGGTCATGTGTGCCGTCGCTGGCATTCTCGTCCTGTACCAGACCACCGCGGCGACAGCGGACATCGGGAGTACCCACCTGCTCACCGCGATTGCGGCCATCGTCATGGGTGGCACTCCCCTATCGGGAGGAGAAGGGGGACCTGGACGTGGGGTCATTTGTGCACTTGTCCTCGCCTAATTGGTCAACGGAATGCTTATCATCGGTTTGGCCAACTCCATCCAGGAGATCGTCGAGGGCGCGGTGGTGCTCGCCGTCATGTTGACTCTCAACCGCGCCGTGTCGGTATCGTGAAATGACACGTGAAAGCGGAGGGGTGACCCGTGGCGGTTCTGCTAGGGCTTGACTTTGGTACCGGGGGAGCGAAGGCCTGCATCATCAACTTCGACGGGCAGGTACTGGCGTACTCATTCGAGGAGTACCCGCTGATCCATGAGCGGCCTGGCTGGTCCGAACATGACGCGAGCCGTTACTGGCCGGTCGCGTGTTCGCTCATACGGCGCAGCCTTGAGCGCGCTGGCGTCTCGGCGCGCGAGGTGGTCGGTATCGCACTTTCCTCCGCCCTGCCCTCCCTCGTCGTGATTGACCATGACGGCATGCCCCTGTGCCCGGCCATCAATCTGCTCAACCGGCGCGCCCGGGATGAGGTGGAGTTCGTGCGGACCGTCGTCGGTACGGAGCGGGTCCAGGCCCTTACCGCCAACCGGTTGGAGGACCATCCGAGCATTGTGAACCTGCTCTGGATGCAGCGAAACCGTCCTGAAACCTTCGCTTCGATCGCCTCGGCCCTCACCATTGATGGCTACATCGCCCACCGGCTAACGGGGGTCGCGAGCGTCAACCGGAGCGCAGGGGTGTTCTACGGCGTTGCCTACGACATCCGGTGTGGTCGCTTCGACGAAGCCGTTCTGGGTGCGCTTGGCCTTGATGCGAGAATGCTGCCGCCGGTCTTCGACTGTCAGGCAGTGGTCGGTGAAACGACGAAGGAGGCCGCCGACGCCACCGGGCTACGACCCGGCATCCCCGTCGTGGGCGGCCAAGTCGACTGCAACGCCGGATGGATCGCTGGTGGAGCGGGTGTGCCCGGTGACATACAGCTGAATCTCGGCACGTGCGGTGTGCTCGGGATCGTTCACGACCAGAAGGACTTCCTGGCGTCGGCGAGCGGCGAAAAGATGGTGAACATCCCCTACACCACGGCTCCAGACCGCGTGTTCTCCGCCGTGGCGACCACGATGACCGGTGGACAGGCACTTCGCTACCTGCGGGAGACCTTCGGACATGTCGAGCAACGCGTTGGTGAAATGCTTGGTGTGAACCCCTACGACCTCTTGACACTCCAGGCGCGTGACGTTCCTCCGGGCAGCGAAGGACTCATCGTCCTGCCCTACCTGATGGGCGAACGGACGCCGATCTGGAATCCCTCCGCCCGGGGCGTGGTGTTCGGCTTGTCGCTCCATCACGGGCGGGGCCACATCGTCCGAGCGTTCATGGAGGGCGTTGCATACGCGCTCTATCACTCGCTCTCGATCCTGCTCGATGCGGGCCTGGTGACTGACTGGCCGCTCGTCCTCAACGAGGGTGGAGCACGCAGCGATGTGTGGCGTCGCATCATGACCGATGTCCTGGGGGTCCCCACGGTCGTGGCCAAGTCGCCCGTCGGGGCGCCGCTCGGCGACGCGATCCTCGCGGGTGTCGCGCTCGGCTACATCGAGAGCTTCGAAGCGACCAAGAAATGGGCGCAGCACAGCGAGGTCCTCATGCCGGACAACGCGGTCCACGAGCGCTACCTCGAGTTCTATGCGCTGTACAGGAAGCTCTACGAGCGGCTGTCGGACAGCTTCGGCGAGCTGCTGCTCCTGTCGAGCTAGCGGGCAAGTCGTCGTGGCTTCGAACAGCCACCGTGGCTCGTCGAGCGGCTCGAGCCGAGAGATCGAGTAGTGGAAACCCCGAGTCGTTGGCCGGTCGCCCTGAGTTCGACAGCTGTAGGTGAAAGAAGGCGCTGATCTGGCCGGTCACCAGGCGCGACGCGAGAAGCCTCGGACACGTGTAGTGCCTACGCGGGCCTCTTTGCCCTGCGTGGACGGGGTGTGGAGAGCTCGAGCACGACGGGCGGCTCGGCGATCTCGAGCGCGCGGAGGATCTCGCGCTGGCGGGGAGTCGTCTCGGTCCGCTGGGTGGTCGCCCCGGCCTGCCCGGCGAAGTTCCCGAGGTGCATGCGGTCGAGCTCTCACCGAAGGTTCCGCCAGGTGTCTCCCGTCCGCACGCTCCGCGACGCGCATCAGCATGAGGCCGAGGAAACAGAGCGTGACGTGCACGCGGATGCGCTCCTGCTTGCGATGGTGCACCGGGCGCAGCTCGAGCCTCTGCTTACTTCCCGCCAGAAGTCCTCGACCTCGAGTGTCCGTGGCCATGAGAAAGTCTCCACTGGTGGCCAGATCGAGGTCCCCACCGGTGGCCATGAGAAAGTCCCCACCAGTGGCCGACCGTCGACGTCTGGTCTGGATCAGCAGGCCACCGGCGTCCCCGGTCGGAGACGGTTGCGGTGCTTGAACCAGCACCCGATCCAACCGGAGGACTCCTCAATTGAAGAGAGCGAGGGAACGTATGGAAGTGATTGCCGCATATCGCGTGGAAGCTTTAGAGCGCGCGCCA
>CAWDRQ010000002.1:0-4798 GCA_963804765.1 uncultured Acidimicrobiaceae bacterium
GCCACCTTTCTGTGAACCATCGAGTTACAGTGCCACGAGCACTGGAACCGACACCGCCCCGCATCGCGCCCTGGACCACCAAGCACCGCGGATCTTGGGAATCGCGCCGGATCCGACAGACGATCCCGACCGACGCGCCGATGACGAATCGAAATCCTGGGTTTTCGGCACACAGGCCTCGACGACCGGACGGAGCAGCTTCGCAGCCTCCCAGGAGGTTCCTTCATCCACGTCGCGAGAGTGGCGCGTGGATCCGGCGGGCACGCGGATCAGCGAACGCGACTCTGTCGGGCGGGTTTGCAGAACGTGCCATCGAACGCTGAATGACGTTCACCAGCCCAGGTCAGCTCCGTCTCGTAACCTGTTCTCTTAGTGGCAGCGGACAGCGGACAGCGGACAGATAGCGCGGAGGCGGGTGCTGCGACGGCGTTCGAGGAGGGCGCGCGTGTGCGCCTGCCAGGCCAGGACCGGTATGTGACTGTGTCTACCGCCGTGGAGACGCCGACGGGGTGGCGACTGTTCACCGAGGACGATGCTGGCAACGTTGCGAAAACCGAGCTGACTGGTGAGCAAGTTGCCGCCGTGGAGTTGCTGGCGGAAGACGGCTACGCCGAGCCCACCTGCGTGCTCGGCGCGCTGTGGGCGGAGTGGATGCGCAGGGCGGCGTCGGACGGGAAGGTGTCAGCGATGGGCTCCTCTCCCCTCATCCCCTACCCGCACCAAGACCGGGCGGTCTACGGCGCGATGCTCCCCCAGCCCGTGCTTCGGTTCCTGCTGGCAGACGAACCAGGTACAGGCAAGACGATCATGGCGGGCCTGTGGTTGCGGGAAATGCAACGCCTCGGGTTCGTCAATCGGGCGCTGATCGTGTGCCCTGCTCACCTCGTCACCAAATGGCAGGAGGACTTCGAGCGGTTTCTCGGCAGCGCGGAGAGTCTGAGGCGGATCACCGCCGACACCGTCCGAGAGCACGCCGTCGGAATCGGCCACGACATGTGGGTCGTCTCCCTCGAGCTAGCCGGCACCAACCAAGCTGTCCTGGAGGCGATCGACCCGGACCGGGCGGGCTGGGACGCCGTCGTCTTCGACGAGGCGCACCGTATGACCCCGACCGCGGCACAATGGCACCGGGTCGGCCTCACGCTCGCAAGAAAGACGCCCCGTGTACTGCTGATGACCGCGACGCCGCACCGCGGGAACGAATGGCTGTTTCGCAGCCTCATGCACCTTGTCGACCCAGTCGTCTACCCGTTCGTCGAACGCCTCGACGAAGACCAACCTGGTAGGAGCCTCCGTCCCGGTCCCCTTCACTTCCTCCGGAGGATGAAAGAGGAACTCGTCGACTACGACGGCCAGTCCCGCCTGTTCAAGAGTCGCCAGGCGCACAACCTCAACGTCGCCCTCAACCTCGCCGAACAGGCCTTTTACACGGAGGCGCTCGACCTCGTCGACAGGTTCTTCCCGACTCCCGGCGCAAGTCTCGCTCGGATGGTCTATGGCAAGCGCGCAGCTTCGGCGCTTTACTCGCTTGCTGAGACACTCCGGCGTCGTCGCGACGCGATGGGGACGATGAGACCTGCCGCGCCGGCGGGGACGGTGGAAGGTGACCCGTGGGACGCCGACGAGAGCGAGCGGGATGAGGACGAGGTTGTCCACGCCGGGTCCGAGGCATCACGGGAGGAGAAGAAAGCGATCGACGAACTCCTGTCCCGTCTCGATGCCCACGTCGGGGACGTGGCGAAGCCAATCTCAAAATGGCCACGACTTGTCGATGAATGCCTCGCTGCGAACGGGATCGTGGCCGGGAACGTCGAGCAGGCAGTCGTGTTCACCGAGTTCGCCGATACCGCCGACTGGCTCGTCATGAGGCTCACTGCCCACGGATTCAGTGCCAGGCGCTACTCGGGTCGGGACCCCCACCCCGCGCGTGACAGGGTACGGGCCGAGTTCGCGTCCCGCCAGTTCCAGATTCTCGTTTCGACCGACGCGGGCAATGAGGGCATCGACCTCCAGACCGCGTGCGTGCTCGTCAACTGGGACATCCCGTGGTCGCTGGTCCGGCTCGAACAGCGTATGGGACGCATCCACCGCGTCGGCCAGACTCGCAAGGTCGAGCTGTACAACCTCGTTGCGACTGGCACACGCGAGGGCGACGCCCATCTCAGGCTCCTCGAGAACCTCTGCGCCGCCGCCAACGAACTGGGTGGGAAGATGTTCGACTCACTCAGCCTTGTCGGAGAGACCGCTCTGTCGGAAGCAGGAATCGACGACATCGAGAAGCTTCTTGCTGGCACTTACGCCGCTGACGGCGCCAGCGACAAGGCAGTCCAGGCTGTCCGGGTGATAACCAAGGAACGCCTCCGCCAAATCCACGAGCTGGCGCGGCGTGCCGAGGACCAACTCGCTTCGGACGTCGAACTGGCAAAGGCCTTCTCATCGTTCCACGACGAGCGGCTGGAACGGATCAACCCCCACATCGTCGAACGGTTCCTCACAAGGATTGCCCGCGCTGGGCTCGTTGACATGCACCGCTCGGCCATCGCCGACGAGGGACTTTGGTATCTCGAGCTCCGCAACACACTCGGCCTCCCCCACGAGTTCCCTGCGGTCAGGACGCTGATCGCCACGAGTGGGACGGCGAAACGAGATGCTGTGAACTCTGGTGGCGCCGCTGCCGGACAGGCAGTCATCCTCGGCCCGGGCGAGCCAGCGTTTTCCGTCCTCGCGGCCGCCGCCGCCCACGCCCTCCGCCCGGCCCTTTACCAAGGGGGGAGGCTCCACGACCCGAACTCGGTCACCGACTACGAGCTGTTCGTGTTCGTCGCGCCGGTGACTGAAGGAGGCGGGCGGCGAAACACCCGCTGGTCGTACCTGATCAGGGTCGACCAGACCGGCGCCCGCGCTCTGAAATGGGAAACGCTCGCCAACTTGGAACCAGGCGACCGTGTGCCGAAGACACCTCATCCCGCCCGGATCACGAACGCGGAGACGGCCGCCAGCGTCGCGATCGACAAGGACATCGACACCCGAACGGCGACACTCAAATCATGGCTTAACCAGTCCCGCATCCAGCTCCAGCAGTTGCCAAACGACCTTACTGACCACATCGCCGACCACGACGAGCGCGTCAGCGCTCGGGCTTCCATCGAACTCGCGGTGGCCGGTCGGCTTAGAGAGCTAGACGGGGCTGTGACTCTCTCCCACGGAGAGCTGACACGCGTCGGTTGGGCCCACGTTCGGGGAACCGGAATTCCCCCAGACCCCATGGAAGCGGACAGCGAGACGATTGCGATGGTCCACGTCGTCGACC
Organism: uncultured Acidimicrobiaceae bacterium; assembly: GCA_963804765.1. Lineage (GTDB taxonomy): Bacteria > Actinomycetota > Acidimicrobiia > Acidimicrobiales > Bog-793 > Fen-455. The sequence continues at coordinate 3,311 of CAWDRQ010000002.1, forward strand.
TCCTGACCGACGACGGCTGGGGAGTGGCCGACCGGCACACCGAGAAGGACCTTGGGTTCGATCTGCACGCCACGCGCGGACGCGACCAGCGCTGCGTCGAGGTGAAGGGCGTCTGGGGGTCGGCGTCCAGTGAGGGCATCAGACTGACTGGACAAGAGATTGCTAAGGCAGGTCTCCTTGCCGACGACTACTGGCTGTACGTCGTCGACGGCTGCAACGACGGGCGCGGGTCGCTTTTCCACGCCTGGCGGAATCCTGCCGCAGTGTTCGCGGATGCCGCCCAGGATGTTGCCGTCGTTCGCATTTCCGGTTCCGTCCTCTTCGCGGCCAAGGAAACTGTCAGCGCATGACCAGGATGATCGAACGCTGGTTCCCTTGCCAGGAGGTATCCGAAAACACTGAATCCGGTTGGGGCTCAGGGAACAGCGAGAAGAACCTGTTTACTTGGTTCGCGGCGAGGCCACTCGCCCAGGCCAAGGCAGCCGTGATCTGCTCACTATTACCCTGGCCGGACGACTCAGCCGAGCAGCAGCGCCTACAGGCTCTCGTGCGTAAGTCCATGACCGGGCGCGACGCCGCACACGACGACCTAATCGCGGAGCTGGCCAAGCACTACCCCGACGGCGCGTCGATGCTCGATCCCTACTCTGGACGGGCGATGATCCCGCTGGAAGCGGCACGCCTCGGCGTCAAGGCGTGGGGAATCGACTATTCGCCCGTAGCGACACTCGCCGGGTCTCTCCTCGCCGACTACCCGCTGCGGGACTGGAACGAAGAGCCACCTTTGCCGTTCGATGGATACGGGGACGATGGACTTCACACTTGGGGCATGCCTCGCCTCCTCCGCGACGTCCAGTTCGTGCTCGATCTGATCGGAGACCGCTACGAACAGGAGATGAAGGACTTCTACCCCGAGATCGAGAGCAAGCGACCCTGGGGCTACTTGTGGGCCGTCACCCTCCCTTGCCAGAACTGCGGCCGCCGATTCCCCCTGACTGGGAGCCTCGTTCTCCGGTACCCGCTTCCGAAAGCGGGTGATCCCGGTCAGTCGTATCGAATTGTCGCCAACGCAGAAGCGGACTCGTTCGATGTGGAGGTACACGATGGACCGCCTGATTCCCAGCCGACGCTAGTTACGGCCCCATCCAAACGGGGGAAGGTCGCCGTTTGCTCCTTTTGTTTCCACGTTCACCTTAAGGATGTTCATACGCGGCTGATGTTGGAGGGGAATGCCAGAGACGAAATGCTCGTAGTTGCTGAGCTGCATAGGTCCTTTGGTAAGTGTTTCCGGGTCCCAACTCAAGCAGAGAGGGCTGCGATTGCGCTGGCAACGGCTACCCTCGTACTCGAGAAGCCCTTCACCTTAGGCATGCCAGCTGTACCCGACGAGAAGGTGCCGCCCGGTAACAACCACACGGTGCGACCTTCGATGTACGGATACAAAGAATATGGGTCGTTCATGAACGACCGTCAAGCACTAGCCTCGAA
>CAWDRQ010000003.1:0-14813 GCA_963804765.1 uncultured Acidimicrobiaceae bacterium
CTACCAGGTTCTGGAGCGTTAGGTCGGCCATTCAGGTGGGGAGTCTGGCAGAGGACCTGCACCGACAGCCAGCGCCCGCGCCTGCCCAGCACCCCGCGATCCGAGGCCGCTGTCACCCGTCCGATCATGGGAGCCTCAAAATGCACCGCGTGGTGACGCTGCGGCCGTCGGACTTCTACGAGCTCTACTACCCGTCCGCTTGCGAGCGGCGCGTTTGGCTGCGGGCCCACGAGTGCCCGAGTCGGAAGTAGGACCCCTGGCTCCAATCCTCATGCGAATGGGACTCGAACACGAGGAAAACCATGCCCAGTCGCTCCCCGAGCTCATGGACCTCTCAGAGGGCACGCTGGCCGCTCGCGCCGAACGAACCATGGAGGCCATTCGAGATCGGGTGCCGACCATCTACCAGGGCGTCCTTGCTGCAACGCTAGATATCGGCGGAACGTCGGTTGCGATCACGGGATCGCCGGACTTCATCCTCTGGGATGGGCACGACTACATCATCCGCGACGCGAAGCTGTCTGGGCGGATCGGCCCGAATGATCACATCCAGGTCCACCGGCAACTTGCGGTCTATGGGTGGCTCTTCAAGCAGGTAGCGAGGGTAGCCCCCGCCCGGCTGGAGATCGTGACCCGTTCCGGCGAGATCATCGAGTCTCAACCAGACTGGAATGCGACCGTCCAGGACATGCGACGTCTCCTCAGCAATCGCCAAAGAGGCGCACTCGAGCCGTACACCCCGGTCGGATGGTCCAAATGTGGAGCTTGCGGGTTCCGCGATACACACTGCTGGCCCCGAGCTGTCGCCAACCACGAGCCGGGCATCGTTGCGAGCATCGACGAGGGGACCGCTCTCGCTCTTCATCAGCAGGGGATCCGCACCTACGACGAGATCCCGAGCAAGTTCACCATCAACTCTCTCGAGGACGTGGTCCGACCTTCGGAACGCGTCTCCAGAAGGTCGGCCTTCGCGCCGAGGCAGTCTTTCACCAGATCGACGCCCTGCAGACCGGGGAAGCGGTCATTCTGCGTGAACCTCAACTTCCGGCCGGGACGGCCTGGGCGGTGTTCGACGTTGAGGCCATCCCCTTCGGTGAGGTCAATCCAGTCGAGGTCTACCTGTGGGGCACGCAGGTGTGGGCTGACGCGTCCGGCCCCGGCGAGTATCTGAGCTCAACATCTGACGCTAGTCCCGGCAGTGACAAGGCAGCGTGGACCGCCTTCCTGGCTAACGTCCGATCCATCCGCGAAGCATACGGAGACATCGCGTTCGTGCACTGGGCGCCGTATGAGAAGGTCCGCGTGGCCGAATACATCGCGCGATACGGCGATCCCGATGGCAACGGTGAGTGGCTCTTAGAGCACCTGTTCGACCTCCTCTCAGAGGTTCGCTTCTGCGCGGTCTTTCCGCTGCCCTCCTACAGCCTGAAGGTCATCGAAGAGTTCGTAGGATTCCGCCGCTCCCAGGACGAATACGGGGGTGACTGGTCGATCGCCAAGTATCTCGAGTCTCACACCCCGATGGAACGTCAAGAGGCACTCCGCGAGATTCGCCAATACAACCACGAAGACCTTCAGGCGACGTGGGCTATCTTTCAATGGCTGTCACGGCAAAAGGTGTCCGCGCCGATCTTCGAGGACGCGCCGCCCCTCGCGCGCCCCATCGAAGCCCCCCATCCGAGAGCGGTACCCGAACGCCGCGTGTCCGCGAAGGATGTCTTCGGTATCACCGATTTCCATGCGAAGTACTTTGGCCATGAGTTGAGCCGGCAACATGGTGCAGACGGAGTCGACCGCATGGCGACCGTTTTGGCCGATGCGCAGGTCGACCTGAATCCGCATCAGATCGACGCCGCGCTCTTCGCGTTCCGCAATCCCTTCTCCAAGGGGGCCATCCTCGCAGACGAAGTTGGCCTGGGGAAGACGATTGAAGCCGGCTTGCTGCTCGCACAGAAGTGGGCAGAGCGGAAACGGCACCTTCTCGTGATCGTTCCCGCGAACCTACGCAAACAGTGGAGCCAGGAACTGGTCGACAAGTTCTTCCTTCCATCGCAGATTATCGAAGCCAAAACCTTCAACGATGAGATCAAGGGAGGCCGCCTCAATCCCTTCGATCAGGAGCGCATAGTTATCTGCTCGTATCAATTCGTCCGGACGAAGGAGCCTTATATTCGTCAGACGCCCTGGGATCTTGTTGTTATTGATGAAGCCCACAGGCTTCGGAATGTCTACAAAAAATCGAGCAAGATCGCAATCGCGGTACGGGACGCCGTCGCAGACGCTCCGAAGGTGCTTCTCACCGCAACTCCACTGCAGAACTCCCTTATGGAGCTCTACGGGCTGGTGTCCGTTATTGACGACCACACGTTCGGGGATATGCGTAGCTTCCGCACTCAGTTCACGCGAGTGAACGAAGCCGGCGAGTCCTTTGCAGCACTCAAAGAGCGCCTCAACTCCATCTGCAAGCGCACGCTGCGGCGGCAAGTCCTCGAATACATCAAGTTCACAAATCGCCATGCGCTCGTCCAGGAGTTCTACCCATCCCCAGAGGAGCAGAAACTCTACGACCTCGTCACCGAGTACCTTCAGCGACCCACCCTGTATGCGCTCCCCAGTGGACAGAGACATCTCATGACCCTGATCCTTCGGAAGTTGCTAGCCTCGTCGAGCCGGGCGATCGCAGGTACCCTCGAGGGTCTAGCCAAGAAGCTCGAAGAGGCCGAGCGCGCGAGCGAGGCGGTGGATGCTCCCCCGAACTCCGTCGCTGACGACGTCGAGGCGCTCGATGAGTTGGCGGACGAGTGGGATGAAGGCGATCAGCGCGACGAACGTGAAGGGGAGGTCCGGGCTAGCCTGACAGCGGAACAATTGGCTGAGCTGCGCAACGAGCGAGATGCGCTGCGACGTTTCCACTCTCTCGCCACCGCGATCGTCAAGGACTCCAAGGGGTCCGTTCTTCTGACGGCACTCCGCCGCGGTTTCGAGGCCGCGAGACAGGCCCAAGAGCGCCAGGGAGCACCTGTTCTTGCCCTGAAGGCGGTCATCTTCACCGAATCGCGCCGCACGCAGGACTACCTCATGGAGCTGCTCGGTAAGACCGAGTTCGCCGGGCAGGCGATGCAGTTCAACGGCACGAACTCCAACCCGGCATCCAGGGCGATTCTTGACGCGTGGCTTGCTAAACACGTCGGGACGGATCGCGTTTCGGCGTCACCGACAGCCAACATGCGAGCCGCGTTGGTCGAGAACTTCCGGGACAACGCGAGCATCCTCATAGCGACTGAAGCCGCTGCTGAGGGGATCAACCTTCAGTTCTGCAACCTCGTTGTCAATTACGACCTGCCATGGAATCCCCAGCGAATCGAGCAACGCATCGGCCGCTGCCACCGATATGGACAACAGTTCGATGTCGTCGTGGTGAACTTCCTCAACAAGAGTAACGCCGCCGACGTTCGGGTCTACGAGCTGTCTGGAAGAGAAGTTCAAGCTCTTCAACGGCGTGTTCGGTGCGAGCGACGAAGTGCTCGGGGCGATCGGTTCAGGCATCGATTTCGAGAAGCGGATCGCCGCGATCTACCAGAAATGCCGTACCCCTCAACAGATTCAGTTCGAGTTCGATCAATTGCAGGCTGAACTTGACACCGAGATTTCGGCGGGGCAAAGCGATGCGCGCGAGAAGCTCCTTGACAACTTCGATCACGAAGTCGTCGAGAAGGTCCGCATGCAGAGCCGCGATGCGCTCGATCGGACCAACGAGCGACTGTGGGCGGTGACCCGGCATATGCTTCGTGAAGACGCTGCGTTCGACGACGACAGTCACGGCTTCCGCCTGCGCGGAAACCCGTTTCCCGACGAGGCAATTCACCCAGGCCCCTACCGCATGGGACGTGACGTCGAGGAGGCTAACCTCTACCGTATCGGCCACCCGCTAGCACAAAAGGTCATCGAGCGCGCAATTGGCCTTGATCCTCCGACCGCGAATGTGACGTTCGACCTATCGGGTAACCGGACGCGTCTAGCGGTCCTGCAGCCATTGCTGGCGAAGAGCGGCTGGATGACGTGCGAACTTCTCGCGATCACTGGCCTTGAGACAGAGGATGCACTGCTGTTTACCGGTTTCACTGACGATCATGAGGAGTTGACCGCTGATGTCTGCAAGCGCCTCTTCGACCTCGATGCGCGGGTGAACTCGGAAGCGCAACCCGGGGCTGACACCGCCGTGAGTCTCGCGTCTGGCCTCGGCGAAGTGAAGCGGCAGCACCTTGCCGAAATGACCGAGCGGAACGCTTCGTGGTTCGACGGCGAAATGGACAAGCTCGACCGCTGGGCAGACGATCGCCGAACCGACCTAAGGGGCACTCTTGACGACCTTGATGGTGAACTAAAGGAGAAGCGACGGAGCGCTCGCAATGCGCCGAACCTGCCCGACAAGCTTCGTCTCCAGAGGGAGATCCGCCAGCTTGAAGTGAGGCGCACTGACGCTTGGCGAGCCTTCGATGACGGGAGCCGCGATATTGACACGCAGAAGGAGGCGCTTCTTGACGATATCGGGAAGCGGCTCCGACAATACAGCAACACGGAGCCGCTATTCACGCTCCGATGGGAGGTGACATGAGAGCCGGTGACGGAGTGGCCACGAACGGGACGAGCACGGAGCTGATCGACCGCTTTGACTTGGCATCGGTATCCCCGGTGGCCGATCGCATCGGGGATCTGAGAGCGCTGTTCCCTGACGCCTTCCGCGAAGATCGTGTCGACCTTGGAGTGCTGAGCCGGACTATCGGTGAATGGGTGGATCCGGGGCCTGAGCGGTTCGGTCTGACCTGGCCCGGCAAGGCCGAGTGCATGCACGCCATCCAGCAGCCGAGCGTTGGCACTCTTGTGCCGATGCGGGAGCAGTCAGTGGCTTTCGATACCACGCAGAATGTGATCATCGAGGGCGATAACCTTGAAGTTCTGAAGCTGCTGCAGAAGGGCTACTACGGCAGGGTGAGACTTGTTTTCATCGATCCGCCGTACAACACGGGCAAGGACTTCATCTACCCGGACAATTTCACGGAAGGACTCACTGACTATCTGCGGTACTCGGGACAAATGGATCCTGCGGGTCTGAGATCATCCGCTAACGCCGACACGGACGGGCGGTACCACTCGAAATGGCTCTCGATGATGTACCCGCGGCTATTTCTTGCGCGTAACCTGATGGCAGCCGACGGCGCGATCTTTGTGACCATCGATGACACCGAGGTTGCTCACCTGCGGGACATTATGGATGAGATCTGGGGTGAAGAGAACTTCGTAGCGACCATCGCTTGGCAGAAGGTCTTCGCCAAGAAGAACAAGGCACTTGTGTCCGGGAGCCACGATCATATCCTGGTATATGCCAAGGACTTAGGGGGGTGGTCGCGCAATCTTGTCCCCCGCGACGAGTACCAGACGAGCGCATTCAGGAACCCGGACAACGATCCTCGTGGCCTATGGCAGAGCGTCTCCTTCTCGGTGCAGTCCGAGGATTCTGACCGGCGTAGGGCGTACAGGTATGAGGTGACGCTTCCATCCGGCCGGAAGGTCGGCCCGCCGCCGGGCCGCCATTGGAACGGGCTTCCGGAGCGTTACACCGAACTGGTCGCCGACAAGAGAGTTCGGTTTGGCCAGGATGGGGACAACGCGCCTCGTGTGAAGACGTTTCTGTCGGAAGTGCAAGAGGGCATCGTGCCTGACACGTGGTGGAGCCATGAGGACGCAGGCAACAACCAGGAGGCGAAGAAGGAAATCCTTGCATTGTTCGGAGCGTCTGAGCCGTTCAGTACACCGAAGCCGACGCGGCTGATCCGCAAGATGGTCCAGATGGCTACGGACAAAGACTCCGTCGTGTTGGACTTCTTCGCGGGCTCAGGCACAACCGCTCAGGCAGTGATGGCGGAAAACCTTGCGGACGGTGGAAGGCGCCAGTGGTTGCTGGTACAACTCCCCGAGCCCACCGGACGCGAGGACTATCCAACCATTGCGAGCATCACTCGTGAACGTGTGCGGCGGGCTGCGAAGGCATTCAGCGACGAGCTGCGCGCGGAATCGGTGGACCTTGGATTCCGCGCTTTCAAGCTATCCGCAAGCAACTTCGCGGTGTGGGACGGCACCAATTCCGACGTTGCGGCTGTCCAGTCACGGTTGTCATTGGCCGCAGTCAATCTCGTCGGAGGCACCAACCAAGAGTTCTGCCTGGCCGAACTACTTCTTAAGGCCGGCTATCCGCTAACCGCCAACATTGAAGAGTTGGTTCTAGCTGGGAAGCGGGTCTTTTCGGTGGAGGACTGCACCCTACTCATCTGTCTCGAACCTAGCCTCACCATAGACCTCTTCGATGCTATGGCCGATCTCAAGCCAAGCCTTATCCTCGTTCTCGACGCCGGATTCGGTAATGATGATGAGTTGAAAGTCAACGCTCTCCAGACGATTCGCTCGCGCAGGAACGATTCGCAGACATCCACTGAACTGAAGGTGATCTGAGGTGGGTGAGGCTCTGATTCTTCGCTATGAGCCGGATCTCGACTTCCAGATTGAGGCAATCGATGCCGTGGTTGACCTGTTCGAGGGCCTCCCTCTGGCCAATAGCTCCTTCTCCATTTCTTCGGGCGCGAACCAGCTCAACATCAGTGAGCTCGGGCTCGGCAACCCCGTGGCGGCGGACCAGGCGCAGTTCGACGCTCAAGTGCTTGACAATTTGCGCGTGGTTCAAGAGCGGAACGGCGTCGAGCGCTCCGGGAGCCTGGATGGGCACCACTACTCGATTGAAATGGAGACGGGGACGGGTAAGACCTACGTCTACCTCCGGACGCTCTTCGAACTCAACAAGACGTATGGATTCACCAAGTTCGTTATCGTCGTGCCAAGTATCCCGATTCGCGAGGGAGTCCTCGCCAGCATTCGAGCAATGCGCAAGCACTTTAGGGATCTCTACAATCAACCGTTTGACGTCGAGCTATACGACTCGAAGCAACTGGGGCGCGTGCGTCAGTTCGCAACCGCTAACACGATCCAGATCCTGATCATGAATATCCAGGCGTTCCAGAAGGATCTCGATGATGCAGTTGGGGATGAGCCGGCGGCGAAGCGCGCGCAGGCAAACATCATCAACCGCGAACAGGATCGTCTCTCCGGGCGCCGCCCGATCGAGTTCATCCAGGCCACGCATCCCGTGGTTGTGGTGGATGAACCACAGAAGATGGAGTCGGAGAATGCGTCCACCGCTATCGACCGCCTGACTCCCTTCTGCACCCTCCGCTACTCGGCGACGCACAAGAGAGCCTACAACATGGTCTATCGCCTAGGTCCAGTCGAAGCCTACGACCGTGGCCTGGTGAAGCGGATCGAGGTTGCCAGCATTCTGGCGGACGACAATCTGAACGCGCCCTTTGTCGAGTTGCTGGCGGTTGACAACAAGAAGCTGCGCGCCCACGTCCGAATCAACGTGGGCAGGGGATCGGCGGGCAAGCAGAAGGTCATGTGGGTGAGGAGAGGGGGTGACTTCTGGCAGCTGTCAGACGGGCGTCAGGAGTATGCGGACAATTACATCGTCGACAACATCGCATTCCGGCCAGGTGCCGAGTTCGATCGATTTCTCCAGCGGGCTGTCGGTCGCACTTGGAAAGTCATCCGGTGGTTTCGCTGATGATGTGCGCAAGTCACAGATCCGCGAAACGGTCGCACAGCACTTGGAGAAGGAATGGGCGCTGCGCGGGCGCGGGCTGAAGGTCCTGTCCCTCGTCTTTATCGACAAGGTGGCTAACTATCGAGTGTACGACGACAGCGGGAGCCGGCAACTGGGACAGATCGGCGTGTGGTTTGAGGAAGCCTACAGGGAACTCAGTGCCAAGCTGAAATACGCCGACCTACATCTCCCTCCTGTCGACGTTGTCCACGGCGGTTATTTCAGCGTCGACAAGAGCAGCAAGAGGGAGAAGGATACCCGCGGGAACACTGAGGCAGATACGTCCACTTACGAGCTGATCATGCGCAAGAAAGAGGAGCTCCTCTCGCTGGAGCAGCCGCTTCGGTTCATCTTCAGTCACAGCGCGCTGCGGGAGGGTTGGGACAACCCCAACGTCTTTCAGATATGCACGCTGAACGACGCCAAGTCAACAGATCGCAAGCGTCAGGAGATAGGGCGAGGGCTGCGGCTTCCTGTCGACCAAAACGGTAACCGTCAGCGTGATCGGGAGCTGAATCGCCTCACGGTCATCGCGAACGAAGCCTACGATGACTTCGCGCGCTCGCTCCAGAATGAGTATGAGGAGGATACCGGACGGAAGTTCGGCATCGTGGAGCGCATCGCCTTCGCAAAGCTCCTGCTTGAGGCGGCGCCCGGCGAGCCACCATCTTCCCTGGGGGCCGACGGATCAGAGAACCTTTGGGGGCACCTCCGCGACGAGGGGTATCTGACTTCGAACGGGGGGGTGACCGCCAAATTTGCACCCAAGAATGATGACTTCGTACTGGTTGTGCCCCCCGAACTTACCTCTCTCCGTGCTGGCATCGTCGACGAGATCAGCAAGTGCGTCTTCGCTACCCGAATCGGCAATGCCAAGAAGCGTGAGACGGTTGGCTTTCGAAAGCAGGTCACGTTGGAGCCGGGGTTTCAGGAGCTATGGCGCCGGATCAGTCAGCGCACCCGGTACAGGGTCGCACTGTCGACGGAGGATCTCGTCGAGAAGGCGGTGGCAGCGATCAAAGCTGACCCCAGGGTGGGGACGGCCAAGATTCACGTTGTTGCCGTCGCCCTTGAACAGACAAAGGCCGGGGTGCGTGCTTCCGACGGCAAGATTACTGATCGCGAATACGACACTGATCGGCCCGCGGTCCTACCTGACATTCTCGCCGACCTGCAGAATGAGACCGACCTGACGCGGAAGACCCTGGTTCGGATCATGATCGAGTCGGAGCGACTCGACCGAGTTCACCCTTAACCCGCAGGAGTACATGCGGATGGTGAGCCGGGAGATCAACAAGGTGATGCATCACCAGTTGCTTGCTGGAATCGCGTACGAGAAGGTCGCCGGCCTCTCTTGGGAGATGCGGCGGATGGAGCAAGACGCAGAGAGGGAACTGAGCGCGTATGTGTCGCAGCTCTACAAGGTGCAACACGGCGAGAAGACACCGTACGACCATGTGATCTTCGAAGTCGGCGGTAGAGCGGCAGTTCGCTGCTGATCTCGATAACAATGCAAACGTCAGGTACTTCCTGAAGCTGCCGCGGTGGTTCAAGGTCGACACACCTTTGGGCGGATACAACCCTGACTGGGCGGTCGTGTGGGAAGAGGACCAGCGCGTGTACCTCGTCCGTGAGACTAAGAGCACGCTTGACCCCAGCAAGAGACGCCCGGATGAGAACAGCAAGATCACGTGCGCGCAGAAACACTTCGACAAGATCGGAGTGGACTTTGCCGTTGTGACGGACGTCGCTGGATTGCTGACTTCAACCCAGCACCACTGATTGCCTTTGCCGGCGCATTCCGCGATCGGGGCTCGAGGCAGTAGGCAGTCGCTGACCAGAGTGACTGGTTCAGCGGCGACTTCGGTTTGTTGTGACAGTGCAGGCGGCCAACGTTGCTACGCCCGGATGGCTGAGGCGGTCGGCATCCCATCCCAGGTTCGGCCATCAAGGAGGCGACCAGCCACCTTCTTCCCGAGACGCCGAAACAAGGGCTGGCCTCCCAGCTGCTCAGATGGCGCCCAGGCCCCCCACTGCTTGAAGAAGAAGGGCGACTTCCGCTCGCTCGCACTGGTCACGGACGTCGCGGGCCCAGAGTGGGTCCATGGGGCGTGCGCCAGGGCCGCTCTCACCCCCAGCGATCACCCAGCCGATGCCATCGAGAGGGAGGTCGGGCAGGGGGCCCAGCAGGGGTTCGCAGGAGAGGAATCGCACCGCGGCGTCGACGCGCTGCAGGTGATGGATGCGGCTATAGTACGTGGGGCTCTCCACGGAGACACCGAGCCACACGTTTGGAGGCCAGTCATCCGCCGAGACAGCCGCTCGAGCCGTTCTGCGCGCTTGGTGAGGATCTGAAAGGTGTGCCAGGCCCGAGCCGCATGACGGCGACCACCTCGCGCACGTAGCTCTCGGGCACCCCAGCATGGAAGAGGTCGCTCATGGAGTTCACGAAGATGAGCGAGGGCTTCTCCACGCGAGAGGCTGTTCAAGGCGCTCGGGGCGGAGCTGCAGATCGAAGCCGCGCGCGTAGGCGTGTCCGGGCACGCCTCGGAAGCGCTCGGCGAACGCCTCCGCGTAGCAGTGGTCGCACCCGGGCCTAACCTTCGTGCATCCGGTGACCGGGTTCCATGTGGCAGTCGTCCACTCGATGGGGCTCTGGTTCATCGCGAGTGGCGCACCTCCGCGGTTTCGAGGTTGCGAGGGGACCGGACGCACTGAAGGTTAACGACTGGCGCTGCCCCAATATCCCGGCGTCGGAGAACGGCCATGTCGCTAGGCTCCCGAACCCTGTGCCGCGGGGATGCCCAACTGGAGGGCAAGCTGATCGATGGGCTCCTTGGGCTGCACGGCCTTCTGGTAAGCCTCGCTCATCAGACCAGGCGCCCGAGGATGATCGGTGGCGTGGATCATGTAGTACATTACGCGGCGTCCCTGACGGTGATTGTATATCGCCCACGCTCGCGCCGACGCGTAGCCCAGCTCCTCCCGGAAACGCCTAGAGACGAGTTCAGCGCGAGCGCTGCCGTGCATGTGCGTGAGCGTGCCCCAGTCGTCTCTCCCCCACCACTGTCGAGCGGTGTCCCCTCGGACGCTCGCGAGCACACGCGGCAGCCAGAGGTTGGCGAGGAAGTAGAAGATCTCGATCTTGTGGTTGCCTCCTTTGTAGGCAGCGATCCGCTCGACAGTGGACCAGTGGCATTCGAGGGTCCGCTGATCGAGGAGGCAGAAGACGGCCTCGCTCGCGCGGATGACGGACGGCCTGAGCACCTCATCAACACGGTCGTTGAAGTCCCCGGCAAACACCTGCACGTCGCGTCCTGGGTGATCGTTTCGCAGCTGGTTGAGCGCAGCCACCTGGCGGCCATCGCGGTCGAAAAGGTAGAAGTGGCGCAGTCGCTGCGGGTCGTTCTCGAGCACCAGTCGAGCTGCCCAATTGTCCGGCCCTCGCTGGGGACCGGCGAAGCCGTCTATGTAGGTTCCGTGCTTGGTGACGAGGACGAAGTAGTAGAGGTAGCGCTCGATCAACTTCGCCTTGTTCTCGGTCCAAAGCGGACGGAGCGGAAGCTCCTTGGTCTTGGACTTGTCTGGGGCCCGCCCCGGCGGCACCTCGAAGAGCGGTAACTGGTCCATGTCTGTGGCCGCCATATGCTACGGCGGTTTGGGGCTGAGCGAGCACGGGGTTGAAACAGCTGAGGCCGCGTGGCCGGGGCGGATCACGCTCGTGATCCGGGGCGCACCGTTGTCGGGCGCACCCAGACGAGCCGCTCGCTGGAGAAGGCACGTTCGGCAATCACGGCGACCCGGCCCCGGGCGCCGTGGCGGGCAAGTCGGCCCTCGACGTAGAGGGTGGCGCCGGGCAGGAACTCGGCCAGGTCCGGGGTGCGAAGGGGAGCGAGGATGACGCGATGGCGGCCGACCCGCTCGCCGAGGGGGTCACGCTGGGTGAGGAGCAGGAAGCCCAGCTCGCCCTCGGCACCGACCGGGAGGGGCGGCAGGCCACCAGGCCGATGAGGCATGCCTTGTTCACTGGACCTCCGCCTGCGCCTTGCCGTCAGCCAGGAGCTGGTCGACGATGATCTTGCTCGCCTCGGTGAAAGCGGCGGCGTGGTCGTGGTGATCGGCTTGGTCGACGTGGAGGTGACTGGTCAGGCATTCGTGGTAGCCGGACGCGGCTCGCAGCGCTCACTGAACCCAGCGCGACCTGGGCTCATGCCACTCCCAGTAGGCGCGGGCGGGAACGTCGGGTTCCTCCGGTGCTGAGGGTGACCCCACGGGGTCGGGCTGGACCAGGCGGATGGACGGACGGGTGACCTCCTGGTGGTAGTACCAGAGGGCGATGAGCTCGTCGACCAGTGCTGGGTGGCGGGGCCAGCACGGCGGCACCTCGTCGGCGAGCTGGTAGCGGCCGACGAACCAGCTCACCCACTCGCCCAGGTCGGCCCAGTGTCGCCGGAGCTCGTCCGGATGGAGCTGGTCGAGCTCGGCGCCAGCGGGTCCCAGCTGCTCCGCACCCGTCGCGAGTGTGGGCAGACGCTCGGGAGTCCGGCCCTGCGCAGGCAACGCCAGCGCGAGCCGGCTCGGGGACGCCATGGCCACGAGCCCCTCGCCGTGCCACCTCGTGGCGTAAAGCGGTGCCATTCTCGCGTCGTTTCACAGCTAGGACCTGAAGTGCCGAGGGTGTCAAAGATACGAAGACGACAATCGGGACCTCCCTCGACTGGCACCTCGCAGCGGGTGACGCCCGGGAGACGTCGATCCGGAATTGCGGATTGGAGGGTCAGTCGCTACTGGGTCAGCCGCGATGCCGAGTCTGACGGTTCGCTGCAGATAGTACCTTCTGGACTTCTTCCACGAAGGCTGTGGTATCGAGGAAGTAGTTCGGGTAGGCGCGTCGGAGCGCGGCGGCCGACTCGACTGAGACTAGGACAGCGTCAACGCCTGGCCGATCAGGGAGTGTGCGCTCAATGGCGGCGTACTCCATCGCTGCCTTCTCGGACTCACTGGCTCGGTAGGCTCGAAGCCTCATGGTCCGATCGGGGACGCTCAGTTCGAGGATGTAGAAGTGGGCGCCGAGGCGACGGATCTCCGGTTCCTCCATCCATGTTAGAGCCTGGCCAAAGGCTGTCAGTCTGCTCACCACATCGAGCTCGGCGGCACAGATGCGGATCTCCTCTCGGATTCCGACTATGTCAGTGGCCGTTCCAGGAACAGGCGCGCACTTCTCGCGCAGGGCAATGGCCGTGCCCATCAGTGTGAAGAAATGGAGCCACTCGGCCTGACCCTGGCTGGACTTTAGCGCCTGCTGGATGAACGTCCCCGCGGTCTCCACCGCGGTCGCCCATGTGTGCTGCAACTGCGTACGCAATTGCATCTCGATCAGCAGTCCATTGTAAGTTGTCTTGCGGTCGCTGAAGTAACGGTATACGAGGTGGATACCACGATAACCAGAGTCCTTAGGCTGGGCGATGTAGTCGTCCTCTCGGACTAGGCGATGTTTATGGTTGCTCGCCCGGTAAAGCTCGCGGAGGCCGTTGACCTGGTCCACATTGGACACGACAGCCCGACAGCCACCCAGATCCTGCATCCTCGAGAGATTCATCGAGGGGAAGCGATCAAGCTTGCTCTTTATCGACGAGAGTCGCTTGATGCGCTGGGCAACGATGCTGCCTTTGTCGAGGTTCTTCGCCTTCTGACGCAAGCCCACCTGGATGGTATTGAGTGGGAAGCTGTGGGAGGCCCGCCAGTTGTCAACGACCGCGAGAGCGAGCCCCCGCGCTTCGGCTGAAGCCGAGCCATCCGCCACGGTGCGACCAGCTAGATCGACCTGCGCCTTGGAGTACCGGGGAACAGCCCAGTCCATGTGAAACCAGCGTGTGTCAGAGGCGAGTGATGGAAGCAGCGCGGTGACCAGCCTTGGCTAGGGTGAGCCGCGCAAGTTACCCTAGCACGAGGGGGAGCCGTTCTCAATCCGAGACCGTGAGGCGACGTTGGGGTTCCTGAGCCCGTGGGACCGCTCCGGTTGCCCACTCCTCCAACTCCGTGATGACAGGACAGGCCGCGCTGCGGCCTGGTGGGGCGGGAGGAGGCCATGCTGCTTGCGCTGGCCACCCCCGAGGACCGTTTCCTCCCGTCTGTTCCGCCAGCGCTGCGAGAGGTACAGTGAAGCCACGCCCGCGCCGCCGAGCAGCAGAACGAGGATGAGGTAGAGCAGCCACTCGGGCGGCGCGGAGCGTCCGCTGGTCCAGACGTCCCGCGGGTCGCCGCCGTGGACGAGGAGTGCCACGGCGCCCCCATCGCCGTCGCCATCGACGTCGGAACTCCGGGATGGCCGTGTACGCGCACATCGAGCGACGCGTACCGGTAAGGCACGCCCTCCTACTGCGAACTGTGCGCGCCTCGCTGTCGCTCCCGTTCCTGCGCCGTCCGCTCAGCCCCCTCGCGGTTCAGCTGGTCGCGCCGGCGCCGCTCGTCGTCGGTGAGCGGCTTCGCGGCCTTCACGCCGTGAGGCCGGTCCGGCTCCCAGAGAGGGGCGTCTTCGGGGCGAGAACGGCTGGCCACGGGTCGGTCCGCACGCGCCGCGCTCCCCGAGTTGTCGCCGGGCCCCGCGGCCGCCGGATGGAAGAGATCCCAGGGCGGAGAGCCCGAGCTCCTCCGGGCACTCGGCGGAGTTGTGGAGGGGGGATCGGGGGTTGGGGGAGGGGCTCCCACGGGATGGATGAGGACAGGACGGCCGCCCTCCTCCCACCAGCGTGCGGCCGCGTCAGGTTGCCTCTCCCACTCCCCGACGGCGGAGCCGAGCCTGTCGAGAAGCGGCACCGCCGACGCTGGCAGGCTGTCCGGCTCGCGCGCCGTCGCCTCCTGGACGGCCCGGGCCGCGGTGAGGACCTGGTGCACCGTGACGGCATAGCTCGCTGCGTAGGTCGGGTCGGCGAGGTCGGCGACAGCTCCCGCGCGGGCGCCCTCGTCGGCGAGCTCCTGCTGGAGGTCTCGACCCTCCGTCCACCGAAAGACCGCCTGAGAGGCACGGAGAGAGGGGGCCGAGGCATTCCACTACCCCCGGCCACCGGCCCTCAGCCGTGGGGCGGTGCGCAGTGAGGATTCTTTC
>CAWDRQ010000004.1:0-32808 GCA_963804765.1 uncultured Acidimicrobiaceae bacterium
CAACCTGTTCAGGATCGCGAATCCGAGCGGGAACGCCGCGTTCGCAAACGGGCCGAGGACAACGATCTGCCGCTCGAGGTCCGTGAGGAGCTGCGGGGAGCACTCGGTCCCGATCGCGCGGCCGGGCTGGAGCGGCGCCTTGGGATCGCGACCCGCGCCTACGAGCGCGAGCGGTACCGGGAGGCGCTGGCAGAGCTGCGCGTGCTCGCCCGGTTGGCACCGGAGGTCGGGGCTGTTCGAGAGCTCTACGGCCTCACTCTCTACCGGCTCGGCCGCTGGCGGGAGGCAGCTCGGGAGCTACGGGCATTCCACGACCTCACCGGGTCGTTCGACCAGCACCCGGTGATCGCCGACTCCGAACGGGCGCTCGGCCGGGACAAGGCGGTCCTGGCACTCTGGGATGCGTTGCGACAAGAGGGCGTGGACAGGGAGGTCCTCGTCGAGGCCCGACTCGTCGTGGCAGGCATGATGGCCGATCGCGGCGACCTCGAGGGAGCGATCGCCCTGCTCGGGCCGGGCGGCAAGTCCCTGCGCCATCCCGACACTTGCCATCTCCGGCAGTGGTACGCCCTCGCCGACCTCTACGAAAGGGCGGGCGACCTTCCTCGGGCGCGAGAGCTGTTCACCCGGGTCGCGTCGTTCTCTCCCGATCTCTTCGACACAGAGGACCGCTTGGCCGCTCTGCGCTGATCGACCCGCGGACGCTGGCGCGCGCGGGTCGCCCAAGCCACCAGCGTGGACCTCGGCCGACAACCCCGATGGTGTGGTCGTCGGGGTTGCCCATTGAGGAGGTACCGTCAGTGCCGTGGACCGTGTCGGCCTCGTGGGCCTGCCCAATTCGGGCAAGTCGTCTCTCTTCAACGCGCTCACGGGTGGCAATGCCGTCGTAGCGTCCCATCCTTTCTCGACGATCGACACCGAGGCCGGGGTCGCGCATGTTCCCGATCCTCGGGTCGACGCGCTTGGGAAGATGAGCCAGAGCCGCAAGATCGTCTATGCCGGCTTCGAGGTCGTCGACATCGCCGCAATCGGCAAGGGCGGTGAGAAGGGCGATGCGCTCGGAAGCCGGTTTCTCGCGGGGGTGCGCGAAGTGGACGCCCTCTGCTTTGTGCTGCGCAGCTTCGAGGACGAGAACGTGCCCGGCGACACCGATCCCCTGGCTGCGCTGGGCGTCCTCGAGCTCGAGCTCGCCCTGGCGGACCTGGCGAGTCTCGAGCAGCAGCTCACAAAGAAGCGCAACCGCGTGGCCCCTGTCGATCCCGCTGTCGCGGCCGGGCTGAAAGCCGCACCCGCTGCGGTCGGGGTTCTCGAACAGGGCACGCCTTTGTACCGTTCGAGCCTGCACGTCGGCGACCGGGAGGCGTTGAAGCCCTTCTTCCTGTTGACTGACAAGCCGACGATGGCAGTGATCAACGTGGGCGAGGACGAACTCGGCGACAGCGAAGAGCTTGTGGCGGCAGTGGAGAAAGAGGTCGGCAGTGGCGTGGACGTGCTTGCCGTCTCCGTCCAACTGGAGGCCGAGGCCGCCAGGCTCGATCCGGCCGAGCGCGCTCGAACTGCTCGAAGGCCTCGGCCTCGGACGGGGAGCGCTCGTCCGCGTGGCGCAGGCGGCGTTCGACATTCTCGGGAAATGGGTCTTTCTCACCACCGGCGATGATGAGTCGCGGGCCTGGATCTTCCGCAGCGGCGCCAAGGCCCCCGAGTGTGCCGGAGTGATCCATTCCGACCTCCAGCGTGGCTTCATCAAGGCCGACGTGATCCGCTGGGACGAGCTGCTCGAGTTCGGCTCGCTTGCCGCTGCGCGTGCAAAGGGCAAGGTCCGCCTCGAAGGCAAGGACTACGCCGTGCACGACGGGGACGTGCTCGAGATCCGTTTCAACGTCTGAGGCCGCGTCGTGAGCGCCGCCGACCTGCTGGAGCGCTGGCGGTCCGATCTCGAGTCGTGGGCGATCCCGGCCGAGATCCTGGCGGCCACACCCGAATCCCCCTGGGTGCTGCCGCGCCAGCTCTTCATTCGCAGGGCGCAACACAGGAGTGCGGTTTTCAAGAGTCCTTCCTACCAACGGGCGTGGCAGGCTCTCGCCAATCCTGGCTCGGTTCTCGATGTCGGCGCCGGCGCTGGCGCCGCCTGCCTCCCGCTGGTGCGCAGAGCGACCGCGATAACCGCCGTGGACGCCGATCAGGAGCTGCTGAGCGTCCTCGTGGACAACGCCGACCGGCTCGGCACCGCAGCGCTCGCGATCTGTGGCCGTTGGCCGGAGGTCGCCGGCGAGGTCGAGCGAGCTGACGTGGTGACGTGCCATCACGTTCTGTACAACGTCGCGGACCTCGGACCGTTCGTGGCCGAGCTCACGAGCCACGCCCGCCGGCTCGTCGTGGTCGAGCTCACAGCTCGCCACCCGCTCAGTGGGCTGAATCCGCTCTGGGAGCGCTTCCACGGTCTTGTCCGACCGACCGTTCCGACTGCCTACGACGCATTGGCGGTGTTGGAGGAGCTGGGACTCGCGCCGGGCCACGAGGTCTGGTCTCGGCCGGGCGAGTCCGACCACGCAACCTTCGAGGACGTGGTCGAGGTGACAAGACGCCGACTTTGTCTGGGTCCCGACCGAGCCGGGGAGGTCGCCTTGGCCTTGCGGGAGCTCGGCGTAGAGGGCGGCCGGGCAGCTGATCTCGGATCACCTGGCGCGGACCTGGTCACGATCTGGTGGACCGGCTGCGTTTGATGACCCAGGGACCGCTGGAGCTAGGATCGCCAAGGAGCGCCCAAGAGGGCGCAGCCTGAACCTGCGCCGACTCGTTCGACGGAGCACTCGTCCCCGCACCGGCGGAATGGGTTGGGCTGAAACGCGCTGACCAGGAGGAAACGACATCATGGGAATCAACATCCGCGAGACACTCGGGGACGAGGCTGACTCCCTGCTCGACCACGAGTGCAAGACGATCGGGCGAGACAGTCTCTCGCTTCCGGGACCCGATTTCGTCGACCGGGTCCTTGTTCAGAGCGACCGGCCCGTGCCGGTCCTTCGCAACCTGCAGCAACTGTTCGACCACGGCCGCCTGGGCGGCACCGGGTACCTGTCAATCCTCCCGGTCGACCAAGGGATCGAACACTCGGCGGCGGCGAGCTTCTCCAAGAACCCGGCCTACTTCGACCCGCAGAACCTTGCCGAGCTGGCCCTTGCTGCCGACTGCAGTGCGTTCGCCTCGACACTCGGCGTGCTCGGCGTCGTCGCTCGCCGCTACGCCCACAAGATCCCGCTGATCGTCAAGCTCAACCACAACGAGCTCCTCACCTACCCGAACAGGGGCGATCAGGTGCCCTTTGCCTCAGTTCGCCAAGCCGTCGACCTTGGGGCCATGGGCGTGGGTGCCACGATCTACTACGGCTCGGACGAGGGGACCCGACAGATCCGAGAGGTGAGCGCGCTCTTCGCCGAAGCACACCGCCACGGACTGTTCACCGTTCTGTGGTGCTACCTGCGTAACCCGGCTTTCAAGACGCCCGAGGCCGACTATGCCCTGGCGGCAGACCTCACGGGGCAGGCGAACCACCTCGGAGTCACGATCGAAGCCGACATCATCAAGCAGAAGCAGCCGGAGAACAACGGCGGCTACACCGCGCTGAAGTACGGCCGCACCGATCCCCTCGTCTACAGCAAGCTGACGAGCGACCACCCGGTCGACCTCACCCGCTGGCAGGTCGTCAACTGCTACGCGGGCCGCATCGGGCTCATCAACTCAGGCGGCGAGTCGTCGGGCGCCAGCGACTTCGTGCAGGCAGTGCGGACCGCTGTCATCAACAAGCGCGCCGGCGGCATGGGGCTGATACTGGGACGCAAGGCCTTCCAGCGTCCCTTGAGCGAGGGAGTGGAGATCATCCACGCCGTTCAGGACGTGTACCTCGACAGCTCCGTCACGGTGGCCTAGAACGATCCGAAACAACTGAAAGGATCATCAACAGCCGGCGCTTTCCAGGCGCCGGAGCCCTTTGGCGCGGCCAGCACCGGTATTGCACATCGCCGGAAGGAGAAGAGCTCGGGGTTACAATGCCGATAACCACAGGCAAGCGGGTGAGAGGGTGATCGCGGCGGTGGCGGCATGTGGGCCGGCGAGCCAAGCGGAGGGGCCGTGACGACGAAGTCCAACCTGGAAAACGGACCGGGCAAGGTCGAGACCATCGACCAGGTGGTCATTCGGTTCGCCGGGGACTCCGGTGACGGCATGCAGATAACCGGGGACCGGTTCACCGACGAGAGCGCGCTTTTCGGCAATGACTTGTCGACGTTCCCGAACTACCCCGCCGAGATCCGTGCCCCGGCGGGGACCCTCGCGGGCGTTTCGGCGTTCCAGATCCACATCTCCGACCACGAGATCCTCACGCCCGGCGACGCGCCGAACGTGCTAGTGGCGATGAACCCTGCTGCCTTGAAGGCAAACGTGAACGATCTGCCGACCGGCGGCACCCTGGTGATCAACGTGGACTCCTTCGAAGAGCGAGACCTGGCCAAAGCCGGCTACGAGACGAACCCGCTCAAAGACGGCAGCCTGGCGGCCTACAGGATCTATGAGATCCCGATGACCTCGCTGACCATCGAGGCGTGCAAGCCGACCGGGGCCAGGCCTCGCGACGCGGAGCGGAGCAAGAACTTCTTCGCGCTCGGGCTGTTGTCGTGGCTCTACCACCGGCCCACCGGTGACACCGAGCGCTGGATCGCCCGCCGATACGGCAGATCACCGTTAGTGGTCGAGGCGAACACCCTCGCCTTCCATGCCGGCTACAACTTCGGCGAGACGGCTGAGATCTTCGAATCCTCCTATGAGATTGCGCCCGCTGAGCACCTCCCCGGCACCTATACGAACGTGACTGGCAACGTTGCGCTCGCTTGGGGGCTCCTGGCCGCGGCCCACCTCGCCAAGCTGCCCCTCTTTCTCGGGTCCTACCCGATCACGCCGGCGTCGGACATCTTGCACGAGCTCTCCAAGCACAAGAAGTTCGGCGTGCGGACCCTCCAGGCCGAAGACGAGATCGCGGGCATCGGTGCCGCGCTCGGAGCGGCGTTCGGCGGCGCCCTCGGGGTGACGACCACGAGCGGGCCGGGCATCGACCTGAAAGCGGAGACCGTGGGTCTCGCCGTGAGCCTGGAACTGCCGCTGCTGATCGTCGACATCCAGCGAGGTGGCCCCTCGACCGGGCTTCCCACCAAGACCGAGCAGTCGGACCTCCTGCACGCGATGTTCGGCCGCCACGGCGAGGCGCCGGTCCCGATCGTCGCCGCGAAGGCTCCCGCGCACTGCTTCGATGCTGCTATCGAAGCGGCCCGTATCGCCCTCAAGTACAGGACACCGGTCTATCTGCTGTCCGACGGCTACCTCGCCAATGGCTCGGAGCCGTGGCGCCTTCCCGACGTCGAGTCGCTGCCGGACATCTCCGTGGAGTTCGCGACTGAGCCGAACGCGACGGGTGCCGACGGCGAACCGGCCTTCTGGCCGTTCAAGCGCGACCCCGACACGCTTGCGAGGCCATGGGCGATCCCAGGCACGCCCGGCCTCGAGCACCGTATCGGCGGCCTCGAGAAGCAGGACGGAATCGGGACGGTCTCCTACGAGCCCGCGAACCACGATGTGATGATCCGTGCACGCGCGGCGAAGATCGCCGGTATCGCGAAGGGCCTCCCGCCGGTCGTGGCCGATGATCCGGGTGGTGCCGCGAGGGTGCTGCTTCTCGGCTGGGGTTCCACCTACGCGGCGATCACCGCAGGCGTAAAGCGGGTACGCAAGGCCGGAAAGTCGGTTGCGCAGGTGCACTTGGTCCACTTGAACCCGTTCCCGCCCAACCTCGGCGAGGTTCTACGGTCCTATGAGGTGATCCTCGTCCCGGAGGGCAACCTCGGCCACCTGACCCGCCTCGTGCGCTCCGACTTTCTCGTGGACGCCAGGGTGATGTCGAAAGTCGAGGGGACCCCTTTCAGGGTCGGCGAGATCCAGCAGGCGATCCTCGAAGAGATCGAGCGCCTCGGCCCCCGACCCGTCGCCGGTGGGCAAACCGCCAAGGAGGCAGCACTGTGACCGACGTGGCCGTTCCCGTGACGACCCGGAAGGACTGGGCGAGTGACCAGGAAGTCCGCTGGTGCCCAGGCTGCGGGGACTACAGCATCCTGTCCGCGGTGCAGCTGTTGCTACCCGAGCTCGGCGTCCGGCGCGAGAACACCGTGTTCGTCTCGGGGATCGGCTGCGCGGCCCGCTTCCCCTATTACATGAACACCTACGGCATGCACTCGATTCACGGCCGCGCCCCTGCGATCGCGACCGGCCTTGCGGTGACGCGGCCCGACCTCGACGTGTGGGTGGTATCCGGCGACGGTGACGCATTGTCAATCGGCGGCAATCACCTCGTCCACGCGCTGCGACGCAACGTGAACCTCACGATCTTGATGTTCAACAACCAGATCTACGGCTTGACCAAGGGTCAGTACTCACCGACCTCGGAGGTCGGCAAGATCACGAAGTCAACTCCCTTCGGCTCGCTCGACACCCCGTTCAACCCCGTGAGCCTCGCCCTCGGGGCCGAGGCGACCTTTGTCGCCCGAACCCACGACCTCGATCGCAAGCACATGGTCGAGACGTTCCGCCGTGCTCACGACCACCGGGGGGCGTCGTTCGTCGAGGTCTACCAGAACTGCAACGTCTTCAACGACGGAGCATTCGAGGCGATAAGCGGCAAAGAGCACCGCGCCGACATGTTGATCCCGCTCGAGCACGGAAGGCCGATCCGCTTCGGCGCCGATGGCGAGCACGGGGTCGCTGTCCGATGGTCAGGGTGGTCTCCGCCTCGTCGAGGTGGCCGACGTGGGCGAGGCGGCGCTGGTCGTCCACGACGAGCGCCGGGTAGATCCGAGCCTGGCGTTCGCGTTGTCGCGTCTCGCGACCGGTCCGCACGAGCCGACCCCGATCGGCGTGTTCCGCGCGGTCGAACGCCCGGATTACGGCAGCCTGGTCGACCGGCAACTTCTCGAGGCGCAGAATCGCCAAGGCGTCGGTGACCTCGCGTCGCTGCTGCGCTCCGGAGCAACCTGGAACTACGAGTGAGAAGCTAGGGCCGCTCAGCCCTCGAGCGAGCGGTAGACCATGCCAGTGCGGGGCTTGGGCTGAAAGAAGGTGCTCTTCGGTGGCATTCGGCGCCCGTTGTCCGCGACGCGCTCGATTCTCGCGACCGGTACCGGCCTGAGGAGGAACGCAGCGTCGGCTCGGCCCGCTCGAACCGCCGCGGTCGCCTCGTGCCATCCGGGCTCGTAGGTGAGCTCGTGCTCGGGGAGGCTCTCCAGCGCCAGCTCGAGCCGGCTCGCGTCGAGATCGTCCTCCGCGGCCTGCCCGAGAACCGCAAGGGGGTGGAGAAGCTTGAACCCGTTGCCCGTGAACAGACCGATCACGCCCGGGGACGCAGTCGCAGGGAGTGCGACAAGGTCTTCAGGAGCAGGCTCGATCCGGAAGAAGGGCGCGATAAGGTCCTCCAGCTGGTCCGGGGAGATCCCCTTCACAAGCCGGTGGACCGCCCTGATCGAGAGCTCATCCTCGGACAGCTCGACGACGAAGGCGAGCGCGAGGTCGTAGAGTCCCGGCCTGTCGCCGTTCTTCGTTCGGCATTCGGTGGCATGGGTGCAGGCGGTCTCGTAACGGTGGTGGCCATCAGCGATCAGAACGGGAGCGCTCGCGCCAAGCGAGGTGATCTCGGCCACGCGGCGCTCGTCGGTAATGGGCCAGATCTCGTGGACCACTCCGGCGGCGTCGGTGGTCCGCCAAGTGGTTTCCCCAGCTTGCGCCAGCGCCTCCCGGCAAGCCGACGTGATCCCCTTCGCGAGAGAGCACCCAGATCGGCGAGGTGTTCAATCGGGTGCTCCTCAACAGCGAGAGCCGGTCTATGCGGTCCTTGGGGATCGTCAGCTCGTGGGCGATCACCTGTCCCGTGCCGTGAAGGTCGAGGCCCAGCGCGCCGAGAAGCCCTGTCGTGACCCGCAGGTGCCCGCGGTCGTCGTGGAAGGTCATGCGGTAGAGGTAGAACCCCGAAAGCGCGTCACGCCGCACGATCCCGGCGTCGAGCCAGCCACGGAAGATCCGGGCGGCGTTTTCGTACTGGTCGAGGCCAAGGGACTCGTCGCGTTCTGGCAGCTCGACGTGGATGGCGTTGTAAGGACTCGTCGCGGCGAGCCGGGCCCGTTCGGCCGGACCGACCACGTCGTAAGGAGGCGACACGACAGCGTCGGGATCCACGCGGGCCGGGTCGTAACGGATCGCAGCGAAGGGTTCCAGGCGGGCCACCGCTCTTGCGTAGCACACGGGGCCGTCCCGGCTCTGCGAGGATCTCCGATCGTGACCTGGCTTCTCGATTGTGATGGCGTCGTGTGGCTCTCTGAACAGGTGATCGCGGGCGCGCCGCAGGCACTGGCGAGTCTGCGAGACTCGGGTTCCCGGGTAGTCCTTCTCACGAACAACTCCTATGCGAGGCGTTCGGACCACCTCGCGAAGCTCGAGCGCCTGGGAATGCCGACGGACCCGGCGGACGTCCTGACATCGGCGATGGCTGCGGCGCTCCTGCTCGAGGCAGGGGAGCGTGCCCTTGTCCTCGGTGGCCCGGGGATAATCGAGGAGCTGACCGAGCGCGGCGTCGCCACGGTCAGACCCGGAACGAGCCGGGAGATCGGTCCCGTGGACGCGGTCGTCGTCGGTTTGGACCCGTTCTTCGACTTTTCGTCTCTTGCCGCCGCGGCTGCGGCGCTGCACGCAGGTGCTCGCCTCATCGGCACAAACGACGATCCCTCGTTGCCCACGCCAGCAGGCAGGCTCCCTGGTGCCGGCTCGCTGCTGGCCGCGGTGGCCTGTGCTGGCGGGGTAACAGCGACAATTGCCGGCAAGCCGTACCCGGCGACCGTTGGCCTCGTGCGCGAACGGATCGGCGAGGTCGAGATGGTCGTGGGTGATCGTCCCTCGACCGACGGCATCCTCGCGCGCAGGCTGGACGCCCGTTTCGGGCTCGTGCTCACGGGTATCACGCCTGCCCGCCACGGTCGCCTCGATCCGGAGCCGGATCTAGAGGCGGCCGACCTTCTCGCTCTTGTCCGGTCGGAGCTCGGCTGACGGCAATCTCAGAGGTGCTAGCTCGAGCAAGCAGTTTGGGGAACCGGTGTGAATAAGTGCTTGCTATTGCAAGCAGACCGGTATAATGCAGGTATGGCAGAGAAGAAACCCCTTGAGAGGTACATGGAGGCCGGCAAGGAATTCACCGAGACGAGCCGCAAGCGAGTCCAGAAGGTCGCGCACGAGCTTGCCCGGGAGAGCGAAGCCGGGCGCGAGCACGCAGAGGACTGGGCAGACGAATTCGTCCAGCGGGGCCGTCGCAGCGCCGAGCAGTTCGCCGATCTCGTTCGCAAGGAGATCCGCGAGCAGATCAGGCAGTTCAACCTCGCGACGAATCAGGATGTGATCAAGGTCGTTCAGCAGTTCATCGAGCGCACCACCAAGGCCGCCGTTCCGGTGATGGAAGCTGCGAGCCGGACGGTGACGGCGACGAAAAAGGCGGCGAAGGGCAAGTCTCAGGCGGCCAAGAAGTCGGGAGCTGGCAAGACGTCGGACGTGCCCAAGAAGCCCGAGGCGGCCAAGAAGTCGGGAGCCAGCAAGACCTCGGAGCCAGCCAAGAAGCCCCAGGTGGCAAAGAAGGCGGCAGCGGCCAAGAGGGCGACAACTGTGAGCAAGCCGGCGACAGCGGCCAAGAAGACGGCAGCGGCCAAGAAGGCGACAACTGTGAGCAAGCCGGCGACAGCCGAGAAGCCGACAGCGGCCAAGAAGGCCTCAGCTGCAAGAAAAGCCCAGCCCAGCAGTAGTTGAGCCGTGACGCCGCCCTTGCGGGTGGCGGCTGAGGACTGGGACCGCAAGGATGGCGGTATGTCGCCCATCCTTCTCGTGGTCCATCCTGAGCGACCAGCTGCGTGGGAGCTGGCGAGGACCGCTACTCGGTGGTGGCGGAGCCAAGGTCGTGACGTGCTCGAAATCCGGGGAGGCGGGCCAGAGGCGCCCTTCTCGGAGACTGACGCTGTGGAGTTCGCGGTCAGTCTCGGTGGTGACGGAACGATGCTGCGCACCGTCGAGTTCGTGCTGGCAGCGCGGGTGCCTGTGCTGGGGGTGAACCTGGGCCGCATGGGCTATCTCACCGCGGTCGAACCGGCCGGTATCGAGCAAGCCTTCGAGAGGATGCTGGCAGGCGACTATCTAGTCGAGGAGCGCATGGCCCTCGAGGTGGAGCTCGTCGGCAGTGTCAATGGGCGCTTCATGGCGCTCAACGACGCGATCGTCGAGAAGACCGAACCCGGGCACACGATCCGAGTAGCCGTGGAGATCGCCGGTCGCCCGTTTCTCACCTATGTCGCGGACGGGATTCTCGTCGCTACGCCAACCGGCTCGACCGCGTACAACTTGTCCGCACGGGGCCCCGTGGTCTCCCCGCGGCTGCGGGCCATGGTGCTGACCCCGGTGTCGCCGCACATGCCGTTCGACCGGTCCCTCGTGCTCGAGCCGGGGGAGTATGTCAGGCTCACCGTCATCGACGACCGGGCAGCCGCCGCGGTTATCGATGGCGCTCGCATCATCCGACTGGCCATGGGAGACAGCGTGCTGTGCAGGGCGGCACAGGAGCCGGCGCGGCTCATCAGCTTCGGCGAGCGCGATTTCCATTCGGCGCTCCGGCACCGTTTCGGCCTGACCGATCGCTGAGAGCAGCGATGCTTGTCGAGCTCCGAGTGCGGGACCTCGGTGTTATCGCAGACCTTGACCTCGTGATCAGCCCCGGCATGACAGCGCTGACCGGTGAGACGGGCGCTGGAAAGACTCTCGTCGTCGAGGCGCTGGAGCTGCTGCTCGGAGGTCGGGCCGATGCTGCCATTGTGCGAGCGGGCGCCTCCGAGGCAGTTGTCGAAGGGCGCTTTGTCGTCGACGAACGAGAGCTCGTGATGTCACGGGCGGTTCCCATCGACGGACGGTCGCGCGCCTACGTGGATGGCCGCATGGCGCCGGCCTCATTGCTTTCCGAGATCGGTGACGGCCTCGTCGACCTGCACGGCCAGCACGTTCACCAGTCATTGCTGCACCAGAGCGCACAACGGGAGGCGCTCGACAGATTCGCCGGAGCCGACCTCGAGCAGGTCGCGCAGGCACGACGGGAGCTTGCCGCGATCGATGCACGCCTCTCCGATCTGGGTGGCGATCCCCGGGTGCTTGCCCGCACCGTCGGCCTTCTGCGCTTCCAGCTCGACGAGATCGCCGCGGCAGCGATCACCGCTCTCGACGAGGACGAGCAGCTCGCCGACGAGGAGTCGCTGCTGGCCCAGATCGGGGCGCTCAGGGTCGCCATGGCCGAGGCCCGCGACGCCCTGGCAGGATCCGACGCTTCCCAGGCTCAACCCCGGCTGGGGGCGACGGACCTGCTTGGGATAGCGGCGTCCAGGCTGGCAGCTCACGAAGCGCTATCCGACCTTGCAGTGCCTCTCAGAGCGGCCCAGGCCGACGTGGAGGACGTGGCCCGAGAGCTGAGGCTGCGAGACGAGAGGCTCGAGGAGGATCCTGACCGCCTTGAGGCAGTCCGGCGGCGGCTGCAGATGTTCGCCGACCTCAGGCGCAAGTACGGCTCGAGTCTTGCCGACGTGCTCGAGTTCGAACGGGCAAGCCGCGCGCAGCTAAACGACCTCGAAGCTGCGGAGGAGACACGCGAGGGCCTGGAAGCTCGACGCCGCACCGCGGCCGCGCTCTTGCAAGAGGCGGAGGAAAGGCTCGGGACCTGCCGGCGGCGAGCCGCGCCAAAGTTGGCTGCCGCGGTCGAGGCTCACCTGCACGAGCTTGCCCTGAGCGGCGCCCGACTCGAGGTTCGTATCGGTGACGACCCGGCAGGGTCGGAAGTGGAGTTCCGACTGGGGGCGAACCCCGGGGAACCGTCGCTGCCCTTCGCTAAGGTGGCCTCAGGTGGGGAGCTGGCCCGGGCGATGCTTGCGACTCGCCTGGTCCTGTCCGCAGCGCCTCCGACGCTCGTCTTCGACGAGGTCGATGCAGGTGTGGGCGGCGAGGCCGCTTTGGCGGTGGGACGGGCGCTGTGCGCCATCGGCCGTGACCACCAGGTGCTCGTCGTGACGCACCTCGCGCAGGTGGCCGCGTTCGCCGACCAGCAGGTGCTCGTGTCCAAGAGCGAGTCGGAAGGCCGCACCGTGGCGCGGGTTCGGTCCGTCACCGGCGAGGACCGGATTGTCGAGCTCTCGAGGATGCTGTCGGGCCACCCGGACAGCGCGGCCGCGCGCCGGCATGCCAAAGAGCTGTTGGCGATGGCCACGAGGTCCGTGACCGCCCTCCCCGGCTCCGATAGCCTTGAGTGATACCGGCCGGGAGGAGAGCGTGGCGAAGTTCGTGTTCGTGACAGGTGGCGTCATGAGTTCTCTCGGGAAGGGGCTCACGGCTTCCTCGCTCGGCCGACTCCTCAAGTCGCGTGGTCTTCGCGTCACGATGTGCAAGCTCGACCCTTACATCAACGTCGATCCCGGCACTATGAACCCCTTCGAGCACGGTGAGGTATTCGTCACTGAAGACGGGGGCGAGACCGATCTCGACCTCGGCCACTACGAACGGTTCATCGACGAGTGTCTCCACAAGGACTCGAACGCCACGACGGGCCAGATCTACTCCTCGGTGATCGCCAAGGAGCGCCGTGGCGACTATCTAGGCAAAACGGTGCAGGTCATTCCCCACATCACCGACGAGATCAAAGAGCGGATCTGCCGCCTTGGCCGCGAGAACATCGACGTCGTCATCGTGGAGGTGGGTGGCACCGTCGGCGACATCGAAATTGTGCCTTTCCTCGAGGCCATCCGACAGTTCCGGCGTGACATCGGGCGGGACAACGTCTGTTACCTGCATCTGACGCTGGTGCCCCACTCGCTCCCTTCGGGGGAGCAGAAGACCAAGCCGACACAGCACTCGGTCACGGAGCTGCGCGGACGGGGCATCCAGCCCGACGTGATCGTCTGCCGCAGCCACGAGCCGATCTCGGAGAACCTGAAGCGCAAGATTTCCCTGCTCTGCGACGTGTCGACGGACGCGGTCGTATCTGCGATCGACGCCGAGAACATCTATGAGATACCGCTCGCACTGCACGAGGAGGGACTTGACGACATCGTCTGTCGGATCCTGCGCCTGGACCAAGCAGATCATGAGATCGACCTCTCGAGCTGGCAGGAGCTCGTCGAGCGAGTGCGTGCCGCCTCCGAGGTGGTGCGTATCGGTGTCATAGGGAAGTACGTCAATTTGCCCGACGCTTACCTGTCGGTTGTCGAAGCGCTCAAGCACGCCGGCTTCCACCACGGTGCGAAGGTCGAGATCGACTGGGTCCAAGCTGAGGAGGTGACGGGGATGCTTGCCCCGACCCGCCTGGACGGCCTGGACGGCATCGTGATCCCTGGTGGTTTTGGCGAGCGCGGGCTGGAGGGCAAGATCGCCGCGGCCGGCTACGCGCGTGAGCACGCCATACCGTGCCTTGGTCTGTGCCTCGGTTTGCACATGATGGTCGTCGAGTTCGCCCGCTCCGTCGTCGGCCTCGAAGGAGCCAACAGCCGCGAGCTTGCCCCCACGACGCCCCATCCGGTCATCGACCTCATGGACGACCAGGTGGGCGTCGAGGAGAAGGGCGCCACCATGCGTCTCGGGGCCTGCCTGGCCCAGTTGCAGCCGGGCTCGCAGGTGGCCGCGATCTACGGCTCCGAGGTCGTCTCCGAGCGGCACCGGCACCGTTACGAGGTCAATCCTCGTTACAGGGACCGGCTCGTCGAGGCCGGGCTCAGCTGCTCGGGCGCGTCCCCGGACAATCGGCTGGTGGAATTCATCGAGCTGCCCGGGCACCCGTTCTGGGTTGCCACGCAGGCTCATCCCGAGTTCAAGAGCCGACCGGACCGGCCTCACCCACTGTTTCGCGCGCTCGTCGGGGCGGCGCTCAACCGTGCGCACGAACGCACTCCTCGGCTGTACGACCTCGACAATGTCCCCTCCTGAGTTCGACGCGCAAGCACTTCCCACCGAGCTGACAACAGCAGCGACGGCCTCTCAGGGAGATCGTGCCGCGTTTCGCCAGATCGGAGAGCGATCGCGATACCCGGGTGAACGCTTCCGAGTGGTTGTCGGCACTTTCGTCGGCCCGGACGGCTTCACCTTCGAGCGCGAAATCGTGCGGACCTTCGCAGCGGTGTGTGTCGTGCCGCTCGAGAGCGATCGTGAGCATGTGTTGCTCGTTCGCCAGTACCGGGGCCCAGTTGACCAGGCGCTGCTCGAGCTGCCCGCAGGAAAGCTCGATGTCCCGGGCGAGCCGCCGGAGTTGTGCGCGGCGCGCGAACTCGCCGAGGAAGTCGGAGCCAAGGCGGAGCAGCTCACCGAGCTCGGCCACTTCTGGAATTCTCCGGGATACTCAGATGAACTGACGACTTGCTTTCTTGCTGAGGGACTCGAGGTCGGGGCCCGCACTGCGGACGGCATCGAGGAGGAGCATCTCGTCGTCGAGCGAATCTCGCTTTCCTCGGTCGAGGACCTGATCGCGACCGGCGAAATCGCGGATGCGAAGACGATCGTCGGATTGCTGTTGGCGCGCTCGTCCCTCGAGCCGCCGCGTCCTGGCTCACACAAGCTCGGCTGAGGGTCAGCGGTTGGCCGCCCAGGCCGTGCTCAGCCGGGATGCTGAGGAGTTCCTCTCTTATCTGACCGTGGAGCGCGGGCGCGCCCCAGCGTCGATCTCGGCCTACCGGCGTGATCTCGTCGCGTACGAGCGTTTCCTCGCCGACCGCGGCGCGACGCTGTTGGAGGCAGATGTCGGCCTGATCGAGGCTTACGTGGCGCTCCTCAGCGAGACGCGGCGGGCCAGCTCGACGGCGCGGGCGCTCGCGGCCGTTCGTGGCCTGCATCGCTTCTGCGTTGACGAGCGTGGAGCGACGGTCGACCCGACAGAAGGCGTCTCGACGCCGCGGATCCCCCAAGCCATCCCGAAAGCGCTCTCCGAGACAGAGGTCGAGCTCCTTCTCTCGGCGGTCATCGGTGAGGACCCGCGCGCGCTGCGCGACCGGGCGATCCTTGAGACCCTGTACGCGACCGGGATGCGCATCTCGGAGCTGGCGGGGCTTCGACTCGGCGACCTCGACACCGGCCGGGGCTTGGCCGTCGCCTACGGGAAGGGATCCAAGGAGCGCCTCGTCCCGATCGGGAGGTACGCGGTTTTGGCGCTGGAGGCCTGGCTCGGCTCTGGCGGGCGCGTCGCCATGGCTCCCGAGCGCTGGGCGAGAAGGGTCGACGCGGAAGCAGTGTTCATATCGACGCGTGGCAGGCGGATGTCGCGCCAGGCTATGTGGCAGGTCGTCAGGGCCGCCGCCACGAAGGTCAAGCTCGAGGACCGGGTGTCGCCTCATGTGCTCCGGCACTCGTGCGCAACACACCTGCTCGAGCATGGTGCGGACATACGCGTCGTGCAGGAGCTGCTCGGCCACGCGACCATCACGACGACACAGGTCTACACGAAGGTCTCGCCTGAGCTGTTACGGCGCGTCTACGAACACGCCCATCCCCGGGCACTGGTCACCCGCGCTGCCGGCGTCGCCGAAGGCGCGGCGCGGCGGCGCTGAGCGCTGCACACACGCTGAGACGTGCCGGCGTGACCGGTGCGGCCGCTGGCCCTGGATCGGTTCGCGTCGCTGACGGAGCTTTGCAGGCCGCGCTGGGTCGCGGTGGGGCTAGTGTTGCGCCGTGGCGAACGAAGCAGCTGGTGTCGACTACCGGGCCCTCCTCGAGGATGAGCGCGGATCCTTACTGCGCCAGCTGCAAGAGATCGGTTTCGGCGAGGGCGGCACCCTGACTTACGACGCGAACTTCGCGGACTCCTCGCAGGTCACTGCCGAGCGCGGTGAGGCCGAAGCTTTGGCTGCGCAGCTCCAGGAGTCGCTCGAGCAGGTGGAGGCGGCCCTGCACAAGATCGAGCTGGGTACCTACGGCATATGCGCGCGTTGTGGCAAGCCTATTTCCTCGGCTCGACTCGAGGCCCAACCGGCAACCGCCCTCTGCATCGACTGCGCCTCGGTTCGACGTTGACCACCGGAGCGCGGTGGCGCTCACTCAAGTCCAACCAACGGTTGCCTACGTACGTCGTCATTGCGGCGGTCGTGGTCGGCGTCGTTGTGCTGGCGTTGCGCCATCACGTGCTGAACGAGCAGACGCTGATCTTCCTCATCGTCTTCATCCCTGCCGTGATGCTCCACGAAGTGAGCCACGGCGTGGTCGCTCTCTGGTGCGGCGACGACACGGCCAAGCGCGCGAGGAGGCTCACCCTCAATCCGCTCAGGCACATCGATCCGCTCGGCTCGATCGTGGTGCCAGTAGTCCTCGCGCTGACCGGCGCACCCGTCTTCGGCTGGGCCAAGCCTGTGCCCGTAGCCATCAACCGCCTGCGCCATCCCCGCAACGACTCGGTGCTGGTGTCCTTTGCCGGCCCGGCCACCAACATCATCCTGGCGGCGATCGCAGGCTTCGTGCTGCACGAGCTGCTCCACGTGTGGGTCCTGCCGATCCAGGCCTGTGGCGGGTTCCTCTGTTACGCCCCTGTCTCGCAGTGGGCACTGATCGAGCAGATCCTGTTCTATTTCGGGATCGTGAACGTCATCCTCGCGGCGTTCAACATGCTCCCGATCCCGCCGCTCGACGGTTCGGCGCTCGTCGAGCGGCTCTTGCCGGTCTCGGCGCTGCCCGGGTATTACCGGATGCGGATGGGATTCATGGTTGTCGTGCTTCTGCTGGTCTTCTTGGACCAGAGCCTGCTCTCACGAATCCTCGGCGACGTCGAGAACTGGTACCTGAACCTGGTCTTTTGAGCTCAGCGGCCCGCTACGGCGCCAGCAGCCCGATTGCCTGCCGGGCCCGGAGGAGAGTCTGCGAGGCGATCGCGCTCGCCTTGAGGGCGCCCTTTTCGAGCAGGCGCGGGACCTCGCGCGGATCCGCGGTGATCGTGGCGTAGCGCTCGCGAACCGGGGTGAGCACCTCGACGAGAGTCTCGGCGAGGTCGGCCTTCAAAGGGCCGTAGCGGTCGTAGGAAGCGGTGAGGTCATCGATCGAGCGTTGCGACGCGGCAGCGAAGAGCTCTATGAGATTGGAGAGACCGGGCTTCTTCTCTGGGTCGTAGCGCACTTCGCCGTCGGTGTCTGTGACGGCTCTGCGGATCTTCTGACGGATCGCGTCCGGCTCGTCGAACAGGTCGACGGTGCCGAGAGGTGACGTCACGGACTTTGACATCTTGCGATCTGGATGCTGGAGGTCCATCACCCTGGCGGCGACCTTCGGCACGACCGCCTCGGGGACGACGAAGGTATCGCCGTATCGGCCGTTGAAGCGGACCGCAAGGTCACGGGCGAGCTCGAGATGCTGGCGCTGGTCGTCTCCGACCGGCACCTTGTCCGTGTCGTAGAGGAGGATGTCGGCGGCCATGAGCACCGGATAGGTGAACAGCCCCACGCTCACCGACTCGTTGCCTTGGCTTTTCTCTTTGAACTGGGTCATGCGCCGGAGCTCGCCGAAGGTCGCGGTGCACTCCAGCAACCAGCTCAAGCCAGTGTGCTCGTGGACATGGCTCTGGGCGAAGACGGTGCAGACCTCCGGGTCGAGCCCGCTCGCGAAGAGCCACGACGCCGTCTCGAGCGTGCGGCTCCGGACCTGGGCGGGATCCTGTTCGACGGTGAGCGCGTGCAGATCGACGACGCAGAAAACAGAGTCGGCGGTGTGCTGGTCGGCGACCCACTGTCGGAACGCGCCGAAGTAGTTGCCGACATGCGGCGCACCGGACGATTGCACTCCAGAGAACACCCGCTCCATCGCGTGCAGGATACTGGGTGACGCCCCAAGGCCGGGAATTCCTTGGTCATCGGGTATCCGACTCTTGCGCACACGTGGCCGGTAACCTCGGTCGTGTGGGGTACAAGGTCCACACCGACATCTTCGAAGGACCCTTCGAGCTGTTGCTCAGGCTGATCACCGAGCAGCGGGTCGATCTGTACGAGGTCGCTCTGGCCGACATCGTGGATGCATTTCTTGCCGAGGTCGAGGCGATGCAGAGGCTCGACCTCGAAGTCGCCACCGAGTTCCTGGTAATCGCCGCGACCCTCGTCGAGCTGAAGTGCCGCAGGCTCCTGCCAGGCCGGGACGAGCCCGACGAGGAGAGCCTGGCCCTGTTGGAGGAGCGCGACTACCTGCTGGCGCGTCTGGTCGAGTGCACGACCTTCTCCGCCGCGGGAGCAGAGCTCGCCAGCGCCGAGCTTGCCGCCTCCAAGTCGTGGCCTCGGCTCGCCGGGCTTGACGAGCGTTTCGAGGGCCTCCAGCCGGACCTGCTCGCGTATCTGAGCCCCGGGGACCTTTGCGCAGCGGCTCTGAGGGCGCTAGCACCGCGGCCGCGGCCTCACGTCGAAGTCGACCACGTCCTTGTCGACCAGGTCACTGTGGCCGAAGTTGTCGAGGCGCTGTGCGCTTCGTTGCCCGGATCCTCGCCGACCAGTTTCCGGGCGCTGACCGCCGCGGTGTGCAACCGGATGGAAGTGGTCGTTCACTTCCTCGGTCTTCTCGAGCTGTACAAGCAGGGCCTTGTCGAGCTCGAGCAGACGGAGACCTTCGGCGAGCTGCGGGTGCTGTGGACAGGCGGGCTGTTCGAGGCGACGCCGAAGGCCGGGGACGGCCGGGACGCGCTCGGGGAACTTGGTTGGCGTCGACCGGCCCCTGTATCGCTCGCGGATCTCGACTACCGGGGATGAGCGCTCCCGATCCTGGCTTGACGCCCGAGAGCTCCGCGGAGGATCGGGCCGAGAGGCGTGCGGAATGCCGAACCGAGTCCGCGGCCATCGAGGCTGTGCTCACGGTCGCGACCGAGCCGGTACCGCCTGGCCTGCTGGCCGAGCTTCTCGAGCTCCCGGTCGAGCGGGTGGAGCTGTTGTGCCGCGAGCTCGCAGCCGGCTACGAGGCCGACGGCCGCGGCTTTGCTCTGGCGCGGGTTGCCGGTGGGTATCGGTTCCAGAGCAGCGAGACCTACGCGGCCTACGTGGAACGTTTCGTGCTCGACGGCGGTCCGCAGAAGCTGTCGCCTGCGGCGCTCGAGACCCTCGCCGTAGTCGCCTACAAGCAGCCGATCTCCCGATCGCAGGTCTCGGCGATCCGTGGCGTCAACGTTGAGAGCGTGATGCGGATGCTGGTCGTACGCGGCTACGTGCAAGCGGTCGGACGCGATGAGGGCCCTGGACAGGCCATCTTGTTCGGGACGACGTCGATGTTCCTGGAGCGGATGGGGCTCGATTCGATCGAGGACCTGCCTCCGCTCGCAGCGTTCGTCCCGCCGGCTTCGACTGTGGAGATGCTCGAGAACGTGCTGCGCTCCGAGCCGGGGGAGTGAGCGATACCGAAGGCGAGCGGCTCCAGAAGGTGCTCGCTCGGGTCGGTTACGGCAGCCGGCGTACCTGCGAGGAGCTCATCGCCGAGGGGCGGGTCACTGTCAACGGCGAAGTGGCCGTCCTCGGCCGGCGCGTCGACGTCGAGAGGGACCTGGTGGCGGTCGACAGAGCTCCTGTGGGAGTCCTGCCGGGGCTCGTGTACTACCTGCTGAACAAACCTGCCGGGGTCGTGACGACCGCGGATGACCCCCAAGGGCGTCCCAGCGTGCTCGAGCTGGTGCCTGCGACGCCCCGCGTCTTCTCGGTCGGACGCCTCGACCGCCAGACCGAGGGACTGCTCGTGCTGACCAACGACGGCGCTCTCGCGCAGTTGCTGGCGCACCCGCGCTTTGGTGTGGAGAAGGAGTACCTCGCCGAGCTCAGGGGCGTCCCGGGCCCTGGGGCGTTGCGCAGCCTCCGACAGGGAGTCCTGCTCGACGACGGAGAGACGACAGGCCCGGCGCGGGTGGCGGCCGTTTCACCAGGGGTGATCCGCATCGTGATCCACGAGGGGCGCAACCGGCAGGTGCGCCGCATGTGCGAGGCGGTCGGCCATCCGGTCGTCAGGCTGGTCCGTATCAGGATCGGGCCGGTCACCGACCGCTCGCTACCCCCTGGCGCTTGGAGACCACTCGAGGCCTCCGAAGTGCGGTCGCTCGCCGAGGCCGCCCTTCGCTCGCCGTCGAAACGGTAGATAGGCTCCCCGCCCATGGCAGCGGTCTTGCGGGCTCTCCGGGGCGCTACAACACTCGACGACGACACCGCCGGTCAGGTCAACGACCGGGTGTGGGCCCTGGTGGGCGCGATGCTGGAACGAAACGGGATCGGTCACGACGACCTCGTCAGCGTGCTGTTCACGGCGACTCACGACATCACCTCGATGTTCCCGGCGACCGCAGCGCGTTCACTCGGCCTCGGCGACGTGCCGCTCATCTGTGCAACCGAGCTCGACATTGCGGGTGCCATGCCACGCTGCGTCCGGGTCCTGATGCACTTCTATACCGAGCGCACGAGAGAAGAGCTACACCACGTCTATCTCGAGGGTGCACGCGGACTTCGCGATGACCTCCCCGACTGAGATCGGCGGCATGGGCACCACCTCCCGACGCGCGCAGGTGACCGGCCTCGGGCTGGTGGGCACCTCGATCGCTCTCGCGCTACGAGCCCAGGGGTGGCGGGTGACGGGCGAGGATCTCGACGACGCCAGGGCACGGCGCGCCCGCGAGCTAGGGGCCGTCGACGAGATCGGCGTGGACCATCTTGCGGCTGTTGCATTCGTGGCGACACCGGTGGCGGCAATCGTCGCCGAGGTGAACGCACTGCTGCTCGCGGATCAGTCTGGCGAGCTCGTGGTCACCGATGTCGGCGGCGTCAAGGGGCCGATCGTCTCGCAAATCTCGCACCCGCGCTTCGTCGGCGGACATCCGATGGCCGGGTCTGAGCAGGAAGGCCCCGATGGGGCTGACCCAGAGCTGTTCGCGGGTTCCACCTGGGTCCTCACGCCCACATCGTCCACCGACCCAAGGGCCTTCTCCACGATCCAGTCTGTCATAGCCAGCCTCGGTGCCGACCTGGTGGCGCTCGCGCCCGACCGCCACGACGACCTCGTGGCTGTTGTCTCCCACGTGCCGCACCTGACCGCCGCGACCCTCATGGGACTCGCCACCGAAGCGACCGACGCCCACACCGCGCTGCTCAGGCTCGCCGCCGGAGGCTTCCGGGACATGACGCGGATCGCAGCCGGGTCGCCTGCGATCTGGCCGGACATATGCCGGGACAACGCGCCGGCCATCCTCCCGATCCTTGACGACCTCATAGCCAGGTTGAACGAGGTCCGGCGCATCGTCGCCGAGCAAGATCGTCCAAGTCTTGTCGCGCTCTTGGATCGCGCCCAGCTCGCCCGCCGAAACCTCCCGCCGCGTGCAAGCCGACCGCGCTCGGTCTCGGAGTTGCACGTGGTCATCCCCGACCGCCCAGGCGTGCTCGCCCAGGTCACCACTATCGCTGGGGAGCTCGGGGTCAACATCGAGGACCTGGAGATCGTCCATTCGCAGTACCGGCCGCGAGGCGTCCTGATCCTCACCGTGGCCGCCGACGCGGCAGAGCGTGTTCGACATTCGCTCGGCGAGCACGGCTTCGGGCTGAGCCGACCCGGTGGACGCCGACCGGTCATCGCGATCGACGGCCCCGCGGGAGCGGGCAAGTCGACTGTGGCCACCGAGGTGGCTCGCCGGCTCGGCCTCCAACGCCTCGACACGGGCGCCATGTATCGCGCCGTGACACTCGAGGCGCTCGAGCAGGGTATCGATGTGGCCGACGCCGAGGGCTGTACGGCGATCGCGCGATCGATGGACCTGAGCGTCGGCGAGCGCGTCGTACTCAATGGCGAGGACGTGACCGAGCAGATCCGCACGCCTGCCGTCACAGGGGCGGTATCGATCGTCGCGGCTCATCCGCAGGTGCGCGCGGAGCTTGTGAGTCGCCAGCGAGCCTGGGTGGCAGCCAACGGTGGGGGAGTCGTCGAGGGCCGGGACATCGGCAGCGTCGTGCTTCCGGACGCGGACGTGAAGATCTTCCTCACCGCCGACTCGGCGGAGCGTGCCTGGCGACGCGCGGCGGAGGACAATGCCGGCGAGGGCGCGCTCGCGACGACAGCCGAGTCGATCCGGCGCCGCGACGAGCTCGACTCGACCAGAGCGGCTTCCCCACTCGTCGCTCCACAGGGCGCGATCGTGCTGGACTCGACGGGGCGCAGCATCGAGTCTGTCGTGGAGGAGGTGATCTCACAGCTGTGAGCGCATCAGGTGTGGCGGCGGCGCCGTCGCGGGGCGATCTCGCCGTCTACCGGATCTGCCGTTTCATAGCCGTCGGCGTTTCCCGGCTCTATTTCCCCGGAATGGTGACGGGCCGGGAGAACCTGCCTGCCGGGGGCGCCTACATCGTGGCGCCGGTGCACCGCTCCTACGTCGACTGGCTCATCGTTGCGCGGATCACAAAGCGGCAACGGCTCCGCTACATCGTGAAAGAGGAGGTTTGGAAGTCGAAGTTGATCGGTCGCCTCCTCATGGCCTGCGGTGCGTTCCCCGTGAATCGGTCAGGGGCGGACCGGGAGGCGCTGCAACGATGTCAAGCCGTGCTCGTTGGGGGGGAGCCTCTCGTCATGTTCCCTGAAGGCACGCGGCGGTCGGGGCCGGAGGTACAAGAGCTCAAGGACGGAGTGGCGTACCTTTCCTTGCGCGCAGGCGTCCCGGTCGTTCCCGTCGGCATCGGCGGCTCGGAGCGTGCCATGCCACGCGGATCCTCGTTTCCTCGCCCGAGGCGAGTGAACGTCGTGATCGGACCGCCGATCCCTGCCCGCAGCCGGGACGGCGGCGGCGAGCAGGACCAGTCGGGCGAGGTACTGGACCTGGCGGTATCGCGCAGGCGCGCTCGGATAGGGCGTGAGGCGACGACCGAACAGTCACAGCGGGTGCGAGCGGCGATCCAGCAAGCTTTCGACGCGGCGGAGGCCGGCCTCCGCCGCTAGCCCGGCCGTCGCTGGACCGCAAGCGGGTGTAAGCGGCCGTTCACCCTCGTGATTCCGGTAGCTGGCCGGGCGCCTGCTAACTTCCCGGCGTGGTCGAGGATGGTTGAGACGCGAGGTGTGCTCGTGACCGGCGGTGCCGGTTTCGTGGGAGCGACCCTGGTCAGACGACTTGTCGAGAGAGGCTATGCGGTGCGTGTTCTCGACAATTTCACGACGGGCGACGCCGCCCACCTGGACGGCGTCGACGTCGAGCTGGTCGAGGGCGACATCCGTGACGCCAAGACCTTGGACGACGCGCTCGGCGGGATCGAGTCGGTAGTGCATCTTGCGGCGGCGGGCTCGGTGGTCATGTCGGTCGAGGACCCGGTGACGAATTTCAACGTGAACGTCTTCGGCACCTTCCAGTTGCTGGATGCCGCGCGGCGGGCCGGCGTCGGGTGCACCGTGCTGGCGTCAACGGGTGGCGCGTTGATCGGCGACGCCATACCGCCTGTCAACGAGAGCTGTCTCCCCAAGCCGATCTCGCCCTACGGCGCCAGCAAGCTGGCCGGTGAAGGCTACGCGCACGCCTTCGCAAAGGCCTACGGACTTCGCACCATCGCCCTTCGTTTTGCCAACGCCTACGGACCGTGGAGCGCCCACAAGAGGGGTGCCATAACTACGTTCTTTCGGGCGATCAACGGTGGCGAACCGATCGTCATCTACGGAGACGGCTCTGCGTCGC
Organism: uncultured Acidimicrobiaceae bacterium; assembly: GCA_963804765.1. Classification (GTDB taxonomy): domain Bacteria; phylum Actinomycetota; class Acidimicrobiia; order Acidimicrobiales; family Bog-793; genus Fen-455. The sequence continues at coordinate 23,762 of CAWDRQ010000004.1, forward strand.
GTGACTACACCCATGTCGACGACGTCTGTCGAGCGCTCGAGCTTGCTCTCGAAAGCGACGTCGTCGGCGGCACTGTGTTGCACATCGCGTCCGGCGTCGAAACCACCGTGCAGGTGCTGGCCGACCTGTGCCGTGCCGCGGCCGGCGTGCCGGACCACCCGATCGAGTACCGAGCCAAGCGCCCCGGTGAGGTCGAGCGCAATTTCGCTTCATACGACCTGGCGAGACAAGTCCTCGGCTACACGCCCAGCATCAGCCGGGAGGAGGGCATTCGCGCGACCTGGCAGTGGTTCCAGGAGGCGGTCTTCGCCGGGCTCTGAGTCCACCCGCGGCATTCTCTCGAGTAGCGACTGTACCGTCTGGACGGTATAGTCGCTGGATGACACGAGCCGAGGACACCCGTGAAAGGATCCTGTTCGGCGCAGAGGAGGTCGTCCTCCGCGACGGCGTCGCCCACCTCACGCTCGAAGCCGCGGCGAGCGAAGCGGGCATCAGCAAGGGTGGGATCCTCTATCACTTCCCCACACGCGCCGCGCTCATAGCGGCGATGGTCGAGCGCCTGAGCTCGCGGTTCGACGAGGATCTCGAGCGGAAGGGTGCCGGGTCGGGTCTACCTGGAGCCTTCACGAGGGCATACCTCGACGCGACCTTCGCGCCGTCCAGCGACGCCGCGGGAAGCCGCGAACGGCGCCTCGGAGCCGCGGTGATCGCCGGCGTGGCGGCTGACACCGAGCTGCTGGGGCCGCTGCGCGACCGCTTCGCAGCTTGGCAGCACGCATTGGTGGCCGACGGCCTGCCTCCGGCGAGCGCGAGCCTCATCCGGCTTGCTGCCGACGGGCTGTGGTTCACAGAGCTGCTCAACCTCGCTCCACTGGACGAGGATCTGCGTTCCTCGGTGCGTGACGAGCTTCTCGCCCATCTCGGCTCATCGATGGAGCCGCAACCGGCCCCCGCGCTCGCCAAGACGCGTGATGGAAGCAACACCGGGCGCCCTGCCGGCAAGAAGGGCCCATCGTGAGCGTCGACCCACCTCAACCTCTCGAGAACCGCGGGCCTCGCGGCCACCGACGCGTGGTCGTCGCACTGTCAGTCTCGACCTTCGTCGAGTGGGCAGGGGCGGGCTGCACGATGCCGCTCCTCCCGCTCTACCTTCGCAAGCTGGGCGCGCCGGTTGCCCTTGTCGGAGTAGTGATGGCGGCTTTCTTCCTGGCGGCCATACTCGTGCAGTACCCGATCGGTCGCCTGTCGGACCGGATCGGGCGCAGGCCGGTCCAGTTGAGCGGCCTCGTGACCTTCGCGGTGGCGAGCGCTGCCTTTGCCGTGATCGGCACACCCATGGCCGCGCTCTTCGTGCGGGGCCTGCAAGGTGCGGGCGCCGGAGTCGTCGATGTCGCGAACAACGCCACGGTGGGCGAGGTCGTGCCGCCGTCTCGGCAGGGCCGCGCCTACGGCACTCTCTTCGGGTCCCGGACGGTGGGGCTCGCGATCGGCCCGTTCATCGGTGGCTTGGTGGGCATCTCGGGAATGCGCTGGCTGTTCGTGGCTGCGGCGTTGGCATCGCTCCTGGCCTGTGTGCCCGTGTTGGTCGCGGTGCCAAGAAGCGGGACGCGGCACGCCCAGCTGACCGCGCCGCAAGTGGTGCTCTGGCGTGACCGTAGCGTGCTCGGTGTGGTCATGGGCTACGCCGGAGCAGGCCTCGTCATCGGCGTATACGAGGTCTGCTGGAGCCTTCTGCTGCACTTGCGAGGTGCCACCGGATGGCAGATCGGCCTGTCGTGGACCTTGTTCGCAGCGCCCTTTGCTGCGATGTCGGTTCCCGGTGGCTGGCTGGTCGATCATTTCGACCGTCGTTACCTGGCTGCGGTGTCAACGCTCATGTCGGCTGCCTTTGCGTCCACCTATCCGTTCCTTCACTCGGTCTGGCTTCTTGTCGGTCTCGGTGCAGCCGAGGCCGTCGCGGTGGCGGTCGCCGGGCCGGCGCTCGCGTCGCAGCTTGCGCACAGCGTTCCAAGCCGCGAGCTCGGGCGCGCACAAGGAGCCGGTTCGACGGCTCAGACGGGCGCGACCGCCGTGGCGGCTCTTGGGGCGGGCGCACTGTTCGCGTTGCATCCGTGGGTCCCTTTCGTGGGCGCATCGGGCGCGATCGTCGTGCTGGTGGCGGTGCTTTCGTGGTGCTGGCGGGGCGTGCCCGGCCGGGCCGAGCGCCCGGGTGAGTCGCGTGGTGATCGGGCCGGGCTTGGCGGGACATCACTCGTACGCTCGAGGGCGGGCGGGGGCTGCGACCCGGCGTCGATTGGGGAATCTCAGGTGGCGACCCGCTGAGCAAGCCGGCGCCTGCGCTCTCTCAGCCAGGTGTGCAGGACCCCGCGGCCGTACCGGAGGCCGTAGAGAAGGTTCCCGCTCTTCTTGGACTCGCCGGCAAGCCGGGCGCGCATCGTCACAGGCCGCTCCTCGTAACGGCATCCGTGCATGATCGCCGAAATCAGGAGCTCTTGCGCCTGGTACTGCGGCTCCTCGAGGATGAGCTCGGCGGGCAGCTCCGCCCTGAAGCCCCGGACCGGGTTCGCCGTATCGGTCACCGGGGTCCTGGTGAGCAAGGAGATGAGCGCCGCAAAGAAGACAACTCCCGTGTTGCGCACGGTGTCGGTGCCGTGAGTTTGGCCGAGGCGCCGTGACCCGTTGACGAAGTCCGCCCTGCCCGACATCACCGGTTCGAGAACGATCTCCAGGTCGTCGGGATCGGTTTGCCCGTCCGCGTCCGATGTCACGATGAATCGGGCGCCGTACTCGCGAGCGATCCGGTAACCGAGTCGCAAAGCCGCGCCCTGGCCCCGGTTGACCGGAGCGATGCAGGCGTAGTGACCGGCGGCGCGGACCACGGCTCCGGTGCCATCGTCCTCGCCGTCGACGACTACGAGCAACGAGACAGGCTGTCCACAGATCTCCTTCGGCATGCCCCCGATCACCTCGGCGATGTTGTCGCGCTCGTTGTACGCCGCGATCACGATCGCGACCGGGGAGATGTCGAGAGGACCTTGGGAGGCAAGGAGGTCTTCGATGGCGACACGATCGACCAGCTCGTCGACCTGTCGTCTGCGGCGCTTGGCGCGGGCGTTCACACCGGGCGGCCGTTTGAAACCGCGGCGAGCATGTCGGTTGCGGTGACCTGGCGGTCTGTCGCGGTCAGAGGCGAGCTCTGGGAAGGGGCGCCGAGAGCGAGGCTCGCTGCGATCTCCAGGCAACGAAGGAGATCACGCAACTCCGGCGGGGGAGGGAAGTACTCGTCCTCGTCGGTCGTGTGCACGACCTCGACACCTCTTCTCGGGGCCAAGCGCTCGAGGAGATCATCGACGAGCCAGTCCGGAGCCGAGGCTCCGGCGGTGACGCCGACCACTCCGAAGAGGTCGTCCGGCACCTCGCCCGGGGCGTTGACCCGGAGCACTCTCGGACAGCCGGCGGCTGCGGCCACCTTTGCGAGAGCGACCGTATTGGAGGAATTGGCGGAGCCCAGCACGACCATCGCGTCACACCTGGGTGCTACGGCCTTGACCGCGCTCTGGCGGTTGGTAGTTGCGTAGCAGAGATCGGACCGTCCCGGCATCCAGAGGTCCCGGTACCGCTCGCGTGTGCGCTCGACGACGCCTTCCCATTCGTCGTGGGCGAGGGTTGTCTGGGCTAGAAGCGCGACCGGAGCGTCCGGGTCGAGCGCCAGCCGGTCGACGTCATCCTCGTGCTCGACGAGATGGACGGAGTCGGGCGCGACCGCCATGGTGCCGATGGCTTCCTCGTGACCGGCGTGACCGACGTAGAGGATCGTATAGCCCTTGTGGGCACGCACCTTGAGCTCGTGATGGACCTTTGTCACAAGTGGGCAGCAGGCGTTGATCACGACGCGCCCTTCTGAGGCCGCCGCCTCTTCGACCTCGGGGGCGGATCCGTGGGCCGAGAGCATGACCGGCGCCGAGGGCGGAACCTCGTCGACGTCGTCGACGAAGACCACGCCTTGGCGCCGGAACTCCTCGACGACCAGGCTGTTGTGCACGATCTCGTGGTAGCAGTAGACGGGGGGCTCGAAGACTCGGACCATCCACGCGAGCGCCTTTATGGCCATCTCAACCCCGGCGCAGAAGCCTCGCGGCTGAGCGAGGAGGACGAGCTCGACGTGGCGGGCCTCTGGTAGCAAAGGCTGCTCTCGAGCCGACGTCACGGTAGACCAGGGTAGCCTTTGGGAATGCCACTACCGCAGGTGGTGGCCGTGGCCGAGCATTCGCCAGCTGAGCGTTTCGGGGTCTGGCCGGGCGACGAGCTTCGCTCGATGAACGGACGTGTGCCTCGTGACGTCATCGAATACCAGCTGCTCGCGGACGAGTCGATTGTCGAACTCGAGGTTGTCCGCGGTGGCGTTGAGCTCGAGGTCACGGTCGTCAAGCAAGCAGGAGAGCCACTCGGGCTCGAGATCTCTGCCGCGATCTTCGACCGCGTGCGCACTTGCGACAACCATTGCGAGTTCTGTTTCATCTACCAATTGCCCAAGGGGATGCGGCGGAACCTCTACGTGAAGGACGACGACTACAGGCTCTCGTTCCTCTACGGCAACTTCACAACGCTCACACGTTTCACGGAGGTCGACCTCGAGCGGGTGCTCGACCAACGGTTGTCACCCCTTTACGTCTCCATCCACGCCACCGACCCCGACGTCCGGTCCGCCATGCTGCGCAACCGGCGCGGCGCCATCAGCCTCAGGTGGCTGCGCTGCCTCCTGGACCATGGCATCGAAGTCCATGGTCAGGTCGTGGTCTGCCCCGGCGTGAACGACGCCGCGGTGCTGCACGGGACCCTCGCCGGCGTCCTCGACCGGTTCCCCGAGCTTGTGACCGTGGCGGTCGTGCCCCTCGGCGTGAGCCGCTACTCCAAAGAGCCGTCGATGCGGGCGCACGCTGCCGCAGAGGCGAGGGCGGTCGTCGCGACCGTCCACGAGTGGCAGCAGCGGTTCGTGGGTGCGGTCGGTCGCCGGGTCGTGTGGGCGTCGGACGAGTACTACCTGCTCGCGGGCGTGCCGTTTCCTGAACCCGGTGAATACGAAGGTTTCCCGCAACACGAGAACGGTGTCGGGATGGTGCGTGCATTCGAGCAAGCCTTCGAGGCCCGCTTCTCGCGGCCGACCGACGGCGTGGGCGTGCCGGCCAGGACCGGGTTCTTCGCGTGGGTCGAGGGCGCACCCGCGGAGGGTTATCGCGCGCCACCGACGAGCGGTGTGGAGCTTGTCACCCGTCCACGGCGCCCGGCGCGGGAGGCGCCGATCACGGTCCTCACCGGTGGCTACGGTGCGCTCGTGCTGAGACCGCTGCTGGACCGCCACGGGTTTGACATGGTGCGCGTCCTCGCTGTCCCTAACGAGTTCTTCGGCGGCAACATCGCCGTCGCCGGTTTGATCACCGGTGCCGATCTCTCCCGTACCTTGGCGGGAGAGTCGACCGAGGGTCGTTACCTGCTGCCCGACGTGTGCTTGTCGAAGGGCCGGTTCATCGACGGGCCCGTGCTCGGGGATCTCCCACTGGCAGTGGAAGTCGTCGCGGCGGACGGGGCGTCACTGCGCCGGCTGTTGGAGGCAGGACGATGACCGCGGGACCTTCGCCACGGCTGCCGGTCGTCGCCGTGGTCGGGCGCCCGAACGTCGGGAAGTCGACGCTCGTGAACCGGATCGCAGGTAGGCAGCTCGCCATTGTCGAAGCCCGACCCGGTGTCACACGGGACCGGCTGGAGGTCGAGTGCGAATGGAATGGGCGATCGTTCCTCGTCGTCGACACCGGGGGCGTAGTCGAACGCGGGGACACGCTCGACACCAAGGTGACCGAGCAGGCCCTCAGGGCCCTCGGGGAGGCGGACCTGGTCCTGCTCGTGCTCGATACGACGACGGGCGTGACCGGGGACGACACTGTCGTGGCACATCTCGTCCGGCGCAATGGCGGGGCGGTCATCGTGGTCGCGAACAAGGTCGACTCCGACCGGCGCGAGGTCGACGCCTGGGAGTTCGCTGGTCTTGGGCTCGGCGAGCCTGCGATGGTGAGCGCCCTGCACGGAAGGGGCGTTGGAGATCTGCTCGACGAGGTGGTCAAGCTGTTGTGCGAGGCTTCGGCACCCGCAGGCGCCCCTGCGACCGAGGCAGGCATTGCCGGGCCGGGGTTTGGGGACGAGCGCGATCCCGGCGTCCCGGCCGTCGCCATCGTGGGCCGCCCGAACGTCGGCAAGTCGACCCTGTTCAACCGGCTCTCGGGTGAGGAGCGGTCCGTCGTCCACGACCTGCCGGGCACAACGCGCGACGCCATCGACACCGTGATCGAGACCGACGACGGAGCAGTCAAGCTGATCGACACCGCCGGGATGCGACGCCGGGCACGAAGTGGTGAAGGGCCGGAGTACTACTCGCTCGTGCGGGCACTGCGAGCGCTCGACCACGCCGACGTGGCTCTGCTCGTCCTCGACGCGACCGATGGTGTCACCCATCAGGACCAGCGCCTCGCCGAGCGGGTCGACGCCTCGGGCAGCCCGGTCGTGATCATCCTCAACAAATGGGACCTGCTCGACACCGAGGGCCGTCGCGAGGTCAGCGAGGCTGTGGCCGACCGGCTTGCGTTTCTCGGCTACGCACCCGTGCTGCGGGTGTCGGCAAAGACTGGCCTCGGTGTGCACCGGCTTCTGCCGGCAGTGCAAGGGGCGATGAGCGCCTACCACCGCCGGATCCCTACCGGTCGCCTGAACGACGGGTTGCGAAGTGCTCAAGCAGCTCACCCGGCACCGGGTGGTGCCCGTATCCTCTACGGCGTGCAGGGTGCCGTCGACCCGCCCACGATCACGCTGTTCGCGACCCGCCGTCTGCCGTCCACTTACCTCCGCTATCTGGAGCGTTCCCTGCGAGCGCGCTTCGAGCTCGGTCCGACGCCGATCGAGCTTCGTGTCCGGGTCCGCCAGCAGAGATGACCGAGCCGGTTCCACCGCCCACACAGCCCGACGCCGCCGCCGCACCCGGCCCGGGCCGGTTCCCTGCCCGCCACCGCGGCGTGGCGGCGGTCTGACAAGGCCTGACGGAGACTCACCACCATGCCGGTGTGCCACCAGTGCGGTCGGCTGGTCGAGGACGATCAGCGCGCGGGCGAACCGCCGGATCTTGCGGTGGGACAACCCGGCGTGGGGCCGACGGGCGTTGACGTACCCGACGCCACTGCCCGAGACCGGTGCCCGAACTGCGGGACGGTGCTCGAAGTCGAGGACGCTTCAGGCGAGCAAGACGGTCCCGTCAAGGCGCCGTGGCACTTCAAGGTGCTCGTGGCAGGCACGGTGGTCTACCTCGGTTACCGTCTTTACCAGGGCATCGGCTGGCTGATCCACCACGCCTGAGCGCTCGAGGATCGACGCCAGCGCCCAAAATGGCGCCGTTGTGACCGCGTACGCGAGGGGCGCGGGCCGGAAGTCGCGTGAGAGGGTCGTTGATGCCGTTAGCCTTGGCTCCGCGCAGCCGCGGAAGGAGGCGCTATGTGGGTGATAGCAGGGGTTCTGCTTGGGCTGGTCGTCCTCGCGTCACTGATCGGATTCCATGTGGGCCCGCACGCGCATGTGGCGGCCGGCATTTTCGGCGTGCTCGCGGCCGCCTGGCTCGTCGCGATGGCGGTCGACGGCCGCTCCGCCCCGGTGCTCTGGGCGCTGCTGAGCGCAGATCTTGTCGTGTCCGCCGGTATCGGGACGCTGGCATGGAAGGGACTCACGACCCGGGGCGCTTACGTGGCCGGTCGTCATCTGGTCTCGCCCGACGGCGCCGAAGGCGTTGCCGTAGGCGACCTCGACCCGGAGGGGATCGTCCGGGTGAACGGCGAGAACTGGTCGGCTCTGGCGGTGAACGGGCCCGTACGTGCGGGTACTCCAGTCCAGGTCGTGCGCGTCGCGGGAGTCCGCCTCGAGGTCTGGGGCGACCAGATGATGGCTCCCGAGGGCCATGCCGAGCTCGAAGCCACGATCCCGCCCGAGGGCGTCCCGGTCGAGGGCGCGCCGTCCTCGGTTGCAGAGGTGACCAACGAAGGAGGTAGCTCATGATCATCGGGATCGTGATCGGTGTGGTGGTGCTCTTCCTCCTCATCCTCGCAGGAATCTCGGTGAGGATAGTGCGTGAGTACCAGCGGATCGTGCTCTTCAGACTGGGACGGGCGCTCGGGACTCGGGGGCCCGGGCTCATCTTCATCAACCCGGTCACCGACCGGACGGCATGGGTGGACCTGCGCGAGCAGTACCTCGAGATCCCGCATCAGACGGCGATCACCAAGGACAACGCGTCGATCTCGATCGACTTCATCATCTTCTACAAGGTCGTCGATCCCTCCATGTCGGTGCTGCGCGTCGGCAACTTCGCGGGGGCTGCGCAGAACGTCGCGGCGACGACGCTTCGCAGCGTGGTCGGCGACATGCCGCTCGACGACGTGCTCTCCAAGCGGGAGGACATGAACGCCTCCCTTCGCGTCCGTCTCGACGAAGTGACCGAGCGCTGGGGTGTGAAGGTCACCACGGTCGAAGTGCGAGAGGTGAACCCGCCGCCGGGCGTCCTGGACGCCATGACTCGCCAGATGTCTGCCGAGCGTACCCGCCGCGCGGCCGTCACCGAGGCCGAGGGGCAAAAGCAGGCCGCCATCACTCTTGCAGAGGGCACCAAGCAGGCAGCAATCCTGGCAGCCGAAGGCGAACGCCAGAGCGCCATCCTGCGCGCCGAGGGGCTGTCAGCGGGGCTGGAGCGGATCCTCTTGGTCGCGCGTGGCCTCGACGGCAACACCATGCAGCTCCAGTACCTCGAGACCCTCAAGCAGGTCGGCTCGTCGCCGTCGACGAAGCTCGTGGTGCCGATGGAGCTGGGTGGACTCCTGAACGGGCTGCGGAACATGCTGCCGGTGGACCCGGGGCGCTTCTTGGGCACCCCGTCGCTGGGCGAGGCGGCGCTGAAGACCGACAAGCCGGTCACGGGGACCGGTGCCGAGCTCGGCGAGACCCCTTCCTGATCCGCAGTAGTC
>CAWDRQ010000005.1:0-56138 GCA_963804765.1 uncultured Acidimicrobiaceae bacterium
CCTGTGCTGGCGACGCTCGTGAAGGGTGGGAAGACCAGTCCGGCTTGGCCGCTCCCGACATGAGATCACGGGCCGCGTTGACGACGATGGACACTGGCTGATGTTGGGCGAATCCCTGCAACCAGCCCGGCATCGTCTGCAACGGCACGAAGGCCGAGGAGGCGAAGGTGAGCGGGAACAGCACGGGGAACGACATCAGCTGTGCCGTCTCGCTGTTGGGTGCGGAGAGGCCGACGAAGGCGAATCCCCAGCTGAGCGCATAGGCGAACAACAGGAGAAGCAGGATCCCGGCGAGGTACTCTCCGACATTGCTCCCGATGCGGTAGCCCACGGCGTACCCGACAGCAGTCATCAGGGCCATCACGAACAGATTGCGGCACAGGTCGGCTGTCGTCCGGCCGGCGAGTACTGCCCGAGCGCGACATGGGGAGCGCTCGGAAGCGCTCGATGAGGCCCTTCTGCAAGTCCTCGGCAAGACCGATAGAGGTGCCGATCAACCCGAAGGCGACTGTCTGGACGAAGATGCCCGGCATGAGGAACTGCACGTAGTGGTACCCGGGCGTAGGGATCGCACCCCCGAATACGTACCGGAACAACAGGACGAACATGATCGGCTGCACGCTGGAGAAGAAGATCGCGTCGGGCACACACGTATAGGCGATGAGATTGCGCTTGGTCATCGTCAGCATGTCGGCGACGGCCCAATAAAGCCGTCCGCCCGAGGCCGGCGAGCCGAAGGAGGGTTGCGGCACGGGAATCGTTGTGGTGACCATCAGCTTCGCCCTCTCCTGTCTTTGTGCCCGCGTTCGTCCGGGTTCGGAGAATCCTGTGCCTGTTCGCCCGGTCCCACTTCGACCCGGTGTCCGGTGAAGCCGAGGAACACGTCATCGAGGCTCGGCTCACGTCGCGCGAGGCGTCGTCGGGGCGATCCCCTTGGCCTCGAGAATCCGCAGCGCCTCGGTGACGACGCGAGGGCCGTCGTTCACGTTGACCTCCACCGTTCGGCCGTATACGACGGGAGGCTTTCGTTCACCGTCTTGAGCGCTTCCGCGGCACGAAGCGCTGTTGCCTCGTCGCAAAGACCGAGGTCGAGAACCATTAGCGCCCATGCTCGCCTTCAAGGTGGCCGGTGTTCCCTCCGCGATCACCTTGCCGTGGTTGATCACGACCAGCTGCTCGGCAAGCCTGTCAGCTTCCTCGAGGTACTGAGTCGTGAGGAGCACGGTCGTCCCCTCCGTGGCGAGGCCTTCGATCATGGCCCACACATCAGAGCGGCTCGCAGGGTCCAAGCCTGTCGTCGGCTCGTCGAGAAACAGCACTCTCGGATGTGCTACGAGTGAGGCGGCCACGTCCAGGCGTCTGCGCATTCCTCCGGAGTACGTCTTGGTCGGACGGTCCGCCGCGTCGGTGAGGCCAACTGCTCGAGAAGTGACGACGAGCGCTCTTTGAGCTGAGCCTTGGACATGTGGTTGAGCCGTCCGACCATCCACAGGTTCTCCGCGCCGGTCAGGTTCTCGTCGACCGCAGCGAATTGACCAGCGAGCCCTATCAGGGTGCGAACCTTCGCAGGCTCGGTCATGACGTCGTGGCCAAGAACGCGGGCAACCCCGCTGTCGGCCCCGAGCACAGTCGTGAGGATCCGGAGGATTGTGGTCTTGCCGGCTCCGTTCGGGCCTAGCAGGCCGAAGATCGTGCCGTTCTCCACTCCGAAGCTGACACCGTCGAGTGCTCGCACGGTGTTGCCAAAGGTCTTGCGCAGATCCTCCAGCTGAATGGCGAGCGTCATGCGGATCTCCTTGCTGGTGCACCCACCACGATAAGCGGAGAAGGACAGCTAAGAACCTGTATTATTTAGTCGTCTGATATCTTAGCAGCTAAGGTAGATCATGAGCAACGAAGAACGCAAGCACAGTCTCGAGGAGCTGCCCCGGGCGCTGCGGGCATTCCTGTCCGCGTCGGATGCTTTCGACGAGGCGTTGGGCAATGTCCTCGGGTTGAACGCTACCGACGTCCGGTGCGTCGATCTCCTCGACCAATACGGCACCATGACGGCAGGTGCTCTCGCAAGCGTGGCAGGGCTCAGCACCGGTGCCGTGACGTTCCTGCTCGACCGCCTCGAGCGCGCTGGGTTCGTACGACGGCTCCGAGACGTCGAGGACCGCCGACGGGTGCAGGTTGAGCTCGTCCCGTTCGCCAGGACTCGGATCTCCGAGCTGCACTCGGGTCTCGCTGAAGCATGGCGAACGTCAGCGCAGCAGTTCTCGGTGTCCGATCTTCAGAGCATCGTACGCGTTCCTGCGAGAAGGGGCGAAGCTCTATGAAGCGCAAGTTCCTGTCTTGTGCTCGCAGGTCTCTGCCGGGACCGTTTCACCTACGTCCGCCGGCAGAGCGGCCATCAAAGCGGCGGTGAAGGCCCAAGCGAAGGCCGAGGCCTTGGAGAAGCTCGAGCAGACCGCCCGTAAGCTCCAGGCGAGGGCGAACCAGCTCCACCGCAAGGCGGGACGGCTCTAGTCAGGTCGAGCGATGCCGTCGGACGCGCTCAGGAATTGAGCGGCCGGCCGGCTGCCAGGTTGGCAAGCAGGGCGACGAGCTCGACGCGGGGAACCTTGCCGAGCACTTCACCCAGGATGTCACCGCCCACGCTGACGAAAACAGTGGCCGGCAGGTCGCCGACGCCGAATCGGGTCGCCAAAGAGATGCTCGCGATGCCTGGTGCCTCCGCAACGGGATATTCGGCCCTGGCCCGACGCACCATGGCCAGGGCCGCCGCGGGCGACGGGTCATTGACGTCGACCCCGAGGAAGTGGATCCTCGTCCGCTCGTTGTCGGCGACCGAGGCGAAGGTCCCGAGCTCGGCCTGGCATGCGACGCAGGTTGACTGGAACCAGTTCACAACGGCCGGACCGTTGCCGAGCGCTGCCAAGGTGACCCTCGCTCCATTCCCGAGGCGTGCCAGATTGAAGCCTGGAACCTTGGCCGGAGACGGGTAGAGGACGAGATTCGCGTACTTCGGCGTCGGGACCTCGCGGGAGATCACCGTTGCGTATACGACGAAGCCAGCACCAGCCAGCACGAGCGTGGTGAGACCAGCTACAGCTGCATGCCTCCGACGCCGGGCGACATCCCCGGTCCGGGGTCGAGCTGATCGGCCCACGGCCCGGTCACCGGGCGTTTCCTCGCTTCCGGGTCGACTCTCACCGCCCATCGTCGCATGGTACTTCCGCGGCTGCAGCTGCTCGCATTCGGGATCCGGGTCCCGCCACCTCTTATTGTGGCGTTGCCGCCATCGAAAGAGGTGGCTTGGGGGGAAGGAGAGAGGAGGCAAGCGATGAGCGTGTTGGCCGTCGACGTGGGGACCAGTGGCGTCCGTGCCGCCATCGTGCGGCCCGACTCCTCGATCGCGCACCCCCATCAGCTTCAGGTGCTGCCGAGCTCGCCCTCACAAGGCTTCGTGGAGTTCGACGCGGCCGAGATCGCCCGGGCCGTTCTCGAGGTGTCGACGGCGGCACTCGCCGAGGGCGGAAGCGTCGACGCGGTAGGCATCAGCAGCCAACGGGCGTCGACAATTGTCTGGGACCGCGCGACCGGCGACCCGGTCGCCCCCGGCATCGGGTGGCGGACCTCCGCACTGTGGGATACTGCCTGGCGCTCCAGGCACAGGGGATCCGTCTCGCGCCGAACCAGAGCGCGACCAAGCTGGCCGTGCTTCTCGACATCGCCGATCCGGACCGGTCGCGCGACCTGTGTGCGGGGACCGTCGATACCTGGGTCGCCTGGACGCTGTCGCGAGGCGACCTGCACGTATCGGACCGGAGCAATCTTGCAGTCACTGGCCTGCTCGACGGCAATGCCGAAGAGTGGGACGACACGGTGCTCGATGCGCTGCGCATCCCACATCGAGTGCTTCCGCGCCCCGTGGACTCCCTCGGCGCGCTCGGCGAAGCGAGCACGCTGCCGGGTGCGCCGCCGATCGCGGGCCTGGCTGGCGACCAGCAGGCCTCCCTCGTCGGTCAAGGCTGTGTCCTGCCCGGACTTGCCAAGGCGACATTCGGTACGGGGGCGATGCTCGACCTATGCGTCGGCGACAAGCGCCCGGCCTTCCCTCGCCGTGGGCCGGGCGGGACCTTCCCGATCGTGGCCTGGAGTCGGGCCGGCAGGATCACTTGGGGCATCGAGGCCATCATGATGTCGGCCGGCAGCTGCGTCGAGTGGCTGCGAGACGACCTCGGCATCTTGTCGTCGGTTGCCGAGTCGGACGAGCTGGCCGCGTCGTGCGCGGACTCGGGTGGAGTCTGGTTCGTTCCAGCGCTACTCGGTCTCGGCACTCCGCTGTGGGACTACGGTGCCCGCGGCACACTGCTGGGGCTCACCCGGGGCTCGGGAAGAGCCGAGGTCGTGCGCGCAGTGTTGGAGGGGATAGCGCACCGCGGCGCCGACCTTCTCGAGGCGGCAGAGACCGATTCGGGCCTCTCGATCGGGTCCCTCCGAGTCGACGGAGGTATGAGCGCGAACCGAACGTTCACGCAGGCGCTCACGAATGCCATCCGCCGTCCGGTCGAGACTTCCGCTGTCACCGAGGCGACAACGCTCGGGGCCGCATACCTCGCCGGAGTCGCGGTCGGCACCTGGGCGAGCCTCGAGGAGGCAACGGCCGAACTTCAGCCCAGATCCGTCATCGAGCCCACGCGGCGCGTCGACCGCCAGCGCTGGCTCGAGGCCCGCAGCCGAGCGCTGCGGACAATTCCCGCGCTATCCGACCTCGACTTCTGAAATAGGGCGTCGCAGGCCGACTCGAGGCGGTTGCCCGCAGCGGCCGAATCAGTTGAGGGCGGTCTCCGGCCTCGGTCCGGTGCTGTCAGGTCCGGCCCCGAGGCGAGGTGACGAGTCGCCGCTTGGTACGGTCCCGTTTCCTGAGGCAACCCCGAGTTGCGCGGCAGCATTGATGCTCGGCGAAGCCCCAGCCCGCATTGCGACTCGGGTCTTGGCGTTCGCGCGCGCAGCGCGCTTGCGCCGCTTCCGGCGCTCGTTGCGCAGTCCGGGGCGGAACAAGGTGAACAGCAGCAGACCGAAGACGACGGCAGCGAACGGGATGATGGCGTTGGACTCCGGCGCGAACAGCGGGAACAGCACGAACCCGGACAACGCCGCGGTCCAGGTCCACAAGATCACAACCGTCCGGCGAGGCCCGTGTCCGAGTCGCACAAGTCGGTGGTGAACATGGTCGTTGTCCGGGGTGTCGATCCCGGTGCCCTTGGCCACACGCCGGAGGTATGCGAAGGCCATGTCGGAGATCGGGACTCCGAGGATGAACAGCGGCAGGAACAGCGGCGCGTAGAAGAAGTACGTCTGCCCGCTTACTCCCTCGGTTCGGCCTCCGATCTCCATCGTGGCGGCAGCCATCAACAGTCCGAGGAACAGAGCACCGGCATCGCCCATGAACACCCTTGCCGGATTGAAGTTGTGTGGGAGGAAGCCAATGCAGACCCCGCATGTGATCACGGCGATGAGCGGTCCGAGGTTGGTGGACTGCAGCACGCCAAGCTCCACTAGCCGCACGCCGTAGACAGCGAGCGCGCCCGAGGCGATGGCGACAATGCCGGCCGCGAGCCCGTCCAGGCCGTCGATGAGGTTGATCGCGTTCGTGATGCCGATCACCCAGAGGGCGGTGATCAACGGGGTGAGGTCCGAGGAGAGCACCACGGTGCCGGCAAGAGGGATCTTCAGCCAGAACATGGTGGCGCCGAGGAACACGAGGAACATCGCCGCGAGCACCTGGCCTGCCACCTTCGCCGGAGCGGAAATCTCACGGGCATCGTCGAGCAGCCCTACGCCGAGGATGACCACAGCGCCGAGCACGACGCCGAGAGGCTCGGAGGAACCTTGGAAGATCACGCTCAGGTGCCCGACGTGGTCGGCGACGATCATCGCGGCGACGAAGGCGAGGAACATCGCGGGACCGCCACCGTAGGGGATGGGGTGATGGTGGAGGCGGCGGTCGTCCGGCTCGGCGACGAAGGATATGCGAGCCGCGAGGCGCCGGAACAGGAATGTCAGCAAGTAGCTGCACAGCGCGGCGATCCCACCGACGAGGGCATAATCGCCGATTGGTGGCACGTCGGGCCCTTGGCTCAGACCACGACCGGTGGGGTCGTTGTCGTTGTGCTCTTGAGGATCGTAGCGAGTGGTACCGAGAAGGCCGGAGCCACGACGTGGACGGCCTCTCCCCACTTGCTCACCACGAGGTTCTCCACGAAACGGGCCGCACTCGCCGTCGCAGGCATCACGCCGCTGAACGCGACCGGGAGCGACGCGACCCCTTCGGTCACCTCGAGCTCACCCGCCGCGTGATCCTTGGCCGTGATCCCCTCGCCCACCCAGGCGCCGGAGATCTCGATGACACTTCGACCACCCTCGATGGCAGTTCGCTCCCGGGTGATGGGCGGCGAGAGGGCGAGCTCCGACATCACCGAGCCGACGGTGAGAGCGGCGGCAGTGCTCTGGTAGACCGAGTCGGCCGGCACGACCGAGACCCATTGGCCGGCGGCCGCGGCGGACTGACGGGCCGTCAAGTTGATGAGCACTTCGATGGCCGCGGCATCTCCCCGGAAATACGCTTCCTGGCCGACCAGTTCGATGATCATCGTAGCTTTGGCCCCTCGATAAGAGACGACGATCGTCTGGGCCCCCGAGGTCTGGTTGACGTTGCCGGCGATGGTGGTCGTCAGCCCGTTGCCGACCGACGTGCTGACGTAGTGCAGCGACGGCCGCGATCCCCCGTGGCGGAGCGCCGTCTTCATCGCTTGAGCAGCTGCCATGTTGTTTCCGGTGACGGGCGCGGCCGGGAGGCTTGTGGTGGACGCCGCGCTGTTCCGAAAGCTCGACGACGTCGTCGAAGTGGCCGACGGCGTACTGCTGCAAGCCGATACCCCGATGCCGACGGCGACAGCACCGAGGGCGGCGAGCAGCTTGCGCACGCTGAGAGGCTACCCCCGGGGGCACGCAGGAGCCTTTGCGCCCGTGACTGCCTGGCGGCCACGCGGTTGCCACGGACCGGCACTGGGCTCGTCTCAGCTCAACTCGGCCCGCTTGCAGATGTAGTCGGCGATCGCGAGCGAGGCTGTCGCGGCGGGCGAAGGAGCATTGCGCACGTCGAGGATGCCGCCCCTGGAGTCGAGCCAGAAGTCGTCGACCAGCGACCCGTCGCGAAGCATCGCCTGGGCTCGGATACCTGCCACGGCCGGCTCCAAGTCGTCGGCGGTGATCTCCGGGACGTAACGGCGAACCGCGGAGGCGAAGCCTCGCCGGCTCATCGCGTGAGAGATCTCCCGCACGCCCGCTCGCCAATTCGATCTTGCAAAACGGGGGAATCCAGGCCACGTCAATGTCTCTCGAACGTCCTGCCAGGCGAACGCCGATCTTGCATAGTTATCGCGCGAGAAGCCGAGAAAGGCGTTCGGCCCGACGAGTACCTCGTCGTGCACGGTCCTCGTCAAGTGAATCCCGAGAAACGGATATCTGGGATCGGGCACTGGGTAGACGAGCCCTCGCACCAGATGTCGTGCTGCAGGTCGTAGGCGATAGTACGACCCGCGAAACGGAACGATTCGAGGCTCTGCGTCAGCTCCGGACCGGACCGCCAACCGGTCCGATTGAAGACCCGCGGAGACGATTGCAAAGTCGCAATCGAAGTGTCCGGCATGGCCCCCGGCCAGTTCCAGACGGACGAGGCCATCCGACCGAGGGAGAACGGACATCACCTCTGTTCCGAGCCAGAGTTGACCCGAAGCAGCGACCTCCTCCGCGAGAGCATTGCTAACGGCACTGAAGTCGACCACGGCGGTGGAAGGCGAGTGGATGGCCCGTAGGCCGACGACGTGTGGCTCCAGTTCGCGAAGAGCCGACCCCTCTACGAGGTGGAGCCCGGGCACGCCGTTGCTCAAACCGCGTTCGAACAGGTGCTGGAGTCTCGCCAGCTCTGCATCGTCAACTGCGACGACCACCTTGCCACAGGTCCCGACGGGAATGGAGTGCTCCTCGCAGTAGCTCTTCAAGAGCCGGCCGCCCGATACGCAGAGCTCCGCCTTCAATGAGCCCGGTGAGTAGTAGAGGCCGGAGTGGATCACTCCGCTGTTGTGGCCGCTTTGATGGGAGCCGACTGCATCTTCCCGTTCGATCACCACGACGCTTGCCGCTGGATTCCCGCGGAGCAGCTGTCGGGCTACGGCCAAGCCAACGATCCCGGCTCCGACGACGGCCACCCGTTTCACCTTCGGAGACCCCAGGCGTCGTTACCGGTCACGAACAGATCAGAGCCTGTTTCGACACTCGACTGCCCTCGGGCCCCATTCGCTTCGGTGATCTCACAATTATGTCTCAGCCGTGCAGTAGCGTGTCACTTCCCTCGGAGATTCCAAGGCAGTGTGCCATGACGGGGCTGTGTTAGGGCGCCTCTGTAGCCCCGGGCGCACTGTGGTTACAGTTGGGACGTGGACGACGTCGATCTCGGCGGCCTCTTGCGGCGGGCCGCAGGGGGGGACGAGCAAGCTTGGGACGCGCTGGTCGATCGTTTCGCGGGCCTCGTTTGGGCGGTCACGCGTGGTCACGGGCTCAATCAGGCAGATGCCGCGGAGATCAGCCGGACGACCTGGTTGAGGCTCGCCGAGAGCCTCAGCTCCATCGGGGTGCCCGATCGGCTCGGGGCATGGCTTGCCACGAGCGTGCGGCGCGAGTGTCTCCTCATGCTGCGACAGCAGGAGCGCTACTTCTTAGCCGAGCAACGCACTGACTGGACCTGCGGAGATCGTGCCCTTGAACTGATCGACGACCTGGCAAGGCACGGACGGGGCGCTGCGCTCTGGAGTGGTTTCGAAGCTTTGGCACCGGATTGCAAGGCCTTGCTCCGGGTACTGTTGGCCGATCCGCCACTGAGCTACGCGGAGCTGAGCGATGTGTTCGAGATGCCGGTCGGCAGCATCGGCCCTGCTCGCGCACGCTGTCTCGACTGGCTAGGTGACCGGACTGTGCTTCACCCCCTCCATCCTCAGGGTCGTCGTGTGGTTGCGGGCACCACCAAGGCGAGGGCCTCATGAACCCAGACGACGAAGCAGCGACCAAGGCGTCCCGCATTGACGGAGCCGCTGCCCACCTTGAATGGCCGGACGCCGCAGAGGCTGCCCGCGAGGCGACCTTCAGGAGACTCCACTCCTTGGTGCTCGAGAAGGACCCGGTGCCCGCAGACGTGCTCGCCGAGCGCGAAGTCGAGCTTCGGACTACGTTCCATTGATGACGAACTAGCGGCGCTCGTATACGACTCGATGATCGACGACGAGCTTGTTGGGAGTGTCCGGTCCGGCGGACGGGCGGTCCGGCAGCTGACCTTTGAAGCGCACGACCTCATGCTCGAGCTGGAGGTATCCGTCGCCAGGTACCTGGTGGGACAGGTCGTGCCGCCGCAGTGTGCCATCGTCGAGATGCGCCACAGAGGGGGAACCACACCCGTGGAGACCGACGAGCTTGGCTGTTTCCACATCCCCGCGGTGCCGGGCGGGCCCGTGAGCTTTCGCTGCCGCCCAACGAGAGCGGCCGCCCATTCGGTCGCCACTAGCTGGGTCACGCTCTGAGCACCCCCGGGGTGCGCCCTCGGGCCTGATCTGATGGCGCGCCCAACTGTGAATGCGTCACTCGACGCGGCCGAGCGCGCCCTAGCGGCGGTTGCTGATGACCCGCTCTGGGCCGAGGCGGCCGCGTTGGCAGTGCTCTCTGATCGTGGCGTCGACGCGGAGGCAGCGTCGGTGGCCCATCGCACGGTCGGTCTCGTGGCTCGTGAGACTGGCCGGCTCAGCACCGCGCGGCGCCGACTTCGGCGCGCGATTGCGGTCGCCGAGGCAGGGAAGTTGGATCTTCGCGCGATCGAAGCGCGCTTGAGCCTGGTGTTGGCTCTGTTGCAGGGCGGGTACCCGGACGCGGCGCTGGTTGAGCTCGATCGCGCCGCCGAACGGGCGCCTAGGGAACTGCGCGGGCAGGTCCTGGTGCAGCGTGCCCTCATCAATATCCGCGTCGGTCGCTTCGAGGAGGCGCTCGATGACAGCCGCCGCGCACTGCCGCTGCTCCGCCGTGCCGGTGACCGTTTGAACGAGGCGAGGCTCCTCTCCAATCGCGGAGTCCTTCACGCCTACCGCGGTGAGCTCGTTCTTGCAGAGACGGACCTCAACAAGGCCCTGCAGCTCTATCGCCTGCTCGAGGGTGAGATCGCAGCAGCCCAGGTCCTGCACAACCTCGGGTATGTATCCGCGCTGAAGGGCGACGTGCCCTCGGCGCTCCGGCGGTACGACCAAGCCGCACGCCAATTTGCAAAGCGAGGGCTGGGCGCTCCGGCGCTATCGATCGACCGTGCGGAGCTGCTCTTGTCCGCGAGACTGCTCCCCGAAGCTCGCCGGCAGATCGAGACCGGCATTGTGACGTTGGAGGCTGCCGGGAGCTCGCTCGACCTGGCTGAGGCCAGACTGCTGCTGAGCCAAATAGCCCTCGCCGAGGGAGACCTGGTCGTCTCCGGCTTGGCGGCCCGCACGGCGCGTCGTCAGCTCCTACGCCAGGGACGGTCCCGGTGGGCGGCCCTGGCCCGATTCGTCGAGGCGCAGTCTCGGTGGGCCGCGGGCACGGCTCAAGCCCGCATCCCGGCAGAAGCTGGCGTGCTCGCGGAGGTTCTCCGCGAGCAAGAGTGGTTGCTGCCGAGCCTCGAGTGCCGCTTGGTGGGCGCACGTGCCGCGCTGAGAGCAGGGGACATGAACACCGTGGGGTCACTCGTGGCCGGCATCGATGCGCGCACGCGTTGCGGGCCGGCCGCGCAACGCGTGCGTGGCCTGTACGGGGAGGCGTTAGGCCGCCTTGCAACCGGTAACCGCTCCGGCGCCCTGTCGGCACTCAGGTCTGGGCTCAAGGTCGCCGAGGATCACCGGGCGACGCTGGGGGCCACCGAGTTGCGCGTGCGTACTGCCACGACCGTTTCGGAGCTCGCGGATCTGGGCTTGGACCTCGCATTCGAGTCGAAACGCGCCGTGGAAGTGCTGCGCTGGTCTGAACGGTGGCGTGCGGGTGCGCTGCGAGCTCCCCGAGCGACCCCACCGACCGACGAGAGGCTTGCTTGGATGCTGGCGACGCTTCGGGACACCGTCGCCCGCCTCGAGCGCGCCTCGCTCGAAGGCCATGACGTCTGGCCGCTCGTTGCCCAGCAGCGAAGGGTCGAGGCAGCGATCCGCCAGCGCAGCCGCGGTGCAGAGGGGAACTTCGCCAAAGCCCCAAGTCTCCCGAATCCTGTCGAGCTGCGGGAGGCGGTCGGCGAGCGAGTGCTTGTCGAATACATCGAGCACGATGGCCGGCTCCACGTCGTGACCGGTACCCGAAGGCGGTTCAACCTCCGGTGTCTTGGCGGCGTTGCGGAGGTCGCAATCGAGCGCTTCATGTTGCAGTTCGCGCTTCGTCGCCTCGCGCTCCGCCGTGGCTCTCAGCCCAGTCTCGAGGCAGCGGCCGCCCTGCTCGAGCGGTCTTGCAACCGGCTGACAGATCTCCTCCTCGAGCCATTGGTACGCGACCTCGATGGTCGTGACCTCGTCGTCATACCGACCGGCGGGCTCCACACCCTTGCCTGGGCGCTGCTCCCGTGCCTCCGAGGCCGGGCTGTGACGGTTTCGCCATCTGCGTCGTTGTGGTACTCCCGCCAGTGCGAGGACCTTCGCGAGCCACGGCCCGCGGCTACGGGCGCTGGGGAGGTCGTGCTCGTTGCCGGGCCAAGGGTCGCCCACGCGGCAGAGGAGATCAATCGGATCCGCTCGGCCTTTTACCCGAGGGCGCGGACCCTGCAAGGCTCCGGCGCGACCGCCCAGGCGGTTGCACGCGCCTTCGAACGGCGGCGCCTCGCCCACGTGGCTGCTCACGGGACGTTCCGTGCCGACAATCCTCTTTTCTCGTCGCTCGAGATGGCTGACGGGCCGCTCACTGTCTACGACCTCGAACGGATCGTGCGACCGCCCGAGTGGATGGTGCTCTCGGCATGCGATGCCGGACGCTCGGAGGTTCATCCAGGCGACGAGCTCATGGGCACAAGCGCAGCGCTGCTGTCGCTCGGGACGCGGGCCATCGTCGCGAGCGCGGCGCCTGTGCCGGACGACGGGGTGATCAGGGTCATGATGGCCCTCCATGAGGGGCTCGCTCGTGGGCACGGCCTGGCGCGGGCGCTCGCGTCTGCCCAGGCGCGTGCGCTTCCGGAGTCACTCTCGTTCGGAGACCTCGCCTCGAGCGACCAAAGAGCCCGGGAGGCGCTGGCAGCGGGAGCTTTCGTGTGTTTGGGGGCTGGTTAAGCTTGGCAACGAGAGGGGCTGGACGTTCACGCCGACCGACCGCGAACAGAAGCGACCCAGCTGCTGGGATGATCTTGCGCGGCGGCATCTGTCGAGCTCGGAGGTGAGGTGGCGAGAATGGATCTCGGTGCCCGTACCGGGCTCGACCCCGGCGGTGCCGTAATGGTTGGCGAGTATCCGGTCCATGTCGACGCGTCCGAGGCGGCCCGCTTGCTCGAGCGTATCGTCGACAACATCGCACTGGTGGTTCAGGGCAACGACGAGGCTATTCGCCTCTCGGTGACCTGCCTGGTCGCCGGCGGTCACCTCCTTGTCGAGGACGTGCCCGGTGTCGGCAAGACGAGCCTTGGTAAAGCGCTGTCGGCCTCGGTGTCGTGCCGTCACCGCCGGATCCAGTTCACTTCCGACCTGTTGCCTTCGGACGTGACCGGAGTGAGCGTGTTCGACGCCACGAAGACCAGTTTCGAATTCCGGCCCGGGCCGATCTTCGCCAACATCGTCCTTGGAGACGAGATCAACCGGACTCCTCCGAAGACGCAATCCGCCTTGCTCGAGTCGATGGAGGAGCGGCAGGTCACCGTCGATGGAAACACCTTCAAACTGCCCGATCCGTTCATGGTGATAGCCACGCAGAACCCGATCGAGCACGAGGGAACGTTTCCGCTTCCCGTCAGCCAGCTCGACCGCTTTCTATTCCGGATCCGGATCGGGTATCCCGACCTCGAGTCAGAGGTCGTGATGCTCGAGACCCATGGCGTGTGCGAGCCCCTTGAAACTCTGAAGCCGGTTGCCACCCCTGAGGACGTGATCGCGCTGGCCGCTCGAGCGCGGGCAGTCCACGTCTCGCCGTTGATCCGGCGCTACATAGTGAAGATCGCCAACGCGACCCGCGTCCACCCGTCGGTCTTGCTGGGGATGTCGCCGCGGGCAGCTCTGGCCCTGCAGCGGGCAGCGCGGGCTTGGGCGGTGCTCGAGGGCCGGGAGTTCGTTGCGCCTGACGACGTCAAGGCCATGGCGCCTTCTGTCATCAGCCACCGTTTAGAGTTACGAGCCGGAGCTGGCCGGGGTCGCAGCCGTGTGAAGTCCGTGCTGGACGATGTGCTCGGTGAGGTGCCCGTGCCCGATCTACCCGCTGGGCGCCGATAGCGAGCAGCATGCTGACCGCCCGAGGCCGCCGGACGATCGCACTGGGGCTGGTCGCGGGCGCCGCCGGGCGGGTCCTGGGAATCCCGGAGCTCTTCGGGCTGGCAACCGCTACCGTGGTCGTGGCGCTGACGGCACTCGTCCGGGTGCGTCTGGCCAAGGGCACCGTCACGGTGAGCGCACGTGCAATGCCGCCCGTCGTGACCGTAGGCGAACCCGCTGTGCTAGAGCTCACGATCGAGAACTCCGGCGTCGCCGGATCGCTCTCGACTCCGGTCACCCTCGTTACCGACGACTCGCGGGGCCCGGGCTTCTGCCAGCCGCCGCGGATCAGCGTGCGGCCACTCGGACGCGGCGACCGGGCACGGGCGAGTTTCGGGCTCTCTACCGAACGGCGCGGTCCCGTTGACGCCGGGTCCTACGAAGCTGTGATCTCCGATCCGCTCGGCCTGGCCCGGAGGCGTCTGGCTGTCAGCCTTCCGGCGCGATGCATCGTGCTCCCGCGCATCGAGCCACTCCCGGCAGTGGTCCCCAAGGGGCTCAGCTGGATGAGGGCCGAAGGCACAGTCTCGGCTGCGGAGAGGCTCGCCAACGGGAGCTCGATGCTGCGGCGCTATGCACAAGGCGACGACCTTCGGCGCATCCACTGGCGTACGACTGCGCGCGTCGGCGAGCTCATGGTCCGCGACGACGGGGACCGGGATGACCCAGGCCAGACCGCGACTACGGTGCTGCTCGACGTGGGCGACGATGCGACGCCGGCGGACGAGCTGGACCGGGCTGTCGAGGTCACCGCGAGCGTGCTGTCCGCTGCAGCCGACGAGTCGAACGCCGGAATCTCCGGCGCTTACCGCCTTGTGACGACGCACGGTCTGGACACCGGCCGTGAGCGCGGCCGCGACAGTCTCCAGAACGTGCTTGTTGCCCTCGCCGGCGTCGCTGCCGCACCCACACCGTCGCCCAAGCGGTTCAGCGAGGCTGTCGCACGGCTCGGCCGGCCCGAGCGTGACGAGGTGCTCGTAATCATCGGCGCTTTCGGGGCAAACCCACCGGATCCGGATGTTCTCGAGGATCTCGCCCGGGCGTACTCGGTGGTAGTGCTCGTCCTCGTGGGCGCCGCGTGTTCGCCAACGCGCGACGAGCTTGATGCCAGTGGGCAGGCCGACACTGACGGCTCAGGTTCGTCTCGTGCCTTGGAGATCGGCTCCTATTCACCGCAGGAGCTTGGCGTAAGGCCCACAGCCAGGGTGCTGACGGTGCCGCTTCCGCTGGGGAGGTCGCTTACTGCCGCCTGGAACCTCGACTCAGAGGGACCCGACCCGGTGGAGGATGCCACCGGCCGGCGGGGCGGGGTGAGGGAGGTGGCCCGATGAGTGAATGGCTCTCCTTGGTGCTCACCGACGTGATTGCCGTCGCTAGCTTCGCACGCTGCTTCACCGGCCCGGGAGAGCTCACGGCCGCTCTTGCCAGCCTCCTCGTCGCGCACCTTGCGGGCCTTGCAGCGCGGGGCGGATTGTCCGGCATCCGCGCGACCGCGTCGAAGCCGGGGAGAACGGCGGACGTGTCAGCGGAACTGCCGAGATGAGTCACGGTTTCGACGAGCACGACCGTCGTCGCCTCCGAAGCGGTTGTTGGGCACTTGGCATGGTCGTCGCCGTGGTCCTGCCGATCGGGATCGTGCTCGGGCCCGCGTTCTTCTGGGCAGTACCCGGCCATGCCACTTGGCACGCCCTGCTCAAGGACCTCCAAGCCGCTTGGACCGTCTTTTCCATCAGGGTCGCTCCGGTGCCCGAGCTGCCGGGCCTCGTTCTCGCTACGGCGTGGGCAGCGGGTGCCGCAGGACTGCTTGCCGAGCTGATCTCGTCCAAGCGGAGGGTCCCGGCTGTCTTTGCACTCCTGCCGGCCCTCGGGCTCTACCTTCTTGCCTCTGCGCTCGGCACGGGCAGCTGGCGGGTGCTCGGTCTCGCCTTCATGGGCGGGTCGGCGTGCTGGTATCTCGTCGCCGTCGTCCGCGAGCGCGAGCGGGCGCAAGAGGTTCTCGTTGCCTCGCCGGACACCGGACTCAGCCTTGGCGATCGCGCCGCGTCGTACCGCGTGGGTGCGGTGATGTTGCGCATGGCGCTCCTCGCCGCCCTCGCGGCAGCGGTCATCGGCCCGAACCTCCCCGGGGCGCGAAGTGTGGCCCTTGTCGCCTGGCATGGCACCGCAGAAGCCAGGAGCGGGACCGCCACATCGGCTCCGGGGGGCAGACTGCCGCAAGGCATACAGATCAGCACGCTCGTCCAGGTCGCCTGGGAGGAAGTGAATGATCCTTCCGTCGCCCTGTTCACTGTGCACAGCAGCACACCCACCCGGGAGATGATCGCGGCGCTCGATGAGTTCAACGGCGGTAGTTGGAGCGCGACCGCGGCGGGCTCCCCGACGGAGCTCGGGTCGTTTTCGCCGCCACTGAGCGTCGACGAGCGCCAGCCGTCGCCGCCGACTCCGGACGGGTACGGTCACGAGCAGTTGGTTCAGGTCTTCGAGGTATCAGGGCTTGGCGGTCACAACATTCCGAGCTGGGGCTCTCCCCGCGGAGTCGCCGACGCGGGCCGGGTGACCGGGGACGGGACGGGCGGCTCGCTCGTTTCGAGCACCCCGCTCCAGCGGGGAACGGTGTACGCCGTGGACTCGATCGTGGCCGATCCGTCGCCTGCCCAGCTCGAGGCAGGCTCCGCGAGCATCTCCAACCTTCAGTACCTGCAACTCCCTCAGCCAGTGCCATCACGGCTCGTCCAACTCGCCCACAGTCTCGTGGCTGGCGCGACCACTGCCTATCAGAAGGCCCTCGACCTTGACGCGTATCTGAATTCTCCGAAGTTCCATTACCACCTTCCCGGGCGCACGAAGTCAGGAGTGGTCACGCCGTCTCCCGGTTACGGCAGCCTGCTGAGCTTCCTGTTCAAGTCCCCGATCGGTTACTGCCAGCAGTTCGCCGTCGCGTTCGCCGTGCTTGCCCGCATCGACGGGCTCCCCACCCGCATCGCGGTGGGGTTCCTTCCGGGAACTCAGGTCGGCCACGACGAGTGGCAGGTCGACGGGACCGACACCCACGCCTGGCCCCAGGTGCAGTTCGAGAACTTCGGCTGGATCGACTTCGAGCCCACTCCCGGTACGAGCGTGAAAGGGTCTTCGGCTCCACCGTCTCCGACGACAGCTACAGCTAGGACCGTTCCGTTCTCAGCCCCGACCAGCCCGGGCAGCGCCCACAACCTCCGCCCTTCGCCGAGCGAGGGAGCCGCCGAGTCCAAGCTCGGTCGTCATGGGGATCGAGCCCACGGATCCAACGTCTCGCAGGCACGCTGGCTTCTGATCCTTCCAGCCGGCTCGTTTTCTTGGGCCGGAGGCCTTCTGTTATGGAGGCGGCTGCGGTTGCGGCGTTCGCGGCGCGAGGCGCGTACCGGCGTCCTCGCCGCGTGGGGCGAAGCGCTGAGGTCACTCGACCTCGCCGGCATCCGCCGCCGTCGGGCCGAGACCTATCTCGAGCTCGCGAGGCGAGTCAGTTCGACCGGAGTGTTGTCCGACGAGGCGGAACGTGCCTTCCGCGACCTCGCTCGGCTTGCGACGACTGCTTCCTATTCAGGATCGCCACCTGGAGACTTCGGAGTCCGTCAGGCGACGCGTGACGCCAAGACGGTCGTTCGCAGCACCCGACGGAGGATTGCCCGTTGGCAGCGAATCGCGGCGGCGCTCGACCCGAGAAGCCTTCCGACGTGAGCGGACCGTTCCCCGGCCGTGACAGCTGGGCGCTAGGGTGCGCTCGTGGCTGACCAGGCGACTTTCGCGGAGGACACCACCGGTTTCATGGACTCGCTTTACACGGCCGCGCTCCGGATGACCCGTAGCCCCTCGGACGCTCAGGATCTTGTTCAGGAGACTTACCTGAAGGCTTACCGCGGTTACGGTGGCTTCGAGGCAGGCACCAATCTGAAGGCCTGGCTCTATCGCATCCTCACGAACACGTTCATCAACTCGTACCGGTCGCGCATGCGCCATCCCGAGGAGACAGAGCTTGACGACGTCGAGGAGCTTTACCTGTTCCGCCGCATGAGCGGCCGTGACGGTGCCATCGGCCGGAGTGCAGAGGACGAAGCCTTGGACTGGATCACAGACGACGAGGTCAAGGGCGCGCTGGAATCTTTGCCGGAGAGCTTCCGGATGACTGTTCTGCTGGCCGATGTGGAGGGTTTCTCTTACAAAGAGATAGCGGAAATCATGGACGTTCCGATCGGAACGGTCATGAGTCGCCTCCATCGCGGAAGAAGGGCGCTCGAGAAGACGTTGCACGACTTTGGAGTGGCGCGGGGTTTCCTTGCGGCTCGGTAGCGCTGAGGTATCGGATGGAGCTTGAATGACGCGCGACAAGGACGACAGGAACATCAACTGCCGGGAAGCGTTGCACCGCGTCTACCACTTCCTCGACGGTGAGATGACGCCTGAACGACGCGACCAGATTGCTCGCCACCTCGACAAGTGTGCCCCCTGTCTCAAGGCGTTCGGCTTCGAGACCGAGATCCGAAGACTCGTCGCTGACCGGTGCCGGGACAAAGTGCCTGAAGAGCTCAGGACCCGTATCGCGGCCGTGATCGACCACGAGCACAAGCAGGGGGCAAGGGCCGGCGACGTAGCCGAGGGTGCGGAGCACTGACCGTCTCGGAACTTGCGGCCGGGCCGCCCTACCATGCTGAGATGACACCGCCGTCTGAGCCGGTCGCATGGGACGTTGCCGAGCGTGTTGCCGGAAGGGTTGCGCGGCGCATCGACACCCGGATCGACTGGGCGACACTTCGCTCTCTCGTGATCGACTTCGAGGAGGTCACCGCCCAGGCGGAGGTGCTCGTCGAGGAGTCGACGGGCCTGCGTTCGCTGGCCGGCCCTGCACGCGCACAGGTAGCCACGCGGGAGGAATGGATACACGCCAACGTCTCCTCGTTCCAGCGGTTGCTGGGCCCGGTGCTGGCACGTGTCGGCAAGAGCGGCGGCAGCCTTCCAGGTCTTCTCGGCCCAGTGGGGCGAGTGGCCGCCGGGGCCGAGATGGGCGTGGTGTTGGGGTGGATGTCCGGGCGAGTGCTCGGCCAGTACGACTTGTTGTTCGCGGACGGCGATTCTCCCCAGGACGCCGTGTACTACGTGGGGCCGAACATCGTCTCGCTGGAGCGTCGGCACGGGTTCGAACCCCGGGAGTTTCGGCTCTGGATCGCACTGCACGAGCTGACTCATCGCGCCCAATTCACCGGCGTGCCATGGCTGCGTGCTCATTTTCTCGAGCTGGTCGAGCGCAGCGTTGCCATCGCGTCGCCCGACCCACGCCAGGTGATGGAAGCAATCGCACGCATGGCCGTCGACATCCGCTCGGGCAGGAACCCGCTTGCCGAGTCCGGGCTCGTCGGTGCTCTCGCCTCGCCGGCGCAGCTGGAAACGCTCCGTTCGATCCAGGGGATGATGAGCCTCCTCGAAGGTCACGGTGACGTCACAATGGACCGTGCCGCCCGCGACCTGATCCCGAACGCCAAGCACTTCTCGCAGGTTCTCCGTGCGCGGCGCGAATCCGCCAGTGGGTTGACGAAGCTCTTTCAGCAGCTGATCGGGCTCGAAGCCAAGCTGCGACAATATGCGGACGGGGCGCGCTTCGTGCGGGATGTCGAGAACACCGGCGGCCCGGAGCTCCTGGCGCTCGCCTGGCAGGGCCCCGAGAATCTACCGAGCGCCGCCGAGATCCGGGCGCCCGACCGCTGGGTATCCCGTCTGCGGGGTCTGACGCCCGAGCCAGCGTGAAGCACTCCTTGCGGGCACGGGCGCAGGAGGCTGCCGCTCCACTCATCGGGCGGTGCTCGTTTCCAGACCCAGGAGCGCCACTCGCCTGTGCCGTCTCCGGAGGCGCCGACTCCCTCGCCCTGCTGGTGCTTGCCGTCGTCGCCGGCTGTGACGTGGTCGCGCATCACGTCGACCACGGGCTACGCGAGGACTCGGACCAGGACGTCCATGTTGTGAACGAGGTTGCCCAAGGACTCGGCATCGAGGTCGTCGTTCACCGGGTGCGCGTCGGTGCAGGGCCCAATCTCGAGGCGCGGGCTCGCTCGGCTCGGCTCAGCGCCTTGCCGGCGGGTGCCGCCACCGGCCACACGGCCGACGATCAGGCAGAGACCGTCCTGCTCAACATGCTTCGCGGCGCCGCCACTGATGGCCTCGCGGCCATGCGCTCCGGGCCACGGCACCCGATCCTCGGGTTGCGCCGGGCCGAGACTCACGCCTTGTGCTCTCAGCTCGGTCTGCACCCAGTGGTGGACCGGACCAACCTCGACCCGGCATACCTGCGCAACCGGATCCGTCACGAGCTGGTCCCGGTGCTGTGCGAGCTCGCAGACCGTGACATCGTGCCGGTCCTCGCTCGTCAAGCGAGGCTCTTGGCTGACGACGCGGCACTGCTGGGCGAGCTTGCCGCGGCGCTTGACCCGACCGACGCCAGAACGATCGCGAATGCCCCGGCCTCTCTCGGGCGTCGGGCGTTACGCGAGTGGCTACGGTGCGGTCACCCACCTGACCTGGCGACCGTGGACAGGGTGCTGGCGGTCGCCTGTGGGGAGGCACCCGCCGCCGATATCGGCTCGGGGAGAAGCGTGCGCCGGTCGCGAGGCCGATTGCGCATCGACCCGCTGCCCGAGCCAGGGCCGGGACAACCGCTCGAACAGCAAGATCCTGACGTTCTTTCGTGCAGGCCGGGCCTACCCGACTAGTCTCGGCGCCAGTGGGCGATCTCGTTGGTCAGGGAGCTTCCAGCGCGGACTTGGGAATGCTGTCGGAATCGCCAGGTGCTGTGAGCATGTGGGACGCCGACCCGGCTCTCGGGAGAGTCGTCCTCTCGGCCAAGCAGATCGCCGAACGGGTCGCTGAGCTGGGCAAGATGATCACGGCCGACTACGCCAACCGGCCGCCCTTGCTGGTCGGTGTGCTCAAGGGCGCCTTCATGTTCCTCGCCGACCTCGCCCGGGAGATCCAGCTGCCGCTGGAGCTCGACTTCATGGCCGTGTCGTCCTACGGCAGGGCGACGAAGACGAGTGGCGTGGTCCGGATCCTGAAGGACCTCGACATCGATCTCACGGGCCGTCATGTCCTCATCGTCGAGGACATCCTCGACAGCGGACTCACGCTTTCGTACCTACGAAAGAGCCTTCTCGCCCGAGGGCCGGAGAGCCTCGCTGTCTGCTCGCTTCTGGTCAAGCGGAGCATTCAGCCGCGACCGGATCTCGAGCTGGCCTATGTCGGATTCCACATCGAGCCCGAGTTCGTAGTGGGTTACGGCCTCGACGTCGCCGAGCGCTACCGGAACCTCCCGGACATTCGCGTGTACGTGGCCGGAGAGCCCGCGTGACCTCGTTGCCGGCTGAGGCGTCTTCTGGCGGCCGGTTCCATCCATGAGCGGCACGGGTGATTCGTCCGTGTCCGGCGCTGACATCCGCGGACCGGTCGACCGGGAGCGGATCCGCCGGGCGGTCCGCGAACTCCTGGCAGCCATCGGTGAGGATCCCGACCGGGAGGGCCTTGTGCGCACGCCGTCGCGGGTGGCGGAGATGTACGGCGAGCTTTTCGACGAGGCCGGTGAGGACCCGGCCAGGTTCCTGACCGTCACTTTTGCTGCCGAACATGACGAGATGGTCATGGTCCGCGATATCCCGTTCGCGTCGTTGTGTGAGCACCACCTCGTCCCATTTCTCGGCAAGGCTCACGTTGCCTACATCCCGAGCAAAGACGGCCGGATCACCGGTCTTTCGAAACTGGCCCGTGTCGTCGATGCCGTGGCGGCGCGCCTCCAGGTCCAAGAGCGCATGACCACCCAGATTGCCGAGGCGATCGAAGCTGCGCTCTCTCCGCGAGGCGTGTTGGTGGTGATCGAGGCCGAGCATCTGTGCATGTCGATCCGCGGTGTTCGCAAGCCCGGAGCCATCACAGTCACCTCGACAGTGAGAGGACTGTTCCGGACTGACCCGAGGACTCGGGCGGAAGCCATGGGGCACGTGCGAGGCAGAGGCGGCTGAACCTCTACTCTTGAGATGTGGTCCCCCTCGTGATGGGCGTGCTGAACGTCACATCCGACTCGTTCTCCGACGGTGGTCTCTACTTGGACTACGAGGCTGCCGTACGTCGCGGGCGCCAGATGGTTGCCGAAGGTGTGGACGTGGTCGACGTAGGGGGTGAGTCGACACGGCCCGGTGCCGGAACGGTCGCGCCCGACGAAGAGCTTCGCCGAGTCGTGCCCGTGGTCGAGGCGCTCGCAGGTGAGGTCCGGGTGTCGATCGACACCGCCAAGGCATCTGTCGCGCACGCCGCCCTTGCAGCCGGGGCGACGCTGCTCAACGACGTCTCGTCGAGCCTGGCGGTGGTTGCCGCCGATCATGGTGCCGGCTTCGTCGCGATGCATTGCAAAGGAACGCCCGCGGACATGCAGATCGATCCGCGTTACGACGACGTTGTAGGGGAGGTCAGGGAGTTCCTCGAGCGATGCGCCGCCGACGCTCGCGCCGCCGGTGTCACGGAGGTCTACATCGACCCTGGGATCGGGTTCGGCAAGTCGGTCCGCCACAATCTTCAGCTTCTGGCCGCGCTCCCGCAGCTCGTGGCGACCGGCGTCCCTGTGTTGGTCGGGACCAGCCGAAAGAGCTTTATCGGCCATCTCGGTGCCGGTGGCTCACCCGACGGGCGGGTTGGTGAGGTTCCCCTGCTCGGGGCCGGTGACCGGTTGGAGGGCTCCCTGGCTTCGGCCGTGTGGGCGATGGCCTGCGGCGCTGCCGTTGTGCGGGTCCATGACGTTGCAGCCACCGTGCAGGCGGCTCGACTATTCGGCGAGGCCGCCGCATGAGGGGACGATGGGCAGCCGGGATCGTCCCGAGGAACTTCTGTTGGATCATCAAGGACCACCTGGCGGTGAGCGAGCGACCTGGCGGCTATGCGCCCAACCACCGCAAGGTTCGCCGGCACGAGGAGCTGCTGTGGCTTCGCGCCCAGGGCTTCACGAGGGTGGTGTCGCTGCTTGCCTCGACTCACAATCTCCATGCCTACGACGAGCTTCACCTCGAATGGTCGCGTTTTGCCATGCCGGCTGCTTCGGACACTCGTGACGTTCTCGCCGAGCTCTACCCCGCCTTGCACAGGTGGCTGCGCAACGGTGAGCGTGTGTTGCTCCACCAGGAGGAGCTCGGAGACTGCGTGATGGGCGTGGTTGCCGGCTACCTGCTCTGGAGCGAGATCCTTCCTGACGGACCGCGTGCCATCACGGCCATGGAACAACTGCTCCGTCGCCAGATGGGTACTGTCGGGCGCATGATCGTCAGCGCCGTCGAGGAGGTTCCTTCCCTCGAGAGCTTCGCCTCCCTCGACGACGGAGCCGGCGAGGCACAGTCCCAAGCGGTAGCGCCGCAGGACGCCGGAGCCGGCGAGGCGAGCGTTGTAGACACCGGGGTTGAGGGCCGAACAAAGTCGCCGGAGAGCCAAGCAGCCACCAGCGCAGAAAGAGGCGCGACGGCGCTACCGGAGGGATTACCTTCCAGCGAGATTGCGCCTCTCGGGGTGGACCAGGGTGAGGGCCCGGCCGCCGGCACCCAGTAGATGACCGACCGGATCGAGTTACGGGGGCTTCGGGTACTCGGGCGCCATGGTGCCCTCGAGGGCGAGCAGGACAATGCGCAGCCTTTCGAGATCGATCTTGAGGTAGAGGCCGACCTCGGTGAGGCAGCTCACGATGACGAGCTGTCCAAGACGGTCGACTACTCGCTCGTCGTGGAAAAGGCCATGGAGATCGTCCACCAACGCCAGTACCGCTTGCTCGAAGCGCTCGCCGAGGCGATCGCTGCAGGGATCCTCGAGATCGCTGCCGTTCAGGCGGTCACGGTGACGGTTCGCAAGCTCCGACCTCCCGTAGCGGCGGACATGGCGTCGGCCGGGGTTCGCCTGCGACGGGAACGTGTCGACGGGTCCACATAGCGTGGAGATTTTCTTAGGTCTCGGCTCGAACATGGGCAATCGCCTCCGTTATCTCGAGCTTGCCGTGAAGGTGCTCCGAGGCGTCGATCCTGACCTAGATGTCTCGCCGGTCTACGAGACGGCTCCACTCGGTGGCCCGGAGCAACAGAGCAGGTACTTGAACTGCGTCGTCAGGCTCGAGACCGACCTCAGTGCCCGCCAGCTCCTCGGGGTCGCGCACGGGCTCGAAGAGCTGGCGGGCCGGATCCGCACCGTGCGCAACGGGCCCCGCGAGCTTGACATCGACATCCTGCTCGTCGGAGATCTGCGGGTCTCCGAGCCCGATCTCGTGGTGCCGCACCCGAGGATGCTCGAACGCGGTTTCGTTTTGGCGCCACTCGAGGACCTCGACGCGTCACGCGTTCCCGCGAACTGGCGTACCCGGCTGGCCGAGACGGACCCGGTGTCGCTCGACCTGCGCCTGGTTGGTAGGCTCCGATGACACTGAGACACGAACGGCACCTGGTGACAGGGCCGGAACGAAGAGAGCTCACCATGACCACGGTTCGCATCATCGGGCCCGGGCGCGCCGGGCGATCGTTTGCGTGTGCATTTGCAGCCGTCGGTGTCGAGGTCCGGGATCTTCTCGGGCGCACCGATGACGTTTCTTCTGCCGCCGCCGGTGTCGACGTGCTGCTGCTCACGGTTCCCGACCAGGCAATCGCCGGCGTCGCTTCGGCAGTAAGACCGGTGCGGTCCACGGTCGTGGCTCATTGCTCGGGAGCGCTCGGTCTCGATGTTCTCGCGCCCCATGATCGTGCTGCCGCGCTCCATCCGCTGGTAACTCTTCCCGACCCGGTCATCGGAGCCGCGCGTCTTGGCTCCGGCGGGTATTTCGCCGTGGCTGGCGACCAAGCCGTCACCAACCTCGTCCTGGCGCTCGGGGGCCGTACCCTCTTGATCCCGGCGGAGGCAAGGGCCGGCTACCACGCCGCGGCCTGCATGGCATCCAATCACCTCGTCGCGCTCCTCGGCCAAGTTCAACGTGTGGCCGCGTCCGTCGGACTTCCCCTCGAGGCATTCCTGCCGCTTGCCCAAGGCGCTCTTGAGGACGTCGGCCGGCTCGGACCAGTCGCGGCGCTCACTGGTCCGGTCGCACGCGGGGACCTGGCCACCATCGAACGTCATCGCCAAGCGCTGGACCCGGCAGAGCTGGGCGGTTATGACGCCGGGGTCGATCTCGCGCGTGCGGCTTGCGACTACGGGCCGGTGAAGGTGAGCCGACCCGAACCGCTGTCCACGGGTGCCGGAAGCCGCGGGTTCGGCGCGGCTCGCGATCGTGTAGGCGACCACGGGACCGAATCGTGGAGGTAGTCACGACTCGCGGCGAGTTCCGAAAGGCGATGTCGGCTGCGCGTTCGGCAGGGGCCCGGCTTGGCTTCGTACCGACGATGGGTTCGTTCCACGAGGGGCACCTGTCGCTCTTGCGGGCCGCGGCATCGAGCTGTGATGTCGTGGCGGTGAGCATCTTCGTGAACCCGCTCCAGTTCTCCTCAGCTGCTGACCTGGCGCGGTACCCGGCCAATTTGGAGCGGGACCTCGTGATGGCGCAAGCGGCCGGGGTCGGGCTGGTGTTCGCGCCATCTGTGAGCGAGATGTACCCGCCGGGAGAATCAGAGACAAGAGTCGAGCCCGGGCCGCTCGCCGGTCGCCTCGAGGGCGCCTCCCGGCCTGGCCATTTCGCCGGTGTCGCGACGGTCGTCACGAAGCTGATTTCGCTCTCTGGGCGTTGTCGTGCGTTTTTCGGTGAGAAGGACTTCCAACAGCTGGCCATTGTGCGCCATGTGGTTGCGGACCTCGATCTCGATGTCGAGGTCGTCAATTGCCCGACGGTGCGGGAGCCCGACGGCCTTGCGTGCTCGAGCCGCAACCGCCGGCTCGGGCCCGACGACCGGCGCGCAGCAACCGTGCTCAACAGGGCGCTGAGCGCCGGGCGTGCCGCTTTGGTCACCGGCGCCTGGCACAGTGCGGAAGTGGAAGCGACGATGGCTGCGGTGGTTGCGGCTGAGTCGCGGGCCAGGTTGGATTATGCAGTTGTGGTGGACGCCGTCACTTTCGAATCACCGGCCTCACTCGCCGGTGAGCTCCGGCTTCTCATAGCGGCTGATCTCGGGCCGGTCCGCCTGATCGACAACCTGGGAGTGGAGACATGACACCGAGGGCCTTCCTCGTTTGGCGAGCCGGCTGGTGCATGTGGACCTGAGCTCGTGTGAGCGGCTCGACGTCCTCGTGATCGGGAGCGGTGTGGCGGGCCTGTCCGCAGCGGTTCGCCTTGCCCAGCTCGGCGGGGCCAGGGTCGGTGTTCTCACCAAAGGCGAGCTGGAGCAGTCGACGACACGCTGGGCCCAGGGAGGCATCGCCGCAGTGCTGCCCGGCGACGAGGACTCGACCGACCTACACCTGGCGGACACGCTCCGCGCCGGAGCCGGATTGTGCGACCAAGCCGCAGTTCGCGTGCTCGTCGACGAGGGCTCCGAGCGGGTCCACGAGCTCATCGCGTTGGGCGCAGTCTTCGACAGGGGTCCTGGAGGCGGGCTGTCGAGAGCTAGGGAAGGAGGCCACTCGACAGCGCGCGTCCTGCATGCGGGCGGCACCGCCACAGGTGCGGAAGTGGAGCGGGCCCTTGTCGCTGCAGTGCGTGACAGTGCCGCGGCGATCCTTGAGGATTGGTTCGCCCTCGATCTGGTCCTCGAAGGCGGCCGGTGCACAGGCGTCGTCGCGCTCGACCCCACAGGCGAGCAGCAGCGCGTACAGGCCTCCCATGTGGTGCTCGCGTGTGGCGGCGCGGGACAGATGTACGCGGTCACGACCAATCCCGTCGAGGCTACCGGTGACGGCATCGCGATGGCGCTACGCGCCGGAGTCCCGGTTACCGACGTGGAGTTCGTCCAGTTTCATCCGACGGCGCTTCACCATGCGGCCATGCCGCGCCCGCTCATCTCCGAAGCACTTCGTGGCCACGGGGCGGTGCTGCGCGACGGTGCGGGCAAGCGTTTCGTGGACGAGCTCCTCCCGCGCGACCTCGTGAGCCGGGCGATCGCAGTCAAGTTGGCTGAGGAGGGCAGCGAACATGTGTGGCTCGACGCGACGGCCCTCGAGGATTTCGGGCGAAGGTTCCCGACGATTGCGGCATCGCTGGCGGAGGCCGGGTTCGATCCCGTCCATGACTGGTTGCCGGTTGCGCCGGCCGCGCACTACCTGTCAGGAGGAGTGCTTGTTGACCTCGACGGCGCATCGGCGCTACCGGGGCTTTGGGCGGCAGGCGAGGTCGCCTGCAGCGGGGTTCACGGGGCCAACCGGCTCGCCTCGAACTCGCTGCTGGAAGGCATGGTCTTCGGCGCCCGCTGCGTCGACGCCATCCTGTCAGGTCGCGACGCACCCGAACCCGCCGGCGCGCTTGCCGGCCTGGATACTGAAACGGGCCAAGCCCGATCGAGCGATGACCGATCAGGGCCGATCGCCGTCCGGCCGGTCGCAGATTGCCGCTGCGGGGGAGATCAGCTGGGAGCTTTGTCCCGGAGGACAGGCGCATCGGCGGACAGCGACGCGAGCGCCGTGGCACATCGCATCGCTCTCCAGGCAGCGATGACCAGTTGGGCCGGCGTCGTCCGTGATGCCTCCTCGCTCGCGAGGGCATCTCAAGCCGTCACCCGCGTCGCGACGGAGCTTGACTCGACATTGGACCGTGCCACCGCGGAAGTGCGGAACCTCGCTGACGTCGCCAAGGCATTGCTGGAGGCCGCGACCGAGCGCGAGGAGACGCGTGGGTCCCAGGCTCGCTCGGACTTCCCAGAGACATCGCCGAGCTTCCGTTGCAGGTTGTCGCACGGGGCGCGGCCCGGCGCGGGGCCCGGATACCGGCGTCAGCACGGGTCAGCCGTGCTCGACGCATGACGAGGCAGGACCCTGTGTACCGCGACGACGTTCACCCGCCGGCTGCGGCGGTCCGCGAGGCCGTTGCAATCGCGCTCGCCGAGGATCTCCTCCCACTCGGCGACCTGTCCGCGGCAGTGATACCCGAAGGTTCCCGTGGTCGGGCTGCGCTCGTAGCGCGCGCACCGGGAGTCGTCGCCGGTACCCGTTGCGTCGAACAGACCTGCATCCAGGTCGATCCTGGTCTCGAGGTGACCTGGATGGTGGGAGACGGCGACGAGATCGGCTCGGACGGCGTGATCGGGCGGGTCGAAGGCCAGTTGCGCTCGCTGCTCACCGCCGAGAGGACCGCGCTCAACTTCCTCTGCCATCTCTCTGGTGTGGCAACGGCCGCGCGGCGCTACGTGAAAGCCGCTCACGAGGCCAACCCATCGGCGAGGATCTGGGACACGCGCAAGACCACGCCCGGGCTGCGATCGCTCGAGAAGGCTGCCGTAAGGGCGGGTGGCGCGACCAACCATCGAGGCAACCTCTCCGAGGGGGTGCTGATAAAGGACAATCACCTGGGGGCGCTCTCGATCAGTGAGGCGGTCCGCAGGGCCCTCGACCTCTGGCCGGGTCGCATGGTCGAAGTCGAGTGCGAACGCCCCGGTCAGGTGACCGAGGCCCTGGAAGCCGGGGCGACTCTTGTCATGTGCGACAACATGACCCCAGACGAAGTCTGGGAATGCGTGCAGCTCGTGCGTGCCCACCCGCGCGGGGCCACCGGCTCAGTCCTGGTCGAGGCCTCCGGTGGTGTCAACCTCGAAAACGTCGCGGCCTTCGCGAGAGCCGGCGCAGACGTGATCTCGGTCGGTGCCCTTACCCACTCGGTCGTGGCGCTTGACATCGGGCTCGATCTGGAGAGTGTGACTTTCCGCGCCACCTGACGCGCCGTCGTGAGCGACACTTGGCGCAGGTCGGGCGGGCCCGGTCAGCCGACGGGCCCGGTCAGCCGACATGCCCGGTGACGTAGGCCTTTGTGCGGGCATCGCTGGGAGTGCCGAACACCCGGTCCGTAGGGCCGACCTCAACCAGTTCGCCGACACGGTCGTCGCCGAGGAGGAAGACGGCGACGGTGTCCGAGACTCGGGCGGCCTGGAACATGTTGTGTGTGACGAGGGCGATCGTCACCTCACCTGAGAGGTGTCTGATGAGGTCCTCGATCTTTGCTGTCGCCACAGGATCGAGCGCGGAGCACGGCTCGTCCATCAGGAGTACCTCGGGCTCGATGGCGAGAGCGCAGCGCGATGCACAGACGCTGCTGTTGCCCACCCGAAAGGCGCACCGCGGGTTGGTTGAGACGATCCTTGACGATGTCCCACAGGGCGGCATTGTGAAGCGCGGCTACGCCCATCTCGCGGAGAAGACGCTTGTTGCGGACACCGTTGAAGCGGAGCCCGGAGATCACGTTGTCGAAGATGCTCATCGTCGGGAAGGGATTCGGCCGTTGGAAGACCATCCCGATCCGACTGCGAAGCACCTCGGGCTGAACATCCGATCCGTAGACGTCGAGGTCACCGAGCCGGACGGTGCCTCGAACGGCACCTCCCGTGTGGTCGTGGAGCCGGTTTATGGCACGCAGCACACTCGTCTTGCCGCATCCGGACGGACCGACGAGCGCGGTCACCTGGCGGGCGGGCATCTGGAGGGTGACATTGCGGACGGCGAGGTGATCGCCGAAGGTGATGCTCACGTTGTCGAGCGTCACGCCAGTACCGTGCGCTCCGGGACCTGGTCGATCTGCCGGCACCTTCGGTTCTCTGGCGAGCTGCCCTGACCGGTCCTCGACATGGGCCCGCGGATCGGTCGCGTGGTTTGACGCCGGACCTGTGACCTCGCCGTGGTGCTTCATCGTGTCTTCTTGTTGAGTGTCCAGGCGATCGTCCGGGCGGCCACGCTCAGAATCAGCACGAGGGCGAGGAGCACCAGTGCAGTGCCCCACGCGGTTTGCTGAGCGTCCGGGAACGGCTCTGTCGCGTCGTTGAAGATGAGCAGGGTCATGGCGAATGTAGGGGAAGCCACCGTGAAAAGAAGTGGGGCAGTCTCGCCTACTCCGCGGGCGACTGCCAACAAGTTGCCGGTGACCACGCCTGGCAGCGCCCCCCGCAACACAACCGAGCACGCCACGCGGGATCGGCGCGCACCGAGGGACATTCCCGCCTCCCACAGGTCAACTGAAACGGTCCGCATCGCCTCCTCGTTGGCTCGCACCATGATGGGCAACATCAACACTCCGAGAGCGAAGCCGGCCGCCACATTCGAAAAGTGGTGGAAGCGCTCTACAAAGACCGCATAGGCGAAGATGCCGATAATGATCGAGGGAACTCCGGAGAGCACGTCTGCGCTGAAGCGAATGGCCGATGAGACGCCTCCCGGATGCTCGAACAGGAACAGGGCGATGAAAAGTCCCAGGGGCACCGCCAAGGCGATCGCGTAGGCGACTATCTCACCGGAACCGACGATCGCGGTGGAGATGCCCCCACCGGGCACTCCTGACGGCGTTGGCGCATGCACCAGAAAGCCGATGCTCACCGCGCCGGCCCCTTTGGAGACGGTCGCAACCAGAAGGGCCACCAGGGGCGCCACGCCGATCGGTACGGCGATCAAACAGATCGCCTGCATGGCGCGCCCCGTCATCCGTCGCCGCCGAATTGAGCGACGAGCCGAATCCCGCACCACGGCCCGTCGGCGGGCAACCTCGACGAGTCCCATGTCGGGCATTGGACCGTCCAGCGCTACCTGCACGGACGGAAGCACGCTCATACGACCGCGCCCCGGACACCGAGCAGGCGACGCCCACCCCTGGCGCGGATGAGCAGTTGCCCCACGACGTTGACGAGGATCGTCAGAAGAAGGAGAACGGCCGCGAGCGCGATCACCGAGCTCGTGCCGAGCCCGGGGGACGCCTCGGCGAACTCGTTGACGATCGCCGACCCGAGTGTTGCCCCGGGCGCCAGGAGCGAATGGGGGATCGCCGGGCGGTTGCCGATCACCAGCGCCACGGCGATGCTCTCACCGAGCGCACGCCCGACGGCCAGCGTGACAGCGGCGGCGATCCCGGACCGTGCTCCGGGCAAGACGGTTCGCCGGATCACCTGCCAGTGGGTGGCACCCAGTGCCATCGCCGCCTCCCTGTCGGAGATGGGAACACCGCCGAGCGCTGTCCGGCTCAGGGCGACGACAGTCGGCAGAGTCATGATGGCGAGCACCACCGAGGCGAGCAGCACGCTCGGTCCATAAGCGGGCCCGTGAAAGAACCAACCGAGGACCGGAAGGCCCTCGAGCGCAGGCTCGACGTCGGTGGCGAACACCGGGGAGAGAATGAGCAGCGCCCACAGGCCCACGACGATGCTCGGGACAGCGGCGAGGAATTCGATCGAAGTGGAAAGCGGTCCTGCCAGCCACCGCGGAGACAGCTCGGAGAGGGACACGGAAATGCCCAAGCCGACGGGCACGACGAGGACCATGGCCACCAACGTGGTGAGCACGGTCCCTACGACAAGTGTCCCGCCCGCATAATCGCCGGCGTCGGGGTTCCAGGTCCCCGACCAAAGGAAGCTGATACCCGAGTGGGTGAACGCCTGGCTCGACTGCGACACGATGCTGACGACCAGGCCGACCACCAAGGCGGCGAAGAGCCCACCCGCCCCCCAACGGAGGACCGCGTACAGGGGGCTCGACGGGAGGAGCCGACGCCTGCGCCACGGGTGGAACCCGGCAGGGGCGTCGCCGTCCTCACCTTGCGCGGGTGACCCGGCGACAGGTGAGGGCGGCGAAAAGGCAGCCGGGTCGTTCACAGCTTGAACAGCGCCGCCCCTGACGACGACCGCAACTCGGTGAGCGTCGTCTTCGCGAGTACAGCGACGTTTGCCGGAAGCGGCGAGTAGCCGAGCGCCTTCGCCTGCTCCTGGCCGGTCGTGACCACGTAGTAGAAGAGCTCAGCGAGCGCGGTGCCCTTGGCGGCGTCGGCCTGCTTCTTGTACAGCAGCGTCCAGCTGAAGTTGGCCAACGGGTAGGTCGACGGGCCAGGTTCGTCGATGATCGAGAAGTGGCTGGCACTCAAGCTGGCGGCCTGTGCCCCGGCTTGGCCGATGGTGTAGGACGACGGCAGGACAAAGGAGCCGGACGC
This sequence comes from uncultured Acidimicrobiaceae bacterium, assembly GCA_963804765.1. Taxonomy (GTDB): domain Bacteria; phylum Actinomycetota; class Acidimicrobiia; order Acidimicrobiales; family Bog-793; genus Fen-455. The sequence goes on from CAWDRQ010000005.1 coordinate 31,594, forward strand.
GTTCTTCAGCGCGGCGTTGACGAACCCGGCCTTGGAGGCATATCCGAAGGAGACGAAGCCGATCGCACCGGATGTGCTCTTGATGAACGTGGCGACACCGGTGTTGAGCTGCTCACCTTCGCCCACATCCGGCAGTGGCCACGACGTGGACGCCTTCGATGTTCCGATCTTGGCGACCCAGCTTGGCGAGGTCGAGATCAGGTACTCATCGAGATCCCAGCCGGGCCCGGAGGAGTCGGCACGGTGGACTGGCACGATCGGAAGGTTCGGCAGATTCGAAACGCCGGAGACCTTAGCGATTGCCGGGTTGTCCCAGTTCGTGATCGTGCCGTCGAAGATCGAGGCGAGCGTGGGCCCGTCGAGGTGCAGTCCCTTCGGTGCGCCGGGCACGTTGTAGCTGAGCGCCACACCGCCCAGCTCGACGGGGACCTGGAGGACCGTGCCCGCCGTGGTCGCAGCCTGGGCAGATGACGACATGGGGATCTCCGAGTCGCCGAAGTCCACCGTGTTCTCCTGGATGTCCTTGATGCCGACGCTGCTGCCGGCGGGCGAGTAGTTGACGGTGACTTTCGAATGGAGCTGCTCGTAGTCGTAGAACACCTTCTGGAAGAACGGCGCAATGGAGTTGGCGCCGGCGCCGTCGAGCGTTATGGCGCTCGGCGCCGTGAAGCTCGCCAGCCGGATTAGTCCTGGCCTCGCCTTTGAGGACGAACCGGACACGCTTGGGCCGGTCGTGGAGATCGCCAAGCTCGACCAGCAGGCCGTAGCCAAGACAGTGGCGAGCGCGAGAGCGGCGGGTGCGATGAAGCTTCGTTTCACTGTTTCTCCCCCTCGAGAAGTCGTCGGATTCAGACCCCGATCATTGAACGCTAATTCTACACGGTCGCTAGAAATAATAGCATCTGTTCCGTTTCGCTGTTCCTCATCAGACGTACTCACGCCTGAGCTCGTCAGGTGCGCCAAGACCTGACAGGCGGCGGTCACAACTCGGTAGATCGTCCGGGGCCTACAGGGCGCACAAACTCGCATACCGAGGATGGCTCCTCTAGCCTCACTGAGGTTGTGATCTCGGCCTGCGACGCCCTGTTCCTGTTGGGTGCGGGAGTGCTCGCCGGAGTCGTCGGCACCGCAGGCGGTATCTCATCGTTGATCTCCTACCCGGCTCTGCTCTCGGTCGGCCTCACGGCGTTGCCGGCGAGCGTGACCAACATCGTGGCGCTTGTTGTCTGTTGGCCAGGTTCCGCATTGGCCTCCCAGCCCGAACTGGTGGGAAGGAAATCGTGGCTTCGCCGCTGGGCTGTAGTGGCCGCGTCAGGTGGTGTCGTTGGTTCCGGACTGCTGCTTTCGACTCCTCCCGGGGTGTTCAGCAGAGTCGTGCCCTATCTGCTCGCGTTCGCCGCGGCTTGTTTGCTGCTCCAGCCGCGGCTCTCGATGTGGTGGCAACGTCGTCGTCTTCCAGGCGACCGGTTGCTGTTGCCTTTCGGACTTTTCGCCGCGTCGGTGTACAACGGCTACTTCGGAGCCGGAGCAGGGATAATGGTCCTCGCCCTGGTCCTGTTGACCGTCGACCAGCATGTAGCGGAGGCGAACGCTCTCAAGAACATGCTCGTCGGCATGGCCACGTTTGCCTCAGCCGTGACGCTCGTTGGCCTAGGCCACGTCGATTGGGCTGCCGCAGCGCCGTTGGCCATCGGATCGTTCGTCGGCAGCATGGTCGGACCCTGGGTCGCACGGCGAATTCCCGACGGCGTTCTCCGGTGGCTCGTCGCCATGACCGGACTTGGCCTGGCGATTCGACTGTGGATCGTGCCGGCCTAGGCGAGGCCTAGGCGTCTACAACCCAGTGGTCTGACTTGGCGCTCGGACAGGTTGCTACTGAGTTTGTTGATCCGTAGCGAGGGAGCCTTCGGCGTCAGCCCAGATCGTCACTCACCTCGTCCGGGCCGTTGTCCGATCGGCACCAGGAACCGGGCTGTACCTGCCTCGATGTCCCCGACGGGGAAGATCAGCGCTTCGCTCCTTGTTGGACCTGTGCGCGGTGGATCAGGACCCGAGGGGCACTCGCGGCGGGACCGTGTCCATGCTGGGGCTGACTGCTTCCTGCTGAGTCGAAGTGGGCTCGCTGCAGCAGAACCACGGCTCGCTGAGCCGCGGCCTCGGCCCGGTCGGCCCCGTCGACCGGTTCCAGCGGCCCGGCCCGGTCATGCCGGACCCCGTGCCGTGGCTCGACATGTGGGCATGGACGCGGGCTTCCACTTCCACGAATATCTCCTCGGCGCCGACCACCACAGCTTGGGTGCCGGCCGATTCGACGAGGGTCGCCAACTCTCGCTGGAGATCATCGAGCCCTGCCTCTTTGGCTGTCCAGACCCAACTCAGGCGAGCGGCGTCGTAGTGCTCGAGCCGCGCCTTCACCTCCGGAGCCGCGAGCAGCAGGGAGCCCTCGGGGAGCAGGAGCCTGATCGTGTACTGAACCGCGTCGACGTTGCCCACGAGGTCGTGTGCTACGACGAAGTCGAGCATCGCGCCAACCTCGGCCGCTTTCGTCCAGGGTGTGAAAGGCAGCCACGAGGGGCGGACCTCGACCCCGTGGCGCCGCAGCAAGGCCACCGCCGCGCTCTCATCTACAGCCGTGTGCCCTTTGTCCAAGATCCGAAGGGTCGTGTCGTCGACCGATTCGAATGCCGACACGACAAACAGGCAACCGGCCTTCGCCAGGCCGGCCCAAAGGTCCTCGTGGGCCAGGATGTGCTCGACCTTGGTCGTACAGTCGAAGCTCAGATCAGGGAAGCAGGCGTGGACCGCTTGGGCGACCCGCATTGCGTGCCGGGGCCCATTGAGGAAGTCAGGGTCGGCAAAGGTCACATGCTTTGCGCCCATCGCCACGAGCTGGGACACGTCTTTCACCACGACGTCTTCGGGCACAACTCGAAGGCGGCCGTCGTACACGACCGGCAGCGGGCAGTGCCGACAACGATGTGAGCAGCCGTGGCTCGCCTCCACGGCGCCCGCGAGTCGCTCCTCGTCGCCCAGAACGAGCCGGGCGTAGCGCTCGAGCGGTGGCAACAGATCGCGTGCCGGAGTCGTGAACCTACTGCGGCCGAGGTGCACCACAACGTCGCCGACACTGCCGGACGTGCTGGTACCGCCGGTCCCGTCCACCCAGCTGAGCAGGGCTGGCTCGTACTCCCCGACGATCACCCGGTCGGCCATGGCGGCTGTCGTCGCGTCGCTGCTCATGCCGGCGTACAAGCCGTACAGGCAGATCGGGAGACCAGGGCGCTGAGCACGCACCGAAGTCGCGAGAGCCACAGCCATCCGCATCGCCGTGTGCATCGGAACCGAGAAGGCGACGCGGTCGGCCCACGCCACGAGAGCCCGGTCCCAAGGCTCGACAGACACGTCGATCGCGCGCACGTCATGACCACTGGCCCGAAGGGCAGCAGCCGGGGAGGCCAGGTGCACTGGTTGGTGCCCGAGCTCGTAGGTGGAAACCAGCAGGACGCGCACGCTGGCACGCTATAGCGAACGTGGGCGCGTCCTGTCTACCGACGGATCGGCCCAGTGCCGGCCTTAGCATGGGTCCGCCCACCTTCCACTGAGGACATCTGATGAGCGATAGCGGCAACAGCGGTAACGGCGGCGTCCCGGTTCTTCGTCTGACGGCGCTGGCCTTGACCGAGATCCTCGAGTTGAGGGCCGGCGAAGCCTCCCCCGAATCGCTCGCCCTGTGCGTGGAGATCAGCGGCGCGCACGACGACGTGTACACCTACGACATGTACTTCCAAGTCACCGCCGAGGCAGCGCCAGGTGACTGGATCGACCACCTCGGCGGTCTCGCTTTGATCGTGCCAGGTCAGAGCGTCGATCGGATACGTGGTTCGGTCCTGGACCTGAGCCCGGACGAGGACGGCGGTGGGATGGTGATCCGCAACCCGAACCGGCCGCCTCCTGCCCGGCGCAGCCCCGCGATGACCGGGCCGCCACCAGATCTGAGCGGGGACGTGGCTCAGCGGCTGCTCCAGGTGCTCGATGAGCAGATCAACCCTGCCATAGCGGCACACGGCGGCCGCGCTGACTTGGTGGCAGTCGAGGGGGACACCGCCTACCTGCGTCTCTCGGGTGGCTGCGCTGGCTGCGGCATGGCGGCGGTGACGCTCAGCCAGGGCATTGAGGTGGCTATCCGGGAAAGCGTGCCGGAGATCGCGAACATCGTCGACGTGACAGACCACGCGTCAGGTACCAACCCGTACTACGAGGCCGCGAAGAAGTAGGCGTGTGGCAGTCCGGCTGCCTTCGCCGGCGGTCGGTTCATGTCTTGGCGAAACGGCGGATGTCCGCGGCGGCGTAAGACTCGGCGACGGCATTGATCCGCGCTGTCGTCTCGACATTGCGCACCACCTCGGCTAGGCGGGGTCCAGGGATGGCGCATGTCATCTCGTCGTCGGGAAGGCCGGTGCGAGTCCGGCTGAGCGTGCAGCCGAGGCTGGCTGCCACCTGGCCCTGCTCCCTGGCGAGGGCGATGATGCGACATTGCGGCTTGCCGCCGATCTGCAGTCCCGGCACCGCGTCAGCCATGAGCATGAGCTGGCCCGCTTTGATCCGGATCAGGACGACGTCCGGCGTGCCCGAGGCTTCGGCGAGCGGTCCGTAGGTCACCGATCCCGGGCGCTCGTGCACCGTCGGGATGGCCGGGATCTGTTCGGGGGTGACCCAGCCCGACTCCACGAGCGCGGCCACGTCGGAGTTGCCCGCCACCTCGTCGAGAGAGGCAAAGCCGTGGACCAAGGTGCCCACACTGCAATTGGCGTGGTCGCTGGCAACAGTGGAGAAGGTCCTATCGATCGCCTTGGCCCAGAAGACGCAACCGGCGGGCACCGGTCCCGTTCTGCCGTCGGGCGCGGGTGGCGGCTTCGGGCCTTCGTAGGGATCGATGCCCTCGGGAAGTCTGGCGGCAAAGGTGATTGCGATCGGAGGTGTCGTCAGCTCCAGCGACGCGGCGAGCGCCTCCGCGAGCTCGGAGCAAGATGGAGAGTTCATGGCCCCAGTTGTACCGGTGCCGCTCTCAGCGCACGGTCACGGTGCAGGACATCGGTAGCGAGACGTCCAGTCCACACACTTGCAACCAAGCCAGTTCCCAGGCCTAGTCGCTCCCTCGGTGTTCTCGCGGTATCTGGTGCGCACTTCCACTCGGGAACACTCGATCATCTCGCGGCGATGACTCGGTACTCACCCAAGGAGCGGGGCAGGTATGTCGGGATTTGTGCAGGCCATGGAGCTTAAGTCCTCGCGGATAGACCAGAACCGTCGACCGGTCGCGATGCTCGAAGGAGACCGACAGGCTCGCCCGGAACGTCCGCCCGAACGAGTGCGAGGAGGTCGCCCCGATGTGCCTGATCTCGGATAGACGGCGGGAGCGATGAGGACCGGCAACGCCACCATGCTCCCGGCTGACACGCGCCGGTCGATCCTCATCCCCACCAGAACGACGCGGCGATGACGACGTAAAGACCTACGAGGCAAGCCCCCTCGAGCCAAGTCGACTCCCCGTCCAGCACGATGAAAGCCGCGATCAAAGTCGTGAGCGCGAGGACGACACCAAGCAATGGTGGCAGTACCAAGGTGAGCTGGGCGCCACCTATGACGCCAGAGAGGAGCACCAGTGCTGGAATGAGCACAAGGGCTATCTGCACAGGGCTTTGCAGGATTACCGACAGCGCGTAATCGCTGCGGTTGCGCGCGGCGAGCTGGACCCCGACGACATTCTCGACCGCGTTCCCGGCGATTGCCACGACCACGAGACCTGCGAACGCCTCGGACATATGCAGCGCCGAGAGCGCCGGGGTGAGAGCGGCGACGAACCAGTCCGATACGAACGCGGCGCCGACGCTCGCGGCGAGCAGCGCTACGACCACGAGCGAGATCGACCAAGTGGCAACCGCGGTTCCGGCTTTGTCGCTCTGCCCGCCGGGACGTTCGCGCCCGCTTGACACGTCTGTTCCGGGCTCGTCTCCTGTCGTGACGTCTTCTGGGGACGGTCGCGCGTCCCGGCGCATCGATCCGGGGGCGGCGAGCACGAAGACAATCAGCAGCACGGCTGCGGCGACGTCGGAAATGGCAACCTTGTGATGCCGGACGGCGAGGTCCAGATGCACGCCGAGCGTCGGGATCATGAGGACGGAGACGGCGAGCACGAGCAGGACGACGATGACCCTGGCGTTCTCGGCCGGGAAGCGTTGTGTGCCATGCCTCAAGCCCCCGACGATGAAGGCAAGGCCCAAGACGAGCAGCACGTTGGCGAGGATCGAGCCGATGAGCGCGGCTTGGACGACGCCGGCCAGGCCCGCTCGGAGCGCGAAGATCCCGAAGAAAAGCTCGGGGAGGTTGCCGAGCGCAGACTGCACGACGCCGGTCATCCCCGATCCGAGACGATCCCCGAGCCGATCGACGCTCCGGCCGACGATGGCCGCGAGGAAGCCCAGGGCCGACGCGGACACGATGAAAGGGACTACGCGGCCTGTGTGGATGTAGCGGGTGACGGCCGACCCAGTGGTTCCGAGCGCGCCGGCGACAAGCAGCCAGACGTCGCTTCGAGAGAGCCTGGAGCGCATGTGGCTGTCTAGCCTGGGACACAGGCGTTGTCGGTACGGGTCACGGTCCCCACTCTCATGCAACGATACGGCGTCCGGCGACGACCGGTCCCGGCATGGCCGTTGGGATGATGGGTTCCGTGGTGAGGTAGACAGAGGCGTGATGCTGCTTGCTATAGACGTGGGAAACACACAGACGGTTGTCGGCGTGTTTGTGTCGGCTGACGCTCCCGAACCGAATCCGGCTGAACATGGGAGCGACGGGCGAGCAATCGCGAGTGCCCGCGGCGCTTCGGTGGTGGGCGACCCGGGCGAGCTGACGGACCTGGTTCACCATTGGCGTCTTGCGACCGTCGCGGAGCGCACGGCTGACGAGTATGCCCTCCTCATCACCGAACTGCTCAGGCTTGTCGGGCTCGAGTTCACCGGAGCGCCGGCCGACCGTGACGTCGGTGGAATGGTCGTGTCCTCCTCGGTGCCGGAAGTGACTTCGGCGATCAGGGAGATGGCGCACGTCTGGTTCGACGTCCCGCTCGTCGTAGTCGAGCCGGGGATCCGCACGGGGATGCCCATCCTCTACGACAACCCGAAGGACGTCGGAGCGGACCGTGTCGCGAACGCCGTCGGGGCCATCGACTTGTACGGAGGGCCGGCGATCGTCGTGGACATGGGCACGGCGACCACGTTCGACGCCATCTCGGCTGCTGGTGAGTACCTCGGTGGCGCCATCACGCCCGGGATCGCGATCAGCATGGACGCGCTGTTCGAGCATGCCGCGGCACTGCGCCGCGTCGAGCTCGTCGAGCCTCGCAACGTGATCGGCAAGTCGACCGTCGAGTCGATCCAGTCCGGCGCCATTTACGGTTACACGGGACTCGTCGATGCCATGTGCAGGCGCATTGCCGACGAGCTCGGGCCATCCGCGATCATCGCGACGGGTGGACTCGCCGGACTGATCACGCCCTTGTCGGAGATGATCCAGCACCACGAGCCGTGGCTCACATTGCACGGGCTTCGCCTCGTCTTCGACCGCAACGTGGCGCGCGACGAGAGTGGGAGAGAGATGTGAGGGAGATCGGATACCGGTTTGAAACGACGTCGGGTGCAGGTGACGTTGCCCGTTCGTTCACGCACCTCGAAGCGGGCGAGGAGTCCGGCGTCACGGTCGCCATCGCTGGCCGTCTCATGCGGTCTCGGCCTCAAGGAAGGCTTGCATTTGCTGAGCTCCGGGACTGGACGGGAGGCATTCAGCTGTTCGCGCTTGCTGCCCTCACGCCCGATTTCGAGGAGTTCTGCCACCTGTCGCTCGGTGACTGGATCGGTGTGTCCGGCGAGGTGGTCCGTACCCGGCGGGGCGAGCTATCGGTCAAGGTGGCCTCCTGGGAGCTGCTCGCTCAGGCTCGGCGCGGCTTCGGGGACAAGTGGCACGGTGTTTCCGATCCAGATATCCGTTACCGCCAGCGCGAGCTCGACCTGTGGGCAAACGATGGTGTGCGCGACATATTCCTGTTGCGTTCGAAGGTGATCGCCTCGATCCGTTGCCGACTCGGTGCCGCCGGCTTCGTGGAGGTCGAGACGCCGGTGCTGCACCCGATTCCCGGCGGTGCGACGGCGCGGCCGTTCGTCACGCACTACAACGCACTCCACTCCGACGTGTACCTCCGCATCGCGACGGAGCTCTACTTGAAGAGATGCGTCGTCGGTGGGATAGAGCGCGTGTTCGAGATCGGGCGGACGTTCCGCAACGAAGGGTTGTCGCCGCGTCACAACCCCGAATTCACGATGCTCGAGCTCTACCAGGCCTATGGCGACTACACAGACATGATGTTGATCTTCGAGGACATAGTGGGAGGGACCGCCGAGGAGCTTTTTGGCACGACGGTGATTCCCTATCAGGGCCGGGAGATCGATCTGACACCGCCGTGGCGGCGGGCGACCCTCGTGGAGCTCATCGCGGAGCATGCCGGGGTCGAGGTCGACCTGTCGATGGGAACCGAGCATCTTCGACGCGTGGCGTCGGGTCTCGGCGTGCCGTTCGAGCCCTGGTACGGTCCGGGCAAGCTCATGTTGGAGATTTATGAGAAGACAACCGAGCCCGAGCTCTGGGGCCCCGTGTTCGTGTGCGACTACCCACAAGAGGTCTCACCGCTTGCCCGAGCACACCGCTCGAAGCCTGGCTACGTGGAGCGTTTCGAGCCGATCATCGCCGGCCGCGAGCTCGGCAACGCCTTCAGTGAACTGACCGATCCCGATGACCAACAGGCCCGTTTCGAGGAGCAGGAGCGTGAGAGGGCCCTAGGTGACGACGAGGCGATGGCCATCGATCGGGACTACCTGCGGGCTCTCGAGCTCGGGTTGCCGCCGACCGGTGGTCTCGGGCTCGGGATCGACAGGCTCGTCATGCTTTACGCGGACGTCGCGAACATCAAAGAGGTGCTGCTGTTCCCCGCCCTTCGACCCGAGGACGCCTCGCCGGACATCCGGTCCGGCTCTACAGGATCCGGAGAACCTGAGGCCTGAGCTGGCGTTGGTTCCAGCTCGGGGCGAGGACTCTCGTAGTGGATTCCTGGAGGTCGTCGACGACGTTGTAGCCGAACTCAACGAACGCCTTGGGGATGAGGCCGTCACCAAGTCGGGCTGCTGCCGCAGCAGCTGCACTGGCGTAGTCCCGAGCGATCTCGTAAGCAGCCGAGATTCCCGGCGACGCCGCGACGAGCGCGCGTGCCTCTTCGCGCTCGGCCTCATCGAGCGGGTGGCCAAGAAGATCGCGGAGCCTTGGGCCGACGACACGATCGAGGAGCGCGCGCTGGACCGGCAGTGTGTATATCCCCTCCGCGAGGTCCTGCCCGGGCGGTTTGCCGAGTTCGGCTTCGGTTGCGACGACATCGAGGACATCGTCGCGGATCTGAAAGACCATGCCGAAAGCCTCGCCGAACGCCGACAGGTCGTCGATCTGGGACCGGTTGAGACCGGCGGTCAGTGCACCGATGCGGCACGCGGTCGACATCAGCGCCGCGGTCTTGTCAGAGATGCAGCGAAGGTAGTCGTCCTCGTCCCGCTCGATCTCGAACGCCGCGCGCACCTCGGCCACTTGCCCCTGGCAGAGCCGAGCGAGGGTCGCCGCGAGCAATCCGGCGACTTCGGTGCCAAGCCCCGCTGCGATCTCCGCTGCCCGGGCGAGCAGGAAGTCACCAGCCACGATTGCCACAAGGTTGCCCCAGCGTGCGTTCACGCTTTCCACGCTTCGCCGGCGGGTCGCCTCGTCCATGACGTCGTCGTGGTAGAGCGACGCGAGGTGGACAAGTTCGACCGAAACCCCCCCGAGCAGGATCTCCATGGTGACGTCTTCATTTTGGAGGTAGGAGGCGGCGATCGTGAGCGACGGCCGGAGGCGTTTTCCTCCCGCTTGGATGAGGTGACTGGCCACCTCGTTCAAGAACGCGTCATCACCAATCACCGAGTCCCGCAGGCACAACTCGAGCCGAGCGAGATCCTCCTCGCGAATCGGGAGGGCGAAAGGGTCCGGGCTGCTCACCAAGTCCGCCACCTTACGCCAAAGGGGCACCGAACCGATAGCCGGGTGCCCACCCCATTATTCCGCGGCACTGTAATCTTCCCCTCTCAAGGTGTTCAATTCGGTTCGACCGTTCGTCCAAGTCCGGCCAGCTCCGATCGGCCCGGATCGCACCACTAAGGGTTGGGGGGCCGCAGTCCGATGTTAAGAGGGGGAGCTAGCTTCCGTGGCGGCGGGTATTCGCCCACCGGACCGGTAGACTTCTTGCACACGGAAGACCACAAGGGAGTCTGAGTTGTTCGAGCGATTCACCGATCGGGCACGCAGGGTATTGGTCCTGGCTCAGGAGGAAGCACGCCTCCTGAATCACAGCTTCATCGGGACCGAGCACATCCTGCTCGGCCTCATTCACGAGGGCGAGGGGGTCGCGGCCAAGGCGCTCGAGTCGCTCGGCATCTCGCTGGAGGCCGTGCGCGAGAAAGTCGAGGAGACGATCGGGCCAGCGGGGTCCGCCCCGACGGGGTCTCCGCCGTTCACGCCACGTGCGAAGAAGGTCCTCGAGCTGTCCCTCCGTGAGGCGCTTCAACTGGGTCACAACTACATCGGCACCGAGCACATGCTGCTCGGCCTCGTGCGCGAGGGCGAGGGTGTCGCCGCCCAGGTCCTCGTCAGCCTGGGCGCCGACCTGACTCGTGTGCGCCAGCAGGTCATTCAACTGCTCTCGGGCTACCAGGGACGTGAGGGTGCGACAACCGCGCCAGGTGCCTCGAGCTCCGAAAGCCCCGCAGGGTCGCCTTTGCTCGACCAGTTCGGGCGGAATCTGACTCAACTGGCGCGCGAGCACAAGCTCGATCCCGTTATCGGCCGCGATCGGGAGATCGAGCGAGTCATGCAGGTGCTGTCGCGGCGCACGAAGAACAACCCGGTTCTCATCGGCGAGCCAGGGGTCGGCAAGACCGCCATCGTCGAAGGGTTGTCCCAGCAGATCGTGGACGACGACGTCCCGGAGACTCTGAGAGGCAAGCAGCTCTACACCCTCGACCTGGGCGCGCTCGTTGCCGGAAGCCGCTACCGGGGCGACTTCGAGGAGCGCCTCAAGAAGGTCCTCAAGGAGATCCGGACCCGCGGAGACATCATCTTGTTCATCGACGAGCTCCACACCCTCGTCGGTGCCGGCGCGGCAGAGGGTGCCATCGACGCCGCCTCGATCCTCAAGCCGATGCTCGCCCGCGGCGAGCTCCAGACGATCGGTGCGACGACGCTCGACGAGTACCGGAAGCATCTCGAGAAGGACGCCGCCCTCGAAAGGCGGTTCCAGCCGATCAAGGTCGAGGAACCGACCTTGGCACACACGATCGAGATCCTGAGAGGGCTTCGCGACAGGTACGAGAAACACCACCAGGTGACGATCACCGACCAGGCCCTGGTCGCTGCGGCGAACCTCGCCGACCGCTACATCTCGGACCGTTTTCTCCCGGACAAGGCGATCGACCTCATCGACGAGGCGGGATCGCGTCTGCGGATCCGCAGGATGTCCACTCCGCCCGAGCACCGCAAGATCGACGAGGAACTGTCCAAGATCCGTCACGACAAAGACGCCGCTATCGGGCGGTCGAACTTCGACGAGGCCAAGAAGCTCGCCGACAAGGAGAGCGACGCACTCGAACGCAAGGCGGCGCTGAACGTCTCCTGGCGTTCCGCCGGCGAAGAGGTCTTTGACGTCGTCGACGAGGACGTAATTGCCGAGGTGCTAGCGAACTGGACTGGGATTCCGGTTTACAAGCTCACCGAGGAGGAGACCGCCCGTCTCCTTCGCCTCGAGGAGGACCTGCACAAGCGGGTCGTCGGCCAGGAGGACGCGATAAACGCGCTGTCGCGCGCGATCCGCCGTACCCGTGCCGGCCTCAAGGACCCCAAGCGTCCGAGCGGGTCGTTCATCTTCCTTGGCCCGACCGGTGTGGGCAAGACCGAGCTCGCCAAGACGCTCGCGGAGCTTCTCTTCGGTGACGAGGCCTCGCTGATCCAGCTTGACATGAGCGAGTACATGGAGAAGCACACCGTGAGCCGGCTCGTCGGCTCGCCTCCTGGCTACGTGGGCTACGAGGAAGGCGGCCAGCTCACCGAAGCCGTCCGGAGGAAGCCCTTCGCGGTCGTGCTGTTCGACGAGATCGAGAAGGCACACCCTGACATTTTCAACACCCTCCTTCAGATCTTGGAGGACGGTCGCCTCACCGACGCCCAGGGACGTACGGTCGACTTCAAGAACACCGTGCTCATCATGACCTCGAACCTCGGGACTTCGGACCTGCGCAAGTTGTCGCTCGGCTTCCAGAAGTCGAGCGAGTCCGTGACTTACGAGCGGATGAAGCAGCGTGTTCAAGAGGCGCTCAAGAATCACTTCCGGCCCGAGTTCCTGAACCGGATCGACGAGGTCATCGTGTTCCACGAGCTGACCATGGACGAGGTGGTCGAAATCGTGGAACTCCTCATCCGCCGGGTGCGCGACCAGCTGGAGGGCCAGGGGATCGGATTGGAGCTCACGCTCGCAGCCAAGAGGTTCGTGGCCGCGAGAGGTTACGCGCCCGAGCTGGGCGCCAGGCCGTTGCGGCGTTCAATCCAGCAGCTTGTGGAGGACCCGCTTTCGGAGAAGATCCTCTGGAAGGAATTCCGGGTCGGCGATACTGTGATCGTCGACGAGGAGGACGGTGCGCTCGTCTTCCGTGCCATCGAGGGCTTCGAGCCTCCGGCTGTCGAGTTCGCAGGGGCCGGCGCCGACTCCTGAGCACGTCTGCTGGTTTCGGACCGGCGGCGCGGTCCCTCACCGGAGTGTGACATCCCGCGCGTAACGTCGAGACATGACGCGACCGAAGTCGATCCACCGCTGCCAGGCATGCGGACATGGCTCGTCTCGCTGGTCCGGGCGCTGCTCGGCCTGTGGTGAGTGGAACACCCTCGTGGAAGAGCTGGTGCTTCCGTTCGCCTCGGGGGCGGCCTCGGGCCGGGCCGCCGACCCACAGCTCTCGTGCGCTCTTGGGCACGACGCGACTCCGTTGTCCCTGCGTTCGATCAGCGCGGAGGGCGCCGTGGCCGTTGCGACCGGCATCGGCGAGCTCGACAGGGTTCTCGGTGGTGGGCTCGTCGCTGGCTCGGTGACGGTGCTCGGCGGCGAGCCAGGTGTCGGCAAGTCGACGCTCGTCCTCCAGGCGCTTGCGAGTCTTGCGGCCCAGGGGAGGACCTCGCTGCTCATCGCGGCGGAGGAATCCGGTGAACAGGTACGGCGCCGCGCCGACCGCCTCAGGGCGGCCGTCGACGGCTGCTACCTGCTGGCGACGACGGATCTCGATGTCGTCATAGGCGCAGCCGGTCAGCTCGAGCCCTCGGTCCTCGTCGTCGACTCAATCCAAGCGGTGTCCGACTCGGCGTGCGGGTCGCAGGCCGGGTCGCCGAGCCAGGTGCGCGAGTGCGCCGGCCGCCTGGTGCGTTACGCAAAGTCGGTGGGCGTCGCGACCTTGTTGGTCGGCCACGTCACCAAGGACGGCGGGCTCGCCGGGCCGCGCACGCTCGAGCACCTTGTCGACACCGTGCTGTCGTTCGACGGTGACCGGCATCAGTCCCTCCGCCTGCTTTCGGCTTCTAAGCACCGCTACGGTCCCACTGGCGAGCTAGGGCTCTTCGAGATGACCGAGATTGGGCTCAGGGACGTTGTGGACCCGAGTGCCCTGTTGCTCGGGGACCGCCGTCGCGGCATGCCGGGGAGCATCGCAGTGCCTGTACTAGAGGGGCGGAGGCCGCTCCTTCTCGAGGTCCAGGGGCTTGTCGGGCCGCCGACGTCCGCAACCGGGAGGAGGGTTGCACAAGGTGTCGTCGGCGGTCGGCTCGCTCTTCTGCTGGCCGTGCTCGAAAAGAGGTGCCACCTGGCCCTCGCCGGCTCGGACGTGTTCGTCTCCACCGTTGGGGGTCTCCGGGTGAGCGAGCCCGCCGCTGATCTTGGAATCGCGTTGGCCCTGGTCTCGGCGGTGACAGGGATCGCGATCGGAGAGGAAGTCGTGGCTTGCGGTGAAGTCGGGCTGGCCGGGGAGCTCCGCCAAGTGCAGGCGATCGAGCGCCGCCTAGCCGAAGCGGCCAGGCTCGGATTCCGCCGTGCTGTGGTGCCGCAGTCCGCCGCCGAGGGACCGACAGAGCTTGAGCTGCTCAGAGCAGGTACCCTGCTGGAGGCAGTTCGGCTGTTGCTTGGTGTGGTTCCTGCCGCCAGATCGCGTCCTCGGGCCGAGACTGGCGGCGGTCCCGAGTTGAGCGGCGGCCGCGACGTCCGTACCCTGGTGAGGACCCCACCTTCCCTCGTTTCGTGAGGAGTTCCATTGTTCGATGTCGGGGACAAAGTTGTCTACCCCCATCACGGCGCCGCCGTTGTAGAGCGGCGAGAGATGCGAGAAGCCTTTGGCGAGAAACGTGAGTACCTAGTACTCCGGCTCGCGTACGGCGATCTGACGCTCATGGTGCCGTCCGACAACACAGCAGAGGTCGGGCTTCGAGAGGTGATCAACGATGAGGAGGTGGAGGAGGTCTTCGCGGTCCTTGGCAAGAAAGAGGCGCGGATGCCTACCAACTGGTCTCGTCGCTACAAGAACCACGTCGAGAAGCTCAAGTCAGGCGACATATACCAGGTAGCTGAAGTGGTTCGGAACCTCTCGATCCGCGACAAGGACCGCGGCCTCTCCGCAGGTGAGAAGCGGATGCTGACGCGAGCGCGACAGATCCTCGTTTCCGAGCTGACCTTCGCGATCGGCGTGAGCGAGGCCGAGGCGGAGGAGCGCCTCAACGCCGCTCTGCCCTAGCGCAGGGCGCAACCGGCGCGTGGGCGTCGAGGTCTGGGTGATCGTTGTCGCCGCCGGTCAAGGACGGCGATTCGGTCAGCCGAAGCAGTTCGCCGCTCTCGGTGGTCGACCCGTGATCGAGTGGAGTCTCGACGCGTCGCGCTCGGTTGCACGCGGAGTGGTCGCCGTCGTGCCGGAATCCTTTCTCGGGAGCCCCGGAATTGGCAAGGGGGCCGACCGCGTCATCTCAGGTGGCCCGACCCGAGCCTCCTCGGTCCGCCGGGGCCTGGCGGCGGTTCCGGAGAGCGCTGACGTCGTCGTCGTCCACGATGCCGCTCGGCCACTCGCGTCACGTGAGTTGTTTCGCGCCGTGGTCGAAGCGGTCGTTGCCGGAGCCGACGGAGCCATTCCCGGTCTGGCCGTGGCGGACACCGTCAAGCGTGTTCGTAGTGGTCGCGTGGTGGGGACGCTCGACAGGAGCGAGCTGGTAGCGGTGCAGACGCCACAGGCGTTCCGTGCCGAGGCGTTACGGCTTGCTCATGCCGGCGCACCGGAAGCGACAGACGACGCCGGTCTCCTCGAGGCTCTCGGTTTGAATGTCGTGGTCGTCCCGGGCGAGTACCACAACCTCAAGCTGACATCGCCCGACGACCTTGTGACTGCAGAGAAGTGGAGCAACCGGTGACCAAGCTACGAGTAGGGATCGGCTTTGATCAACACCCCTTCGCAAGTGGGCCAGAGAGAGACGGGGTGCTGGTGCTGGGGGGTGTCCGTTTCGAGGCGGAGGATGGTCTGGAAGGTCACAGCGATGCAGACGTCGTGGCACACGCAGTGGCGGACGCCATGCTCGGTGCCGCCGGGCTCGGCGATCTCGGTGCGCATTTCCCCGACACTGACCAGCGTTGGGCGGGAGCAGACAGCCTCGCGATCGTGGCGCAAGTGGCGGCGCTCGTCATGGCCGCCGGCCTGCGGCTCGCAAACGCCGACTGCACCGTAATCTGTGAGATTCCACGGATCGGCGGTGCGCGTGAGATCATGATGGAACGGCTCAGCGCGGCGGCTGCGGGCCCCGTGCATGTGAAGGCGACCCGGCCGGAAGGGCTCGGGAGCCTGGGCCGAGTCGAGGGGATTGCCTGCCTCGCCACCGCGCTGCTCGAGGAGATCGGTTTGTGATGCCAGACGGCAACAGAGAAGACGGCGCGTCCCGCGGCTCGCGCACTCCCAACGACCGCGCTGCAGGTGGCCGCGGAGCTGGTACAGGTCGCGCCGGTGGACGGGAACCAGGCGGGGCGCGCGCCGGTGGAACGCGAGCAGGTGGTGGACGTACCGGTCTTCCCGCCTCGGGCGGTTATGGAGACCGGTCCGGAGGCACTGCAGGGGCGAGGGGCACCGGCTACGCGGGACGTCGCGCCAGGCCGGGCGGCGGTGCCGGCGGTTCGGGCACGGGCTACAGCGGCTCGAGCACGGGCGGCTCCTATCGCGGGACTGGCCGGAGCGGTTCGGGTGTCGGTAGCTCGTACCGTGGTGCCGACAGCTCCCGTCCGACTACGGCCGGCAGGGACGCCGCCCCCGGTGGCTCTCGATATCGGGGTGCCGCGCCCAGAGCTGACAGGGGCGCGGCTCAAAGTCGCAGGCCGCAAGCGTTCAGGTCCTCGCCAACGAGGGACGGCGGTCGCGGGGCTTCGAACGGCGGCTGGGACCGGCCGGCTCCACGGCGTGGCGGCCCAGCTGCTTCGAGGCGCGACGGTCAGGCAAGTCGCCGAGAGACCGAAGCGGGAGACGCCACCGACTCAGGACCCGTCCCGAGCTCGATGGGCCGTGCAGCCACGGCTGGTCACAACCTCTGGCCGAATCCGCCTCGGGCGCCGCGGCCGGAGTCGGCCGGCGGCCCCAGGGGAGAGTTCGCCGGTGGGAGGGGGGGAGCTCCCGGGTCTTCGAGTGCTTCGCGACCGGCCGCGAGTCGCAGGTCGCCCGCCGCAGGCGGCCACCAGCGGCTCTTGCCCGCTCGGAGAAGTCCCGGCGGCCCCAGCAAGCCCTTCGGCCGCGGAGATCGTCTGTCCGAACCCCCCGGCGGGCGTGGGTCTGCCAAGGTTCGGCGCGAGCTAGGCGGCGACCAGGTCGAGGGTCGCCAGGCGGTCCGGGAACTTCTCGCAGCACACCGGAGGACGGTGCACGAGGTGTGGATGATGGAGGGTTCGGACCCTGCCGCGATTCTGCGGGAGATCCAGTCACTGGCGCGAACGAGCCACGTCCCAGTGCGGCTTGTGAGCCAACGCCAGATCCAACAGGTGCAAGGCTCTGAAGCGCCGCAAGGCGTGATCGCCTTTGCCGAGCCTTTGACGGAAGCTGACCTGTCGGACCTTGTCGGCTTGCAGCCCGAGGACGGCGGAGCCATGAGCCCGCCCGATGGTCCTGGCGACGAGCCCTCCATCCCAGAGCCCGCTGCTGTCGACCTCGAACCCGAGGACGGCGGACCTGGGCTTGGCGAGCCCGAACCCGAGGACGCCGAAACCGAGGAGCTGGCTGGACGGGTCGGCCACAAGAAGGTGGGCCGGGCACGGATGGCGGGAAGCACGGCGTTTCTCGTCGTGGTCGACGGCGTCACCGATCCGCAGAACCTGGGCGCCCTCTTGCGCAGTGCTGAGTGCGCGGGAGTGACTGGTGTCGTGCTGCCTCGCCACCGGAGCGCGCATGTGACCCCGACGGTCACCAAGGTCGCAGCGGGCGCCATCGAGCACGTCAGCGTCGCTGTTGTCCCCGGTGTGCCAGGGGCGCTTCAGGAGTTGGAACGTCTCGGGGTCTGGACGGTGGGTCTCGACGAGCGTGGGTCTGAGCCGGTGTTCAACCTCCAGCTTGGAGACCGGCCGATCGCGCTCGTGATCGGAGCTGAGGGACGAGGTCTCGCGCCGCTGTCGCGCCAACGCTGCGATGTGCTTGCGCGCATCCCTCTGCACGGCTCCATCGACTCGCTCAACGTTTCGGCCGCCGGAGCCGTCGCGATGTTCGAGGTCGCACGCCAGCGAGCCGCGGCGAGCGGGTAACAAGTCTTCGCCGGACCGGATGGGCGGACCTCAGGGTGGCTCCGGTGCCAGGTCTACCCACCTACTTTGCCTATCGCGACGCCATAGGCACGTAGTCGCGGCGCCGGTGTCCGACATAGAGCTGTCTTGGTCGCGCGATCTTCGTATTGTGCTCGAGCATCTCGACCCAGTGCGCCACCCATCCTGCGACGCGCGGAACCGCGAACAGCACAGGAAACATCTCGACCGGGAACCCCATGGCCTGGTAGATCAGCCCGGAGTAGAAGTCGACGTTCGGGTACAGCTTGCGGGAAATGAAGTACTCGTCGGCGAGAGCGACCTCCTCGAGCCCGAGCGCGATGTCGAGGAGCGGGTTCTTGCCTGTGACCTCGAAGACGTCGTAGGCGATGTCTCGGATGATCTTCGCCCGGGGGTCGTAGTTCTTGTAGACGCGATGGCCGAATCCTTGTAGGCGGCCTCGACCCTCTTTCACGGCGCGGATGAAGTCCGGAACAGCCTCAAGCGAGCCGATCTCGGTGAGCATCCGGATGACGGCCTCGTTCGCACCGCCGTGGAGCGGTCCGTACAGGGCGGCACAAGCAGCGGCACAAGCCGAGTACGGGTCGACTTGCGACGAGGCGACGACTCGCAGCGCGGCGGTCGAGCAGTTCTGCTCGTGGTCCGCATGCAAGATGAAGAGAGCATCCATCGCCTTTACCAGCACAGGGTTTGCCTCAAAACGGGATTCCGGGGTCTTCAAGACCATCGACAAGAAATTGGACGGGAAGTCGTGCGAATTGTCGGGATAGACGAACGGCATGCCGACGCTGTAGCGGTGTGCCGCGGCGGCGAGAGTCGGCATCTTCGCAATGAGTCGGATGATCTGCTTGTGGCGGACCTCTGGATCGAAGATCCTCTTCGCGTCGGGGTAGTACGTCGAGAGCGCCGCTATCGCCGAGACGAGGATCCCCATGGGGTGCGCGTCGTAATGGAAGCCTTCGAGGAATCTCTTTCGCATGCTCTCGTGTATGAACGTGTGGTAGGTGATCTCCTGGACCCACTCATAGGCCTGCTCGGCCGTCGGCAGCTCGCCATGTAGCAAGAGATACGCGACCTCGAGGTAGGTCGACTGCTTGGTCAGCTGCTCGATCGGATAGCCGCGGTACTCGAGAATCCCGTTGTCGCCGTCTACAAAGGTGATCGCGCTTTCGGCTGAGGCCGTGGTCATGAACGCAGGGTCGTAGAACCAAACGCCGGGAAGGAGCTTGCTCCACTGGTCTGCCGCGATTCCGCCGTCGACGATTGGGATCTCGATCGTCTGACCGTTGCGGTTGTCTGTGATCGTCACGCTCTCCACCACGACCTCCACCTCCGTTCGGCTCGGTGCCAGGCTGACGTCGTTGGCGCCCGGTCTTGCTGTTGACGCTCTTGTCCTAGTCGCCACATCCTATGGCAGTGCCGGACGGAGCCAACTCGGGGCCGTCCGCCCGTCGTCCGCGCAAGGTGGTTGCGGCTTGCCGGCCGCCTGACGATATCTGCCCGCGGCCGGCAGGTAGCATGCCGAGCGCCCCTCGAGGGCGATGAGAGCCCGCATGCCCCAGACCTCCGTTAGGGGACTCCGTTGATTGCAGAGCGAACGCGACGGCGGCACCCGGCATGATTGCCGCGGCACCGACCACGACGACCTTGTCGAAAACGACTGCCCTGTAGGTCGGTGGCGATGACCGAGCGCTCGCTTCAGCGGCTTTATGAGGACCCGGGGACCCCGCTCAGCTCAGGATTGGAGCGGGCTCAGATCCAGGCGACGACGCTTGCCGAGATGGCCTCGTCGTCGCCGCGACCACTTGTCGCAGTCGATATCGGATGTGGTGACGGCACGGCCACAGCTGTCGCAGCGGCCCGCTGCGAACAGACACCGGGAGCAAACGTCACTATCATCGGTCTCGACTGGTCGTGTGCCGCGCTTGATCGTGCCCGGCGGCGCGGCATCCCCGTGGTTCGTGCAGAGATGGACGGCGTGGGCCTGCCTCTGGCTTCAGGCAGTGTGGACGTGGTCATCATGAGCGAGCTGATCGAGCACCTGGTGGATACAGATGCTGCGCTCGAAGAGGCAGGACGAGTGCTCGTTCCCGGCGGGAGGCTGCTGTTGTCGACGCCAAATCTGGCGGCTTGGTACAACCGGGTACTCCTCGCGTTTGGGGTTCAGCCGCTCTTCACCGAAGTCAGCCTGCGCGGCATCTACGGTCGGCCGGGTCGCGACGTGGTCGGCCATCTGCGGGTATTCACCCGTCGCGCGCTCGAGGAGATCCTAGCTTCAGCCGGATTCGTCGAGATCGACATCGCAGGTGCGCCTTACCATGATGTCCCCCGGCCGTTTCGTCCGCTCGACCGCTTGCTCTGCCGCACGCCGAGCCTCTCGTCCATTCTTCTGGCGTCTGCCCGACGGCCGACGTGAGCCTAGACACCCACACCTCAGCGGGGATCGCCATCGCGGCGATGTCGGCGTTGCTCACCGGCACCGGCACGGTCGTCGAGAAGGTCGCCCTCCAAAGGCTGCCCGAGATTCATGCTCGGCGCTTTTGGACGATGCTTCGCACCTTGTGTGCTTCGTCGCAGTGGCTGTGGGGTTGTGCCTGCTTGCTAGGTGGTCTCGTGTGCCAGGGCCTCGCCTTGTCCTTGGCACCGATTTCGGTGGCTCAGCCGATATTCGCTTCAGGGATCGTCCTCTTGCTCGTGCTGTCACATCTCGTGCTGCACGACCGCCTCCGGCGAGTGGAGTGGTTCGCTCTGGCGACAATCGTGATCGCCCTGGTCCTGCTCGGTCTGTCGATCGACACGCGTGTGGATCACGCCGGCGGCCCTGCGCGCTTGCTCTATTTCCTGCTTGCCGCAGTTCCAACTTCTGCGGTCGGCCTCGCGATTTTCGTGGTGGCGGACCGGGCCCACAGGTCCCGGCGCCGGATAAGGCAGTTGCGAGGCCCGCTGTTCGGCGTGGCCGCCGGTCTTCTCTACGGCGTGGCCGGCCTCGGCCTCAAGTCGGCGGCGACCTTCGTCCAACGTTGGGGGCTCATCGGTTCGATCCCTCACCTGGTGACTTCACCTGACCTCTACGTGCTTGCCGTCGCCATGGCGACCGGCCTCGTGCTGTTCCAAACCGGTTTGCAACGTTGCTCGGCGTCAGTCGTGTCACCGGTGAACATCGTCACGTCCACTGCTTATGTCATCGCTGTGGGGACCGTGCTGTTCAACGAGCATCTCCCCACCTCCGCCGGCTCCCTGGGGCTTCGGATCGCGGGCTTTGCCGGCGTGGTGGTCGGCCTTTTGACCCTTGCGGTTGCGGGCGGGATGAGCGACACGAGCGCCGAGGACCTCTACGGCGCCGGCGGGATCGGCCAGACAGTCACGTCAGGCGACGGAGCCGATCAGCTCAAGCTCAGCCGGTAGACGTTCGTCTCTCGTTTCACGAAACCAGCCCTCGTGTACAGGCGGTTCGCCGCCTCCCTCGATGATCGCGACGTCAGGTTGACGTGGAGGGCACCCCGCTCGCGCGAGAGCTGGACGGCTTCTGAGACCAATGCCGCGCCCACACCGTGACCCCGGGCGGACTCGTCGACGACGACGTCTTCGACGACGGCGTGCAGCCCGGACGGGATTCGGTAGATAACGAGCGTGGTCATGCCGACGATCACTTCGTCGCGCGAAGCTAGGCGGGCGACCAGGAGCGTGCTGGATGGTGAGGCCACGATCTCTTCGAGGTTGGAGCGACCGAGCGCGGCCGCGGTCGAGGAAAGTTGCGGCAGCAGGCGTGCCATGACCTCGACGAGGTCGTCGGTCACCACTGAGACGCGATCCACAAGGACGCTATTGGCTTTCATGGGGCGAGTGTATCCAGACGATTGCTCTTCTCGAAGCCTGAGGTCGAGTCAGCCGGGATGGCTCACCTTGCTTCGCGTCGCCAAATCGCTCCGCGCGGCCAGTCGAATAGAACCTCGATCGAGTCGCCCCGAATAGCGGCGAACGCGTGCTCGCTCCACACGCCCGCGTTGGCCAGCGGGACAGGCAGGGAGTCCTCGCCGAACCATCCGACGTCGGCACACTCGAGCGGGTGTGCCTTCAGCGTGCCGCCCACGGGCCGAAGGTGGAAGACGAGCGAGTAGAGCGGCACCTGCGTGAAACCGAGCCGAAGACCGTCGAGGACCATGACCAGGCGCACTGGCTCGACGTCGATACCCGTCTCCTCCAGGACTTCCTTCACCGCGACCTCGGCAGCCGAATAGCCTACGTCGGCCCAACCGGTCGGGTACAGCCAGGCTCCCGAGTCCGCCCGCTGCACGAGCAGGATCTGGTCCTCGTCGTTGCCGACGATTGCCCCGACCGCGACCTTCGGAGTCACGTAACCGGCGACGCCTTGGCGCACGTCGCCCATCCACTCGAGGACGAGGCCGTCCGGATCGCTCGTCGCCACAGGCTGGCCTTCGCGAGCGAGCGCCGAAGCGGCGGCGGCGCGGATGTCGCCGGCGACTTTCAGGATCTCCCCGTAGCGTTCCTGCTCGTAGAGGTTCTTGGTGAACGCGAGGCCGGTCTTGGCAATGGCGGCGAGCGTTTCTCCCCACCTGACGAGGTCTCGAGTAGTCGCCGGCACCTCTCCCACGCGCCCGACCCTACCGCCCGGCGCCCGGGACGGGACCACCGCGACCGCGAAGCCGCTGTCGCCCTTGCTGGTCAACCCTCCAGGACGTCGCCCAGACGGTCGACGCTGACGCCGATCTCCTCGAGCCATGCCACCGCACCTTCGACCGCTGCCGGAGCGCCAGCGAGCTCGCAGATGATCCAGCCTTGGTGAGCCTCCACGCTCGCTCGGCGGATGTTCGGCTCGACATCGAAGCGACGGACGAGCTGGGCCACTACCGGCTCGCGAACCAGCTCCTCAGGGAAAGTGAGGCGAACTCGCACGTTCATCGGCGGACCTCGGCCGAAGCTGCGGCCGCACGAGAAAGATTGCCCGAACGCAGACCTTCGAGATCGAGGGTTACGTAGCGGTACCCGGCGCCTCGGACCGCCGTGACGATCTCGTCACGAATCTCGACCGCACGGCCGAAGTCCTCCAAAGGCAGCTCGACTCGAGCGAGATCGCCGTAATGGCGGACCCGAAGGGCATCGAAGCCGAGCCGCCGCAAGGACGATTCCGCAGCCGCTACTTGGTCGAGGATCCCCAAACTGACCGGCGTGCCATGCGGCACCCTCGACGCCAGGCATGCAGCTGCCGGACGGTCCCAGGTGCTCAGCCCGAGCGCCTGGGACACCGTGCGGACCATTGCCTTGTCCAACCCTGCTTGGACGAGAGGGAAGACAGCACCCCGCTCGGCGGCTGCCCTCTGTCCGGGCCGGTGGTCGTTGAGATCGTCGACGTTGACACCCAGTACAACTGTTGCCTGCTCAGACCCGGCTAGAGGCATCAGGACGTCCATCAGCTCGCGTTTGCAGTGGTAGCAACGATCGAGATCATTGCGCACATAGGCAGGGTCGTCGAGCTCGTGTGTCGTGACAGCTACCCAGCGCAAACCCCACTCGTCTGCGATCCCAGAGCAATGGGCCAGGTCCTCGGGTGCAAGAGAGGGAGAGACGGCGGTCGCGCAGAGCACTTGTTCGGCTCCGAGGAGCCTCGTCGCTACAGCCGCAACGAGTGCGGAATCGGCGCCGCCGGAGAATGCAACGACGATACGCCCGAGGCGGGCCAGGACGGCCTGCAGGCGGACGAGCGCGTTCCCGGTCAGCTCGGCGGGAGCGTCCCCGGCGGCCGCTTCAGCGTATTCCGGCACCACTTAGAACTTCCGCCGGTTCTCCGACCATTCCCGTGTAGAAAGGGCCGAATTCCGCGTAGCGTGTCGAGGCCTCGTCGAAGCGCATCGAGTACACGCAATCCTTCAGGTCGTCGGGATGAACGCCGAACAAGGTGACTCCCCACTCCCAGTCGTCCAGCCCTGCGGAACCGGTCACGAGCTGAAGCACCCGGCCACGGAACTCGCGACCTGCGGTTCCGTGACCTCTCATGAGCTGCAGCCGGTCTTCGAAGCTCAGTGCGTACCAGTTTTCGGCACCCGGGGCGCGGCGCTTGGACATCGGATAAAAGCACATTGCCGTCATGCCATCTGGTGGAAGCCTCGGGTAGAGCCGAGCTTGTTTCATCTCCTCAGGCACGCCAGCGGAGTACTCGGACACCTCGGTCAGTGACACGTAGGAGTCGACGACGTCCAGACCGCCGGTCTGCAGCCCGGTTTGCAGGCGGCGGAGCACTTTCAGATCCGGGCCGAGCGCGAGAACGCAAACATCGGCCTTGTGGCCCAGCATCGCCGCGGTCACAACCTGGCAGCCGTCCTTGCGTGTGGTGTCGATCGCATCGAGAAGTGAGCGGGCCTCGGCCCCGGGCCTCGGCTTGCAGAACAGGTGCAGCACACCCCACCCGATCCTCGGGCTGACCGGTGAGTCGTCAGGCTTGAGGGGTTCGCAAGTCACGGCTCGGAGTCTACGGACAGCCTGGACGTGCTCCGAACGCGCCACCAGGGACACCTTGCGGCGTCCCTGGTGGCCGTTGAGTTCAATGACGCCT
>CAWDRQ010000006.1:0-22935 GCA_963804765.1 uncultured Acidimicrobiaceae bacterium
CCAAACTCCGGTCAGGGGGAGGAGGCGAATATCAACCGTGAAGAACTCGCCTCCAAAGCAGCAGACATAGTCGGCAAACAAATCTAACGCCACATGACAAAGCGAGTTTCTTTAGCGCATGGCGATAAGAGACCGGCCCGAGGAGAGGCGTGGCCCAGGGAACAGCCGCTCCATCTCGCGTCGGCCGAGGAGGTTCGTGTCCTCGACGAACCAGTCGACATACGACTGGTCAGGTTGAGCCAGCCATCCCCAGAGCGTGAAGTTGCGGTACAGCCGGCGCTGCCACCGCTTCGGCAGATAGTTGACCAACGGCGTCATCACGTGCGGTTCCAGCGGGAATGACTTATTTGGTGTCTGCACGAAATACCGGCGACCAACTCGCTCAATTTCCTCGGCAAACGCCGCGTGGGTCGGGCACATGCTCGATGACCGAGTTCGAGAACACCACATCGAAGGCGTTGTCCGCGTACGTAAGCAGCCGGGTACCATCTGCCACAACCTGACGGAGTGTGCTGTCCGATGGTTCCAAGTTCAGCAGAGTCACGTCAGGCATGACTGGAACGAGTTCCCACACGCCCGGAGTGCCGCCCACGTCAAGCATGGTGGTCACCGGAGTCAGGTCAGTCCACTGGGCGAAGAGCCGCATCCGTTTGCGGCGTGTGATTCGCAGGATCGGCCGCCACACCCGTGAGACCAGGTCGTCAGCCATACTTCCAAGCTAGCGAACTAACCGCGACCAAATAGAGAACCGCGGACCATCAGTGGCTGGACTGCCTCTGAGCGGGGACGGTCGCCTCCCCCCTGTGTAAACCTTCGGTGAAGGCAGCACGAACTGCTGATTCAATGAGCTGCACATCACAGCGCGGGAATTGATTAGGAGAGCGGCAGACGGAGGGACAGGCACTCATCCCTCTGCCTTTCTCGTCCCGGCAGCCTCCGTGCCCGCGCCCTGTTCGCCCGTCTCTCGGCTCCGCAGCCGTCCGCCACCCGACCTACCACCCAGCCCCTACGACGCCACGTGGGCGAACGTGGGCGCCCGTCCTTTGCCCTCAGCGCCACTCCCCCGACGGCGGCTCCCTCCCGTCGTCTCGCCGCCGTCCTTCTGGGTGGGTGGGTGTGCTCGGCGCTGGCCGGCCGTGGCCGTCCGGTCCTCGCTCCGCCGTCGCTGTCCGCGGGCTTTCCTGTCCCTTGTGCTCTCTTGTCTCTCTCTCCCGTCATCACGTGGTGGGGAGAGAGGGGACAAGGGGGGGGAAGGGACACCAAAGACCCCAGACAACGACCGCACCCACCCGCCCGGCCAGCCAAGGCCACGGCACCAGGCGCGAGCCAGGCCGAGGAGGGAGACCCGGAGAACCGGGGGCAAAGGGGCCGAAGGCCGAGGAGGGGAGACAACGAACCCACCCACCCAGAAGAGCCCGGCGAGAAGACGGGAGGAGCCCGCAGTTAGGGCTGGCCGGCGAGAGGCCGGCGGGAAGGGCACGGGGACCGGCACACAGGCGCCCACGTTCGCCCACGTGGCGGCGTAGGGGCCGGGTGGTAGGTCAGGTGGCGGTCAGAGGGGGCTACGGGGTGCCTGGTCCCGTGCGTCTCCGCCTGCACGGAGGTCGTCGGGCGCTTTGGAGCATGCGGTAAACCTTCTATGACGCCCCGACTTTCGACTCAGGGTTCTCAACCGCCACAGCGAGTAAATAGAAACACAGTGAAGGCGGGCCGTCTAGATGGGTGCTGCCCGAAGAGCACCCAGCATTAGCTGGCCGATTAACGCTGAGACCTGACCGATCAGAAAGACAACCAACGCTGCGGCGATCCATCCGACTGGCGTGGCGAGTCGTGTCCGAGACCAGTAGCGAGTTGCCCCGGCTGAGGTGTTGAACCGACTCGACGTAGGGTCGAAACGATACCCACGGCAGGTTCGCTCGGCAGAGTGGGCAGACGAGGTTTCCGTCAACGATCCGGACCTCGTCGGAGCGCAGTTCGTGTCCTTGCGGACAAACGATCGCCGCCTGTGAACCTGATGACGAGAAGTCGTCGGTGGGGCCAGTGGGCATTTCCCTTCCACCTCTCTGCTTTACCGACCCGCGGGCTCCCCATGGAGCTGGTGGTCGTTCTCAGAAGCACTATCGACCCTTCGACGCTCAGACTCAAGCCGGAAGCCGGCCAGCTCCGCAAGTCATTGCGGCCTAGCTCACGGGTCACGGCGAGCATGGCGAGGATGCTCGACCTGTAGACGTCCGAGCCGGTGACGTAGAAGCCGTACGAGGTGGCGAGCAGGGCGGCGGGGACAGGCGACCACGTTCGCTTACGTGGCGGCGTAGGGGCTGGGTGGTAGGTGAGGTGGCACCTAGGTACCAGGAGCGAATGGCACGCCACGTTTGCCCATGTTGGGCTGGGAGTGTTGGGCGGTCGTCGTCTTGGCGGGTCGGTGGCCCTGGGCAGGCACTCTGGCGCGTACGCGTGACACCTAGGTGGCCTGCGCCGATCGAGTGGCTTGTCACCGCCTGGCGGCAACCCGTACAGTGACAAGGCAACGGCTCATCACTCGGCGACGGTGAGGGTCTTGACCGAAGTCGAAGCCTTGAAGTTCGTGCTGCCGCCGTAGGTGGCGACAAGACTGTAGGTGCGCGCTTTGAGCTTGTTGGGGGACAACCTGCACGGTCCCTTACCGGCCGAGAGAGTGATTACACATAGCGTTCCCGTGGCGGCCCTGACAGTCACTGTCCCGGTCGGCGTCGAGCCTGGGAACTGCGGGGAAACCGTGACCGACAGGCGCTCGGTCTGCTCATGCCCATAGGTGATCTTCGTCGCGGACAGCTTAAGGGCGGTCTTGGTTGTTGCCTCGGCGACGGTGAGGGTCTTGACCGAAGTCGAAGCCTTGAAGTTCGTGCTGCCGCCGTAGGTGGCGACAAGACTGTAGGTGCGCACATCGAGCTTCTTCGGGGGCAGCCTGCACGATCCCTTACCGGACGAGAGCGTGATAACACACAGCGTTCCCGTGGCGGCCTTGACCGTGACCGTCCCAGTCGGCGTCGAGCCTGGGAACTGCGAGGACACGGTGACCGACAGGCGCTCGGTCTGCTCGTGTCCGTACATCACCGGGTTCGGTGAGGCGACGAGGCTGGTCGTGGTCGGCGCGGCGGCGACAGTGTAAGTGATGCCGCGGTGCCGGTTCGCCGTCGCTGCTAGTGGCGGTGACGGTGTAGGTGAAGGTCCCTATCGCCGAAGTGTCGAGCTGCCCAGGGGAGGTGACCCCGTTGCTGTCGAGGCACGTGGCGATACCTGGGCCGGATGGAGCCTCGGTGCAGCTGAAGCTCGTCACCACGGTCTGGCCAACGGCGTATCTCTTGCCGTTAACAGGTGAGCTGATCCTCGCCGTCGGTGGCGGTACAACCCCGAACGTGAACCGATCAGCCACAGTGACGGAGCTGACCGTCATGTCCTCGACAGCCATCACGAGATTGTCCGTTCCCGGCTCGGTTGCCGGGAGAGTACCGGTGCAGGAAGTCGTGGTCGTGCAGGAGACGGAAATCCAAATTCGTACCGACCTCAAGCTCGTCGGCTCCTGCGATCGGAAGGAAGCCTGAACCCGTAATGGTCACCGAGGTCGACCCGGTGCTTGGCCCCTTATTCGGCGAGACGCCGGTGATGTTCGTCGGTATCAAGATCCGTGCCGTATTCAAAGCACATCTGAGCAGCCAGCCCAGGGTGGAAGTTGCGGCATGAGCGAGGATCGGAGATCCGAGGCCGCTCGCCATGTCGTAGCCCACCGTGGCCGGGTAGAGACCCCCCGAATAGCCCGACGGCGTGTAGTCGTTGTTGCCTGTCGTTATGTCGTTAAAGGCGAGACCGTAATAAGGCGAGGCCCAACTAGCGATGGTGTAAAGGCCTGCAGGCTGCACCCCGGCGTCTCCTGAGCCGTAGTCTGCGCAGAACGGGGATGAGTCGATCAGGGCGGCGGCTGCCGCCCACAGCGGCGCGGCGGCGCTCGTACCGCCTACACGGTTGCCAGCCAGGTGCGAACTTAGAGTCCGTTCCGCTGTAATAGATGGTGTACCCGGTGTTCGGATCGGCGTCCGCCGAGACGTCTGGGACCTGACGCGAGTAGGGATCGGTCGAGCCGCAATCTGTCGGGTCAGACCCCGAGTAGGAGCTGATCAAACCTGGGATCTTGGACTGATCCTGGTAAGAAGGCATACACCAGGCCGCCGACACCCCACCCCCGCCAGCGCCGTCTGAGTCGGTCGAGTCATTCCAGACGGTCTCGGAGTTGGCGACGAGCGACGTGCCGCCGACCCCTATGACATAGGGCTGGCTGGCAGGATCGAGGACCGAAGGAGTAGAGCCGTTCGTCGTGCCCTTGTCGCCATAGCAGTCGGTCGAGCCGTTGTCGCCCGCAGCGGCGAACACCGTCTGGCCCTGCGTGGCAGCTTGATCGAAGACAGCGCTTTCTGACTGGACCGACTGCGATACCTTCGTCCAACTCGCAGAGCCCATAGGAGTGGAGACAACCTGATCGGTGTCAGCATTCACGATGGCAGAGTAGGCGTCGAAGTCGTTCGGATCCTGATAGACGTCAATCGTCGCCTCTGGAGCAAGGCCTATGACGTCCTCGATGTCGAGGGCCGCCTCGCCGGTGCCGGCGCCAGAACCGACGCCGCCATCGACCGGGATGTAGTTCACGGTGGCGTTCGTTCCGTAACACGCCTGGTAGGCGGCGATGTCGCTCGGCAGGTCCGGCTCCAGCTCAACCAGGGCGACGTTGACGCCCTGGCCGAAATCGCCCAAGGAGTAGAGCGGATCGAAGCCGTAGTAAGAAGCCAGCTGGTCGGCCGTGTAGCTCCCATACGTGTCGGCTGCGTGGTGGCTGCTGCGCACGGGGTCGGCCCCGTCGTCGCCTGATGGTCGCCGAGTTTCCCTGACGGGTCGACCTCCGCGCACGACGCTTGAGCGGACGAGCGAACTCTGAGCCACGATGAGATCGCTGAGGCCGATGACTCCCTCGATATCCGCGGACACAGACGCCGAGATGCTCGGCGGCGACAAGGTCGTGAACGCCGTACGTCCATTGGGCAGCCGGTACTCCACGAGCCTCACGTGAAAGGCACGGTCGAGCACCGAGGCCGGGGCAGTGACCGGGATCGAGAGTCGGTCCGAGGCCACCTGTCCGGGGTGAAGTCCGTCGGCGCGGAGTACGGCGTCGACCGCAGCCACCTCGGACAACGGAGGACCGAAAAGCTGACCGAACTGGCCGGGGCGCAGGAAGTGGTGGAAGTTCGCCGACTGTCGATCAGACAGAGATGCGATGAAAGGCGGCAACGGCCGGCGGGTTCGGCAGCTTCAGCGTGACGTCGACGTGAAGTTCCGCCGAGGGCGACAGCGGCCCGAGCGCAACTGAGTGCGCCGGGGGTCAGCGGGCTTGCACTCTGATGCAGCACCGCAAGCCCAGAGGGGGCAACCGCCTGTGCGTTGGAAGGGACTGAGAATGCAGCGGCGGATGAAAACGCTGCAAGCACACCCCGAATAAAACCACCAGCCACCGATTCGTCATGATTCCTCGATTCTCATGTCGACGGCTGCAATGACAATAGATGCTGGCGTCGACCGGTCGTACAAGTGCCCCGTTTCCCGCTGACGCGGCCAATGCCGCCCAGGTCGAAAGGTGCGGCGTCCACTTCCCACGCCGGATGTCCGACGCGTACGCCTTCGAGCAGCCGGCCGCCTCGGCGATTTCGGTGAGCTTCACCGCCGCAAGCCGCGGCAGGATCTCCCGCCGGAACAGCTCCGGGTCGTAGACCGCACCGGGATTTGCCTTGTCCCACTCAGCGAAGGCCCGCTTGCGAGCAGCGATCGCTGCGCCACGCCGTCCTCTGATCTCAGGTGCCTGCGCAGGGTCGGCGGCGATGCATGCCTCGCAGCGGACGTGGCGAGGGTTCGTGACGGCTCCTCCGCAGTCGGGACAGGTCCAGAGTGGGAGAGCCGTCTGTCCGGGCACCGGCCGTTGGCGGGCTCTGGTCGAGTTGCCGCCAGGCGGGTGGCCGCCTTGCGGGCCTTCACAACGGCTTGAGCGTCCCGGACGTTGCTACCCGTGAGCGGGGTGGCCGGGTGGTACTTGCCAGCCATGACCGAGCCGAGGACATGGGCGACGTGCGCGGCGATCGGTGCGAGTCCCTGACGCCACTGGGGAGCGTCTCGCCCAATCTGTGGGTGAAAGGAGCACGGAGACGGACGTGGCCATCCGAGGTTTCGACGAAGTCAGCCTTGCGGAACGTGCGCTCGACGACAAGGTCGAGCACGAAGGCTTCGACAACCGGGCGGATCGGCTCCATGACGTCCAAGGCGAGCGACTGACGACCCTTCGCGTCGCTGTGAACGATGCCTAATCCCGCGTCCAATCCGACCGTCTGGCAAGCAAGGATCGCCTCGGCCTCGACGAGGGCGAAGAGGTAGTTCAAGATGCTGTTCACCGGTCGCTCGGCCTTGCGGTTCGAGGCCGACGAAGCGAGGACCGACCGCCTCCCTCGAAGCGGGACCAGTGCGGCGGGATGCGGCGCCGGTCGGCCGGGGTGAAGTGCGGAGCCGTTTCGGGTCGGTTCGACCAGGATCCGAAGTAGAGAGCGGCGGCGGTCGCTTCGAGCTGGCGGATCTCGTCGATCGTGCCGGCATCCTCGATGGCGAGCACGAGCTCGCCAAGAGTCTCGGCCGTTGCCTCGTCGCCGAAGCGAGAGAGCACAACCTTTCCCTGGCCGGCTACCTTGCGCCCTATCAGCCACCGGGCGATATCGAGGCCGTAGGGCTGGTCGGGAGCAAGAGCCTGGACCCTGCGAAGGCGGGCGTCATCGGTCATCCGAGGCGTCGAAGCAAGTTGGCAAGTCCCGTCGGGACCGAGCACGAGCACCCCGATACCGAGACCGCTGCACCATTTGAGGGCGTCGAAGCTGATGATGCCGGCCACGTTCAGCACGACAAGGCGAGAGAGGCCATGGGAGGCCTTGTCGTATCGGCGAGTCCGACGGTGCGGGCCGATCCCGTCGTGGACTTCGAGGGCTCCACGCTCCACGACGATGCGACATCCGAAGCCGTCGATGATGGCCACGCCAGCCGAGTCGGGTCGGCTGTAGGTCTCTTGGATCGCCGCCATGGAGTCGGCGACGTCCTCTGGCGTGAGCACGACTGAAGGAGCGACCGCGGTCATGACTGGTCCCGTAGGCCGTAGGCGAGCTGCGACAGGGCAGAGAGCACGGCGGCCGTCTCGTCAACGGAGCTGCCCTCTTCAACGAGGAGCCGGACGAGCACTCGGTAGATGTATCGGGCGTCGTCGCTCCGAAGGACAAGGGTTGTGGTGCCGGCCGGCTTGGCTGGGTAGCCTCGGGTCTGCATGGGAGTCAATGCCTCCTGTGCCAGTCCCCGGGCCGTTCACCGCGGCGCCGGGGACACCTACGTGTCAGGACCAACGTACCGCTTGTTCTCTGCTCCGATCGAGCGGCTTGCTCATGTCCTGAGCACCAGTGGCCTAGCTGGCGACTCCCGTGGAGACGAGCAGGTCAAAGGCCTTGTCGGTCAGTTGCTCCCACTCCGCCTCCGAGAGCACTGCCAGCACCCGTGTCGCAGTGACGGTGGCACCCGTGTCCAGGCACTCCCATTCCAGCTGCTTGAGAATGAGGGGAAGGGACTTGCCTGGATGCACGACCACAACGGCGGGATGGCCGCAACTGAGCAGGACGACGCCAAGCGTGTGCTCTCGTCTAGAGCCCGACCCATTCGGATTCCGGGTCGCAGCTGGCACACGCACGACGGCTCGACAGCTGCGGCAGCGGGTGTTCGTCGTCGCTTCGGTCTCGAAGCTGAGCCCACAGCGCTTGCAGGTAAGAGTAATCACAGCTCCGATCATCGCTCTGTTTCGCCCGAGCGATCGGCCTGCATTTCTAGACCCAGGCCGGCGAGGCAGCCCGGAGCGGTCGACGCGCTGCTTGGCAACGCGGAGGAGCTGCTCACCAAGGTGCGCACGCTCCTGGCCATCAGCCCGCCTCCACCGTGACAATGATGATCTCGGGGCTTCCGAGCTTGGCGAACCCTTCTTTGTGGACGTACGTCGTGCCGAAGACGGGCTCGGAGTCGGGGTCTGTCTCGAAGGCGACGAAGCCCGTCGTCTCCTTCACCTTGTGCAGTGCCGTGGTGATGCTCATGGCAGTCCTTCTTTCTCTTGGTTGGTGGGCGGTCCGCCCGTGCTGGTCTCGGCCAGCTCCACGAGCCGCCGCCTCGTCGTCTCGACGTAGGCCGGGTCGAGGTCGCCACCGAGGAAGCGCCGGCCTTCCGTGAGTGCTGCGACGCCCGTCGTGCCGCTCCCGCAGCAGGGGTCGAACACGACCTCGCCGGGCTCGGACGTCATCCGGACCCAGTGCTGCCATCGGCTCGACTGCTTGCTGCCACGGATGAAGCGGGCGGGTGTCGGGGCCGCCACGGCCCTCAGCGAAGAACGTGTCGTGGATCCACCTGCGGGGTCGGAACGGGCCGGCAGAGAGCAGCAGCACGGACCGGTGCTTGCCATTGACCATGCGGCCGTGGATCCGTGAGTGCCGGCCGGGTAGCAGATTCACTCCGTGCCAGACGTAGGTGAGGCCACCCGCTTCGAGCAGCCGGATCTCCTCGGGGAAGCTCATGTGCCCGCAGTAGATCGCGGCGAGCCGGCCGGGCTTCAAGACACGAGCGAGGAGACTGCCGACGTCCTCGAAGAGCGGGATGAACTGCTGGCTGTATGGCGGATCGACAACGGCTGTATCGATCGAGCCGTCCGGCACGTCGGCCCACACCTCGCGCAGGTCGCCGAGGCGCAGCTCGTAGGCGGGGCCAACGATTTGGGCCGGCACCTTGGCTGGACCGGAGCTGCGCTACGCGAGCGTCTCGTGCCCGCTCCTCGGCACGGGACAGACCGATGAGCCCTGTGGCGTCGTCGCCAAGCGCATGGAGTGCCTTAACGGCACGGGCTGCGTCACGGTGGGAGCTCGACGAAGATGGTCGGGCGTGGACGCCGTGCCGGGTAGGTCCCGCCGCCCTTGCGCTCGACCCGCTCCGGTTCCTCGATTGGGGAATTCTCCCCAATCTCCGCAAGTCAGCGATCACTGTCTTGTGGTCGACCCCGACGGCATCACCGATGCGGCGGAGCGACCATCCCTCGGCCCGTAGCCGTGCGACCAGGTCGGCTCGCTGCTCACGGGTGAGGTGCCGCCGGAACAAGTTGGCGGCGACGACGAAGCCCAGCCGCTCGTCGTCGTCCCTGAAACGCACCATCTGCTTCGGGTAGTCGGGCACCTTCACGCCCTCGGCCCGCAGCTCGGTCCATGCACGAAGTCTGTGGTGGCCCTCGATCACCTTGCCTGTGTCCGCGTCAAAGACGATCGGCACGAGCACACCTTGGGTTCCGATGTCAGCCTTCAGGACGGCGTACTCGTCGTCGGTGAGATCCGGCATGAGCTGCCAGCGGTCAGCGGCCACGGGAGACCAGATCCTCGGTCGCCTGCCGTATGACACCGACACGGCCGGCGTGCGTGCCGTGAGGGATGCTGCGGGCGAGGTCGCTCAACATGGCTCGGAGCACAGACGTCTCAGTGCCTACGGAGCGTGCGAGGGCCTGGGCGGCGTCCTCGAAAGCGCCGGCCGTCGACGCCAAACCGGGCTTTGTGTCCCAGCTCTCCCACGCCCGGGCGGTGCGCTCGATCTCGTCCGGGAGGTCTGTCATGCTGCTCCCTCGTCGATGCCGAACAGCTCCCGGAGGTCGACCGGCCCGCCCGGGACGAGCACCGCAGCCCGCCGCGGCGTCGGCGCCCGGGCCGGGAGCGCGAGCCCGGCGTAGGTGCGGGCACGGCAGCGGTGATCGAGCATGGCGACAGGAAGGCCAGCCCGGCGGGCGTCGGCGATCTCGCGGAGGCAGCCGACCCCGACGACACCATCGCGGGTGCCGAACACGACGAGGCCGAGAGCGTCGGGAGCACCCGCGGCCAGGCCCGGAGCCAGCCGGCGTCGGTCGGGTATCTGCCGTCCGGGTCGTAGAGATCCGACGTCGGGCAGGACAGCTCGCAAGGCTGCGAGGCAGTCACGTTCCCGGGCGGTGCCGTAGCTGACGATCGGGTGGCAGCAGTAGATGCTGGCGACGAGTCACAGATGGTCCCACTGACAGTCACAGCTTGTCCCACTTTGGCCCGGGTTGGAGGCTGCGCGGCTCGGTCCCGGTGACGAGCCATCCCCGCTTGGCGAGCTCGGGACGGCGAGATGCCACTGCCACCAGCTCCAGCGCATCGCACGGCCAAGCTCGCCCCACGTCGGGGCCTGGCCATCCCTTTCGAGTGCTACGGCCACGACTTCGGCGGCGCATCTCCCGAGGCGGTCGGTGTCTTGCCGCAGCTCGGCCTTGAACGCCTGGCGCTCGGCCTTGTCCTGCTTGGCCTTCGCCGCCTTGGCCGGCGCCGAGAGGGCACGCTGGCGAGCGTCGAGGACTGCTGTAGCGACAGCGGGAGGCGTAACACCTTGCCCGCGGGCGAGCAGCCATGCCTTCGCTCGGCTGAGCTCGGCGAGCGGAGCTGTGTCGAGCACCTCGCTCTGCGCGTCTGACAGCGGGCGCTCGGCCGCGGGAATCTTGCTCATCGCGAAGATCTCCTGTTGTCGGTCATGCGATCCGGCCCTGTCGTCGAGCCCGCCTGATCTTGCGGGCGGCGTCATGGGCAGCGAGAAGATCGCTGAGCTGTCCGCTCGTGAGCGACCGAGCGGAGTCGGCCGGGATACCGACGGCAACGGCGAAGGCGATCTGCTTGTCGGTGGGCGGCCGAGGTCGCCATGGTGCGTCGACACGGGCGATGGCCGTGCCGTGGAAGTAAGCGGCCTGTTCTCCGAGAGCCGTCGCCTGGTCGAGGTAGAGGTCGGTGCCGAGGGTCTCGACGGCGCTGGCCTTCGCCACGACGTGGACCGCCCAGCAGTCGGGCTCCTGCTCGACGAGGACGACGTGGCCGGCATCCCCGAGCGCGATCGCATAGCACCTGTCGAGCCCTGGAAGTGACAGCCAGCGCAGGTGACGTCGGCCGAAGAGGTCGACGCTCTCGGCCACGATGCGCTGGTGCTCACCGAGGAGCACAGCCAGCCGCTCCCGCCGGGTGCGGTCCTTCAGCGCCGTGTCGAGGAGGGACGTCCCGTCGTCGAGGCCGACCCCTGCGAGGTCTCCGAGGGTGACAGGCGAGCGATTCCCGACCCGCCTGAGGCCCGAAAGGTCGTGCAGATCGGACGCCCCGACGACGTCGAGGATCAAGCAGTCGTCCTTGTTCGGGGCGACGCGGGTCCCTCGCCCGATGAGCTGGGCGTACAGGAGCGAGGACAGGGTGGGTCTGGCGACGACGATGCAGCTCGTCTCGGCGTGGTCGAAGCCCTCGGTCAGTATCGAGCAGTTCACGACCACCTGGGTCGTGCCGTCCCGGTAGCGGTCGAGGACGGCCTGTCGATCGTCGAGCGGCATGGTGCCGTCGATGGCCTCGGCCGGTACGCCGCGGCGCCACAAAGCTGCAGCGGTGTCATGGGCGAGCTGCACGCCGGCTGCGAAGACGATGGTCTGGCGGCCTTCGCCGTGCTCGCACCAGGCCTCGGCGACGATGTCGGGAGCGCCGGCCTTGCCGAGGGCTCTCGCGAGGTCTCCCTCGACGTAGTCGCCATGAGACCGGCGGACGGCTTCGGGAGCGAAGTCGATCCCGACCCGGAGGCCCCGGAGGTCACAGAGCCAGCGGAGCGAGATCATGTCGATGAGGTCCCGTTCGTAGACGGGATCTCCGAACACCTCCGTCATGCCCTCACGGTTCGGGGTCGCCGTCCAGCCCGTCACGAAGGTGCCCGCTTCCGAGACGGCGTCGAGGACGGCGACATAGCTGTCGGCGGGCGAATGGTGGGCTTCGTCGATCACGACCGTTCGGAACGGTCCGGCGGTTGCGAAGGCCTCGACGAGGCGGCGTCTCCGGTTCGCCCGGGCGAGGGTCTGCACACTGGCGACGACGATCTTGGCGTCGACCTCGTCACGGCCGGCCTGCACCCGTCCGATGGACTTGGCCGGGATGCCGGCGTCAATGAGCTTGGACTCGGCCTGGCCGAGCAACTCGTCTCTGTGTGCGATGACGAGGGCACGGCCGCCTCGGCGACGGATCAGCTCACAGAAGGCGACGGTCTTCCCCGTGCCCGTCGGCATGGTCACGAGGGCTCGGCTCTGGCCGGCTGCGGCGGCCAGCTCGCACGCCTCGACGGCTTCGAGCTGGTAGTCACGGAGCGACAGGGACGGTGGTCAAGATGCCGCCTCCACGTCCTGGCGCTTCTCGGCTGCAGCCTTCTCCCGCTGGCGACGCTTCTCCTCACGCCTGCGGCAACGGACCGAGCAGTACCGAGCACCGACACGGAAGACGGGCCGCTTACAGGGCTCGGCCGCACATCTCCGCGGGCTGCCGTCGTCAACCCGGAGCGCCCGGAGCGCCTTGTGAACGTTGGCCTTCGAGATCCGCTCCCCTTCGGCAGCCCGCCCGGCGACGCGTGGCCTTCAGCCCGGTGCGACGGCTGAAGGCCCGCTTGCCGAGCGCCTGCGCGTAGTCGATCACCGCTTGCAGCCGGGCGCCGTCGTCGTAGACGGGGCGGCGGTCTCTCAGGTCCCCGGCCAACCCGTCGATGTCGGCATCGAGAACACCCGAGACGCGCCCGACATGGCGGAATAGCGCCGGCACGACCCAGACCTCCTTGATCGGCTCGTGTTTCGGCGCCATGGACCAGGCGATCGCCTTCTCGTCGAGCGTTGCCAGCACGACTGCATCGATGTTCCTGCGGTCCGTCGTGGCAGGAACCCGAGCGCCCGTTCTCAGGTCGAACCAGGCAAGGTCCCGCCAGCCGGCGAGATCGTCCCCCGGGTCGATGGCGACGACGGCGCCTTGATCCTCACCGCCGTACAGATTGTCCCGGGACGCCTGGACGAATGCCGTCCCGGGCCTGGCCCCGAGAGACCGAGGCAGAGAGTCGAGGACTTCGGGCGAGACGACCGACAGGAGGCGGAAAGCGGGGAAGGCGAGCGCCTGGCCGGCGTCCCATGGCGCTTCGGAGCGAACAGCGTGCAGAGGGTCACATACCCGGGCGAGCGAATAGTCGACCTCCCGGCGGACGGCGGCGAAGGACCATGCCCTGCCTTTGCCGTCCTCGGAGCGACCTGCCATGGCCGGCGGGTCGGCGTACGTCCCACCGAGATTCGCCTCCGTCCAATCCTCGATCTCCGGTCCCGCCGTGCCGAGTGTGCACTGGACATGACGCTTCGCCCCGTAGACGATCGAATGGAGAGGTTGCTCGCTGCTGCCCCGCTCCGTCTTCCAGACCGGGATG
This sequence comes from uncultured Acidimicrobiaceae bacterium, assembly GCA_963804765.1. Taxonomy (GTDB): domain Bacteria; phylum Actinomycetota; class Acidimicrobiia; order Acidimicrobiales; family Bog-793; genus Fen-455. The sequence goes on from CAWDRQ010000006.1 coordinate 13,375, forward strand.
TCCTCGCCGAACACGCCGAGCGGGGCGAAGAGTGCCAGCAGGTCGTCGACCTCCGCCCACGACAGCAGCCGGGCGGACGACCCGTCAGCAAGGTCGATGCTGCCGCCTTCGGGTGAGGAGAGAATGACCGAGGAATCGGTGTCCCGATAGGCGACGATTCCGCCGCGGTCGGCAACAAGCCGGTTGACGACCGCGAGGAGCAACCTGGCGCCGGCAGTGACGGAACTTGCGATCGGGAGGAAGCTCCACGGCCCGGGCCGCTCCCCGATGTCCGAGCCCTGTCGGATCTCGTCGAAGCGCCCGAAGATGCCGAACACCAGCGCGTTGACGATTACCCGCAGCTCGGCGCCAAGGACGGGGTCTTGCTCCTTCACCTTGTGGCGGTGGCGCACGAGGGCGACGGCCGGGTCGTCGCCGATACCGAGCACGAGATCCGGGAGAACAGGGAGCTGCCTGCGGAGCCCGGCTTGCCGGCCGACCGGGACGAGCTTCGTCGCCTTCAGAATGGTCGGCACCCGGCCGGAGACGACGGCGGCGGCCACGACGTCCGGCCAGGCGAAGAACATCCGCCGATCGGGTGAGAAAACCGGGACGACCTCCATACGGCCGTCAGGGCGATGCTCGTCCTCGACCTCGATCGGCCACGGTTCGCCATCGGGAACTGTCTCGACGAGGGTGAACCCGAGTCGGCGCCAGACAGCCGGGTTGAGGACGACGGTCGGATCGGCGATCGCCCGTTCGCAGACTGCCCGCAGCACGCCGGTCATGTCTTGGGGCCTCACCGAGGCCGCGGTCACAAGGCGCCACCAGCCGAGGAGGCTGGCGCACATCGGGAAAGCCGACGAGAGATCCGAGAGCACGCAGTCCAACAGGAGGCCGAAGAGTCGCTCATCCCCAGAGCACCAACCGCCGTGGAAGGACTCGGCCCATGCCGCCAGCTCTGCGTCGGTGAGCTTCAGCTTGGCGATGGGCGCCTCGACACCGAACCGTCCGACGATGGCGGCGGCGAGAGCGCCGGGTGAGATGGTCCGAGCGAGGTCGATTCGACCATTTCCCTCAGCCCGGTCATCGGCCGTGGTGAACCAGTCGCCTGCCTTCTCGTCGAGGGCGAGCGCCGTCTCGTGCATCGCCCGGACGGCGGCGGCAACCTGTGCGGCGCCCGTCGTGTTCATCGGCACTTGCAGCGGCAGATCAAAGGCGGGCAGGCCGACGTTACGACGGTGGTCGCCGAATCCGGCACCCCGATCGCCATCGAGCGAGTAGGCAAGAGAGAGCAAGTCGACGAACGCTCCCCGCCAGAGCCGTCCGTCCACGTACTTGCCGCAACCCTTCTCGCACGGGCCGAAGTCGACCTGCCAGCCGACACGGCGAGCCTTCAGGCGGATCGATGGGCGATGCGGCGAGGCCCGTCGCCACCCGTCCTCACGTTCGATCCCCCAGCCGGGCAGCCAGACCTCCCACATCCCGGAGGCCTTCCCCCTGCGAGCGCCGAAGTGCTCGGCGACAAGTCCGAAGAAGCGCCCAAAGTCGGCGCCAAGCACGAACGTCCGCCCGGTGTAGGCGTTCGGAGCGAATGCGAGGTGCCCACAGTCGGTGCTCGCCTTCGGGTCGAAGAAACGGGAAAGCGTGAGCACCTGCCACGGCCTCGGGCCGAGTGTCGTCGGGAGCGGATTGTCCTTCGCCCATACCCTGATCGCTTCCAGTCCGGCCGGGTCCCGGTCTTCGAGATCGTCCGGCACGAGGAGCGCTCCTCCGACGATCGACGGGCCGGCGGCCAGCAGCGCGCCGCCGAGGACGAAGGCTTCCTGGACGCCGCTTACCGCCGCCGCAGCGAACAGATAAAGGCCGTTGCGCTGCCAGAGCCGATCGTGAAAAGGACGAGGCGGAGACGGCGGTCTCCAGCCGTCGAGACCGGGCCAACCCCGGACGTTCACGACATGACGAGGTGCGCCGGCAGGGGTGGTCTCGCTCCTTGCGGCACGGCGGTACTTCGCCCGCGCCTCACGGTGCCGGCTGCCCGGCTCGACGCTGACGGAGCCGTCGGCGCCCGCTACCAACACCATGTTCTTCCCGGTCACCGTGCTCTTCATGCAGTTGCCTCTTCGCGGGCTGGTGCCAGGGTGCCGACGCGCTTCGAGCAGCAAGCACGTGGAGGCCGGCTACCGCGTTCCCGTACGGAGTGCACGGTTCGAGGACGAATGGCCGCCCATGGTCAGCACAACGACCGATGAGGTCGAGCACCCTGGCCAGGCGATGCCCGAGCGGGTCGGCACCGACCGGCAGGAAGTCCAAGCCGTTGCGACGCAGCAGCTCGTGCTCGCGGCCGTGATGCCGCCTACAGAGAGGGACGACGAGCGATCGGTCGAAGTAAGGCGCTCCTGGCACAGCACGGCCTGTGACGTGATGCCAAGCGACGGCTGGCCGGCCACAGAAAAGGCAGCGGGCGGTCATGATGGCCCCCCGCTGTAGGAGAAGGACAGATCGGCGAAGCGGGCGAGGGTCGGGAGGAACGCCAGCCGGACCATTCCGGTCGGTCCTGAGCGGTTCTTCCTGATGAGGATCTCGGCCGTGCCGGCGTCAGCCGAGGCCGGGTGGTAGTACTCGTCTCGATAGATGAACATCACGACATCGGCCGCTTGCTCGATTCCGCCGGACTCGCGGAGATCCGAGAGGAGCGGCCGCTTGTCCTCCCGTGCTTCGACGCCTCGATTGAGCTGCGCCGCGGCGACGACGACGCATTCGAGATCCTTTGCGATCACCTTCAGGCCCTCCGCCGTCTCGCGGATCTGGATCTCGCGCCGGTCCTCGGACCGGCCGGGAACGAGCTGGAGGTAGTCGAGGACGAGGAGCCCAAGTCCCTGCTTCGACCGCATGGCCTTGGCGACAAGGCGAATCTCGGACAGGGTCGGACTGCTCCGGTCGTCGATGACGAGAGGGAAGGTCGCCAGGCGGTCTCGGGCCTCATAAAGGCGCGTCCATTGAGCCTCGGTGAGCCGACCCGAGCGCTGCTCATCGACCGAGACTCCCGCCTCCATCGCGAGCAGCCGCGCTCCGATCTCATCGCGGGACATTTCGAGAGAGCAGAACAGAGTTGGAACCCCGGCCCTGGCGTTCGCGAGCACGATCCCTAGACCGAAGGCGGTCTTACCCATCGACGGGCGGGCTCCGACGACAACAAGCTGGCTGTGCTCCATCCCACGAAGCCGCTCGTCGAGATCGACGTGCCCGGTCGACAAACCGGAGAGGCCACCCCCACGTAGTTCTGCGGCGTCTGCTCGGGCAAGGGCGAGATCGACGACGGCGTCGACGGACCCCGGTCCCCTATCGTCGATCGTCTCACCGGCAGCGAGGACGAGCCGGGACTCGGCCTCGCTGAGGACCGAGCCCGCATCCCGTGTCGGATCGAGCGCAGCCTCTGCGATCTCGTGGCCGGCACCCGCAAGTCGGCGCTTGCGGGCCAACTCGGCGACGATCTGCGCATGTTTGCGACCGGCGCCGGTCCCCGGAACATTCGCCTGGATGCCGAGCAGGTCGGAGCGAGCGATCCCATCGGCCAGCCCGAGCCGGCGGAGCTCATCGAACACCGTCACTGAGTCGGCCGGCTCACCCCGGTCGTCAAGTGAACAGATCGCCGTACAGATGCTGGCGTGCTGCGGCTTGTAGAAGTCCTCCGGCCTGACGATCTCACGGATCTCAGCGATGGCGACCGCAGACAACATCATGTCGCCGAGCACGCACACCTCGGCCACGAGATCGTGCGGCAAGAAGCGCGGCCGAACCGGCTGGTTGCGATCCGTCCGAGTCACGCCAGCACTCCTGCTACGAAATCGACCAGGCGGTGCAGCTCAGCTTCAGCCTCGGCTGCATGGAGCGGAGTCGGCGAATGCGAGCCGTAGCTCGGCCTCCGCCGCGTCGAGAGGCAGCCCGGCCGCCACGAGCGAGGCCAACTGCGCGGCACGGCGACGAACCCGAGCGTCAACCTGCTCGACGACGACCCGTTGGCGCTCTGCCGCTCGGGCCGGCAGCATGCGGAGACGGGACAAGACGGCACCCCATCCCACGCCCTGCCGTTGCCCGCTTCCACCCTCCACTGCGGCGACGACCTCGGCGATCGACATGTGGAGGAGCGCAGCATCGAGCGCCTGATGGAAGACCCATGGACAGGCGATGTCGGCCGGGTCGAGGCCGAGCGCTTGTCCAAGCTGGCCGAGCACGTCGTCGCTCATGGCCGGCGCCCTCGCTCGTAGTAGAAGAGCTCTTCGTCGCCGGCACGCCGGACTTCAAGGAGGGCAAAGACCGCCGTCAGGATCTGCCAAGAGCCGCTCACCCCGGAGCGGCTGCCACGACGAGACCCGACGCTGGAAAGTGAGCGGAGAAAGCTTGCCCGCCGCCAGCTGCCTTAACGAGGTGCCAGTAACGACCAAGCCGGCGCGCTTCAGCACGGGAGAGGTTGTCGAGGTCGACCCAGCGTGGCGGGTCGCCGAACAACGCAGGCATCGAGCGCTCGGTCGGGACGACGCCGAGCCGTTGCCGGGCGGTCTCGCCGTCGGCGCGGTCGGCGACACGGGCGCGATAGATGGCAGCGTCAGCCGCTTGCCTGCCCTTCGTGCCCGGCTTGGTGTTCGATCGAGTGAGCAGCCCGCGCTGGGCGGCTGCTATGAGATCGTCTGGCGGTCGCTTCCGAGGCGTGGCCGCCCTGTCGGCCTTCCGGCGAAGATCCCGAGGGAGCGGGTCGGGCTTTAGGCGCCGGCATCGCTCGACGTGCCCTTCATTGGGACGTCGAGCTGTATGCTGTTGCTCGACGAGGTCTGGAGAAAATCGTTCAAGGTGCCCCGGTGAACTGCCGGGGCACTGCTATTTGTGGAAGCGGGTAATGCAGGCTGCGGAGCGTCACGGCAGACAGGGGTGTCGTCGCTCTTGGACACGTCACCGGGCACTACCCGGAGCGGCCGGGCCGGAGCCATCTGTCGGCGAACGCGATCGGCGGCAGCCACAGGTAAAAACTCGGCCAGCATCTCGGCGAGGAGGCGTCCCGGCGGCACTCGGCGGGTCAGGGCCTCCTCGTGCAAGGCGTCGAGGATTTCGGACCGGACCCGAGCACGAAGGGGTACCAGGCCATCGTCACTCGCAAGCCGTCGGTACACGCCACACAGAGTGCCCTGCCAAACTTCGTGGACCCCCCCGCCACGGAGGTGGACCCCCGAGAGAGGGTCCACCTCCGTGGTCCCTGCTTTTGGTAATCTCGGTCCCATGCCAAGTGACCGACCGAATGGCGATGACATCGCCCTCGCCAAGATCCTCAGCGAGCGGGGCATCAACCGCTCGCCGCGAACGTGTCTGCGTTGGCGCCGTCAAGGCGTCCTCATCCCGCCTTCGGACTACAACGAGGACGACGAGCCGATCTACTCAGGGGCGGCGATTGAACGAGCGGCGACCTACGCTCGCCTGCTCGACGAGATCGGCCACGAGAGTGCCGTCATCGCCTTGTGGGGCAACGAAGTCGGCCCCGGAATCCCGAGGGCGACCATTCTCACGGCCCTTACAGCTGCCCAGGAAGCGCAGCTGAAGCGTGTCGAGACGATGCGGGAGTGGCTCGACCCTCAGGCGGTCAAGCATCAACGACTTCGCCGCGAGCCAACTGATCGACAAGCTTCGCAAGGTCAATCCCGACCTCGCCGCCGCGCTGACCAAGCACGCCGGCGATCAGGTGGCCGACGAGAACGGGATGAACGCCGCCAGCATGGCTGCCAACTGGACCAAGCAGGACGACGAGCAGGACACCGCTCCTCGTCTCGGCGAGGTTCGAGCCGACCTCTTCGTCAGCGCCGCCGACGCCCTCGTCGAGGGTCACGCAGGGGCGAGTGCCGAGGTTGTTGAGGCGCTTGGCCTCAGCACCGAGGAGGGGGTGGCCGACGTGTTCGAGAGGCGGGGGGCCTCGTCCCGATTACCGATCAACTCAGGTCGATCGATGCCTGCAAGAAGGACGACGCCGTCTTCAACCGTCTCGTCGACCTCCGGGACGAGCTGCGATCCGCCCTGCCGTCGGGGCGCTGAGATCGCCGAGGTGATCCGTTTCTTCGGCTCGATCATGGCCTCATCAGACCCGGCCATCACCGGGCAGTTCATTGCCGGATTGGCATTGACAGTTGACCTCAACTGCAGAAGGAGGCCGAGGCCGTCGAACCCTCCACGGTCACCCACCTGCGAGCCATCTGACCCTCCAGCCCTCACTCCGCCTAGCACCAATCACCCCCCCGAGCCGTCCACCCTTCAAGCCCCCACCCCCCCGAGCCATCCACGCTGCCCCAAGGGCCGCCCGTAGCCGCACCCACCCGCCCTCCGCCCACCCGCCACCACTCCCTCGAATCGCCACCGAGCTCGCCCACGGCCCCGTCTCCGCCCCATAGCCCTCTGTCCGCCACCTGACCCACCGCCGGCCTGTTTCAGCCCCACGTGGGCGAACACGGGCGCCTGCCTTCCGCCGCTGTGTCCTGCCGGCTGGCCCTCTGGCCGCCCTTCGCTAACGGCGGGTTCCTCCCGTCTCCGCCGGGGTCCCGGGTGGGTGGGTGGGTTCTTTGGGTGCTCGCCCGTGCTCGGCGTTCGGTGCGGCCCTCCTCGCTGCTCGGGCGGGCCCCTCGGCCGGCGTCTCGGGCCTCCGCTCCTCGCGGTCGTCCTCGGCCCTGTGCCCCGTTTTCTGGGGCCTCCCGCCCCGTGCCGGCCTCCGGGCGGGCCGTGCTCTCGGGTGGCTGGGTGGGTGGGTGGGCTGCTGCTGTCGGGGGTCTTTGTCCCGTTTTGCCCGCCTTCCCCCTCTCTCCCAACCTCGGGTGGGGAGAGAGAGGCAGGACCGGGAAAACGCACCGAATCCGTAACGGGACAGGCGCCCCGCGCCCAAGACCAGGGAGAACACGCACCAGCCCACGCCGGCGACGGAGCGGCGGCGGACGCCCCCAGAGGGGCGGGCCGGCGAGCGCACGGGCGGGGCGGCTAGGACAGGAGGCGGGCTTTGTAGGCGGTGAACTCCTCGTCAGTTATCGCACCTGAGTCTCTGAGAGCGACGAGCTTGGCGATCTCGTCGGCAGCACTGACTGGGGACGTTGCGGGAACTGGCTCGACCGGCGAAAGGAGGGCGCTCTCGACTGGGAGGCCGCCCTGGCGAATCTTATTGATGATCGCTTGCAGCTTCGGTCTAACCTCATGCACGACATACTTCTCGGTTACGAAGACGGCCAGATCGCCTGACTTCGTTGATACCTGGATCACAGTTGACTTCTTCGACTTCTTGAATGCGAGTCCCAAAGGACCCAATAAGGCTAAACGCGTTGCTGTGAACCGCTGGGATGCCTGCTCTGGGCCCTCGACTTCGAGGTCGGTGATGTCTGACCACGGAATAGAGAAGATCGTTCGAAACTTGGAGAGACTGACGCCGCTCTTGTCGATCTTCAGTATGCAGCCCGCATGTGACTTCGGTTCATCCGAAAATCCACCGTGATAGGTGGTCTCGCTGGCAGTCCACTGTCCCGTGAATCCGAGCCCTTTGAAGATTGAGCTATCAAGCCACCAATGTCCTGCTAGTATCTGTTCTTCCTTCGCTCTGCTTGCATCAACCTTTGGTTGCTGCTCATCGAGAGCTTCCTGTAGCTCTTCTACCGAAGTGCTTGGCAGCTCGAAGGCGGCGGTCTGGGAACCGTCCTCGGACTGCATCGTGACTCGACACGAGTTGTCCGATGTGGCGGTCTGAGAAATCGCCCAAGAGGCAAGAGATCCGTGGGAAGACTTGAACGATCCCTTGAAACTCACACTCCAGGTAGCGTCACTCTCGACTTCGAAATCTCCGGATTCTGCCGGCTTCGGGTGACTCGACAATCCACCGTCGTAGTTCACAAGCGCAAACTTCTGACTTCGTGCCATGACAACTCCCCTGTCAACAGAATTGTACGCATCGGCTCAGCGCCCTGTTGCCGGGCGGCCACAGGGCGGGGACTAGGGAGGAGGAGAGGCACGCCCGAGGGCCATTGCATCCGACCCAGATAGACCAAGGCGCCCCTAATGATAAGGAGGGGATTCGTCACCGAGTTCCGTTGCCCTACGTTTAGCGGCACACACCGATGGTGACAGTGGAGCCCGTCAGAGCGTACGGGGTCGCCGGAGATTGCATTACGACATCCCCTGGGGAGGAGCCAAACGTGCTCCCCTAGTGCGACTTCTTGCGACGACCTCGCGGCGGAGGTGCTGATGGGAGTCGGCGATAGCGCTGAAGCTCTTGCAGAATCCTGTGGTTGCGGCGCCCGAGATCGACGAGCACGGGCCACTCGGCGAGGCGCCGCACGTCTTCTCCCTCCTGCTCGCACTTTCGCAGCGCTATGAGCGTCGCCTCCGTTTGCCCGCGTAAGGCCGCGAGGCCGAGCGTCACTCGGCTGTTGTCGGCCGGCGGCGTCCACGCGGCCATCTCGTCACTGACATCGTCATGGAGCTTCTTCTTGGCCATCCACCGGTTGATCCGAACCTCGTGGAGCTGGTGGTCCGGAGGTTGCGCATCGAGCAGTGTCGAGGTCATGGTCACTACGTCCTGCCACCGTTCTTGCCGGAGAGCATCGTAGGAGAGGTTGACGACCAAAGATCCGAGGTCCTCGGAATGGGGGATCAGTTGAGTCAACACGGCGACGGTGAGCGCCTCTGCCTTCGTCTGGAGAGCGGCGAACGACTTCGACGCGTAGGCCTCGTCGGTTGCGAGCGGAGTCCCGACATCAGGCGGGGGCTGAATCCACGGGGTGCGCTCCAGATATTTCTCGTCCACGCGATCGTCGTTGTGGATGAGGACGTTGCGACGAGCGAGCACCAGGCAGAACTCGTGCCAGTCGCCACCCAGCCCCTGGATGTTCAAGTCGAGCCCGTCGCTCCTGAGCCTGTTCTGCCAGTCCTGAGGTGATTGTCTGAGTATCTCTGCAACCTGCTCGTCGATGACGAAGCGGAGCTGATCGTCTTTGGTCGTGTAAGCCAACAGCTTCCCCTGCTCTATCTTCTTCTCACTCTCCGTGAACCTCTGTCGATGGAGGAGGTACCAGGTGCGGAGCAGTTCGGCGAAGAAGCTCTCGAACCCGGAGACGGCAATCGGGATGACGGCCTTGGCGAGCTGGTCGGCGTAGATTTTGTGTTTCCAGCGCAGGAAGGCAAGGCCGTAGGTCAGCGCGCGCTGGTCGCCCTTGCAGGCGGCAACGAGTGGCTGGACGACCTCTTCGTACTTGCTCTTACCGATCTGGAGTATGGCGCCGACGACGAGCTGCTCGTAGGAGTAGGGGTGTCGCTTGCCCTCGGGGCTCGGGAGCTCTCGCTCGCCGCCGCTTCGAGCGATTGCAGCAAGTCATCGGGAACAGCAGAGATCGCCTTTTCTACGGCTCGGCGCGGCTCGGCTCGGAGATCGCGACCGACTTCGTCGAGGGATCTCGGTCGCCTGCGGTTGAGATCATGGTCGTGAGCGAGCTTCAGCAGCTCACGGTAGCCCTCTAGATCCTCGGTAAAGCGGAGCAACGCCGACTGCCCGAGCATGCAGATGATCTCGTCCTG
>CAWDRQ010000007.1:0-12472 GCA_963804765.1 uncultured Acidimicrobiaceae bacterium
TAGCGGGCGATCGAACGCAAGCGGCTCGAATCCAGCTTGACCCCGACGACGGTGTCGGCCGCGAGATTGAGCGCCACCGCGCTCGAGACGTCCGCCATGAGGGGCCCGAGGTCTGTCGCCAAGCCGACCCTGGTGACCGGTCCGAGGAACGTCAGGCTCGTCACTCGCCCCTCGACGAGACCCGGGGCGGGCTTGTCCCCGTTCGACAGCAGCTCGAGACTGATGTCCTCCGGGCGACGAAAAGCTCTACGGTCTCGCCGACCGGGTGGTTGAAAGTCGGATCAGGGACATTTAGCAGGAGAGGCCCGCACCGGACGACCCGATCCTCGAGCGACACGACCACGCCATCCAGCTTGTTCATTGTCCCGACGAAGTTCGCCACGAAGGCCGTCCTCGGCCCGTTGTAGATCTGCGCCGGTGTCCCGAGCTGCTCGACACGACCGTGGGACATCACGGCAACTCGATCCGAAATCGACAACGCCTCTTCCTGATCGTGGGTGACGTAAAGGGTCGTGATACCGAGCTCCAGTTGAATGCGGCGGACCTCCTCACGAAGCTGCACGCGCACTTTCGCGTCGAGGGCCGAGAAAGGCTCGTCGAGGAGCAGCACGCTCGGCTCGATCGCGAGTGACCTTGCGAGAGCAACCCGCTGCTGTTGGCCTCCCGAAAGCTGGCGCGGATAGCGACCCATCGCACTAGCAAGTCCTACGAGCTCGAGGAGCTGCCGTGCCCGTCTGGGCACGCTTCTCGCGGCTCTCCTTGCGAACCCGAAGGCCGAACTCCACGTTCTGTTGTGCGGTCATGTTCGGGAACAGGCTGTAGGCCTGGAAGACCATGCCCATGTTGCGCTTGTTGGCAGGTTTGCCGAGCACGTCCCCGCCGTTCGACGAGCACCTCGCCCGAATCAGGCCATTCGAATCCGGCGATGATCCTCAGCGCCGTCGTCTTGCCGCAGCCGCTCGGACCCAGCAATGACACGAACTCGCCGGAGTGAACTTCAAGGTCTAGGTGGTCGAGAGCAACAACATTTCCGAACGTCCGACAAAGGCCACGCAACTCGATAGTTGACATATGGACCTAAGTGTAGTCCGTGATGGCGACGGCGGCAGCGCTGCGTCCGCCCCGGCCGAGCAGGTAAAGACCGAGCATTGCCCCCCATACGAAGATGAAGCTGATGAACGACAGCGCGACGCCTTCGTAGGCCGTGCTCGTCCCGATCACGAAGGTATACACCGAGAAGGTGGAGAACTCCAGCAGGCTTGCGACGGTGTACTCGCCCATCGCGATGGCGATGGTGAGGAGCGATCCACCGATGATGGCTGCGCGGAGATTGGGGAGTATCACCCGCAGAAGGATCCCCGGCGTTCTTGCACCGAGGCTCTCGGCAGCCTCGACGAGTGTTCGCAAGTCGATCGCGCGCAGTCCCGCGTCGAGGGCTCGATAGAGAAACGGCAGCGCGAACACGACGTAGATGAGCGACAGCACCTCGGGCCGCACGAACAACCAGGTGATGTTCTTCAAGAAGGGCAAGAGCCCGACGACGAGCACGATCGGCGGCACGACGAAGGGAAGGATCGAGATCAGATCCATCACCGGTCGGAGCCCGGGAACGCGAAGATGGACCCAGAACACCGTCGGCACCATTAGCACAAGGCTGACGGCGACGGTTTCGAGAGAGATCTGGATCGAGAGCCAGAACGACGACCTGAACTGGGGGTCGTCAAACACGGTTAGGTACCAGTGGAAGGGGTTCTGCCCCGGCTGGACACCCGACAAGCTGAACTGAACGATCGAGTAGATCGGCACCAGGAAGACGAACGCCGCCAGCACGAGCCATATCAGGTGCCAGACAGGCACACGGCTTCGTGCCCGCCGGAAGCGGTGGGGGCGCGGGCGAGAGGCGGTGGCCGTTACCGCAGCCATCGGCTTGCTCGACGCTGGAGCAGGGCATAGACGATGATCGTGATCACGATGATCACGATCATCCCGACGGCTAGCGCATACGCGTCCTGCGGGTTGAGGGTGATGTCCCCGTTGATCAGGTCCGCTACGTCAATGGTGACGAGGTTCGAGACACCGAGGGTTTCCGCCGTCGCGTAGGCGGAGAAGGCGTTGCCGAACAGTAGCACCATCAGACCAAGCAGTGACGGGGTTATCACTGGCAGGCCCACGTACCGCCAGAACCGGAAGGAACCTGCACCAAGATTTGACGCCGCTTCCCGCCATTCCTTGCGCAGTCCTTCGATGACAGGGATCATGAGCAGGATCATGAGGGGGAGTTGGAAGTAGGTGTAGCACAACGCACAACCGAACAGGCCTTGGAGGCTGAAGGTCGGGTAGATGTTCAGGCCCACGTGCTTCAGAAGGGTCGTGACAACGCCGAGTGTGCCGAGCGTCGCCACGTACGCGAACCCGAGCGGCACACCCGCGAAGTTTGCCGCCATGCCCGAGAACGACACGAACGCCGGGCGGAGGAAGCGGGGAACGCCGTGGTGCAACACGGCATTCGCCACCAGGCAGCCGAGCAGCCCTCCCATGCAGCGCACTGAGGCCCGACAGCTCGAGGGAGAACTCGAACGCCTGCGGATAAGGCGCGTGGAAAATGTCGGAGATGTTGGAGAGTGTGAAAGCTCCGTTGGCGGTCCGAAAGGCGCCGACGACCAGCTCGCCGGTCGGTATCAGCAAGAAGATGCTGACGTAGGCGAAGAACGGAAGCACCCCGAGCAATGCCCATCGTCGGGAGCGCGATCGCTTCCGCGGTGCACTCCCGACGAGGACTTCTTGCTTGAGTCCGGGCTCGGCGAACTCGATGAGGGCCACGGGGCCTTCCTGATTGCGCCAGGGCCTCTGCCTATACGCCCCCCACCATCTTGTCCCAGTTCGCCACTACGACCGCGCTCGCCTTGTTGATCTGGGCCAAGGTCGGGAAGTGCAAGCCTGCGTACTCGCTCGCCGGTGGCAGCTCCTTAGCAAGAGAAGCTGGGATCTTGCCAGCGGCTGCCATCGCCGTGTAGCGGGCCGGGTGGACGTACCCGGCCAGGTACTCGAGCTGTCCGAGGTCTGAGTAGAGATATTCCATCCAGACCTTGGCCGCGTTCGGGTGCGGTGCGTATTTGCTGATCGCCTGGCAGTAGAAGTTGGCGAACTTCGCGTCCGTCGGGATGGTCACCACGTAGTCAATGTCGGGATACTGCTTCACGTAGGCGATGTTGAGGTAGTCCCAGACGATCGCGATCGGCGTCTCTCCGCTCGCGATCTGGGCCGGGTGGCAGTCGACCGGGTTGAAGTTCCCGATATCCTTCAGCTTCTGGAAGAACCTGAGGCCCGGCATGATGTTGTTGAGGGACCCGCCGTTCGCGAGGGCGGCGCTCCAGACGGCACCGAACGCATCGCCGGCGACAGCCGGGCTGTTGTCGATGGCCACCTGACCCTTGTACTCCGGCTTCAAGAGGTCCTTCCAGGACTTCGGCGGGTTCTTCACTACCTTCGTGTTCGTACCGAAGGAGGTGACGCCGTAATAGTCGCCCGTCCAGGCTCCGTTCGGGTCCTTGATGGTGGCCGGAATCTCGTTCCAGGTCTGCACCTTGTAGCGCTGGAAGGCACCCTCCGAGGCACCCTTCTCGGCGATCTCAGGCGAGACGTCGACGGCATCGGGATCCTTGCTCGTGCCTTTGAAGGACAAGACCGCCGTCAGCTCCTGTGCTGAGGTACCGAGCGGGTTCACCACAGGGCAGTTGATCCCGTACAACTTGTAGAACTCGCCGATGACGGTGTTCGGAGTCGACTGGGTGCCGTAGTTGGCCCAGTTGTAGGGATCGGCGATCAGGTTGAGCGTGCCCTCTTTCTTTGCGGCGGCCAGCAGACCCGGCGGCAACGTCGGCGGCGACGTGGCCGCTCGCCGCACGGCTCTCGAGATGAACGGGCTCGCCGAGCTGGTGCCCGCATCAAGCAGTACAGCGCCTGCAATCCCGGCGACGCCGAGTCCCGCCTGACGGAGGAAGCGCCGTCGGTCATAAACCGGTCCCCCAGATTCGTTAACGGCCTCGCCTTGATCCCGCTGAGTCATGCCGCCTTCCCCTCTCATCTCTTAGGTTTACGTCTGGGATACTAACTACGGACCCAGCCGGAATCAGCAAACTCCGCGTGAATTCTTCCTCGTGACGTGCTCGGGTCTTCCCGAGCCGATGCAGATACCCACGCGTCGAACGTGACCGGTCGCGTATTTGCAAGCATTGCCGCCGTTGTGTGCCACGCGCCTCGGCGGTGGATGCCCTCGACGTCGGCATCTCGCCCACCTGGTCGATGCGCTCGCCCTTGCCAGGCTGAGCCATATATGAACGATAGGTGCACGATCAATGAACATTCACTGATCACTGGATGAATATCGAGTGTCATCAAGGTGAACACGCAGCTGCGTCGGTAGCTCAGGACCCACTCGGGCTTGACGACCTGGCCTTCGTCGATGGGAATGACCGTGCCTGTGAACCAACCAGGCTCTTTGCCAAACCACCCGGCTCTTGCGGCTCAGGTGCCCCGGAAGACGGGCTGGCGTTTCTCGGCGAAGGCGTTCAGGCCCTCGAGATAGTCGCTGCTGTCGTAAGCCTCGCGCCGCAGCCCTTGGATGCGCTCGTAGACCTGCGCCGAGATGGGCTGGTAGTCGTTGAGGACGCGGAGCTGTTCTTTTATCACCGAGATGGCCAACGGCGACTTGGACGCCATCGTCGCGGCCAGGTCCAGCGTGAATGCCTCGAGCTCGGCAGAGTCCACCAAGTGGTTCACGACCAGCCACTCCTTCGCCTTCTGGGCGTGGAGGGGCGCGGCGGCGAAGAAGAGCTCCTTGATGAGATTGATCGGGAGCCGTCCGAGAAAGTGGAGCAGCCCTGTCGTGTTGTAGGGAAGCCCCAGGTTCGCAGGGGTGATGGCGAACATCGCCGTCTCGTCGGCTATGACCACGTCACAGCTGAGCACGAGGTCGAACGCCCCGCCCCAGACCGAGCCGTGCACCATCGCTATCACCGGGGCCGGGAATGTGCGCACGGCGCGGATCAGCTCTTCGAGAGGGTCGCTGTAGGCGAGCGGGTCGCGTCGGCCCCGGGGAAGCTCGGTGATGTCACGGCCCGAGGACCACACGCTCATCCCCGCCGCCGCACGGAGCACGACCGCACGCACCTGCTCGGCCCCCAGGCTCTCGAGGGCAGCCATGATGCCGTTCGCGAGCTCGCCGCTCAAGGCGTTGCGCCTGTGGCGGTCGCCGACGGTGATGACGCCGACTCTTCCGAAGACTTCAGTCGACAACTTGCCACCCGCCAGCCCTCGATCGGAGACTGAGCCGCTCCCGGTCTCGCCACCTTCGTGCGACGCCGCAGCCTCCCCGTCACGAGAACCGCTTTCGCCGCTGGCAAGTGCCACGTACGTCCGGGCGAGAGCGTCCCTGCCCTTTCCCAAGACCGTGTTCAAGAGCTCGAGCGCCTCGAACCTCTGGTCGCCGGAAAGGGCGACCGCCACCTGCCTCCAGAGCACCTCCTCTAAGACGTTGAACTCTGCTTGCACCTCGCCGATGTCGAAGCCGGCCGCGAACCGGTCCGCCGCGAGCTGGTGGGAAGAGGCGATGATCGGCTCGACCTCGCCGTCGTGCATGCACTTGACGACGAGCCGGAACAGGTCCCGTACGTGCCGACGACGCATCTCGGGGCTGGAGGCCTCGTCGTTCGTGTGACGTCGCTCGAGCTCGGCAACGGCTTCGTCGACCACTCGGTCCTCGGCCCCGGCAAGGACCGCTGACGTTTCCATTTCGGGTACCTCCGTGTCCCCTTGCCGTCTCGCCGGGTGACCATGTGAGGCCGCCCGGAACCTGCCTCCTGCGGATAGCTGGTCGGGTCCCTGGTAGCAAGCGATGACCGAGTCCGGCTTGCCGCCGAGTCTAGGACCTCGCCGTCCGCCCGACCACGGGCCGGGGTCACGACCGAGGGCCTGCGTCGGAGGCAATGGCGCGCGGTGGGCGCTCAAGGTGCGGGTCGCGCCAGGCCGCCGAGCAGGAACGGGACCTCCGGCATGCGCCTGACAGCCCACGGCGCCACCACCGAGGCGCCGGTTGCGGCTGCCGCGCTGCCAACGGCAATGCCCCACCCGATCGGTCCCATCGGGGTGCATCCGAAGAACTGGCTCACTCCGGGCGTCTGAACGATGCCGACGAGCACGCCTGCGGACACGAGTGTCGACGCCAGCACAACGGGGCTCGCGCCGCCGACGACCGCCGTCTGACCAAGTTGGGTACCTACGAGCGCGGTGAGCGCGACCGTGCTGGCGCGCCTGGCCGTCCCCGTCGAGCGGGCAAGCAGCCAAGCACCCGTCGCCCCGGCGGTCGTGGTCGCGGCGCGGATCGCAACCTGGCGCGCGAGGGCACCACCGAGCGATGCCTCGGGCCCCTCGTGCAGCAACTCCTCCGGCGAGCGTCGAGTGGGGGAACGCAACGCGATGGTCATCGCCGGCAGCATGTCGGTGAGCAGGTTCACGAGCAGCATCTGGCGTGCCCCGAGCGGTGACGCTCCGGCTATCGCCGTGGAGACGACGATGAACCCGACCTCACCCAGGTTGCCCCCGAGGAGGATGGCTAGCGCGTCGCGGACAGACGCCCACATCCGCGCCCCTCCACGATGGCGTCGATGATCGTCTCTATGCGGTCGTCGACCACGACCAGGTCCGCCGCCTCGCGTGCCGCGGGCGAGCCGAGGGCGCCGAGGGCGATCCCCGTATGGGCGAGACGGATCGCAGGGGCGTCGTTGGCACCGTCCCCCGTCATTGCGACCGTGCGGCCGTTGCGCTGGTAGGCGCGGACTATGCGCATCTTCTGTGCCGGGGTGACCCGGGCGAACACGGTGGCCTCGGGAAGGGCAGCGTCGAGCTCCGCGTCCGTCCACGAGTCGATGACCGCCCCGGTCACCACGGGCGCTCCGTTCAAGATCTGCAGTTCCTCCGCGATCGCGGCGGCCGTCGACGGGTGGTCGCCGGTGATCATGACGACCGACACACCGGCGGTACGCAGGTCGGCCACGGCTGCCGCAGCTGTTGGTCGCACGCGGTCGGCGAGGCCGAGGAACCCGAGCAGCTCCATGTCGCTCACCCGTTCATCTGCCAGATCGGCGTGCGAGGACACCGGCCGCTCGGCCACGGCGAGCACC
This sequence comes from uncultured Acidimicrobiaceae bacterium, assembly GCA_963804765.1. GTDB lineage: Bacteria > Actinomycetota > Acidimicrobiia > Acidimicrobiales > Bog-793 > Fen-455. The sequence goes on from CAWDRQ010000007.1 coordinate 7,179, forward strand.
CGCAGTCCTCGGCTCGCCAAGCCTTCCACCTCGGCGTCGAGCCGTCGTCGGGCGCGGCGGTCGATGACCGTCAGGCCCTCAGGTGCCCTCCAGGTAGTGCAGCGCGGCAGCACCACCTCGGGCGCGCCCTTGACCGACACCCGCGAACCACTCGGGCTGTCACCGACCACGGCGTGGTACCCACGCGCCGGTTCGAAGGCCAGCTCGCCGATTAGCTTCCAACCACCGAGCCCGCTCGACGCCTCCACTCCGGCCGCGTCGCCACCTTCGAGAACGGCCCGGTCGGTGGCGTGCGGGAGGTCGTCGCAGTCCTCCGCGACCGGGCTCGCCCGAAGCGCCGCTGCCAGAACCAGCGCTCCTCGGGGCGCCAGGTCGCCGACAGGCTCATCGGTCGCACCGTCGGACACGCGCTGCAAGGTGATGTGCCCGGCCGTGAGCGTGCCGGTCTTGTCGAAGCACAGCACGTCGACACGCCCGAGCGCCTCGATCGTCCGCGGGTTGCGGACCAGTGCCCCGCGCTCGGCAAGTCTGTGCGCGGCGGCGAGCTGAGCGACTGTCGCCAGCACGGGCAAGCCCTCGGGCACCGCGGCAACCATCAAGCTGACTCCGGAGCTGACGGCGGTCCGCGGCGAGCGACCTCGCAGCAAGCTCAGCGCCGTGACCGCCGCTCCGCTTGCCACTGTGGCGGGCACGGTCCATCTCGTGAGCGCGGACAGCCTCGCCTCTACCCCGCTCACGGGGGGCTCGGGCGCATCGGCAAGGCTCCGGCCGACCTCGGTCTGGTTCCGGACGCCGACTACGACGGCGAGAATCGTGCCCGTCGCCACCACCGAGCCCTCGTACACCATGCACGTTCGGTCGGCAAGCGTCACGCCTCTGACAGGTACGGCGTGCTTGGCCACCGGGAGCGACTCACCGGTGAGCGTGGACTCGTCGACTTCACACCCGACGGCCTCGAGAATGCGGCAGTCGGCGGGGACCATGTCGCCCGCCCTGAGCTCCAGCACGTCGCCGCGCACGAGCTCGGTCCGCTCCAAAGCCCGTACGCGACCACCTCGGCGTACGTCCACACGAGTCGTCAGGGCGTGCAGCAGCTTGTCGATCGACGCGTCGGCCCGGACGCGTTGCACGCCGCCGATCATGGCATTGGCGGCGGTCACTCCGGCTACGAGCCCGGCGTCTGTGATCGAGCCGACCGCGGCGGCAAGCCCGGCTCCCACCGCCAGAACCGGGGTGAGCGGGTTCGCCAGCTCGGCGACCACGGCGCGGGGGAAAGACACGCGAGGTAACCCTTCAGCAGGCAGCTCGGCGTGGCGGCGCGCCGCTTCGGCGGCCGAGAGCCCGCGGCGCGACGAGCCGAGCGCACGGAGCACGGCGTCCGACGGCATGGTGTGCCACGCGACCGTCGAGATCGGCGCGGGCGCGGGACGCCGGCCGAGAGACGAAGCTGCCGCCGTGCCTGCAGCCTGCGCTGCGAGCGCGGCCAGGTTCACCGGCACAGCCGCTCGCCGGGACGCGCCGGACCTGAGGCCGAACAGCGACCACACCGCACCGGTGGCGGACCCTGCTGCAGACAGGGCGACGCTGCGCGTGCTGACAGAGCGCGCGACCGGCAGTGACTCCACCACGATGTGCGCATCGGCCAAGCCGGGACGCGTCAGCAACGCCGCGCCCCAGGGCGGATGGCGGCCGTGGCCGTCGACGCCGACTCCGACATCGGCCGCGCTGAGCGCCGCGTGCGCCGAACCGCCAGACACGAGCAGCACGCCGTGGCCGGCTCCCTGCAGCGAGCGCACGGAGGCCGCTAGGCGAGTGCCGCCGGCGACCAGGCCATCCGCACCCAGCCTCTCGCGCAGCCCGCTGCGCAGGCCGGCGACGAGAAGTTGGCGACCCCCGCGACGCACCGAATGGGCCAGCGGGTCGGCAAGAGGATCGAGCTCCACCTCGAGGGGGATCACACCGACAAGACGACCTGACCGGGCCACGCCGAGCACGCCGGGGCGGCCCCGGGCCAGTGCCCGCGCCCGCATGGCGGTCCCGGCGGGCAGCTCGACGTCGATCGATGCCAACGGCGCCACCGTCCAGGCTCCACGCCGCCCCGTGTTGAAGGGCTGCCCCGGGTCGAAGAGCTCGAGCGCCTTGACACCGATCGCGATCGCGTCGAGATCGTCGACCAGGTCCACCGCTCCAAGCACGAGCCGGCCCGTGGTGAGCACGGCAGTGTCGAGCACGACCACGTCGACTCGGTCGAGCCGGCGGAGGGCCCCGCTGTCGAGCACGACGACGTCACGAGCCGCGAGCTCGCGCCCGAGCCGGGCGGCGAATGCATCACGCCCGTGACGCGCTGCTTTCGGCACCGCGGCCGCCACGATGCCACCCGCGCGGCGCGGGCTTCGCGTCACGATGAGGGCGGCCGTTGCGCCCGCAACGCTGAGCGCACCCGAGACGTCCGCGTACCGTTCCACCGGCCCGAGAGCGAGCGGCGCCTTGCGGGGCGGCAAGCTCACCGCCTCGAGGGGGTCGTCGTGTGGCGTGTCACAAAGGTCGGCCTCGCGCCGCTCCCATGCCCTGCGCATGGCTTGCAGCTCGCCCAGTTGGTTGGCGCGATGGGTGATGTCGGTCACCAAGGTGAGCGGTCCCTGGGAGAGTGACTGCACGAAGGCACTCGTGATACCGAGCCCGAGATCGGTGAGGGCAATCCCAAGGTGTTGCTCGAGAAAACGCCTGAACCGGGGCTCGTTCTCCGCGAGCGCCACGAGTGAGCCAAGCTCGGCAGGGATCGGTGTCGCCCTGAGCAGCTGGCCGAACACGCCTCCGCCCAGCGCAAAGATGTCCGCCCCGATCGCGATCGCCTGCCGCCGCAACGGCTCGATGTCGCCGGGGTGCTCGGGGCGTTCGTGGGAGAAACGCTCCTCGTGGACCTTGTGCGCCTCCTCCACGCCCTCGATGACCTCGAGCAGGTCATCGGTCGAGGGGCCCTCTTCAGGATCGAAAGCCACGATGACGCGGCCCGCAACGGCATTCACCTGCGCCCATTGCACCCCTGGAACGGCGTGCAGCGCCCGTTCCACATCGCGTGCAAGGAGCCCGCGCTCGGGGTGGTGGACTCCCCGGACCTCGATGTGCGCCTTGCCCTTGCCGACCCACAGCCGGCGTCGCCGGCGTCCCGGGCTCAATAGGTCGAGCGCGCGTCCAAGGGCCGCGCCCGGGGCGGCTGCGCCTTCACGCAGCAGCCTGAGTGGGTTCACCGGCCCGGGCTAGTCGGGCCGGCCGCGTGGTGGGAGGCCTCGTCAGGCGATAGTTGGCAGTGGCACCAGTCGGCTGCGAGCGCCGGACCGGTCGCCGACCCACTCCAGCAGGCGCCAAAGGGCAAGCTGGAGCGCGATAGCCAGGACCTCCACGAGCAACCGCTCCAGGACAACCTCCACCGGGCCCCTCCTGTCTCGACTCTGCGTGACTGGTGAGCTTGATGGTAAGGAAGTGATGTGAACATCAGGCACCGTCCAGCCGACGCGAGGACGAACTCTTGGTGAAGGTTTCGCGCACGCCATCCGATCGGCGAGGTCGTGCCCGCAGGATGGGGCAAGGAAGGCCTTCAGGCCCGCTTGTGACGCAAGATGGCCACGCCGAGCCCGGCGAGCAGAACCATGGGCCACTCGACCGCACCCGCGACTACGGCCGTGGCCAGCCCACCGTAAAAGCCAGCCTTTACGACGGCCTCGGGCAAGTGGACGTGGACCACGGGAACGACGTAATCACCGCGAGGAGGCCCGCTGTCTGCAGCAGTCTCCCGCTTTGTCACCACAGGACGTGTGGCCATCATTCCTCCTGGTTGTCGAGGCAATTGATGTTATCCATGCCCGTGCAGGGATGCTTACGCACCCCTGGGTGTCCCGAACGTCGCCGGCTCGCGCCTGCGAGGACTGCGTCAGGCAGGCCAAGCGACGACGCGCCCGCGCACCGACAGCGCAACCCGGCTGCCCACCTCGGGCAAGGTCCCCGCGTCCGACATGCGGGCTATGAGCATCTGTGAAGAGTCCCAGTCGGCGCGCAACCTGACCACCGCGTCGTGACCGTAGAACTCGGCTGCGAGAACACGCGCTGTTCGTCGATCGTCACCGGGCTCGGCCGAGACCACGATCTGTTCGGGGCGGACCAGGACGACGAGCGGAGCTCCATCGACGGCGGCCGCACCCGGTTCCGGAGCGCTCTCGAGAACGAGAAGCCCGAGGGAGGTCTCGACGCCACCGCCGCGCGCCGTCCCGTCGAGGAAATTCGTCTCGCCGAGACCGAGGGCGAGCTCGGGGCTCGCAGGACGGGCGTAGAGAGCCTGCGGCGTGTCGTGTTGGCCGATCCGGCCGTCGTGGATTATCGCCACACGATCGGCGAGCGAGAGCGCCTCGTCCTGGTCGTGGGTGACGAGGAGCGCAGTCGTCCCCGCCTCTTTCGAGCACGCGCCGGACGTCTTGGCGGAGTGCCGCCCGCAGGGTTGCGTCGAGCGAGGCGAACGGCTCGTCCAACAACACGAGCGACGGTTCGATGGCAAGAGCACGAGCGAGGGCGACGCGGCTGCTGCTGGCCTCCGGACAGCTGGTGTGGATACCGGCGTTCAAGACCTGCGAGCCCCGCCATCTCCACGAGCTCGCGGACGCGCTTGCCGCGCCGCTCGCTACGGCGCAGGCCGAAGCCGATGTTCTGCTCAACCGAGAGATGAGGAAAGAGGCTCCCGTCCTGGGGCACGAAGCCGATGCGTCGCCGGTCAGGCGCCACGTGACGATCGCCGTCGTCGACGATCGCGCCTGCGAGCCGCACGACACCGCGATCGGCACGTTCGAAACCTGCGATCACCCGCAAGAGCGTCGTCTTCCCACTGCCCGACGGCCCGAGGATGGAGGTGAACGATCCTGCGAGCACCGCTAGGTCGAGGCCGCGCAGCACTGGCTGGCTGCCGTAGGACTTGTGGACGCCGGTGACCTCGAGGTCGATCACGTCGTGACCCTCGGAGCTCGGGCAAGGCTACGGCGAGGGAGTCGCTCGAAGAAACGGCCGAGCACGTAGCTCGGCACCGCCGCGACTGCGATGATGACGAGCGCGAACGGCGCTGCCTGGCCGTAGGAGAGGTTCTGCTGGTAGGCCCAGAACTGAGTCGCGAGCGTCTCCGCGTTGGTCGGGATCAGGATCAAGGTCGCGGTGAGCTCGGTCACCGCGGAAAGGAACACGAGGCAGAAGGCTGCGCCTATCCCGGGCGCGACGAGGGGAGCAATACGTACTCGTCAAAAGGTAGACGTACAGAG
>CAWDRQ010000008.1:0-7668 GCA_963804765.1 uncultured Acidimicrobiaceae bacterium
CGAATCCCGTCGTCCGCTCCAAAAGAAGGTCCAGGTATCGGCCGTGTGAGGGGCCGAAATCGGCCCCTCGTGGCGTGTCCTGGGGGGCCGTGCACCACATTTGCACCACATTTGGCGAACTTTTTCCGCCGATCGCGGCTGGTGAGCCATTGTTTTGACGTGTGAGGGTCGCGCCCCCTCTTGGCTCGGCTGTCTTGGGCAAGCCTCGCCACGGAAGCCGGTTGGCATTCGCCGGTGGTCGCGTCGGACGCTCTCACCGAGGCTCGGGTCAAGCGGCTCACGCTCGACATTCCGGCGGATTTCCATCGGGCTCTGAAGATTCGGGCCGCCGCGCTCGACGTGCTGATGGTCGAACTGCTTCGTGTCCTCATCGAGCAGGCACTGGAGGATCCCTCGACTCTGGCCAACCTCGTCGAAGTCCAGCGATAGATCAAGTCTTGCCGGAAGGGTAGGCCGACTACGACGCCATTCGGGTCGTCCAGCGGTACGTCGACGTCCCCGGCAGCTGCCTCGATGCCCTCAGCTCCCACGTGGCGACCATGGGCGTGACCTGGTCGTCTCGTCACAGCCGTCTGGTGTACTGATGGGGTGCGTATGGAGGAGTTCGGTGAGGCGGTCGACATGGGTCGGGCCAACGCGGAGGCGATCGAGTTGACCCGCCGGCACTGCGTCCATGCGCGGGTCGAGGAGGTCGGTGGGAACAGCATGGTGGGAGCGATGCTCGGCCTGCCGATGGGTGCGCTCGAAGTACGTTGCGAGCATGCTCCGCCACCACATACCCAGGGCCATCGGGCCCTAGAGCTGGCCATCGAGTTCTACGAGGCCAATTGCACCGGCTGCTCGTACCGCGAGAGCACTGGCGAGCTGCCCAACCTGGCAACGGTTGCGGGAGAGCGAGCGGCGGAGGAGGCTGCACGTAGTGCGGCGGCACAACAAGCTGCCGAGGAGCGCGGCCGTCGCCACCGGGAGCGCGGCAAGCGCCGCCGACAGCTCCTAGTCGGCCAGGGCCACGTCGTTCGCGATCTGGGTGCCGCCCTCGAGCGCATCGATCGTGCCGACCCCCGGACCGAGCCGCTCACCCCCGAGGAGGAGCGAGCCGCCCGTGAGGTGGTTGACTCGGCCCGAGGGGCGCCTGATCTGTTCGGACCGGTCTTGGTCGACAGCCTCCTCGAACTGGCCGCTGACGCTGCGGACACGACCGCCTTCGAGGCGCTCGGTGCCCTTGTGGGAGCCGGCCGCTGTCCACCGCGTCGAGTACTCGATTCGGCCCTCAGCGTCTTGCGGGGTCGGCGGTCAGTAGAGGCCGGGCGGCTCCTCGCCACCTTGGAACCTGAGCTGCGGGCCGACGACCTGCCGGAGGTGTTGGACCAGCTCATCTCGCTTACTTCCGGGGAGGAGCACGGACTCTGGCGCCTGCCAACCCTGCCCGACGCCCTCCTCGCCGCCTCGCACGTCGATCTGCCCACCGTCACGGAGCGGATCGTTGGGCATCTCGCCAGCGACGATGAGCCCACGCGCGAGGCGGCGGCCGACGCCGCTCGTGTACTGCTGGCCGTCGATCCGACTCGGGTCGTTGCGCTGGGGCCATCGCTCGCCGCCAGCGTTCGAGGCCCGGAGAGCGGCTATGCCGGCTACCCCCGTCCGACGTCAGCGGCACTGCGAGCCCTCGCCGAAGCCTGGCGTGGAGAGCCCGAGCTGACCTGCCAGATCATCGAATCCGAGGCGGTCAGCGCCAGCAAAGAGGCCAAGGATGAGCTGTTCCGAGTTCCTTGGTTTCTGCAGCGGTTCCGAGAGCCGTGGGACGCATCGGTCCCGGCCACCTCTGAGGCGATCAGTTTTGTCGTCCGGCGAGCGGGGGGCGACTGGGGCGACGAGGCGGCAGACCACGCTGCCGACCACCTGACCAGCCTCGCCCGCGATGTCCCTGAGGCGGTGGCAACGCATACCGAAGCTCTGCTGGGCGCGATCTTGTCGCTCTGCGCTCCGGACCGCGACACTCAGGCGCTCCCGACCGACGCAGGCGTTCCCGCGGCCCTCGCCGCCATGGAACGCGAGTCACTTCGGGTCAGACGCGATGCCCGGCGCCGTCGCCTCGCCGAGACGGTCGGCGGTTGCGCCTCAGTCAAGCCTGCGGATGTGCTCACTTCGGTGAAGAGTCTCTTTGCTGCCACGACTGGTGATGAGCGCCACGATCGCGCTGTCCGGACGACCATGCTCGACGTCTTGGAGGAGGCGGTCTCCGCAGCCACGCTCCGGGACATTCTCCCGATCACGTACACCGCCCTTCTCGACGCTGATCAGGCCGTTCGACGTGGTGGCATCGATCTTTGGGTTGCTTGCGCCGGAATCGCCGAGACCTTGCCGGCCGAATTGGCCGAGCTATCGGTACCGCTACTCGAAGACCCATATGTCATCGTCCATCAGCGGATGCTGGAGCAGATCCCTCGGCTACACCTCCCGGTCGACCTCGCACCGAGGTTGCTGCCGATCGTCAACGGCTGGGTAGTGACCCACGCCGCCACCCCCGATCCAGACGCACTGGAGTCGGCGATCTGGGCCCTGCGTGCCCTCGCCAGCGCCCTCGACGACGAGGTCGAGGTAACGGCGTGGTACGGCGTGGCCTTGGCGTTCGTCGATCAGTGCCGGCCGTCCGACCGAGAGCGAATCCTCACGGCGTGGTGGCCCGACGAGCTGCGCAGTCACGCGGCATGGGTGAGAGCGGCCCTCTTGACGGCTGGAAGCCCCGAACTGATCGACTACTACAACCAGCGCCGTGAGCCCATTCTCCAAGCGCTGATGGACCGACCTCAGCTGCTCATCGATGTACCGCTGGCCGAGATCCAACCGCTCAGCGACATTCACGGCTCGGCTCACCCGTGGCGCGCTCTCGAACCGGTCGAGCTGTTGCAGGCGGCCGGCCGGTGGGCGGACGCCACGGCGATTGCGCGTGGCGTCGAAGAACGTCAGCCTCCCGGCGAGGAGGGTGCGCCAGGCCGACGCCTCGCTGGCGTCGTGGCCCGAGGCGCGGAGCTGGCTCAGGTTCTCGCCGACGGACCACCGACCGTCGCAGAGGTCACCCTCCTCGCCGACGCGGTGCGGTCGGCAGTCGCAGACCTTGAAGACTCCACCCCCGGAGGGATTCACGACGGTCACGTTCGGTCCACCCTCGACGGCCTGCTCGCCTCGGCGAGAGCGGCCGAGCTGCTGCTGGCTCCGATCTCGTCCGACCCACGAGCAGCTGCAGATGAGCTGGACCGCGCGGCGGGCCTTCTAACCGCGACGCCCCAGACCCACGTATCCGGTGCCCAACGGACGCGGATCGCTGGAGCGTGGCGAATCGCCGGAGCGCTCCTCCGCTACGACGCCGCCGTTCGTGTCGCCGACCCTGGCGCGTCCGCCCTCCTCCATGCGGCGCAGCGGCAGGCCGATCTACTCGGCACGGAGGTGGGCTCAGATGGCGCGCCACCGACCCGGCCAAGCCTCGTGACCTTCATCGACGGCGTCCACCGCGTTGGCGATCCTGGCGCGGCCCAGATCACGTGGCAGACCCTCGCCCAGTTTCCCCCGCCGGTCTGTCTCGTCGGCACGAGCCTCCTTCCTCGACGCTTCGGCCCGGACCCCGCCACACCAGCGCGGGAAGAGCCGGCGCGAGCGGTCTGCGTCCCGACGATGCGGGGCGTCCCCGTGACCGACATCCTGGTGGTGCGGCCGCGCGAGCTGTACCACCTGGGGATGGCCGTTCGCCTCGTCGCGGCACCCGAGTGGGCAAAGAGGTGCATCGTGGAGCCGGTCACCACCCTGGGGCGGGAGGCGCTCGCCCTACCCCACTACGAGCTGTCCCTCAGCGACGGCACAATCGACGAGTTCGGCATCACGCTGACCGGCGAGGAGCCGCTGCACTGCAGTGTGGAGCAGCCAATCCTCGGTCCCGCCCTCGATTGCCCGATCCAGGTGCGCCTTATCGGTGACGGGCACGACGAGGTGATCGAAACCGAAGGATGCCAGCGCCTTCGTTTGCGGCCCTTCGACCCGAGCCGTGACGCGCTGACCGAGCACGAACAGACCGATGGTCGTCTCCTCGCCATGTTCGGCACCCTCGACGGCCCCGAGTTCGATACCGAAGACGTCCGCGCCTTCTGCCGACTATTTACTGCTTGCGTCCGGTCGGCGCAGATCATCATGTTCGAGAAGACCTTTATGCGGGGATCTCGTGTCTCAGAGGCAGAGTTCCACAACGAGCTGGAACGCTTGCTGCGCGCCGACCCCGAACTGGGAGGACGGCTGACACGTCGGGACGCCGTGGCGGGAGGCTTTGACGATCTTCTCCACGACGACGTCATCGCCGAGCTCAAGGTGTCCCACGGCGCACCCGTCACCATCGATCGCTGCGCCCGCTACGTGGGTCAGCCGACGCAGTACGGCGTGGGCCGTGGCAGCCAGCTGTCGGTCCTTGTGGTATTTGACCACGGCCGGAAGCAGGCGCCCCCTGGCGTCATAGACAACTACATTGATTGGTTGCGCCCGCGTTTGCACGGCCTCACTGACCCGCGCTACCCCACTCTGGTCGGAGTGCTCATAGTCAATACCAATCTGCCCATCCCGAGCGCCTGGTCTCGACGACGCATCGACGTGGACCCTCTTCAGAGCAGCGATGGACCCGAAAGTTGAACCAGACCCCAGGATCGTGCAGGAACTCCTTCTCGGTTCCGTCAACCTGGCGATTCACGGACACCGGGTGCGGAATCGAGAGCAACCTTGGAGGTCAAGGTCGGTGTCACAGATGTCGCCCATCTGAGCAACTTCGCTACCAGCCGGCCCCGTGTTGACGTTCGCTCAAGGTCAGCCGATGCTGTTACATGACGTAGCCCTGGGGAAGGCACAGAGGTATGTGCGTGCGCTGCGGCGGGCCGTGCTGGCGTATTGGTACGCGACGCTCGAAGATCCAGAGGCTGCGGCACTGGAAGCGATAACCGCAACGTTATACGTCAACATCTTGGACTAGGCCGTCTTCGAACGCGCACTGGAAACCCGCTACCGAACAATTCGCAGCCAGGATCGGCTCGGTCGGGTCGTCACGGGGCTCGAGTTGATAAGGAACTGCGAAACCCACTCCTCAATTCTGGCTGAGGACTTGCTCGTCCAGAAACAGATTTTGGGAGTGCCGTTGCATCAAGGCGGCCAGATAACGCGGTGCGTGTATGCGTGGGCGGAATACGATCAGCTACCCGACGACTACCGCAACCTGCCCTCAGGCACCGGAGATCGCCAGCGCAGGGCGCGAGGGGAAGCGCAGGACGGCTACCGCAAAGCGGTCCAGGGTCGACATGTCATCGAAGCCCTCTTGGATGCCATGGCTTTCTTCGAGTCGCTCGACCCTCGACTCATAGGCGTCCACGGCCCTCCGCTGCAGTGGGCGTACGGCGAGGCCCATGGCGAGCTGCCCGTTGGCGAGAATCCTGACGGCAGTGTCCAACCATGGCTCGTAGCCCGCCCGATGGGTCTGGATCGCTTCGAACTGTTCCTGCCAGACATCGTCTGCCGTTACACCGAGCGGCGATCGGCGCGGTGGCCGGCAGCGGACGTGACCCTCGGAGAACGTCGGCGCCTTCTCCAGGACCAACTACCAGGGGAAACGGAGCGCCAGGTTGCGCACGCCTTGTATGAGGATGACCGACTAATTGGGTACAGCGGATACGGCTCGGGAGGGAGCAGTCTTCGCAGCTCCTGGGTGGAACGAAAGCAGCAAGTGTGGGTGACGTGCGAAGCGGCTATCGCTACTACGTAAGGCATGACGACGGAGAAGTCGATTTGACCGTCGGTGGTCACGAGCGGGTGGTCGCGCTTCAACCGGACGGGAACGATTTGATAGCCCTGCTGCCTCCAGCTCCACCGTTGAGTGGTCTCAGCTCCGAACGCCTACATATGGTCGAGGAGTACGACGACATGTATCTGGAGATGCGCCAAACCAGATTCCATTGAATTGCCACTTCGACATGGAGCGGGTGCTACAGCCGTTTACAGCAATCGTTCCTAATCCAACCAGCGAGGAGCGTGACCCCGACCCTCTCGACGGGGCACCTTTTTCAGCCGGATCGGGGCGCCGGACGAGCTGCCGTGTGGGTGTGGGTGCTGAGAAGGCCGTCCGCGGCTGCCACCAGGACTTTTCGTGCCACAATCGACGCCGGCGGCCAACGGCCGCCGAGCATGGTCGGAGCGTCAGACGCGATCCGGCTCTCGCCTTCATCGCTCGCTCGTCGTGGTGAAGAGGACGATCGACCCCGCTCCATCCCCGGCGCCCGACAGTGCTGAGTCCTACCACCCAGAGGCCCCGGAGGTCGCTCGGAGCGATCCCCCCGGTGATGGGACTGCTGTCGAGGGCTAACTTGCGCGCGATGGTGGCAGTTTGCGTGTTCTGCAGATCCGAAGGGCGGATGAGCCGCGAGCACGTTTTCGCACACTGGCTCACGACGCTGGGGCTCGCAATCGACGAGGTCGAACACTGGGGCGGGCCGCTCAACCGGATGTCGGAGTCGAAGGGCAGGTTCGTCCCCTTCACCATCACGGTGCGTGCGGTGTGCGAGCCATGCAACAACGGCTGGATGAGCTCGCTCGACGGCGACATCGTGCCAACGCTCCGACCGATCCTCCTCGGGCGGGGAGGAACGATCGATCCGATCGCCGCCGGTCGCCTGACCAAGTGGGCTCTAAAGACGACACTCGTCGCGCTGCACGTTGCTTCCAGGCAACAGAGGGCCGATGGGTACGGCCTCCCTGCTGAGGAGTACGCGACGCTCTACCGATCGAAGGGCGTCCCGGAGCCCCCGCCCGGCACGCAGATGTGGATCGGTCGGTATGTCGGCGAGGAGCGTCTCGCATCAGCGTGGGCGACTCCGCAGGCCGTGACCGTGGACGGCGTCGCCGAGCATGATCGACCTCAGGGGTACACGTTCAACGTCATCGTGGGCGAGGTCCTCTTGTGTGGCTTTCGGTTCACGACACCACACCTCGACCTCGACCTCGACGCTGGTGACGGGCTCGTGCCGATCTGGCCTCCTGCTGCCACCGTCGAATGGCCGCCGGCGAGCGCGGTTGGCGACGCCGAGTACCAGCGCATCGCACTGGGACAGAACCTGTCCACCACCATTCCACGGACCTCGATCGGCCCCTGGTCGCCCGCGGTCGACCTCCCACAGAGCCAGCTCAACGGTGGACGCATCGAGATGCCGACGACCTGTGGAGCCACAGGATCTTCTATCCACTCCTGCTCGCCGAAGAGGCAGTAAGACGCGGCCGCGAGCATGTGTTCGCGACTGCGTGCGAGTGCGGGACCGCCTACCTCATCCGCACGAAGGTCGACGGCGCGCACGTCGAGGTCTCCGGCAACCCCGAGGCGGTGATGGAGGAGTACGACGAGGAGCCGGGCGTAGAGATCGTCGTCGTGGACGAATGCGGCTCCTTCTTCTGCAAGAAGTCCCCGAGGGCGTAGCGCCGCGGCCAAGGGTCGAGCACAGCGAGGGCGAGGAAGCGGATGTTCGTCGCCGAGGCAACCGCGCGCGTCGACCGCACAAGGCGACGCTGCCGGCGCCCCGCAGCGGCCCTTAATCGCGGAATGGGGTAGTGCACAATGGGGCGATCTGGCGGAAAGGACAGATCCAACGTCCCGAGGGC
>CAWDRQ010000009.1:0-4860 GCA_963804765.1 uncultured Acidimicrobiaceae bacterium
CAAGTCTTGTGGGGAGGTGCCACATCGTGGACCAGAGCTACGCTCGCAGCGTCACGTGAGGAAGAAGGACGGTGGACAAGCTTGTGCGCCGGCAACTGAGGAAGCCGCGGCTCGGACGATTCTGCCGACGAGGTTCACGGTGAGTGTCGCCACCGTCGCGTCAACGGGGAACCAGCGAACCGATCCGTTGTTCCGGCGCGTCGACCGCTCTATGGCTCCTGCCACCTTTCGGCGCCCGATGGAACACTCGGTGTCGCCGCGATCAGCCTTGACTCTTGTAAGAGGGGCTTTGTCTCCGAGCCAGGCTCATTACGTGTCGATTCTTGACATCTAGTGCGCTCACCTACGGGGACGCGAGGTCGCTTCCCGTGACGCGGGGGCGACAGTGTGGGTCCCTAGGAAAACCGCGAGTTCTTGGGGGCTGAGGGGCTTGGCGTAGAGGAAGCCCTGACCCGTATCGCACTGCTCGTCTCGGAGCTGCTCTAGCTGCTGTCGTTCCTCGATCCCTTCCGCGACGGTGTCCAACCCTAGGGATTTTCCGAGCTGGACGAGGGTGTGGATCAAAGCTGACGAGCGCTCCGACGAAGTCGTCGAGGCGATGAACGAACGATCGATTTTCAAGATGTCCCCCGGGAACCTGCGCAGGTAGGCGAGCGACGAATATCCGGTGCCGAAGTCGTCGACGGCCACGCGGATGCCCGACGCCTTGAGCTGTGAGGTGCGCTCAAGTACCGGGAGATGACGGGGCGCGTCGCCGAGGGGATTTCGGCGTCGGACTACCTCCACGGCCCGATTGCCGCCGCGAACTCACGAACATGCGTCGTGGCCTACCTCAACGCTGGTCCGACGACCGCCGACGTTCGCTCCACGGCGAGCGCGGCGAAGGGCCGCGGGGCGCACCTGTTCTTTGTCACCGACGATCAGGAACGCGCGAACGGAGAACAAGCGCTTCTCGTTCCTGCTCAACCTGTCGAAGCGCTCACCGTTTTCACCTTCGCGATGCGCGCCCAGCAGCTCGCGTTCGCCTGCGCAGAGCGAACGGGCATTGACCCCGACAAACCGGTCGGGCTGCACAAGATCACGCTCACCGCGTGACGAGAGCGCGGGTGAGCGATGGCGTTGTTTGATCGCGTTCCAGCGGCTCTCGCCCCTCGTCGGCCAGAGCCACTGCCCGATCGGGTACCCGAGGTGCTCGCATCGGGAGCTGACCCTCGTCTTCGGAGTGATCTCGGTCGGCTCGTCGGCGAACACAACGTGTTCGGGAAGGCGAGCGATCTCGTTCGCTACGCGACTGACGCGAGCCCCTACCGGCTGATTCCTCAAGTTGTCGTATCCCCGGAAAACACTGCACAGGTCGCATCGGTCCTGTCCTATGCAAGACGGGAGCAGTACCGCGTGACGTTTCGGTCGGGTGGCACAAGCCTGAACGGCCAGGCACAAGGAGACGGGATCCTCCTCGACGTCCGCCGCCACTTCCAGGGCGGTCAGGTCCTCGAGGACGGTCGAGCTCGCGATCAGGGAGCTGAAGGAGAACGCTCTCGCTCACCTTCCCTCGGGGAGCTTTTCCGCCAAGCCGCCTGGGCCGTGTTTGCAACCCTCGCCCACAACCTCATCTGTTGGATCGCCTCCATCGGTCTTGAGGCCTGTGGCGTTGTCTGTCAGGCGACGCTGAGACGCCGCCACTTTGCTTTGCCGGGCAGGATCACGCGCTCAGAGCGACGCGACACCTTGCACCTCCCGACGCGTTGGCCGTGGCGAGCCGAGTTTCTTATTGCGCTCGCCAGGCTCCGATCAGTCCGACTCGTCACCTGAACCCCGACCTTCCGGCGGGTTGAACCTCTACCCGTGCCAAAACCACGAGGGACGGGGCCCGTCGTTGCCTGCTGGAAGGCTCTATCCGTCGCCAGACGGTGAGGTAGGCCGCTGGTTCTGCGTCACCGGTAGGTCGGGACCGGCTCAGTCCCGCCGGGTTTCCCCGCCGGGTGCGTGTTCCGTCTCGCCATAAGTTCCGACATCCCCAGCGGCCCCCGATCGAACCGTACGTGCCGTTCTCCGGCATACGGCTCTCCGACATCGTTCATCGCCACGCGTGCGCAGTCGGGTAGCGCACCGTCCCCGTGAGACGGTAGATCCCGAGGTTACCCAGCCACTCCCACGTAAAGCGGTCCAGCCAGTTGATCCCTCGGAGCCCATGTTTCCTGCTGGCCAGCCTGGCCATCCGCTCGTGCACGTAAGCGTCGACGGCGCCGAACTTGGATGACGAGTTGCCTTGCCGAAAATACGTGCCCCAGCCCCGCAGGACGGAGTTGAGATCTTCGACTACCACGCCGAGATCGGCTCCGACTCGACTCGGAGACGTCAGGACCCGGACCTTGGCTCGAACGGAGCCCATGGCCCGAGCTGACGGCCACTTGTGGAGCCAGTAGCGACCCGGCTGCTTCCAAGACTTCACCATCCGGTGGTGGAATCCCAAAAAGTCAAAGCCTTCTGCTCCGTTCCTGATGTCCACGATCCTGGTCTTGTCGGGATGCAATCGCAGCCCGAGAGGCCCAAGGGTGGTTTCAGCCAGGTCACGGGCCTGCTCGGCTCGCTCCTGGGAGGCGCAGAGGACGACATAGTCATCGGCAAAACGGACCAGCTTTCCCAATCGCCATCCCGCCCGGGCCCATTCCTCATCGAGGACATGGAGGGCGATGTTGGCGAGCAGAGGTGAAACAGGCGAGTCCTATGAGCAGTGCCGGGTTATGCACAGCGTCGGCCCGTCGAGCCTGGTGAAGGCGGGTTCTGGGACCGAGCGCTGCACATAACGCGTCGAAGACTCTGGTCACCGGTTCGGCATGGTCCCGGACCTGGATGATCAGGAGGTCGGCCGTGACTGTGACTGTGTCGGCGTTGGTGTCGGGTCTGGACGCAGAGTTGAGGCGTCTTGGCTATAGGGACTCGACGTTGGTCTGGTATCGGCAGTGCTGGCGCCGCATGGAGGGGTTCTTCACTGCCCGTGGCGTCGAGGAATTCTCCCTGGATGTGGCGATGGCATGGGTCGACGCATCGTGCGGCTTCTTCGACAAGGAGCGCTCGGGCACGCTCAAGGCCAATGATGTCTATTTGTTCAGGGTCGCCCAGATGCTCGGCGATTACGCAGTGCATGGGGCGGTGCTGCGCCGCTACAGCCGGTCTGTCGACAAGCTGTCTCGGGAGGATGCCGATACGGTCGCCCGGTTCCAGGCGTGGCTTCGGGCCGCGGACCGCGCCGTGTCCACGGTGCGCACGTATGGAACGGTGGCCGGGGAATTCGTCGCGTTCACAGGCACACGCGGCGGAGTAGCTCGCTGCGAGCCCGCCGCGGTCGAAGCCTTCGTCGCCACGCTCACCGGATACCAGGTCAAGACCGTCGAGCAGAAACTGTGTGCGCTGCGCTCATTTCTCACCTTCGCATCCGCCGACGGCCTTATCGACGCCGCCGTGGCGGACGCCGTCCCGGCCGTGCGCTCGAGCAAGCAGGCCGGAGTTCCATCGGTATGGGGCCCGGGCGAGGTGGAAAGGATCCTCGAAGGGATCGACCGGGGCAACCCGTGCGGGAAGCGGGACTACGCGATCGTTCTGCTGATCGCCAGGCTCGGACTGCGCGGCATCGACCTCAAACGGTTGGAGTTCGGCGACTTCGACTGGCCGGGCAACCGGTTGTCCGTGACGCAAGCCAAGACCGGTGATCGAGTGCAGTTGCCATTGTTGAAAGATGTCGGTTGGGCGGTGATCGACTACATCCGCGATGGCCGCCCGGTCTGCGACTGCCCGCAGGTGTTCGTGCGGCACACCGCTCCGATCGGTCCGTTCTCCGACCAGGATCATCTGCATCAGATTCTTGTCAAGCACGCCCGGGCGGCTCATGTCCCGATCAGCGAGAAACGCCGCCACGGCATGCACTCACTCAGGCACACCTTGGCGACCAGGTTGATGGAGGACGGCACACCGCTCGAACAGATCGCCGACATTCTCGGTCATCAGTCGGTTCGATCGACGGGCGTTTACCTGAAGTCGTCTCTGGGGCTGCTGGCCAAATGCGCGCTGGACCCCGACGCACCGGCGCAGGAGGTGTCGCGGTGAGCCCCGAGATGACGATGGCCGACGCCATCACGGCTCTCATTGCGGAGAAACGCGCTGTCGGCTACAAGTACGCCGCCGAAGAACGGGCGCTTGCTCGCTTTGCCGCGTTCTGCTGCGCTGAGTTCCCCGGACTGGACGCGCCCAGCCAGGCCTCGGTCGAGGCATGGGTCGCGGCTGCCCGGCAGCGAGGAGTAAAGCCGGCGACCTTGCAGGCTTTGGCCGCGCCGGTGAGGGAGCTGGCCCGTTGGCTGGGACGCCGGGGCACGCCGGCCTACGTCCTTCCCGACGGCGCGCTGCCCAGGCCCGCCCGTTACGTCCCGCACATCTACACCGACCAGGAACTGGCGGGATTGTTCACCCAAACCGACCGCTGCAGCTACTGCTCGCTGGTCCCGTTCCGGCACCTGGTCATGCCGGTGCTGTTCCGCACGATCTATGCCTGCGGCCTGCGTGCCTCCGAAGCCCGCCTGCTGCGCGTCGCCGACGTCGACATCGACACCGGTGTCCTGCAGATCCGGGCCGCGAAGGGCGGCAAAGACCGCCAGACACCCGTCGAGCGCGCCGCTTAAAGCCAGGCTCGCCGACTACCACTCCCACGTCGTCGGGCGCACCGGCGGGGAGTGGTTCTTCCCCGGCACGAACGGGCAGTCGCTCACCCTCGGGAACCTCGACAAGAATTTCCGCCGATTTCTGTGGCAGGCACGCATTCCCCACGGGGGCCCAGGCCACGGCCCTCGTGTGCACGACCTTCGCCAT
>CAWDRQ010000010.1:0-128558 GCA_963804765.1 uncultured Acidimicrobiaceae bacterium
CGGAGGCGGTCGCGCAACTGCGCCCCATGGCGCCCAGGTCGGAGCCCTGTCCGGTTGCCGGCCTCAGCCGCCTGCGACCGCCGGGATAATTGACAAGGTCGTCCCGGCCGGAAGGCCGGTGTCGAGCCCCTGGAGGAACCGGACGTCCTCGTCCGCGACGAACAAGTTCACGAAACGACGCAACGTGCCCTGCTCGTCCAAGAGACGCGCCTTCATCCCCGGATGGTCACATTCGAGCTCGTCTATGGCTCCGCGCACGGTCAGCGCTTCCACTTCGACCTCACCCGCGCCTGCGGTCAGTGGCCGGAGCTGGGTCGGGATGCGAACAGTGACGCTCATCGCCTTGTCATCCTCAGGTTCCCGTCACGATCGAGCAACTCTGCGACGGCTTCGAGCGTCGGCGGAATTGTTGCCGACGGCCCGACTGAACCGGCAAGTGCCTCGACGGTCTTGAGGCCGTTGCCCGTGATGTAGATGACGACGCGCTCATTGGGTCGGACAATACCGGCGGAAGCCAGCTTGACGAGCGTCGCCACGGTGACGCCTCCCGCGGTCTCGGCGAAGATCCCCTCGGTGCGGGCCAGGAGGCGGATCCCCTCGATGATCTCCTCGTCGGTGACCGCGGCGATCGCACCTCCGCTGCGACGCACCACCTCGAGGGCGTACCAGCCGTCTGCCGGGTTGCCGATCGCAAGCGACTTCGCGATCGTCGCGGGCTTGACCGGCCGCACATGGTCGGCTCCGTCCGCGAATGCAGTCGCCACGGGCGAGCAACCGTGTGCCTGCGCGCCGGAGATCCGGACCTCGTGTTCACCATCGACGAGGCTGAGCTCGGTGAGCTCACGAAACCCCTTGTCGATCTTGGTGAGTTGGCTTCCCGACGCGATTGGGACCACGACGTGGTCGGGGAGCTGCCAACCGAGCTGTTCGGCGACCTCGAAGGCCAGTGTCTTGGATCCTTCGGCGTAATAGGGCCGGATGTTGACGTTGACGAAGGCCCAGGACGCGAACTCGCTCGCCAGTTCCGCGCAAAGGCGGTTCACGTCGTCGTAGCTGCCGTCGACCGCCACGAGGTGGCCGCCGAAGACTGCGGTCGTGATGAGTTTCACGGCTTCGAGATCGTGGGGCACGAACACAAACGACTCCATGCCGGCCCGGGCGGCGTGGGCGGCGACCGAGTTCGCCAGATTGCCGGTGGAGGCGCAGGCGGCGACCCTGAACCCGAGCTCACGGGCTTTGGTGAGCGCAACGCCGACGACTCGGTCCTTGAACGAACCCGTCGGGTTGCGTGTGTCGTCCTTGACCCAGACCTCGCCGAGCCCGACCTCGGCGGCTAGGCGGTCGGCGCGGACAAGCGGTGTGAACCCGGTCCCGAGGTCGACCGGCGACTCGGCCGAGACAGGAAGGAGGTCTGCGTACCGCCACATGCTGAGCGGCCCGGCCGCGATCGTTTCCCGTGTGACTGTTCCGTGTTGACCCTCGTGGTCGTAAGCGACCTCGAGCGGCCCGAAACAGAACTCGCACACATGGATCGCGTCGGCCGCGTACATGTGTCCGCACTCCCGACAGCGAAGCCCCAGGACATGACCCACGAGACCCTCCTCATCGCTCGGGCATTGGCACCTGGCACGGCCCAAGAGGCTCGTACTGGTTGTCGCGGCTTTCGTCAGGCCCGATCCCTCGGCCGCTCTGGATGATTGGCCCCAAGTGTGGACGACAGCCCGGCGCACGTCAAAGGTGGCGGGCTCGCGCGGACGGTCACCCATGAGGTGAAGCCGCCGGCATCACAGGCCCTAACCTCGCGTACCGACGATGGCCACCGTTCCCGACATCACGATGCCGATTACCTCTTTCCACCACGGGGACTTCCCTGTCGCCGAGCTGCGGGCGCTGAAGGAGGACAAGCGGATCTCGGTCTGCGTCCCAGCCCGCGACGAGGAAGCGACCGTCGGTTCCATCGTCGAGATCGTGCGCAGTGAGCTCGTCGAGGGCGCCCGGCTCGTCGACGAGCTGCTCGTGGTCGACGACGGGTCCGCCGACGCGACCGCCGTGGTTGCCTTTGCCGCGGGAGCCTGCGTCGTGTCGGTCCCACAGACTGACGGGTCGACTGTACGCGCAGTCGGCAAGGGCGAGGCCATGCGCCGTGGGCTCGCCGCGAGCAGCGGCGACATCGTCGTCTTCCTCGACGGAGACGTGGAGAATTTCGGGATGCATTTCGTGACGGGCCTGCTCGGCCCGCTTCTCTCCTACCCCGCGACGATGCTGGTGAAGGCGTGCTACCGCCGACCGCTCGGCGAGAACTCGACCGGTGGCGGTCGCGTCACCGAGCTCGTGGCACGGCCACTCGTGTCGTTGCTTTTCCCCGAGCTCTCGGGCGTGATCCAGCCGCTCGCGGGCGAGGTCGCGATCCGGCGAGAGGCTCTCGAGCAGATAGAGCTCGCCGCCGGCTACGGAGTCGAGCTCGGAATGCTGATCGACATCTCACGGCGCTATGGCGTGGGCTCGATTGCCCAGGTCGACCTCGACGTCCGCGCCCATCGCAACCGACCGCTCCACGAGCTTGCTCCACAGGCACGCGACGTAATGGACGTCGCCCTTCGTCGCGCACGGGTACGGGTCGCGTGACAGGGTTCGGCCTCGTCGTCGTCTCGAACCGGGGACCGTTCACCCTCGTGAGCGGCCCCGGGGGTGTCGTCGAGTTTCGACCGGCCGCGGGTGGCATGGCGCCGAGCTTGAGCGGCGCGCTTGCCGAGGAGTCGACGGTCTCGGGCAGCGGCGCCCTCTGGGTCGCCGCTGCCCTCACAGAGGCGGACCGGCTCCAGACTTCGGGCGGCGCGGTAGCGACCGGACAGGACTCGCTGAAACTGCGCACGGTCGCGATATCGGCCGAGACCGGACGAGCAGCCTACGACGTGATCGCCAACGGCACGCTGTGGTTCTTGTACCACGGCTTGTTCGACCATTCGCGCCGCCCGCGCTTTGACCGGGTCTGGCACGAGGCATGGGAAGGGTACTGCCAGTTCAACGAGGCCTTCGCCGACACGATCGCAGACGAGGCAGCTACGGGGGCGACGGTCGTGGTAAACGACTATCACCTGGCGCTCGTCGGCGGATATCTGGCCAAGCGCCGGCCCGATCTGGCGACCGTGTTCTTCTCCCACACTTCGTTCTGTCCTCCAGAGGACCTCGCCATGATGCCGGACGGCCCCCGTCTCGCGCTGATGGAGTCCATGTCGCGTTTTGGCGCCTGCGGGTTCCACACGGCGCGGTGGCGAGATGCCTTCGTGCGCTGTGCGTTGGCAGCCGGTGTCGAGTCGCCCGCGACCTTCGTGGCCCCCCTCGGCGCGGATCCGGCGAGGCTCGACGAGGTGGCGGCCAGTGAGGCCTGCCGATCACGTCTCGCGCGCCTCGAAGACGAGCTCGACGGTCGCACGCTCTTGTTGCGCAGCGACCGTGTCGAGCTCTCGAAGAACCTGTTGAGAGGTTTCCTCGCGTTCGACGAGCTGCTCGAGGGAGCGCCGCAATGGCGGGGGCACCTGGTCTTCCTGGCGCGGGTCTATGCGTCGCGCGAGTCCCTGCCGGAGTATCTCGCCTATCGGACCGAGGTGGAACACGTCGTTGCCAGGTTGAACGAACGTTGGGGGGCACCCGGCTACACGCCCGTGGTCCTCGATCTCGAGGACGATTTCGCGGCGACGGTAGCTGCCTTGCGACGTTACGACCTGTTGGTTGTCAACCCGATCCGCGACGGGCTCAACCTTGTCGCCATGGAAGGGCCGATGGTCAACGAACGCGACGGCGTTCTCGTGCTCTCGCGAGAGGCGGGCGCCTACGAGGCGCTCGCGGACGTGGCGGTCGGTGTCAATCCCTTCGACGTGACCGGGACGGCGGCGGCGATGGCGAGCGGCCTCGCGATGAGCGACGCCGAACGCCGGGTTCGGGCCGCGGAGCTGAGGCTCCGGGCTCGATCGCGCACTCCGGCGCACTGGCTGGCCGAGGTGCGCCAGGCAGCCCAGGTTCCCCGCTAGCGAGATCTGCACCCCGGGGGGCCGAGCGGACCGCTAGGGCAGGTGCAGCCGCGCCGCCAATTCGACGAGGAAGTCGACCGCAGCGCTCGGACCCTCGAGGACCACGTCGGCTGCTTCGACCAACTCTCGAGGTACCTCGGCTCCGGCGACCGCGACCTTCACCGTGCGGAGCCCGGACGTCGTCGTGAGCTCGTCGAGCGCCCGGAACGCGAACAAGTCCCCGGCGTCGTCGCCGAAGAACGCGGCTGTGTCGAGCCCCCCGCACAGCTCGGTCACGACCGTTCCCTTGTCGATTCCGAGAGGGAGCGCGAGTTCCACGCTCGCCTTGCCCGGTAGGGGGACCAGGCCGTGTTCGGCCGCGATGGCTCGCGCCGCCTCCGTCGCCTGTGCCGCAATCGCCTCGAGATCGGCTCCCGAAGCCATGATCGAGCGCCAGTGGGCCGTGACCCCGTACTCCTTGTCCTCGACCACGACGCCGGTGGGCAAGCTGGCACGGAGTCGATCACCAACTGTCGCGATGACCGGACGCCAAGCCGAGACCCCCGCGCGGAGCCGGACCGTCCCGTCAGGCATGCACTCCTCGAGCCCGTGAAGGCCGAAGGCCCGCAGCGGAGATCGATAGCTCGTGAGCTCGAGCCCGTCGGCGAGGAACGCCGCGGGCCGCCCCGAGACGACAACGACGACGGCCAGCTCGCGAGCAAGGTCGTGGAGAGCGCCGAGCGCACCGGGCAACGCTCGCGCAGCGTACAGATCGACGGCCATCGGGGCGATCGTCCCGTCATAGTCGCAGCAGAGCCCCGTTCTCCGAGGGACCTCGGCGAGAAGCTCGAGAGCGGAAGACTCGATCGTCAGGGCGCGAACCTCTGTGGCTCCAGCGCTTTCAACGCGGACGGCGTTCGAGCCTGGGACCGCCCTCGAAACGGTCTCGACGCCGGCGGACAAGCCGACGCTTCACCCGGTGGATCACGAGCGGGTCATACGCGAAAGCCTCGGGCGAGTCTGTCAATCGCCTCAGCACGCCGTAGTACGCGCTCGGGGTAAGTCCCAGCCGTTCTCGGATCGCCTGGCGCTTTGACGGGGATGACAACCACCAGTCGCGTTCTACAGCGAGCACGTCGCGTTCCCGATCGGTCAGCGTCATCTCACCCGACAATGCCAATTCCAGCCTCGCGAAGCAAGGACCCTCGCCCGAGGTGCCTGGGAGCGGTGCCTTTTCGGGCAGACTTCAGGGCCGGGATGACCAACACGGTGAGTTACATCGCGGCCTTCGGCGGTGGCGTCGCGTCCTTCGTGTCACCCTGCGTGCTGCCGATCGTCCCGGGCTATCTCTCGGTCGTCACCGGACTGGATCTCACCGACGCGGTACAGGGATCGCGTAGCCATCTCTTGCGTATCGCCCGCGACACGGCATTGTTCGTGGTCGGGTTCACCGTCGTGTTCGTGCTCTTGGGCATCACGGCCACCACGATCGGGAGCGCGGTCTTCCGCAACAAGGAACTGCTCTTGCGGATCTCGGGGGCGCTCGTCTTCGCGATGGCCCTGTTCCTCGCGGGATCATTCGTGCTGAAGCGACCAGGTTGGTACCGGGAAGTCAGGTTTCACCCGAGACTCGAGCGCTACGGGCCGTTAGCGGCGCCCGTCGCGGGTGCCGCGTTCGGGTTCGGCTGGCAACCCTGCCTCGGGCCGATCCTCGCTTCGGTGAGCGCGGTCGCGGCGGCGTCGGGGTCGACGGGGCAGGGCGCGGTCTTACTGAGCGTTTATTCGTTGGGCTTGGGGATCCCGTTTCTCGTCGTCGGCCTGGCGCTCGGCCGGTTGTCGGGGGCGCTCTCGTTCGTTCGCCGGCATTCCCGGTTCATCACGATCGTGTCGGCCGTCGTGATGGCCGTGTTCGGGGTCCTTCTGTTCACGGACAAGTTGACCTATGTGACGAGCGATCTGGAAACGCTCATGCGTTCGATCGGGCTCGGCCGGCTCATAACCGTCGGCTGAAGCAGCGAGTCACGCCTTCACGAGGGTCCTCACGACGAAGGGCAGGATGCCGCCGTGCCAAAGGTACCCGGCCTCGCCGGGTGTGTCGACGCGCAGCACCACCTTGAACGAGCGGTCATCGGCCCGCACGGTGAGCTCGAGCCCGACCAGCTCACCGACGGACGCGCCTGAAAGTCCTGTCAATTCGATCGACTCACGGCCCGTGAGCCCGAGCAACTCTGCGTTCTCGCCCGGTGCGAACTGCAGGGGGAGCACGCCCATGCCGATCAGGTTGGACCGGTGGATCCGTTCGAAGCTCTCGGCGATCACCGCGCGGACACCCAACAGCGCGGGGCCCTTTGCCGCCCAGTCACGTGACGAGCCGGAACCGTATTCCTTGCCGGCGATCACGACGAGGGGCACGCCCTCGGACCGGTAGCGGACCGCCGCCTCGAAGATCGTCGTCTGATCACCGTCGGGCAGGTGCACGGTCACTCCTCCCTCGGTCCCGGGCACGAGATGGTTGCGGATGCGGGGGTTGGCGAAGGTTCCCCGGATCATCACCTCGTGGTTGCCCCGTCGGGCACCGTACGAGTTGAACTCGGCCACGGCCACGCCGTGGCCCTGGAGCCAGAGCCCGGCCGGGCTCGACGGCCTGATCGATCCCGCGGGCGAGATGTGGTCGGTAGTGACGCTGTCTCCGAGCACGGCCAGCACCCTGGCGCCGGTGACGTCAGTGACCGGCTCCGGCTGGGCCTTCATTGCCTCTAAGAAGGGCGGTCTTTGCACATAGGTCGACTGCCTGTCCCACGCGTAGCGCTGCCCCGTCGGGACAGCTAGGGATTGCCAGTTCTCGTCACCGGTCGTCGCGTGCGCGTACTCCCGGCGGAACATCTCGGCGCCCACGGCTTGCTCGAGCACCTGCGCGACCTCCTGTGAGGAGGGCCAGACGTCCGCCAGCAGCACGGGGCGGCCGTCGTCGGAGACGCCGAGGGCCTCTGTCGCGAGATCGAGGTTCATGGTGCCGGCGAGCGCGTACGCGACCACGAGAGGTGGGGACGCGAGGTAGTTCATCCGGACGTCGGGATGGATCCTCCCCTCGAAATTGCGGTTGCCCGACAGCACGGCCGCGCATGCCAAGCCGCGGGCGTTGATGGCCTCTGAGATCTCACTGAGCAGCGGGCCCGAGTTGCCTATGCAGGTCGTGCAGCCGAAGCCCACGAGTCCGAAGCCGAGCTTTTCGAGATAGGGGACCAAGCCGGCCCGCTCGAGGTAGTCCATGACGACCCGTGAGCCCGGTGCGAGGCTCGTCTTCACCCAGGGCTTGGAACTCAGGCCCAGCTCGATGGCCCTTTTCGCCACGAGCCCGGCGGCGATCATCACCTGGGGGTTCGAGGTGTTGGTGCAACTAGTGATCGCAGCGATCACTACGTGGCCGTGCTCGAGATCGAACTCAGCGCCATCGGCGAGGCGCACGTGCGCCCGGGCGTTGCCCGCGGGCCCGCCGAGGCCCGCCGAGGCCGCAGTTGGTTCGGGAAGCGAGCGTGGGAGGGCCTCGGCGAACATCGCCTTCGACCTGCGCAGCGGAACACGGTCCTGGGGGCGCGACGGGCCGGCGAGGCTCGGCTCGATGGACGAGAGGTCGAGCGCGATCCTCTCGGAATAGGTGGGCTCGGCCGTTTCGTCGTGCCAGAGACCCTGATGCTTGGCGTAGGCCTCCACCAGCTTGCAGAGTTCTTCGGGGCGGCCGGTGAGTCTCAGGTAGCGAAGCGTCTCGGAGTCGATGGGGAAGATCGTGGCCGTCGAGCCGTACTCCGGCGACATGTTGCCTATTGTCGCCCGGTTCTCGAGCGGCACCTTCGCCACGCCGGGCCCGTAGCACTCGACGAACTTGCCGACGACGTTGTGGTTCCGGAGCAGTTCGGCAACAGTGAGGACGAGGTCGGTCGCCGTAGTGCCTTCCGGGAGCTCGCCGGTCAGGCGCAGACCGACTACCGGTGGCACGAGCATGGAAATCGGCTGGCCGAGCATGGCGGCCTCCGCCTCGATGCCCCCGACACCCCAGGCGAGCACGCCGAGGCCGTTGACCATCGGCGTGTGTGAGTCGGTGCCGACGACCGTGTCGGGATAGGCGGCGCCCTCAGAGTCGGTGAAGACGACGCTGGTCAGGTACTCGAGGTTGACCTGGTGGCAGATGCCCGTGCCGGGGGGCACGACGCGCATGTTCGAAAAAGCTTGTTGGCCCCAGCGCAGGAACCGGTAGCGCTCGGCATTGCGCTCGTACTCGAGGGTCGTGTTCACCTGGAGGGCGTCACGGCGGGCGTAGATGTCGACGACGACAGAGTGGTCGATCACGAGGTCGACGGGCACGAGAGGGTTGATCCGGCTCGCATCGCCTCCGAGCGCCTCGATCGCGTCCCGCATGGAGGCGAGGTCGACGATGCACGGTACGCCGGTGAAGTCCTGGAGGAGGATGCGCGCCGGCGAGTACGCGATCTCCCGAGCGGCTCCACCGGTCTCGTGACGGGCCAGGGCTTCCACGTCTTCGGCCTTCACGGCTACGCCGTCTTCGTGGCGCAGCAGGTTCTCGAGGAGGAGCTTGATCGAGTAAGGAACCCGCGCCAGATCAGCGACTCCATCGAGTGCCGACAGGTGATGGATGCGGTAGCGCCGGTCACCAACCTCCAAGGTGCCCTCGGCGCCGAAACTGTCTCGTCCCGTCATTTCTGTCTCTGCCTCCCAGGTTTGCACTCTAGGCAGTGAGGCCGGAGGCCTAGGCAGTGAGGTTGGAGGCCTCGGGACTTACCCGGTCGCGGAGCTTGCGCAGCGAAACCACGAACGCGAGTTCTTCGTCGAGGTCGAGCGCTCCGTCGAGGAGCTCGGCGAGCTGCGCACGGTGGACGTCAAGAGCCTGACCCATCCGCTCCTCGCCGGCGCCGGTCAGTGCTGCGAACGCGCCCCGGCGATCCTCGGGACAGGTTTCGCGGCTCACGAGGCCTGCCTCGCACAGGCGGGCGATCGCGCGTGTGAGACCGCTCGGGGTGAGCGCAGTCTGTGCGGCGAGGTCGCTCATCCGCAGCCGCCCGCCCGGTGTTCGAGCGAGCCGGATCAGGATCTCGAACTCCTGGCCGGCAAGTTCACACTGGCGTTCGAGTAGCGGGCCGACCGCTCGGTGCAGCCCCGAGGCCGTCTCGAAGACGAGCCCGACGAGGGTGATCCGGTCGACTTCGCTCGCCTGTCCGGGTATGCCTGCTGGTTCCACGCCGACAGTGTAGCGGGAGTACGGGAATAGTTGCGCGAGCAAATAGTTGATATAGTTAGTTGCACAAGCAAATGACCTGTCAGCCCCCCAAGGACAAGGAGTCTCAAGAAATGACCGATACTCTCAACCCCGCCGGCACGAGGGAAGCCAACGGCGTGAAGCTGCCCACCGCCGGCACGTTCGTGCTCGACAAGTCGCACACCCAGGTCGGCTTCGTCGCTCGGCACCTCATGGTCTCCAAGGTTCGCGGCCGCTTCACCGACTACGAGGGCACCATCGTCGTCGGCGACGACCCTTCGGAGTCATCGGTCGAGGTGACCGTTCAGGCGGCGAGCATCAATACCAACGACGAGGGCCGTGACAAGCACGTCCGGACCAACGACTTCCTCGCCGTCGACGAGTTCCCGACGCTCACCTTCCGCAGCACCAAGGTCGAGCTGAGCTCCGACGGTGACTGGAAGGTGAACGGCGACCTGACCGTTCGTGGCGTGACGCGCCCGGTCGTCCTGGGCGTCCAGTTCGAGGGCGTCATCCAGGACCCCTGGGGCAACCAGCGCCTCGGGTTCACCGCCTCGGGCGAGATCGACCGCAACGACTTCGGAGTGAGTTTCAACGCCGCCCTCGAGACAGGCGGCTTCGTCGTCTCCCCGAAGGTCAAGCTCGAGATCGAGGCTGAAGCGGTCCGCCAGGCTTGACCTGATTGCGAACAGTCCCGGCGGCCCGAGCTGGGCCCGACGGGACGCAGCATCTGGAGGGGCCGGTTGTCGCAGTGCATGTGTGCCAACCGGCCCTTGTCTACTCTGTAGCTGGTGACTGTATCGGCAGTTGGATCGCAATTGTGAGCGCGCCTACCGAATCGGGCGCGGACATTCTCGGAATTCACGCGCATCTTCTCGCATCGATTCCCGGCGTCCTGGTGCTTCTTGACACACGTGGCATCGTTCGCTTTGCATCCGGTCAGGTGGAGCACCTCGGCGGCCAGCCAGTGGACGTGCTCGTCGGATCGGAGCTGAGCAGCCATCTCGACGCGAAGGACCGGTCTCTACTGACCTGGCTGTTGGCGGCGTCCGCAGCAAAGTCGCCTGAGCAGCTGACCGGCCCAGTGCGGCTGCCTTACCTTCATGTCGACGGGAGGCCGCGGCTCGCCGAGGCTTGGGCACTCAACCGGCTGGCTGATCCCGCTCTTGCCGGCTTCGTCGTCCTGCTGTTGCTCGAGAGCGCGTACGACCACTTCGACCAAGTTCTCGCTTCGGCCCAGGCCGGCGTCGCCCTGGAGGACAACCTCTCGGCTCTTGCCGGTGCCCTGGAGCTCCCGCCGGTACTCGGGGAGTCCTTCTTCGTTATCGCCTCGCCCGACGGTCGCAAGATCAGCTGTTTCCCTCCGCACCCGCCGGTTCCCGCACCGCCCGCTGCGGGACCTTGGGACCAGGCGATGGGTCCGGACTCGGCCATTTTGTACACCGAGCTCGCCGGCCTGCCCGAGTCCACCCGGGCAGCCGCCAAAGGGTTCCGTTCTGTTTCCTGCTTTCCGATCCTGACTCGCGGTGAAAGCACACCGTCGGCCTGCCTTGTCGTGTGGAGCCGCGAGCTCGGGCCACTTGGGACCACAGAGCGCACGGCCGTAGATCGGGCACTGATCCTCGCGTCGCTCATGATCTCGCACAGCGTTGTCGGGGAACGCTCGCTGGAGGAGGCCTCCCAGGACCTGTTGACCGGCCTCGCCAATCGCAGGAGCTACTTCCAGGCGCTCAGCTCACGGGTCGAGGCCGGTGACCGGCCGGCCGTGCTCTACATCGACATCGACGGCTTCAACGACGTTAACGACCGGCTGGGTCGCCTCGCGGGAGATTCGGCGTTGCGCGTGATCGCCCGCCGGTTGTCGTCGGTGGTGCGCCCGACCGACGAGCTCGCTCGCATCGGGGGAGACGAGTTCGCCATCCTTTGCGCCAACGATGTCACCGAGCCTCAGGTCATTGCCATCGCCGCCCGGGTAGTCGAGCGCCTGGCGGAACCGATTTCGATCGGAGACGCTCCGGCGTTGAAAATCGGTGCAAGCATCGGGATCGTGCGCGACTTCCCGCCGGGGACGACCTCGGACGTCCTGCTCGCCAGCGCTGACGAGGCGCTGTGCGAGGCCAAGGCGGCCGGGCGGAGCTGTTGGAGGGTCGCTCCGATCCCCGAGCGGCAAAGAGCCTGAAGTCCTAGGCCGCGTCTGCCAGTCATCGCGCGGCCGTGTCGGGAATTGGCATCGGGCCGAAATATTCTCGCAAGAAAGGACTTTCGACCTAGGATGCCAAAGTGAGCGCTCCCTACGCTGACGCAATGGTGCCGCGGAGGGATCGCCGTCACTCGACCGGCCTTCCGGCCAGGAGCGCACTCAGGAGATGGCCTTGAGTCGCGTCACCGAGGCGGTTGCAGGCGCTTGGGCCGATCGGCGACGGTTTCTGCTGAGCTGGTTCGCGCTTCCGTTCTCCCTCGTAGCGGCTCTGCTGCTCGGCGCGGTCATGATGCTGGCTCTCGGAGCCAACCCGATCACCGGCTACAACGCCCTCATCGTTGGGGCCTTCGACGGCAGTTACGCGCTCGGCTCGACTGCGGTGAAGGCCGCCCCGCTTCTTCTGGTCGCTGTCGGGATCTGCGTGGCGTTCCGCGCCAACGTCTTCAACATCGGCGGCGAGGGCCAGCTGGCGATGGGCGGCTTGGCGAGCTCGGCGACAGCGCTCGCGTTGCCGAACCTGCCGAGCATCGAGCTCATCCCTCTCGTTCTGCTCGCGGGCGCGGCCGGCGGCGCGTTCTGGGGGGCGATCCCGGGAGCATTCAAGGCATATTTCAACGTCAACGAGATCCTGAGCACGATCATGCTCAACCTTGTCGCCGTTCAAATCATGAACTGGCTGCTCGCCGGCCCGATGGTCGACAAGACGCAGAACTCCACCTATGGCCTGATCCCAGAGACCAGGCTTCTCCCCCGGACCTCGTGGTTGCCCATCCTCATCCCGAATACGCAGCTCCACCTCGGCGTGCTGATTGCGGTGATCGTGGCAGGAGGGGTGTGGATACTGCTCTATCGCACGAGCTTCGGATTCCGCATCCAGGCCGTGGGGCTGTCGCGGGACGCCTCGAAGTACGCCGGAATGCCTGTGAAAAGGACGATGACCCTTGCCATGACCATAAGTGGTGCGATGTGCGGCTTGGCGGGCGCGTTGCTCGTGTTCGGCAGCATCTCACACCGGATGGTGACAGACGGGAGCCTCACCGGGTTCACCGGCTCGGACGGCTTCAACGGGATCGTCGTAGCGCTCTTTGGGGCTCTCAACCCGCTATGGACGATCATCTCGGCCTTCCTCTTCGGCGGGCTGCTCGTGGGCGGTGACGCCCTACAGGTCGCCACCGGCGTTCCGGCCGACATGGTGACCGCTCTCGAAGGGCTTGTCGTGGTGTTCGTCGTCTCGCTCGAGTACATGCGCAGGCGCAGCCGTGCCACGTCCTCCGGACCTCCAGGGCGTTCCAGGGCCCGGCCGACCGAGCTGGGCGCGCCGGTCGCGCCGCTGGTCAGCGCCGAAGTGCGGAGTGACCCGTGAGCCAGTTCTTCACCTACGCCATCCTCACGGCGACAGTGGCCTCGGCGCTCGGAGTGGCCGCCCCCTTCCTCCTGGCGGCGCTCGGCGAGACGATGGGACAGCGCAGCGGGGTGATCAACCTAGGCGTCGATGGGATCATGCTCCTCTCGGCCTTCACGACCTACTTCACAGCGCTCAAGACCAACAACCTGCTTCTTGCCATCCTCGTCGGGATGGGAACCGGGGCGGTGATGGGTGTCGTGACCGCGTTCATCAGCGTCACCTTGAAGGCCGAGCAGGGCATAAGCGGGATCGGTGTCTACCTTTTCGGGCTCGGGTTCAGCGACTTGCTTTTCATCAAGCTCGTTGGCACCCCCCTGCCGATCAGCACGCTCAACCCGGTCAGCATCCCGCTGCTCGACAAGATACCGGCGGTGGGCGGGATGTTCTTCGAACAGACGATCCTCGTCTACGTGGCCTTCCTGCTGGTGCCGGTCGTAGCCTTCGTTCTCAACAGGACGACGTTCGGGATGAAGGTCCGTGCCGCTGGTGAAAACCCGGCAGCGGCCGACAGCGTGGGTGTCAACGTCGCGCGCGTGCGCTGGTCGACTGTGCTCATCGGCTGCACCTTGGCCGGCCTGGCCGGCGCCGCCCTCCTGCTCTACGACGGCATCTTCCAGGAGAACCTCACCCAGAGCGAGGGTTTCATCGCCGTAGCGCTCGTCTACTTCGGTGCCTGGCGCCCGACTGGTGTCATGGGTGGTTCGGTGCTGTACGGGCTGGCCATCGCAGTCGTCCTCGAATGGAAGTCACTCGGGATCATCCCGCTAAGCGCCTCCGATCTCGCAGCGACCGCGCCCGCGGTGATCACGATCCTGGCTCTGCTCACCGTCGCCCGCCGCTTCAGGCAGCCGGCCGCCCTCGGGAAGCCTTACGAGAGAGGAGGGTGAGGCAACCGTGTGACTCTCGATGTCAGGTTACAATTGTGTTACGCGGACATCACAACAGAAGAGGGTGATGCGACGAGGCAGATCCCGTTGAAGCACCAGGCAGTGCCAGCATGTGAAACCTACAAGAGTGCAGTCATTAACAAGGGAGAGAAAGCACAATGCATATGAACCTAGCCAGACGGGCCGCCTTGGTGCTCGCTGCGGTCGGCATCGCGCTCGGCACCGCCGCTTACGCCAGTGGTGCTTCCGCGACGACGAATGCAGCGCGCCCGCACTCGTCGTCAACTGCCGTCGCGCCACTGAAGGTGGCTCTCATCGCGCCAAGCGCGACGAATGACCTTGCCTTCACGCAATCGATGTACAGCGCTCTCGAGAGCCTGAAATCGTCCCAGCACCTGACCATCGCCGTCTCGGCGAACGAGTACGTCGTGTCCGACGCGGCGAGCATCATCCGCGAGTACGCGTCCGAGGGCTACAACCTGGTCATCGCCCATGGCTCCCAGTACGGGTCCACGATCGAGCAACTGGCACCTCTGTTCCCGAAGGTCGCCTTCGCATGGGGGACTGCAGGCGCGACGTTCGGATTGAAGAACGTCTTCGCTTACGAGGCGTCCTCGAATGAAGGCGGCTACGTCCAGGGCTACATGGCTGCGTTGATAAGCAAGTCGAAGGTGCTCGGGATCTGCGGGCCCATCGCGACCGGTGACGCCAAGCTGTACGTCGACGGCTTCGCCGCCGGCGCAGCGGCCGCCGCCAAGGCCAACAAGTTCAAGGTGACAGCGCATGAGGTCTACACCGGCTCATTCAGCGATGACGGCCTCATGGCCACCTGCGCGAAGACCTTTGTGCAGGGCGACAAAGCGGACGTGCTCACCGGCAGCTCCCAGTCGGTCGTCGGGGCGATCGGCGTCGCGAGGTCGGACCACTTGGCGTGGTTCGGCACGCAGTGGAACCAGTCGAAGCTCGCGCCGAGCAATGTCGTTTCCTCGCAGGTTTACAACTGGGACCCGGTCTTGCTGCAGATGTTCACGGCGATCCGTGGTGGCACGCTCGGTGGCGCGACCTACGTGATCGGCCTCGGCAACGGCGGCGAGAAGGTCCAGTTCAACTCGGGTTACAAGCTTTCAACCGCGGTCAAGGCTGAAGGCGAGAAACTGATCGGCCAGATAACCAACGGGGACATCACCGTCCCGCAGTAGGCGGCGCCGACCAGGCAGACAAGAAAGGACGACCGTGGTGACCACCCCGGCAGCGGGCCCAGCTCAGGAGGGCGTTCCACTTCTCCAGATGACGGGCATCACCAAGCGCTTCCCCGGGGTGGTCGCCAACGATCACGTCGATTTCGATGTACTAGGCGGCGAGATCCACACCCTCTTCGGGGAGAACGGCGCAGGCAAGAGCACCTTGATGCGCGTGCTCTACGGCCTGTACCGCCCCGACGAGGGTGAGATCCAGATCAACGGCGCGAGGGCCACCATCACCTCACCGGCCGACGCGATCAGACGCGGCATAGGGATGATCCACCAGCACTTCATGCTGGTGGACACCTTGACCGTGGCCGAGAACGTGGCGTTGGGAGAGAGGTCCACACGCGGCCCGCTGACCGACCTCGCCCGGGTGTCGGCGAGGATCCGCGAACTCGCCGACATCTATGGGCTCAACGTCGACCCGCAGGCCATCATCTGGCAGCTGTCGGTGGGCGAGCGCCAGCGTGTGGAGATCATCAAGGCGCTGTATCGCAACGTGTCGTTGCTGGTCCTGGACGAGCCGACGGCCGTGCTGACACCGCGCGAAGTGGACGAGCTGTTCGTCGTCTTGAGGCAGATGACCGAAGGTGGTCGGGGCCTCGTGTTCATTTCGCACAAGATCCACGAGGTGCTCGACATCTCCGAGCGCATCACTGTGCTTCGGGCTGGACGCAACGTCGGCACGATTTCGTCCGCTGACGCGACCCGAGCTCGTTTGGTGGAGTTGATGGTTGGCCGCAGTGTCGCCCTGGAGACCCAGCCTCCACGAGGCACCGGCGTTGACGTTCGTCTCGCGGTCAAGGACCTCCGTGTGAGGGGCGACCGAGGGATCGAAGCCGTTCGGGGGCTGTCGCTCGAGGTCTCTGCCGGTGAGATCGTGGGCATCGCCGGAGTCTCGGGGAACGGGCAACGGGAGCTCTCCGAGGCAATTGCGGGTCTTCGCTCACCGTTGAGCGGTTCCATCCGGCTGGACGACGCCGAGTTGGCGGGGGCGAACCCGGCTGACGCGGCGGACGGCGGGCCTCGCCTATGTCCCGGAGGAACGCATGCGCGACGGTGTCGTCCCGGCGTTCACAGTCGCACAGAACCTCCTGCTCGTCGAGAACCGGAGCCGGAGCTTCTCTCGCCTCGGCTTCCTGCGCACTCGCTCCATCCGTCGCCATTGCCAGGAGCTGATCTCGGCGTTTGACGTCAGGACTCCTTCGCTGGACACACCGGCCAGGAACCTCTCCGGCGGGAACATCCAAAAGCTGATCATGGCCCGCGAGCTGTCGGGCAGCCCTCGTGTGCTGCTGGTTGCTCAGCCCACCCGAGGCATTGACGTGGGCTCGACCCGCTACATCCACGAGCGCCTTGTCGCTCAGCGCGACAACGGAACGGCCGTCCTGATCATCTCCGAGGACCTCGACGAGATCATGACCATTTGCGATCGTGTCCTTGTGATGTACGAAGGCACGATCATCGGGTCCGCGGACCCTCGGGTCAACACGCGTGAGGAGATCGGCATGCTGATGGCAGGCGTGCGGTCCGGCCCGCCTCCCACTGCTTCGCCGATCGCTGGCCCTGGCGCTGGCGAACCCGGCACGGCTTCGGCCTAGCCAGTCCAGCGGGGCAGCGGAAGGCCTTGGCGAGCTCGGCACCAGCCCGGCGTGAAATTCCGTCGTCGAGGACGGGTCAGTTCTGTCGCTGACCCGTGGCGCCCTCGGCAGGATTCGAACCTGCGCACCCGGCTCCGGAGGCCGATGCTCTATCCCCTGAGCTACGAGGGCTCACTTGAGCGCAGGTTGCATGCTAGCGGGACTTCAGCCATCCTCAGACTCCAATGACCACCGAACGACGTCTGGCCGACGGGATCGTCGCTGCTCTCGCGACCCTTCACATCCCAATCGAGCCGCAGGAGGTGCAGCTCGTCCGCCCGGCCCGCCCGGAGCACGGTGACTGGTCGACCAATGTCGCGCTCGTCGTCGCGAAGGCAGCAGGTCGAGCGCCTCGCGACATCGCCAACGACCTTGTCGCCACGCTCCAGACCGAGTCGATCGACGATTTGCTCGAGATCGAGGTCGCGGGCCCCGGGTTCGTCAACTTCAAGCTTGAGAACTCGTGGTTGCACCACGCATTGACCGAGGTCATCGAGGCCGGAGTGGAGAACTACGCGACTCCCGAGCTCGGAGCCGGGGAGCGCGTCCAGATCGAGTTCGTGTCAGCGAACCCGACGGGCCCGCTGCACGTGGGCAACGGCTGGCTCGGCTCGTACGGCGACGCTCTCGGACGGGTGATGAGCCGCTGCGGCTGGGATGTGAAACGGGAGTTCTACGTGAACGACACCGGAGGCCAGATCCGCCTTCTCGGCGAGAGCCTGCTCGCTCGGCGTCGCGGCGACGTCGTGCCGGAGGAGGGCTATCAGGGCGAGTACGTCACCCAGCTCGCGCAGGAGTACGAGGGCCCCGAGGACATCGTCGAAGCCGGCCGTTTCGCCAGCGAAGCGATTCTCGAGAACATACGGGCGACGCTTGACCGGCTCGACATTCGTTTCGACGAGTGGTATTCGCAGGCCTCGATCGAGGAGAGCGGCCGGGTTGGCGAGACGATCGAGATCTTCCGCGAACGGGGGCTCGTGTACGAGGCGGACGGAGCGATATGGCTGCGGTCAACCGAGGTCGGCGACAGCCGCGACCGCGTGCTGATCAGGACGAACGGCGACGTCACGTACCTCGCAGGCGATCTCGCGTACCACCGCGACAAGTTCCTCGTCCGCAGGTTCGATCGGGTGATCGACATCTTCGGCGCGGACCACCACGGTCAGGTTGCGAGCTTGAAGGCCGGTGTTGCGGCACTGGGCGTAGAGCGCGACAGGCTTGAGATCCGGCTCGGTCAGCTCGTCAACATCGTCGGGCGTCGG
The DNA here is from genome assembly GCA_963804765.1 of uncultured Acidimicrobiaceae bacterium. Taxonomy (GTDB): domain Bacteria; phylum Actinomycetota; class Acidimicrobiia; order Acidimicrobiales; family Bog-793; genus Fen-455. The sequence goes on from CAWDRQ010000010.1 coordinate 17,915, forward strand.
ATGTCGAAGCGCTCGGGGCATTTCATCAAGCTCGACTCGCTCATCGACGAGATGGGAGCCGACGCGACTCGGCTGCTGTCGCTCCTCAATTCGATCGATCAGGCTACGACGCTCGACATCGACCTCATGAAACGCCGGTCGATGGACAATCCCGTCTTCTACGTGCAGTACGCACACGCTCGGATCGCCTCGATCGACCGTAAGCGCGCCGAGCGCGGAATCAAGCGCGTTCCCATCTCGGAGGCCAACCTGTCGCTGCTGGTTCACGATCGGGAGCTGGAGTTGATCCGCTGCCTGGTCGACCTGCCACACGTGGTCGGCGAGGCAGCCAAGGAACGCGCGCCGCACAAGGTGACGAACTGGGTCCGCCTGCTCGCGGGCGAGTTCCACGGCTTCTACCACGACTGCCGTGTCCTTTCCGACGAGGTCCCACCCGAGCTCACCCAGGCACGGTTGTGGTTGGTCGAAGGAGTCCAGATCGGTCTCGCGATCGCGCTCAACCTCCTTGGAGTCCGGGCACCTGAGGCGATGTGACCGGCGCCCGATCTCCCTGCGGGGCGCCTGCGCCCGAGACGCCGCCACCGGCACCACCCGACGGGCCGATCCAATGGGGCCTGCTGCCCGACACGTCCGCGGTCACTGACGGCGGTCACCTGAGCGTTGGTGGGGTCGACCTCGTGCAGCTCGCGGATGAGGTCGGCACACCGGTGTTCGTCTACGACGAGGACCACATGCGCGATCGGTGCCGCGAGGCCGTTGCGGGCTTCGGGACCGGCGTCGCCTACGCCACCAAGGCCTTCTTGTGCAAGGCGATGGCTGCTCTGGCCCTAGAGGAGAAGATGGCGCTCGACGTCTCGACCGGCGGGGAGATGGCCGTGGCGCTCGCGGGAGGAGCGAGCGGCGAGCATCTCGTATGTCATGGCAACAACAAGTCCTCCGAGGAGCTCACCGCAGCGCTGCATGCCGGTGTCGGCCGGATCGTCGTCGACTCGTTCGACGAGATCAGCCGGCTGCGCGCGCTCGGCGCTGCGGGCGTGACAGCCGGCTCGGCCGGTCATCGGACGCGCCTGTTGGTTCGCGTGACGCCGGGTATCGAAGCGCACACCCACGAGTATGTGAAGACCGGGCAGGAGGACACGAAGTTCGGTTTCTCTCTGGCTTCGGGTGCCGCGGCCGAAGCGGTCGACGCCCTCAGGGGCCTGGCAGGTTACGAGCTTGTCGGTGTGCACGCGCACATCGGCAGCCAGATCTTCGAGGTCTCAGCCTTTGCCGAAGAGATTGCCGCTCTCGTACCGTTCGTGGTCGAGAACCGGCTCTCGGAATGCTGCATCGGAGGTGGCCTCGGCGTGGCCTACGTCGAAGGGGAGGCGGCACCGTCCATCACCGAATGGGCGCAGGCCGTGCACGCGGCCGCCAGGACGGCAGGCCTACCCTTGACGGTGCGCCTCACTGCCGAGCCTGGTCGCGCCATAGTCGCGAGCGCGGCCATGACGCTGTATCGGGTCGGCACCATCAAGCCGCTCCCGGGCTTGCGCTGCTACGTCGCGGTCGACGGTGGCATGTCCGACAACCCGCGGCCGGTTCTCTACGGAAGCGGGTACGAGGCCTTTTTGCCCCGTGCACCGCTGGCGCCCCGGCCGCTTGCCGCGCGGCTCGTGGGCAAGCATTGCGAGTCCGGTGACGTCATCGTCGATGATGCGCGTCTGCCTTCCGACCTCGTTGTCGGCGACGTGCTCGCCACACCGGTGACCGGGGCGTACGGATTCGCCATGTCTTCCAACTACAACCGGGTGTTGCGCCCGCCCGTCGTGTTCGTCTCAGCGGGCCGATACCGGGTCGTCGTCCGACGAGAAACCGTGGCCGACCTGCTCGCCTGTGAAACTTGACCTCGCCCGTCTTGTACCTTGTGCACGTGGACGAGCCCAAATCGAACGAAAGACGTGGCACCGATGTCGTGCACGTCGGTCTGCTTGGCTACGGCAACGTCGGTGTCGCCTTCACCCGGCTCATCGACTCCCAAGTCGAGGCGATCGCGCTTCGGATAGGCCACGAGCTGCGCGTCACGCGCATCGCTGTCAGGGACGTGGCCAAACACAGGCCTGGCTCGGCCCTCTCCGACGCCGGAGAGCGACTTTGCGACGACGCCGCCTCGCTCGTGGACGACCCGTCGATCGATGTCATCGTCGAGCTCATCGGCGGCATCGAACCGGCGCGCAGTTTGGTGCTCGCAGCTCTACGCGGCAGGCAAGTCCGTCGTCACCGCCAACAAGGAGCTCCTCGCCACCTTCGGGGCCGAGCTTCTTTCTGCTGCCGAGAACGGCGGGGTCGACCTGTTCTACGAAGCCTCGGTCGCTGGCGCGATCCCTCTCGTCCGGCTCCTCAACGACTCACTGGCAGGTGAGCGGATCGTCCGTGTGATGGGAATCGTCAACGGCACGACCAACTACATGCTCACCTCCATGAGCGAGGAGGGCTGCGACTACGCCGTGGCACTCGCGGAGGCGCAGGCACTCGGTTATGCCGAGGCCGATCCCACAGCGGACGTCGAGGGCTTCGATGCCCGGGCCAAGGCCGCCATCCTGGCTGGCATCGCGTTCGACGCGGACGTGATCGCGACCGACGTCTACACCGAGGGGATCACCGCCGTCGGAGCTTCCGACATAGCCTTCGCCCACAAACTCGGCTACGTGGTCAAGCTGTTGGCTGTCGCCGAGCGCGTGAGCGATGGCCCCACGCCGGCAGTCGCTGTGCGAGTCCATCCCGCCATGGTGCCCCGTGAGCACCCTCTGGCGAGCGTGCGCGGCGCGTTCAACGCGGTCTTCGTCGAAGGCGACACGGCCGGTGAGCTCATGGTCTATGGACGTGGCGCCGGCGGAGTGGCGACAGCAAGCGCGGTGCTCGGCGATGTGGTGGCGGCCGCGCACCATCGGCGCGAGGGGACTAGAGGACGCGCCGTTCGTCGCGAACGAGTCGAGATCCGCCCGATCTCCGAGCTTCGGACCCAGTACTACCTCACCTTGGACGTGAAGGATCAGCCCGGCGTGCTGGCCGCGGTGGCCCACGTGTTCGGCGAGCACCATGTCTCGATCCGTTCCATGGAACAGATAGGCCTCGGTGGCGGGGCTCACCTGGTGTTCATCACCCACACTGCCCGTGAAGCCGACGTTCAGGCCACGCTCAGGTCGCTGGCGGAACTGGACGTCGTCGCGCGAGTCGGCGTGGTGTTACGGCTCATCGGCCCCGAAAGCTGATCGGGATGATCTCCTGGCGCGGAGTGATCGAGGAATACAGAGACTTCCTCCCGGTCTCCGAGTCGACACCTGTCGTGACCCTGTTGGAGGGCGGGACGCCCTTGCTAGCGGCTCCGCGGCTTTCGGAGCGGGTCGATGCCGACGTTCTGCTCAAGCTCGAAGGAACGAACCCGACCGGCTCTTTCAAGGACCGGGGTATGACGATGGCCATCTCCAAAGCCGCCGAAGAGGGAGTCAAGGCAGTCGTTTGCGCCTCGACCGGCAACACCTCCGCTTCCGCGGCGGCCTACGCGGCCCGGGCCGGGATGAGCTGCTCGGTTCTCATCCCGGAGGGTCACATCGCTCTTGGGAAGCTGGCCCAGGCGCTCGTGCATGGGGCGCGCGTCTTGCAGGTGCGCGGCAACTTCGACGTTGCGCTCGAGGTCGTCAGGCAGCTGCCGGGACGCGCGCCGGTAGTCGTCGTGAACTCGGTGAACCCGTTTCGTATCGAAGGGCAGAAGACCGGCGCATTCGAGATCGTGGACCATCTCGGCGACGCTCCCGAGATCCACTGCATTCCGGTGGGCAACGCCGGGAACATCACGGCCTACTGGCGTGGCTATTGCGAGTACCGCAACGCCGGGCGCTCCACGAGGCTGCCGAGAATGTTCGGATTCCAGGCCGCCGGCGCCGCTCCGATCGTCGCCGGGCATCCGATTGCCGCGCCCGAGACCGTCGCCACGGCGATCCGGATCGGGAATCCGGCTTCCTGGTACGGAGCGACAGCGGCGGCGTCGGAGTCCGGTGGCGGGATCTACGCGGTGACCGACGAGGAGATCCTGGAGGCGTACCGGTTCCTCGCCACCGAGGAGTCGGTCTTCTGCGAGGCGGCCTCGGCGGCGTCTGTCGCGGGCTTGTTGAGGACATCGGTGCCGAGAGGCGCGACGGTCGTGTGCGTGCTGACCGGCCATGGGCTGAAGGACCCGGACCTGGCGATCAGCCAAGTGTCGGTGCCTGCCGTTGTCGATGCCGACCTCAGATCCGTGCTCGGAGCGCTCGGGCTTTGACTGCCCCCGGCGGTTCGGTCCGTCCAGCGGTGTTTGCCGGCAGAGCGATGCCCCGCTAGTATGCGGTTGCCCTGGTTCGTCATTGCGGACGCCAGTTCGCCCTCTGGGGCGGGCGACCCGAATGGGGCGGCGGGAATCGCAGAGGCCTTTTCCCTGTTATTGCCTATACCGGCGTTTCCTCCCGTGCAGACGCATTAGCCGCCGTGGGCACCCACTGACTGGGCTGTGCGATCCGGCGAAAATCGAAGACTTGTTCTGTTTGGGAGTTCCGAGCGGCGGATTGCAGGCTCGGGTCGATTGCATGACCCGACCGGTCCGGGTGACCGCCCGGGAGGGCATGTCGTGAGCACAACGGGGGAACACCGACATCGCGGAATCCCGGAAGGCCCGGGAATCTCCTCCAAAGAACCACCTCAAGCAACAGAAGATCCAGAGAGGAAGCTGATGAGCGAAGAACAGCTCGAGCGTTCGATCCTCGAGCGCAAAGCGAGCGACGAGCTTCGGGCAATCGCGACCGCCATGTCCCTCGAGCCCGTAGCGCGCTTGCGCAAGGCGGATCTGGTGAACCAGATCCTGCGTGCCGCCGGCGTCGAGGTCGAGGGCGCCTCACCATTGCACGCGAGCGGAACGGCATCGCTGCAATCACCGCTTTCCAACGGTGACGCGGCCGACACCAGCGAGGCAGCCGGCACCGACGGCGCATCGGCTTCGAAACCGGCGCGAGGTCGCACCTCGAGAGCGCGGTCCACAGTCAAGACGCGCTCAGCGGACTCGTCGCCAGCCCACGCCGAAGTGAACGGCAATGGCGGGGGGCAAGCTCGCGAGCTTGGTGAGGGTCAGGATGACTCGTCGTCGCCAGGATCGGCCCTTGGCAACGGGAGCGGCTCCGCAGACCCGACCGATGTCGCGGACGCGGTCGCAGAGGGCGCAGCTGCCCTCCTGGCGGGCTCCGGCTTCGGCCGGAGCAATCGGGCGCCAGCTCCGAGGACCAGTGGGAGCGTTGTTGCAGACGAGCCGCGGCCCGGCGAGCTGACGTCCAATGTGGCCGGCGGTGCCGCTTCTGGTACCGAGACGCTTGATCGTGTGTCGGGCGAGGTGTCGACCACGATTCACCCTCAGCGACAGACGCAGCACTCCCAGCCCGGGCGAGGCAATCAGGGCAATCAAGGTGGCCAGGGTGGCCAAGTCGAGACGGGCAACCGTCGTGGGCGCCGTCGTCGCGGACGCGACCGCGAGCGTGGCGGTCAAGAGCCGCAGGGAGGCGGCCCGGAAGTTGCATGGCAGGGCGAGCTCGTGCCGGTTCGCGGCCTGCTCGACCTTCGGGACGAGGGCTACGGCTTCCTACGGACGAGCGGGTACCTGCCGAGTGGCAAGGACGTCTACATCTCGGTCTCGCAGGCCAGGAGGTTCGCGCTGCGCCGTGGTGACGCCATCGAGGGCGCATGTCGTCCGGCAGGGCCGAGCGAGAAGTACCCGGCGTTGTTGCGTATCGACACGGTTTGCGGGATGACGGCGGAAGAGGCCCGTGAACGGCCGCGTTTTGAGGACCTGACCCCGCTGTTCCCCGACCAACGGATGCGGCTCGAGCTGAAGGACGACCCGCTCAACACGACCGCACGGATCGTCGACTTGATCTCGCCCATCGGCAAGGGACAGCGGAGCATGATCGTGTCGCCGCCGAAGGCCGGCAAGACGACGATCCTGAAGCAGATAGCCCATTCGATAGAGCAGAACGACCCGAGCGTCCATCTCATGGTCCTGCTCGTGGACGAGCGTCCCGAAGAGGCCACGGACTGGCGCCGGTCAGTCAAAGGCGAGGTGATCGCCTCGACCTTCGACCGTCCTGCCGACGAGCACACCACCGTTGCGGAGCTCGCGATCGAGCGGGCCAAGCGGCTGGTCGAGCTCGGCAGGGACGTCGTGATCATCCTGGACGGGATCACCCGTCTTGCCCGGGCCTACAACCTGGCGCAGCCGGCAACCGGTCGGATCATGTCCGGTGGTGTCGACTCTGGCGCTCTCTACCCGCCGAAGAAGTTCTTCGGGGCTGCTCGCAACATCGAGGAGGGCGGTTCGCTCACGATCCTCGCAACGGCCCTGGTCGAAACTGGCTCGAAGATGGATGAAGTGATCTTCGAGGAGTTCAAGGGCACCGGTAACATGGAGCTCCGCCTCGACCGTAAGTTGGCCGAGCGGCGGATCTACCCGGCGATCGATGTCAACGCCAGCTCGACGCGACACGAGGAGCTGCTCTTCGACCGCTCGCAGCTCCAACAGGTTTGGAAGCTCCGCCGCGTGCTCAACGCCCTCGGCAGCGATGGAGGTGGTGGAGGTGGTGGAGGTGGTGGAGCCGGGCTCGAGCTCCTCATGGACAAGATCCGCACGACCCGCTCCAACGACGAGTTCCTCGCCGAGATCGCCAAGGCGCCGAACCCAGGCGGCTGATTCATCTCGGGCGGCCCTGGCCGAGCTCGGTCTGACCCGGCTTACAATGGAGAGATCATGAAGACAGACATCCATCCCGCCTACACGACCGCGTCGGTGCGGTGCTCGTGCGGGAACACCTTCACTACGCGATCCACCAAGTCCGACCTGCACGTCGAGCTGTGCAACGAATGCCACCCCTTTTACACGGGCAAGCAGAAGCTGGTGGACACCGGTGGGCGGGTGGAGCGCTTCGAGCGCCGCTACGGCCAGCGCAAGACCAAGCGCTGACCCACCTTCACCTTCCCCGTCGACGCGCCTTGGAGCCGCCCGGCCCTCCACGGCGCCGCGCGTTCTCGTCGGCGTCCCGGTCTCAGCTTGCGGGAGGCCGGGCCAACTCGTGGGCGATGTCGAGCGCCCACACGTCGATCTCGGCCCAGTCTCGGAAGTCTCCCTCCGGTAGCCCCGCGTGGGCGACCGGCAGCTTGCGGAGGGCCCGCTCGGCAAATCCGAGCGTGTCAGGGTCGAGCGCGCCGAAGAAAAACGCGGTGGCCGCGGGCCTGAACGACTTCTTGAAGCTCGGAGATCTCCTTGGGCGCGGCGGCTGCCGCGCAGGTCCTGCCCCTTCGCGTCCTTGGCCTCGTTGCCTAGGGGCCCACTGCTGAACAGCCAGACAGGATGACGCGCCAGGACGGCACTGTTGCGCTTCACGAACGCCGACGCCGTGTCCATCCAGTGGAAGCCGTAGGTGGCGCTGCCGATCACGAAGGCGTCGTAGCCTTCGAGGCCGGACGCCTCCTGCACGGACAGGGCCTGGGCCGGGTAGCCCTCTTCGGTCAGCTTGGCCACGATCCGCTCAGCTATCCCCCCGGTTGCACCGTGCTTGCTGGCGTACACAACGAGTACCGGCATGGCCGACCTCCGCTTTGATCGCCCGATCTGGTCAGAGCGCGCTTGGAGCCAAGACCCCACTTGGAGACTACGGCGTTCTCGGTACCTTGAACAGTGCTCGTACCGTGCCAGGTGCGGTGCCCCTGGGGGCACGGGCTATCTCGGACCTCGGCAGTGCAGCGGTCGGAAGGCCGCCCGAGGCGGCACTAGCCTGAGTCCGTGCTCGATCGCCTTGAGGCGCTTGAGGCCGAGTACTCACAGGTCCTCACCCGCCTCTCTGACCCAACGCTCTCGAAGGATCGAAATGAGCTGCGAGTGCTGTCGCGTCGCCACAAGGAGCTCGAGACCGTCGTGCGGAAGATGCACGAGCTCAAGTCCGCGCAGGAGGACGTCGCCATCGCCCGTGAGCTCGCGGCCGACGCCGTCGGTGCAGAGCGCGAGCTCGGCCGTGACGAGCAGAGTGCCGCAGAGGCAAGGGTCGTGGCACTCGAAACGGAGCTGCGCGACCTGCTGATGCCCCGTGACCCTCACGACGGTCGCAACGTCATCGTCGAGATCCGGGGAGCCGAGGGTGGAGAGGAGGCGAACCTGTTCGCCAAGGACCTCTTCGACATGTACCAGCGTTACGCGGACCGGCGAGGTTGGCGCCCAGAAGTGCTGGACCTTCGCGAATCGGAGCTCGGGGGCGTCGCCGGGGTCACGTTCCTCGTCAAGGGCGACGACGCCTGGCAGCGACTCCACCAGGAGGCCGGCACTCACCGGGTGCAACGGATCCCGGTCACCGAGTCCCAGGGGCGCGTCCACACCTCCTCGGCGACGGTGAACGTGCTCCCCGAGGCCGACGAGGTCGAGGTCGAGATCGAGCCCGGCGATATCCGCGTCGACGTCTACCGCTCGACCGGCCCTGGGGGACAATCGGTCAACACGACCGACTCGGCTGTCCGAATCACTCATCTGCCGACCGGGCTCGTGGTGGCGATGCAAGACGAGAAGAGCCAGATTCAAAACCGCGCGGCTGCGCTGAAGGTGCTGCGTGCGCGCCTGTACGAACTCGAGCTACAGAAGAACGCGGCCGCTGTTGCCCAAGAACGGCGCGCACAGGTGGGCGGTGGCGGTCGCTCGGAGAAGATCCGCACGTACAACTTCAAGGACAACCGGGTCACTGATCACCGGATCGGGCTGACCTTGAAGAAGCTCGACCGCATGCTGATGGGCGACCTTGACGAGCTCGTCGACGCGTTGCTGGCAGAAGAGCGCAGCCGCCAGCTGCTCGGGGGATGAGAAGGCGGTCCGAAGTGGCAGGGGTCACCTGGCGGCAACTGCGGCGTGAGACGGCCGAGGCCATTGCCGACCCAGTTCAGACGAGGTGGTTGCTCGAAGAGGTCAGCGGCTTCGACGGGGCCCGGTTCTTGCGCGAGCTCGACTCTCAAGCGCCGCCCGGGGCTGCGGAACGGCTCGATTCCCTGGTGCAACGCCGGCTTTCCGGCGAGCCACTCCAGCACGTGCTCGGCCATTGGGCGTTTCGGGAACTCGATGTCGTCGTCGACTCGCGGGTGCTCGTCCCGCGCCCGGAGACGGAGGTCGTAGTCACTGTCGCCCTGTCCGAGGTCGACCGTCTTTGTGCCTTGCAGGCCGGCGCAGGTGTGCCCGCGCCTGGCGCAGAACTTCGGCAAGCCGGCGCCGAGGTGCTCGTGGTCGATCTCGGCACGGGCTCGGGTGTGATAGCGCTCTCGCTCGCAGTGGAGCGGGCCGTGGTGCGCGTCATTGCCACAGACCGGGACCCAGCCGCTCTGGAGGTCGCGTCCGGCAACTTGTCGGGGATCCCGACGGGGGCCGCGGCGCGAGTGCAGTTCTGCCAGGGCGACTGGTACCACGCCTTGCCCCTCGATTCCGCCGGTCAGATCGCTTTGATCGTCGCCAACCCGCCGTACCTCGCCGAGCACGAGTGGGCTGGTCTCGATCCGACGGTAAGGAGCTTCGACCCGATCGGGGCACTGGTGGCGGGTCCGAGCGGGCTCGAGGCGATCGAGTCGATCGTGGCCGGTGCCCCGACGTGGCTCGGCCGACGCGGCGCCCTGGTGGTCGAGATCGCGTCCGATCAGGCGGGACCGGTGCTCGAGATGGCGCGCGGGGCCGGATTTCCCAAGGCGAGTGTCGAATACGACCTGGTGGGGCGACCACGCGTGCTCGTGGCCGAACTGTGAGCCCGCCGGACCTCGACGCGCTCGAGGAGGCGCTGGCGGCCGGGAAGGTCGTGGCAGTCCCGACCGACACCGTCTACGGGCTTGCAGTCGATCCCCGTCTGCCGGGCGCGGTCGACAGGATATTCGCGCTCAAACGACGACCCGAGCAGTTCCAACTGCCAGTTCTGATCGCGGATCCGACCGGGTTCGTGGACCTGGCGGAGGCGACTGCGACCGCTCAGCGGCTCATTTCGCGTTTCTGGCCCGGCCCGCTCACACTCGTGCTGCAACGGCGATCAGGTGTCGGTTTCGACCTCGGTGGCGATCGTGCGACGATCGGGCTCCGTTGCCCGGCGAATTCGTTCCTGAGAGAGCTGCTGCGCAAGACGGGACCGCTCGCAGTGACGAGTGCGAACCGCCACGGAGAGGCCCCGCTGCACACTTGCGACGAGGTCCGTGAGCATTTCGGGGCCGGGGTCACGGCCGTGCTCGATGGCGGTAGATGCGACGGCCGGCCGTCGACGGTGATCTCGCTCACCGGTACCGATGCGAAATGCCTGCGTGAAGGGGCGCTCTCGTTCGCGGAGATCGCCGCGGTCGCTGCCGGCTCGTGAGCGCAGAGTCGCTACGAAGCCGCCCGGTAGACTCGCCCCGTGCGCGTTTCGGCAGGATCGGACCACGCCGGGTTCGAGTTGAAGGGGCTGCTGATCGAGCGCCTCGCATTCTTGGGACACGAGGTCGTGGACCTGGGTACACATTCGCCGGATCCAGTCGACTACCCGGACTTCGGCGTAGCGGTCGGCCAAAGTGTCATGTCGGGCGACACCGACCTCGGAGTCTGCGTGTGCGGCACCGGGATGGGCATCGCAATCGCGGCGAACAAGGTCGTTGGCGTGCGTGCGGCCGTTGTGCACGACGTGACCTCAGCGCGACTGGCTCGTGAGCACAACGACGCGAACGTCATCTGCTTCGGCGCGCGCCTGCTTGGCACCGTGGTAGCCACCGATGCGCTCGAGATGTTTCTGCGCAGCGAATTCGGGGGAGGTCGGCACCTCAGGAGAGTCGAGAAGATCGCCGCTCTCGAGGAACCTCGGGCCTGACGCCTGGAACTCGGCCACAACATCGTTCGAAGGAGCCAGCTAGTGACAACGCGGATCGTCGGGCCATCGAGTGCGAGCGCTCTTCTGCCGGGCGCGCTCGCGGGTGACCCCGAAGTGCACGCTCTGCTCGAACGTGAGATCGAGCGGCAGCGAACGAGCCTTCAGCTGATCGCATCGGAGAACTTCACCTCTACCGCTGTGCTCGCCGCCTCGGCCTCCGTGCTGACGAACAAGTACTCCGAGGGTTACCCCGGAAGGCGTTACTACGGTGGGAACGTCGTCGCGGACGAGGTGGAGGATCTCGCACGGACGCGGGCGATGGAGCTGTTCGGCGCGGAGCACGCCAACGTCCAGCCGCACGCAGGCGCGAACGCGAACCTGGCGGCATATCTCGCGCTCGTCGAGCCGGGCGACACCATCATGGCAATGCGCCTCGATCAGGGTGGGCACCTGACACATGGCTCTCCTGTCAGCATCACAGGCAAGCTCTACCGGTTCGTCGCCTACGGGGTCACACCTGCGGCTGCCGACGGTTCGGGCGAGCGGATCGACTTGGACTTGGTTCACGACCTTGCCATCCGCGAGCGGCCCCGGCTGATCGTGGCAGGGGCCACGGCCTATTCGCGTGCGATCGACCCGCAGCCGTTCCGGGAGATCGCCGACGAGGTCGGGGCCCGCTTCATGTTCGACGCGGCGCACCCGGCCGGCCTCATCGCCGGCAAGGTCCACCCGAGCCCGGTAGGCATCGCAGACGTTGTGACCTTCACAACCCACAAGACCCTCCGCGGCCCGCGAGGCGGTGCGATCCTGTGCGGCGCGGACCTCGCGAAATCTGTCGACTCTGCCGTCTTCCCGGGCTTACAGGGCGGACCGCTCGAGCACGTGATCGCTGCCAAGGCCGTGGCTTTCGGGGAGGCGCTCAGGCCCGGATTTCGCGACTACGCGTCCAAGGTGGTGCGCAACGCGGCGGCACTCGCACGAGAGCTCACCGCTCAAGGGTTCCGGCTCGTCGCCGGGGGAACCGACAATCACCTCGTGCTCGTCGACTTGCGAACCTTCGATCCCGATCTCACCGGCAAGATCGCCCAGGAAGTCCTGGACAGGACGGGCATCACTTGTAATCGCAACGCGATCCCGAACGACCCGAGACCTCCCTTCGTGGCGAGTGGGCTCCGGCTGGGATCGGCGGCCGAGACAACCGCCGGGCTTGGTGAGGCGGAGATGGCCGAGGTTGCCGCGCTCAATTGCACGGGCGCTCCGCGGACGACAGGACGAGGACGAACTGGCTTCGGTTCGCGGCGAGGTAAGGGAGCTGTGCCGTCGGTTCGACCCCTACCCGGGCGGTGCCGCGTCGGCCGGGTGACGGGCGTCTTCGTCACTTGTGAGGACTGGCGCGGTACGGCGACCGGGGCGAACAGGGGTATTGTCTTGCCGACCAGGTGGCGGCAATGCGAGGATTGGCGACCGGAGTGAGCAGTAAGCCCTCGCCGAGCTTCAGCACGCTGATCGGTATGGGCGTCGCAACGGCCTTGTGTGTCGCCGTCGGAGTAGGCGGCGGATACTGGCTGGACAGGACGTTCCACACCGGTGAGCTACTCACGTTTGTTGGTCTGGCGCTCGGGGTGATCGCCGCAGTTGCGATGGTCTACTCCGATGTCAAGAAGTTTCTCTGAGAGCCAGCAGCGTGGTCGGCCCCAACGGGTCGCACGCCGCTGTCCTCGAGTCGATCAAGAAGAGGGCATGGAGCGACTCGCAGCGGTACTGGAGCAGCTTGACCTGCCGGAGATCTCGAGAATGCTCCGGCGTACGGTGTTCGGCGCCATCGGCGTCGGCATCATCGCGCTCGTGGTGCTGTCGATCGTGGGCTACCCGCTCGCCGGCCTGGGCGCCTGCATCGGCCTAGGCCTCGGCCTCGTCAACATCCGCCTCGTGATGTCGACCGCGTCGCGCCTGAACTCTTTGGGCACGACCAAGATCAAGCGTCCGATGGCGATGAACACCCTGATGCGTCTCGCTGTCACGACGGTGATCGCGATCGTCCTCGTCGTTGTGAACCTGCCCCTCGGGATGGGCGTGCTCGGTGGTGTCGCGGTGTTCTACTTCCTCTTTGTCTTGAGCCTCGTGGCTACGCTGCTCCGACAGGGAGCCGTCACATGAGTGGTCTAAGCCTTCTGGCCAACGCGGGTTCCATCACCGTCGGCAACTCCCCCACGATCAAGCTGCTCGGCCTGACTGTCAACAAGTACGACGTCATCTCTTCTCTCGTCGTGGGGTTGCTCGTTATCGGGATCGGGCTCGCCGTGAGAGTGAACATCACCGCCGGCGTGCCGGGCAGGATGCAGCTCGCCTTCGAGGCCCTCTCGAATGCGATCTCGAACCAGGTCGAGTCGTCCATCGGCACCAAGGGGCGACGGGTCGTGCCACTCGCGATGACGTTGTTCCTCTTCATCCTGTTCTGCAACTGGCTCGAGATGATCCCCACCGGCCACGCTCCGCAACTGTTGCCGTCGCCGACCGGCGACGTGAACATGACCTACGCGATGGCGCTCACCGTCATCATTCTCGTGCACGCGACCTGGATCAGGACCCAGGGCCTCGGCCACTATCTCGGCCACTACTTCCGGCCCTACAAGGTACTGTTCCCAATAAACTTGATCGAGGAGATCGCAAAGCCGCTCACCCTGGCCCTCCGTCTCTTCGGCAACATCTTCTCCGGCGGGATCATGCTGCTGTTGATCTGGGCGCTCCTACCCTGGTTCGTCGTCCCGATCGGGGACCTGGGTTGGAAGATATTCGACGGCCTGTTCGTCGCGCCCATACAGGCGTTCATCTTCTCGCTGCTGACGATCCTCTATTTCCAGACCGCGATGTCAGGAGAACATTGAGCACTAACGGCGTCAGCAGATCTCCAACCCGTTCAGGAAGGGAGTAGGTAAACCCAATGGCAAATGACCTCAACCAGGCGATCGAGCTTGCCGGCGCCATGGTCGGCGGCGGACTTGCCCTCGGTGGCGGCGCGATCGGCGCGGCCATCGGCGACGGCTTGGCCGGCAGCCAGACGATCGCCGGCGTCGCCCGCCAACCCGAAGCCCAAGGCCGGCTGTTCACGATCATGTTCATCATCGTGGGCCTCGTCGAGGCCATGTACTTCATCAACCTCGTGTTCATGGTCCTGTTCGTCTTCGTCCTCGCCAAGAAGTAGCGACGGAGGTCTTGCTGGATGCTGTTTGCAAGCGCCGGGGCTGCCAGCTCCGGCAACGGTGGGAACTTCCTAATCCCGAACGGCACTTTCGTCGTCGAGCTGGTCATTTTCCTGATCGTGCTCGGGGTCATCGTGAAGTGGATCCTGCCGCCGCTCCAGGAAGTGTCCGAGACGCGGCGGGCCCGCATCAGTTCGGCGTCGCAGAAGACGGAAGAAGCACGTGCCGAGAGCCAGAGCGTGCTCGCTGAACGCGACCGGGTGCTGGCTGAGGCACGAGCCCAGGCTCGTGTCATCGTCGACCACGCCAATCAGGGCGCGGACCAGGCACACCAACATGGTCGCCAGCGCGGCCAGGAGGAGTACGACCGGTTGGTCAAAGCCGCCCGGGCCGAGACCGCGGAAGAGGGCAGGCTAGCCCGTGAGGAGCTCATCGGGCGACTCGACACGCTTGTGGCGTCCGCGGCCGAGCGGGTGCTCGGCAGTCGCGTCGATGTCGACCAGCATCGTGTGCTGATCGACGAGGCGATTGCGGCGGCCACGGGCGGGGGCGCGAGCTAGCCGTGGCGTCTTATCTGGCCGAGGTCGTCGGCTTCCTGCTGCTGGGCGTCTTCATCTACCGCTACGTGAGGCCGCCTCTCGGCAGGTTGATGGACCGACAAGCCGAGTCGATCCGATCGTCGCTCTCCTCGGCAGATGCCGGGTTGGAGAGCGGCCAGCGCATGCTTGCAGAGGCACGTGCGGCCCTGGAGGCGGCGCATTCGGACGCGACAGCCATAATCGATCGGGCGCATGAGACCTCGGCCCAACTACTCCTCGAGGGCGAACGCCATGGTCGGGAAGAGCACGACAGGCTCGTGGCAAGCGCCGCAGCCGAGGCCGATTTCGAGCGGCAGCGTGCCCGGGAGGAAGTCATGCGGCAGGTTGGCGCGATCGTGATGGCCGCGACCGAGCTTGTCGTGGCCGCTGAGATCGACACGTCGCTTCAGCGGGTGTTCATCGGCGAGACGATCGATGCTGCCGAGGCGATGGTATGAGGGACCTGCTGCGCGGTTACGCGACCGCGATCTTCGAATCGGCAGGGACGGCCGGGCGCGCGCGCCAGGTCGCCACCGATCTGGTCGCGTTCTCGCGGGCACTCACCGAGTCCGACCCGCTCCGCAACGTGCTCACGGATGTGGCCATACCTCCCCGGGCACGCCGCGGTGTCGTGCATGATCTCCTGGATGCAAAGGCCGCAGCCGAGTCTCAGGCTCTCGTTTCCTGGGTGGCGCTTGTCGAGCGCGCCACCGAGTTCCCAGTCGCCGTGCTGGCCCTGGTCGAGCTCGCCCTCGAGACTGCCGATGCGGTGGAAGCAGGTCGGACCCGGCCGGTTTCAGCCGAGGAGCTTCTAGGTGGCCGCACCGCGGTGCGCGAGCGGATCCGCGGCTACGCCGATCGACTGTTCCAGGAGGTCGACCGCCTGGAGATCATCGACGACATCGAGGACGAATTGGTCCGTTTTGCGAGGATCGTCGACTCGAACCGCGCCTTGCGCCAGGCGCTCGGCGACCCGTCAACCTCGGTCCGGCAACGGGTCGGCTTGGTCGGCGATCTCCTGCAGGGCAAGGTGTTGCCCGCGACGGCACGGCTCGTCGCATACGTGCTGAAGGCCGGTCACAGCCGGGACCTCGTCGGTACGCTCGAGTGGGTCGCAGGGCTTGCTGCCGAGGAACGAGGCCGGCGTGTCGCCGAGGTGCGCTCGGCCGTCGAGCTCGACGACGACGAATACCAGCGGCTCGTCGAGGCGCTCGAGCGCACGGCGGGTCGTCCTGTCGAAGTCCGCGTGCAGATCGAACCATCGTTGTTGGGCGGGATGGCCGTCGAAGTCGGCGATACCGTCATCGACGGCTCCGTGCGACACCGTCTCGACCAACTCCGCGAAGCCCTCGCCCCGCCGACGGCCTTGCGAGACCTGTCGACTGCTGAGCATGACCGTGCCTGAACAAGACGAAGAGGACAAAGGACCCCCACCGATGCCTGAGCTCACGATCAACGCCGACGACATCGCGGCGGCGCTGGCGCGCAATGTCAGCGACTTTACGGCCGGGACAGAAGCCGAACAGGTCGGCCGTATCGCCGAGGTCGGTGACGGCATCGCACGGGTCACCGGTTTGCCCGGGGCCACTGTCAACGAATTGCTCGAGTTCGAGAATGGAACCGTCGGCCTCGCCCTCAACCTTGATGAGGAGTCGATCGGCGCCGTCGTGCTCGGCACGATGGACGGTCTCGATGAGGGTCAGGTGGTTCGCTCGACCGGCCGGATCTTGTCGGTGCCTGTAGGCGACGCGCTGCTGGGCCGCGTCGTGAACCCCCTCGGTGAGCCGATCGACGGGAAAGGCCTGCTCGGCGCAACCATTGATCGTCGTCTCGAGATCCAAGCGCCGGGCATCGTGTCGCGCCAGCCGGTCTTTGAACCATTGCAAACCGGCATCAAGGTCATCGACGCGATGACGCCGATCGGTCGTGGCCAGCGCGAGCTCATCATCGGCGATCGCAAGACGGGTAAGACCACGCTCGCAACCGACACGATCATCAACCAGCGCGGCGCCGGCGTGAAGTGCATCTACGTCGCGATCGGCCAGAAGGGATCGACCATCTCCCAGACCGTCGCGACATTCGCAGAGCACGGAGCCATGGCCTACACCGTTGTCGTGGCGGCGCCGGCTTCCGAGCCCGCGCCGTTCAAGTACCTCGCCCCGTATGCGGGTTGCGCGATGGGTCAGTACTGGATGGAGAACGGCGAGCACGCGCTGGTCGTCTACGACGACCTCTCGAAACAAGCCGAGGCTTACCGCCAGATCTCCCTTCTCCTTCGCCGTCCACCAGGCCGGGAGGCCTATCCCGGCGACGTCTTCTACCTCCATAGCCGTCTGCTCGAGCGTGCGGCAAAGCTCTCCGTCAAGATGGGCGGGGGGTCGCTCACGGCCCTGCCGATAATCGAGACCAAGGCAGGTGACATCTCCGCCTACATCCCGACCAATGTCATCTCGATCACCGACGGCCAGATCTTCCTCGAGAGTGAGCTCTTCTATTCGGGTGTGCGCCCGGCGTTCAACGTCGGGAACTCGGTGTCACGAGTTGGGGGCGCAGCGCAGATCAAGGCGATGAAGTCGGTTGTCGGCA
The DNA here is from genome assembly GCA_963804765.1 of uncultured Acidimicrobiaceae bacterium. Taxonomy (GTDB): domain Bacteria; phylum Actinomycetota; class Acidimicrobiia; order Acidimicrobiales; family Bog-793; genus Fen-455. The sequence goes on from CAWDRQ010000010.1 coordinate 35,174, forward strand.
CGCTCAAGATCGACCTGGCGCAGTTCCGCGAGCTCGAGGCGTTCGCCACGTTCGGCTCCGAGCTCGACAAGGCTTCGCAGGCACAGCTGGACCGCGGCTATCGCCTCACGGAGCTGTTGAAGCAGGGGCTGAACGTCCCCCTGCCGGTGCAGGAGCAGGTCGTCGTCATCTACGCGGGTGTGCGTGGGCACCTCGACGACGTGCCTGTCGAAGAGGTGCAGCGCTTCGAGTCGGAGCTGCGGACGTTCATGCGGGCGCGCCACGCCGACATCCTCGAGCAGATCGCCTCGACGGGTGCCCTGCCCGACGAGGCCGACCTGGAGGCTGCGATCGTGGAGTTCAAGCAGGGCTTCGGGTCCTCGGACGCCTCGCCCGCCGTTGAGGCTGCCGGAGCTGGCGGGCCGGCCGCGGCCGGAGCCGGCGGGCCAGCCGAGGCGACCGCCTCGGTCGTGGGCGAGAACGAGGCCGAGTAGGCACATGGCAGGCGGTCAGGAGCGGATCCTTCGTCGACGCATCCGCACTATCGAGTCAACGAAGAAGATCACCCGGTCGTTCGAGCTCATCGCGGCATCACAGATCTCGCGCGCCCAAGGGCGCATCGCCGGTTCACGCCCTTACCTCAGGGCGATCTCGGACATCCTGGCTGAGACCGCCCGCGAAGCTAGCAGCCCGACTCGCCTACTCGGGATCCCCGAGTCACCGCAGAACGTCCTCGCGCTCGTGATCGTGGCGGACCGGGGTCTGGCGGGCGCCTATAACTCGAGCGTACTGCGCGCCGCCGAGCGCTTGATCCGCTCCGGGCCCGAGCAGGGTCAGAGCTACCGGGTGATGGCGATCGGCAAGAAGGCACAGGCCTATTTCCGGTTTCGCCGCCAGCCCGTCGAGAGGCAGTTCGTCGGCATGTCCGACCGACCCACTTACGAGGATGCCCGGCAAGTGGCCGCTTTGATCGTGCCGCCGTTCCTCGAGGGCGAGGTTGACCTCGTGCAGATAGTCTCGACCCGGATCCGCTCCGCGAGCAGTCAGGTCGTCGAGACCCGCCAACTGCTCCCGGTATTGCCGAGCCCGAAGCCGCCTCGCCAACAACCCTCCGGCGTCTCACCCGGGGTGCAAGTGGCCGGGGATGCCGGTGCGGCAGGCGCCGTTTCGGATCCCAGCGACTACGGCTCACCCCCGCCCGAGCGAAAGCTCGGCTACTTCGAATTCGAGCCGGACATCGAGCACCTGCTCGCGCAGCTCATCCCGCTGTACTCGGAGGCCTCGATCTACGCCGCGCTGTTGGAGTCGTCCGCCTCGGAGCACGCTTCCCGCCAACGGGCCATGTCGGCAGCCACCGAGAACGCCGAGGAGCTGCTCAAGACGCTCAGGCGAGTCATGAACCGTGCCCGCCAGGACTCCATCACGACCGAGATCATGGAGATCGTCGGAGGCTCCGAGGCATTGCGCTCGGCAGGCGGCGTCCCCCGTGACCTCACTCATCCGCAAGCAACCGAGGAGCAGAACCCATGACCACCGTTGCCCCCGACATCGCTGAGGTCCGGCAACTCGAGAACGGCCGCATCGTCGCGATCGCGGGCCCGGTCATCGACGTCGAGTTTCCGCCACACGCTCTGCCCGAGATCAACACGGCTGTTGAGGTAACGCTCGTAGTCGACGGCAACGAGGTTCTCATCACCGCGGAGGTTGCCCAGCAGATCGGCGAGGGCCGGGCGCGCTGCATCTGCTTGAAGCCGACCGACGGGCTCGCTCGCGGAGCGACGGTCGTCAACACGGGTCGCGGTATCACCGTTCCAGTCGGCGATGCCGTGCTCGGTCACGTCTTCAACGTGATCGGGGAGCGGCTGGACGCCGGAGACATGGGCGAGCCGGACGCGTGGTGGGAGATCCACCGCCCGGCTCCGGACTTTGACGCGCTGGAGCCGAGGCGACAGATGTTCGAGACCGGGATCAAGGTGATCGACCTCCTGGAGCCCTACGTGCAGGGTGGCAAGATCGGGCTGTTCGGCGGCGCCGGCGTCGGCAAGACCGTGCTCATCCAGGAGATGATCCACCGGGTCGCCCAAGAGCACGGAGGAGTTTCCGTCTTCGCAGGCGTCGGCGAGCGCACCCGCGAGGGCACCGACCTCTGGCTCGAGATGCGGGAGTCCGGTGTCATAGCCAAGGCAGCGCTTGTCTACGGCCAGATGGACGAACCGCCCGGCGTCCGGCTTCGCGTGGCGCTCTCGGCGCTGACGATGGCGGAGTACTTCCGGGACGTGAAGAACCAGGACGTGTTGCTGTTCGTCGACAACATCTTCCGTTTTGTGCAGGCGGGCTCGGAAGTGTCGACGCTGCTCGGCCGCATGCCCTCAGCGGTTGGCTACCAACCGACGTTGGCGGACGAGATGGGCGAGCTGCAGGAGCGGATCACCTCCACGCGGGGTCACTCCATCACTTCCATGCAGGCCGTCTACGTCCCTGCCGACGACTACACCGACCCGGCACCGTTCACGACGTTCACCCACCTCGACGCGACTACGGAGTTGTCTCGCCAGACCGCCGCGCTCGGTATCTATCCGGCGGTCGACCCGCTTGCCTCGACGAGCAACATCCTGGCGCCCGAGGTCGTCGGAGATCGGCATTACCAATGCGCGCGACGGGTTCAAGAAGTGCTGCAGCGTGCTCGCGAGCTTCAGGACATCATCGCCATTCTCGGCCTCGACGAGCTCTCCGAAGAGGACCGCCTGAGCGTTACCCGGGCACGCAAGATCCAGCGGTTCTTGTCGCAACCGCTGTTCGTCGTGGAAGTCTTCACCACCTTGCCTGGCATCTACGTCCCGATAGACGAGACCGTGCGCAGTTTCGAGGCGCTCGTGGGGGGCGACCTCGACGATGTCCCTGAACAAGCGTTCCTGAATGCAGGCGGGGTGGATGACGTGATCACGAAGGCCAAGACCATCGAGCGGGGCTGAGCGCGTCCTATGGCAAACCTGACATACGTGGAGCTCATCACGCCCGAACGCGTCCTGTTCTCGGGCCAAGCCGAAGCAGTCGTATTACGCGCCGACGGAGCGGACACGACCTTCCTCGCGAACCACATGGACTACATCGGCGCCGTGGACATCTGCGTGCTGCGGCTCGAGGGCGTACAAGCCGCCGGGACCTCGAGCGGCAGCAACGGGACCTCAGGCGGCGGCGTGCCGGCTGGCGGCGCCCCGGCCGACGGCGCGGCCGCGCCTGCCCGCGGCGCGGCCACACCGGGCGAGCCGGCATCGGTCGGGGATGTGCTGGCCGCGCTGCACGGTGGTTTCGTCGAGGTGGCCGACAACAAGGTGACGATCGTTGCAGGAGTCGCCGAGCTCGCCGAGGAGATCGACGTCACGCGTGCGCAGCGCGCGCTCGACGCGGCCGAAGGTCGGCTGTCTGCCGGCGATGTGGCTGAAGCTGCGGCGGCCCGGGCGCGCGTGCGGATAGCAGCTGCTGTCAAGCTCAAGGCTGACCTGGGCCGCCTTTAGGAACGGCGCGGCGCCCTCACGCGACGCGGCGTAGATTTCTGAGATGCGCCTCGCCTTCAAGACCGCACCACAGCACACGAACTGGTACGACATGCTCGAGGTCTGGCGTGCGGCCGACGACATCGAGTTGTTCGAGTCGGGCTGGCTCTTTGACCACTTCTACCCGATCGTCTCCGATTCGGCGGGGCCTTGCTTCGAGGGCTGGGTCACCCTTACGGCCTTGGCCCAGGCGACTACGCGCCTTCGGCTCGGCACGCTCGTGACGGGAATCCACTACCGGCACCCAGCCGTGCTCGCCAACATGGCGGCGACGCTCGACATCGTCTCGGGGGGGCGCCTCGAGATCGGCATCGGTGCCGGGTGGAACGAGGAGGAGTCGGGTGCGTACGGCATCTCGGTCGGCACCCCGAAGGAGCGCAGCGACCGCTTCGAGGAGGCGTGCCAGGTCATCGTCGGCCTTCTCTCGGACGACACGACGTCGTTCAAGGGAACCTACTACGAGCTGACGAGTGCTTGTTGCAACCCCAAGCCGATCCAGCGGCCACATCCGCCGATCTGTATCGGTGGCAACGGAGAGCAGCGTACGTTGCGCACTGCGGCCCGCTTCGCCCAGCACTGGAACTTCGTCGGCGGCACGGTCGAGGAGTTCGCCCACAAGCGCGACGTACTTCGCGAGCACTGTTCGAACCTCGGGCGGGACCCGGAAGAGATACTGCTGTCGAGCCACGTGCGTTTCGAGGGCGACCCTGCCGCGACCGCCGGTGCCGCCGCGAGGCAGGCGCCGGGCTTGCCATCGTGCAGCTCCGGCCGCCCCACACGCCCGCCGTGCTCGAGCCGTTGGCGGAGGCCTTCAGCGCGCTGGGCTGAGCCAGCCCTAACCTCGAGTCGTGCCCCCAAGACGCCGGCTGACAGTCGCCCTGGTAGTGACCGGTTCGGTCGCCAACGAGATCGACGGACTGCGCCGGGCCCTCGGAGCCAAAGCTCTGGAGCGCATCGCTCCCCACTGCACCCTCATCCCTCCTGTGAATGTCCGCGAAGAGAGCCTCGAGACAGTTCTGTCGAATGTCCGCTCCGCCGCAGGCAAGAGCGCGCCGATCGCGGTGAAGCTCGGACCGCCGGCCACGTTCTGGCCGCGCACGCCGGTGCTCTACCTGGCAGTCAGCGGGGACGTCGAGGCCATCACAGTGCTCCGGGACAACCTCGGAGCCGGCCTGCTTGCCCCACCGCGGGCGCGGCCCGAACGCTGCTTCGTCCCACACCTCACCCTCGACCAACGGATCGAGCCCAACCGACTGCCTCACGCGTTGGAGGCGCTGGCCGACTATCGAGCGACGTACTGCTTCGAGCGAGTCACCGTTCTCGAGCAGGACGCCAACCGTCGTTGGCAGCCGCTGGCCGATGCCGCGCTGGGCAAGCCCGTGGTGGCCGGAAGAGGAAGTCTCGATCTGGAGCTCTCCGTGGCCGACCTCCCCGATCCCGTCGTGGCTGCCTGGGCCGACGAGCAATGGGCCGGCTATTCGAGAGAGCGCTATGGCGAGGCGGTCCGCCCGATCAAGCCCTATGCACTCGTCGCGAGGGCCGACGGCCGTCCCGTCGGGTTTGCGGACGGCGAGATTCGGGCCCCGGTCCTGCGGATCGGCCGGTTGATCGTCAGTCCCGAATGGCGGAGCCTGGGAGTCGGTTCCCACCTGTTGCGCACCTTGGAGCGGCTCGGGCTCGAGCGGGGGTGCGGCCGGGTCCGGCTCGAAACGCTTTCGGGAGGCCGCGCCGAGCAGTTCTATGCCGAGCGCGGCTACATGGTCACCGCGACCCTCCCGAGGTGGCGTGAGGATCAGGACTTCGTCCTGATGGAGCGCGACATCGTCGTCACCGTTGGAGGATCGCCAGCTCAGGGGCGAACCGATGACGACACGAGGAGCCCTCTGCCTACGGGCGGCGACCAACTCAACTAGAGGTCGGCCCGGATTCGCCACCGAGCTCACGGGCGACCTCCGCGACGAGCCGGCCGGCCGCTTGGTCGGGGTCCATCCTCTTCTCTCTCAGCGCTGTCAACAGGTCGGCGTTGGCAGAACCGGCGACCGCCGCGCCCAGTGCCCTCTCGAAAAGCCCCTTCGCGATCCTGAGCGCTTCATCCCTCGCACGCTCAGCGCGCCTCACCTCCAGCTCTCCGCGGTGCTCGAGGTGCTCGCGATGTGAGGTGATGGCGTCCCACAGCTCGGTGACTCCTTCGCCGGTCGAAGCGACGGTCTTCACGATGGGCGGAGTCCAATCGAGTGTTCCCGAGAGCTGAAGCATGAGCCGTAGGTCACGTGCCGTCTCCTGAACGCCGGGTCGGTCGGCCTTGTTGATGACCAGGACGTCGGCGATCTCCAGGAGCCCGGCCTTGTTGGCCTGCACGGCGTCTCCCCAGCCGGGATTCACCACGACAACGACTGTGTCGCAGGTGGCGGCGACCTCGACCTCAACCTGGCCGACGCCAACGGTCTCGACGATCACGAGCGGCCACCCCGTCGCATCAAGCAGGCGGACCGCTTCGGGCACGGCGGCCGCAAGGCCACCGAGGTGGCCGCGCGTGGCCATCGAGCGGATGAAGACGCCGTCATCGAGAGCGTGCTGCTGCATTCGTACCCGGTCCCCGAGAATCGCTCCCCCCGTCACAGGCGAGGAGGGGTCGATGGCAAGCACGGCAACCGGGATGTCGAGTCGCTTTCGGATGTCGGTGAGCACGGCGCTCGCGAGCGTCGACTTCCCAGAGCCTGGTGCGCCGGTGAAACCTATTGCATAGGCGCTCCCGGCTCGCCTGAAGGTCAGCTCGGCAAGTTCGCGTCCATCGTCCCCACCTCTCTCGACGATGGAGAGCAGGCGAGCGAGGGCACCTCGCTCGCCTGAAGCGGCAGCTTGGAACAGCTCAGTTGTGCCCGTGCCCGACCGACCGCGTTTCACGGCGATGAGACGCGCTCGATGTTCGCACCGAGCGAACGAAGGCGCTCGTCGAGGTTCTCATAACCGCGGTCGATGTGCTCGGCTCCGCTCACGTCTGTGACGCCGTCGGCAGCGAGGCCGGCCAGCACGAGCGCCGCCCCCGCGCGTATGTCGGTTGCCCGGACCCGAGCGCCTGACAGCCTCGGCACGCCCCGCACGATCGCGTGGTGGCCTTCGGTCTTGATCTTCGCCCCCATCCGTCTCAGCTCGTCGACGTAGCGGAAGCGGCCGGCGAACAGGTTCTCACTCACGATGGCGACCCCGTCCGCGACCGCGAGCAGCGTCACGAGCAGCGGCTTGTAATCCGTTGCGACGCCCGGATAGGGAAGAGTGGCGACGTCGACCGACCGCAGCTGCCCTTCGGCAGCGACCAGGAGGCCTTCGTCGGTCGGCGTGCAGTCCATGCCCATCTGGCGGAGCTTCTCCAAGAGCATGTCCATGTGCTCGGGTCGTGCCCCCCTGACGAGCACTTCTCCGCCGGCAAGACCCGCCGCGGTGGCAAAGGTCGCCGCCTCCACCCGGTCGGGGATCGCCCGGTGATCCGCGGGGCGCAGCTCGTCCACCCCCTCGACTTCGATGCGGGACGTCCCGGCGCCGTGAATGCGCGCTCCCATCTCGGTCAACATCGACGCGAGGTCGGCGATCTCAGGCTCTCGTGCGGCATTTTCGATCACGGTCGTGCCCCGGGCGAGCACCGCGGCCATCAGGATGTTGTCGGTCGCGGTGTGACTTGGGAACTGGAGCACGATTCGCGCGCCGACGAGCCGGTCGCAGTGCCCTTCCACATAGCCGTGCGCGGCCACGAAAGTGGCTCCGAGGTCCTCGAACGCGCTCAGATGGAAGTCGATCGGACGGTACCCGAAGTCGTCGCCGCCGGGCATCGAGACCCTGGCAGTACCGTAGCGGGCAAGCAAAGGGCCGAGCACGACGATCGACGCCCGCATCTTCTCGACGAGCTCGTAGGGGGCGATGGGCGTCACGTCTTGAGGGATTGTGATCTCGAGGCATCCCTTGGGGCCTCTGCCTTCGTGGATGACCTCGGCGCCCATTGCACGAAGCACGTCCGACATGATCTCGACGTCGCTGATGACCGGGACGTTGGCGAGGCGGTGGACGCCGGGAGAAAGAAGGCAGGCGGCCATGAGCTTCAGCACGGAGTTCTTGGCCCCGTTCACGCAGACGGTGCCGTGCAGAGGGCCAGACGGGTGCAAGACGAAGCGATCCACGGCGAGACAGTACTGCCGGCAGCGGGTGGCGACTACCGACAACGCGCCGCAAGCACGAGAACCCGCCCGATCGGGAGCGCTCCGCAAGCTATCGTCGGCACGGTGAGCGACCGGCGCCAGCTCCCCGATCGGAACCTTGCCGTGGAACCCGTCAGCGTGAACGGGGACGGCCTGCTCTCGAAGCCCCGCGAGTTCTCGACCGTCGAGCTCGGCTGAACGAGGCCGATGGCTCCGAGCTCGCCTCCGAGCACCGACGACGCGCGGTGGTATCAGGAGGCTGTCTTCTACGAGCTGCTCCCTCGGGGCTTCTTCGACTCCAACGCGGATGGGGTCGGCGACTTCGAGGGCCTGCGCCAGAAGCTCGACTACCTCCAGTGGCTAGGCGTCGACTGCGTTTGGCTCCTGCCCTTCTTCCCCTCGCCGCTGCATGACGGCGGCTACGACATCAGCGACTTCCTGACGGTCGCACCCGATATCGGGAACATCGACGACCTCGTCGCGCTGATCGAGGACGCCCATCGCCGAGGGATCCGGATCATCGCCGACCTCGTGATGAACCACACCAGCGATCAGCATCCCTGGTTCATCGAGTCCCGCTCGTCGCGCGACAACCCAAAGGCCGACTGGTACATGTGGGCCGACGATGACCACGGCTTCGCAGACGTCCGTGTGATCTTCTGCGACGTCGAGCCGTCCAACTGGACCTTCGACCAGGGGCGCCGGCAATACTACTGGCATCGTTTCTTCCATCACCAGCCCGACCTGAACTACGACAACCCCGAGGTCGTCGATGCGATGCTCGGGGTCGTCCGGTTCTGGCTCGATCTCGGCCTCGACGGGTTCCGGCTCGACGCAGTCCCGTACCTGTACAAGGCCGAGGGCACCTCCTGCGAGAACCTGCCTGCGACCCACAAGCTGCTTCGACGGATCCGGGCGGAGATGGACGCCTCCTACCCCGGCAGGCTCATGCTCGCGGAGGTCAACCAGTGGCCGAGCGTTGTCACGCAGTACTTCGGCGACGGCGACGAGTGCCACATGTGCTTCAACTTCCCGCTCATGCCGCGCATGTTCATGGCCGTCCGCCGCGAGCAGCGTTTCCCCATCACCGAGATCCTCGCCCAGACCCCTCCGATCCCCGACGGATGCCAATGGGGGATCTTCCTGCGCAACCACGACGAGCTCACCCTCGAGATGGTGACCGACGAAGAGCGCGACTACATGTACAACGAGTACGCGCACGACCCCAGGATGCGAAGGAACCTCGGCATCCGGCGACGACTCGCTCCGTTGGTCGACAACGACCGCCGCGTCGCCGAACTGCTCTACGGGTTGCTCCTGTCGTTGCCGGGCAGCCCGGTGCTCTACTACGGCGACGAGCTGCTCATGGGCGACAACATCTACCTTGGGGACCGTGATGGGGTCCGCACGCCGATGCAATGGGCACCCGATCGAAACGCCGGCTTTTCCCGAGCCGACTTCGCTCAGCTGTACCTGCCTCCGCTGATGGACCCGATCCACGGCTACCAGGCTGTCAACGTCGAGGCGGAGCAACGGGACCCGTCGTCGTTTCTTCACTGGCTGCGGCGCATGCTGGTGGTGCGACACCAGTACCCGCAGTTCGCCACCGGCTCACTCGAAGTGCTCCCTGCCGACAATCCCTCCGTGCTCGCCTACGTCAGGCAGTCCCGCGCCGCCCGCAGTTCAGGCGCCTTGCAGCCCGGTTTGGACAGCGCGGCCGACTCGGCCAACGCGCCCGCCTCGGACGGCGCGCCAGGGTCGGCGGGCGAACCTGAAACAGCCTGCACGCACGCCGCTGTGCTGTGCGTGTCCAACCTGAGTCGTTTCGCCCAGCCGGCCGAGCTCAGCCTTGGCCGCTGGGAGGGCTGCACTCCTATCGAGCTGTTGGGGCGCGTGCCGTTCCCACGCGTCACCGCGAAGCCCTACTCGGTGACGCTGGCGCCTTATGGCATCTACTGGTTCGAGCTAGAGGAGCGCTGAAAGTGCCTCCCACCCCGTCAGCATTCGAAGGGCTCGTCGTTCCATATCTCCAGCGCCAGCCATGGTTCCTGGCCGACATGTCGCGTTTCGACCGCGCCGTGTGGGCCACTTTCCGGCTCGCTGATCTCGAGATCGTGCTCGACGGGCGTCCGGGACTGGCGAGCGTGGTCGTCACCGTAGGCAACCGCCCGTTCCACGTCCTGGTCGGATGGCGGGAAGCGGCGCTCGCACCCGCGGTCCTCGGAGACCACCAGGGTGCGGTGCTCGGAATGTGTGACGACGGCTCGGGCGACGTGCTGTGCTACGACGCCCTTGCCGACGAGGAGCTCTCGACGGGGCTGCTTGCCGTGGCGAGCGCAGGACGCGAGAGAGCCAAACGCGTCCGCCTGGTCCATTCGCTCGCGAGCCACGCGTCGCTCGTGTACGACGAGCGCCTGTTCATGAAGTCCTACCGGGTTCTCGAGCCGGCGCCACGGCCCGAGATCGAGCTCATGTTGAGGCTGGAAGAAGTCGGCTTCGAGCACACTTTGAGACCGGTCGCCTACTGGGAGCGAAACGGGTGGGACCTGGCGCTAGTCCGCGAGTACATACCGGGCGCCGTGGAGGGCCGCCTGCTCGCGCTGACATCTCTGCGCGACCTGCTCGGCCGCAACCTCGACGACGGTCGGCCGAGACTTGAAGACGTCGGCGGGGCCGGCGGGGACCTCTCCTCAGAGGTGCGTCGCCTGGGCGAGACCACCGGAAGCCTCCATCTGGCCCTCGCTGAAGCCTTCGGCATTCGCAGGCTTCTTGAGGGCGACACCACGGGTACCGCCGCCATCAGGGTTCACGGCGACTACCACCTCCGCCGGGTCTTCCGGACCGACGCCGGTTGGATCGTCGGGGGTTTCGGCGACGACCCGTTGATCGGCAAGTCCGGCGACAGCACCCAGCTGAGCGAGCAGCGCTTCGTCTCGCCGCTCGAAGACCTAGCGGACCTTTCCTACTCGCTCAGACAGGTGGCGGCCGAGGCCGTGGCGGCGCAACCGGTCGCCACGCGGGTCCAGGCCGAGCGACTCGCGAAGGCCTGGGAGCGACGCAACCGGGGCGCCTTCCTGAGCGGTTATCTCGGCGTCGGCGGCATCCGCAGACTCGTGGCACTGGACCGCCCGGCGGCGGCGGACGCGATCAAGACCCTCGTCACTGCGCGCCGCGACGCCTGCCTAGGTTCGGCAGGCGCGCCGCACCGCGACTGCCGGCACACACGTCAGGAGGCGGCGGTCATGCTCCCGTCGGCGGTGTAGGGCTCTACACGATTCAGCGCGTCACGCAGGTCCTCGGCTGCCTTCTCGGGCCCGACCACGTTGATCATGACCCCAGTGCCGAGCTCGAAACCCGCACGGGTGGTCAAGCAGGGCAGGATGTGCACGTGCCAGTGGAACTCGCCGCTCGCGCTGTACGGAGCGGAGTGGAAGACGACGTTGTAGGCCACGTCTCCGATGCTCTCGTTGACAGCGCGGAGGGCGCTGCGCACGGCTCGCCCGACGCCGACGATGCTCTCGGTGGACGCCCGGTGGAGGTGAGCGCCATGGTCGCGAGGCACTACGAGGATCTCGTAGGGCGTTCCGCTCCAATACGGGCAGAAGGTCACAGTGTGCTCGGTTGCCTTGATCATCCGGGACCCGAAGGTCTGCTCGGCCGCCGCCGCCGCACAGACTACGCACCCGCCCGCGAACCGCTCGAAACTGGCCTGTTCGTCGGCAAGCTCCCTGGGCACGAACGGGATCCCGAGCAGCTGGCCGTGGGGGTGGGCGATAGAGGCACCGGCTTGGCGACCGTGGTTGATGATCACCTGGCTGTAGCGCAGGCCGGGAGTGCTCTCGTGCTCCTCGACCCGGTCGCGGATCGCACACATGACGAGCGACACCTGCTCGTCGGGGAGCGATGCCATCGTCACCTCGTGGTCAGGCGAGAGGACCAGCACCTCGTGGATTCCACTTGCCGGAGCCTCGGTGAAGACCGGCCCTCGATTCTCTATCACGAAGGGCGTGTCACCCTCGAAAGCCGGGTAGCGGTTCGGCAGCACACGCACGAGCCAGGAGCCGGAGGTCCCGTGGATCTCGAGGGCCGGGGGCGCCGAGGATTCCATGCCCGGACAGAACGGGCAGGGGATTCCCTCGAGGGAGTCGAGCGTGGGCTGGCGCGGTACGAAGAGGGCCTGTCGCTCGGCACGGCCGGTGGCAACTGTCACCCACCGTCCCGAAAGCGGATCAATGCGAAGCTGGTTCACGCTCGGACCAGGACCTCCTTCGAGACAGAATCTCGACAGATCATTGTCATCTCTTTTAAAGCTATCGCCACAGAAGGCGTGTCGAGTCAGCTTTCGCCATGACGGGGCCGAGCTACGACGTGTTGGTAGGACTGCACGTGCTGAGCGCGGTGGTCGGCTTCGGTGCGGTCGGCGTCTCCGGCACGTACGCGACCCGTGCTCGGTCGGCTGCCGAGCCGCGCCAGGATCCGGGGTTGCGGCGGTACTTCCATCCGGGCACGAACTGGGCGGAGCGATCCCTGCTGTTGACACCTGTCCTCGGTGCAATCCTGCTGTGGGCAGGGGACCGCTCTGCCGCCTCGAAGGCGTGGCCGTGGATCGGGCTCGGTTGTTGGGTCCTGGCCGTGGCGATCGTCACGGGCCGGTGCTGGCCCGCAGAGCGGAAGATCCAGACGTGGCTCGGCGCCGCGCCCGACGGAGCGGAGCAGCCCCTGCCCGGGCTTGGCGAGTTCCGGGAGGCGTGCCGTGTCGTGCAGTGGGGTGCGTCGGCGACCTCGCTGTGTTTCCTGGCGGCTGTCGTTGCGATGATCTGGCAGCCCCGATGACGTTCGAAGGGCCCTGATTTCGACTTCTGGGTGGGCGCCTTTCTGGGTCGCCGGGAGGGCCGGTACATTTGCATCGTGCAGGCCCAGGCAACCCGGCGGGATCGTGTCGTGCCGCGGCGAGGCTCCGTGAAGGCGCTCGGCGCTATGGTCCTGCTGGTTGCCGCCGGTGCCCTGGCGGCTTGCTCGGCGGCGGCCGGGGACACCCATCTCGGCACGACGGCGTCGCGGGCAACAACCGGTCACGCCAAGGGACACGCTGTCAAGGGCGAGCGCGCTGCCGGCACGTCCCAGGGACTCTCGGCGAGAGTGCGCACCTCGGACAAGGCGCCCGCCGCCTTCGGCGTCGGTTTGTCGATCGCGACCTGGACGGAGTCCCACGCCTCGACGGAGAACTTCTACGAAGGCACCACCACGCCCGGGCGGGTCCTGCAGGTCGAGATCTTGTACCCGACTCTTGAGGTGAAGGCGCGGGCCGTAAAGCCCTGGGCGCCTCCCGCCTACCGTTACGGCCCGTATCCGGTGATCGTGTTCGCCCACGGCTTCGACGTCGACCCGAACACCTATCGCGCGTTGCTCGTGTCTTGGGTCGCGGCAGGTTACGTGGTCGTCGCGCCGTTCTTCCCCGACACGAGCCTTACGGCTGTCGAAGCCCAGCACGGAGTCGACACCGAATACGACATGTTCAACCAGCCCGGTGACGTCGCTTTCGTGGTCTCGCAGGTCGTCGGGGCAGCGCACCGCTCGCCCCCACCCTACGCGGCCTATCTCGCCGGCTTGGTGGACCCGACCCGCCTCATTCTCGCCGGCCAGTCCGATGGCGCAGACACGGTTGCCGCGCTCGTGTACGACCGTGAGTACGCCAGCTCCCGTGCTTCGATGCCAGCTCGACCAGTAGCCGTTGCACTGCTCTCAGGCGCCGAATGGAACCGTGCCGAAGACCTCTACTCAGCTCCCGGCGGCGGTGGTCCCGCGGCGCTCGTGGTGCAGAGCTTGACCGACTCGTGCAACGACCCCGCCGACAGTTCCCAGCTCTACAACATGCTGACGAGACCCAAGTGGTTCCTTGCCCTCCAGAGCGCCACGCACCTTGGCCCTTATGTCGGCGACGGCCCGGCGGCTGACGTGGTGGAGCGGGTGACGGTGGGTTTCTTCGACCTCGAAGCCGGACAGGGCAAGGTGACGCCCGCGGTCCTCGGGGAAGAGGGCCACTGGCGCGGGGTGAGCACGATCTCGAGCGCACGCAGTGTCCCGCTGTATCCAGCCCCGCCTTATTCGCCGGGCGGCTGCGCCGCGCCGGCAGGAGCGCCGACAGATTGACCGGCAGAGAGCGCGACCGGATCGTCTATCTCGACCACGCCGCAACCACGCCGATGCGCCCAGAGGCGGTCGCGGCGATGCTCCCCTTCCTTGTCGACAACTTCGGCAACCCGTCCGGGAGCCACAGCGTCGCGAGAGCCGCCCGGCGGGCGCTCGACGACGCCCGGGAAGCTTTTGCCGGGCTGCTCGGGGCGCTTCCCGGCGAGGTCATCTTCACCAGTGGCGGCACCGAGGCGGACAACCTTGCTATCTCCGGTGTTGCGACCGCGGCGGGGACGACGCTTTGCAGCGCCGTCGAGCACCCCGCGGTGCTCGAGACGTGCCTGGCAGGCGGTGGCAGTGTCGTGGGTGTCGACTGCCGCGGCGTCGTGGACCTCGACGTGCTCGCCGACCTGCTCGACGAAGAAGTGCGCTTGGTCTCGGTGATGCTCGTCAACAACGAGACGGGAGTGCGCCAGCCGCTCGAGACCGTCGTCGCGCTGGTGCGCGAGCGTGCCCCTCAGGCCCTCGTGCACACCGATGCCGTGCAGGCGTTCAGCTGGCTCGATGTGGCTGCGCTGACTGCGAGTGTGGACCTGGTGAGCGTGAGCGCGCACAAGTTCGGAGGGCCGAAGGGAGTGGGTGCGCTCGTCGCGCGGGACCCGGCGGCGTCCCTGCGACCAATCTTGCGCGGCGGCCCGCAGGAGCGCGAGCGCCGGGCTGGCACGCAGAACGTGCCCGGTGTCGTCGCGATGGCCGCGGCGGCCGAGGCCACCGTGCGCGACCGCGAAGAGGCGAGTCGGCGCGTCCGGGAGCTGTCGATGCGGCTCGTCGGAGGGCTACTGGAGGCGGTGGCACGCGTGCATGAGGCTGTGGCACGCGAAGACCGCGTCGACGCGATCTGCAACCTCGGCTTCGAGGGGGTCGAGGCAGAGGAATTGCTCATGGTCCTCGACGAGCTCGGGGTCTGCGCGTCGGCAGGATCGGCGTGTGCGAGCGGCGCCATCGAGCCCAGCCACGTCCTACTGGCGATGGGCCGGACGACCGAGGAGGCCAAGAGCCACGTGCGGCTCTCTCTCGGCCACGCGACGACCGCCGCGGACATCGATGCGGCGCTGCTCGCATTGCCCAAGGCTGTGGAGCGGCTTCGCGGCTGAGAGTGTGCAGCCGGCTCACTGCGAGTGGGCGGTCGTTACGGCCCGTTGCACCCAGGCCCTCGGTGCTCTGCGAAACTTGGGGGGTGCGGGTGCTGGTGGGACTCTCAGGTGGTGTGGACTCCTCGGTTGCCGCCGCGTTGCTGCTCGAAGCAGGCCATGACGTCGTTGCCGCCACGATGAAGCTCTGGGGTGGCGCAGGCGACTCAGGCTGCTGCTCGGTCGGCGACGTCGACGACGCACGGCGGGTGGCGGCACGGCTGGGGATCGACCATCACGTCTTCAACTTCGCCGAGGAGTTCGAGCTGAGGGTTGTCGCGCCCTACGCCGAGGCACATGCTCTCGGGCGGACACCGAATCCCTGCATCGAGTGCAATCGGCACTTGAAGTTTCGGCGGTTCCTCGACCGGGCTGTCCGGCTCGGGTTTGAGGCGGTGGCGACTGGGCATCACGCCCGCATCACCAACGACGGGCCGGAGGGCGTGCCGAGACTCCGCCGCGGGCGCGACGAGGCCAAGGACCAGTCCTATGTGCTCTCGATGCTCACCGTCCGCGAGCTCACCCGGGTTCTCCTTCCAGTGGGCGAGCTCACAAAGCAGGAGGTGCGAGCACGTGCTGTGGCGTTGGCCCTGCCGACTGCGGCCAAGCCCGACAGCCAGGAGGTGTGCTTTGTCGCGGCAGGGCCCGGACAGGGCCCGCGAGAGCGTTTTCTCGGTGAGCGGATCGCGCTGCATCCGGGGCGCCTGGTCGATCGCGCGACAGGATCGGTCGTCGGCACCGTTCCCGCCGTCGAGCTCGTCACTGTCGGCCAGCGGCGGGGCCTCGGGGCCTCGACCTCCGGGCCGCGTTACGCGCTCGAGGTCGACACGGCCTCGGCGACGGTGACGGTCGGCTCAGAGGATGACCTGCTCACCGACGAGGTCGAGCTCACGCAGCGGACGTGGGTTGCAAGCCCGCTGCCGGTCGGTGCGGTCGTTCTCGCCCAGGCGAGCGCACACGGTCGCCCGAGGCCCGTCAGGCTCACCGACACAGGTGTGCGCTACCTGGACGGCCCCGATCGTCGCGTCGCGCCCGGCCAGACGATTGCGCTGTATTCGGACGACCAGGTCGTGGGTTCGGGCATCGCTGCGTGAGCAGCCTTGCCTCGGTCGGCCGTCTCGTCGTTTCCGCGCCTCCGCGATCGTCCTGCCGCCTCCGGCGTCTGGTGGCGGGAGTGCTATCGGGGCTTTCGACCTTGGACGAATGCGCTCATGACCGAGCCACCCAGCTCGGCCGTGACCTTGTCGCGGTCGGTGCCTTCGGGAATGTCGGCATCGACTGAGAGCTCGGCTGCAAGGCCGTCGATGTCGTCGTCCTCGAACACCCGAGTGGGCTCGATGGAGACGCCCTCGAATCCAGCAGCCCTCAACTTCGCCTCGTAGTCCTCGACGACGAGGGCACCAGCCGCACAGGCCGTCCACAGTCCGATGAGCGCACTGGTCTGGTCGGACAGGGCGCGACGAAGCACGATGTCGGCGATTGCCAGCCGCCCGCCGGGCTTGAGCACTCGGAACGCCTCTCGCACCACCGCGTCCTTGTCTGGTGACAGGTTCACTACGCAGTTGGAGATCACGACGTCGACAGTCTCATCGGGCAGCGGGATGTCCTCGATCGTGCCCTGGAGGAACTCGACATTGGCCAACCCGGCCTCGGCCTGATTCTTCCGGGCGAGCTCCAGCATCTCCGGAGTCATGTCGAGCCCGTAGGCCATGCCGGTCGGCCCGACCCGGCGGGCCGACAGCAGTACGTCGATCCCTCCGCCCGAGCCGAGGTCGAGGACGATCTCGCCGGGCTGCAGATCGGCGAGCATTGCGGGGTTGCCGCATCCGAGTGACGCCGCCACGGCGTCCCTCGGGAGGGCGTCGGTCTCGGTTTCGTCATAGAGCGCGTTGGTGACGACCCCGCTCTCGGTGGGGTTCGGCCCACAGCATGCGCTGTTCGATGCTGCGCGTGCCGCACTGGCGTAGCGGTCACGCACTGCGGCGTAGATGTGCTCAGAGTCGTTCGTTGTCGTGTTCAGCTCCTTCAGATGTCATTGGGGGAGGCCCGCTAGTCGGCTACCCGACAGGCTGGAGCGCTGCTCGAAGCTCGGCGAGCCGCTCGCGGTTGAGCGAGTACCAGACCCACTTGCCGCGCCGGTCTCCGGTGACAAGGCCGGCCTCGCTCAGGATCTTGAGGTGGTGGGAGATCGTGGGCTGGCTCTTGCCCAGCGGTCCGACGAACTCGCACACGCATACCTCGCCGTCCGGAGCGGCGGCGAGCATGCTCAACACCCGCAGCCGGACCGGGTCGGCCAGGGCCATGAAACCACTGGCCATGTCGGTGGCTTGAATGCCGTCCAATGGCGAGGCCAGTATCGAGGGGCAGCACTGGTCCGTCGGCTCAATCGTTGCGACCAGCTTCGCCATCGTGCCTCCTATTGCCACCCTGCCTCCCATTGACAGTTGTCAACGCATTGATCATACTCGATGTATCGATACTCGTCAATGTTACCGGAGGCAGGCCATGTCCGCCTGGCGAGAGCACTCGCTGCGCCACACGATCCGACAGGGCCGGCACCACGATTGGAGCGAACTCGTGTTGCTGAGTCGCTTGCACCGCACCGCGGGATCTGGCCGGGCCCGCTGGTGAACGGCGTCGTGTCCGACCGTCCGGAAGCCAAGAGGTCCCCTGACGCGCCGGTCATCGCCCGGCTGCCGTTCCTCGACCGCTTCCTACCGGTGTGGATCCTCGCCGCCATGGTCGCCGGCATCGGGCTCGGCCGGGCCATCCCGAGCCTGAACACGCACCTGAACGCGATCCAGGTGACCTCGGGCACGTCGCTGCCGATCTTCGTCGGTCTCCTGGTGATGATGTACCCGGTGCTAGCGAAGGTCCGCTACGACAAGCTCGGCTCGGTCACCCGGGACAGAAGGATGCTCGTTACCTCCCTGGTGCTCAACTGGGTGATCGGACCGGCGGTGATGTTCACGCTGGCTTGGTTGTTGCTGCCTGACCTGCCCACCTACCGGACCGGGCTGATCATCGTCGGCCTGGCCCGATGCATCGCCATGGTCCTCATCTGGAATGACCTGTCGGGCGGGGACCAGGAGGCTGCCGCGATTCTGGTGGCCATCAACTCGCTGTTCCAGGTGGTCGCGTTCGCTCTCCTCGGGTACTTCTACCTCAAGGTCTTGCCCGGTTGGCTCGGCCTCAGCACCGTCGGCCTGCACTTGTCGGTCGGCAAGATCGCCGAGACCGTGGCCATCTTCCTAGGCGCTCCTCTGGTGGCAGGGTTTCTCACCCGCACCTTCGGCGAACGAGCCCGGGGCCGGGAATGGTATGAGACCAGGCTGCTGCCACGTCTCGGGCCGTTCGCCCTCTACGGGCTGCTCTACACCATCGTCATCCTGTTCGCCCTCCAGGGCCACACCATCACCTCGCGTCCTGCCGACGTGGCCCGCATCGCTCTGCCCCTGCTGGGCTACTTCGCCGTCATGTGGTTCGGGTCGTTCGCGCTCGGAAAGGCGCTCGGACTCCCTTACGAGAGGACCGCCACCCTGGCGTTCACCGCGGCGGGCAACAACTTCGAGTTGGCGATTGCCGTCGCCATCGGTGTGTTCGGCGTCACGAGTGGCGAGGCTCTCGCAGGTGTAGTCGGCCCCCTCATCGAGGTTCCGGTTCTCGTTGCGTTGGTCTACGTGTCGTTGTGGGCCCAGCGGCGCTACTACCCGCTGAGCGCGCAATCGGCACTGCGAAAAGCGCCGCGACACACGCCCGTCGTGCTGTTCGTCCCGCTTCGCAGTACCGGTCGCATATGCAGTGGGCCTCCCCAGTTCACAAGAGGCAAAGGAGAAGCCATGACATCTCGACAGCTGGCAGACCTTCCCTACGACCAGCAGCGCCTCGTCCACGAGGTTTCGGGAAGGCTCGCTCCCGAGTTCGCAGGTGTGTTCGGACCTGAGACTGTGGAGCGGTTCGTTGTCGACTCGACGCTGCCGGTTGGGTCTGAACGCGGCATCGACTCCGAAGACCTCCGCCTTCAGAACGGGGCGGAGTCGATGTCACGCCGATTGTGCGAGGCCTCGATGTGCACGCCCATGTCGGCAGTCCATCCGCCCGAGCGTTCCGGGTCTCGCCCTACCATCCTTGGCGTGAGCACCGAGTACAACGGCGTGCCTGCTGCCGTGCTGGCCCGAGTCCAAGAGTTGCGTGCGCTCATCAAGGGCTACGACGCGCAGTACTACCTCGATAACGCCTCTGAGATACCCGACGCCGGATACGACGCCCTGAAGGACGAGTTGTTCGCGCTCGAGGATCAGTACCCCGACCTCGTCGAGGCAGGCTCACCGACCCAGACGGTGGGGATCGCGCCCTCGGCGCTGTTCGCGCCCGTCACCCACAGCACACCCATGATGAGCCTCGACAAGGTCACCACACTCGAGGAGATCCTCGCCTGGGGCGCCCGCTTGCAGAAGCTTTTGGCTCCTGACGACGGTTCGCCCTACGTCTGTGAGCCGAAGATCGACGGCTTGTCGATCTCGCTCACCTACGAGCAGGGTCGCTTGACGCGCGGAGCGACACGTGGCGACGGCCGCGTCGGTGAGGACGTGACACCGAACGTGCGCACCGTCGCCGCCATCCCGGGCGAGCTCGCCCTCTCTCGTAGCGAGATCCCGGAAACGCTCGAGATACGGGGCGAGGTGTACTTCCCGGTGTCCGCGTTCGAGGAGCTGAACCGCCGTCAGGCAACGGCCGGTCTTCCGGAGTTCTCCAATCCACGAAACGCCGCGGCGGGCTCGCTTCGCCAGAAAGACCCGGGCGTCACTGCCCAACGGGCGCTTGGGGCGTTCTTCTACCAGGTCGACGGAGTGCCGGGCCTTCCGACACAGTCGAGCTCTCTGGGCCTGCTTCGCCGCGCCGGTCTGCCCGTAAACCCGCGGACAACCGTCGTGGCGGACCTCGCGGCAGTCTTCGCGTACTGCCGGGACCTGGAGTCGCGACGACATGAGCTCGGCTACGAGATCGACGGCGTGGTCGTGAAGGTGGAGGATCGAGCCCTCCATGCCCGGCTCGGGGCGACTTCTCATGCTCCCCGGTGGGCGGTCGCGTACAAGTTCCCGCCCGAGGAGCAGTCCACGCGGCTCGACGACATCCTGGTCTCGATCGGGCGCACCGGGCGGGCGACACCGTTCGCGAAGCTGCAACCCGTTCGCATCGCCGGCTCGGTCGTCGAGCTGGCCACCCTGCACAACGAGGACCAGGTCCGGCTGAAGGACGTCCGCCCCGGCGACACCGTCGTGGTGCGCAAGGCTGGAGATGTCATCCCCGAGGTGGTGGGCCCGGTGCTCGGCGCACGACCGGCCGGCTCCGAGCCGTGGAGGTTCCCGAAGACCTGCCCCAGTTCCGCGAGCCCGCTCGTCCGTCTCGAGGCTGAGAGTGACACCTATTGCATCAACGCGGACTGCCCCGCGCAACGAGTCCAGCGGATCGTGCATTTCGCCTCGCGAGGCGCCATGGACATCGAGGGTCTCGGTGAGCAGAGGGTGGCTCAGTTCGTTGCGGCCGGCCTCCTGTCCGATGCAGCCGACTGCTATCACCTCCAAGTGTCGGACCTAATGGACCTGGAGGGCTTCGGCGAGCTGTCGGCAACGAACCTCGTGGCAGCCATCGACGATTCGCGCTCCAGACCCCTCGGCAATTTGTTGACCGCGCTCGGGATCCGTCATGTGGGTGGCACGGTCGCCGCGGCCTTGGCGTCGAGATTCGGCGACCTCGATCGGCTCATGTCGGCGCCTGAGGAGGAGCTCGCTTCCGTCGACGGCGTCGGAGGTGTGATCGCCGCAAGCATGGTCAGGTACTTCGGGTCGGAAGAGAACAGGGCGATGATCGAGCGGCTTCGCGCAGGCCGCGTCCGCTTCGGTGCCGCCGCAGGCCCGCAGCTGCCCCAGACGCTGGCCGGCAAGTCCATCGTCGTCACGGGCACGTTGAGCGGTCGCAGCCGTGAGGAAGCAGAAGCCGCCATCATCGGCCGTGGGGGAAAGTCGCCGGGATCGGTTTCCGCGAAGACGACGGCAGTCGTGGTCGGCGACAATCCCGGTGCCGCCAAGCTGGCCAAGGCGGAGGCACTCGGAGTTCGCGTCCTCGACGAGCAGGAATTCGTCAAGCTCCTGGAGACCGGCGAGCTGCCATAGGCACCCAGTCGTGTGCCCTCCACCGGTCGCGGGCCGGCAACCGTTACCCTTTTTGTGATCCCCATGTCGAGCATTGTGGAACAGGTCGGCCGGGTCATTGGCGGCCGCTATCGACTACTCGCCGTGGTCGGTGCCGGCGCTTCGGCCCAAGTCTTCGCCGCTGACGACACGCGGCTTGGTCGACGCGTCGCCGTCAAGCTGCTTCACCCGGCGTTGGCCGGCGACACCACCTTCCTTCGCAAGTTCCAGGCCGAGGCGCGATTGGCCGCGTCGCTGAACCACCGCAACGTCCTGCACGTCTACGACTGGGGCGACGAGGACGGCGTTCCCTATCTCGTGCTCGAGTACCTCGGCGGTGGCAGCTTGCGGTCCTTGCTGGACACCGGTCGCCTGCTCAGCCCGCAACAGGCGGCCGCGATCGGTGCCGAAGCCGCTCATGGGCTCGCCTACGCCCACCGACGTGGTCTCGTCCACCGTGACATCAAGCCGGCCAACCTCCTCTTCGACGACGACGGGCGCCTTCTTGTGGCGGATTTCGGCCTTGCGCGCGCGCTCGCCGAGGCGGCGATCACCGAACCGCTCGGCACCGTCATGGGAACTGCCCGCTATGCCTCACCAGAGCAGGTCGAGGGTCGGCCTGTCGACGACCGCACCGACGTCTACTCGCTCGCGCTCGCGTTGTACGAGTCGGTCACCGGGCGGGTACCTTTCGTCGGGGACACGACGGTCGCGACCTTGATGGCGCGCGTGGGAGCCGTGCTCCCGGCGGCCCGAGAGCTCGGGCCGCTCGCGCCCGTCCTGGCACAGGCTGCCATCTCGGAGCCGTTGGCCCGTTTGGACGCGGCGGCGTTCGCACTCGAGCTCGAGATGCTCCTGCAGGAGCTCGACCCTCCTGAGCCGCTCCCGCTCAACAGGACCGAGATCGCGTTGCCCCACCTGCCACCCGGCCCTGACCGGGATCCCACCGAGCGCTTCGGAGTTGCGGGTTCGTCCTTGGCGCTGCCTGCGCCGGGAACGGCGCCGCCCCAAGTCTCGCCGGCGCTGGCGGCCCCGCCGCCCCAAGTCTCGCCGGTACTGGCGGTCCCGCCGCCCCAGGTCTCTCCGCCGCTCCCCGCTGCGCGGCCTGGAGCAACGCCACCTCTGCCGCCGCAGGCCCTCGAGTCCAAGGCAGACGCTCAGGCGGCCCAATCGTCGGCAACCTCGCCCCCGCCGGCGTTGCCAGGTGTGCGCCGGGTCCTGCCCACGCCCGACGCGCCATTGGCGGAGCCCCCGCGAAACAGGCGCAAGCACCGATGGCTTCCTTGGCTTCTGGCCGTGTTGTTGCTCGAGCTCGTGGCGGGCGCCGGGGTTGTCGCCGCGTCCCGCCTCGTGTGGAACCACGAGACGGTTCCGCGAGTCGTCGGGCTGCAGATCATTGCAGCGGACGCGGCTCTTCGGAAGACCGGTCTGACGCCCGAGGTCTCCGGCGAGCGGTACAGCGGGCGTGTCGCCCGCGGCGGGGTCATCTCTCAGCTTCCTCGCAGCGGTACGCGCGACAAGAAGGCGTCGATCGTGAAGATGGTGATCTCGCAAGGACGGCACCCGACCGCGTTGCCGAGTCTCCTAGGGATGACCGAGGCGACCGCCGGAGCGGCGATCCGCCGCGCGCACCTCGTGCCCCGGTTCTCCAAGCGTTACAGCGAGACGGTCGTTCTCGGAGCGGTTGTGAGCTCGAGCTCACCGGCAGGCACCAGGATGTTCTATGGCGACACGGTCGAACTGGTGATTTCTAAGGGCCCGGAACCCAGACTGATCCCAGCCGATCTGGGGGGCGGCGTCCTCACCTCGACCCAAGCAGACTCGGTCCTGGCGGACCTGCACTTGAAGCCGATAGACGATCAGGAGTACTCGACGTCGGTTCCTGCCGGTTATGTCATCAGCACCAAACCCGCATCGGGCCAGACCGTCCCCGGCCACTCGACGGTGCAGGTCTACGTATCGGCAGGACCGCCCTATGTGACGGTCCCGTTGCTGTACGCCGATTCGGCGGCACTCGCGGAGCAAACGCTGAGCTCCCTGGGTCTCGAGTGGACTCTCTACGGTCCGCCGAGCGCGAACTTCGTGCTGACCCAGATTCCGTCGGCAGGAACCTCGGTGAGAGTCGGGACAATAGTCACTCTCTACCTGTACTGAGCATGCAGGAGTCGGTCGGCTGCCCGACAGGCTCACCTGTGGCGTGGCAGGGTCGCACTTGACAGCGCGCGGCATCCTGTTTGGCGGAAAGGGGAGTCCCGTTTGACCACGGGTGGCGCGTGCTGCCAACGTGGCGGTGCGCGCTGCAACTTCGGCGGAGCGTGCTGCAACCGTGGCGGAGCGTGCTGCGCACGCGACGTCACCGCTGGCAGGGTCACACGTCCCGGCAGACGGGGCGCTCGCAGGTTCACGAATCAAGGAAGGGCACGGTCATGGGTGCACTCGAAGGCAGGGTCGCGATCATCACCGGTGCGGGCCGCGGGATCGGTCGGGAGCACGCGCTTTTGTTCGCCGGCGAGGGCGCCAAGGTCGTGGTCAACGATCTTGGATGCGCGGTCAACGGCTCGGGCAACGACCAGGCGGCGGCTCAGCGGGTCGTGGACGAGATCAGGCAGATGGGCGGCGAGGCTGTCGCCAACACCGACGACGTCGCGGATTGGGACGGTGGCCACCACGTGGTGAACGCCGCCATCGAGGCATTCGGAGACCTCCACATACTTGTGAACAACGCCGGCATCATCCGGGACCGGGTTCTCGTGAACATGACCGAGGAGGAGTGGGACCTCGTCATGCACGTTGACGTGAACGGCCATTTGGTTCCCACGCGCTGGGCCGCGGCCTATTGGCGGGAGCAGTCCAAGGCAGGCCGCAAGCTCCGCGCTGCTGTCGTGAACACTTCGTCGACTTCCGGGCTGTTGGGCAATCCTGGGCAGTCGAACTACGGGACCGCCAAAGCGGGGATCGCAGCGTTCACCGTGATAGCGGCCCAGGAGCTCTCGCGTTACGGCGTGCGGGTCAACGCGATCGTGCCGGCCGCCAGATCACGCATCACCGAGTCGACCCCTGGCCTGTGCGACATAGTGCAGGCGCCGGCCGACTCAGGCGTGTTCGATTCCTGGGACCCTGCCAACGTGTCGCCCATTGCCGCGTATCTCTGCAGCGATCTCTGTCCTTTCACCGGGAAGGTCTTTTTCGTCCAAGGCGGCAAGGTGCAGTACTTCCAGCCTTGGACCCTCGGGGCAGAGATCGACAAGGGTGAACGTTGGACGGTGGACGAGCTGGCTGTCGAGGTGCCCAGGATCGTCGGTCATGTCACCTCGCCGCCGGGTTCGCCTTCTACGAGGTAGCGCCTTCGAGACGCGGCCTGCCGGTTCCTACTCGGTGATTTCCCGGACGCGCGCTGCGAGCTCCTGATGGACAGGGTCGACGGGCGTGCTCTGCATGGCTAGCAAGAGGGTCATGTCCCCATCGATCTTGATGCGTCCCGACATGAAGGCCTGCATTGCAGCTTGGGCATCGCCATCGACGAGGATCGCCTTGGCCGTCTCGTAGTCCACGGTGACGGTCAAGTCAGGGGAGTCGATGTGGCCGGTTTCCACTATGACTTCCCCGGAGCTGGTGTCCACGTGGGCTTCGATCGTGCCGTCGCCGAGCGGGGACTGCGTCAGGACGAGGTTCATACGAACACTCTGAGCCGGGGGAGTCGGCTGCGTCACGACCGCGGCGTGCAGCCGTCTGACCTCGGTGGTCCACTCGTCACTCAGAAACGGCAACTTCTCCACATCAGCTCCTCCGCTCTGGCCCGTCGGCTCGTAGAGCGGACACTATCTGCTTGAGAGCCTCCCCAGAGGGCCGGGTACGATGCTCCCGTGACAACCCCGATCCTCGCGGGCGCCGAACCTTTCTCCGCCGCCGGCGGTCCGATCGGTGTCGTGGTCCTTCATGGTTTCACCGGAAGCCCACAGTCGATGCGCCCGCTCGCGCAATCGCTCGCAAGAGCGGGGTTCTCAGTCGAGCTCCCGCTGCTGCCCGGGCACGGCACGAGCGTGGAGGACATGGTCCCGACACGCTGGTCCGACTGGTCATCGGTGGCCGAAGCAACCTACAACGAGCTTGCGGGGCGCTCCGATCGTGTGTTTGTGGCCGGTCTGTCGATGGGCGGCTCGCTCGCGATCTGGCTTGCCGAGCGGCACCCCGACATCGCCGGCATCGTCGTTGTCAACCCGCTGGTCGACCCGCCTGCCTCCAGCTTCAGGGACATGCTGTCGGGCATGGTCGAGGAAGGCGGGGTCTCGGCGCCGGCGATCGGTTCCGACATTGCGATGCAGAGCGTCGCCGAGTCTGCCTACGGCGCCTCGCCGCTCGAACCGATGCTCTCGATGTTCGAGGCGGTCGACGAGATCGCGGCCCGGCTGGGTGAGCTCCGCTGCCCAGTGCTGCTCTTGTCCAGCCGGACCGACCACGTCGTGCCGCCAGAGTCGGGCGACCTGCTCGCCGCGCGGGCAGGCGGCCCGGTCGAGCGCGTCTGGCTCGAGCGCAGCTTCCACGTGGCCACGCTCGATCACGACGCCCCGGAGATCGAAGCGCGCGCCATCGACTTCGTGAAACGGCTGGGGGCACCGCAGTGAGCGAACCTAAGCGGCTGATCTCACCCGAAGACGTACGCCACGTGGCGCGCCTTGCCAGGCTCGCCCTCGGTGACGACGAGATCGGGCGTTACGCGGTGCAGCTGTCCGCGATTTTCGAGCACGTGGACGCGGTGCGCCGCCTCGACACCGCCAACGTCCCGCCGACGGCCCACCCGTTCCCGGTCGAGAACGTGCTCCGCTCCGACACCCAGGCCTCGAGCCTGGACCGGGCAAAGGTTCTCGAGCAAGCTCCGCTGGCCGAGGGTGATTGTTTCCAGGTTCCCCGCATCATGGGCGAAGCACCGTGACCTCGAGGCAGTATCCCGGGTTCGGGTCCGTGGCCGCGATCGCGTCCACCGTCCGCTCTGGCGAGACCAGTGCCCTGACCGTTCTTCAAGGCTCGCTCCAGCGTGTCGCCGAACTCGAAGGCGACCTGCACTGCTTCAACGCCATAACGACCGAGAGGGCCATGGCCGACGCCGAGGCTGTCGACGCCATGGTGGCATCGGGGCTCGACCCGGGCCCGCTGGCGGGCGTCCCTGTCGCGTTGAAGGACAATCTCTGCACCGAAGGGATCCCGACGACTTGCTCGTCGAAGATCCTGGCGGGGTGGCTGCCCCCCTACGACGCGACGGTCGTGAGTCGGCTCCGGCGAGCGGGTGCAGTGCCGGTCGGCAAGACCAACCTCGACGAGTTCGCCATGGGCTCGTCGACGGAGAACTCCGCGTTCGGCCCGACCCGGAACCCTTGGGACATCACGCGGGTTCCTGGTGGCTCGTCAGGTGGGAGTGCCGCGGCGGTCGCTTCGGGCATGGTGCCGCTCTCGTTCGGCTCCGACACGGGCGGGTCGATCCGCCAACCGGCCGCGCTGTGCGGGATCGTAGGAGTGAAGCCGACCTACGGAGTCGTCTCCCGTTACGGGTTGATCGCGTTCGCTAGCTCGCTCGACCAGATCGGCCCGTTCGCGACAACCGTCGCGGACGCCGCGCTCGGGCTCGAGGTCGTCGCCGGCCACGACCCGATGGACTCGACCTCGCTCGAACGGCCTGCGCCGAGCCTGCTCGCATCGCTCGCCGACGGCGTTTCGGGCCTGCGTATCGGGATCGTCGATGACTTCCTGTCGGACGTCTCGCCCGAGTGTGGCGCGGCGGTCATCGCGGCCGCCGAGGCGTTGGCGGCAGCCGGGGCCGAGGTGGACCGGGTCACCATCCCCGAGCTGCTGCTAGGACTGCCTGCCTACTACCTGATCGCTCCCGCCGAGGCGTCCTCGAACCTGTCCCGTTATGACGGTGTCCGTTACGGCCTTCGCGTCGATGGGCCGGACGCGGAGACGATGAACGCAAGGACGCGCGGCCAGGGTTTCGGACCTGAAGTGAAACGGCGCATCATGATCGGGACCTATGCCCTGTCGGCCGGCTATTACGACGCCTACTACGGCCAGGCCCAAAAGGCTCGCACGATCGTCATCCGGGCGTTCGAGGCCGCCTACGGGACCTTCGATGTGTTGTTGACGCCGACGACCCCGTCGGTGGCCTTCCCGTTCGGCTCCAAGGTCGATGACCCGATCCAGATGTACCTGTGCGATCTCTGCAGCATTCCCTCGAGTCTCGCCGGGCATCCGGCTGTCAGCGTGCCGTTCGCGCTGAGCCCAGAAGGGCTGCCGGTTGGAGTGCAGGTCCTCGCCCCCGCTCTGGGCGAGGTGCCCATGATGCGGGTTGCCACGAGCCTCGAAGCGGCCGCCCCGCCCGGGGTGAGGGGACCGGTGACGCCGTGAGCGGCTACGAGACAGTCGTCGGTCTCGAGGTCCACTGTGAGCTGTCGACCACCACGAAGCTCTTTTGCGGGTGCCGCAATGTCTTTGGAGAAGCACCGAACACGAACATCTGCCCGGTCTGCCTCGGACTGCCCGGCTCGCTCCCGGTGATCAACCGGCGAGCCGTCGAGCTCGCCCTCAGGATCGGCTCGGCGCTCAACTGTAAGGCGCAGCGCTCGATCTTCCACCGCAAGAACTACTTCTATCCCGACATGCCCAAGGACTATCAGATCAGCCAGTACGACGAGCCGATCAACGTCGACGGCTTCTTGGAGCTGCCCGACGGCTCGCGCGTCGGGATCGAACGGGCGCACATGGAAGAGGACACGGGCAAGACGACACATGTCGGCGGAGGCGGTCGGATACACGAAGCCAGCCATTCGCTGGTCGACTACAACCGCGCCGGCGTGCCGCTCGTGGAGATCGTCTCTCGCCCGGACATCCGCTCGGCGGTTCAAGCCCGCGCGTATGTCGACGAGCTGCGCTCGATCCTCGTGGCCACGGGGGCGTCCGACGGCCGGATGGAAGAGGGCTCCCTGCGGGTCGACGCGAACGTCTCGGTGCGCCTGGTGGGCGCGACCGGGTACGGGACGCGTTGCGAGGTGAAGAACCTGAATTCTCTGCGGTCGCTCGAGCGTGCCATCGACTACGAGGTCGCACGCCAGATCGAGCTGCTCGAATCCGGCGAGCGAGTGGCGCAAGAAACCCGGCACTGGGACGAGGCGGACGGGAGCACGCATCCGCTTCGCTCCAAGGAGGAGGCGAACGACTACCGGTATTTCCCCGAGCCCGATCTGACGCCGCTCGTACCGGACGCACGCCTGCTCGCAGCGGCCGCGGAGGGTGTCGGCCCCATGCCGGCGGAGCGCCGCCACCGGCTCTCCGAGCTCGTCACCGGCAATGCGGAGCTCGCCACGCGGCGAGACGGGTCGACCGACCAGGTCGTCACGGTCGTCGACCTCGGCCTCGACGATCTCGTTGTCGGGGCCGTGACTGCGGGAGCCGACCCGCGCCTTGCCCTTGCGCGGGCCGCGAACGAGGCGGCGGCCAACCCAGACGCAGCCAAGCAGCTCGACGCGATCGCGTTCGCGGCGCTCCTCAAGATGGAGTCGACCGGTCGGCTCTCGGCGACCCAGTCCAAGGAGGTGCTGGCCGAGCTCATGACCCACGGCGGGGACCCGGGCCATATCGCTTCCCGCCTCGGCTACGAGGCGATGGACCCAGCGGCGCTCGACTCGATGGTCGACGATGTGATCGCGTCCAATCCGGAGGAGTGGCAGCGCTATCGCGCCGGTGACGAGAAGGTCGCGGAGTTCCTCCTCGGCCAGGTGATGCGTGCCTCGAGAGGCCGGGCGAACGGCAAGCTCGTCGCGGCGGCGTTCACCGCCCGGCGCGACGCCTGACACATCGCCGTGCGGCTACCTGTTGGGCCACCGGACAGGGCGGCAACTAGTTTGAGGTGATGACCGACAAGATCCGCTCGCTCAAGATCCATAGCCAGGACGTGACCGAGGGTTTCCGACGCGCACCATCGAGGGCGATGCTCCGTGCGGTCGGCATGACCGATCGTGACTTCGACAAGCCTCAAGTCGGCGTCGCCTCCACGTGGAACGAAGTCACTCCGTGCAACCTGCCCCTTGCCCGGCTCGCTCAACGGGCGAAGGACGGGGTGCGCGCAACCGGCGGGTTCCCGTTCGAGTTCGTGTCGATCGCGGTCTCCGACGGCATCGCGATGGGCCACGAGGGGATGCATGCATCGCTCGTGAGCCGTGAGATCATCGCCGACTCGGTCGAAGCCATGATGCATGCGGAACGCTTCGATGCCTTCGTCGGCCTCGCGGGGTGTGACAAGTCGCTTCCCGGGATGCTCATGGCCGCCGGCCGGTTGGACCTCCCGATGGTCTTCGTCTACGGAGGCACGATCCTGCCGGGGCACCTCGGTGATCGCGCTCTGGACGTCGTTTCGGTGTTCGAGGCGGTTGGCGCATGCTCGGCGGGAACGATCGACCTCGCGGAGCTGGAGGCGATCGAACGCAACGCGTGCCCGACCGAAGGCTCCTGCGCGGGCATGTTCACCGCCAACACCATGGCATCGGTAGCCGAGGCGCTCGGCATGGCGCTGCCGGCCGGGGCTGCGGTGCCGGCGGTCGACCGCCGGCGGGACGATCTCGCCTACGCGAGTGGCCAGGCAGTGATGGCCTTGCTCGAAAAGGGCATCCGGCCCCGTCAGATCATGACCAAGGAGGCTTTCGAGAACGCGATCGCCACCGTGATGGCACTCGGCGGCTCGACCAACGCCGTGCTTCATCTGCTCGCGATCGCGAACGAAGCCCGCGTCGAGCTGCATCTCGACGACTTCTCCCGAATCGGCCGCCGGGTGCCGCACCTCGCGGACATGAAGCCGCACGGGCGCTACCACATGACCGATCTTGACCGGATCGGCGGGCTCCCGGTCGTTCTGCGAGAGCTGCTCGGAGAAGGCTTGCTCCACGGCGAGTGTCTGACCGTCACCGGCAGCACGATGGCCGAGAACCTGGCAGACCTCGACCCACCCGCTCCCGACGGGTCGGTCGTCCGCCTCTTTCGCGAACCGATCCACGCCGACGGCGGGATCGCCATCCTGCGTGGGTCGCTCGCGCCCGAAGGCGCAGTCGTGAAGGTCGCAGGAATCGACGGCGACCTCGCGTTTGCGGGTCGGGCAAGGGTTTTCGACGGTGAGGACGCCGCAATGGAGGCCATCCTCGCCGGGACCGTCACGCCTGGGACAGTCGTGGTCATCCGCTACGAAGGACCGAAGGGAGGCCCCGGTATGCGCGAGATGCTCGCCGTGACGGGCGCCATGACCGGCGTCGGGCGAGGCGGAGACTGCGCGCTTGTCACCGACGGGCGCTTCTCGGGCGGCACACAAGGCTTCTGCGTGGGCCACGTGGCTCCCGAGGCGGCGGTCGGCGGTCCGATCGGGTTGGTCGAAGACGGCGACCAGATCGTTCTCGATGCGCATGAAGGCCGCTTGGACATGGTCGTCGAGCCGGTCGAGCTAGAGCACCGCCGCGAGCAGTGGAAACCCCCGATCCCGCGCTACGCGACAGGGGTTCTGGCCAAGTACGCACGACTGGTCGTGGGGGCCGAGCGGGGCGCGGTCACCGAGCCATAGCTGACGCGCGCAGCCCGCTTCTGCCCTGGACCTGCTCGGCCACGCCTCGCTTACGCGTCCCGTTGCGCGATCTGCTCCGTCGGTCCGCCTCGCGGCCACGGCCAACACGACCGGAGGTTGCGCACGGCGGGCCGCTCTGCGACACTTGTCTGCGATGTCCGCAAACGACTGCCTCGTACTTATCACCTAGAGCGCGGCACCGTTTGCGGTTCTGCGCCTGCGACCTCCCCAAAGGGGAGGTCGTTTCGTTTTCCGGCACCGGCGCGCCGGGGCACCGACCGATGCGATCAGTTACGCACCACACAAGCACCAGAGACCCGACAAACGAGAGTGAGAGGTAGCACCGATGGAGTTCACCGGAGCGCAAGCGCTTGTGAAAAGCCTCGAGATGCAAGAGGTCGAAGTCATCTTTGGCCTCCCCGGAGGTGCGATCCTGCCCGTATACGACCCCATCATCGACTCGCCGATCCGCCACATCCTCGTTCGTCACGAACAGGGTGCCGGGCACATGGCCGAGGGGTACGCGGAAGCGACCGGCCGGCCAGGCGTGGCAATGGTCACGAGCGGCCCCGGCGCGACCAACGTCGTGACCCCGCTCGCCGACGCCTACATGGACTCGATCCCGTTGGTCTGCATCAGTGGCCAGGTCGCCACAGGCGCGATCGGGACCGACGCCTTCCAGGAGAGCGACACGACCGGCATCACGCTCGGTGTCACGAAACACAACTGGCTCGTCACCGACGCCGCCGACATCCCGCAGGTCGTGCACGAGGCATTCCACGTCGCCACGACCGGCCGTCCCGGACCGGTGCTCATCGACTTCCCCAAGGACGTTGCCACCAGCACCATGGAGTGGTACTGGCCCGACGGTGTCGACCTGCCCGGGTATCATCCGCCGTCGCACGCGGACCCGGCTGCGATCCAAGCCGCAGTCGCGCTCGTGCTCGCTGCAGAGCGGCCGGTTATCTATGCCGGCGGCGGTGTCTTGAAGTCGAGGGCCTCCGAGGCGTTGCGCGAGCTGGTCGAGCTGACGGGCATTCCGGTGGTGACGACCCTCATGGCCCGCGGCTCATTCCCCGACAGTCACCCGCTGTGTCTCGGGATGCCCGGTATGCACGGCAATTACACAGCGGTCACCGCCATGCAGAAGGCGGATCTGCTGCTTGCCCTCGGCAGCCGTTTCGACGATCGTGTGACGGGAAAAGTCTCGGCCTTCGCCCCGGGGGCCAAGGTGGTGCACGTCGACATCGACAAGGCCGAGATCGGCAAGGTCCGGCGACCCGAAGTCGGGATCCTCGCCGACTGCCGTTTGGCGATCGAGGCGCTCGTGGAAGTGATCAGGGCGTCCGGACCGGTCGACCACGGCAGGCTCGCCTCCTGGATCGCGACGCTTCGCCGCTGGCAGGCCGAGTATCCCTGCACTTACGACCGCTCCGAACCGGGGCGCGCCGAGGCCGCGACAGGTCGAGCGGGCCGCCGTCCGACGCTCAAGCCCCAGTTCGTCATCGAGAGATTGAGGGCCTCGACTCCTCCGGAGACGATCCTCGTCTCCGGAGTGGGCCAGCATCAGATGTGGGCCTCCCAGTACTGGTCTTTCGATTACCCGAACACCTGGATCAACTCGGGGGGCCTCGGGACCATGGGCTTTGCCGTGCCGGCGGCCATCGGGGCCAAGGTCGGGCGGCCTGACCGGATGGTGTGGGCGGTCGACGGCGATGGCTGCTTCCAGATGACGGCGCAGGAGCTTGCCACGGCGACCGCCGAGCGCATCCCGGTCAAGATCGCGATCTTGAACAACGCCTATCTCGGGATGGTGCGACAGTGGCAGCACATGTTCTACGAGGAGCGCTACTCCGAGGTCTACCTCTCGCCGGACCTGCCCGACTACGTCGGATGGGCCGAGTCGATGGGCTGCATCGGTCTCCGCGTGGAGAGCCCGGAGGAGGTCACACCCGCAATCGAGAAGGCCAACGACATCGACGACCGACCTGTGGTGATCGACTTTCGCACCGACTCGATGGAACAGGTCTTTCCGATAGTGCCGGCCGGGGCATCCAACGACGACATAGTCGTGTACCAGTCCCAGCAGGCCTCCAATCCCGAGGCGCTGCAATGAGCCCGGGTCACGGGCCGTACGGGTCCCGCCATCGCCTTCTCTCGGTCCTCGTCGAGAACAAGGCCGGTGTGCTCGCGCGCGTCGCGGGACTGTTCTCGCGACGCGGGTACAACATCTATTCTCTCGCCGTCGCACCGACCGATGACGAGCGCTTCTCGCGGATCTCGATCGTCGTGGACGTCGAGTCCTCGCCGCTCGAGCAGGTCGTGGCGCAGCTCGACAAGCTCATCAACGTCGTCGAGATCGGCGAGCTTCACCCCGACGAGGCACGCGAAGCCGAGCTGCTGCTCGTGAGCGTCTCGGCCGACGCCGGGCAACGCTCACAGGTCATCCAGCTCGTCGGCGTCTTTGCGGGCCGCATCGTCGACGTTGGGCACTACGCCATCACGGTCATGGTCGCGGGCACGCCCGAAGTCATTGACGACTTCGAGAGCCTCATGAGGCCTTATGGGATCGTGGAGCTCCAACGGACCGGTCGGATCGCGCTTCCCAAGCTGGACGGAAGGTCCCCGGCGTCGGGGGCGGCTGCTCCGGCCGCCCACATCGCCTAGAGGGCTCCACCTCGGGCCGCTCCGACATCGCCGGACGATCATTGCAAACTCCCAAGGCAGCACTCCCCACGACTTACAAGGACAGGAACGGTATGGCCAAGCTCTACTACGAGAAGGACGCGGACTCCTCCCTGGTCCGAACGCGCAAGGTGGCCATCATCGGCTACGGCTCCCAAGGCCATGCGCACGCGTTGAACCTCCACGATTCCGGTGTCGACGTGCGAGTCGGGCTGAGGTCCGGGTCGTCCTCGCGCGCCAAGGCGGAAGCGGCCGGCCTCCGGGTCGTCGCCGTGGCCGAGGCCGCGGCCGATGCGGACCTCGTCATGATCCTGCTTCCCGACACAGAGCAGGCGACCGTGTACGAGGCCGAGATCGCACCGCAGCTCTCCGACGGCGACGCGGTGTTCTTCGCGCACGGGTTCAACGTCCGTTTCGGGCTGATCAAGCCACCGGCAGGCGTCGACGTCGCGATGGTCGCGCCCAAGGGCCCAGGTCACCTTGTGCGCCGCACCTACACCGAAGGTGGCGGCGTGCCGTCGCTCATCGCCGTGTCGGCCGACGCCTCGGGCAACGCGATGGCTCTCGCGCTCTCCTACGCGGATGCCCTTGGCGCGACCCGGGCCGGGGTGCTCGAGACGACCTTCGCGGAGGAGACCGAGACGGACCTCTTCGGCGAGCAGGTCGTGCTCTGCGGTGGGTTGACTGCACTTGCCATGGCGGGCTTCGAGACACTTGTCGAGGCCGGCTACCAGCCCGAATCGGCCTACTTCGAATGCCTGCACGAGCTGAAGCTGATCGTCGACCTCATGTACGAGCAGGGCATCGCGGGCATGCGGTTCTCGGTCTCCGACACCGCCGAGTACGGGGACCTGACACGCGGGCCGCGGATCATCGACGACAGGGTCCGTGCCGAGATGCGGCGGATACTCGAGGAGATCAAGGACGGGAGCTTCGCCAGGGAATGGGTCGCGGAGGACCGCGCGGGCAGGCCGCGTTTCAACGAGCTGCGGGCCGCGGGGAGGAGCCACCAGATCGAGTCCGTCGGTGCCGAGCTGCGTGCGATGATGCCGTTCGTCACTGCCGGCCGCCAGCGCCTGGAAGACGTCTCAGGGGGTTAGCCGCCTGGTCGGGCAACGACGCAGCCGTGGAACTGCGATTCGCGTCTTGAGCGTCAAGTACTCAGGCCGAGCTGCCGATGTAATTGTCCTTGGCCTCTATCCTCACACCACGCAGACTGACATCGATCGAGGACGGGGGGCGTACCGACGGTCTCGGCCGGCCTTCGAGCGCACCCCAGGCGACCTCAACCAAGGAGCAGAGATGAAGGGCACCTCAAGCGCCGGCGAGTCGCACAGCGCCGCGACGACCTCGACCCGACGCGAGGCCCGGGCTCGGTGGCTTGCCGGCGCCATGCTCGCGGCGGGCAGTTGCGCGGCGTGCTTGGCATTCCTCCCGGTTACGGCGCAGGCACAGCAACACGGAGCGGGATCGCTGAGCGCAGCATCCGTGCCGGTCGGGCGGAGCCCGGCTCCGGGCTCGGCCATCTCGGCTTTCTGCGCTCACTTTTCGGTCAAGAACGTCTCCTCGATCGTCGGGGCCAACGAAACGCTCCTTGAGGCCGTCATCTCGAAGGGCTCGTACGAGTGCATATTCATGGGCACCACGGCGAGCGGCTGGGAGGTCATCATCTCGATGAAGCCCGGCATCCCAGCGTCCGAGCTCGCCACGCTGGCCGCGGCTGAAGCGAGAGTCACCGCCGAGTCGGGCAAGGGTGTGAAGCTCATATTCACGGCGCTACCGTCAGTCGGCAAGACGGCATTCAGCTGGACCTACGCGCACTCGCTGAACGGGGGCCAGCTCGTCGGCGTCGCCGACAACAAGGGAACCACCGGGTACGGCACAGCGATGGGCCGTGGGGCGAAGACCTTTGGTTCCGCGGCCGCGCATGTGCCCGCCCTGGAGCGCCTGCTGACACTGGACATGGCCGCCTAGCACCCGGCCAGGGCGTCGCCGGTACCCTTCCGCGACAGTGGGAGCTGCTTCGATGCATCCGGGAGATCATCTCGATCTGACGGTGGTCGTCCCGTACTACAACCCGGGTCCGAACCTGGCTGGTCATATAGCGCAGGTGATCGCGTTGCTGCGCGAGCGCGCGATCAGTTTCGAGGTCATCGCCGTCTCTGATGGCTCGACTGACGGCAATGATGCCGGCCTCGCAGAGCTCGGTGCCGAAGTTCAGGTCGTCTACCTGCCGGTCAACCAGGGAAAGGGACACGCGCTGCGTGTTGGCCTCGGGCTTGGCCGTGGCGACTATCTCGGCTTCATCGACGGCGACGGGGACATCCCGGCCCCGGTGCTGGGTGAGTTCGTCAGTTGCGTCCAAAAAGAGCGCCCTGACTTCGCGATCGGGAGCAAGCGCCATCGCGAGTCGGTGGTCGTCTACCCACGACTACGGCGCTTCTACTCGTGGGGATACCAAGTCCTCACTCGACTGTTGTTCGGCCTGGACGTCACCGACACCCAGAGTGGGATCAAGCTGGCCCGGCGGCAGGTCGTCACCGAACTGCTCCCGATCCTCGAGGAGGACGGCTTCACCTTCGACCTCGAGCTGTTGGCCGTCGCCCGACGTCTCGGCTACAGACGAGTCGTCGAGTTGCCGGTCGAGATCCGGGAACGTTTCTCGTCCACGGTCTCACCGAGGGCCGCTTGGGACATGCTCGTCGATACCATGCGCCTGACCTGGCGGCTGCGGATCGCGCACCACTACGACCGGGCTCTTGCCGCCCGGCGGCTTGCAGGCCAAGACCCTCGGCCCACTGAGGCGTCCGTCAACGAAGTCCCTCCGCAGACGATGCCCTAGGCCACAGGCCCGAGCCTTTCCACGACCCAGTCGACGCAGGCGGTCAAGGCCTCGAGGTCCGCGGGCTCGATCGCAGGAAACAGTGCGATCCGCAGCTGGTTCCTCCCCAACTTGCGGTAGGGCTCGGTGTCGACGATGCCGTTGGAGCGCAGGGTCGAGGCCACCTCGAGCGCGTCTACGGGCTCGTACAGGTCGATGGTAGCGGTGACATGGCTCCGCTCGGCCCGATCGCTCACGAAGGGCTGCGCGAAGCTCGAGCGCTCCGCCCAGCCGTAGATGATCTCGGCGGAGTGGTCCGCACGTGACGCGGCCCACTCGAGGCCACCGTTGCCGAGGAACCACTCCACCTGTTCGGCGAGAAGGAGCAACGTGGCCAGAGCCGGTGTGTTGTAGGTCTGTTGAAGGCGCGAGTTCGCGATTGCGATCTTGAGGTCCAAGAAGGCAGGCACGAACCGTCCTGTCGTGGAGAGACGCTCCACGCGTCGCATCGCCGCCGGGGACAAGAAGGCGAGCCAGAGCCCGCCTTCGGACCCGAAGCACTTCTGAGGGGCGAAGTAGTACGCGTCGAACTCGCCGGCCTCGACCCGGAGCCCGCCTGCCGCCGAGGTCGCGTCGACGAGGACGAGGCCATCTGCCACGGCGCCGTCGGCTCGGCGAGGTCGCTGCACAGCCGCCTGCACTCCGGTCGAGGTCTCGTTGTGGGTGAGGCAGTATGCGTCCACGTCCGGGTTGTGGATCGGCCGCGGGTAGGTGCCGGGTTCGGAGACGAGGACCTCGGGGTCTTCGAGGAAAGGTGCCGCCCGGGTGCACTCAGCGAACTTGGAGGAGAATTCGCCGAACGACAGGTGCTGGCTCTTCGTCTCGACGAGACAGAACGTGGCCGCGTCCCAAAAGGCCGTCGTCCCGCCGTTTCCCAACGCGACCTCGTAGCCCTCCGGCAAAGCGAAGAGCTCTGCCAGGCCGGAGCGGACCCGCGCTACGACGTTTCGGACACGCGTCTGGCGGTGGCTCGTCCCGAGGTAGGTCGGTGCTTCGGCCGCGAGCACTCCGACCGACTCGGACCGGACCTTCGACGGTCCGGAACCGAAACGGCCGTCTGCCGGTAGTAGGTGCTCGGGAATCACGAGTGCGGCCAAGTGAACCTCCAGGAAGTCGGTGAGTCGCTGGACCCGGGGCATTGCGCCGCCTGCCGCGGCGCCGAGCGTGGCACCCGGGAGATCGCGGTGCGGGAACTTTGTGAAAGCATATGCAGATGGCGACATCACCTCCATTCGGTCCCTCGTCGGCGCCGCGCCGCATATCGCGTCGCGTCGGCAGCGTGGCACCGTCCGCCACTTTGGCCATAGATGCAAAGGCCAAACGGTTGAAGTCGGAAGGCGTCGATGTCGTCGGATTCGGGGCCGGCGAGCCGGACTTCCCCACACCGACGCCGATTGTCGAGGCTGCCATTGCCGCCTGCAGAGATCCTCGCAACCATCGCTACACCCCGACTGGGGGCCTGCCCGAGCTCAAAGAGGCGATCGTGTCCAAGACGGCGCGCGATTCCGGATACGAGATCGCGCCCAAGCAAGTGCTCGTCACCAACGGCGGAAAGCACGCTGTTTACAATGCATTTGCTGCGTTGCTCGACCCCGGCGACGAGGTGCTCGTCCCGGCGCCTTACTGGACGACATACCCCGAGGCGATCCGTCTCGCCGGTGGCGTTGCTGTCGAGGTCCCGACTGGTTCGGCGAGCGGCTTCAAGGTGACGGTCGATCAGCTCGAAGACGCCGCCACCGACCGGACCAAATTGCTGCTGTTCGTCTCTCCGTCCAACCCGACCGGCGCGGTCTACAGCAAGGACCAAATAGCCGCTATCGGTCGCCTCGCCGTCGAGCACGGCTGGTGGGTGCTCACCGACGAGATCTACGAGCACCTCGTCTACGACGGTCGCGTCCAGCATTCGATGCCGGTCGTGGTGCCAGAGCTCGCCGATCGGTGCGTCGTCGCCAATGGCGTGGCCAAGACGTACACGATGACCGGCTGGCGTGTCGGATGGCTGATCGGTCCGGACGACGTCGTGGAAGCCGCGACGAACCTCCAGTCGCACGCGACCTCCAACGTGAACAACGTCGCACAGCGTGCCGCGATCGCAGCGCTCACGGGGGACCTGGCCGCGGTCGGCGAGATGAGGGAGGCCTTCGACCGCCGGCGCCGGACCATCTTCGCGATGTTGTCGGAAATCAAAGGGGTTTCGTGCGTGGAGCCGGAGGGCGCCTTCTATGCGTTCCCGTCGTTCGAGGGCGTCCTCGGGCGTGAACTGAGGGGCGCAAGACCCGAGACCACCCTCGAGCTGGCCGAGCTCGTGCTGGAGCAGTCTCGCGTCGCCTTCGTACCGGGCGAGGCCTTCGGCGCGCCCGGTTACGGCCGTTTCTCATACGCACTGTCGGACTCAGATCTCGTACGGGGCATCGAGCGTCTCGCCGAGCTCCTGTCGGAAGTGGGTGACTAGACAGTGGCAAGGATCCTCGTCACCGAGACGCTTTCGCCCCGCGGGCTGGAGCTGATGGCAGCCGAAGGCCACCAGGTCGACGTGCAGTTGTCGCTCACGCCGGCTGAGCTTGTCGACGCCGTGGTCGGGGCGGCAGCCCTCGTCATCCGTTCGGCGACCCGCGTGACGGCCGAGGTGCTCGATGCCGGGCGCGACCTCGTTGCTGTCGGGCGCGCGGGCGTAGGGCTCGACAACGTCGACATCGCCGCGGCCACGCGTCGCGGCGTGATGGTCGTCAACGCACCGGAGTCGAACATCCTGTCGGCTGCAGAACACACGGTCGCGCTGATGCTCGCGCAGGCCCGCAACATCCCCCAGTCCCACGCTGCCCTCGTCAAAGGACGGTGGGAGCGATCCAAGTGGGAGGGCGTCGAGCTGCACGGCAAGACGCTCGGGATCCTCGGGCTGGGTCACGTGGGCTCCCTTGTGGCCCAGCGCGCCGCCGCCTTCGGGATGCGGCTGGTCGCGTGTGACCCGTACGTGACCGCTGATCGGGCGCGCGCGATAGGAGTCGAGCTTCTCGGCCTCGAGGAGCTCTTCGCGAATGCCGATTTCGTGAGCATCCATCTGCCGAAGTCGCCTGAGACCACAGGGCTTGTGGGCAAGGACCTGCTCGCCAAGGCGAAGCTCGGCATCCGCATCGTCAATGCCGCCCGCGGCGCCATCCTCGACGAGGAGGCGCTTGCCGCTGCCATCGCGTCGGGGCAGGTCGCCGGTGCCGCGCTCGACGTGTTCTCCACCGAACCGTGCACGTCGTCGCCCTTGTTCGAGCTCGACCAGGTCGTCGTCACGCCACACCTCGGTGCCAGCACGGCCGAGGCGCAGGACAAGGCGGGCGAGCAGATAGCCGAGCAGATCGTGCTCGCGTTGCGAGGCGAGCTGGTGCCCTACGCCGTCAATGTCGCCGCTCCCGGCGCCACCGAGGCCGTCCGGCTGTTCGTCGGGGTCGCGGAACGACTGGGCAGGCTGCTGGCAGCGTTGTGCGAGGCGGTGCCTGGCCACCTCGAGGTCGAGTACCAGGGCGACCTCGCAGGTGAGGACACGCGGATTCTCACGCTCTGCGCGCTGAAGGGGATATTCGCGGCCGCGATCGAGGAGCCGGTCTCGTACGTGAACGTCCCGCACTTCGCCAAGGACCGGGGCCTGGAGGTGCGCGAATCCTCGACGACCGTTGCCGGCGACTACCTGAGCCAGGTGACGCTTCGCGGTGGCGGTCATGCAGTCTCGGGAACCTTGGGGTGGACGGGCACGGAGCGGATCGTCATGGTCGACGATCACGCCGTCGATCTCCCCTTCGACGCGAACCTGCTGATCGTGCGCAACGACGATCGCCCAGGGATGATCGGGCTCGTCGGCTCGGCTCTGGGAGATGTCGGGGTAAGCATCACGAACATGGCTGTCGGCCAGACTTCCGGTGGAGGCACGGCCTTGATGGTGCTGTCAACGGATCGTCCGGTCCCCTATGAGGTGATCGGACGCGTCAGGACCGCGGCGGGAATCCTCGAGATCCACAGCGTCGCCGGCGCCTAGCGGCGGTGCCCGACCTCAGCGCGGAGCACGGCGAGCTTGACGGATCTGGACCTGTCCACCACAATCACTGGTGACATGACGAACGAGCGGTTCATCCGGGTCCTCCTCCTTACCTGACGGCGAGCGCCCTTTCGCGCTCGCCGACACCTCCTGAGCCTTGGGCCAGGAGGTTTTTTGTTGGCCGGGCGCGGTTCTCGGGTGAAGACGCGAAGACTGGCGGGAGAAGGACTCGGCTGCGCCCCGACAATGGAGCGAGCGAGCGATGAGCGACAAAGTGGTCATCTTCGACACGACACTGCGGGACGGCGAGCAGTCGCCGGGGATCTCCCTCGACCCCGTCGAGAAGCTCGAGATCGCCGAGCAACTGGCGCGCCTCGGCGTCGACTACATCGAGGCCGGCTTCCCGGTCTCTAGCCAGGGCGACTTCGAGGCCGTCCAGGCCATCGCCCGCACAGTCCAAGGTCCGGTGATCGCCGGGCTTTCGCGAACCCAGCTGGCCGACGTGGACCGGTGCTACGAGGCGCTGCGCGACGCGGAACGCAGCCGGATCCACATCTTCATCTCGACGAGCCCGAGCCACATGGAGCACATGTTGAAGATGAGCGAGGACCAGGTGCTCGAGGCGGTGCGTATGGGGGTCGCGAGGGCCCGCGAGCACACGGCGGACATCGAGTTCTCACCCCAGGACGCGACCCGCACGCCGCTCGAGTTCATGCTCGAAGTGCTGGCCGCGGCGGTCGAGTCCGGGGCCAGCACGTTGAACATCCCCGATACCGTCGGCTACGGCATCCCTTGGGACTATGGCGATCTCATCTCGCACGTGCGTGGACAGGTTGCCGGCGACTACGTGATCTCGACCCACTGCCACAACGACCTCGGCCTCGCAGTTGCCAACAGCCTGTCGGGGGTGCGCGCAGGCGCCCGCCAGGTCGAGGTCTGCATGAACGGCCTCGGCGAGCGCGCCGGGAACGCCGCGCTCGAGGAGGTCGTCATGGCGCTCAAGATCCGCGGGGATCAGTTTCCTGGGTTGGAGACGAACGTGAGAACCAAGGAACTGGCCCGGACGAGCCGGATGGTGGCACGCCTGACGGGCTACCAGGTCCAGTGGAACAAGGCGGTCGTGGGCAAGAACGCCTTTGCCCACGAGTCGGGCATTCACCAGCACGGTGTGCTCAAGGAACGCTCGACCTACGAGATCATCGATGCGGCCTCTGTGGGCCAGGAGGGCGGCCAGATAATCCTCGGCAAGCACACCGGGCGGCACGCGTTCGCGGACACGCTTTCCAAGCTCGGCATCATGGTCCAGGGTGACGCCTTGAACTCGGCGTTCGCTCGTTTCAAGGAGCTGGCGGATCGCAAGGTGCAGCTGACCGACGCCGACCTCGAAGCGATCGTCGCCGAGGAGCTCGGAACCGCGCTCGAGGAGGGATTCGTCCTCGATGTGCTCGACGTCCAGGGCGGCACGGCCGGGATGCCGCGGGCCAGGGTCGTGGTCAGCCGCGACGGGCACAAGTCCGAGGCGACCGCCGAAGGCGACGGGATGATAGACGCCACCTGCAAGGCGATCAAGCAGGCGACCGGCATCGAGGCCAAGCTCATGGACTTCAACGTCTCGTCGGTCACCGGCGGTATCGACGCGCTCGGGGACGTCGTAATCCAGCTCGACTCAGACGGCGTACGAGCATCGGGTCGTGGGCTCTCCACCGACGTCGTCGAAGCGGCTGCTCGCGCCTACCTCGCAGCCACCAACCGTGTGGTGCGAGCGAAGGCCCGGACCGCCGCCGGCGCGGGCGCCGTTCGCCTGGGCGAGGTGATGCCGTAGCACCTCTTGGCACACGCCGGTTTCTCCGGGAATGCGCCCGGAGCGTTGCCTCAGGTTACGACGGTTGGCAGCCAGGTCGGCCGCCGCGCCTCGTAGGCGTCGATCTCCGCTGAGTGCTGGGCCGTGACGTCGATGTCGTCGAGGCCCCTCAACAGCCGGTCGCGGGCGTCGTCGTCCAAACCGAACGGCACCGAGATACCTGCGGCAGGCGCCTCGACCAGCCGTCGCTCGACGTCCACAACCAGCTCGAGCGACGGGTCGGCACTGACGGCCTCCAGAATCGCCCGGCCGTCCTCGTCGGAGACTTCTGCCGGCACCAGCCCGGAACGGGTCGAATTGTTGCGGAAGATGTCGCCGAAGCGGGGACTGACGACCGCTGCGAACCCGAAGTCGACCAGCGCCCACACGGCGTGCTCCCGGGACGAGCCCGTGCCGAAGTTCGGGCCGGC
This sequence comes from uncultured Acidimicrobiaceae bacterium, assembly GCA_963804765.1. Lineage (GTDB taxonomy): Bacteria > Actinomycetota > Acidimicrobiia > Acidimicrobiales > Bog-793 > Fen-455. The sequence goes on from CAWDRQ010000010.1 coordinate 77,854, forward strand.
GACGAGGATCGTCGCCCCAGCGTGGTCGGGGTCGTTCAGGACGAAGGCCGGGTCGTCGCGCCACTCCGCGAACAATCCCGCACCGAATCCGGTCCGCTCGATGCGTTTGAGCCACTGGCTCGGGATGATCTGATCGGTGTCGACGTCCGAGCGGTCCAGTGGAACCGCCCGTCCCGTCACGACCCGTACGGGTTCCATCCTCAGGACCCGAGGTCGGCCGGGGTCGCGAACCGCCCCGCCACCGATGTGGCCGCTGCGACCGCCGGCGACACGAGATGGGTACGGCCGCCGCGTCCCTGACGGCCCTCGAAATTGCGATTCGAGGTGGAGGCGCAGCGCTCCCCGGACGAGAGCTGGTCGGGGTTCATGCCAAGGCACATGGAGCAGCCGCTTTCGCGCCACTCGAATCCCGCTTCGATGAACACCCGGTCCAGCCCTTCTGCTTCTGCCTGGCGTTTGACCTGGCGCGAGCCCGGAACGACGAGCGCACGCAGTCCCGGCCGGATCCGGCGCCCCTCGAGCACTCCGGCCGCGGCCCGCAGGTCCTCGATCCTCGAGTTCGTGCACGAGCCGATGAACACCGTGTCGACCTCGATCGATCTCATCGGGGTGCCGGCCGCGAGTCCCATGTAGGCGAGGGCCCGGGCGGCGGCCTCCCGCTCGGCTGGCGTTGCCAGGTCGTCCGGGCTCGGCACCTGACCGTCGATGGCCACGACCTGGGCGGGGTTCGTGCCCCAGGACACATGCGGCCGGATCGAGGCCGCGTCGAGGGCCACCTCTGCGTCGAAACGGGCACCGTCGTCGGTAGCCAGTGCACGCCAAGCCTCGACAGCCCGTTCCCACTCGAGACCCTTCGGCGCGTGGTGCCGCCCCTCCAAGTACTCGAAGGTGACCTCGTCCGGCGCGATCATCCCGGCTCGGGCACCAGCCTCGATGGACATGTTGCAGACCGTCATGCGGCCCTCCATCGACAACGAGACGATGGCCGAGCCTCGGTACTCGACCACGTGGCCGACGCCGCCGGTCGTGCCGAGCCGGCCGACGATCGCGAGCACCACGTCCTTCGCGCTCACGCCGAGCGGGAGGTCACCCGAGACGGTGACGGCCATCGTGCGCGGCCGGCGCTGGGGGAGGGTCTGGGTGGCGAGAACATGCTCGACTTCCGAGGTCCCGATGCCGAACGCCAGCGCCCCGAAGGCACCGTGGGTAGAAGTGTGGCTGTCTCCGCAGACTACCGTCATGCCGGGCTGAGTCAGGCCTTGCTCGGGTCCTATCACGTGCACGATCCCCTGGTGCTCGTCTCCCATGGGGTAGCAGGTCACGCCGAACTCCGAGCAGTTCGCGTCGAGCGCTTCGAGCTGGCGGCGCGATACCGGGTCCTCGACGCGGCCGCTCACAACCGTGGTGGGCACGTTGTGGTCGGCGGTCGCGACCGTGAGATCCGGCCGCCTCACCCGTCGGCCTGCCAGGCGCAGGCCCTCGAAGGCCTGCGGCGAGGTCACTTCGTGGACGAGGTGCAGGTCGATGTAGAGAAGATCAGGCTCGGCGGCACCGTCGCCGGGGCGGACGACGTGACGGTTCCAGACCTTTTCGGCCAGAGTCTCAGGCATGGGTCATCAGTGGCCTACCGAGACGATCTCGACGGTGAAGACGCGGCCGTTCGGAGCCTCGTACTCGACCGTCTCGCCGACGTTGTGGCCGACGAGCGCCTGGCCGAGTGGCGACGCCGGCGATATCACCGATCCGCCTTCGCCCTTCTCCTCGATCGAGCCGACCAGGAAGGTCTCGGTCTCGTCGTCGCCCGCGTAGCGGAGCTCCACCACGACGCCGGTGGTCACAACGCCGGCTTCGTGCGTCGAGCTGTCGACGATCACGGCGTCCTCCAGCATCCGCCGGAGCTGGCGCACACGGGACTCCATCTTGCCCTGGGCGTCCTTGGCGGCGTGGTAATCGCCGTTCTCGGACAGGTCCCCGAGCGCCCGGGCGGCTTCGATCTGGCGCGCGATCTCCACGCGTCCACGCGTCGTGAGGTCTTCTAGCTCGGCCACGAGCCGAGCATGGGTTTCAGGTGTGAGAACAGTTTCAGTCACCGACGCGAGGCTATCGGTTCGGAGATGGACTCTTGCCGGTGACGGTGAACCCAGAGAAGGACGTTGCGAAGGTTGGATAGGTCGTACCGGGCGATGGCCAGGTACCCTCTGGCGATGAAAGCGGTATCGGCGTTGCGGGTGAGCCGGGTCGCCATGGCCGCGTTGGCCATGGCGGCGATCGCCGTTCTGAGCAGCGGCACGCCAACCGGTGCCGCCGGGCTCGCCCGGACGCCGCCGCGGGCCGGGGTCGTGCCCCATACTCGGGCCGCACCGCGTGCTGGGATCCTGCCCCCCAAGAACCCGCCGAGGAACATTGCTCCGGTCCCGGACTTCTACGCGTACTGCGCGCCCGGAGCTCTTGACGAAACGGTGGGTTGCAACTCGAAGGCCCTGCAAGCCATCGATCGGGCGCGTGGGACGGAGCGGATCGGCTCGCTGCGGTTCAGCCTGGCGAGGTTTCTCGAGCTGAGTGTGGCGGACCAGCTGTTCGTGATAGCCGATCTGGAGCGGGTGTCGCGCGGGGAGCCGCCGATGACGGCGCTCACGAACGGGCTGGACAAAGTGGCACAGGCTGGAGCCGGTGCCGGCGACGACCCCATCTCCTCCGCTCGGAAGTTGTCGGGGGGAGCCGAGGTGCGCTCCTGGGGATCGAACTGGGCCGGTGGTAGCGAGAACGCGCTCGGATCCGACGACGGCTGGATGTACGACGACGGCTTTGGAAGTGACAACGGCGCCTGCCCCTTCCGGAGTGCGAAAGGATGTTGGGGGCACCGGGACAACATCCTCGGGCTCTGGCCGAGCGATCTCGCCGGCTGCCCCTCGGCCAGCTCTCAGCTGGTCATGGGCGCGGCGTACGCGAAGTCGGCGAAGTGGGCAACGTCGTTCGCCGAGATCTTCGTCGCCGCCTGTGGGCCCGAGCCGACCGGCGAGGTCTATACCTGGGCCGAGGCGCAGGCCGCGATCAGGATCGGGTAACCGACAGCTCGCGGCAACGGCGCCTGCCCGGTCGTGGGAGGGCACCTGACGCCCGCAAATCGGTCGCTCTGACCGCAACGCGGGCTCCCCGGCTAGTGTGACCGGGAAGTGGAACCGAGGGTTGGTGCGCACAGAATTGCAGTGATCGGGGGCGACGGGATCGGCCCCGAGGTCGTCGCGGAGGCGCTTAAGGTCGTCGCCGCCGTCGGGGTGGAGTTGGAGGAGCTCGACTACGACCTCGGCGCTGGCCGCTACGAGCGCACTGGCGAAGTGCTGCCCGACTCGGTCCTCGATGAGCTCAGGGATGCCGACGCCATTCTGCTCGGTGCTGTCGGCCCGCCGATCGGGTCTACAGCGGTGCCGCGGGGAGTGATAGAGCGTGGGCTACTGCTCAGACTGCGTTTCGAACTGGATCTGTACATCAACCTCCGCCCGTTCAACGGGGTCCCGGGCTCGATCGCCCCTGGCGCCGACCTCGTCGTTGTGCGCGAGAACACCGAGGGTCCCTATGCAGGTGAGGGTGGCGCGCTCCGGCGCGGAACACCGTTCGAAGTCGCCACACAAGGGTCGGTCAACACCCGCCACGGTGTCGAGCGCTGCGTCCGGTATGCCTTCGGGCTCGCCGAGCGCCGTGCACGCCACCATGTGACTCTCGTGCACAAGACCAACGTGCTCACTTATGCCGGAGACCTCTGGCAGCGGGCGTTCGACTCGGTGGCGTCCGAGCACCCCGGCGTCGCCACCGCGTACAACCACGTCGACGCCGCCTGCATGTTCTTTGTCGACAGTGCTGAGCGCTACGACGTCGTGGTGACCGACAACCTGTTCGGTGACATCCTCGCCGACCTCGCAGGCGCCGTCACCGGCGGCATCGGGCTCGCGGCATCGGCCAACCTCAACCCGGCGCGCACCGGGCCGTCCCTTTTCGAGCCGGTTCACGGATCTGCGCACGATATCGCCGGGACCGGGAAGGCAAATCCACTGGCGGCGATCCGCTCCGCGGCGATGATGCTCGAGCACCTCGGCGAAGTCGCCGCAGCCGAGCGTGTCACCAAGGCTGTGCTCGAGTTGCAGACTGAGATGGCCGGATCCTCCGAACCCTGGAGTACGGCCAGCGTTGGCGATGCAGTCATAAGGAGGTTGTGACGGTGCCCCTCACCCCGACAACGAAGATCTGGATGGACGGCGAGCTGGTCGACTGGGACAAGGCCACCGTGCACGTCCTCACGCACAGCCTGCACTACGGAATCGGGGTCTTCGAGGGCATTCGCGCCTATGCGACCGCCAATGGGCCGGCGATCTTTCGCCTGCGTGACCACACAAAGAGGTTGTTCAGGGGGACCCGCATCCTCCAGATGGACCTGCCCTATACCGAGGACGAGGTCTTCGACGCCATCAAGCTGACTGTGCGGGCGAACGGGCTCGAGAGCTGCTACATCCGCCCGCTCGCCTACCTCGGCTACGGCGAGATGGGCATGAACCCCGTCGCGTGCAAGACGCGACTTGCGATCGCGGTGTGGCCCTGGGGCACCTACCTCGGTGACGAGGCCATCAACAATGGCATCCGGCTCAAGGTCAGCTCCTGGGCTCGCAACGATCCACGCTCGGTACCGACGGCCGCAAAATGCACCGGGCTGTATGTCAACTCCTCGCTCGCGAAGCTGGAGGCGGCGCGCGCGGGTTACGACGAGGCGCTCATGTGCACGACGAGCGGGCTCATCTCCGAAGGCACGGGTGAGAACGTCTTCGCCGTCCGTCACGGCAACCTCTACACCCCGGCACCGTCGGGGGCAGGGTCGCTCGAGGGCATCACGGCGGACACAGTCACCACCATCGCCCGCGATCTCGGCCACACCGTGATCGAACGCGACATGCGGCGGACGGACCTTTACATGGCCGACGAGGCGTTTCTCACCGGCACTGCCGCAGAGGTCGTCCCGATCGGCTCGGTCGACGACCGCGTGGTCGGCGTGGGCGGGCCCGGGCCGATCACGCGCGAGATCCAACAGGTCTACTTCGCGACCGTCCGGGGCACAGTGGACCAGTACAAGGACTGGCTCGAATATGTCACCTGAGCACGACCTCCCGGCCGCGGTCGACATCTACGACACGACGCTGCGGGACGGGTCGCAACAAGAGGGCATCTCGCTCACAGTCGATGACAAGCTGCGCGTCGCTGAGCAACTCGACCATCTGGGCGTCTCTTACATCGAGGGTGGCTGGCCAGGCGCGAATCCGAAGGACGAGGAGTTCTTCGCCAGGGCCGCAAAGGAGTTGCTACTGAAGAGCGCGACGCTCGTGGCATTCGGCTCGACACGCCATCCCGGTGGACGAGCAAGCAGTGACGAGACGCTCCGCCACCTCGTCGAAGCGGGAACCGAAGTGGTCTGCATCGTAGCGAAGGCCTCCGACCTGCACGTCACCGAGGCACTGCGAACGACGCTCGACGAGGCGGTGGCCATGGCGGCTGACTCGGTGGAGTACCTACGCCAATCCGGCCTCCGCGTCTTTTTCGATGCTGAGCACTTCTTCGATGGTTACCGCCGCGACGCAGAGTTCGCGCGTCGTGTCCTTGCGGCGGCCGAGGACAAAGGCGCCGAGGTGCTCGTGCTCTGCGACACCAACGGAGGCACGCTGCCTGACGAGGTCGGCCGAATCGTGGCCGACGTGAGGGCGCGTTCGTCCGCGACGATAGGTGGGCACTTCCACAACGACGGCGGCTGCTCGGTGGCCAACTCCCTTGCGGCTGTGCGCCAAGGTGCGGGCCACCTTCAGGGCTGCATCAACGGCTACGGCGAACGTACGGGGAACGCAGATCTTTCGGCGGTCATCGCAAACCTCAGCCTCAAGATGGGCGTGAAGACGATCCCGGCCGACCGCCTCGAGCGCCTCACCTCGGTGGCGCACCACATCGCGGAGATCGTCAATCTGACACTCGATCCTCAACGGCCCTACGTCGGGACCGCAGCGTTCGCACACAAGGCCGGTCTGCACACGAGCGCTCTCATTCGCAGGTCCGACGCGTACGAGCACATAGAGCCCGACATCGTGGGCAACGGGACTCGTGTCGTCGTAAGCGAGCTGGCGGGGCGCTCGACCCTTCAACTGAAGGCCGCCGAGCTGGGTCTGGAGCTCGACTCGCCGGCGTTGGGACGAGTCCTCGATTCCCTGAAGCACCTCGAGCACAACGGCTATCACTTCGAGGCGGCCGACGGGTCGCTCGAGCTGTTGATGCGGGCTGCAGCCGGCGCGCTGGGCGGTCGGCTCGGTGACCTGTTCAGGATCGAGTCGTTTCGTGTCATAACCGACTGGCGCGCCCGGGACGCGGCCGCCGCCGACGGGCTCACGGGCAACGACGGCCCCCTTCTGGTCCACCCTTGGTCCTCGCCGGGCGAGCTCACCACGGAAGCAACTGTCAAGGCTCACATAGGCGACAAGCGCGTTGTGGCCACAGCCGAAGGAAACGGGCCCGTCAATGCTCTCGACGCCGCGCTCCGGCTCGCTATCGAGCCCCACTTCCGGCAGCTGCGCAACGTGCACCTGACCGATTACCGAGTACGCGTCCTCGATACGGCCAAAGGAACCGGGGCGATCACGCGGGTGCTCCTGGACACAGCTGACGCCGAGGGCAGCTGGTCGACGATGGGGGTTTCGGAGAACATCATCGAGGCCTCCTGGGAGGCGCTCGTGGACTCGGTGGTCTTCGGCCTCATCCGAGCTGCGGCGGGTGAGGCTGTGCAGTCCGGTGCTGCGACGGGCGGGGCCTCGCAATGACCCAGCCCAAGTTCGCTCCCATCATGGAGCAGCACGAGGTTCGCGAGGTTCAGCGGATCGGCGCTCCGGCGCCATGGACGACCCATCGCCCCGGAGAGGGCCGTCCTGTTCCGCAACTCCAAAGGCAGGCCGGCTTGGGTGTTCCCGGACCGGATCAGGGCTATGCCCTCACGTTGGCGACCAGGTTCGAGGACCGTCTCGTGCTCGAGCCCGACGAGCGCGCCGAGGACGTCCTGGCGGGTGCGGTCGCCATCGCGCTGCGCCGGGCGGCGGTCTTCGGTCGCGCTCCGATCGCCGCCGACATCGAGCTCGCGCTCGGGCTTTTCAAGTACGTCATCGGTGACGAGGGGACCTGGCCGTCGAGTGACCTCGTCGCGTTGCGTCGCGAACGGTTTACTGCTGCAGCGCGCGACTACTGGTGCCGGAGGTCGCTCGTCGACGCGGTTCCCGAGGCAACCATTCGGCTCAGCCCCAGGGAACTCGCCAAGCGGCTCGAGAGCGAGCCTGGCTGCTGGCGAGAGCTCGCTGGCGCCTGACGCCGGGGGCTGCAACCCGGCGGCTGGAACTTCGATCTGCAACTGACATCCGACGGTAGCCGGCAGCTCGGTTCACCGGTGCGTTGCCAGCGCCGGTGTGTTCACAGCGTCGGGCGTGACCGAACGTCTTGTGTTCCGAAAGCCGAGCGCGGTGCCGCGGCAGCTGACCGCAAGGCCGTGTCGACATCGCGCAAGTGGTGCTCTCCCTCATGGACCGCGTGGCGCCCAAGCCAGAGCACGGTTCGTTCACGGGCCTCAGGGAAGTTGTAGATGCAGCGGCGCTGCCACTGTGCCTGGTCGAGACCCTCGAACGCCCTGGCGAGCAACTCGGCTGCGACCTTGAGCTCGCGGCCGACATCGGTGGGTTCCTCGGTGGCGTAGCGTGCCAGGCTCGCGCGCTCCTCGCGGTGCATCGGAGCGAAGCTCGGGCAGTCCTCCACAAGGGTGAGGTACACGCGTTCGCGCTGGGTGAGGAAGACGTCGCGGATGTGACAGGCGTATTCGAGAGCTGACCAGGTTCTCGGTCCGGGTCGGGTCCGGATCGTCAGTTCGATGGTCGGGTCGGCTCGCTCGTTGGAAACCCGCATCGCAAAACGGCCTCCCAACGATCGCAACGCGCCCGGCACCGCACCGGGGTCCAGCGCGTCGTAGTCGAATTGGCACTCGTCACAGCGATCCACGACTACATCGTGGCCGATCGGACAGCCGGGCGTGGTGGCAGTGGCTTCGAGGCGGTAGCGTCGCGTCCTTACGGGGCAGGCTCGGCCGAGAGCGGCCACGACGTCATCGGAGGCAGGGCCATGGGATTCATGGACAAAGTAAAGGCACAGGCAACAGTGCTGGCCGAAAAGGCCCAAGAGGGAGCCAAAGCCGGGCAGGCCAAGCTCTCGGACATGCAGGCGAAGAAGCACGCGGACGCGCTCTTGCTCGAGCTCGGCGGCATCGTCTACTCCCAGCAGGCGGGTCGCGCCACGGCTGACGCCGACGCGAAGGTTTCCGACCTGGTCGAGCAGCTCCGCCAGTTCGAGTCCGAGCATGGGCCGATCACGGTGACTTCTGCGACCTTGGTGGCTCCAGCGGCTCCAGACGGCTCGTTCGTCCCGACCGCAACGGCGGCCGGCGACACCCCGGCGCAGCCCTCGACGCCTGCACCGACCACCGTGACGGGCGGCGGCGGCATCCCGGGCTCGACTGGCGGCATTCCCCAGTCGGTTGGGGGTATCCCGACGGGCACCTACTCCTCTGACACCGAGGAGACTTCATAGCTCACCGCGCCGGGCGAACAGCACCCGGCGCGTGGCCATAACCGGTAGCTGATGCAGTAGGTGGCCCGGCGATCATCGTCGGCATGGTCCGCCGCCCTTCTCGTCTCAGCATCCGTCCTCGCGGTCCCCTGTGCCGCCCTTTCGATTCCGGCGCTCGCAGGTTGGCCGGGCGCGCAGCTTCATGTGCGGCAGCGGGGGCCCTCGTGCTCGCTGCCAGCGCGTGCACTTCTCCGGCGGTTCGGGCCACTTCAGACATCATGGGCGTGGGCGCGGTCCGGGCCGTTCGGGGGGTACATGGCGCCTCCAAGGCCGTCGTGGCCGTGCTCTCCGCATGGAAGGCGGAGATAGAGGCCTTCTACACCGCCAGCGCGCTCGGCGATCTGTCCGATCGGGTCCTCGACCTCGGTGTCGTCCCGGGAAGCCCGGAAGACGACCAGATGATCTCGTATCTCTCGGCCCAGGTGGCTTCGGGCGTGGTCGGGCCGTCGACCTGGCACATCGGCAGCATGCGTGTCGTATCGCTCCGCCGATCGAACGCCGTGATCACGGCATGCTCCTACGACCCGGGCAGCCACTTCCGATCCGGTGGCCTCGCCGCGCCGGCTGCGCTCGGTGGGGGAGCCGGGCTGACCGCGTACGTCGCCGACATGACCGAGGTGAGTGGCTCGTGGAAACTCGAAAGGTCCATGACCTCGGCTCAGCCGGATTCTTCTTCGACTGGCCCGTGCCACAGGTTCCTGTCCCGGCTCTTGACGGTCCATGCGATTGCCGTCCCTGCCCGCAGCGCCGCCCATGCCCGAACCGCGGCACCCGCCGGAAACGGAGCCGGCGCGGGCTCAACCGGCTCGTCCATCTGGTCTTGGGTGTGGTGGCTCGGCAGTCCGCTGGGCCCCGGACCCTACACGGGCGGTGGCGCAGGTGGTCTCGAACTCTGTGCCTGGCACGACGTCGGCTCTTCGATGACCGGCCTCAACAGCGCTCTAGCCGGTGCTGGACTTCCGGCCAGCTTCTGGACGCCACCGCGGGGTGGCGGCTATCCCGGCATCTGGTCAGTCGACCTCTGGGGTGCCGCCATCTCGAAACGGGCCGAATCGTCGGATCATTTCGACCTCGTCGCCTGCCCGAGTCCGGGCCAGGTACCCCCAGCCGGGGGTGACCTCGAGTCCAACATGCCACCTGCCAGGACGGCGACAGGCGAGCTGATGTACCTGTGGATCTTCTGGGACACGGTGCCGGACCCGCCCGTTTCGAATCTTCCGCCGTTGATCTACGAGGCGCTGGCCAGAGCGGACCTGCCGTCCCCGGTCATCTCCACATCTCCGTCGTCCATCGACGAATTCACGGACACGACGATCGTGAACTTCCCGACGTGGCTGTGGATCGACGCCCCGGACTGGAGGACGGTCACGGCGGTCGCCGCCGGCGGCGGGCTCGTTGCGACTGTGTGGGCCACGCCGATGAGCGTGACCTGGCGCGCTCGAGTGGGACTTCTCCGAGCCGCGCGAGGACCCGGAGGGCGGGGTCACGTTCTCTCCCGAGAGCCTCGACCTCGTGTGTGCCGGGCCCGGCAGGCCGTACGACGGGGCGCTCTCGCCGACAGCGCAGGCCACGGCTTGTGAGTCCATCTTCACCCAGTCCACTTTCGGCACCTATCAGCCGTTAGAGGCATCGATCTCCTGGCAGGTCAACTGGGCGCTGTCCGACGACGCCGGCGTTGTCGGAGGTGAAGGACTTCTCGCCGACTCCGTGACCAGTGCCACGCGCCCGCTTCGGGTGCTTCAGGTCGAGTCGGTCATCACTCAAGGCTGAGTACCAAGCCGAAGAACGGACCCCGGTGCCCGGAGCCGGATCGGCGGCATGGCGCTATCACGGCTTCTCGCGAGCTCACCGCTATCCTCTGAGCCGGTGAGCGCGGGTCATCTGGAACCTCGTCGGCTCCGTAGTCCGAGTGAGGTGCAACCTGAATTGCTCAACGCGGGCGATGCCAACCTCGCGCTTGCGATAGCCCGCTACCGCGAGGACGCTCTCGCCGAGGCATACCGGCGGCACGCCGGAGCGGTCTTCGGCCTCGCGCGCCGGCTGCTGCAGGATCGGTCGGCAGCCGAGGAAGTCGTGCAAGAGGTATTTGTGCGACTCTGGAACGCACCGGACAGGTTCGATCCCGAACGAGGGACGTTGCGGTCGTACCTGCTCGCCCAGGCCCATGGGCGGGCCGTGGACCAACTGCGGTCAGAAGTGGCCCGGCACCGCCGCGAGGAGCGCGAGGCGCGGGAAACCGCTCATGGCGGCTACGACGTCGAGCGCGAGGTGGGCGACATCATGGTCGCCGACCAGGTTCGTCAAGTGCTCGACGGTCTCCCCGACAGCGAACGGCGGCCGATCGAGCTGGCCTACTTTCGTGGTCACACCTACCGGGAGGTGGCGACGATTCTCGGCGAGCCGGAGGGCACGGTGAAGAGCAGGATCCGGAGCGGGTTGAAGCGCATGCACAGTCAGCTCGCCGTCTCAGGGCTGGGGCTGAAAGGCGAGCAGTCGTGACGCACGACGAGATCGAGGAGATGCTCGGTGTCTATGCGCTCGATGCGCTCGATGCGGACGAGCGCCAGGAGGTCGAAGACCACCTCGCCTCGTGTCCTCGTTGCCGCGCGGAGCTCGCGGCCCACCGCGAGGTCGCGGCCCTCTTGGGAAACCCCGTCGGCGATGCCCCAGCGGTAGCGCCCGACGAGGTCTGGGACCGCATCGCCGCCTCCCTCCAGGACGAGCCGCCGGTGCTCTCGCCGGTGGCACGGCCCAACTTCCGGCGGAGATTTGCGCTGTTCGTGCCGCTCGGAGCGGTTGCCGCCGGTCTCATCCTGACCGTCGGGTTGTTGGCCGCGAAGGTCGGCAACCTCAGCCAGCAGGTCAGCAGCCTCAGGCACGAGGCGACGGTCACCAGCGTCCTTCTCGATCCTGCCCACCGGACAGTGGAGCTCACATCGGCCTCACACCCGGTCTGGCGGGCCACGGTGGTCATCCTGCCGAACGGCGAGGGCTATGTCATCAACCCGTCCATGCCCGCCCTCGCTGGCTCGCAGACGTTCCAGCTCTGGGCACTCTCGGACGGCAGGATCGTCTCACTTGGCGTGCTCGGTTCGCACCCGGCCGGCGCAGCGATCCGCGTCGAGCCCACCATGACAGTGCTCATGATCAACGCAGAACCGCTTGGAGGCACGCCCACTCCGACGACGCCCGTTCTGGTCCGGGGGAACCTGCCGATCGGCTTGTGAGACTGCCCGGAGGACCGCGACCGACCCAGGAGTGAGAGACTTCTCGCGCGAAACGGGGAGGCGGCCGGCCATGGCTATCGAAACTTCACTCAGTTACCCGGACATCAGTGCTCAGGGATTCGCGCATCCGGCAGACCGGGCGGCCGCCGCGGCGCTTCATGCCGTGCCCATGCTCGATCGCGTGATCAAGAAGCTCAGCGAAATCGGCTACGAGCGCAAGCTCCGCCAGCTGATGCTCGGCACCGCCGTCCGCCTCGGCGAGGACCAGCTGCCCGACGTGTGGGCGATGCAACGCCGTTACGCCCACACCTTCGACATCGCCAAGTGTCCTCACCTGTACGTGACCCAGTACCCGGTTGGCAACGCCCTCACGATCGGCGCCAACGAACCCGTGACCCTGGTCTCGTCTGGACTGGCAAGGTCGTTCGACTCCGACGAGTTGCAGGCCGTGCTCGCTCACGAGATGGGCCACGTCCTGGCGGACCACGTGACCTTCATGACGACTTTCGAGCTCGTGCAACTCGTCATGAACGGGGCGCTGCGCGGGGCCCCGCTCGCCGGCCTGCCCCTGAAAGCCCTCTACTACGCGTTGCTCGAATGGTCGAGGGCCGCCGAGCTGACCGCCGATCGGGCCAGTGCGCTCGGGACCGGCGATCCGCTTTTGACCTGCCGGACCTTGATGCGCATGGCAGGCGGCCCGGTGCCGGGCCTCGATCTCGACGCGTTCATCCGCCAGGCCACCGAGTACGAAGGAGAAGGCGACCCCTTCGCGCGGTATTCGCGCTTCTGGTCCGAGATCGGCACCACCCACCCCTTCCCCGTGCGCCGGGTCAGAGAGCTCGTCGCATGGGTGGCGTCGGGGGAGTTCGACCGCCAGCGGTCGGGTGGCTATCTCCGGCGGGGCCAGGAGCCACCGCCGTCGGCCGAGTTCGACGTGGCGCTCAAGCACTACAGGCAACGTTTCTCCAAGATCGTCGAGCGCGCGGGCGGCGGTGTGCAGCAGGTCGTGAGCCGCTTTGCCACCTGGCTCGACACCGACGACGACGATGCCGACGACGAAGGGCTCGACGACTGAGCAAGCGATCGGTGGAACAGCCGCCAGCATGGTGACCAAGGGACGTGGGAGTCCGCCGTGTCGCGGGCACCGAGCGTGGCGCACTCCAAGTGTTGTGTGACGACGCGTCGGTCCACAACGCTGATGCGCCGAGCCGGCCCCTTCTCGCTCCCTGAGCAGCCAAAACCGAGCGGTTTATGAAGGTTGACCAGCAAAAACCGAGCGGTTTATGAAGGTTGACCAGCAAAAACCGAGCGGTTCAACGTACAATACCCGTCGTGACGGTAGTCAACGAAGGTGAGGTTGGGCAAGCCGCACGGCGGGACAGCCCGTGGTGGCGCGACCTCGACTGGGCCAACAAGGACCAGGATCTGCGGGAGGTGGATGCTGCCGGCATCTCCTACGATCCGGAGCCACTGGCCGGCATCAAGGCCGGCGGCCTCTACCTGCTCTATGGGCCGCGCCGCGTGGGGAAGACCGTGTCAGTGAAACAGACCGTGCGCTCGCTCCTCTGCCGAGGCGTCAACCCACTACGAATCGTGCGCGTGACCGTCGACGGTTGGACGTCGAACCGGATCGGGACCCTCTACGAACAGGTCGTCCGTGTTCTCACCACGTCAGTCGAGGACGGCGAGCCAAGGTACTGGTTCATTGATGAGGTCACTGCCTCACAAGGCCCGTGGTGGTCAGTCGTGAAGAGTCTTCGCGACAACACAGCTCTCGGAGGTGACTGCGTCGTCCTCACAGGGTCTTCAAATCGTGATCTCGACCAAGCTATCAAGGCCTTCGCTGGACGGCGCGGCGCGGTCGCTGATCCCGACCGAGCCCTCTTGCCAATGGACTTCGCGGCGTTCTGCCGCAGCCTGTCCATCGACACCCCGTCGTTACCGCAGTTGCGTGCAGACGAGCTGATGTCGAGTTGTGGACGGGATGTCTGGTCTGCCCTGGCTCCCTACATGGACGATGTCAATGCCGCATGGCAGGCGTACTTGTACGTCGGGGGCTATCCGAAGGCGGTCAGTGACTGGCGTCGCACAAACAACGTCGAGGTGCACACCTGGCAGGCCTTGTGGGACGTCGTGCGCGGCGATGCCATCACGAGCGGCATGAGCGAAGCGGTCCTCGGCGTGGTCCTCGAAGGACTCGCGCGACGTTTGACGAGTCTGACGAACGTCACCAGTTTCGCTCGTGAGGCGGGCATCGGCCGTGAGGCGCTGACGAATCGAGTCGACGCTTTGATTGCAGCGTTCTTGGTCTGGGTCTGCCCGAGAGCAGACCGCGAGGGAAGGCCCGACCTCGGCAAGCAGTCGAAGTTCTACTTTCTCGATCCCTTGCTGGCGCGACTCCCAGAGCTCGTCCACGGCAGGGCGCCGATCGACGTTACGCGCCTCAACGAGCAACAGCTCGGCAACTCGCTTCTGCAGTGGAACGAGCGTGTTCGGCCAGGCTCGATCCGGTCGGGTCACTGGGTGACGCACTACAGAACCGACGGAGGCGAGGTGGACTTCGCCGGGATCTGTTCCGATACCCTCACTCGCGCGACACCCGTCGAGGGAAAGTACGTCTCCGGCTCTTGGGGACGCGAAGCGCTCAAAGTTGGTAACACAGCGCTTGGCGGCGGAATCCTTGCGACACGCGATGTCCTCGACCTGGACAGCAAGTCAAAGGTGTGGGCCGTGCCGGCGTCCTTCCTTGCCTACGCATTGAGTGCGACCGGGTAGTCGCGGACGCGCCTCACAACGACAACGCCGGTCGTTTCCGGCCGCAGCTCGATCAGTCTGCAAACGACCGGTGCCCGGTCCGCAACACGCCGGGAACAAGCGATCCGATCTCGAGGTGCCGGACCCTCATGCACATGGCGGGTCGTGCGGTTCCGGGCCTCGACTTGCACGCGATCATCGGTCAGGCGACCGAGGACGAGGCAGAGGGCGGCCGCTTACGCGGCGCTCGAGGCGTTGAACGCGGCCGAGGTCATCTCCCGATGCGTTGACGACAACGGCACGGGCGGCTCGTGTCGGCCTAGCGCATCGTACTGAACAGCGTTGCGACTCAGCGTTCCAGGGTCGCGCAGATTCTCGCGACGCCGGCGATATCTGATTGGCCAATCTGAGCGCCCGAAGAACCGCAACCCAGGGCGATCGTGCTCAGCGCGCACCACGGGCTACCGTGACTGCGATGCCGGGGTGTCGACGATGATCTCGGCCGACGAGCTGACCGGCGCGCTGTCCGCCCTGGCGGGGTTCGACTTCACGTTCGTGCCCGGAGATCCTCCACGGTCGGGACGTTTTGCAGCTTTCCGGCTGGACGGCGACCACAGCGAATATGGCGAGCACGGTGAAGAGCTTCCCGACGACCAGCTCGCGGGCCTCGGCGACCAGGTCACTATCGAGCTTGTCCTGCCCGCCGGCAAGTCTGTCCGGCGTCGCCGGGTCGCGGCCACCCTTCTTCCGATCGCAACCGCGCTCGCGCTTCTGGCCGACCTCGAAGATTCGCCGGTCACAACGGCCACCGCGCGCCTCTGGGCGAGCGTGATGACTGCCGGTGTCGGCCTGATCGCCCGCGGCCGCCTGCATCCGGCGGTCAGCCCGAGCGGCGTGGACGCCTGGCGTGTCGGCCCGTTCGATCCTGGTGACCACATTCTCTTGGGGCAGCTCGCGGATGCGATGCCACCGCTCGGCCACGCCGTCGCGCTCGCAGGTGCGAAGCCGCCGCTGCGGGTGCACTCCCCGGCGTTTCTCGTCGCCGCCGCGTGGGACGCGCTCGCCGATACCCTCCCGAGGACGTCGTCGGCGGCAACGGCAAGCGGTTCCACGCTGTTCGCAGCGAACGAGCCGACGTCGGCGATCGAGCTACGTCCCTGGTTGGCTGAGGCGTCCGCCGGTCTCGACGGCGGGGCGAGCTTCGCCCTGCGGGTCCAGCTCGGTGATGCGCTCGAACCGGAGTCCCGTGGGGTGCTGCAGATATCCAGCACCGCCGACCCGAGCCTCGTGGTAGACGCGGCCGACCTGTTCGCGATGCCGGCGGCGCTGCTCGCCCGCTTCGGGGTGGAGGCAGAGCGAGATCTGCTCCTGGCGCTGCGGCGCGGCTCTCGCGCCTGGGAGCCCATCAGTGCCCTTCTCAGCCAGCAGATCCCGGACTTCTTGCCGCTCGACGACGACCTGCTCGCCGACCTCATGACCGACGGTGCCGGCCGGCTCGAGAGTGCCGGCATCGCCGTGTTCTGGCCAAGCGAGCTCCTCACCGGCGGACTGAGCCTGCGGGCGGTCATGACGCCGACGCCCGCTGCCGTGACCGAAGGGGGCTTCGACCTCGGGTCGCTGCTCGACTTCCATTACGAGCTGACCGTCGGCGGTGAGGCGCTCAGCCCGGAAGAGATCGACCTTCTCGCCGAGGCCAAGCGCGGCCTGGTGAGGATACGGGGTCGCTTTGTCGCTGTGGACGCCGAGCTGATAGCCAAGGCGCAAGAGCGGCGGTCCCGGCGGATCACGGCGGCAGCCGCCCTCGGCGCCCTTCTCGGTGGCAAGCTCGAAGTCGACGGCGAGTTCGTCGACGTCGTCGCCGAAGGTGCCGTCGCCGAGATGGCCGACCGCCTCCGCCGGCTGTCTGCTGGCAAGCTCGAGTCACTGACCCCACCGCAGGCGCTTGTCGCCGTGCTGCGGCCTTACCAGCTCCGTGGGCTGGCGTGGCTGGCCGGCATGAGCGAGCTCGGGCTTGGCGGCTGCCTCGCCGACGACATGGGTCTCGGCAAGACGGTCCAGGTCATCGCTTTGCACCTGCACCGCCTGCAGGAAAGCGACACGACGCGGCCAAAGGCGCCCGCGCCAAGGCCAGGCAACCGCAAGGCCCGGCGGCCCAAGCAAGCGCCTCCAGCCGGATCAGACCCGGGCCCGGAGCTGTCATCGCCCACACTGGTGGTCTGCCCGACCTCGTTGCTCGGCAACTGGGAGAGGGAGCTGCACAGGTTCGCCCCGTCGGTGCCCGTGCGCCGCTTCCACGGCGGCGGCCGGCACCTCGATGATCTCGTTGCCGGCGAGGTCGTACTCACCACCTACGGCATCCTCCGCAGGGAGAGGGAGGCGTTGGGGGAGGCGGGCTTCGGGATCGTGGTGGCAGACGAAGCCCAGCACGCCAAGAACCCCTTGTCGGAGACGGCCAGGGCACTGCGGTCCATCCCCGCCAAGGCGCGCATCGCTCTCACGGGCACACCCGTCGAGAACCGGCTCACCGAGCTGTGGTCGATTCTCGACTGGACCACCCCGGGGCTGCTCGGTCCGCTGGAGCGCTTTCGCCGCACCGTCGCCGTCGCCGTCGAGCGCAACCGCGACAAGGAGGCGACCGAGCGCCTGTCGAATGCCGTCCGGCCGTTCCTCCTGCGCCGGAAGAAGACAGACCCCGCCATCGCCCCCGACCTGCCGGAGCGGACGATCACCGATCTGGCCGTGCCGCTCACGACCGAGCAGGTGTCGCTGTATGAGGCCGAGGTGCGCGAAGCGCTGCACGCCATCGCCACGAAGTCGGGCATCGAACGCCAGGGCCTCGTGCTGCGGCTGCTCACGGTGCTGAAGCAGATCTGCAACCATCCGGCGCAGTACCTCCACCAGACCGGGCCGCTTCCGAGCCGGTCGGGGAAGCTCGCGGCGCTCGAGGAGCTTCTCGATGTCATAGTCGGCGCCGGCGACTCGGTGCTCGTGTTCAGTCAGTTCGTCGAGATGTGCTCCCTGATCGAGGCCCACCTCGCCTCGTTGCACATCCCCACCCTCTTCCTCCACGGCGGTGTGCCCGTCCGCAAACGAGAGCAGATGGTTGCCAGCTTCCAGGCCGGCGCCGTGCCGGTGTTCCTGCTGTCGCTGAAGGCCGGAGGCGTTGGCCTGAACCTCACGCAGGCGACGCACGTGATCCACTACGACCGCTGGTGGAACCCCGCCGTGGAGGACCAGGCGAGCGACCGGGCGCACCGGATCGGCCAACGCCGTGCCGTGCAGATCCACCGGTTGGTGTGCGAGGGCACGCTCGAAGACCGCATCGCAGAGCTGCTGGAGAACAAGCGCTCCCTCGCGGAATCCGTCGTCGGTCAAGGCGAGGCCTGGATCGGCGACCTGAGCGACTCTCAGCTGGCAGCCCTCGTGCGTCTGGCGCCGTCTGGCGGTGAGCCGTGAGCTGGTACCCACCGGCGCCCAAGCGCCGTCCGGGGTCGGGTCCGTGGCGCGCTGCCGGCAAGCGACCATTCGGTGCCACGTGGTGGGGGAAGGCCTGGGTTGCCGCGCTCGAGCAGCGGGCGAGACTCGACCCGAACCGGTTACCTCGCGGCCGGACCTACGCCCGGACAGGCGCCGTGGGCGAGCTGGAGGTGCGAGCCGGCCAGATCGTGGCCGCAGTGCAGGGGTCGCGGGCCAAGCCGTACAAGGTGACTGTGAGAGTGCGCACGTACTCGGACACCGAGTGGGACCGGACGCTGGCGGCGCTCGCGAGCCAAGTGGGTCACCTGGCGGCTTTGCTCGATGGGGAGATGCCGCCGGAGGTCGCCGACGACCTGGCTGCCGCGAAGATCGATCTGTTGCCGGTCGCGGGTGAGGTGCAGCCGCGCTGCTCGTGCCCCGACTGGGCGGAGCCCTGCAAGCACTCGGCGGCCGTGTGCTATCTGGTGGCCGACACGTTGGACGCGGATCCGTTTCTCCTGTTCTTGATGAGGGGACGGGACCGGGACTCCTTGCTCGCGGGACTGCGTGCCAAGCGGGCGGCGGGAGTGGGGGGCGGCGGTGGTGGGGCGCGAGGCACCCAGGCGCGGCACGGCGCGGCTGGCCTTGGTCCTGAGCGAGCGACGTCTTGGGGCACCGATGCCGGCCTCGAGGCCCAGCAGGCGTGGGCGCGTTGGGCAACGGTGTCGGCCGGTGGTGCCCCGCCGATCCCAGCCATCCCCCTGCCACCGCCGAAGCACGGCAGGCCGACCGTGCTGGCCGTGGATCCTCCTGCGGGTTCCGGGCTCACCGCAGCCTCGCTCCAGCAGCTGGCAGGTGACGCAGCGCAACGGGCCTCGGAGCTCGCCCACGGCGCGCGGAGCACGGGACTCGAGCTCGAGATGGACGCGGATCTTGCCCGTCGCGCGGCAGCGATGCTCACCCCTGCGGCCGGCCAAGGGGAGATCCTCGAGCTCGCCGGCTCGGCCGGCGTGTCAGCCCGGGACCTGCTGAACCAGGCACTGGCGTGGCGCGACGGTGGGAGCGAGGGGTTCTTCGTCCTGCTCGAGGACTGGGATGCGCCGCGCGACTCGATGATGAGCGGGCGGGCACTGCTCGGTGGGCGGGCGAGGATCCGGCGCAACCGGGCGACACTAGGGGAGCGACAGCTTCGTCTCGGCCGGGACGGCCGCTGGTACCCGTTCCGGCGATCGGGGCGTGGCGCCGGCGCGGGTGCGTGGACCCCTGACGGGGTCCCGATCGGGGGCGACGAGTGACCAGGCGGACTTGACCAGACTCCGAGAGCAGGGCCCCGCCGTCGGGAGCAAGTCCGCGCCGTCGGGAGCAAGTGATGTAAACTTACATCATGCAGCGGACTCAGATCTCGCTCACCATCGAGGAACGCCGCGCTCTCGACGCAGTGGCCGCGCGCACGGGCAGATCTATCTCGTCTCTGATCCGGGACGCCGTAGAGACCGTGTACGGCGCCGAGCGCTCGAGCGGTGACGACCTCGCCACCATGCGCCGGGCGTTCGGCTCCTGGAAGGACAGCGACCTGGACGGGGCAACTTGGGTGGACGATCTCCGCTCCGGATCGCGCCTACGCCGGCACAGCTCGTGACCGCGCTGGTCGACACCTCAGTCCTGATCGACTATCTGCGAGGACACCGAGCCGCTGCCGAGCTCCTCGAGAGGGAGCGGGCAGCCGCGCCTTTGCACGCCAGTGAGATCACCCGGTTGGAGGTTCTCGCCGGCATGCGGCCGGCAGAGGAGGAGGGAACCCGCTCGTTGTTGTCGATTCTCGTCTGGCATCCGCTCGACGCGGACGTAGCCGAGGAAGCCGGCGCTCTGGGTCGTCAGTGGCTTCCTGGTCATCGCTCCATCGACGGCGCTGACCTCGCCATCGCCGCCACCGCCATCCGCACCGGATCGCGCTTGCTTGCGCGCAATGTCAGCCACTTCCCCATGTTCACAGACCTTCACGCGCCGTACTGATTCAGGCGAACTCCGCGGACAAGCTGCGTCACCATGACGGCTGTGCCGTAGGTGACGCCTGATCTGTGGCACTCGAACTGTGCGGCTGGAGAAGCCCCGGACGTTGCGATGGGCGCCCCCTCGGATATTGCGGTCCCACGAGAGTGACCTGGTGGGTTCGTCACCACCTGCCCGGCCGCATTGGGCCATGTGTGCCCATGACAGGTGATGTGGGGCAGCCCGTTCCCGGATCT
Organism: uncultured Acidimicrobiaceae bacterium; assembly: GCA_963804765.1. Classification (GTDB taxonomy): domain Bacteria; phylum Actinomycetota; class Acidimicrobiia; order Acidimicrobiales; family Bog-793; genus Fen-455. The sequence goes on from CAWDRQ010000010.1 coordinate 98,216, forward strand.
CCACCGCTATTGGGGCAGTTCACCCCTTCTTCGCATGGCTTGGATACGTTTTATGCAACCTGGACTGTGCTTGCCAGGGAAGTCGCAGGAGGGATCTCTTCGCCGTGCTCCCGGAGCGACGCGATGTGCAACGCAATCGCCGCGCGAATCTCGGCCTTGACCTCGTCGACAGACGAACCAGCTGCCACGCATCCAGGTAGGTCAGGAACGTAAGCCGAGTAGTTCTTGCCGGCATCTTCGATCACGACTGCGTACTCGGTCACCGCGACCTCCGTGAAAATCCAGCTTGCCTGACAATGCTAGCGACCGTGCCCTTGGCCAGCTCAGCTCCCATGTTGCCCGGCACCGTCACAGTGCCTGGCTTCGAACCATGGCGGTACTGGCGATGGCTTGCACTCTGGCGCGCAAGGGACCAGCCGTCATCTTCCAGCTCTTTGACGATCTCTCGCACCTTCACGAACCCAACCTACCGATTGGGTGTGTCTCGCAAGAGTCCGAGGGAATGGCTCTGTGAGCCGGCGCGGGTCGAGCGCCTGATTCAAGGACTGAGCGGCCTGGCTCAGGCCAGGAACGAGCGAGGGAGAGCCTCGAACATCTCGGCGGAAAGCGCCAGCGACTCGACGTCGACGCGTTCGTCGTCCCCGTGGAACATCGAGAGGAACTGCCCGAAACTGAGCCTGTCCGAGAACATGCCGAAGCCGTACGCGACCGCCCCGCGGCGACGGAAGAACCGCCCGTCGGTGGCGCCCGCCGAGAAGAAGGGCACACTTTCGGCACCGGGGTGGAACCGTTTCACCATGGCGTCGAGCTCGTCCCACAGCGGCGTGCCGATCGGCGACTCGCTGGCAGGGTCGTCGTGGGCCCACAGGATCTCCACCTTGCCGCCGAGGTCCCCGATGGCCTCGGCCAGGAGCGACCGCACGTCGGCCTCGGTCTGGCCCGGCAGGGTCCTCACGTCGAGGTCTACTTCGACCTGATCGGGGATCACGTTCAGCTTCGTGCCCCCGTGGACGACCGTCGGGGCGATGGTCATGTGCGTCAAGGCATGAGCCTGGCGGGCGAGCCCGATATCGGGGAAGGACTCGCAGAGATCGTCGATGGCTGCCGGGTCGACGAGCATCGCGCCGATATCGGCGGGAAATGCCATGCCACCCACGAAACGGCGCCATGCGTCGTGAACCCTTGCCGGCGGCCTGAAAGCAGCGAGGCGCCCCACGACCGCCGCCGCGGTGACGAGCGCGTTGTCGGTGCGCAACGGCGCCGAAGCGTGGCCCGCGGTCCCACGGACCCTGAGGCGGCACCAGCAGCTTCCCTTCTCACCCACGGTGATCGGGAGCCGCCGGCCGCCCGGCGTCTCGATGGGGACGCCCCCCTCTTCGGTGATGACGTAGTCGGCTTCCACAGACGACGCGGCATGTTCGCTCAGCCATCCTGCGCCATGGGCGCCGAGGGCCTCCTCGTCCGCGACCGCGGCCAGTATCAAGGTGCCCCGGGGCCGGAACCCGCTTCGGGCAAGGCGCTCGAAGGCGACGGCCATCGAGGCGGTGATGTTCAACATGTCGACGGCGCCCCTGCCCCAGACCTCGCCGTCCACGAGCTCGCCGCCGAACGGGTCACGGCTCCAGGTGTCGGGGTTCACCGGCACGACATCGGTGTGGCCGAGGTAGCACAGAGCGGTCGCGCCGGGATCGCTCCCCTCGATACGCGCCACGAGCGAGACCCGGCCCGGGAGCGGCTCGTAGCTCTCCAGGTCACAGCCCGACCCTTCGAGGCCGGAGCGCAGCAGGTCCGCGTTGGCGGCCTCGTGACCGGACTCGTCGGTCCCGTCGTTGACACAGGCGTTGCGGATCAACTGCTGGACGAGATCCACTACCTTTGGGTCGCGTACCGTCGAGTCGCCGGTCATGCCGCCGATCCCGTTTCGATCCGCCGCCACATCACCACGTGCGGTCCGATGCCAGGTATCACCCATACATCGCCCCAGGTCCGAAAGCCCGCCCGCTTGTAGAAGCCGATGGCGCCGACCCGCGCGTTGCACCAGAGGAGGTCGCCACCTTCTGTCGCCACGTGGTCCAGTGCGGCGTCGAGAACCATCGAACCGATGCCCTGGCCTTGGACGTCGTGACGGGTGGCCATCCAGCGAAGGCGCCAGGTCGCAGCCGGGTCGCCAGCGCCGGCGGGGACGCCGACCTGGGCCGGGTCAAAAGGTGCCGGCTCGTGGAACACCGTCCCCACTCCGACGAGGGCTCCGCTCGCGCGATCGGTGGCCCCGAAGGTTGCCGTACCCGGCTCGTCGTCCACCTTGTCGCCGACCTCGTCGATGCGCTGGTGCGGGCGGAGCACCGCCTGGCGTAGCGGGTAGCTCGCGGCCGCCGGGATCAGTCCGACGTCGATGTCCACGCCGTTGAGCGTACCGACTGACCGCCGACACGAACCATCTCCGGTTTCTTGCCGCCCAGATCCTGTTTCGCGCCTCGATGTCCGCATAGCCCCTACCAGCGGGCCAGGCACCAACGCCAGCGTGGTTGACGGTGCTCAACCAGCGACACCTCGGGGTTTGGCGCCAACGCCTACTCGCGGGTTGTAGCACGACAGGGCAACACTCAGTTCGCGAGCGCGACGACTGCCTCCGGTGACAGTGGTCGAGCGAAGAGGAAGCCCTGCCCTTGGTCGCAGTCCAAGCCGGTGAGGGTGGCGAGTTGTTGGCTCGTTTCGATGCACTTACCGACTACGGATATGCCAAGCGCGTGGGACATCGCCGTTACCGCGGCGACGATCTCGCGGTCAAGGGGGCTCTTGCTGACTTGAGCCACGAGGCTCCGGTCGATCTTCAACATGTCAACCTTCAGGCGTTGCAGGTGGGCAAGCGTCGAATAGCCGGTTCCGAAGTCGTCCAGGGCGAGACGCACGCCGAGCTTTGACAGGGCTGCCAGTGTCTCTTGGACGTTGCCGAAGTCGTCGACGAGCGCACTCTCGGTTATCTCGAGGCAGAGCACCGCCGCCTCGATGCCGTGGCGGCGGATCACCTCGGCGACACGCCCGACGAACTCGGGGTCCGACAGCTCGGCGCCCGACACGTTGACAGCCATGGTGAATTTGCTGGACCAGCCGTCGAGGGATGCCCACGCGGCGAGCTGGCGGCAGGCCTCGTCCAAGACGAACGAGTCGATCCTGGCGATGAGCCCGTGCTGCTCGGCGAAGGGGATGAAATCGTGGGGTGGCACGACACCGCGCTCGGGATGACGCCAGCGCACGAGCGCCTCGACGCCGATCAACGACTGGTCGTCCAGGGAGAAGAGTGGCTGGTAGAGAAGAAACAGCTCCCCGTCCTCGATCGCACGGCTCAGCTCGGCCTGGAGGCGGCTCGTCCCGGTGGGGATGCGCTGGGCAGAGTCGTAGAACCGATAACGGTCCCGCCCTGTTTCCTTGGCCTCGTACATCGCCTCGTCGGCGTCGCGGATCAGGTGGTTGGGCTCGGTGAGGGAATCGCGGGTGACGGCGATGCCGACGCTGCAGCTGACGGAGAGGTCGCGCTCGTCTTCGAGGTAGGGAGCGCGGATCCCGCGGACGATGCGGTCGCCGATGAGACCGACGTCATCATCATCACGTAGCGCCCCGCACAGCAATACGAACTCGTCGCCACCGAGGCGAGCGACGGTGTCGACATGCCGCGACAGGAGCGAGAGCCGGCGCCCGACCTCGGCGAGCACCTGGTCGCCGGCAGCGTGACCGAACGAGTCGTTGATCGCCTTGAAGTGGTCCACGTCGACGTAGAGGACCGCAAGCCGGCCCGGCTGCCGTTCCAGGGCGGCAAGAGCCTGAAAGAGCCGGTCCATCAGGGCGGCTCGGTTCGCCAGACCGGTCACCGGGTCGTGCAGAACCTGGTAAGCCAGAGCGTTCTCCGCCTTGACTTGCGCGGTCACGTCGCGGGAAATGCCGAAGGTGCCGATGATCTGGCCTTGCTCATCGCGAAGTGGCATCTTGGTGGTCGAAACCCAAGGACTGGTCCCGTCTTGGAATGTCTCCCGTTCCAGCTTCCCCACGACCGGCTCGCCGGTGCGGATGATCTGCTGCTCGTCCTCGAAGGCAGCCGTGGCGTGTTCCTTGCGGAAGAAGTCGAAGTCGGTCTTCCCGATTACCTCTTCCGCGATGCGGCCTGGAACGATCGCGGCGAGCCAGCCTTCGCTGACCAGGAGGAACCGGCTGCGCAGGTCCTTGAAGTACACGCGCTCCTCGGTCGTGGAAAGCAAGTTGCGCATGCAGACGTGCTCGAGCTCGCGCAGCAGTTCGCTCTCCGGCGACTGCTGAGGATGCAGCCTCTTCTTGACCATCGCAACTCTTTCTCAGGGATCGATGAGGGGCACCGCCCGATTCGCCAAGGACACCCAACGCGAGGCTACTGGCTTGCCCGCGAGTAGAGCGGAGTTCTCGTTCCAAAGAAGCTGACAGGCTCCTGCGCCGCCGTGCTCTCACCCGAGCGTCAGTCCCGAAGACGAATCCACGGCGTGCAAGGAGCAGCGGACCCAGAACTCATGGTGAGCGGCGAGAGAAGATTCGCCAGCCCAGCGAGGGTGCTTCAGATCGCGTCCACATGACTGATCGCCGGTCGGCGACTGACTTCGACGAGGCGCCGACACAGCCAATCCCGAGTCAAGACTCCTGGAGATACTCCGCCTGAACAGGTCTTAGCCGTCGAGCACATCGTGCTCGTGCGTCAATATGACGTCGCTGCCCGCCAAGAGGTCCAGCAAGTCGCCGATGGCGCGTTCCCGGCCGGTGGATTCAGGTAGCGGCAAGTGTGCCTGGATCTCGTAGCGGTTGCGACGACCGGCTTTGGTCTTGAGAACGTAGCCAGCTTCAGTGAGGTCGGTGACGATGCTGTAGGCCCGTCGCTCGGTGATGTCCAAACCGGCCGCGATGTCGCGCAGGCGTGCGCCCGGGTCGAGCGCGACGCACATCAACACCCGGGCGTGGTTGGTCACAAAGCTCCAGTTCGGCACGCCAAGACAGTAGCCAACCCTGTCTCGAAACTAGTTACTCGTATTTCTGAACCAGTCCCGGACAAGACTCGGCGATTAGCCGTCGAGCTCGAAGATGCTACGGAACATCTGGAGCCACGGCTGACTTCGCCTCGAGCGCGCGGTCGAGCACCGTTTCGGACTCCGGTGCAGACACGGGACGCGCGAAGAAGTAGCCCTGGGCGCGGGAACAGCCGAGAGCGATCAGGCAGTCTCGCTGAAGGCGAGTTTCCACTCCTTCAGCGATCGTCGTGAAACCCAGGGTGTCGGCCAGGCTTATGATCGCCGCGACCACCGCCGAGTCTTCGAGGTCCTTGCCGAGCCCATTGACAAAGGAACGGTCGATCTTGAGGACATCGACCGGAAAGCGCCGGAGGTAAGCGAGGGACGAGTATCCGGTCCCGAAGTCGTCAACGCCTAGACGGACACCCAGGCCTTTCAGTGACTTGAGGATCGTGATCGTTGCGGCTGCGTCGTCCATGAGGACGCTCTCGGTCATCTCGAGCTGGAGGTACCCCGGTTTGAGGCCGGAGTCGTGCAGAGCTGAAGCGACCATTTCGGTGAGGGCATATTGACCAAGCTGGCCACCGGACAAGTTGACCGACATCGTGAGACGTGACCATGCCGCATCGCGAGTTCGAAAGAGCTCCGCCTTGCCGGCATGCCTCCTGCAGCACCCAGGTGCCGAGGGGAACGATCAGTCCGGTCTCCTCGGCGATGGTGATGAACTCGTCGGGCCCGAGCAGCCCCCTTGTGGGATGGGCCCATCTCACAAGGGCCTCATTGCCCGGGACCTGTTCGTCCACGAGAGTCACGATCGGCTGATAACGGACGCGAAGATCACCTCTCTTGATGGACTGGCGCAGCGCCAACTCTGTGTCAAGCCGCCCCATCGCCTTGACCCGCATGGTCTCTGCGAAGACGGCCGATCGGGCCCGGCCCTCGTTCTTGGCGCGATACATGGCGGCCTCTGCGTCTCGGAGGAGCAGGTCGGGACTGTCCGAAGCAGACGTATCGAGCGCGACCCCGGCACCGGCCGAGAGGACTAGATCCCCGCCGTCCCACTGGATCGGCTCGGTCATCGACGCACGAACCCGTTCAGCGACGGCGACAACGCCGGACTCGTCTGACAGCGCGTCACAAACCATGGCGAAGTCGTCACCGCCGATGCGGGCAAGTGTGTCCCCGGGGCGTACGAGCCCCGCGAGCCGAGTGGCCATGGCCAGCAACAAGTGATCGCCGACTGCGTAGCCGAGGCTGTCGTTGTCGAGATCGAGGTAGATCACCCCCACAGTCGAGGGACGCCGGGCGAGGCGCTTCAGAGCTTGGCCTAGCCGATCGAGGAAGAGAAGCCGGTTTGGGAGGCCGCTGAGCGGGTCATGCAATGCCTGGTGGGCCAGAGAGTCTTCGGCGACCTTTTGCACCGTGATGTCCTGGGCCGTGCCAAGCAGGCGTTCAGGTCGGCCGTTGGGGCTCAGCTCGACGCGGCCCAGGGAGCGGACCCACCGCACGGTCTGGTCGGAGAGCAGAAGACGATGTTCGAAAAGGAATGGGGTGGATCCCTCGATACCGCTCGGCGGGCCGACTCCCGATCTTCAGGATGGGTCCGATCGATGAGTGCCGCTGTCGTCGGTTCCTCGTTGGGGCCGAAGCCGAACACACGAGAAAGCTCCCGGGACCAGCTGACCCTGTTCGTCGCGATGTCGAGCTCCCAGCTTCCGACCTGGGCGATGCTCTGGACCTCGGCCAATGAGTTCTCGAGTCGCTTCCTAAGGATGGCGAAGCGGATGGAACTGACGAGGAGCCTGCCTTCGAGCATTCTCTTCGAGAGGTAGTCGCTTGGTCCGGTCTCGATCGTGCTCATACCGAGACCGTCGTCTTCGCTGTCAGTCAGGACGAGCAGTGCGACGGTTGGTGAACAGCTAGAAAGCGTCTGCATGGACTTGAGGCTTTGAGCATCCGGGAGCCCGAGATCGACCACGACGCAATCGGCCGTCCTCGTCTCGAGGTATGAAGCTGCCTCTGCCAGGGTGGTCGCCCGAGCGATCTCGAACGCGCGTGGAGCCGCACTCTCGAGCATGAGCTTGAAGAGGTCAGCGTCAGGGTCGCTGCCAGCCACGAGAAGGATCATTGTCCGTCTCGTCATCGGCTCTGTCACTTGGCGCCTGTCCATAGTGGCCCCTGTGCAGCGACAATAGCCCCGAGAACGACGGCGGCGATCAATCCCGCGAACCTGTTCGGCTCTTGCTGTGACTCCGGGGCCAAGACCGCCCACCTTCGACCGCGGCCGCGCCAGTCATGAGTCTTTCCGTCACAAGACTAAGAGGCCGCGCGAATAGGGAAATAGGCCTTTGAACAGGTAGTTCGCGCAAGAAGAGACCATCCACCGGTCGTGGGGTTGTCCCGACTGTGATGTCGGGTGCACCCAACCACCAACGACCGAGTGGAGGTCCCCACCATCATGCGCGCTTTCGACCCCGAAGTGAAGGACATCGTCTGGCAGGCGATCGAACCTCTCGTGCCGGTCCCGGTAGACAAGCATCCTCTCGGTTGTCATCGGCCGCGGGCATCCGACAGGGATTGCTTTGAGGTGATGCTCGTCCGGCTCGTGACCGGCTGTTCGTGGGAGGACGCGGAGCGGCTGTGTGGCAACAAGGTCTCCGACACGACAGTCCGCGAGCGACGCGACGAGTGGATCGCGGCTGGAGTCTTCGAGACAATCGCGAACGAGGCGATCTCCGGCTACGACCGGATCATCGGCCTCGACCTTTCCGACGTCGCTCTGGACGCCAGCTTGCACAAGAGCCCTTGTGGCGGCGGGGGAACGGGTAAGAACCCAACCGATCGGGCCAAGCTCGGATGGAAGTGGTCGGTCCTCACCGACAAGGTCGGGATCCCCTTCGGTTGGACCGCAGACGGCGCCAACCGCAACGACTCGGTCCTTCTGGCGCCGACGCTCGAGGACGCCGAGCGACGTGGGCTCACAGAGGAGATCGAAACCATCTGGCTCGACCGCGGCTACGACTCCGACGCGACGCGAGTCCGCCTCTCAGAGGCGAGGATCGATGACGCCGTGATCGCGAAGAAGCGCAAGCGAGGCTCCCCCGCCAAGGAGACAAAGAAGCTCCCGATGGGTCTGCGATGGCCGGTCGAGCGGACGAATTCCTGGCTCTCGAACTATGGCCAGTTGAGGCGGAACACTGACAGAAGAACAGCACACCGCCTCGCTCAGCTCGCCCTCGCGGTCGCCCTGCTCCTCACCGCGAAGCTCATCGACTGGCGGAACCGCTGGTCACCGACCCTCTCACCTATTCGCTGAGGCTCTAACAACATATTTCACGAAAACTCTAAAACGGTGTCGTATTTCTGCCGATAACTGTACTGCGGCAGGATGAATGCCCGGCGAACTGGGGGGCAAGCGACCCGATGAACCGAGCACAAGCCGATTGCCAAGCATCACGAGGATCTAGGAAGGTTCCAGATGTCAGTTTCCGCGGTCGATCTCGCCGATTCCTTCGATCCCAAAGTCCTGCTGAACTTCTTGGCCCGGGTCAAGGGCGGTGACTCCGCTGCCCGAATGCCTCTCGAATGGACGGGTGTGGCCGGCAAGATCGCGGACGGGCTGAACGACGTCATCATTGCCAACCAGGCTCTGGAGACCGAGCTGGCTCGGGTGAGTCGAGTCGTCGGCACCCAAGGCGAGCTCTCACAGCGGGTGACGCTCGGAGAGTGGACCCAGCGCTGGTCCGGGAGCATCGAATCGGTCAACGGCCTGATCGAGGCGTTGGTGAGGCCCACAGTCGAGATGCAGCGAGTGATCGGTGCGGTCGCTGGTGGCGATCTCAGCCAGAAGGTGAACGCGGATGTCGGCGGCGAGATGTTGGAGCTGAAGAACACCATCAACGGCATGGTCGACCAGCTCAACAGGTTCGCTTCTGAGGTGACACGTGTTGCCCGGGAGGTCGGGACCGAAGGCAAGCTCGGTCAGGCGGCGGCGGTGACCATCGAGGTGGCCGGTGTCTGGAGAGACCTAACCGACAACGTCAACCTGATGGCCGGCAACCTGACAGATCAATTGCGGAACATCGCGATGGTGACCACCGCGGTGGCCAACGGCGATTTGAGCAAGAAGATCTCGATCGATGTCAAGGGCGAGTTCCTCGAGCTCAAGAACACAGTGAACGCGATGGTCGACCAGCTCAACGCGTTTGCCGGCGAGGTGACGCGAGTTGCCCGCGAGGTCGGCGTTGAGGGCAAGCTGGGCGGCCAGGCGCAATCCAGGGAGGTCAGCGGTGTCTGGAAAGACCTGACCGACAACGTCAACCAGCTGGCTGCCAACCTCACCAACCAGGTCCGAGCTATCGCAGAGGTGGCCACTGCGGTCACCGATGGCGACCTCACCAGGCAAGTCCGCGTGGAGGCGAGTGGGGAGATCGCCGACTTGAAGGACAAGCTGAACACGATGATCCGCAAGCTCGCCGCGACAACGAAACAGAACGTTGAGCAAGACTGGTTGAAGACGAATCTGGAACGCTTCACTCGCATGCTCCAGGGCCAGCACGATCTCGCGACGGTGTCCGAACTGATCCTTTCTGAGGTCGCACCGCTCGTGTCGGCTCAACACGGGGTCTTTTATTCGATGACAAGCTCGTCACAAGGTGGTGAGCCGCTGCTGGAGTTGCAGGCCGGCTACGGATACGAAGAGCGAAAGCGTCTCTCTACCAGCTTCCGGCTCGGCGACGGCCTAGTGGGTCAGTGCGCCAAGGAAAAGAAGCGGATCCTACTCACCGAGGTTCCCGACGACTACGTGAGGATCAACTCGGGTCTTGGGTCGTCCTCACCGCTCAACATCATCGTCCTGCCGGTGCTGTTCGAGGGGGCGGTGCACGCTGTGATAGAGCTGGCCTCCTTCTCTCCCTTCAGCGAGATCCATCAGACCTTCCTCGATCAGTTCACCGACAGCATCGGGCTCGTCCTCAACACCATCGATGCCAACACCCTCACCGAGAACCTGCTCGAGCAGGCTCAGACGCAGGCCGGAGTGCTCAGACAGCAGCAGGAAGAGCTAAGAGAGTCCAATGACGACCTCGCGCGGCAGGCCATGCTCATGGCGGAGAAGAACAGCGAGGCGGAGCTGAAGAACCAAGAAGTCGAGCGGGCCAAGCGGCTGCTCGAGGAGAAGGCCGAGCAGCTTGCCATCTCGTCAAGGTACAAGTCCGAGTTCATCGCCAACATGTCGCACGAGCTTCGCACTCCGCTCAACAGCCTCTTGGTCCTCGCCGAGCAACTCGGGGACAATCCGGACGGCAACTTGACTGATACCCAGGTCGAATATGCGGGTGTCATCCTGGCGTCAGGCAAAGACTTGCTGGCTCTTCTCAACAGCATCCTCGACCTGGCCAAGGTCGAGTCCGGCACCATCAAGACCGAACTGACCGAGCTGTCAATGGCAGATCTCTGTACCGGCGTTCGCCGCGAGTTCGAGCCAATCGCCCAGAAGAGCGGCATCGTCTACTCGATCGAAGTCTCACCCAACTGCCGCGAGAGCCTGGTCACCGACCCACGACGCCTCCGCCAGATTCTCAAGAATCTGCTGAGCAATGCGTTCAAGTTCACCAAGGCCGGAGGCGAGGTGCACTTCAGGATCGGCACGGCCCACGAAGAATGGGCCTCTGGAGCCAATATGCCCGCCAAGGCCCCGGCCGTGACCTTTACCGTCAGAGACACTGGCATCGGAATCGACCACGACCAGCAACAGCGGATCTTCGAGGCCTTTTCCCAGGTCGACGGCACGACCGCTCGCGGCTACGGGGGCACAGGTCTCGGCCTGTCGATCAGCCGCGCACTGGTCGATCTGCTCAGCGGTGCGATCACCGTGGAAAGCGCACTAGGCGAAGGGAGCACCTTCACCGTCTATCATCCCGTGGGTCTGCTCCCAACGGCCGTGAACGCCACCGTTGTCGCAAGCGAGAAGCCTGCTCCGAAGTCGTACTTGTCTATTGATGTCAACGAGGTGGCGACCGAGAAGAGTAGCTTGAAACTCGATCGCCTACCGCTGAGGGACCTCGACGATGGTCTCATCTCCGGGTTGAAGGTCCTCGTCGTCGACGATGACTTCCGCAACGTCTTCGCTATGACAGCGCTCCTCGAACGGGGCCAGGCCCACGTCATGGCCGCGGAGAGCGGTCTCGAGGCAATCGCGGCTCTGGAATTGACGCCAGACATCGCACTCGTTCTGATGGACATCATGATGCCCGGCATGGATGGTTACGACACGATTCGTGCCATTCGGAAACTCGAGCAGTTCGAGAAACTGCCCATCGTCGTCGTCACTGGCAAAGTGATGCCCGACGAGCGCCAGCGCTGCATGGATGCCGGAGCCAACGACTATGTTCCGAAGCCCGTTGATACCGCCGAACTTGTCGCCGCCATCAGGCCATGGCTCCCGACGAGAGCACAGCCAACGCCGTGATAACGTCCCAGTCCTTCTCGGACGTCGTAAGCGACCGAGCACCTGCCGCGACGGTCAAATCGTCGCTAGCCCCGGTCTTGGTGGTCGACGACAATCCGTCAAAGAGGCTGGCACTGAAGGCTGTGTTGCAGCCCCTCGGCTATCCCGTCGTCGAAGCTGACTCGGGTCGGGCTGCCCTGCGGTGCGTCATGGCCCAGGACTTCGCTGTGATCTTGCTGGATGTCTGCATGCCGGACATGGACGGGTTCGAGACGGCGGCTCTCATCCGGCAGCGTCAGCAATCGGAGTTGACACCGATCATCTTCATCACTGCCTTCGGGAGCGACGAAATCAAGAACACCCACCGCTATGCGGAGGGTCCGGTCGACTTCATATTTGCTCCGGTCGAGCCCGACGCGCTTCGATCCAAGGTGTCCGCATTGGCGCAGCTCTTCATGAAAGCGGCGTCGCTTGCCACACAGGCAGCGGACGTGCAGACAGTCGCTGACCAATTGAGGCGCCTTACCGACGCCGCGCCGATCGGGATCTTCCAGACCGACGCCGAACACAGATACGTGTACACCAACCCGCGCTGGTCAGAGATCACCGGCGTCTCAGCCGAAGAGGCAGCTGGACGAAGGTGGGACACCATCGTCGGTTTGGAACAGCTCGCCGAAGTTCGCGCCGAGTTGGCTGAGGGGACCATGGGACGGAGAGAGTTCTGTCATCGATTCGAGATACCGCGCGTCGGGCTCACCTCGCAGGTCGTGGTATTGGACTCGGTGATCATCCCGGACACCCACGGTGGCATATCGGGTTCGGTGGGGACCCTTGCCGACGTGACCGCTGAGGTGCGCGCGGAAGAGGCAATGTCGAGGGCCAGAGACGAGGCGACCGAGTCGTCGCGACTCAAGTCAGATTTTCTGGCGAACATGAGCCATGAGATTCGCACGCCCATGAACGGCGTCATCGGCATGACCGATCTCCTGCTCGAGACCGGCCTCGACGCTCGTCAGCGGGAATATGCGCAAACTGTGCGCAACTCGAGTGAGGCCCTTCTGATCATCATCAATGACATCCTCGATTTCTCAAAGATCGAAGCTGGGAAGCTCGAGATCGAGGACATCGAGTTCAGTTTGCGCACCGTTATCGACGAAGTCGTGGATCTGTTGGCGGGGTCGGCGCAGACCAAGGGACTCGAGTTGGTGGCGGTGACCGCGAACTGTGTGCCAGCCATGGTAAGCGGCGACCCGGGTCGGCTCCGCCAGGTTCTGACGAACTTCCTCGGCAACGCCATCAAGTTCACTCAGACCGGCGAGGTCGTTCTTCGTGTGAGCCACGAAATCTCAGGAGGAGAAAGCGTCGTCCGGTTTGAGGTATCCGACACCGGTGACGGCATTGCGTCTGACAAGCTCGCCGCGATCTTCCAACCCTTTGTCCAAGCCAACATGTCCACCTCGAGGAAATACGGGGGCACTGGACTGGGACTGGCCATCAGCAGCCAGCTCGTCGCGCTCATGGGGGGAGACTGCGGCGTGTCGAGCGTGCTGGGGGTTGGTAGCACCTTCTGGTTTACGATACGCGTTCACACCGGTCCCACAGGTGCGTCGTGTGACCTGTTGCCGAACGCCGACATGGCCGGTGTTCGTGCGCTGGTCGCAGACGACAACGCCATGCAGCGCAGCGTCTTGTCCGAGTACCTGACGGAATGGGGTATGACGGTCACGACCGCCGACTCCGGCCCGGCTGCTCTCGAGACGATGCGGACAGCATCCAACGAAGGCCGGCCATTTGCCGTGGCCCTCCTCGACCAGTCCATGCCCGGAGTCGATGGGCTCGCGTTGAGGAAGGCCGTCGAGGATGATCCTGCCCTCGCCGCGCGCCTTGTGCTCATGAGGGCCTCGTGCCAGGGCGGCGACTTTGCCGACGCAGTTGAGCCCGGAGGCTGCACATACTTGTCCAAGCCGGTTCACCGTGAGGACCTTCTGGCCTGCATGCGAGTCGCTCTGGGCTTGTCGGTGGCAGGCTTTGTCGCAGCCGAAGCGACGATCCTGCGATCGCCCGTGGCAAGTAGGCCCGAAACGGGCAGGTTGCTCGTTGCCGAAGACAACCTGATCAACCAAAAGGTCGTAGTCGCAATGCTGTCCACTGCCGGCTACTGCGTGGACACGGTCCTCAATGGGGCGGAGGCGGTTCAAGCAGCCGCAAACGGCGCGTATGACGCCATATTGATGGACTGCCAGATGCCGGTGCTGAGTGGCTACGAGGCAACCGTCGCCATTCGGGCGCAAGAAGGTTGCGGCCGACGCACCCCCATCATCGCGCTGACCGCCAGTGCGCGCCGAGAGGACCGGGAGCGTTGCCTAGCCGGAGGCATGGACGACTATCTTGCCAAGCCGCTCAGCAAGGACGCTCTGATGGCTATGTTGGGCCGATTCTTGAAGAACCTGCCTGTCGCGGCTGCGGCACTGTCGGGCGTCCGTCACGCCTCAGCAAGCGAGATCACGCTCGATCCGGTTGTCTTCGAAGAGCTTCGCGTTCTCGAAGAGGCTGGCGAGGAGAGTTTCCTCACCGAGCTTGTCGGCCGGTTCGTCGAAGATACCGAACAGCGTCTTGTCCAGCTGCGCCAAGCAGTTGCGGTTGGCGATGCCCCTGCGGTCGGCCGCATTGCTCACGCTATTAGGGGGAGCGTCGTTCAGTTGGGCGGTCAGCGGCTGGTCTCGTCCTGCAGCCGTCTGGAAGAAAAGGCGGAGGCAGGTTGTCTCGACACCGATCTGGAGGAGGTTGAGACCGACTACCAAGAGCTGCGCCGTACCCTGAGAGAACAGGTTTCGTCTGATGCCAGACAACGGCTCGGTCCTCTCATGCGTGACGTCGCCACGTGGAAGCGGACCGAGTCGGACATACATGCGGAAACAGTCACCGACCGCTCTAACGAGACCAACACTTTGCCGGCCAGCCGAGCACCGTTGGGCAACATCCTGCTGGCCGAGGACAACCAGGTCAGTCAACTGGTGGCGAAGGCAATGCTCGAGAAGCTCGGCTTTCACGTCGACGCCGTCGCTAACGGAACCGAGGCGGTGAGAGCCGCGATCCCGACGTCTTATCAAGCCATTCTCATGGACTGCCAGACTCCCCTCCTGGACGGCTACCAGGCGACGCGCGAGATCCGGCGCCTGCAAGGAGCATTCCGTCGCACGCCCATCATCGCGGTCAGTGCCTCACCGGTGAAGACAGCCAAGCAGCGCTGCCTGACAGCCGGCATGGACGACGTCATTGCCAAGCCCCTCACCCTGACAACTCTCGCCGAGGTCTTGGCCCGCTGGATCCCGGACGGACCAGGTCCCATCATCGCTCTTGACCCGGTGGAGGCCCTCCCGACCACCTATGACAGCCCTGACCATGCCAACGACCCCGCCCGGCCGGTGCTGGATGTTCAGGTCCTGGACCGCCTGGACCGTCTGGGGAAGGCGGCGGGCGAGGATCTCATCGGCCAGTTGGCCTCTTTGTTCCTGGCGGACGCTCATCTGCAAGTCATTGCCATGCGTCAGGCGCTCAAGTCCACTGACTTCGCCACAACGTTCCGATCCGCCCATACCTTGAGCGGGGCCAGTGCAAACCTTGGTGCCACCGAGCTGGCCCGCCTATGCGACACTTTGGCGACGAACGCCAACGTGAGCGACATCGTAGACGCGCGGGCGCTGCTCGAAGCGATCGAAGGCGAGCTCGGACAGGTCCGCCTGGCCCTCGCCTCGCGGAGCTCGACGCCGTGAGGATCCTGATCGCCGACGACGAGCCCACTTCCCGGCTCATCACCGACATGGCGCTTCGGGACCTCGGGCACGAATGCCACACTGTGATTGACGGTGCACTGGCCTGGGAGGATTTTCTGTGTCAGCCTGCCGACGTTGTCATCAGTGACTGGTTGATGCCCGGGCTAACCGGGTTGCAGCTGTGCCGTAAGATCCGGGCTCACACGCCAGGCAGCTACGCGTACTTCATCATGGTCACCAGACGTGGGGCGATCGACGATGTCCTCGAAGGCATGAACGCGGGCGCAGACGATTTTCTCATCAAACCACTCGACCCCGACAACCTCCGGGCCCATCTGATCGCCGCAGCCAGAGTTACATCTATGTACCGCCAGCTGGCCGAACAGCGAACCGAACTCGAACGTCTGAACGATGAAGTCAGCACGATGGCCCGGCAGGATGCGCTCACCGGACTGGGTAACCGCAGGATCCTTCAAGAGGACCTCGCCGTCATGGAGGCTCGAGTGACCCGTTACGGGCACAGTTATTGCTTGGTGCTGATCGATGTTGATCACTTCAAGTCCTACAACGACACGTACGGTCATCAAGCTGGCGACCATGCCCTTCAGGCTGTCGCGACCCAGCTCAAGAGCCACGAGCGGGGAGGGGACGCGGTCTACCGGTATGGTGGTGACGAGTTCTTGTGCGTCTTCCCCGAACAGTCCTTGCTGACCGGGGCCGTTGCGGTCGAGCGCATGCGGGTCGGCCTGGAGCAACTAGCCGTCCCGCACACCGGCACTTGCCTTGGTGTTCTCACGTTCAGCGCCGGCATGGCAGTTCTCTACCACCACGGCGCCAAATCGATGATTGAGGTGCTTAAAGAAGCGGACGAAGCTCTATACCGAGCGAAACAACGCGGCGGCAACTGCGTCGAGGTTCTTGCCTCACGGCCGGTCTAGCGACAACGGTCACCTGTCTCGTGGTGTTACTGCCAAGTGATCAAAGTCCGTGATTTGGCAAGGTCCTCTGAAACGATGGTTACTGTAAGCATGGCAACGATAAGGACGGTCGCATCGTGAGCCACTTCGAAGACTCCCGCCTTTCCTTGAAGCACCTGCTCGAGGCGCTGCCCGACGGGATCGCCTTCGTCGACGAGTACGGCGTGATCTGCTACACGAACGAAGGCCTCGAGGCCCTGTCCGGCTACGCGCGCGACGAACTCATCGGCCAGGGCGTCGCGGTACTCTTGCAGTCACTATCCCGAGACGCTCATGCCGCCCGTCGTGGCGTATTCGCTCAGAACCCGCGCGCACAGGCGATGGCGGGCCACTTGGGCTGCACGCTCTTGCGTCAAGACGGCAGCGAGCTCACGGTCGATGTCGCCCGCGCGCCGTTCGCGTTTGACGGCAAGACATGGGTCGTCGTGGCGGTCCGCGACCATAGTTCCGAGACAGCAGCAGGGCACGCCCGTGCCGAAGCCGAGCTGCATGCCATCGCCACCGAGCTTGCTGCCGTTGAGGCGCTCGCGAATAGCGAGAGGCGCTTCCGGCTCGCGTTCGAGAGCAACATGGCCGGCATGATCTTCGTCGATCTCGAGGACAGGGTCCTGGCAGTCAACGATTCGTTTTGCCAGATGATCGGATGCAGCAGGCAGGAGATCGTCGACAAGGGCGCGGCACCGTTCACCCATCCGAAGGAGGTCCGCCGCTCGGCCGAGGAGGTGTACCGCCGCTTAGCACCCGGCGAGGCTGACCACGTGACCTATGTTGACCGCTACTTGCACAAGAACGGACGGGTGATCGTTGTCGAGGTATCGAAGTCCCGCGCGTGCGACACGACAGGGGCGACGCTCTACTTCATCATCTCGGCCCGGGATGTCACCCAGGAGCGGGCGCTCAACGCCGAACTCTCCCACCAGGCACTGCACGACTCGCTCACGGGGCTCGCCAACCGGCTGCTCTTCGAGGACCGGCTCGCCCAGGTGAACGCGAGGGCCGTTCGCCGAGGGGGGTGGAACGCCGTGTTGATGTTGAACCTTGATAACTTCAAGGGGTTGAACGACACTCTCGGCTGCCAGGTCGGCGATCTGGTG
The DNA here is from genome assembly GCA_963804765.1 of uncultured Acidimicrobiaceae bacterium. Taxonomy (GTDB): domain Bacteria; phylum Actinomycetota; class Acidimicrobiia; order Acidimicrobiales; family Bog-793; genus Fen-455. The sequence continues at coordinate 115,529 of CAWDRQ010000010.1, forward strand.
CTCGTAACGGCCGCGCGACGCCTCGAGGAGGTGACTCGCTCCTCGGACACACTGTGTCGTTTGCGAGGCGATGAATTCCTCTATTTGGCCGAGGGACTGCCGTCCCCGGCTCAGGCCGAGAAGGTGGCCGAACGTCTTCTCGGCGCGGTCGCCGAGCCGTTTTCCCTCGCTGGGACGCGCTTCGAACAGCGTGCGAGTATCGGGATCGTGGCGTGGGAGGGGAAGAGCAAGGACTGCACAGAGCTCCTCCAGGATGCCGACGTCGCCTTGTGCGATGCCATGCGCCAGGGCGGAGGCTGACACGTCGTCTTCACCCTCGCTATGCACCAGCAGGTGGTCAGCTGCTTCGCGCTCGTCCAGGAGCTGCGTCGGTGCGGTGAGCTATCGATGCATGTCTTCTATCTCGCTACGAGCGAGGTGATCGGTTTCGAGACGCTGATGCGTTGGCAGCACTCCACGCAGGGACAGGTACCCATCCAGCGTGATCATCCCGCATGTGGAGAAGGGTTTACTCGCACGCTGTCGACCAGCACGACCGGGATCCAGTCGTCAGTCTCGGCAGAATGTTGGCGCTACCGCCCAGTCCCAGAACTCGCGTGCCTATTGCCCGGAGTCACAATTCCGTCTTACTGGTCCGCCTTGTAAGCGCGCGGCACTAGCCCTGTTTACGTTGGAAGATCCAGATTCTCACCGGAAATCCAGATTCTCACAGGAAATGTGGCATGGCCGCGAGAGCGGTCGCCAGCGTTTGCCCGGGCATTCGGTCCGTGGGCCTGGGCGTATCGCGTTCAGGTTGTGATTGGACGAACGTAGGTTGCCGCTAACGCCCGAGGATTGTCGCCATGTTCTACAGGCGCGAAGGGCCATGGTCACCGCGTCGCAGCCTTGCTGCTTGGACTGGTACAGCGCGCCATCAAGCTTGCGCGAGCAACTCTTCCGGCCCCTCGACGTCGACGCACGACCGCGACAATCAGGCAACTCTCAGGTCATTAGGACCGACATGTCCTCAACTGGAACAGGCCTGGATTCGACGAGGCGGTGCACCCGTTCCACGCCCATCACAGTTTCTGTTTCCCGCGTCAGGCAGGGTCACAAGGAACTCGTCGCCCCCAGTGCGCACGAAGCATCGCCTTCGTGGATGGCCTGGTGGGCAGCTTCTCCGGTGTCCTTCAAGCCGCGGTCGCCAACGAGATGTCCGTGAGTGTCGTTCATGGCCTTGCGGTCCAGGTCGAGGGAGATGATGCCGAGAGGGCCGCGGCTTCGCGCGGCGCGTGCCTACTCTTCACGTTAGGCGACCGTTGTCTGCACCTACGGCGCTACTATCGAGGCGCTGTCGCCGCAAGTTCCAGGCGCTCGCCGGCCTTGAATTGCAGACAAGTGCCGTCGCGGTCGATCCGCCACACCGACTTCGCCCCGCGGACGGTGAAGTCGTCGCCGCTGGAGACGAGCGCGGTCTCTTCCTCGATGCCGACCAGCACCGCGTCGGGCGGGGTCCGGGCCAGCATGCGGTCGACTAATCCGGGCATCCAACGCTCGAAACGGTCGAAGTGCGGTAGCGCGACCAGTTGTCGCACGACGGCGAGGCCTTCGCCACCGTAGCGTTCCGGTTCACGGAAGTCCTCCGCGATCCGGCTCAGCGCACACGCTCCGGCCGAGCAGCCCGCGAGGGCGGCACCCGAGCGCCAAACTCCGAGGATCGCCTGCCAGACAGCGGTCCCGGCAAGGCTGTGAGCGAGGTACCCGGGATTGCCGCCGGAGAGGTAGACGAGACCGGCTCCGGCGACCATCGCGGCCAGCGCAGGGCTCTCGGCGTCCTCCCGGTCGAGCACCGCGAGCGCGACGGGCTCCACACCCATGGCGGCGTAGTGCGCAGTGCCGAGGTCGATCCAGTACCGGACCCGTTCCGGGCCCTCCTCAGCGGAGGCTGTCGGGAGGAAGACCGCGCGCTGCGGGCGCCCCGCGAGCAGTTCGGCATCGACGGCGACCATCGGGTCGAGAAACTCGCCGCTTCCCACCAACGCCACCGGCCCCGCTTGGTCGCCATGGCTCACGGTCTTGTGCCTGCCAGGGTCGGCATCCGGCTTACGCTAGTAGTCCTGTAGCTCAAGCCGGCCTGCTCGAGGTCGCGCGGACCGCGGCGTCATGTGTCGCGGCAACACCGCTACCGCTCAAAGCCAAGACTGCCCTTATGATCACCGCCACCGACGTCGAGCTCACTGCCGGAGGTCGCCAGCTCCTCGAGCCGGTGACGTTCCAGGTCGCGCCCGGGGACAGGATCGGGCTGGTCGGACGTAACGGGGCCGGCAAGACAACCCTGGCCAGAGTGCTTGCCGGGGAGGCCCTCCCATCGGCGGGCTCGGTACGTCGTTCGGTACCGGTGGCGTATCTGCCGCAGGATCCCCGTACCGGCGACTTGACCGTCGTAGCGCGCGACCGGATCCTCGGGGCGAGGGGCCTCGATCGCGTCGTCCACGAGCTCCAGGTCACTCGCACCGACATGGGGCACGGCGACACCGAGCACCAGAGCCGGATCCTCAAGCGCTACTCCCGGCTCGAGGAGCAGTTCCACCTTCTCGGCGGATGGGCGGCCGAAGCCGAAGCCGGTTCGATCGCCTCCAGCCTGGGACTTCCCGACAGGGTTCTCACCCAACCGCTCGGCACGCTCTCCGGAGGCCAGCGGCGCAGGGTGGAGCTGGCTCGGGTGCTGTTCTCAGGCGCTCCCACGCTGATCCTGGACGAGCCGACGAACCATCTCGACGCCGACTCGATCGCGTGGCTGCGCAATTTCCTTCGCGCTCATGACGGCGGGCTCATGGTGATCAGCCACGACGGTGAGCTCCTCGACTCTGTCGTGAACAAGGTGTTCCATCTAGACGCGACGCGAACCCAACTCGACGTGTACCGCCTCGGATGGAGGGCGTATCTCGAGCAGTTGGCCACCGACGAGCGCCGGCGACGCCGCGAGAGAACCAACGTCGAGCGCAAGGTCGTCGAGCTGAGGGCTCAGGCCGACCGTATGCGTGCGAAGGCCACCAAAGCCCGCATGGCCCACAACCTCGACCGACGTGCCGCGCGCCTCACCGAAGGACTCGAGGATGTCCGCCGGACCGACAAGGTAGCAAGGTTGCGCTTCCCGGCTCCGTCACCGTGCGGCAAGACGCCACTCTGCGCGACAGGGCTCACGAAGTCCTACGGGTCCCTCGAGGTCTTCTCGGGCATCGACCTCGCGATCGACCGAGGCAGCCGCGTCGTCATCCTCGGGCTGAACGGCGCCGGCAAGACCACGCTGTTGCGTGTGCTGTCTGGAATCGAGCAGCCCGATGCCGGCGAAGTCGTCCACGGCCATGGCCTCCAGCTCGGTTACTACGCCCAGGAACACGAGACGTTGGACCCCACGCTCAGCGTGTACGAGAACGTGCGTCACAACGCACCGCTGACAGTGAGCGACGCGGAGCTCCGGCGCATCATGGGATCGTTCTTGTTTGGCGGTGAGCGCATCGACCAGCTGGCGGGCACTCTGTCGGGCGGGGAGAAGACCCGTCTCGCGCTCGCCACCCTCGTCGTCTCGGCGGCGAACGTGCTCTTGTTGGACGAGCCGACCAACAACCTCGACCCCGCAAGCCGTGGCGAGGTGCTGAAGGCACTGCGCACCTTCGCCGGTGCGATAGTGCTCGTCACCCACGATCCTGGTGCAGTGCAGGCTCTGTCCCCCGAACACGTCGTCCTCATGCCCGAAGGTGTGGAGGACAGCTGGAGCGACGATCTCGGTGATCTGGTCGCCCTTGCCTGAGCGACCTGAAGCCCGGATCCGACGGTGCGGACGAATCGCCACCTGCGTAGCTTTGTGAAAGGGGCTAAAGGCGGGAGGTCCGTGATGGGCAGCGAAGTTGTACCGACTCCGGCCGACGTCATGGCGAAGGCGACCAGGATGTTGAAGCGGGTCATGTTGCTGCAGATGGCGTGGTTCCTGTGCTTTTTCGCAGGTGGGGTGCTGACGGTGTGGACGGCGTGGAAGAACACGCGTCTGCCCGCCAGCTGCACGAGTGGTGTGCGGGCCACTGTGTCAGTGATCGCGGGCTGCGAGCACCACTCGTACCACTGGCCTGTGCTCTTGGTCGTGGTGGGGATCGCCGGGCTGCTCGTGACCGGGTACGTGGCGACGCGTCTGGCGGTCAAGTACCTGGGCGCCGGAGCGGCGGCCTTCTTGCGGAGCGGACGCCGCTTCGTGGGACCGACGGGCCCGCGCCCGGGCGGCCAGGACACGGGCGGCCAGAACATGGGAGGGGGGCTCCCGGGCTCGACCGGAGGCATGCCGCCTGGCCTTGGTGCCGGCCTTCCACCCGGCACGCCGGGGTCGCCGTCGGGACCCCCGCTTAGGTGAAGCGGTTCGGACCGCCGCTGATGCTCAGGCCAGCAAACGGCGGTAGCGCACCTCGGGATAGCGCCCGCCGGCCATTTCGTACATCTTTCGGCCTCCGTCCGCGAGCCAGCCGAGATGTTCGTAGAACGCTCGCGCACGAATGTTGTCGGCCAGCACCCAGAGCACTGCTCGGCGGTACCCGGTTCGCGTCGAGCAGCTCGACCCCGGCCGCCATGAGAGCGCACCCTGCGCCTTGGCGCCAGTGGGCGGGATCGACATAGCAGCCGTACACCTCGCCGGGTAGCGGCTCGTCGAAGTCCGTGCCGCGATAGGCACCACCGCCCAACCAGCCGGTCACCTCGCCGTCGAGGTCACAGACGAGCACGAACCGACCCTCCGCCTCAGCGCCGAGAATCTGCGTCTGCCAGTCCAACGTGCGCTGGGGGAGGTCCGTGCCCAGACTCCTCAGGAAGTCGTTCGAGATCACATCCGCGTAGCCGACCTGCCAGGACCGTACGTGCGAGGACGCGATCGCGGCTGCATCGGCCACTTCTGCTCGGCGAACGTGAAGGGCCATAGCCGATTCTGCCATCCCCGTGAGTCGCCCTGAGCAACGCCCAGGGGGTTCAGGTCAAGACGGACCTGGCCGCGGACAACTTCGACAACGGCAGGTCACCCGAAGCACTACGGCGCTCGTTTGAGCGCTCTCAGCACGTGGCCGTGGCGAGGGATGGGAACCGTGTTGTCGGGACAGCACGTCTTTTGTCCGATGGCGTCTGCAACGCCTACCTGGTGGACGTGTGGACGTTGTCCTCGTATCGTCGGCAAGGTATCGCCTCGTCGATGGTCCGGTTCTTGACCGACCGGGTTCCGGGCCAGCACATCGGCCTCCAGACACGGGATGCGAAGCAGTTCTACCTGTCGCTCGGTTTCCGACCCCAACCTTCATTTATGTCGCTGGTTGTCGGCGAGTGGCTGGACAACGAGGCCAACAGGCAAGAGCCGGTCTGAGGTCGTGCCTGGCTCGGTGGCCGTAGCCGCCGCCCCTTTGCGCATCGAACATATGTTCGTATACTTCAGCAATGGCCACGTATGCTCTTGCCGGGACGCCGTCACCGTCTGGTGACCGACCGGCTACCGGCATCGCCGCCCAGGGTCCTCGTCCCCACCCTGCTCCGGGCCCGTTGCCGGCCGAGCGGATCCTGCCGGTTCTTCCGGAGCTGGCCGGGCTGTTCCCCGCCGGAGGGCTCCCGAGGGGCGGCACCGTCCTGCTGGGGCCGGCGGCGGTGCCGGACACGCGCCTCAGCTCTGCTCTAGGCACGTCCGGTCCCAGCTCAGCCGGTCCCAGCTCGGCCGCGGCAAACCGGACGACGGGATTGACGAGCTTGCTGCTCTTGCTTTTAGCGGGCACGTCGTCTCTGGGGTACTGGTGCGCAGTGGCCGGCTTGCCGGAGCTCGGGTTAGCAGCAGCGGCCGAGCTGGGGGCCGATCTCGACCGTCTTGTCATCGTCCCTCGTCCTGGCTCGGAAGGCCGCTGGCAAAGCGTCGTTGCGACGCTGCTCGAGACCGTCGACCTCGTATGTCTCGCCCCGGACACCCCCGTGCGACCCGTCGACGCCAGGCGACTTGCCGCTCGTGCGCGAGAACGTTGTTCGACCTTGCTCGTACTCGACGCGAGCATTCCTGCCGGAGTTGTGAGGGGGATCCTCTCCGGTGGTTCTGCGCGATCGGGACGTGTCATGGCACGTTGGCCCGGCCCCTCGGACCTGCGTTGCGCCGTGAGGGAGTCGAGCTGGTCCGGGCTCGAGCGTGGTCACGGGCTGCTCAGCTTCCGGCAGCTCGAGGCGGAAGTCGGCGGCCGGGGTGCGGCCAGCCGACCGAGGCGAGGCCTGTTGCGGCTTCCGGCTTGAGGCAAGTGATGCCTCCGGTTCGCACCCTCGTCGTCTGGTGCCCTGATTGGCCTCTTGTTGCTGCCGGGCTTGCCGACCGACCGGCTGTAGTCCTCGCCGCCAACCGGGTAATCGCCTCTTCCGCCCCAGCCCGGGCGGAGGGGGTACGTCTCGGGCAGCGCCGCAGGGAAGCCCAGGCATGCTGTCCGGAGCTCGTCGTGGTAGGCGAGGAACCGGCTCGGGACGCGCGTAGCTTTGAGCAGGTCGTCATAGCGGTTGCTGGTTTCACACCCCGAGTGGAGCTCACCAGGCCCGGGGTCTGTGCCCTACCTGTCCGGGCCCCCGCCCGTTACTTCGGCGGGGAGGTTTCGCTCGCCGAGCAGGTCTGCAACGCCGCCGCCGCGGCCGTCGTGGCCGTCGCCGGTGCGGCCGGCACTACAGCCCCTGAGCCACCGTGCCGGGTGGGGATCGCCGACGGCCCGTTCGCGGCACGGCTCGCTGCACGTGAAGGCGTGATCGTGCCTCGCTCTGCGACTCCGGAGTGGCTCGGTCATTTCTCGGTAGAGGTTCTCGGCCTGCCCATGCTCGCCGGAGTGCTCCGGCGGCTCGGGATCCGTACGCTGGGTGAGTTCGCCGAGTTGGACGAGGGTGCGGTGCTGGCCCGATTTGGTGGCGAAGGTGGTTTTGCCCACCGGCTTGCCCGGGGTCTCGACGAGCGACCACTTGCTCTCGGGGACCCTCCTGCGGACCTCACGGCTTGCCGGGAGATCGACCCGCCAGCCGACCGGGCTGACGCCTTGGCCTTTGTCGCAGTAGGGCTTGCCGATGAGCTCGTCGGCCGCCTTGCTCCATTTGGGCTCGCCGCCACCCAGTTGCTCGTCGAGGCAGAGACCGAACATGGCGAGTCACTGCAGCGCTGGTGGAGAGGGGACCGCCCTTTCACCGCCCGCGCCATGGTGGACCGGGTCCGATGGCAGCTCGAAGGATGGCTGCAGGGACCGGTGATCACCGCCCCTACTGCCGGGGTCACCATGCTGCGGCTCACGGTCACCGGTGCAGTGCCCGATGACGGACATCAGATGGACTTCGAAGGTGGTGTATCCGGGGCAAGCCGGCAAGTCGAACGGGGTTTGGCGCGAGTCCAGGGCCTTTTAGGCCATGAGGCGGTCCTGACCGCTGTCCGCACGGGTGGGAGAGGACCAGGCGAGCAGATCCGCCTCGTACCTTGGGGTGAGGAACCTGCGCAGGACCGTGGTGCCAGAACCACCGGCACCAAGACGGCTCGCCTGGGAAGTGGCGGGGAGCGGACATATGAGCACGTCCGCCCGAGGCGGCGGACCGACGTGGTCGCTGCAGGTGCCCGGGACGCGGCACCTTGGCCGGGACGTCTCCCACCACCATCGCCGGCGCTTGTCCATCAAGTGCCCGTCCCTGTCGAGCTCATCGGCCCTGACGGAGCAGCGATAGGGGTGACCGGACGCGGGCGGTGCACCGCTGTTCCTTCCCGCTTGATTCTGCCGATCGTCGGTAGCTTGTCTGTCGGGATCTTGGGCTGGGCGGGACCATGGCCGGCCGATGAGCGGTGGTGGGATCCCGCGGCGGCCCGGCGACGGGCTCGCTTGCAGGTGCTGCTAGACGATGGAACCGCGCATCTGCTCGTCCTCGAGCAAGGGCGGTGGCACCTCGAGGCCACCTACGACTGACCCGGTTCCCGGGTTCGGTCGCCTGAAGGGACGTGCCGGCCCGCTTGAATACTCTCAGCGGACTCACAGTTCCCATGGAGGAAGAACTGAGTAGCAGGTCGCATGATCTGGGTATCGATACCCGAGTCGCGCCAGGCGAGCTCGGGACGGAGGGGTCTTGGCCCTGGCGCTCGAGCGAGCGCTTGACCGGAGGTGAGAGTGATGGACGAACGCAGCGACGAGCAGCGAGAGCAGCAGACAGAGCCCCTGTCGTCTTGGACGGAGCCAGAGGTGACACAAGCGATGCCGCCGGAACCCTCGGGCACGCCCGGCGGAGATGAACCCGACAGCCACCCGCCGTTTGGCCATGGCCCCGGCTCCTTTCGGACCGGTGCCTACCCACCCGGTGCCTACCCACCCGGTGGCTATCCGCCGCCTAGCTACGGACCTAGCGGCTACGGCCCCGCCGGTTACACGCCAGGGACCAGCGCGCCCGGTACCTACCCGCCAGGTACCTACGATCCCGGTCCGTATCCGACCGGTGGCTATCCACCCGGCAGTTACCGCCCGGCTGGCAATCAGGCAACCGAGCCGGCCCGCTCCAAGCGCAGTCGGAAGGCCGCAGCCATCGCCGCCGCGGTACTCGTGCTAATCGGTGCCGGTGGTGGCATTGGGATCGCCTACGCATCCCGGCAGAGTCAGGGTTCGGCAGCGGGGTTGGCCGCCTTGCCGGCCGGGCACTCGCTCTCCACTGCCCAGATCGCCGCTGCCGTCGATCCCGCCGTCGTCGACATCACCACGAACCTCGGCGAGGGGACCGGCATGGTCGCCAGCTCCAACGGCGAGATCATCACCAACAACCATGTCATCGAAGGCGCGACCAGCATCAACGTTGCGATCGAGAACCGCGGCACCCATAAGGCAACCGTTGTCGGCACTGATGCGACAGCCGATGTGGCAGTCCTGAAAGTGAGCGGCGTGAGCGGCTTGCCGACGATGAAGTTCGGCAATTCCTCTACCGTCAGGATCGGGAATTCCGTTGTGGCGATCGGCAACGCGGGTGGTCAAGGCTTCCCGTCGACGGTGACCGCAGGTGCTGTCACGGCCGTCGGTCGGGCGATCACGGCGAGCGACCAGAATGGGCTGAGCGAGTCCCTGACAGGCTTGATTCAGATTGATGCTCTGATCGAGCCTGGGAATTCGGGTGGACCGTTGGTCAACTCGTCAGGGGACGTCATCGGAATGGACACAGCTGCAGCTAGCGCGGACGGTGCTACGCCGATAGGTTTCGCCCTGCCGATCAACCGGGTGCTGCAGATTGCAAACGACATCGAGCAGGGCAAGGGTGGTCAAGGGATCGTCATGGGAGTCGTGGCCTTCCTGGGCATCGAAGGCGCGACAGTCTCCATCCAGGGTTCGGGATCAGCGACCGGCGCGGGCCTGGAGTACGTCGAGCCGGGAACCCCCGCCTACCAGGCCGGTCTCCAGGGGGGGGACGTCATCATTGCCTTCGACGGTCACGCGACACCCACGATGAGCGAGTTGGCGACCCTCATTCACAAGCTGCGTCCCGGCGATCGTGTGAAGGTCACCTTCGAGAGCCCCTACGGCGGTGCCCACACGGTCACCGTCACCCTCGCTGGGGCGCCGCCTGCGTAGCTCGTTCGTCTCTCTCCTCGGACGAGCACCGTTCGGCCGTCTCGACGCCAAGCCCGTAAGCGCCGAGACGGCCGGGGCGCGGGCATCGTGGGAGCGTAGCGAGATGCGCCGAGGGACTTCCCTCAGAAGCGACGTCGTCAACCGGTGAAGCGAGCCGCCTCCGTGGACCTCGTGCCGTCGGCGACCGAGTTGGCGTCGGCCGTGGAGGCGCCGTTGACGGTGAGCTTGCGGGCGGGCGCCGCGTCTGGGCCCCAACGGCTCGACCCCGGTTCGGGTTCGCTCGGCAGCTCGACAACGAAGGTGGCGCCGCCGCCGGGAGTTTCCACGATCGAGACGCGTCCGCCGTGAGCATCGGCAATGGCAGCCACGATGGAGAGCCCCAATCCGGCACCACCGTGGGCACGGACCCGGGCGGGGTCCGACCGCCAAAAACGTTCGAACACGTGTGCAGCGTCCTCCGGTGCGATCCCGGCGCCGTGGTCGACCACAAAGATCCTGGCTCGCGATTGCGCAAGGCCTTGCAAGGGCTCCAGGAGGGCAATGATCTCGAGAGGGCTGCCAGCGGGCGTGTAATCGAGGGCGTTCGAAACTAGGTTCCCGAGCAGCTGGCGCAGGCGTCCCTCGTCCCCGATGATCGGGCATGAGGGAGGCGTCTCGCATGTCACCGTGCGGGACGGGTCGACGGCCCGGGCGTCCTGGGCCGCATCCGCGGCAAGCGTCGTCAAGTCGACCGGCTCTCGTTCTAGCGGGCGTCCTTGGTCGAGGCGGGCGAGCAGCAGCAAGTCGTCGACGAGTCCTGCCATCCGGGTCGACTCGCTGTCGATCCGGCGCATCGCCGTGTCGAGGTCGGCTGGGCGCTCCGCCAATCCGTGCTGGAACAGCTCCGCGTAGCCCCGGATGGAGGTGAGCGGGGTCCTCAGCTCGTGCGACGCGTCCGCCACGAAACGTCTGAGCCGCGCCTCGGATGCCTCCCGCTCCCGAAAGGCCGTCTCGATGCGGCCCAACATCACGTTGAGCGCTCGGCCGAGCCTCCCGACCTCGGTGCGGTCGTCGGTCTCCTCGACTCGCTGGCTCAAGTCGCCGGCCGCGATCTCGCCGGCGGTGCCGGCCATCTTCTGGAGAGGGCGCAGGCTGAGCCGGATGATGAGCCAGGCTGCGGCCGCAAGGGCGATCAGGACAGCACCGCTGACCAGGAGCTCGAGCGCGAGCAGGTGGTGCAGCGCCGCGTCGGTCCCGGTGAGAGGTATCGCCTCTGCGAGCACGTTGCCGTTGTTCAAGCTGGCCTCGAGCACCCGGTAGGAGGAGACGTTCCCGTTGCTCGGGACGGTCCTGTAGACAGGCGTGCCACCCGCGGTGCTTTCGGCGAGGCTCGCGAGCGACGTGGGAAGCAACGGAGATGACTGGACCGTTCCGCTGAACGACGTCCAAGGCAAGAGCCGCTGGCCGCTCGGGCTCAGCTCCGTGGCCATCGTGCCCGGTGTCACGACTTCGTTGGCAATGTCGGACCGCGGGCCGCCGAACGGGTTGGAGAAACCGAGGTTCTGGGCCACCAGGTTTGCCGACCTGAAGAGCTGCTGGTCGAGCTGGCCGACGGCGTAGCTCCTGAACGACGTGTAGGTGATGGCATCGGTCGCCGCCAACGCGACTATCACGAACGCGCACAGGACGGCGATGAGCCGGACCTTCAACGACACGAGCAGTCCCAGATGCTGTCGCTGACTCCGGAGAGCGGCAGGTGAGAGGACATTCTCGTCAGCTGCGGGGCGGGCGGAGGACGTAGCCAACGCCGCGCACGGTGTGGATCAGATGCGGCTCGGTGAAGTCGACCTTCTTGCGGAGGTAGCTGACGTAGGTCTCGAGCACGCCGGCGTCGCCGCCGAAGTCGTAGTTCCAGACGTGATCGAGGAGCTGGGACCGGGTGAGTACCCGACGCGGGTTCGAGAGGAGGTAGCGAAGCAGCCGGTATTCGGTTGCCGTGAGGTCGACGAGCTGGCCCGCCCGCCGCACTTCGTGGGCGTCGTCGTCCATCTCGAGGTCCGCGAGCTGGAGAAGTTCGCGGGTGGGCCCGCCCTTGCCGACGCGGCGGAGGATGGCCTGGGTGCGGGCGACGAGCTCGGCCACGCTGAACGGCTTGGTCACGTAGTCGTCACCGCCGATCGTGAGGCCCCGGACCTTGTCCTCGGTGGCATCGCGGGCCGTGAGGAAGAGCACTGGGATGTCGCGCCGATCGCGCCGGAGGCGCTCAGCGATGTTGAACCCGTCGATGTCGGGCAGCATCACATCGAGCAGGATGAGGTCGGGCCGGAACGCATCGATCTGCTCGAGCGCTCCATATCCGCTGGAAGCGGTTTGGACCTCGAACCCTTCGTAACGAAGCGCCATCGAGACGAGCTCGGTGATGGACTCCTCGTCGTCGACGACGAGGACACGAGGACCTGCTTTCCCTTCTTCCACCTCCACATTGTGGTCGATTTCGCTGGGAGTTTGCTGAGAATCCAGTGTGGAGACCGGCGTGCGGTGCGTTGCCACCCACCCGCCTCTGTGAGGGATTGCTACGAACATATGTTCGATAAGAGTCACTATCCTGGATCCGTGGTCGGGTACGCAGAGCTCCATTGCCATTCGAATTTCAGTTTTCTCGACGGTGCCTCTTATCCCGAGGAACTTGTCGCGGAAGCCGCCCGGCTCGAGCTCGGGGCTCTGGCACTGACCGATCACGACGGGCTCTACGGCGTGGTGCGCTTTGCCGAGGCGGCAAAGGAGGTGGGAGTGCCCACTGTCTTCGGCGCCGAGCTCACCCTTGGCGGCCACGGGCCAGGCGCGACCGGCACCCGGGTCGTCCCGGCGGCGCCGCGTACCGGGACCCCTGACCCGCCCGGATCCCACCTGATAGTCCTCGCCCGCGACCCGGAGGGCTACTCCCGTCTTGCCCGCGCCATCAGCGAAGGCCATCTCGCCGGTGGCGAGAAGGGTCGTCCTCGCCACGACGTCGACCGACTGGCCGAGCTCGCGGGAGGCCATTTCCTCGTCTTGACGGGCTGTCGCAAGGGAGCGGTGCCTGCCGCGCTTGTGGAAGCCGGTCCTGTCGCGGCGGCCAGGGAGCTCGACCGGCTCGTCGAGCGGTTCGGTCCCGAGAGCGTCGTAGTCGAGCTGTTCGACCACGACGACCCGCTCGACTCGGCGCGCAACGACGCCCTTGCCGCCATCGCCGCGCGCAGGGACCTCGGCATTGTCGCGACGAACGTCGTCCATCACGCCCAACCCGCCGGCCGCCGCCTCGCCTCGGTGCTCGCCTCGGTCCGCTCAGGACGCCCACTCGATGAGCTCGACGGATGGCTGCCCGCCGCAGGGGCGGCCTACCTGCGCTCGGGGGCCGAGCAGACCAAGCGCTTTGCCCGCTACCCGGGAGCGGTAGAGCTTGCCGCTGAGCTCGGGCGAGC
>CAWDRQ010000011.1:0-12509 GCA_963804765.1 uncultured Acidimicrobiaceae bacterium
CATGCCCGCTCGCCCTAACCTTCCCCGGTGCGACATATTGGCTCGACGGAGCCCCGTGGCAGGCTGGCACGATGACAGGCGAACCGCCCATCGACCTTCTCGAAGCCGGGCGGGTCGTTCGACTCCGAGACCGTTTGTGGCGCGTCGACCGTGTTGACGGCACTGTCTTCGCAGCCACCCCCCTCGACGGTCGCGAAACGGCCAGTCGCCGCTTCGCTGCTCCTCTCGAGCGGGTGGAGCCGGCCGAGTTACCCTGGCCCGCTCCTGCGGCCGTCGGGCCCGGCAGTGAACAGAACCGGCTGCTGACCGCCCAGCGCTTCGCCTTAGTCCACGGGACCGCTCCGATTCTCGGGCTGCAGCGGTCGCGGGCGATCCCCACCGACTACCAGCTCGTCCCGTTGCTGATGAGCCTCGGGGCAGAGCAGGTACGCCTGTTGGTGGCAGACGCCGTGGGGACTGGTAAGACCGTGGAGGCGGGTCTCGTCGTAGCCGAGCTTCTAGCTCGCGGTCGGGCCCGGCGCGTGCTCGTGGTCGTTCCGGCCAGCCTGCGAGAGCAGTGGTGTGACGCTTTGGAGCACTTTTTCCACCTCGACGCCACCGTGATCGCCGGGCACCTCCTGCCGGCCCTCGAGCGGCGGCTCCTTCCCGGGCAGTCCGTTTGGTCCGCACACGACATCGTGGTCACCTCCATCGACTACGTGAAGACCCGAACGGCTGAGGTGCTCAGTCACGATTGGGACGTCCTCGTAATCGACGAGGCCCACATCTGCGCCCAACCGCATTCCCTTCCCGGCGCGAGCGAGCCCGATATGGCTCGCTGGCAGTTCGCCGCTGAGGCTGCCCAACGCACGCCCCACCTCCTGCTCCTCACTGCCACTCCCCATAATGGCTACAGCGACAGCTTCGCCAGCCTCTTCAAGATGCTCGACCCAGCGCTTGTCGTCGATGCGCCAACCGGACCCCAGATCCAACGAAACGCAGCTCATCGCCACGTCGCCCAGCGCACGCGACGAGACATCGAGGCCTGGTACGAGCATCGTGAGCGGCGCTCACCGTTCCCGCGCCGCGACGCAGATGAGCAGATCGTGGACCTACGCCGCGCGCCCGACCTTCGCTACCTTCTCCAGGACCTGGCCGGCTACACCGACGTCCTGCTTGGAACGCACGACCACTACCCTCTCAACGGCTGGGTGGCCGCCCATATCCAGCGCCGCGCACTGTCGTCTCCCGAAGCGCTGCGGATCTCACTGCGCAACCGGCTAGCTGCGCTCCGCGGGCGAAGGACGATTGAGGGCGGACACCGAGCGGAAGGCGAAGCCCGGGCCACCGTGGCAGACCTCTTCGACGGGTCTGACACCATCGACGAGGCTCAGGCTGACCGTCTCGATCAGACAGCGACCACACTTGACCCCGTAGCGGAGATCCCCGAGCTCGAGCGCCTCCTCGAGAAGGCAGAACTGGTCACTGCTGCTAAGGACCCGAAGCTCGACGCCCTCATTGGGCTGCTGCCGCGCCGTCTCGACGCCCACCCTGACGTACCCCGAGCCATCGTGTTCACGAAGTACCGCGACACCCTCGACTACCTCACCAAACAGCTCTCCCGCATCACCGAGCGACCGACAGCTCGCCACCGGCTGCCTGAGGGTCTCTCCGTATTCGCCATCCATGGACTGCTCAGCCTTGCCGAGCGGCGAGAGGTCTTTGCCGCCTTCGAGCGGGCCGCGCCGGCCGTGCTCGTAGCCACTGACTGCATCTCCGAGGGGCTAAACCTTCAGCACGCCTGTGCTGAGGTCATCCACTACGAGCTGCCGTGGAACCCCAACCGCCTGGAGCAGCGCAACGGCCGAGTCGACCGATTCCATCAGCGCGAGCCTTTTGTTGGCATCCGTACCCTCGTGCTTGACGACGCCCTCGATGTGGCCTTGCTCGAGCTGATCGTCCGCAAGTCTGAGCAGATGTTGGCCGACTACGGCTTCGTTCCACCATTTCTCGCCAACCCCGACATCCTCACCCACCTGCAGGCTGCAGCGAGCCGTCACCGTCTCGCGCCGACACTTTTCGACGCAGCTCGGTTCGACGCAGTCGAGTTCGTTCAGACCGAGGCCGGTCCTGGCTTGTTGGACGAAGGCCGTCTGGAACGCATCCGCACCGAGTCTTTCTACGGGCAGGAGGAGGTGACCCTTGGAACGGTCACCGAGGCGCTCGAGGCCAGCCGGACCGAGATCGGCTCGCCGGCCACTGTGGAGCGATTCTTTCGTGCGAGCATCGCCACCCTCCCCGGGCTCGAGATCGTGGAGGTCCCTGGTGGTCTCCGGCTGGTTGGCACCAACCGAGATATCGCCGATGTCCGCGCTGGAGAGCGCATTCTCGCATTCGATCCCGAGCGCGGCTTCGACGATCCGGAGATCGACGTGGTGGACGTCGCCCACCCGCTGCTGAGGCGTCTGGTCGACCTGGCCCTAGACAAGTCCCGCCAACCCGAATGTCGAGGGCGCGTCGCGGCCCGTACCTCTCCGCTTGCCAAGGAGGTGACGGGAGTTCTTTGGACCCTCATTCGCTACCTCGCCCGCGCCGATCCTCCGGTGCTGTTGGAGGAATTGGTGCCCCTTGCTTGCCCGGTCTGGGGCGATGGCCTCCACGCCGCCGACCCGGCGGCATTGATGTCCGGCCCGCAGCGCGATCCGGCGAAGGACGTCGAAGACTTGGCCGATGCCGCGGAAGCGCTCCTCGCTCGGTCCGACCTGCGCAGTCGCATCGCTATCCATACGAGCGACCGGGCGGCTCAGCTCGCCGCGCGCCACCGAGGGCTTGACGCGCCGTGGGCTGAGGGGCTTGGCCACGTCGAGGTCATGTCCTGTGACCTTGTCGCCGTCACCCTCGTCTACCCCGAGGTCCCGACTTGACGGACGTCGCCCTCCTCCATGGCTCTGGAGGCCTCGTCTCTGAGGCGCTGCTCCAGGACCTGCGGCTCGAGATCGTCTCGAGTGACGTTCGTTTCCTCGCGGATGTCGCCGGCTTCCGCGATTTGGCCGACCATTCACCCACACGAACCGAGCACGAGAGTGACCTCCAGGCAGCCTTTAGGGCCGGCCAGGCCTTCTGGTCCGCGCACGCAAGCGAGCTCGAGGCGGGCATGGACATCAGGCGGTTGCGAGAACGCCTCCTCGTGCCGCTTCTGGAGCTGTTGGGCTGGCGCCCGGTCTTTCAACGTGCCCACTTGACTGCCGGCGACGCCAATTGGGCGATCACGCACCTCGGCTGGGATGCGCCCGACGCCCCTCCGCTCGTGCTGATTGCGGATCCCGACCTTGACCACCCACCGGCCGGTCGACGGAAGAGCGCCCACGACGAACTGCAGGGCTTCTTGAACGCCTCCCCGCAACGCTGGGGCATCGTCACCAACGGTCACGTGCTCCGGCTGCTCAGAGACTTCCACCACACACGAACTCGGGGCTTCGTTGAGTTCGACCTCGTCGCCATCTTTGAGGCCGCATCGTTTCCTGATTTCCGAGCTCTCTACCGACTATGTCACGTCTCTCGCTTCGTTCCGAGCGACTTGGGCGTCTCCTCGACGGCTGCCGCGACGCCCGGGGGAAGACGAGGATGATGAGGAGCCGCCCGACAGGGCTGAACTCGCCCTCGAGCCTGTCACTACGACATTCCTCGAGCGGCTTTACGAGCGCTCGGTTTCGGCAGGCGTGGCGGCCGGACGCCGTTTCCAACCCCAGGTGCGCCACGCCATCGAAGAGCTAGCCAATGGCGTGCTGGAGGCCGAGCCCGAACTTCGTGGTCGGCTGGCTACCGAGGCAGGGTTTGGCCGGGAGCTCTACCGCGAGCTGCTCAGCGTTCTCTACCGCATGCTCTTCCTGCTGTTTGCCGAACAACGGGGGATGCTGGCCGGATCTACGCCCCTCTACGACGAGACGTACTCGCTTACCCACCTCCGTGCCCTGGTCGAGGAGGGAGGTGTAGAGGGCCGAAAGTCTGATCTCTGGGAGGGCCTGAAGGCAACCTTCAGGGCGTTCTCCAGCCCCGAGCTGGCCAGCCTTCTTGGTGTCTACCCCTACAACGGTCAGCTCTTCGACGCGACGCGTACTCCGCTTCTGAACACGGCCCATTGCTGCTAACCGGCACGTGCTCGAGGCCGTGCGCTCCCTCACGACCATCGTGCTCGACCGCAGCGTGACGCTCCATGTCGACTACCGCAACCTCGGTGTGGAAGAGCTAGGCACGGTCTATGAGTCGCTGCTCGATTACACCCTTGCCATCGCGGAGCGTGCCGAGGCCTCCGGCAGCCGGGTGATTGAGGCGGGCCAGGTCTACTTGGCCTCGCTCACCAGTGAACGCGCCGACCTCGGCTCCTATTACACGCCCCCGGCGCTGGTGCAGCTCGTGCTCGACCAGGCTCTCGATCCGCTCCTCGAGGAGCGTCTGGCCGAGGCGGGTCCTGAGGCTGCGCGCGCACGAAGCGGCGATCCTCGACCTTCAGGGTGATCGACCCGGCGTGTGGTTCAGGGGCCTTCCTCGTCGGAGCTATCGACCGCCTGGCGCTTGCGCCTCGCGTCCGCCCGCTCAGCACCGGCGTATCCAGCCGATGCCGCCATCGCTGTCGCCCGTCGCGACGTGCTGGCTCGCTGCATCTACGGAGTGGACAAGGACCCGTTCGCGATCGAACTTGCGAAGGTCGCCCTCTGGATTCACTGCGCCGTGCCGGACGCGCCTCTCTCATTTCTTGACGTCCACCTCGTGTGTGGTGACGCGCTCATCGGCTGGCCCCTGCTGGAGGTGCCCGACCATCTCCCGACAGAAGCCTTTGAGGCGAAGGTGGCACTCGAGGACAAGAAGCTCCTCGCCGCTGCAAAGAGCGTGAACATCGCCGAGCTCGCCTTACAGGGCACACTCCTCGGCGAGATGCCGCCGATGCCGCCGCTTCACATCGAGCTCCCTTCGCTCTTGGCCCGTCCCGAGCACGACATCGCCGATGTCCGCGCCAAGGCCGCGGCCTATGCCGATTACCTCAGCTCGGCGTCCTACCGACGGCTCGAGGCCGCTGCTGACCTTTGGACCGCCGCCTTCTTCTGGACGGCCGCCCACGGACCGCTCCCGACCACCGGGCCATATCGCAGGGCACTCGATGGCAACGTCTCGGTCGACTTGGCCGAGGAGGCGGCCGGGTCGTTGCGCGCCGTTAACCCCCTCCACTGGGTACTTGCCTTTCCCGATGTCCGCGACCGCGGGGGCTTCGACCTGGTGCTCGGCAACCCGCCGTGGACCGAGTTCCAGAACGAGGAGGTGGAGTTCTTCCCGAGTCGGCACCTGACAGTCGCCGCGCCTGCCGAACGAAGGAACGCACTCAAGCAATCGAAGAGCTGGCCGAAGCCGATCCTTCCCTTACCGTCGCTGGCTCGACTACCAGGCCATGCAGAGCCGCCAGGCGCACTACGCGAAGATCTGCGGGCGCTTCACCCGGACGAGCGGGCAAGGCCAACACATACGTCCTCTTCGCCGAGCTGGCCGCCGAGCCTGGCCGGCGGAGCAGGGCTCGTGGGCATGCTCGTCAAGTCTGGCGTGGCCATTGATGTAGCGCAGCGTGACGTCTGGCGCAAGCTCGTGCCAGCGGCCGGGTACGCGAGGTGCGTGACATCGTGAACGTCGCGCCAATCTCTTCCCTGCGGTTGCCGCCGTGGAGCGCTTCAGCGTGCTGGTTCTCGGCCCAGAGCGGCAGGATACCGGGTTCGGGGCGTCGATGAGAAGCATGACGGCGGATGAGGCTGCCACCCGGCCGCTCGTGCGCTGGGACGCGGAGCTGCTGCGCACCGCCTGTCCAGCCACAGGAACGCTGCTCTCCGCGCGGGACGACTGGGAGCTCGATCTCGCCCTCGAGCTGCACCGGCGAGTGGCCGACACTGGAGTTCGATCGGACCACGTCTCCGAAGGGAGCGAACCCCTGGTCGCTCGCCTACTACAGCTTTTCAACTCCTCCGCGGCCAGAAGTGGTTCCACCGCCCGGAGGCGCTCTTCGCCCTGGGCTTCGAGCTTGCCCCCGACCGCAGCATGCGCGACCTCGACGGCCGCGTCGCTGTTCCACTCTTCGAGGGCCAGATGCTGAACCGATTCGACCACCGGGCCAAGACCTATGAGGGCTACGTCGGCGCTAACAAGTACGGCCGTAAGCCGAATCTGCCGAAGGTCAGCGACGCCCAACACGCTGATCCGACCTTCGAGGTCGAGCCTCGCTACTGGATGTTCGAGGATGTTGCAAGTAAGCGCCTCGCCGAGACGATCGGTGACCGGGCCCTTGTCGCCTACCGCGACGTGACGGTGCAACCTGGACGAAACAGCCGAAGCATGAAGGCAGCACTGCTCTTTCCCACGCCGGCCAGCACAAGTACGCCCATCCTGGCAGTACCTCGCGAGGGGGCGCTCGCGCTGTCTTGCGCTCGTGAACTCCACCGTGTTCGACTTCCTGGCCCGCGTCCACGTCCCAGGAGCAAGCACTCACGCCCTGGGTCCTGTCCCAATGCGCCGCTCCGCCGCCCGAAGCGCTCGACCCTCGCTGTGCCGAGCTGGCCGGTCAGCTCTCCGTCACTTCGGTCGAAGCTCGCCGAGACCTACAGCTTCCCATTGCATGTCTGGGACCCGGAGGAGCGGCCGTTTCTTGAGGCTGAGTGCGATGCACGCGTCGCCCGCTCTTACGGACTCTCGCTGTGACCAGTACGACCAACTCTTCGAGCACTTCGCGGTGCTCGGCAGAGTGGAACGGGCTCGCTTCGGCGAGGAGCGAACCCGAAGGCTCTGCCTCGAGGCCTTCGATCGCCTAGAGAAGGAGGGCCGATGCAACCGCTAAGCGCACTGGCGCACCTGAGGGACACCTACCGCTCTTATGTCGACTCGTTCCAGTTCTACCGCAACCCGGTCATCGCCGATTGGGTCCAGCACCGACGAGCAGAGGGCAAGCTCTCCTGGCGCGAGCCCTTTCTTACAATCGCGAAGCCGTTCGCCGCGGGCGAGTCCCTCGAGTCCCTCGCGGCAGCCGGGCTGATCCATGAGGGGTGTCTCGGAGTTTTCTCCCGTCGCGCGGGCGAGCCGGAGAGTGGCCCGGTGGAACCCTACGAGCATCAGTCCCGGGCTGTCCGCCAGGTGCTCGCGGGCCACAACACAGCGGTTACGACGGGTACCGGCTCCGGCAAGAGCCTCACCTTCTACTTGCCTATCGTGTCGAGCGCCCTCGGCGAGCTTGATCGCCTGCGGGCCGAGCGGACGAGAGAACGCGTTCCGCACCCCAGTCGCCGTCGTCGTCTACCCCATGAACGCGCTGTCGAATTCCCAGTACGAGGACCTGGTAGCTCGGCTCGCCGGCACCGGCCTGCGGGTGTGCAACTACACAGGTGACCTTCGGCACAGCGAGGAGGGGGCACTCGCTGACTTCGCGCTGCTTACTGGACGGGAACAGCCAGCCGACTGTGAGGTCGTGGACCGGGCTACCCTCGAGCGCTTCGGAGCCGACATCTTGCTTACGAACTTCAAGATGCTCGAGTACGCCCTTGTGCGGCGGCGCGACGCTCGTCTGTTCACGCCCCTCGGGGAGCGTACCGACGATGGGGCGGAGGGGCGTCTCTCCTATCTCGTGCTCGACGAGCTGCACACCTACTCGGGCCGCCAGGGAGCCGACATGGCGCTACTCGTGCGCCGTTTCCGCCAGCGCACTGCCACAATGGGCCGGCTGCGTTGCATCGCCACGTCCGCGACCCTCGACACCACCGATCTAGGCGTGGCTGCCGCCACTATCGCCTCCTTTGCGACGGGTCTTTTCGGTGAGGTATTCGACGCGGCTCACGTCGTGGCTGAGGTGCACGGCGAGCCGGTCTGCCTCGACCCGGCAGACCCGGGGACCTTCCTCGCCTCTCAGCCGATCGACCCAGCGCTGGCCGCACTTGCAGGCGAGGCCACGAGTGAGGAGGAGGCACTTGAGCTTCTCGGCCCCGCGCTCTGTGGAACGACTGGCGCGCCCGATCCCGCCGCCGTCAAGGCAACCCGACCCGTAGCCTGGATCGAGCGGGCGCTGTGGGACGGGGTGCGGAGCCTCCCCGAGTTGGCCGAGGCGTACGGCGCCGAGGTCCGCCCGGGCCTCGAACTCTCGAGGGCTGCGGACGAGGTTGAAGCGGCGTTCGTGCTTGCGTCCATGACGAAGGTGGATGGCCCTCGCGGCACCCCGGTCGGACTGCTGACTCCCAAGGTGCACGCCTTCTTCTCTCAGGGCTTACCCGTCACCGGCTGCCTTCGAACCGATCCTCCTCATCTCTCCGAAGTGGGAAGCGGCACTTGCCTAGCGTGTGCGGAGCAAGGTGCCGCGGGGGTTACCGCCTATCCGATGGTCTTCTGTGCCGCATGCGGCCAGGAGTTCTTCGTCGCCGTCCGACGCCCGCGCGGTCCGTGGGAGTCGCGCCCCTTCCAGGCGCCAACAGACGATGGCACCCCGGTCTACCTCATGGCAGGCGAGTGGGATGAGGACTTCGTGCCGGTCGACCCCGCCTACGTGAAGGTCAACGGCGAGCCCAGAAAGGGCAGGGAAGGGGCCGTACCTGCTCGCGTGGTGGTCTGCGGCACCTGCGGGGAGGTCGGCGCCGGCTGCGGGCACGCCAACGAGCGGGAACTGGTTGAGGTGGCTGAGCCTCTTCTACTGTGTCCCGCCTGCGGCATCGTCTATGACGGCACCTACTCCGAGTACAACAAGTTCTTCCAGGTGGGTACCGTGGGTCGCTCGACCGCCACCGACGTGCTTGTCAGCGGGCTGCTCGACCGCCTCGACCCAGACGAGCGCCAGGTCATGGCCTTCGCCGACAACCAGCAGGACACCTCCTTCCAGGCGGCGCATCTCAACTCGCTTGGCCGTCGATTTCACCTGCGGCGCTCGATAGTCGCCGGATTACGGGAGCGTGGCGCGATCAGTTCGGCGGCCGGGCTCGACGCGACCGAAGTCGGCTCCGCCGCCTACGAAGCCATGGTGTTGGCCGGGCAGGTTCCGCCCTACACCCGTCAGAGCGAGCTGAAGGCCCTCGACCCCGATGCCACTCTGAATCAGGCCAAGGGCACGTATCTTCGCTACCTGCGCGCTGGTGTGCTCATGGAGTGCTCAGGTAACCCACGCAAGACCCAGCCCACGCTGGAGGACACCGGATTGCTCGCCATCGACTACGCCGGTTTCGCCAACCCCTCCCTTCTGGCCGAGCGGGCCATCGAGATTCCGCTCCTCGCATCCCTTGATCCAGACCTCCGCGTGGATCTTCTCCGCGCGATCCTCGACCAGGTGCGCCGTGCGCGGTCCATCTCTAGCCAAGCTGACAAGGGACCAGCCGCCGTCTTTACCAACGGTCCTGGCTTCACCGGCGACGTTGTTGACCGGATGAACCCCACCGCGCTGTTCCACAGCGGCATGGAGGCGCCTCGGCGGGTGACCGTCTTCTCCGACGTAGCCGAGTCGGGCCACGTTGTCGCAGTGCACCGTCTGGCGGGCCGAGACGACCCGACGAAGAAGGGCGCCGGCCCGACGACCACGTTGTGTCGTTGGCTAATGGCAGAGGCGGACCTCCACGCCGCCCAAGCCAAGGACACCATCCGGGCTGGCGCGGGCTGGCTTGCCGACTACGGGTTCCTCGTGAAGGGAACCGGAGCGGCTTCGGGTGGCGTGCTGGTAGCCGAGGAGCAGCTCCGCTTCTGGCTGATCGACGCCGAACGGCCGCCGGGCGAGCGGTGCCCGCGCTGTGCCGTTCGGCACTTCTTCCAGCGACCAGGACGTCGATGCCCCCGCTGCGTGAAGGTCATCCTCGGTCCTGACCCCGCTGGGCGGCTCGACTTCTTCCGCAACGAGTACCGCCGACCGATCGAGTCGGCGGTTCCCATCGCGGCTGAGGAGCACTCGGCAGCGGTTCCCGGCGACGAGCGCAAGCAGATCGAGAAGCGCTTTCGGGACGGGAGCCTCAACGTGATCGTCTGTACCCCCACAATGGAGCTCGGCGTCGATATCGGCAGCCTTTCTGCCATCTACCTCCGTAACGTCCCCCCGTCTCCAGCCAATTACTGCGCAGCGCCAAGGGCGTGCTGGACGAGCCGCCCAGCCTTCGATTGTCGTGACTTTCTGCGGCGCCCAGGGCCGCTACGGAGTCCACGACCAGTACTTCTTCCGCTTCCCGGAGAAGATCGTGGCTGGCCGCATCGCCCCGCCCCGCTTCCTCCTCGACAACGAGGCGCTTGTCGCCTCCCATCTCCACTCAATCGTCCTTGGCGCACGCGGCGCAGACCTTCCGAGCGAAATCGACACGTGGGTCGAGCTTGATCCCGTAGGTCCCTTCGGTCTGATCCCGGCCATGAGGGAGTCGCTGACCTCGTTCGTGACCGCAGGCCGCGGCGAGCTGATCGCTGCCGGCCGGGCCGTGCTGGACGGAATCCTCGGCACCGAGAGCGTCCCCGAGGACATCGTCGAACGCGTGGTTGACGGCTTCGTCGAGGACTTCAACACCGAGTGGGCGGCCTTCGGTGCCGAGATGGCTGCCCTGGACGCCGAGCTCGACCGGTTGAACGCCAAGGCTAAGGCGACGGGGCTCGACGCCTCGGAGGATCGACGCCGACGGGCCGCCGAGGGCCAGATGAAGGACATGCGCAGCGGGTCCGGCGACTTCTATCCGCTCGCGTGGTTGGCTCAGCGTGGCTTTCTCCCGACCTATGCCTTTCCCCGGCGTCCTGTCCTATTGCGCTTCGACGACCAGAAGAACGCCCGGGCGCGCAGCCGCGCCATCGCCTTGCGGGAGTTCGCTCCCCTCAATCACGTTTACAACCGGGGGCGGCGCTACGAGGTAGTGCGAGCTGGCCTCGGGGGAGGTCCGGGAGGCGCGTGGCAGACCGTCGCGCTCTGCCCCGGATGCGGGCGTTACTACACAGCCGAAGACGCCGAGACCATCTCCATCTGCCGCGGCTGCGGAAGGCCGATCGAGGAACGCTCTCGGCACCGGTCGGCTCTCTCGCTCCCCGACGCCTATGCCGTCAGCCGGGACCGTGTTACCGCCGACACCGAGGAACGGCTCCGCCTCGGCTACCTCGTTGATGCCTATGTGAAGCTTCCCGCCGTCGGCATCGAGCGGTATCGGGCTGAGCAAGCCGTCAACCTGGAACTCTCATATGTCCACCATGGCCATGTCCTCCAGGTGAACGCCGGTTTCCGAGGTCGGAAGGACCAGCGAGGCTTCCGCCTGTGCTCGAGGTGCGGTCGGTGGGAGCCGGAAGCGGAGCACTACAACACGGGTCGGCCGTGCGCGGGGGCTTCGGAGCAGTTGGTGAAGGGCGTCGTCCTCACGACCGAGGGGCGGCACGACCTCTTCGTGATCGATGTTCAAGCCCCTGTGGAAGTGGTTGACGGCGCCCGCTCGCTCGAGCGTTTTGGCTGGACGCTTCTCTACGCTCTACGGGCTGGTGTGGCGACCCGCTTCGGCCTCGACGAGTCCGAGATCGACGGCCAAGTCTTCACGCATCCATTCCTACCCGAGACAGGCGCCCGGTTGGTGCTGTTCGAGTCCGACGAGGGAGGAATCGGCGTCTTGCGCCAGCTTGCCGACGCCGACCACTTTGTCGAGGTGTGCGCGCGGACGCTCGAAGTCCTCCACGTCCAGCCGGACGGCTCCGAGGAGGCCGACGCTTGTGACTCCTCCTGCTACGAGTGCCTACGCTCTTTCTACAACCAGTGGCACCACGACCTGCTCGATCGCCGCCTCGTGATCCCACTCGTCGGCCTCCTGGCCGCAGGCGTAGAACTAGCCGCCGTGGCACAGCAGCGCTCATGGGATGAGTTACTCGGCGCGGAGCCGGCCGCCTCACATACGGAGGCGGCGATGATCGAGTCAATCATCGCGAGCGGCGTCCCGCCGCCGAGCGCGCTTCATCACGTGATCCTCGACGGTGACGTCCCGCTTGCCGAAGCTGACCTCTACTACGAAGCGGACGGGACACGGGTGGTCGTCTTCCTGGACGGGGCCGTACACCACGAGGGCGTTCAGCCGACCGTCGACGCCGCCAAGACGGAGAAGCTCAAGGCGAAGGGTTACACAGTGGTCCGGATCGACGTGAGCAACCAAGACGAGGGAATCGGCAGTCTCCGACGCAAGCTGAAGCTTGACGGTTAGTGTGGTTGTAGGTGAGAGTGCCGGACCTTGTACCCCGCGGAAGTCGGTTCCTTTTCGCACTCAGGTGAGTTCGGGCATCCAAGAAGGCACGTGGGGTGGTTACGGCTGGCTCCGCCCCGCGATCAACCGCCATTGTCTAGTGGCCAGGCATCTCAAACCATCAGTTCGGGCAAGTTGCCGGCCGCCATCCGGGCGGCAGGACGCCCGCAGGTCGGGTCTTGGTCTCGGGCATCGACGCGCCCATGGCGGCCAGGTCGAGCTCGTGCATCGTGATCGCTAGTGGCCAGTGCGTGGATCCCTTCGTAGCCAGATGTCTGGCGTAGGCGCAGTAAGCAACGG
>CAWDRQ010000012.1:0-7767 GCA_963804765.1 uncultured Acidimicrobiaceae bacterium
CTAGGAGTCGAAAGGCGGGGCGCCCAGGGGGGATGAAGCGGGGAGACCTGCGGAGGGAAAGGCGGTATGGACTGGAAAGCGGTAGGTCGGCCTGGCATCGATCTAGCGGGTGTCGCCGGCGTAACTGCGAGAGCGTGAGCGCCGGCCGCGGTCCGAGCGGCCACCATGGCGGGGTGGTTCGCGAGGAATGTCCCGGCTGCGCGGCCGAGCATGTCCCAAAGGTTGACGCCACCGCCGCTACCCGATCGGTTCGCCGTGGACTCGTTTGTTCCCGACTCGATGCCTGGGCTCTCCCACCCTCGGGCACTGTGGAGGGCGTAACTCGGCAGGCTCTTGCGCCGCTTTCGCTGGGCTTGCGTATTCGCCGATGTACACAACGGGCACCGGCACCCGTTGTTGTAGCCCGAGCGTGTGCCGTGCATCATCAGAGAGCTGCCCGGTCTTGCATGGTGCCCACGTTACCTGGGCTTCCTCATTTTTCTGGTCCCGGGTGGTACAGGTGGTACAAGGCTGGCACAAAGTCCGAGTGGTACAGAGCGTGCCTTCCCATTTCTGACGCGCCGCAGGTAGGAGCGGTGGTGCATGGTAGTGGTGCACGGGGGACGCCATTGCCTCCCTGTGCACCACTCGCAGCACCCTGCGCAGCCTTCTCAGATTCCCCGACTAGTACCCTGAGCAAGTAACCGGCGTGCTTCCGTCAACAACGCCGCCGCCGTGGGCGACTTACCGCGAGAAGCCGAGAGAGCACACGAATCGAGAGCACGCTCTCACAAGGACGAGCCGATTTGACTTATGACGTCTCGGACCAACTCGACGAACACCCCGGCCGCTGGCGCCAGCGCCGCGACAATCCGCCATGAGTCCTCGTCTCCAATCGGGAGTTTCCCGACAAACGTCCTCGACCATGCGTCGGCCGCTGTGGCCACCCAGATTGCGAGCTCTTCGAGTGAAGCCGCTTCGATGGCTGAGCGAGCGTTGTTCAATGCGAAGGCGAACCTCTCCATGTAGCCAGCGAACTCGTCGGCGTAGATCTCACGGCCGGGCTCTGCTGGCCCCACATGGGTTGCGACCACATCGATGGCCACCTTCCGGTAGTCGTCGAGCGCCAGACCGGTTTCACCGCTAGCTAGGTCTTCAACATCCCCGAGCACGCCATCGACAATCAGCGCGGCCTCTTCTTCCGGCGTCTCGGGCATCCCGAGCGACGGATCGTACAGGGGTGCCGTCACCGCGATGCGTTCGGCGGAGCCTGCGATGATTGCCCTCAAAACGTCGAATAACTTCGACCCTCTCTCGGGATTCGAGCTGTAGGGAGCGAGCAGGACGGTGCGGAGACGCCGGGTCGGGTAGCCGAGCGCCGCCATCCGCAGGGCGGCGATGTCGTAGGACCTTCCACGGCCGACTAACGGGGCCAGGGCGCGGTAGTGGTCGACGGCGTCCCGTCCGACGGGGCCGAGCCCTTCGTCTCGGCAACGGGCGACTGTCGACGCACTGAGGACTCCGCCGATGGCCTCTGACATGGCGACATCTTTCGGCGTGGGGCGGCTCATGGGCTGAGTGTACCCCGTCCTATATGGCGTCGGATTGATGCGACTAGGGAAATCTCCCCGTCACAGCTTTCCCCGTCATGATCTGAAGGATCGGGCAAGGCCCCTGTAAAACCGAACCGTGACCTTGTCTGTGCCCGAGCCGCATGTAGACCGACAGCAGCCAAACGCTGCCCGGCGTGTGGCCATAGCCCACGTCCCGGGCGCCTCCTCCCTCGTGTCTCGTCCCGACCACTCCGGGCTTGTGTGGGTCGGTCGATTCTCGTCTCGTGAGGCTGCGCTTGCTTCTCTCATTTACCGGGCGCTGTCCATTCCTGCCCAGGAGGTCTCCCGGTGAGGCGCCATGACGGGCGGATCGTCGAGCGCGTGCGACTCCCGCTCAATTTGGTGGACGCCGTGAGATGTGAGGCCGATCTCCGCGGCGTCGACTTCGACACCTGTGCCGGCGATCTCGTTGCCGAGGCACTCCCCGATGCGCTCCGGGAAGCAGCCGAAGCGCTCCTCACTGACGGTCGTGCTTCGCTGAAGCACGAGCCCCCGGACGTCGGCGCCCGGGCGTCTCTGACTCTTTCATTCCGCCGACTTCGTCGAGCAGCATCGTGCCTGCCCGACGCCTGAACGAGGTCTCGTCGAGCAATGCCGGCCCTTAAGCGGCACTCGCCTAGCCTTCTTCGCCGTGCGAGGTTGCCTCGGGGCCACCCCGAGCGTCTGACACGAGCCAACGCCAAGACACCGGCTGAGCTCTCTGCCGCCTACCGAGCCGAGTCGGAACGTATATCTCTTCAGCGTCAAACGGGCGCTACCGTCCGCTCGACCCGAGGACATGGCACAGCGCTTCGGCGTGAGTCGTGGTTTGCACTCAGCTCCAGGGACCGTGCCTCTCGGCAACGGGCGGTCGAGGCCGTTGCTCTGATGCGCAAGGAGGGCATCAGCGCCTCATCGGCAGCTCGGCGCAGGGGATCCACGGTCGACGCAATGGCCCGTTGGACGGGCGACCGTCTGGAGCGGACCAGTTCGGGGCGTCTGTTCTGCGACCTCACGACCAAGGCATGCGGATCATGCCCGTCATTGCCGAAGAGGGCATCTTCCGGGCCGTTGGCGTTGCGGGCGCAGACGACGCCGCCGTCGTCGCCGGTCACCTGGACGCGATCGCCGAGTCCCTGACCGGCAGGGATCCGACAGTTTTCGATCCATTCCGCGGTGTGGTGCTGCTCGTTCAACTTGATGACGGGCGCTGGGTCGAAGTCACTCTGCTGACCGATCTCGAATGAACTGGCCACGCTCTACTCCTTTGGTGAACTCGACGATTTGATCGTGATCTCGTGACCCAGGTCCGTCGTGTACTCGTGATCGGGATCTGTGGGCTCTGCCGTGCCGTGGGCTGGGTTGAGGCACACCATCCGACAGCACGAGACGCGGACGGTCGGTACTTCGACGAGCAGTGGACTGTGTCTCTCTGCCGCGCCTGCCATGCCGACCTCCACCGGCTATGGACCGCAGCTGGGCTCTTCGACCTTCGAACGGATCCCGGAGTTCTCCGCCGGCACCGGACGCTGTCTCTCATCGACCTATTTGCCGAGCGCTCGCCCGCCTTGAACGAGGGAGAGCGTCAGATGCTTGCTGCCGCGGTTCAAGTCCTCGGGCAGACCGACCCATGGAGGGAGGTCGGCCATGTCCGAGCCCGAGCCCGTCCGCCTCGCCGTGCGGGCGTACCTGCTGCCGTCGCAGCCGACGAAGCCTGCCCAGGAGGCCAAGGGGCATCGACGCCTTCGTACCGGCGGAGCGCCTCGTGGGCCAATCGCCCCTCGGTCATGTCCTTCGTCTCGGCGGTTGCCGGTGACCAGGAGCCGGTGCTCACGCTCTGGCAGCGTCGATCCTTTTGGCGGAGGGTGAGCCAAGGCGCGGTCTTCGATCCGGCCCGGTTGACGGCCTACCAGATAGGCGCGATCGGCGAATGGGCGCGCTCCCGGTTGACTCCGCTCGCCTATGGCCGCCCGCAGATGAAGGTCGAGCCCTACGACGTGTGGCGGGAACCGGGCGGCGACCTCTACCGGTTCCTCCATCTTCGTAACAAGGCGGAACAGACCGAGTTCTACGAAGGGGACGGCCTTTCGAACCCCGAGCGGGCGGGGGCTCCGTGGCTCGCATTGTGGGATCTCCCCTGGGAGGTGTCTCGGGTGGCCGTTGGGCCGTTCGGGACAGGGCGCCTGAAGAGCTACGGGTCGTGGTCCCTCAAGTTCGACGCCGAAGGCAAGGGGCCGCACATGACGCTGCGGACTGTCGGCGACGGTGAGTCTGTCGTCCCTCGTCTTTCGAGTCGCCCGATTCCTGTCGACGTCCTGGCTCTCGCACGTGTCCTCGACGCCTCGGACGAGAATCCGTGGGCGATGGCTCGCGACCTCGGGAGCGAACTGCCGGGTGAACCTGTCGAAGGGCCGGTCGTCATCAGGGAGGGTGACGACGTCGCCGAAGTGGCAGATCGGCTTCACACAAAGCTCGACGCCACCTTTATCGCACTCAGGCTCGCCTTGGAAGAGATTGACCAGCTCGCCGATGGCGGCCTTCGGATCGATCCGCGCAATGCCATCTCACGAGGCGGCGCCGGCACGGCGTCCATGAGATCCGCGGGGATCCCGCGGCTCTACTCCTTCGCCAACGGACAGCTCGCCTCCGAGCCTCTAGCGCTTCATGCCTCGGCGGCCGGCGCTTTCGGCGGTCGGGGCGAGGGGTGCCTGCTGAGGGTCCCGCATCTGGGCGTCCTCGGCGATATCCAGTCCGCTTTCGGTATCAGCGCTGCGGCAAAGGTCTGTCCGATCTGATAACGGCTCGGTCGTGGGAGGTGACCCGACCGCTCGACGAAGTGCAGGAACTGTTGAGCCGCGACGCAGACGTCCTCTGGAAGACGTTCGCGCTCGATCCCGAGGCGTGGCAGCGACTCCGCGCGACGTTCGTGCTGGTCCGATCTCGCGGTGCTTTCCTGCCGGGCCGGATCGACGTGGGCGATGTCCACGATGCAGTCCATGGCAGGTTCATCGTGGAGGTGGCGCCGCTCGACTCGGAGATGCCGATCTGTCTCCTGCTCGCCGACCTCGTAGCGGCACGCTTGCGATCGCCGGTGGACAGCATCGACGTCGTAGACGCAATTCGGGTTGTCCCGGGCGGTCGGAGGGTGCTGAATCGGGTGCGCGGCGCGGGAGGAACGTGGTTCGACCCGGAGCACGACGACTTCTTCGCCTGGACGATGCTCGACCGCCAGGCAGCCAACGACGAGGCGGACACGCGTGAGCCTGGCTCTCCCGAAGAGGCCGTCTGGCGGGCACGGGCTCGCTTTGCCCGGAACACAACCAACACCGTGTCGTTCGGACAGACCTTGCGGGTCGACCTTGACGTCCTGCCGAAGGGCACGACGGCAACGATCCCGTTCCTCGACGGCGAGGACATCGTCGAGGCGCAGCTGGCCCACCTGGAAAAGGCCGGTCCGGACTTCTGTCCTGTCATCAGCTCATCCACTGCAGCGGGATGCCGCCTGCTCGTCGGGCTTCTCCAGCACGAGTGGGAGAAGCGAGGCGGGACCGTCTCGGCCGTCCATACCGACAGCCTCCTCGTCGTGTCCTCGCCTGAGGGCGGCGAGGTGTCTCTGCCGGATGGCTCCTCCATCTGCTCGCTGCCGTGGACCGATGCCCGGGAGACCTTCGCGTGCCTCGACGCACTCCTTCCTGTTGGCATTCGCGGTCCGCTGGCCAAAGCCAAGCACGGGACGCTGGACGAGCCGACCGAGGCGGTCGTGATCGCCTGTAACCGTTACGTCCTGCGCCGGGACGAGGACCTCATCCACGCGTCCGAGCACGGGCTCGGAAACCTCGCCCCGCCCGATGAGGGACACCGGATACCGGGTGCGGGCCACCGGGTGTGGATCGACAAAGGCCTGAAAGCGCTCGGCACGAGTGCCGTCGACCAGTCTGCCATTCGCGGACGCTCCGTCCGTCTCTCGATTCAGGATCACGTCCCCTGAACAGGCGAGCTGGTTCGGCAAGGGTGTCCGGCCGTTCAACCTGGCGTTCGCCGCTCATCCGGACGTGCTCGGACACCTGACGCAGTCGGCCGGCCCGGTCGCACTCGAAGACCTCACAAAGGGCGCCGGGGACAGGCTGTCCCTCGACTGGTGCCGCCGTGGGGGCCGGTCGGTCAAGCTTGGTGTCCGGGGTCCGACCGACGACTTCGAGTCTCACCTCCACCGTGTTCGCCCAGTCGATCGGCTGGTTCCTCCGCCGGTGGTGGGCGACGCCCGAGCGGGGTTCGGAGCTTGTTGCCGGCACGGCCGTCGGACCGGTCCGTGGCCTTGTTCGGCGAAAGCCACTCACGGTCGTCGCCCTCGGCTACGTCGGTCGTGAGGGGTCCTCGATCGACCGCCGCCGCCGCCTCGCCTCCGTCGAAGGCGACGATCCAGTGCTGCTCTCCATCGGTAAGTACGACGATCGCTGGCCGATCGTCCTCGACGCCATTCGGGAGCTTCGCCGCCTGAGGCCCGATGTGCTGGCAACGAATCGTGCCGGCGGCGACGTTGCGCTACATCCTCGCCGACCGTCAGCCGTCGTCCGAGCACCGGAGCAGGATCGTGGCGTTACTCGCCTCCGAGGCGCGGCGCTACCTGACCGTGGTCGGCGTTCCGTTGCCAGATAGTCCCGTTGGCACCCTTGTGGCCTTCACCGCCGCCGCCCGCGGCAGACGCGATTGCATCGGCTGTGGTCAGCCGCTCCCGCCAGCCGGCCGCCCGAACCGTCGGCTGTGCGATGGCTGCCGGCGCTTCGGTCACCCCCGAGGGGACAGGGACGAACGGGACGCGCCGTTCGGACTGCCGGACGCGAGGGACGCGCCATGACTGTGGAGCGGTGGCAGCTCCTCCCGCCGCTCAGCGACGAGGAGTACCGGGCACTGAAGGCGGACATCGCCGCCCAGGGAGTGCTCGTGCCGCTCGTGATCGACGAGGACACGGGTGAGGTAATCGAGGGCCACCACCGCCTTAAGGCGTGGACCGAGCTACGGGCCGAAGGCGTGAAGGTCCCCGACTATCCGAAGCAGGTGGTCCGCTTTGCGAACGATGACGACCGGGTCGCCTTCGTCCTCGCGGCAAATCTGTTCAGGCGCCACCTCAGCGTGAACAGCGGGCCGAGGTCGTGGTGAGGCTCCGGGCCGAGGGATGGTCCCTGCGGCGCATTGGCGAGGCGGTAGGTGTCGAGCCATCCGACCGTTCTTGGCGACCTCAAGATTGGTAAGGATCTACCAATCTCCAGAGCCCGAGCGCGTCGAGCGCAAGGGCGGTGGGACCTACCCCGCACGACGCCCACGCCCGACCATCTTCGTCCAGTCCGACCGTGACGCCAGGCGGGCCGCTGAAGGCTCTCCAGGTGCTCGGTGACGACGCCAGCGGCGTGATCGGCTCTGAAGCGAGCCGAGGAGCGAGCTCGCACTGCCAGCATGGACCGCATCCGGGCCGAGGCAGCCGAAGGACCGTCCGAGCACACGCGGCGAGACATGGGAGCTCCGCACCGGTGACTTCCGAAAGGTGCTCGCCGACCTGGCGGACCAGTCCGTCGATGCCATCGTGCACCGATCCTCCCTACGACAACGAAGGCGTCCCGCTCTACGAGCCGCTCGGGGCCTTCGGTCTTCGCGTGCTCAAGCCCGGACGCCTGGCAGTGGTCTACTGCCGGCCACCTCCAGCTCGACCGTGAGATGGAACTGCTCACCAAAGGCGGGCTCACCTATATGTGGCACGGAGTGATCGTGCTGGCCGGTCTACACACCGAGGTCCGCACTGCGAAAGGTGTACGGCCTCCATCGCAGTGTCCTTCTCTACTCGGCCGGGCCCTACGAACCGCGGGCGTGGCTGAACGACGTTGTCTTCGCGGAAGGTCGGGGCGGTCCGGAGGAACGCCCGCTGCATCCGTGGCAGCAGGCCTTGGAGCCGGTCCGGCACTGGGTGCGCCAAGTGTCGGAGCCGGGCGAGCTGATCGTCGACCCATTCCTCGGCTCGGGCACGACGGCGGTCGCGGCGGTCCTCGAGGGCCGGCGCTTCCTCGGCTGCGACATCGACCCGGGCTGTGTCGAGACGACAAGGCGGCGTTTGGTTGAACTGGCTGCCGGGAGTGAGAACGATGAGGCCGGAGCATGACCGGAGCGGTGCATATCGCCGAATATTTGCGGCCGGCTTCGCTCGGGG
>CAWDRQ010000013.1:0-149265 GCA_963804765.1 uncultured Acidimicrobiaceae bacterium
TGGCGGGTCAATCGCGTAAGTCCAGGTAGATAGGGGCACGCGGAGAAGGTGTTTCCACTACGCGGGACCTGTTCGCCCAGGTCAGGCGATTGCAGCCTTTCCCCAGCCGGAGGTGTCCACGCCGAAGGCTTGAAGCACCTTGGCCTGGAGTGGAGTCGGCCTGCTTATGAGCTCGATGTTGCGCTCACCGGCGCTCACGAGCTCGAGGCGTACCTCGGCCAGTTCGGCGAGCGCCCGGCGAGGTGTCATGTGCTGGAAGCCAAGGTCCGGGTCCATCACCTTGGCGGCTGCGAGGTCTTTGGCCATGACGGCCTCGATCGTCGCCGCCAGTATGCACAGGGCGACATGGCCCCTCACGCGGTCCTCGGTCCAATGAAAGACAGGTCGCAGCGCCAGGAAGTCCTTGGTGACCCTGAACCTGGCTTCGACGTTCTGCAAGCTCCGGTAGTAGCGCAGCACCTGGGCGCAGCCGACCTCGCAGACGTCGAGCGATGTCGTGATCACATAGCGCCCGCACAACAGCTCCTCGTCGTAGCGTCTTGCCTTCTCGTCGAAGTCCCAGGAGAAGTGGCCCCTCTTCACCGTCGTGGTGAAGCAGCGCCCCACTCCCGAGTCACGGAGGACTCGGTCGGCGACAGCACCGATCTTGGCCGGGTCGCTAAGACGGCCAGAGCGCACCCTTGCCTCCAGTGCTATGAGGCCGTCCTCGACCTTGGCGCACAAAGCCCGGTGTCGCGCACGGTCTCTCAAGTAACGGGTGGGCGAGAACACCACCACAAAGCGCCGGCCGCCGTGGGCGACCTCGGCTGCGAAGCTGCGCGCCTCTGGAACCGCCACCCAGGAGCTGTCCGGGGCGTTCGCCTTTTCCAGCACTGCGGCCACGTCCTCGTCGTGGTGCAACCGTGTCGCCAATACGTGGTCAAAGCCGTGGGCCTCGACCAGGGCGAGGTTGTCCTCCGAGATGAGGCCGCGATCGGCGACAAGGGCGATGCGGCCGACGCCGAAGCGCTGCTGCAGGTCCTCCATGATCGACGGCAGAGTCGAGACGTCCGAGGTGTTGCCCGAAAAGACGTGGTGGGCGATCGGGATGCCGTCGCCGGTGACCAACAGGCCGATCACGACCTGGGGGCGGTCACCCCTGTGGTCCCGGCTGTAGCCGTAGGCGAGGGAGCTGAACCTCGGACCGCCCGGTCCCTCGGTCTCGAAGTAGCAGGAAGTCAGGTCGTAACAGACCAGGCGCAGGTCCAGGTTCGTGAAGTCGCAGAGCTTGGAGTAAAGGTGCGCCTCGGTCGACTCCTTGGAGGCGGCCAACGCGTCGATCGCCCGGTAGCAACGGTCGAGGCTCGGTGCATCGACGCCCTTCGGCAAAGCGACGCTCGACAGCCACTCCTTGATCGTGCGTCTCTTGGACCTCGGTTCGGTCAGGCGGTTGGCCAGCATCACGAACACGGCGTCCTTGAGCGACAAGGACTTGCGTGCCTTGCCGACCGTGTCGAAATGGGAATCGAGACCAAGGCGCGTGAACAAGGCGTGGCAGGCGGCCACCCCTCCGAGGCTCGGGCCACCTTCGCCCGACAGCTCGCCGGCCTCGAACCAGTTCCCCTCGGCGTAGGTGCGCAGCGCCTTGATGATGCGGTCGAGCTGGCCCGAGGCACGAAGCTCGGTCACCTCGCCCAAGCGCAGCAGGGTCCGGTGGGTGTTCTTGCCGTCCTCGCGCACGGCTTCGACGAGCGACAGGTACTCGTAGCGCTTGTCGCCCCGCCTCCTCACCGTCTTCTTGATGAACATACCACCATCCTACACCGGTATAAGCATCAAGTGGTGGATATGTCGCCCCTACATCCAGGCTTGAAACCGCCTGCTTATCCACAGCAGGTCCTGGTCAGAGCATCGCGGGATCAAGAAATCGCCGCTGACCCGCCAAAGTCCAGTTCGAGACGAGCGAGCGCGAGGTCATGAACTCTCCGCTCGTACCCCGGCATCTGAGCCATCTCGTCAGGCTACTGCTCAGTTCACCAATTTCGCGGCCGATTATTCACCGATCTCGCGAGTAACGACCGACCAACTTCGCAGCCCTCAAACCACCAAAGTCGCGCTTCCAGAATGCGCCCAGAACAGACCCGAACAACCCCGGAGAGACCGTCCTCGCACCCCCGTGCCCGTTACTCCTGTGTCAGATTTGTGTCAGATCGGACGGAGGCTGCTCTTTATCCACAGCATAACTATGCGCTGACCTGCGGTTTTAGTGTGGGGCTACTCAGACTCGAACTGAGGACCTCAGCATTATCAGTGCTGCGCTCTAACCAGCTGAGCTATAGCCCCGACGAAACGGTCACGCTACACCAACTGCACCGCCATGCCCTAGGGTCGTCGGTGCCGCCGATCACACGATCGGCAACCTCGACTGTGTACCGGCAGCCTCTGTCTCCTGCGGAACCTTGGTTACCGCTGCGACTGTTTGGCCGTCATCGAGGTTCATAACTCGGACCCCGGTCGCATCGCGTCCTTGAGCTGCGATCTGTCGTACCGAAGTGCGTATCATCACGCCGGCCGACGAGACGACGATGATCTCGTCCTCAAGCGATGCCATGAGCGCAGACACAACCGCTCCTCGACGCTGAGTGAGCCTGATGCCCCGGACGCCCTGGCCCCCTCGGGTCTGGGCGTTGAAGTGATCGAGTTTCGTGCGCTTGCCGTAGCCGGCGTCGGTGACGATGAGCAGATCCACTCCTTCACGCGCCACATCGCACGACACGACCTCGTCACCCGCGCGCAGCCGCATTCCCCGGACTCCGGCCGCGCCGCGACCCATCGGTCGGACCTCGGACTCTGCAAAACGAATAGCGGTGCCGCGTTTGCTCACCATAAGCAAGTCATCGTCTCCGCCGGTCCGAACGACACGTACAAGCTCGTCACCCTCGTTCAGGTTGATGGCGATGAAGCCCTCCCGGCGAGATTTGTCGTACTCGGAGAAAGCAGTCTTCTTCACCTGACCGGTCTTGGTCGCAAAGACCAGGTACTGATCCGGATCGAATGTTCGCGTCTCGACGATTGCCTGGATGCTTTCGGCCGGCTCAAGGGGCAGGAGGTTAACAATCGGCGTTCCCCGAGCGTTGCGCTCCTTCACGGGGACCTCGTGAGCCCTCAGCCGGTAAACCTTCCCACGATTGGAGAACAGCAGGAGGTGAGAATGCGCCGTGGTGTGGAGGACCTGGTCGATCAGATCCTCTTCCTTCAGCCTCGTCCCCTGTACCCCCCGCCCTCCGCGTGCTTGAGCGCGGAAGGCATCGGCCTGCACGGCCTTGATGTAGCCAGCGCGCGTGAGCGTGACAACCAGCTCTTCGTCCTCGATGAGGTCCTCGACAAATAGCTCGCCTGGATCGTGGATGACACGGGTCCGCCGTGGCTGTGCGTGTTGCTGCTTGATGGCCTCGAGCTCGGTCGAGATCACCGCGCGAAGCCGGGCGGGATCACCCAGAATCGCCTCGAGCTCCTCGATCGTTGCCCTCAATTGGGCCATCTCGGCCTCGAGCTCGCTGCGGCCAAGCCGCGTCAGCCGACCAAGGGTCATGTCCAAGATGTGGTTCGCCTGCTCTTCGCTGAAGGAGAACGGCTCTCCCATGAGGTTCATCCTCGCATCGGCGCGGTCATCGGAGGCGCGGATTCTCGCGATCACCGCGTCGAGCATGTCAATGGCGCGAAGCAGCCCCTCGACGATGTGCGCTCGTGCCAATGCCTTGCGAAGGCGGAACTGCGACCGCCTGGTGACGACCTCTACCTGGTGCGCCACGTATGCCTTGAGAGCTTGAGCAAGATTGAGAAGGCGAGGCACGCCGTCGACGAGCGCCAGCACGTGAACGCCAAAGGTCGTCTGCAGAGGCGTGTGCTTGTAGAGGTTGTTCAGCACGACGTTGGCGTTCGCATCGCGCTTCAAGGTGATGACGAGACGTGAGACCCTTCCGGCAGAGTCGTTCTGCACGCTGCTGATACCAGTCAGGTCACCGGACTCGATGGCGTCCGCAATCTTCATCTCGATCCCGGCGACCGAGGTCTGGTACGGGATCTCGGTGACGATGATCTGGTCGGCTCCCGAGCGCGACTCGGTGATTTCCGCTACCGCGCGGATCTTGACTGAGCCGCGCCCGGTTCGGTAAGCGTCAAGCAGGCCGGCCCGGCCGAGGATAAGTGCACCGGTCGGGAAGTCGGGGCCCTTGACAAAGTGCATCAGCTCGTCCGGCGTCGCCTCTGGGTGTTCGAGCACGTGCAACGTCGCGTCGATGATCTCGGAAAGATTGTGGGGTGGGATGTTGGTCGCCATGCCGACGGCGATCCCTTGCGAGCCATTTACCAGAAGGTTCGGAAAACGGGCGGGCAGCACGACGGGTTGAACCTCGTTGCCGTCGTAATTTGGAATGAAATCGACGGTCCCTTCGTCGATGCCGTCGAGCAGGGCCAGCGCGAGCGGGGCCAGTCGACACTCGGTGTATCTCATCGCCGCGGGGCCAGCCTCCGGTCCAGGAGCGCCAAAGTTCCCGTGGCCGTCGATGAGCGGATGTCGCAGGCTGAAGTCCTGGGCCATTCGTGCCAGGGCGTCATAAATCGCCATGTCGCCATGCGGATGAAAGCGACCCATGACGTCGCCCACCACCTTGGCGCACTTGGCATGCGGGCGATCCGGCCGCAAGCCCGTGTCCGCCATCCCATAGAGGATCCGCCGGTGAACCGGCTTCAGGCCGTCACGAACATCGGGAAGCGCTCTTGACACGATGACCGACATGGAGTACTCGAGGAAGGATCGTTCCATCTCCTCTTGAATCTCGATCGGCTCTATCGCGCCGACGACCGTGCGGTCGCCGTCGGCCCCCGGTGCGCGCGCGCCGGATGTGCCCGGGTTGTTCCCGTTGCCTCGTGCCATGAACCGGACTGCCTCCACTATTCGTCTTGAAGTTGGAGCATCTCCCGGCCGCAGCCGACCGGGGGACGCCGAGAATCAGATGTCCAGAAAACGAACGTCCTTCGCGTGGGTCTGGATGTAAATGCGACGTACGTCAACGTCATCGCCCATGAGGATGGAGCAAATGTCGTCCGCAATCGATGCCTGTTCCATGGTCACCTGCAGCAGAGACCGGAGACCGGGGTCGATCGTGGTGTCCCGGAGTTCGCTGAAGTCCATCTCGCCGAGACCTTTCAGGCGTTGGAACTCTTTCGTGTGATTCGGATGGTCCGCTACGAATCGGGCCCGTTCGATATCGTCCTTCAGGTAGACCTTCGCGTTGCCTACCAGAGTGGAGTAAAGGGGCGGCTGGGCAACGTACACGTGACCTGCCTCGATCAGGGACTTCATCTGCCTCATGAAGAAGGTCAAAAGCAAAGTGCGTATGTGCGAACCATCGACATCTGCGTCAGCAAGCAGGATCACCTTGTGGTAGCGGATCTTGGCAAGATCGAAGTCCTCTGCCACCCCGGCGCCGATTGCCAGAATCAACGCCTGGATCTCCGCGTTCTTCAGCATCTTGTCGACTCGGGCCTTTTCGACGTTCAATATCTTGCCTCTGATGGGCAAGATCGCCTGGGTGCGGGGGTTCCGCGTGTCCTGGGCGGTACCTAGTGCCGAAAGACCCTCGACTATGAACAGTTCCGACTCGCGCGGATCGTGTGACGAGCAGTCGACGAGCTTGCCAGGAAGACCCGCCCCGTCCAAAGCGTTCTTGCGTCGGGTGAGATCGCGAGCCTGGCGCGCGGCGACGCGGGCGCGCTGCGCAAGCAGGGCTTTCTGTACTATTTGGCCCGCTTCTTTCGGGTTCTCCTCCATCCATTCGGCGAGCTTCTCGTTCGTGGCTTTCTCGACGAGGGACCGGATGGACACATTACCCAACTTCGCTTTGGTTTGGCCTTCGAATTGCGGATTGGTCATTCTTACTGACACGATCGCCGTGAGCCCTTCACGGATGTCCTCGCCCGTGAGGTTGTCGCCAGATTCCTTCACTAGGTTGCGTTGGCGGGCGTACTTGTTGACGACGTTGGTGAGACCTTTCTTGAAACCCTCTTCGTGCATGCCGCCTTCACCGGTCGCAATGCCGTTCGCGTACGAATAGATGCTCTCGTAGTAACCGGTGTTCCACTGCAGGGCGATCTCGACCTCTTGATCCGGCTCCGCCTGGAGGAAGGCGGCCACCTTCCGGAAGAGAGACTCCTTGGAGGTGTTGAGGTGCTTCACGTAATCGACGATCCCACCCGTGTAGCGGTAGGTCTCCTCAGCCTGGTGTTCCGGCCGCTCATCTTTGAAACGGATCTCGAGACCCCTGTTGAGAAACGCCATGACCTGCAAGCGTTCGAGCACGGTCTGGGCCCTGAACTCTGTCTCTTCGAAGACCGTGGGATCCGGCCAGAAAGTGACCAGCGTTCCCGTCCGGCCCCTTGGTGAAGGCCCGACCATTTCAAGTGGGCCTTCCGGCTTGCCACCGTCGACAAACTCCATTCGGTGCCGGTTGCCGCCGCGATCGATCTCAAGCACGAGCCGCCTTGACAAGGCATTCACGACCGACACTCCCACACCGTGAAGACCACCGGAGACCTTGTAGCTTGACCCCCCGAACTTGCCGCCAGCATGCAAGACCGTGAGCACCACTTCGGCGGCGGTCTTGTCCGGGTAACTCGGGATAGGTTCTACGGGAATGCCCCGTCCGTTGTCGCTCACACGGCAACCGCCGTTGGCGAGCAACGTCACCTCGATGCGGGTACAGTACCCGGCCATTGCCTCGTCGACAGCGTTGTCGACGACTTCCCAGATCAAATGGTGAAGGCCGGTGGGCCCTGTCGAGCCGATGAACATGCCTGGCCGCAATCGGACAGGCTCCAAGCCCTCGAGCACAGTGATGTCCTCCGCCTCGTAGGAAGCGGGCGCCACCGGCTTTGGAACCACTTTGATGTACTCCTTCTCGTAATCTACTTCGTTGGGTCGTCCGTTACTAGCTTCCTCACTGCTGTCCAAGCCCATAGGCGCGACCTTCCAACGATGGCGAGCGAACCAGGCCGGAGATGGACCCTTGCCGGATGCGGGTACGACTCCCGACGACCTCTACAGTCTACCTGCGTGAGCTCGGCGTCACACGCACGCTGAGGCGCTTCGGGGCCATATCACCAAGCTTTTCGGATAGGCGACCGAGCACCGCGGGGCCTGCGAGCTCGAGCTCAGTCGCCCACGCGGGGTGGTCAACCGAGACGATGAGTTCGCCGTCACGGACCAGTTGCGGGCACACTTGACACGCGACCTCGGGACCGACGATTTCCTCCCAGCAGCTGGCGATACGACCGAGGACGAGAGCGTCTTCCATGCCGCGGTCGGTGTAGCAACCGGTCAAGTGCGGTGCCGATGAGCACTGTTGAAGCGGCCGCTGTGTCTTCTTCGCCAATATGGGCCATATTGGACTGCACGCATGCGCGGTCCGGCGCTGACCAACGGCGGTTCACTGATCAATCCTACCGTCAACCAGGCGGACCACGAGCTTCGGCACCGCTCCCGGCGGCAGGTCCCCAGCTGTAGTCAAGATGGCCTGACCATCGGGCAATTCGCCCACGAGTGCCCGGGCCGTTACTTCGTCCAGCTCGGAGAAGGCGTCGTCCAAGAGCAGCACTGGCGCGGCACCTGTGATCGTCGTCATGAGACGGTGACTCGAAAGACGCAATGAAAGAGCGACGCATCGCTGACGTCCCTGCGAAAGCCGGGTGCGTGCGTCGAGCCCACCGGCCTCGATTTCGACGTCGTCGCGCTGGGGGCCGACAGTCGTCGTCGCCCGTCGGAGATCCTCACGGCGCGCTACAGCGAGAGCATTGTTCAATGTCCCTTCCCAGGAACGGACATAGCGCATCTTGAAACTGCCGGCTTGAGTTGCGAGGATCGAAAAGGCCTCAGCAGCGTAAGGCGAGAGCGCCTCTACGAGCTCAGCGCGGGAACGGGCTAGACGCTCCCCAATCTGGGCCAACCGATCATCCCAGACGTCGAGTGTTGTTGCGGCTTCCGAATCCAACCGGCCACCGAGTTGGCGCAGGAGTGCGTTGCGGTGCCGCAGCACGCGATCCAAACCCGAACGATCCGCGCCAAGTCGCGGATGTGACTTGGACAGCACGTCGTCGACAAAATCACGACGGCCGCTTGGACCGCCCTTTACGAGCACAAGGTCGTCTGGAGTGAACAACGTTGTCCTGAGGACCTCGAGAAGCCCGCGTGTGCCGGGTACTCTGTGCCCATTTTGCCAAGCACGGTCACGCCGACCGAGTAAGACCTCAATCTCGATCGCAACCTTTCGCTTACCGGTCAGGACTTCACACCGTACCTTGGCCTCGGCCGCACCCTGACGCACGATGGCCTCACGGGGCGCTCCTCGGAAAGACTGGAGCGTCGAACTGTAGAC
Organism: uncultured Acidimicrobiaceae bacterium; assembly: GCA_963804765.1. Lineage (GTDB taxonomy): Bacteria > Actinomycetota > Acidimicrobiia > Acidimicrobiales > Bog-793 > Fen-455. The sequence continues at coordinate 8,412 of CAWDRQ010000013.1, forward strand.
GATGGCCTCGAGAAGGCTGGACTTTCCAGCACCATTCTCACCTTGTATGACTGTCAGGCCCTCCGGTGACGGGTGAAAGTCGACAACATTGAAGTTGCGAAAGTCACGCAACTCGAGCCGAAGGATCAGCGTCTCGTTCATGCGGACTTCTTGCTCGGCTCAGGACACCTTCACTGGCATGAGCAGATAGCGGTACTCGTCCTCACCCTCGCCTCGGACAAGAGCCGGCTTGCCGGGATCATTCACTTCCAGGATTAGGGTTTCGGATCGAATTGCTTCGACGCCATCCAACAAATAGCTCGGATTGAAAGCCACGATCAGATCGTCACCTTCGAAGTCTCCCTCGACGCTTTCTTCGGCTCGGCCACTCTCGGGTGTGAGCACGGTGAGATCGACACCGCCGGCGTGCAGAGCCAGCCGTACAGGCGTGGTCGCGTCTTTCGTGTCTCGCACGACAAGGCGAACCCTGCGAAGTGCCGCTTCAAGATCATCGCGCGGAACATGCAGGTGATACGCATACGACGCAGGGATCAGTCGTTCCACTTCGGGGAACTGGCCGCGGAGAAGACGCGTTGTGATTCGGACGTCAGCAAGGTCGAAGACCGCGTCGAGATCGCTGTGCCGGAACGTGATTTTCCGGTCCCCGTCTGTCTTGCCACTTGCGGCAAGTCTTTGAACTTCCGCGAGTGCCTTTGCGGGAACAAGGACTTGACCACCAGGTTCTACCACTGTCATTCCGGTAAAATCACGAAATGCGAGACGATAGGAGTCTGTGGCAATAAGCCTGAGACCCCCCTCAGTCGCGACCATGAGGACTCCTGTGAGCTGTGGTGCCCGCGAGTCGTCGACAAGTGCCGCGCGCACAACTTGTCGCAAACCGTCGGCAAAAATCGCTCCTGGAATCTCGATACCCTCTTGTTCCGGCACGCCAAGACGTGTGATCTCGGCACCGATGGCGACTCTTACGAGAAACTCGGCCCGCCCCGACGAAAAACGCACATCCTCGTCACCGCCGATCACCGTCACCGCCCCGGGCTCAAAGGAGCGAACAATGTCGACCACCAGCCGCGACGGCACAAGCACCGACCCATCGGCGTCACCGGCGACCTCACAGCGAGCCTCGATCACAAGATCTGGATCAGAGCCACACACATCCAGCTGCTGCCCACGCAAATGCAGCTTCAGCCCGACAATGCCGAAGCTAGGCCCAGATCGAGGGCTAGCTGCTCTTGATGCGGTGACGAGGGTTTCGAGAAGGGTGTCACGATTGGCACGAAACTTCACAGAATGCTCTACTCCTTTCGAAATTAGAGAAAAAAGACAACAGGAGTAGTAGGGCCTGGGGATTGTGGATAGCCCAGCCTTCTTCCTGTTCGGGAGCGTTGTGCCCTGGATAGGGTTATCCTCCGATCGCACAGCCTGTCGGTCCCGGGCGATTGCACCTGAGGATCAACAGGCAAGTTATCCCCTGTTGCAAGAGTGTTATCCACAGATCATAAACCGTTCTTAATCTGAACGCTGAGTTCGATGACCTGGTCATATACCTGTCGGCGCTCTTTCATGAGCGCAGAAATCTTTTCAACGGCGTGAATTACAGTGGTGTGATCCCGATCACCGAACTCTCGGCCGATGGCAGGATAACTGAAGTCCGTAAGTTCGCGAAACAAATACATCGCGATCTGGCGGGCGATGACAAGCGGGCGGCGACGGCTGGGGCCGATGAGCTCCTCCACGCTGAAGCCAAAATGTTTGGCACTGATCTCAATGATTTGGCTCGCGGTGATTTGCCGCGGTTGTTTTGAACCGACGAAATCGGCCAACACGGACTCGGCAAGCTCGCGTGTAAGTAATTGTCGGTTCAAACTGGCATAAGCCGTCACGCGGATGAGGGCGCCTTCGAGCTCGCGGATGTTCTCCTTCACCTTGGTGGCGATGAGATCAAGCACGTCGTCACCAACGACGGCGTGTTCGTGCTCAGCCTTGGTACGCAGAATTGCGATCCGAGTTTCCAGTTCGGGAGGCTGGATGTCGGTGGTGAGCCCCGACAGCAATCTGCTGCGGAGCCGGTCCTCCAAAGTGGCGATTGCTCGTGGTGCGCGATCGGATGTGAGGACGATCTGCTTAGAAGAGCCGTAGAGGGAGTTGAACGTATGGAAAAGCTCCTCCTGTAGCGACTCCTTCTTGTCCATGAACTGGACGTCGTCGATGAGCAGCAAGTCACATTCGCGGTACCGCCTGCGAAACGCCCCCATGTCGTCTTTTGCACGGAGCGTTTCCACGAACTCGTTCATGAACGTCTCAGTCGACACGTAACGGACCCTCATTCTTGCGAAGTTCTCGCGCACGTAGTTGCCAACCGCTTGCAGCAGATGGGTCTTGCCAAGTCCAGCCGAGCCATAAACGAACAACGGGTTGTACGAACGAGCCGGGGCCTCAGCCACTGAAAGCGCGGCGGCATGTGCGAAACGGTTGGAAGGCCCGGTGACAAAGGCGTCAAAGGTGTACTTCGGGTTGAGGGGAACATCGTCGGCGCTCGGAGCATCTTTGGCGCGCGCCGGAACGGCCCGCCCGTTGCGTGTCACATCACGCGAGGCCGTAGGCGCCGACTCGTCAGTGTTGCGCCGGGCTAGGTCTCCACTCGTCGCGCGCTCTTCCGGCCCAGGGTCGTCGATCTGCACGTCGAAGCGGAATTGGACCTCTTTGCCCGAGCTGTCAAGGAGGGCGTCGTGGACAAGGCCGTGGAACCGCCCTTCTAGACGATCGCGTACCACGCCACTCGGCACGGCGAGCACCAAGATCCCGTTCGTGACCGCGACCGGCCGGATCGCGGAGAACCACGCCCGCCAAGTTGCCTCGGAAACCTGCGAGCGCAAGGAATCCGAACAGTCATTCCACAGTTGTTGTGCTTCTGTCACCAGCTCGAGGCCCTCCGGTCAAGAAGTTCTCCACACCAGCATCCACAGGTGTGGACGGCGGGGCGAGCTCGCAGGGTGTGCTCGGAATCGTACAGCCCCGGTGCGCCGCTTGCCTCTGGGCTTCCGCTTGGTCTCGGGGTGGATCGTGCGCTAAATTATCTCGGCCGGTCCCTGCTGTCTGGTGGACCCGTGTTTTCGCGCGCCAGATGCAGAGATCATCTCGGCGGGTCGATCGCACCTGCTCCACCGGACCATCGCCGCGTCGGGAGACACCACGGACGCGCGGCACCGGAACGACGAAACGAGGCTGAGATGAAGCGGACGTTCCAACCCAACACCCGCAAGAGGTCGAGAAGGCACGGTTTTCGCCATCGGATGGCGACGCGCGCCGGTCGCGCGGTCATCAAAGCGCGTCGGCGTCGCGGACGGATCCGGTTGTCGGCTTGAGCCAGCACGCGACAATGGGCAGTGAATTGCCATTTCTCAGCGGAGCGCCTCGTGGGCCGCGCCCACGGCCGGTTCATGGGCGTAGCGCCTTCGTCGAATTACGCCGCTCAAAGCGACGGGTCTGGTCAGGACCGGTGAGGGTACAGTTTCTCCCGGCACCCAACGCCGAACAGGCCCGAAGAGTCGCGTTTGCAGTGCCCCGTAAGGTGGGGACCGCAGTCGAGCGCAATCGCTGCCGTCGTCGGTTGCGGGCGGTCGTAGCCGAGACCACGGCGTCGATCCCTGCGGGGACCTACCTCGTGGCCATTGACCAGGGAGTTCGCGACTTCCCATTCCAGGAGCTGAGGGCAAGAGTGGTCGAAGCGATGCAGCGGGCAAGCCAGGTGGGCGCTCGATGAGCGGCGTCAGGACGAGACCGACGCCGTCCTCGAGGATGCTGCTTCTGCTCGTGAGGGTTTACCAGGCATTTCGCGCGGGCAGGCCGTCACCGTGCCGCCTTGTCCCCTCCTGCTCGACTTATGCCATGGAGGCAATAGAGCGGCACGGTTCGCTGCGGGGGACCTGGTTAGCCGTCAAGCGTGTCGCCCGGTGCCGCCCATTCGGCAGCCGTGGCTTCGATCCGGTCCCGAGCTGAGGTCGGACATGCTGTTTGCTGCCACTCACACGGCCAAGGCAGGTACTTCCGTCATCGGGACTGCCCTGCACCCGATTTTCGTCCTCGTCGGCTACGTTCTCGCGTTCTTCTACGGCGTTGTCCCGAATTACGCGGTGGCAATCGCGCTCCTCACCGTGGCTGTGATGATCGTCGTCTTCCCCCTCACGCGCGCCAGCGCCCGCTCCATGATGCGGATGCAGCTTCTGGCGCCCGAGATGAAGAAGATCCAGACGCGTTACAAGGCCAAGCCCGGAATGCCCACCGCAGAGCGGCAGGAGCTGCGTCAGAAGATGAACGAGGAGGTGATGGCCCTTTATCGCGAGAACGGCGTGAACCCAACGGGTGGCTGCCTGCCCATGTTCCTCCAATTCCCGATCCTGATCGTCTTGTACGACGTCGTGCGGGGCCTCGCGAAGACGGCTGACCTGCTCAACTCCAAGGGACAAAAGATCTACGTTCACGGCAAGCTGCTCGTCAAGGCGACGCCGCAAAACATCCCGAAGACGAGCCGGATGTATCGAGACCTCGTCGCGGCTCATGGCCAGATGCACGTCTTGGGTATCAATCTCGCGGACTCGGTGCGCACCCATCAGCCGCACCTGGTTGACGTTCTCCCTTACGCGTTGCTCGTTCTGATAGCCGTCGGCCTCCAGTACGTGTCGATCTGGCAGGTCACGAACCGCAACCCCGCTGCGTCGGCGTCGAACCAGCAGATGCAACAGATGCAGAAGTACATGCCGCTGATCTTTCTGGTGCTGTACATCGCTCTCCCCGCAGGTGTCGGGGTCTACTTCATCGTCTCGAGCCTGTTCCGTGTCGGGCAGCAAGAATGGATGTACAAGCATGACCCGACAATTGTCGGCGCTATTCAGGAGCTCACCAAACGCAAGCACGCAGACGCGCTCAGTCCCAGCGGGGACGCCGGCGATACCGGCGATAATCGCAAGGCGACTCCTGGGTCTCGGGACGCCGCCAGCGGTAAAGGTTTCCTCGCGCGAATGCGCGAAGCAAGCGGAAGTCCAAGCTCGGCTCGGCCTGCAGCCGGGGGGACGCAAAGATCCACGGGGGTGAGCGGGCCCAGACAAAGCGCGAGGAACGGCTCAAAGCCCGCGGTGAGCCAGAACGGCTCCAGGAACGCGACTTCCGCGAAGAGGCCGAGTCAGCAGCGGTCATCTAGGCCTACTGGCGCAGGTGGCGGGTCGAAGTCTCAACCTCGCTCGAGGGACAAGCGACCGCGAAAGGGCCGATAGCCCGTGGAATGGGTCGAGATGACCGGAAAAACTGTCGAGGAAGCCATCGAGGCGGCTCTTGACCAGCTGGGTGTAGCTGAGACGGACGCCGAGATCGTCATAGTGGAGGAGCCGAAATCGGGGATGTTCGGCCTCCGACGAACTGGTGCGAGGATCAGAGCGCGAGTTCGCCCAATTCAACCCCGGGCGAAGAGACCGTCACGCCGGCCGAGGGCCTCATCGAATGGAGGCGAGCGCGGGCACCGCCGACAAGCCGCTCATCCCGAGAACCCGTCACGCAAGTCGGCCGAAAAGGCCGAGGGCGAGGAGAGCCGCGGCAGAGTTGCCGCAAAGTCCGCGGCGGGAACAACTCGTGGGCAGTCCCGCCAAGACCAAGGACCAGGTCAGAACGGTTCGCGAAAGGCACCGCCCGAGGTTGTGCACGAAGCCGCCGAAGCGACCGATGCGAGTGCTGACGGCGGCGGCACTCCAAGTGCCGGCGGCCGGCAACGTTCACGCTCGCGAGGGCGCGGAGGCCGTGGGCGAGTGGCGAACGGTTCGGATGGAATCGCCGACGAATCTTCGAGTGGAGCCGGTCGTGGCACTGGATCGCCTAAGGAGGCGCAGATGAGCATCGAGACCCAGCAAGAACTCGCAACTGACTTCGTCCGGGAGGTCGTCGCCCGTTTTGGTATCGACGCCACAACCAGTGCACGCCGGACCGAGGATGATGGCATCTACATCAGCGTCGACGGGGACAACCTTGGGCTCTTGGTCGGCCCGAAGGGTGCGACGGTTGAGGCTTTGCAAGAATTGACAAGAACAGTCGTCCAACGGCACACCGAGGAGCACACGAGCAGGATCGTTGTGGATGTCGGTGGCTATCGTGAACGGCGGGCCGCGGCGCTGCGCCAGTTCGTGCTTGAGGCCGCTGCTGATGTGCTACGTACCGGTGTGTCCGAGGCGCTCGAACCGATGTCGCCATCAGACCGGAAAGTGGTTCACGACGCGATCAACGACCTCGAAGGTTTAGAAACGGCTTCAGAAGGGATGGAGCCGCGCCGCTATGTCATCATCCGCCTAGTCTCGGCACACTCGGCCGAGGAATCCGGTGTCAGCTCGATGGAGGAAGGTGACGATCGATCTGGGGAGCCTGCAGATCTGAACTGAACGACGCCGGGCGGCACGCCCGCCCTGCTTCCCGGCCCGGGCAGAGACCTTACACATGACGCGGCCCGAAGCTCACGATCATCTGGAACGGGTCATCGCCGAAGCACGACGACGCTCACTGATCGGCAACCTGCCCTTCGCGGTGCAGAAGGCCCATTCGGAGGGGTTCTTGCGAGCCCTCTTGCTTGAGGTCGTCAACGGACCTGTGTTGGAGCTCGGATCTGGTGGTGGATTGCCAGGCCTGGTGCTTGCGGTCGAGGATCAGGACCTTCGTCTTGTCCTGCTGGACTCGGCGCGCCGTTCCGCCGACTTTCTAAGATGGGCCGTCGAGGAGCTCCAGTTGTCGCCGCGTGTGGAGGTCGTCAACGCTCGGGCCGAACAGCTTGGGCGAGAGGATAGATACCGAGCAACTTTTGCAGCAGTTGTTGCGAGAAGCTTTGGTCCTCCGGCGGTGACGGCCGAGTGTGCAGCGCCGTTCCTCTGCGTCGGGGGCCGGTTGATAGTGTCCGAACCCCCCAGCGAGAGTCCGTACGAGACCGGTGCCACGAAGGCCAGGCTCCCCACAACGGATCGGTGGCCAGTCGAGGGATGCGAGAAGCTCGGTCTATCACCGGAGCTCGGTCTGAGAGAGGCCTTCGGGTTTGCTGTGCTCAGACAAGTATCTCCTTGTTCGGATCGTTACCCTCGTCGGCCGGGGATCCCAGCAAAACGGCCGCTCTTCTCGCGAGTGCTGCCGTCGGGGCCTACGCCTCGATAGTGTTAGCTCCGATGGCAACGGCAGGCTTTGAGCTCATCTGCGAGATCGAGCCCGCTACGAGGCCGGATCTCAAGCACGTTAGGCACCAGATCGGCGTCCTCAGCTCAATTGCCGGGACGTTTCTCATACCAGACAACCACATCGGCCGGGCGACGGTGTCGAGTGTTGCCGTCGCGCATGAGGTAGAGGCGATGGGCGGTCGCTCCATCGCCTGTTTGAATGCAAGAGATCGCAACTTGCTTGGGTTCCAGCGGGACTTGCTTACCGCTGAAGCCTACGGAGTGGATCAGTTCCTCTTGGTTCGTGGTGACGAACCAAGAGTGGGCGGTCGCACGAGCGAGCTCACGGTTCGGACGATGCTGACCGAAGCTCGGGCTTTCGAAGGCACTTTGGGACTTTCCGGGGCCAGAAGGTTGCGTCTAGGCGCGGTTGCCGGCCTTGGAGAACTGCCTGCCTGGAAACGGGAAGCTGACTTTCTGTTCGTCCAGGTCGGCTTTTCCCTTGAAGCCCTGTTGAGCTGGAGCGAACGAGTGCAACCACAGATGGCTGTGTATGCGGGCGTAATAGTCCTCGCTAGCTCCACAATGGCTCGCAACTTGGCCAAAACGATTCCTGACATTGTCATTCCAAGCAAGCTGGTCGATCGAGTGGAGCGGGACCCGAAGGCGGGAGTCGACGTCGCTTGCGAGCTGCTGCTGGCGATCCGAGACTCCGGGGTCTTTCAGGGCGTGCACCTAATCCCCGTCTCTCGATATCGTCTGGTAGCAGCCCGGCTCGAGCACCTGCTAGATCGGCCGTGATTTCGTCATGGTGTCAGGCCGTGACTCAGTTATTGGTCACCAGGTTCGAACAGGCTCACGCGTTATGCTCCCGTTGAGCTCGTCCTGCTCCCCCAAGAGCGACTGCCTTCCAGCCGTTCGGATGGCAGATGTTTCACGTGGAACAGTTCCCCTCGAACCGAAGGTGTGATGAACAGCCAAGAGGACGACGAAGACCGAAGAGATCGGATCGAGCTCGAGACTCCGGAGTCCGGCGCGCGCGCCGGGCTCGAAGCCCCAGGAGTGATCGGGCAGGCGCGGTCAGAAGACAAGCAGCCCACCGTGGCACCGGTACGGCCGCTACCGAGAGTTATCGCTGTGGCCAATCAAAAAGGAGGCGTCGGCAAGACCACTACGACTATCAACCTCGGTGCAGCCCTTGCTGATCTCGGCTACCGAGTTCTGATCGTGGATCTTGATCCACAGGGTAACGCCACGACGGGGCTGGGAATCGAGGGTCGGAATTTCGATTTTTCGATGTACGACGTTCTTCTTCGCGACGTTGCCCTCGAAGATTGCGTCGAACCCACGAGCATCAAGAACCTATTCCTGGCGCCGGCAACAATCGACCTGGCCGGAGCGGAGATCGAACTCGTTTCCGTCTTCAGTAGAGAGCTTCGACTGAAGCGAGTGCTCGCTCCGATTCGGGAGGATTTCGGGTACGTGTTGATTGACTGCCCGCCCTCTCTTGGGCTTATCACGGTCAATGCGCTTGCTGCGGCGAGTGAGGTGCTCGTGCCAATTCAATGCGAGTACTACGCCTTGGAGGGGCTTGGTCAGCTGCTCAGAAATGTCGAGCTCGTACGAGGCAACCTGAACCCCGAGCTTGAGGTCTCAGCCATGGTTTTGACAATGTACGACTCGCGGACGAGGTTGGCAGATCACGTCGTTGAGGAGGTTCGCACGCATTTCGGGCACGCTGTCTGCAAGAATGTAATTCCTCGCACGGTTCGGATATCAGAATCGCCCTCGTTCGGTGAGCCGATCACTGTTCACTCGCCATCGTCGAGAGGTGCCATTGCCTACCGAGAGCTCGCGAAGGAGGTCAGCGGTGGTCCGGCGTAGCGGTCTGGGCAAGGGACTGGGGGCGCTCATCCCGCCGACGCCGGGTGTTGCCACCGGTTCCATGCTTCGTGAAGTGCCACTCGCACGTATCCGCCCAAACCCATTCCAGCCTCGGAACCAATTCGGGGAGCAGGGACTGTCAGCGCTTGTCGACTCGATCAAAGCGGTTGGCATTCTTCAGCCGGTTCTGGTTCGAGAGGTCGGGCCGGACGAATACGAGCTGATCGCGGGAGAGCGTCGGTTCCGCGCAGCGCGACGCGCAGGACTTCAGTCGATACCGGCGTTGGTTCATCAGGCCGACGACGCTATGAGTCTCGAAGAGGCTCTCGTGGAGAATTTCGCATCGCGAGGACCTCAACCCTCTCGACGAGGCCGGCGCCTATCAACAGCTGATCGAGGATTTCAACCTGACTCACGAAGAAGTGGCTCGCAAGGTGGGCCGCTCCAGGGCCGGAGTCACCAACGCCCTTCGGCTTTTCCAGCTCCCTCCGACAGTCCAGCGATATGTGCGCGATGGTCAGTTGAGTGCCGGCCACGCACGTACGTTGCTTGGTACGCCGGATCGTATTCTGCAGGAGAAGCTCGCCAACGAAGCTGTTCATCGCGGCCTGTCTGTTCGTTCGCTGGAAGAGCTCGTTCGAAGTGAGATACGAGAGGCGCAGGTTGAAGAAATCGAGCTCGAAGGAGCCCTCGACGAGGCCGGGAACCTGATAAGCGCACCCGCTGGAGGTCTCGCTGCTCCGCCTGGGACCCCAGAGCCAAAGCTTGTGCACTCGCTTCGGCCTCCAGGGGTGCACGACCTCGAAGAACTCTTGGAAGACCGTTTGAACACGCGGGTCAAGGTGGACATGGGCGGCAAACGTGGCAGACTCGTGATCGAATTCGCCACGTTGGACGACCTTGAACGGATTTACCGGGTAATTGCCGGGGAGACCTTTACTTGAGGTCGATGTCCGTTCCTGAACGGTTGGATGGGCACACGGTCATCCCCAGGGTGTGAATTTCATCACGAGCAGCGCGGATAGCAACACTAGCTGCTGTTCTACCTGATCAGAGGCCCTTTTCTCTTCCCGGCACCATCGAAAGTTTGCTTTCCTGTTACCTTCTGGACCTCTACTGTTGGTCCAAGTTGATCCACAAGCTGTGCATGAGGTTGTGGACCACTTCACTCCCCGCTCATGGTCAGCCAGCGTTCGAGTGACTCCTGAACCGCCTTTCCGAGGCTGGAAGTCTTCATTGCAACCTGTTGCGGTGCTCCCAGCTCGAGCACGACAGCCGGCATAGCCGTCCTCCTGAGGATCACGTCAGCCATCCCATGTGCTCCGGCTTCGCGCAGGTCCAGCTGAGCCGCGGCTTCGTTCACGAGCAGCTCCGCTAGGCGTCGGCTTGCCGCCGACTCGTATCGAAAGCCCCGGTAGAAGTAAGTCCTGACTAATTTGTGGCTTGGCGCCAGCCGGAGACCGACGTAACAGTCGACCTGCGCTGTGTTCGCCGCCAGTGCTTGCGCAAGAGGGTCTGGGTCGTGCAGTTCGAGCGATTGTGCCCCGGCAAGGAGGAGCGCGCGGTGAATTGCCGCAACACCCGTCGCGAAACCCCCCTCTTCCCCGACGGCGATCTTCTTGCAGCTGAGCGTTGCCGGTGTCGCGGCGACCCTGAGTTGCTCTCGCAACGGCGTCACAAGGTCACTACCTCCCCTGACAGGCGCGACACGCCTCAACTCGGAGAGGGTCACGGGACCACAAATCCCGTCTGTTACGAGCCCCATGTTGCGCTGGAACTCGGCGATCGCGGCATGGGTGTTGTCGCCGAAGATCCCGTCGACACCACCCGGATCGAACCCGAGCCCGCTCAGCCTCCGCTGCACGTCGGCCACGTCGTCTCCCTGCAACATCGGGCTACGGCGGTAAAGGAGTCGATCACCGGGACGGAAGCCGGCTTCGACAAGGCTCGACCAAGTCTCGTAGCCGCACACACCGTCAACGCGCAGTCCACGCTGCGACTGGAACACTTGCACAGCTTCTGCTGTCCCGGGACCGAAGGCACCAAGCCCGTCGTGTCCATGCGCGAACCCGAGCCGCTCGAGGCGCTCTTGTAGGTCAACGACGGCCTCACCGGAATCGCCTTCATGAAGTGGCAGGAGATCTTCGCGTGGAGATACCGTCCGCGGACGGCTCATAAGCCCGAGCTGTGTGGCACTTCGATCATCTCCGACATCGTAGGAGATGCCGGGCAAGAGCCGGTAGTGCGAAGAGTTATCGGGGTATGACGGGCATCGTCAAAGAAGGGGCTCGAACTCCGACAGAATTTGTGACTTGCTCCTTGCACCAACGATTCGGGCCTGTGTCTCGCCGTTCTTGAAAAGCAGCAACGTCGGGATGCTCATCACCTGGAAGCGCTGAGCGGTTCGAGGGTTGTCGTCGACGTTCAGCTTCGCGACCTTGAGCTTGCCACTGTGAGCGCTGGCTATCTCGTCGAGAATGGGAGCCACCATCTTGCAGGGGCCGCACCATTCAGCCCAAAAGTCCACCACTACGGGGATGTCCGAAAGGCCAACCGTCTCGTCGAAGGTGTCGTCACTGACCGTGATGACGTCGTTCATTCCAATCTCCTTGTGTCAGGCTGTGCGAAAGATGACAGATACCGCTCGGCTTCGATTGCGGCCATGCAGCCGGAGCCAGCTGCCGTGACAGCCTGCCGGTAGACATGATCCTGGACGTCACCGCACGCGAACACGCCCGGAACGTTGGTCTTCGTGCCTTCGCGCGTGACGAGATAGCCCGCTTCGTCGGTCTCGAGTTGCCCGGCGAACAGCTCCGTGCTCGGAGCGTGCCCGATTGCAACGAAGACGCCGTCAGCGGGGATATCTGACTCCTCGCCCGTGTTGACGTCCTTTATCCGCAAGCCGGTCACGCGTTCGTCACCGACCACGTCGACGACGACCGAGTCCCAGCGGAATGCGATCTTCTCATTCCGAAACGCCCGATCCTGCATGATCTTGGATGCTCGTAGCTCCTTGCGACGGTGGACAACGATTACCGAATCACCGAACTTCGTCAGGAACAGCGCTTCCTCGAGTGCAGAGTCTCCGCCGCCTACGACGATGATCTGCTTGTCCCGGAAGAAGAAGCCGTCGCAGGTCGCACAGGTCGAAACCCCATGACCGAGCAGGCGAGACTCGTTTTCGAGACCGAGCATGAGTGAGCGTGCTCCGGTCGCGACGATGAGCGTCCTGGCTCTCAAGGTCGGCTCGGGCACATCTCGATCACCGATCCAGATGCCGAACGGCGTCAAAGCCAGGTCGACTCTTGACGCCCTTTCCGTCACAATCTCCGCGCCGAAGCGTTCGGCCTGGGCCCGCATCGAAACCATGAGCTCGGGTCCTAACACTCCGTGGGCGAAGCCGGGGAAGTTCTCCACTTCTGTCGTCAGCATCAGCTGGCCGCCAGGTTGATCGCTCGTGGACGACGGCTCACCCTCGAGGACGAGTGGCCGCAGGTCGGCACGCGCCGAATAGATCGCTGCAGTAAGGCCGGCAGGCCCCGAGCCAAGGATCACCACGTCGCGCGTCACGCCGGACTCCATCTTTGTCGCTTCCCTTCGTGCCGGCCGGCTAGCTCCGGCTGTGGCGCATCCTGGAGATCAACGTCCCGATGACCACGAAGATTCCACCGACTAACAAGTAGCTCGCCCATACGCGCTGGTCGAAGACCTCGTTGTTGAGAAGGCGGATGAAACCGACGACGAACGCCACGATGACAAAGATCACGACTGAGAAGGCCAACGCGCCGAAGATGGCCGCGTGGACAAACTTCTGCACCGGCCGGACGGTGTGGTCGCGAACGAGCTCGACCAGCTGTCCGACCTTGTCGGTAAGTTGCGCGGCCCAGTCATCTTTAGGAGCCGACTCAGAAGACATGTCCAGTAGGTTAGCCGTCCGTGGTTCCCGCAAGCCGATAGCAGATGCCCACGCAGCGCGGCCCGGCGTGAGTCCCGATGACCGGGCCGATGTAGTTGATGAGGATGTCCTCTCGGGGAAATATCCCGGTGAGCATCTCCAAGAACGCGTCGAGATCCGGTGCCGCGGCATGTGCCACCGCCAGGCCATCCAACTTGCCCGCCTTCTTCAACTTGTTGACGAGGTACTCGAGCGAACCCGCACGTGTCCGTTGGCGCGGACTCAGCTTCGGCGACACCGTCTCGGATCTCGATGATCGGCTTGATCGACAAGAGCGATCCCAAGAGAGCCCTCGCCGCTCCGATCCGGCCGCCCTTTCGGACATTGTCCATGGTGTCGAGGGCCCCGAACACGCGGATCCTCGGGACAACCGCCCGGGCGGCTGCCTCGGTGGCGTCGAGATCGTTTGTGGCCGTTGCGACTCTCGCGGCTTCCAGCACGACCATCGCCTCACCCAAGGTCACGGTGCGAGTGTCCACAACCCGCACCTCGATTCGCCCACGCACCTCGTCGGCGCCGGCGCACGCGGCTTGGTAGGTCGAAGAAAGTCCCGCCGAAAGCGTGAGACACACAACGCTGGTGCACCCATCGTCCGCCGCTTGCGTGAAGCTCTCTGCGAACGCGCCCGGTGATGGCGCCGAGGTCTCGGGCAAGTCGCTTGTCATGGCACACCGACGCCAGAACTCGGAGGGCTCGATCAGCCTCATCTCGTCGGGTCCCCACTCACCCAGGCGGACGTCGAGTGGGACGATCCGGATGTCGTGTTCCTCGGCGAGGCGCTTGGGAATGTCCCCCGCACTATCGGTAACGACTCTTATCCCGGCCATGACTTCCCTTCCCGGCAATTGCGTGCCTCCGCTTGGAAGTTTGCCAGCCTGCAACGGTCCCGGCGAGTCCCGCTGCGAGCGCGTAGGCGAGAATGCCTGCCAAGACGCCGATAACCACTCGCATTAGGAGGCCGAGACCCTGGCCTGATCCGACACCTGCGAGAACCAGGGCAACAATGAAGGCCATGACCAGAGAGCAGATCACCGTGCGCGATATATAGCGGCCCACGGTGAAGCCACCTAGGCCACCTATCCGGTTCCGCAGGACGGTCAAGGCTGCTACTGCGGCCACCGTGTATGCGATGGCGAGTGAGAGAGCCAGTCCCTTCGCCCCGAGTACGCCGCGGAATCCGAACGCGAGCAGGATGTTCAACCCGTTCTCCAACAGGTATAGGAAGAAAGGAGTGCGCGTGTCGCGCATCGCCTGGAAGGCGAGGATTGCCAGCAGATATATGCAGAATCCTGGCAGTCCCAACGCAAGGAGCTCGAGCATTGTCGCCGTGAGGTGTGCTCCGCTCAAGTGGTGTGCGCTTCCGGCACCCAAGGAGATGAGCGAGATGGCGGGCTGGGCCAGAAGCAGATAGCCGACGACGGCTGGGATCACACCTGCCATCGTGCGACGAAGCCCTAAGCCGAACTGTTCGGCGAAGCCGGCGGTGTCGCCTTTGGTGAAGCGAGATGCCAGCACGGGGGCCATCGTGGTCATGACGGAGACGGCGACGATTCCAAAGGGCAACTGGAAGAAGATTGACGCGTACGTATAGGCGGTGAGTGACGCCGTACCGATGCTCACCGCTATTGCAGAAACGACAAAAACCGCCACCTGATTCGCGATGACGAACCCGAAGGTCCAGCCCGAGAGGTTGACGATCTCGCGCACGGCGGGATCACTCGGGCGCCATCGCGGACGTATTCGCAGGCCGCAGCTCAACAAGCTCGGCACCAGCGCTGCAGCTTGGATGACGACGCCCAGTGTCGTGCCGACGCCGAGCAGCAGGAGCAGCCGACTGTCGTGTTGGACCTCACCAAGGCTATGGGTGTGGCCGGCGGCGGCGAAAGCCAGGAGGATGCCGATGGCGACGATGTTGTTGAGGATCGGGGTGAAAGCTGGCGCGGAGAAACGGCGAGCGGTGTTGAGCACCGCGGTCATCAAGCTGACGGCGCCGTAGGCGAGCAACTGGGGCGAGAAGAGCCGCAAGAGATAGGTAGCCACCTGACGCTCGGCGATTATCCCGGGACCGTGGCTGCCGACGGTGTACAGGTCGATGATCAAAGGCGCAGCGAGGAAGAACACAACGGTTGCGACCACAAGCAGACAGGCCGCCAGTGTCAACACGGCGGAGATCGATTCAACGGCTTCCTGCTCCGAGCGCGTCGCCAGGCGAGAGACGAACACCGGGACGAACGTGGCCGTGAGGATCCCGCCGAGCACGAGGTCGTGCACAATGTTCGGTGTGTTGTTGGCGAGGTTGAACGAGTCGGAAAGGGTCGAGTACCCAAGGGCGTAGATCGCGACGAGGATGCGCAGCAGTCCCGTGACTCGCGATATGAGCGTGCCAGCTGCGACATAGGCCGTCGCCGTGCCCAGACCCGGGCGCGTCCGGTTGCTACGAGTGCCGACCCCGGGTGTGGGTCGCTCCGGGCTGACAGCGCCTCGTGTAGGACCCCGGATCCCCGTGAGCCCTGAAGGTGCAGGTATCCCCGGCAGGGTGCGAGGCAGGCGTCCTCGGTAGATCGTCCTTTGATCGCCGCGGCCGAAGGAGCGCCGCCGCCTGTGCCTCATGGGGCCGGTTCCCGAACGGTGCCCGATGTCGGTTCGGGATGTCGGCTGCGACCACGTCTGGCCGCGTGTCGCCGCCGGCGACGCGACGCGGATCGGAACCACCAGTACAAGAGAAAGGCCCCTGCACCAGCGGTGAGCGCGATCGCGACACCCGAGATCGCCGTGGACCGGATCGTGAATTCGGCATTCGCCAGATCGAGACGCCCAATTGGCGAGACAAGCTGCAGTTGAAGGTTCGAGTCGCCTGAAGTGCGCGTCCCTACGCGGACGATCAAGCTGGTGGTGCCGTGCTTGAGCACGACCTCTACGTTGGTCGTTGAGGTCAGATTCGCACCCGAGACCACCAAGACGACTTGGAGCGGTGTCCTCGAGGTCGAGGTGATCGCGATCGGGAACCTGGCTGATGAGGAGGTCACCGTCACAGTGCGGCCTGGCGGCAGGCTGAGCTCCGAGCCGAGCGTGCTCATCATGTCGAGGGGTGCCGACAGGTACTTTTGGCGGGTACTCGGATCGAGCCCGGCTGTCTCAGCCAGGAGAATTGCGTCGTTGAGGCTGTTGATCGTCGCGGTATCGCTCGGGACGATCGAAGAAAGTTCCGCGAGCTGACTGCGTGCCGCTTGCACTTGGCCGGACGTGATCGACCCGTCGGCACTGAGCGCCGGGCTCACGATCGAACGAACAGCAGCCGAGCAGCCGGTGATGACGCTGGGCGGCTGTTGGCAGGTTCCCCGTGGGACCGTCAGGAAGAGCTGGCCGATCGGCACGGTTGTGACGATGGGACTCGAAGCGAGCCCCCGCAGTGTCGCGTCGAGGAATCCAGCCGATGGCGCCCAGGACTCAGGCGCGACGAGCGCCACCCCTCTCAACTTCGGGTAGTCAGGCGAGTCGAAGTAGAGCTCGGCCAGATCAGCGAGCAGCTGCTGGGCTCGAAGCGCCGAGCTGCCGGGTCCAGTCAGATGTGCCGCCAGTGCCGGGTCGGCTTGCAAGCCCTCGACAGAGGACCCTTCGATGCGAAACGGGGCCGAAAGCGTGTAGGGCCACTGCGTAGCTGCGGGCGTAGCGCGCGGGAGCGACGCGAGATTCTTCTCCGGAACCACTATCCGGCCGACGCCGTCGGCGGCAAGCGCCGCAAGGCCCTGCGCGCCGATCGGCGTCGTTGCGACGTAGACACGCGGGCTTCCAGAGACGTGGAGCGTCTTCGCGAAGACCTGTGTGCCAAGGTCGAACTGGCTAGCGAGGTCATCTTCCAGACCAGCCCGGATCAACCGCGTCGGATTGACGGCACTGAAGGGGCCGCCTACCAGCGTGCGGGCGTCGGTGGCGAGCGTGTCCACAAGCTTCGCGTGTTTCCGGCTTTTGGTGAGGGCCAACAATGTCTGCCCGAAGAGGTCGATGGTCAGCGGTGCATCAGGCCAGCTCGCCTCCGCACGAGCGATGGTTTCGATCCGGGAAACGGTCTCGCGAGGCACAGCTGGCGCTCCGGTGGCGGCGAAGGCCGGCGCCGCCCCCAGCGGCACGACGAACGAGAAACGAAGGCGTTCTTGCGGCGCGACCTTCGAGGGGACGACGATCACGTACGTCGTGAAGGAGTCGACGGTGACCGGCTGGCCGGTCAAGACGTCGACAAGGGACACCTGGAGCGGGTAGACACCACCGCATCCCCCAAATCGCGACGGGCAAGGGAGCCGGAACACCTGATCGGAAGGCACCTCTGCGGGGACTCGGCCGGAAAGCTCGGACCCCGCGAGATAGATCGCCACCGACCCGTGGGCCTGGCTAACCGAACTCAGAGAGAACGTGGTGAGCGCGAGCTGGTTCAGCCCGGCGAGCTGGCCTGTGAGCGTCGTATTGAATTCATAACGGCTCGCCAGCGCCGACTGGTCAGGCTCGGTGTAGAGCGCCACGTCGACGAGGAGATCTTTCACCGCGATCGGAGAGCGCACGCTAACGCCAAGCCGAACCGGAACGCTCGAGCTTTGCACCCAGGGGTCCTGCGATGTAAGCGTGATTACGCCACGAGGGACTGCCTGGGCTCCGGCAAGCCGCGAGAGTCCGATCGGCATTGCGGCAAGCGCCAGGGTGACAACGACTAGCAGGGCGAGCACGGCCCGCGCGGTGAACCGCCCAAGCGGCATCAACGCCGACCAGGCATCGCTGAGCCATGGGGCGGACGGCAATGGGGGTCTTGTCCTCCGATCGGACGCGCGAGACCCCCGGAGCCTATCGGCGCGCGTAGTGCTCATACAGGTAGGCGGGACCACGGAAGACGTTCTGACACCGGAATCACCATCGGATCGCTGCCGCACGTGAGACGCGGGGGCGGTACGGTCGTGGAATGGTAGTGCTGTTCGGACGTCACGAGGAATTCGCAGCGCACGCCACAGGAGAATGGCACCCCGAGCGTGC
This sequence comes from uncultured Acidimicrobiaceae bacterium, assembly GCA_963804765.1. GTDB lineage: Bacteria > Actinomycetota > Acidimicrobiia > Acidimicrobiales > Bog-793 > Fen-455. The sequence continues at coordinate 26,439 of CAWDRQ010000013.1, forward strand.
GGAGCGCCTGGAGGCGGTATTCGCTGGGGTCGAGAACTCGCCAGCGGCGGAGGTGACCGTCTCGTTCGAACCCCGTCGGGCAACGCGGCGAGAGCTCGAGATCGTCCACGACCCGTCGTACATCGAGCGCATCGAGGATCATTGCCTCAGTGGCGGCGGACACCTCGACCACGACACCGTTGCAGTCCCCGCCTCGTTTGACGCAGCCCTGCGCGCTGCCGGTGCCGGATTGGACGCGGTCGAGCGGCTCCGTAACGGCGAAGGCGATGTCGCGTTTCTCGCGGTACGACCTCCCGGGCATCACGCGCTCGGTGCGAGGGCAATGGGCTTCTGCTTGTTCAACAATGTCGCCGTCACCGCCGGGTTGATCGCCGCACAGGGCGAGCGCGTCATGGTGCTCGACTGGGACGCCCACCACGGCAACGGAACCCAGGAGATCTTCTACGAGCGTTCTGACGTTCTTTACGTGTCGCTCCATCAGTTCCCCTTCTACCCCGGGACCGGGTCGTTGAGCGAAGTCGGAGCCGGTGCAGGGAGGGGCGCGACGGTAAACTTGCCATTTCCTGCTGGAACCGCAGGGGACGTGTACCGCCTGGCTTTTGACGATGTGATCGCGCCGCTGGCTGAGGAATTTGCTCCAGAATGGCTGCTCATCTCCGCGGGATTCGATGCACATCGCGCGGATCCATTGACCGATCTTGGGCTCACCGCCGGCGACTTCGCAGATCTGACATCTCGAGCAGTGCGTTTCGTGCCGCGTGGGCGGCTCATCGCTTTTCTCGAAGGCGGCTACGACCTCACGTCGCTCGCGCTTTGCGTTGGTTCCTGCGTGGCCGCGCTCGGGGGACTCGACTACCGCCCCGAAGCTGCCTCACGGGGCGAGACGACAAAGCACGTACGTGAGGTCATTGCCACAGCCGGTCGCTACCATCGGGCTGCGTTCACGAGATGAGCAAGAAGCAAGCCTCTCCAATGGTGGTTCCCGAGCGCCTCCGCCCGGTTCTCGAGGCGACGCGGCCGATTGCCGAGCGCTTCCAGGCCGCTGGCAAGAAGGTTTTCCTCGTCGGTGGGCCCGTGCGTGACGGCATCGCCGGACGGCCCGGTGGTGTCGAACCCGGCCCGGAGGTCGACATCGACCTGACGACGGACGCGACTCCCGATGAGATCGAGACGTTGGTCTCGGACTTGAGCGATGCCTTGTGGAACCAAGGCAAGAGGTTCGGGACCATTGGGCTCATGCGCGCCGGACGTCGTTTCGAGATCACGACTCACAGGGCGGAGGTCTACGTACCCGACTCCCGCAAGCCGGAGGTCAGATTCGGCAGTGATATCGAGACTGACCTGTCGCGCCGGGATTTCACCGTGAACACGATGGCGCTCAGTTTGCCGGACCTCCTACTGGTAGATCCGTTCAACGGCATCACCGATCTGGCGGCGCGACGGTTGCGCACCCCGCTCGAACCGGAGGTGTCGTTCTCAGACGATCCCCTGCGCATGCTCCGGGCTGCCCGGTTCATGGCCGGTTACGGGCTGAGTCCCGACGCTCAGCTCGTGACGGCAGTTGAATCCATGCGTTCGCGCCTCGAGATCGTCTCCAGGGAGCGGATCAGGGACGAATTGGACAAGTTGCTCTTGTTGCCTTGCCCGGCATCAGGGCTCTGGTTCCTCGTCAACACTGGGCTAGCAGAGGAGTTCCTGCCAGAGCTGCCCGCGCTTGCCCTCGAGCAAGACCCGGTCCAGAGACACAAAGACGTCCTCGCTCACACGATCGCCGTCGTCGAGAAGACAAGTCCCGAGAGGATTCTTCGTTTGGCTGCGCTATTCCACGACATCGGCAAACCCTTGACGCGCTCGATCGGTCCCGGCGGGGTCCACTTTCACCACCACGACATTGTCGGGGCGAGGATCACCCGCAAGCGAATGCAGGAGCTGCGTTATCCGGCCGAAGTCATTGATGGCGTCGAGCGTCTCGTGGGGCTTCACTTGCGTTTCCATACCTACAAGATGGGCTGGACCGACGCCGCCGCGCGCCGCTACGCGCACGATGCCGGTCCGCTGCTCAGTCGTTTGAACGAGCTGACCCGCTGCGACTGCACGACCCGCAACGAGGCCAAGGCGCGAGACCTCGGTCTGCGAATGGACGAGCTCGAGCGGCGCCTGGTCGAGCTTCGCGAGCGCGAGGAGTTGGACTCCATACGCCCGCAACTGGACGGTATCACGGTGATGGGACATCTCGGCATCGCTCCCAGCCGTGATGTCGGCGCCGCCCTCGATTTCCTGTTGCAGATTCGCCTCGACGAGGGATTGCTCGACGAGGACGAGATCCTGCGACGCCTCGACGCCTGGTGGGCCGAACGGCCACGACCAAGTTGATCGGTACCGTTCGCCCGACGTGCATGTTTTCCGATGCGATCGCGCGCTCGATCTGGCAGGTCACGGCGCGGGTCTTCGAGATCTTCTTCGACACGAGCCGTTCACGCTCCAACACGCTCGTGAAGTCCATGTCGCCGGCCACGTCCAGCTGGTAGGTGCGATCGAGGCTCATGCCCCGGTCCCCTCACTTCGTCCGCGCCGAGGTCCCACGGGCCGAGCGCTGAGCATTGCTCGGGGAACGCCCAAGGGCCGGGGGCACGCTCGATGCACGCACGACGAGCTCGGGCTCGAAGCGAATGGCCCGATGCTCGTGCGGCGTGCCGGTTATCTCCTCGAGGAGCAGCTCGGCGGCGGCGACGCCGAGCTCGTACTTGGGCTGGCGCACGGAACTGAGCGAGGGTGACAACATGGAGGTGAACACGACGTCGTCGTAGCCGACGACGGCCATCTCGCCGGGAACAGTGACTCCGGCTGCAGCGAGCCCGCGAAGCACCCCGAAGGCGAGAAGGTCGTTGGCGCACATGACGGCGCTCGGGCGGGGCTCGGCAGCAAGGAGCGCCGCCACCGCACCCTCGCCTTGGCCAATCGTGAGAGCGCCCACGACTATCTCTTGCAGCGAGGCGCTGCGGCAGCACCGAGCCCGCTGGACCGAACGGCGAGCCCCTTCCTCCCGGTCGACGCACTGCCGGATCGTCGCCGGGCCGTTGACCAGTGCGATTGCCTCGTGGCCCAGCTCGAAAAGGTGGTCTGCGGCAAGTTCGGCACCGCGGACGTCGTCCACGGCCGCGGAGCACAGCCCGTAGTTGCTGCCGTCCCGGTCCAGCAGCACCGTCGGGATGCCGCGAGCCACCAGGGCCACCACGCTCTCTAGGTCGCTATCGACCGGGCAAACGAGGATGCCATCGACGCGATGCTCTTCGAGCACCCGGAAGTAGCGTTGCTCGCGTTTGGCGGACTCGTCGGTGGAGCAGAGCATCAGGACGTAGTCCTGCTCACGCAGCACGTGCTCGGCGCCGCGGACTATCTCGGTGAAGAACGGGTTCGCAATGTCGAGCAGGACCACGCCGATCGTACGGCTCTTGCCCACTCTCAACTGGTGTGCTGCCGTGTTGCGCACGAACCGTGTCGAGTCGATCGTGTCGAGAACCCGCTTGCGGGTGGTGGGAGACACGACCGAAGGGTTGTTGAGCACGTTCGACACCGTGCCGATGGACACTTGCGCAAGGTTGGCGACCTCGCGGATGGTGACCCGACGCTTGGCGGAGGCGCGATCGGCTCCAGGAGCGCGCGAGTTACGGCTTTCCGTTGGTCCCACCCGGGTCACCGGGGTCCCTCGTGAAGGCCCGTGGGGAGGCGGCCGTTGGTCATCGTTTCGGCTCCTTGACAGCGACTGGCCGCGTCGTTAACGTTCGCTCCCGTAAAATATTGAGCAAGGTGGCTTGGGTCCCATTCACGTGGGGACGTAGTGGCGGCGGTTCCAACGGAACCGTAATCGCGGGTTTTTGTTTGCCTGATTTGAAACGATTCATTCCTCTTCTGAAGAGAATTGGGACCGAGAGATGTCGCCAGACTGGCAGGGCGTACAGGCTTGGGAGAGGGCGACGACATGGCGGTTGACACCGTACACGACGGAGTTTGCCGTAAGACAGGGACAAGAGAAGCCGCACGGACAAGGCAGGGAGCTGTGCGGCGGATGGAACCCAGACGGTCCACACAGCCGAGCCTTCGAACCGGAAGGTGACCTGTTGGAAAGAGCGTCGAGATGACGACCGGCGGCACGGCTCCGGGCGATCCCACGGGCACCTATCACGGGGCCGCGCACCAACGCGACGGTGGCGGTGAGCCATCCGCCGATCGTGCTCAGCCGGTGGCGGTCGGCGCGGCGTCCGGACTGGACGTGGACCTGCGAGAGCCGGTGCTCGTACTCGAGCACGCGACCAAGTCATTCGGTGCAGTGCATGCGCTTGTCGACGGCGACATCGAACTGCACTCGGGCGAGACCCACGGGCTCGTCGGCGAGAACGGGGCCGGCAAGTCGACACTGGTCAAGGTCCTGGCCGGCGTCCACCAACCCGATGGCGGTCGGCTTGTCGTCAACGGCCGGGAAGTGATCTTGGACGGTCCCGCCGCTTCCCGGGCCGTTGGGATCGCCGTGATCCACCAGGAAGCATCGGTGTTCCCAGACCTCAGTGTCGCCGAGAACGTCTTCATCGGTCGCGAACCACTGCGCAGCGGGCGCCGCATCGACTTCAAGACGATGAACGAGCAAATCGCCGTCATCGTCGACCGTCTCGGCGTCCGCCTCGACCCCCATCGGATCGCGAAAGGGCTTTCGGTCGCCGACCAGCAGATCATGGAGATCGCGAAAGCGCTCTCGCTCAACGCGTCCATCATCGTGATGGACGAGCCGACAGCATCACTTTCCGCCCGCGAGGTCGACAGGCTATTCGAGATGATCGAGTTGCTCCGCCGTGACGGAGCAGCCGTGTTGTTCATCTCCCACCGGCTGCAGGAAGTTTTCGAGATCTGCCAGCGGGTGACTGTGATGCGCGATGGTCGCCACGTCTTTACCCGGCCGCTCGCCGGGCTGGCCGCAGACGACCTCGTCCAGGCGATGGTGGGACGCGAGGTGGTGGACCGGCCTACCGCGGGTGTGAGGGAGATGGGCGATGTCGTTCTCGCGGTCGAGCGCCTGACCCGAGAGGGCGTCTTCTCCGACGTGTCGTTCAACGTGCACGCGGGCGAGATCGTTGTGCTCGCCGGCCTGGTCGGATCCGGCCGGAGCGAGGTGGCGCGGGCCATCTTCGGGATCGACCGTCGCGACGCTGGGAACGTGGTGATCAACGGACAACCACTGCGGTCGGGATCGCCAACCGATGCGATCGCCGCCGGCGTCGGCTTCGTCCCCGAGGACCGACGCCAGCAAGGGCTGGTCATGGCGATGGCGATCGACCGCAACATCGCCCTTGCCTCTCACGACCACCTGAAACGTAAAGGGTTCATCTGGGGCGCCCTCGAGCGGAGTTTCGCCACTGACTGGGCAAACCGGCTCCGCCTCAAGTACGGACGGCTGAGCGGCAACGCCTCCACCTTGTCGGGCGGGAACCAGCAGAAGCTAGTTCTCGCGAAATGGCTCGGACGGAACCCATCGCTGCTCATAGTCGACGAACCGACCCGCGGCATCGACGTCGCGACCAAGGCCGAGGTCCACCGCCTCCTGGAGCGGCTCGCGGCCGAGGAGAGGGTCGCTGTGCTGATGATCTCGTCGGAACTCCCGGAGGTCCTGCGGATGGGTAACCGGACCCTTGTCATGCGGGAGGGACGGCTCGTCGCCGAGTTCTCCCACGGTGAGGTTTCCGAGGAACGCATCGTGGCTGCAGCCACGGGGCAGTCTGGGATCGCCAACGACCTGGTGACGAGCGACGCAGTGGGACGTAACACACGATGAGCCCGCCGCCGCCTCCAGCTGGTGGCCGAAATGAGTAGCGCGGACGCAGCCTTGGTGCAGCCAAGCGAAAGCCCGCAGCGGCTGGTCGACATGGTCTTCCGTCTTCGGGAGTACGGGATCATCGTCGTCCTGATCGTCTTTATTGCTGTGACCACGGGTATTCAGCCCCGGTTCCTGGGACAGCAGAACATCAAGTTCGTCCTGTTGAACGCCACGATTTACGCCTTGCTGGCGCTTGGTGAGACGATGGTGGTTGTCAGCCGGCAGATGGATCTCTCCGTCGGCTCGGTATTGGGTCTGTCTGCCTATGTCTCGTCCAACCTCTTCGGGCAGGTGCACGGAATTCCAATTCCGGTCGTCTTCCTCGCCGGCCTCGGGATCGGCCTCGTGTGCGGAGTCGTGAACGGCGCCATCACAGCGTTCGCCCGCGTGCCGGGCCTGGTCGTCACGCTAGCCACGCTCTACATCATCCGAGGTGTCGACATCTCGATCATCGGTGGCGGAGAGGTGGTCGCCAGCTCGCTCCCGGCCCGCTTCTCTGCGATCGGCTCCGACTCAGTGGTCGGCATCCCATACATCACTATGGTCGTGGCGGTCATCATCGCGGCCGGTACGTATTCCCTCCGCTCGTTCCGGTCGGGACGCGAGCTCTACGCCATCGGGTCGAATCCGGACGCCGCCCGCCTGGTCGGGATCCCGATCGCCCGTCGCGTGTTCACCGCTTACGCGGCCAGCGGCGCAATCGCCGGCCTCGCGGGGGTCATCTGGGCGTCCTTTTACGGGACGGTCGATTCCACTGCGGGCACCGGATATGAGCTGACGGTCGTCACAGCGGTCGTGGTTGGCGGCGTCGCCATTTTCGGCGGTAGCGGGAGCGCGGCCGGCGCCGCGTTCGGCGCTCTACTCCTTTCCACCATTGCCACTGCCCTTTACGCCCTCGGCGTGTCGCCGTTCTGGGACCCTGCCTTTGACGGTCTTCTCCTCGTTCTGGCCATCACGCTGGACAGAGGGATTGCCGTCCGGCTTGCCGAGGTCATGAGGAGACGGACTTTCCGCCATGAACCCTGACCCCGTGGTCGCCGCCGGCGTGTCGGCAGTCGCGCAGCCTTTCTCTGGTACAGAGCCAGCGGTGCCGTCGCGCATGTCCGGCGTCGGCGAACCCCCGCCCAGTGGCACCGGGCTCGCCCACCCCTCGCGCCTGCGGGTCCTGGCGCGCTGGGAGATAGCCCTGTTTGCGACCTTCGTGGCTGTCTTCGTTGTCGGGCGGGTGCTGTCGCCTGAGTTCCTCACGAACTACAACTTCTTCAACATGGGGCTCTCCAACGGAGAGCTGGCGATCATGGCGCTGCCCATGACGCTGATCGTTGTCACCGGCGAGATCGACCTTTCGGTCTCGTCGACCTTGGGCCTCGCGAGCAGCCTGCTCGGACTTCTGTGGATGCACGGCTGGCCGATGCCCGCGATCATCGTCGTGGTCCTGATCTGCGGCGCGTTTCTGGGAGCTTTCAATGGCTTTCTCGTCACGCGCGTCGGCCTGCCGTCGATCGCGGTGACCATCGGCACGATGTTGCTCTACGCCGGCATCGGCGAGATCCTCCTCGGCTCGAATATTGTCTCGAACTTCCCTGCTGCCTACACCAACCTCGGTGTATACGGTGTGCCCGGCATCGGCCTGTCCTACTCGACGGTGATCTTCTTCGGACTGGCGATAATCTTCGGCGTCGTCCTCCACTTCACCCCCTTCGGTCGGTCGCTTTTTGCCATGGGGGCGAACCAGGAGGCGGCCATATTCTCAGGGATCCGGGTCAAGCGCACCAAGACCATCCTCTACATCGTCTCGGGCATTGTATGCTCAGGAGCTGGGATCCTCTACACCTTCAGGCTTTCCACCGCCGAGTATGACAACGGGACGGGCCTGGTCCTCTCCGTGGTGGCCATCGTCTTATTGGGAGGTGTCTCGATCTTCGGCGGCAAGGGCTCCATGGTTGGCGTGGTGTTTGCCGTGCTCATCTACTCCGGCCTGCTGGATGCGCTGCTGCTCACGGGCTTTCCCCAGCAGGCGAGCGGCATCGTCATAGGCGGGCTGCTGCTGCTCAGCGTGCTGGTGCCCAGCGTGCCTGAGTTCCGGTCGCGGCTGCTCGCCGGACGTCACCGCCTGCGGCACCAGGCACCTGAGGCGGCCATTGCTCACAACGGATCTGTCGCCCAGCCGCGGTTGACAGGCGACAGCAGTAGCAAAGCCGGTCAAGGAGGGCAGCCTATTTGAGACGGTCTGGGGCGACATGCCCCCTTCACACAGACATACACGCGTGCAACGAGATTCAAGTCCTCGGAGCACTGAAATTGTAGTAGATGGGTTGTGTCGCGGGATGATCTCTCTCCAGCTTTAGTGAGAACGGGAGGGATAGCTACTCAGGCCCATTGCGCGGCGGCCACGGGAAAAATTCGATGGTCGGACCTTTCGCCTTTACCTGCTAAATGGCCTATTGCGGACGACTCAATGCAGCTGTAGAGTTCCAAGTAGTTGCGTGTTGTTTATGCAACTGTAACCCAACCGATTGTATTTCGGTCGGAACTGAAATGGAGGATTCAGCTTATGAACAGCCCCATTAAGAGCGGCCACCGGCGGGTTTCGCTGCTGTGCGCGGCAGCGATCGGCCTAGCGATAGCCAGCATGGTTGCCGCAACCGGCGTCGCGACGGCGGCATCCTCGCCTCGGGTCGCCAAGGCAACCCGGCCCCTGGAGAAGGGCCTCAAGGCGTTCGTGATCCCCAAGAACCTCGGCAACTCGTACTTCACCACCTCCGACAGCGTCAAGAGCGGCGGAGCCCTCTTCGCGCTGAAGCAGCTGGGCGAGGTCGGCACCGAGACCAGCGGGACTGCTGCGACACCGAGCTCGCAGATCCCCGCCATCGAGGGTGCGATCACCAAAGGAGCCAACATACTGATCGTTTCGGCCACCGACCCGGACGCGCTCTGTCCGACGCTCAAGGGTGCGATGGCCAGGGGAGTCACGGTCGTCACCTATGACTCTGACGCTCCCGCGTGCCGCGACCTGTGGATCGAGCAGGCGACTTCGCAGGGCATCGGCGACATCGAGGTCGACATCATCGCCAAGGAGATGCACGACTCGGGTCAGCTCGCCATCGTCTCGGCAGCTCCCACGGCACCGAACCAGAACACATGGATCGGTTACATGAAGACCGAGCTCAAGAAGTACCCGAAGATCAAGCTCGTCAAGATCGTCTACGGCATGGACGACACGGCCACGTCGACGACCGTGACTGAGGGCCTGCTCACGGCGTACCCGGACCTGAAGGGAATCATCTCGCCGACCACGGTCGGTATAGCTGCAGCGGCAGCGGTGCTGGACACGGCCAAGTACCGGGGCGTCGTCAACTTGACTGGCCTGGGCACTCCCTTGGCCATGAAGAAGTACGTTCTGGACGGGACTGTCCCGGAGTTCGCCCTCTGGAACCCGGCCCAGCTCGGCTACCTCGCCGCGTACGCGGCTGTGAACTTCGCCTCCGGTGTCATCACTAGTTCGGTGGGCGAGAGCTTCAAGGCTGGCAAGCTGGGGTCGTTCAAGGTTGGACCTGACCAGACGATCCTTCTCGGATTGCCATTCATTTTCAACAAGTCGAACATCGCTCAGTTCAACTTCTAGAGGAGTCCCCGAAGGGCGCAGGCTCTGGCCCGCGCCCTTCGCCTCCCCCGACCCCTTTCTTCCTGTGCAACGAATCTGCTTCCACCTCCGCGTGAACCCGGACCGCCTCGCCGAGTACCAGGAGCGGCATCGCTCGGTGTGGCCGGAGATGCGCGAAGCGCTTTCGGCCGCCGGCTGGCACAACTACTCGCTGTTCCTCGATGCGACCGGGCTCCTTACCGGCTACTTCGAATGCGAGGACTTGGACCAGGCTCAGCAGGCGATGGAGGTGGCCCCGGTCAACGCACGCTGGCAGGCCGAGATGGCCGAGTACTTCGTAGGGCTCGGCGGCGGGCCTCCCGACCGTGGCATCGTGCCGATCCCGGAGATCTTCCACCTTGACTGATGGCCACCGAGCTTGCCTGGCAGCTGCTCAGCGTTGGATGCCTCCGCCCACCATCCGATGAAAGATGAGGAAATGACCAACCTATCTGCGGTTCGAGAAGTCTTGCGGCGGCAGCGGATCGAGACACCCTCTTGGGCCTACGGCAACTCGGGCACCCGGTTCAAGGTGTTTCCCCAGCCCGGGGTCGCGCGTAACCCCTATGAGAAGATCGACGATGCGGCCCAGGTCCATCGCTTCACCGGCGTGGCTCCGTCGGTCGCTATCCACATCCCTTGGGACCGGGTTGAGGACTACGAGGACCTAGCCAAGCATGCCCAGAGTGTCGGGCTCGAGATCGGCGCCGTGAATCCGAACGTGTTCCAGGAGTACGAGTACAAGCTCGGCAGTGTATGCAACCCCGACCCAGCGGTTCGCCGGCGCGCGCTCGGGCACCTGCTGGAGTGCGTCGAGGTGGCACAGGCAACCGGTTCGACAATCCTCAGCCTGTGGTTTGCCGACGGCACGAACTACCCGGGCCAGGACAGCATCGCCAGACGCCAGGACTGCATGGCCGAGGCTCTCGCTGCCGTGTACGCGGTCCTGCCTGTGGGGATGCGGCTGCTGCTCGAGTACAAGTTCTTCGAGCCGGCTTTCTACAGCACCGATGTGCCCGACTGGGGCACGTCTTTTGCCCACTGCATTCGGCTCGGCGAGCGGGCGCAGGTGCTGGTCGACACCGGCCACCATGCTCCCGGCACCAATATCGAGTTCATCGTCGCGGTGCTGCTGCGTGCCGGGAAGCTGGGCGGCTTTCACTTCAACAGTCGCTTCTACGCCGACGACGACCTCATGGTCGGCGCCGCGGATCCCTTCCAGCTCTTCAGGATCATGAACGAGATCGTTTCCGCATCGGCACTCGAGGCGGACGCCGGTGTGGCTTTCATGCTCGACCAGTGTCACAACCTCGAAGCGAAGATCCCCGGCGAGATCCGCTCGGTGATGAACGTGCAGGAGGCGACTGCAAAGGCGTTGCTCGTCGATCGGGACGCGCTCCGGGAACGTCAGGAGGCGGGCGACGTGTTGGGCGCGCACGCCGTCTTGATGGACGCATACAACACCGATGTGCGCCCGCTGCTGGCCGACGTGCGCCAAGCGATGGACCTGGACCCCGACCCGCTCGCTGCCTTTGCGCGGTCCGGCTACGGCGAGCGGATCATCGAGCTCAGGGCCGAAGGTAGCCAGGCGGGATGGGGCTCCTGAAAGAGAAGGAAGGATGGTGACCACTCCTGAGGTCCAGAAGGTTCGTGACCGTCCCCGCCGGGCCGAGAACATCGCCGAAGCCGCTGTCTTGTTCGCAGGCGGACGCGGCACAGCTTCGGCCGGCAACGTGCTCAACGTCGGTGGTGGCGTGACCGCCGCCTGCACGCGCTAGATGTCACGAACAACCCACCACGTCGCGGTCGATCTCGGCGCTTCAAGCGGTCGAGTGGTCCTCGGCATGGTGCGCGACCGGGAGCTCCATCTGGAGGAGCTGGCGCGGTTCTGGAATGGTGCCGTAACCGTCGGCGGCATGTTGCACTGGGACGCCCTGGCGCTGCACCGCGCCATCCTCGACGGTCTGCGAAAGGCCGGGAGGCGCACCGGCACGCTCGACTCGGTCGGCATCGACAGCTGGGGTGTCGACTTCGGGCTTCTCGATCGAGACGGGCGACTCCTCGGCAACCCGGTCCACTACCGCGATCAGCGAACAGACGGCGTTATCGACCTCGTCCTGAAGCGCATCCCCGTGGCTGACCTCTACCGCCGCACCGGCATCCAGCTGTTGCCGTTCAACACCTTGTACCAGCTCGTCGCGGCTGCAGGTACGGCCCAAGTCGAGGCAGCCACCACGTTGCTCCTGATGCCCGACCTCTTCGGGTACTGGCTCACCGGTCAGGTCGGTGCCGAGGTGACGAACGCCTCGACGACCCAGCTCCTGTCCATTGTGACTGGAGACTGGGACGCCGAGCTCATGGCCGAGCTCGGCATTCGCCGGGGCCTTTTCCCGACCCTTCGCGCTCCCGGCGACCCGGCTGGCGACTTTCTCCCAGAGGTGTTGCGTGAGACCGAGCTCGACGGCCCGGTCCACCTCACAACCGTGGGTTCGCACGATACGGCGTCCGCAGTCGTTGCCGTCCCCGCCGCGTCCTCGCGCTTCGCATTCATCGCCTCGGGAACGTGGTCGCTGGTCGGCCTCGAGCTGGAGCGACCCGTGCTCACCGAAGCGAGCCGCCGTGCCAACTTCACCAACGAGCGCGGAGTCGATGGCACGGTCCGCTACCTGCGCAACGTCATGGGCCTATGGATCCTCCAGGAGTGCATGGGGGCCTTCAGGCGTGCCGGTGAACCGGCCGACCTCGAGAGCCTGATCGCCGAAGCGGCCCGGCTGCCCGGGCTGCGGTCGGTCATCGACGTCGACGATCCCGTCTTCTTGCCGCCAGGCGACATGCCCCGCCGGATTGCGGACGCCTGCGTCCAGGGTGGCGAGCCGTTGCCAGAGACGCCCGCCGCTTTCGTCCGCTGCATTCTCGACAGTCTGGCCCTCGCCCACCGGCGCACGATCGACGAGGCCCGCGTCCTGACAGGACAGGACATCGACGTCGTGCACCTCGTCGGTGGCGGCGTTCACAACCATTTGCTCTGCCAGCTGACCGCCGATGCGCTGGGCCTGCCGGTTGTCGCCGGCCCGGCGGAGGCGGCCACCCTCGGGAGCTTGCTCGTGCAAGCTCGGGCCCACGGCGCACTTGCGGGCGGTCTCACCGAGATGCGGGCGGTCGTCCGTGCCAGTATCAACTGTGCCACCTACCGGCCGTCGGGAGCGGAGAACAGCTGGAGCCGTGCCCAGGCCCGTATCGCCCCCCGATCGGTTGGCGAGTAGTAGCAATGCGAAAGCGACCTGAGGCGGGGACCGGCTCAGCTGGCGACGCCGAGTTTCCCGACCCTCTCGCGCCGCTGCGCGAACTTCCGGAACTCCCCTTCGAGAGACTCCCCGAGATGCCTGCGCCCCCGGCGAGCCTGACCCAGAACGCGCCTGTGCCAGATGATGCGAAGCGGGGACGCCCCACCCGAGACACCTCCCCGAAGGTCAACACTCACGTACACTTGCCGCCGAACTTCTCGGCGTTCAGGACTGTCGAGCAGGCGGTCGACCTGGCTGCCGGGGCAGGGGTGCAGGTCCTGGGTAGCAGCAACTACTACGACTTCGACGTCTACGCACGGTTCGCACACTCGGCGCGGGCGCAGGGCGTCTTTCCTCTCTTTGGCGTAGAGATCATCAGCCTGGTAGCAGAGCTGAAGACCGCCGGCGTCAAGGTCAACGATCCCGACAATCCAGGACGCATGTACCTGTGCGGGAAGGGCATCACCCGCTTTAGTCCCATGCCCGCCGAGGCGCAGCGGCTGATGCAGCAGATCCGGGAGGCCGACCGCGTCCGCATAGAGGTGATGATCGAGCGAGTGACCGCGGTGATGCAGAACAAGGGCATCAGGACGACTGTCACCGCGAAGTCGGTCCAGTCGGCGCTGGCGCGCCGCTACGCGGTTCCGGTCAGCACGGTGTACCTGCAAGAACGCCACGTCGCCCAGGCGTTCCAGGAGGCGCTGTTCGCGCAGGTCGGGTCGGGAGAGCGAGCCGCCACGCTGGCGCGAGTACTGGGCGCGCAGTGCATGGCACCGGACGACCCGGTGGCGGTGCAGAACCAGATCCGCTCGTGCCTGATGAAGGCGGCCAAGCCCGCCTACGTCGAGGAGTCCGTACTCGACGCCGACATCGCGTATGCGCTCGTGCTCGCGCTTGGCGGTGTGCCCTGCTACCCCATCCTGGCCGACGGAGCCTCACCGGTGTGTCAGTTCGAGGACCCGGTCGAGGATCTTGTGGGCGCGCTGGTCGCACGAGGGATCTGGTGTGCCGAGATCATCCCCAGTCGTAACGCCGTCGCCACCGCGGATCGCTACGCGACGGCACTGCGTGGCGCCGGAATCGTCGTGCTAGGCGGCACCGAGCACAATACGCTCGAGCTGGCCCCGATAACGCCGGAGTGCAAGGGTCGCGTGCCTGTTTCAGAGCGCGTGGCGGAACTGTTCTGGGAGGGAGCGTGTGTCGTGGCGGCGCACCAGTACTTGTCGGCACGCGGGCAAACAGGATACGTGGACGCACAGGGTAACTTGAACCCGGGTTTCACAACGCACGATCAGCGCATCGGTGCCCTGGCCCGCCTGGGCTCGATGGCCATCGGGGCGTTCCGCCGACGGGACGGAGACGAGAGCACCGCAGTGGCACCGACGAACACCGCAAGGGCAGTGGGGAGCACGCAACCGTGACGGCCTCTACACGGCCATGGCCGTCGTTCGACGTCACGGCGAGCCCGCTCGAGCACCTCCTCGACCTCTCCCACTACTACGGCTCCAAACCGGAGTTCGTACTGGCCGGCGGGGGCAACACGTCGGTGAAGCTGGATGAGCGCCTGCTTGTCAAGGCCAGCGGCTACGCACTCGCGACGATTGGCCCGGAGGGGATCGTCGAGCTGGACCGGGCGACGCTGCAGACGCTGCTGGAGACCACGCTCAGCCCCGACCCCAAGCAGCGGGAGGAGCAGTTCAAAGCGGCGGTGCTCGGGGCCCGCGTCGAGCCACAAGAGGGCCGGCGTCCCTCGGTCGAGGCTGTGCTGCACCATCTGGTCCCCGGTCGCTACGTCGTGCACACGCATCCGACGCTGGTCAACACCTTCAGCTGCTCACACGACGGCAGTGCGATCGTCGGGCGTGAACTGGGTGAGGACGTGCTGTGGATCGGCCCCGTCGACCCTGGCTTCCTTCTTGCCAAGACGTTGGAGCGGGCCCTGGTCGATTACCAGGCGAGAACGGGCCGGGAGGGCCCACGCGCGATAATCATGGGCAACCACGGTCTGGTTGTCAGCGGCGAAACCCCTGACGAGATCAGGGCTCACACCGACTGGCTGTTCCAGGAGCTGGAGCGCTTGCTGGGACCGACCCGGTCCGCGACGCCTTTCGGTGTAGTGAGCACCATGGAGAGGACTCGATCACGCGAGCTGGTCAACGTGATCGCTCCGGCGTTGCGCGCGCTGCTAGGCCCGGGCGAGGCTTTGAAGGTCGTCACGCTGGACGACTCACCCTCGACGATGCGCCTGGCCGGCGCAAGCGACGGAGAAGCGCTGACGGCTCTAGGCCCCCTCTGCCCGGACCAGATCGTCTACTGCAAGTCCTTCCCGTTGTGGTTCGAGGACGAGGCCGGCAGTGACCCGGTGGAGAGCCTGGCGCACGCCGTCGGGGAGTATCAGCGCCGGTACCAGACGCTGCCCAACGTGGTGCTGGTCAAAGGACTGGGTCTGTTTGCTGCTGGGGACACATGGTCAGCGGCCGACTCCGCACGCCAGGTCTACAAGGACGCGATCGACGTCATGGCGGGCGCCGCAGCTCTGGGCGGGGTCGCGTGCCTCGGCGACGGGCTGCGACGGTTCATCGAGGACTGGGAGGTCGAGTCCTACCGACGTGAGGTGGCGTCATTGGGCCGACGTGCCGGGCGCGTCGCGGGCAAGGTGGCCCTTGTGACCGGTGCGGCACAGGGGTTCGGGCTGCAGATAGCGCAGGACCTCGTTGCTGAGGGTGCCCACGTCGCCATGGCCGACGTCAACGACGTGGGCGCACGGGCAGAGGCCGAGGTCCTGTCGGCGCAATGGGGCGAGGGGCGTGCGATCGGCCTAAGTGCCGACGTTGCCGACGCGGCGTCGGTCGACGAGCTGGTTCACCAGGTCGTGCGAGCCTATGGCGGCTTGGACCTGCTCGTCTCCAACGCCGGCGTGCTCAGGGCCGCCAGCGTCAAGACTCAGGCCGAGCGTGACTTCGATCTGTCGACCGCCGTGAACTACAAGGGCTACTTCCTGTGCGTGCAGAAGGCGGTGCCGGTGATGGCCATTCCACGCCGCGTGCGTCCGAACCACTGGAGCGACATCATCCAGGTCAACTCGAAGTCCGGACTAGCCGGATCGGAGAGGAATTTCGCTTACGCCGGCAGTAAGTTCGGCGGCGTCGGTCTGACCCAATCGTTCGCCCTCGAGCTCGTTGCCGACGGGATCAAAGTGAACTCGGTCTGCCCCGGCAACTTCTTGGATGGTCCCTTGTGGTCGGACTCGAAGACCGGGTTGTTTGTTCAGTACTTGAACGCCGGGAAGATCCCCGGCGCTCAGACGGTGGACGATGTGAGGAACTACTACACGAGCAAGGTGCCGATGCAACGTGGGTGCACGACGGCCGACGTCATGAAGGCCATCTATTACCTGGTCGAACAGGAGTACGAGACCGGCCAGGCGCTCCCTGTGACCGGTGGTCAGGTGATGCTCCATTAGCCTCAACTGTCGGGTGATCGCAGAGGTCGTCTACGATCGCATTTGGACACGGAGACATCCGTCGCAAAGCGGCCCTCCGGTCACATACGACCACGCCAGACGGGCACGATGACTCCAGACGAACGCGACGACGCTCTCCCGACCACCCAGAACGCCGTTCAGCTGGTCGGACCCGGGCGTCTCGTACTCAACCACAGCAAGTACGTGCCGCAACCCGGCGCGCACCAGATCGTGGTCAAGGTCGATGCCGTCGGTCTCTGTTTCTCGGACCTCAAGCTCCTGAACCAGTTCTCGGCCCATCCCCGCAAGGGGGAGATCCTGTCGGGCATTGCCCCGGAAGTACTCGAGCAGATCCCCAGCTACGTGCCCGGCGATCTGCCGACCGTGCCGGGTCACGAGGTGGCGTGCCGGATTGTGGCGGTGGGAAGCGACGTCACGCGGCACAAGGTAGGCGAACGCTGCCTCGTGCAGACCGACTACCGCACACTGTCCACCAAGGGCTCCAACGCCGCCTTCGGGTACAACTTCGAAGGCGGCCTCCAGGAGTACGTGCTGATGGACGAGCGCATCGTTGTGGACAGCTCCACCGGTGTCCGGTCGCTGATCCCCGTGCCCGAGGGGCCCAGTGCCTCTGCGGTGGCGTTGGTGGAGCCGTGGGCATGCGTCGAGAACTCCTACTCCACGACAAACCGTCGAACGCTGGCCCCGGGTGGACGGCTGCTGGTGGTCGTCGATGACGGTCACGCCGCGATGGGCTTGGCCGAGGCTGCTCAGCCTGACCAGGCGCCGGCCTCCGTGACTCTCGTCGCAGCGGCCGAGGTCGATTGCACATGGGCCGGGCCGAGCGTCGCGGTGGCACGCGTGGATGACGTGGGCGACTTGCCGGACGCGGCCTTCGACGACGTCGTTTACTTCGGAGCGTCGAAGCCGACTATCGATGTGCTCAACGACAAGCTCGCCACGAGGGGCATCATCAACGTCGTCTTGGGAGGCGCCACCATCGGGGCACCAGTGTCGGTGGGAGTCGGCCGAGTTCACTACGAGGCGACGCGCTGGATTGGCACCGCCGGGTTCTCGGCCGCGGAGTCCTACGCCACGATCCCCCCGTGCGGTGAGCTACGACCAGGAGAGAGCCTGCTGGCCGTCGGCGCGGCCGGACCGATGGGCCAGATGCACATCTTTCGTAGCCTGTCCGCGGGCGTGGAAGGCCTCACAGTGGTGGGCACGGACCTTGACGACACAAGGCTGCGGTCGTTGCAGGCCAAGGCCGGGCCTCTCGCGAAGGCCAACGGCGTGAGCCTGCGGCTGGCGAACCCGAGCAACGAGCAGCTGGCCGGAACTTTCAGCTACCACCTGATCCTCGTCCCGCTGCCGTCGTTGGTCGCTGCCGCGGTCGCCAACAGCCAGGATCAGGGCCTGATCAACATCTTCGCCGGGATCGCCGTGACGATCCGCCAGGACATCGATCTGGACGCCTTCATTGCACGCCGCTGCTACATGTTCGGGTCCAGCGGCTCGGTCGTCGGCGACATGGAGGTGCTGCTGAGCAGGATGGCCGCTGGCCGGCTCGACACCAACCTGTCGGTCGACGCCATCTCCGGCATGGCGGGGGCGCCCGCCGGGTTGGCGGCCCTTCAGGACAGGACGATGGCCGGCAAGATCGTGGTTTATCCCTCCCTGCATGAGGTCGGCCTCCTGTCGCTCGCCGAGCTCAGTGGCGACTTCCCGACAGTCGCGTCCAAGCTCGACGACGGGCACTGGTGCCTGGAGGCGGAGAGGGAGCTCTTGAAGATTGCCGGCTCTCGACAGCCCGCGCCCGCGGACGACAGCATGACTGACGACACCGGCGACCAGGCCACGAGGCTCTGAGGACGTGGCGACACCAGTCGAGATGCCCAAGCTGGGCAACACTGTCGAGCAATGCCTGCTCGTGGCCTGGCACAAGCGCAAGGGTGACGCCGTTCGCGGTGGGCGACGTTCTGGCCGAGATGGAGACCGACAAAGCCACCTTTGATCTCACCGCGCCCACCGACGGGACCGTGCTCGAGCTGTTCTTCGACGACGGCGCGATGGTCCCGGTCTTCACCAACGTTTGCGTCATCGGCGAAGCCGGAGAAGCGATCGAGGACTATCGTCCCCGGACGCCCGTTCCGTCCGCCAGCTCTGGGTCGACACCGACCGCGGGCGGCGGTCTTGCTCCGGCAGCCCCGGCCCAGATGGGAACAGCTGCCATGGCACCGTCGCCGGCGCCCGCCCGAGAGGCCGACTGGACGGGCGCGATCGCGCGATCGAACGGAACGCGGCCTGTGATCCAGCCCGCAATGCCCGCGCCGAACATCCCCGTGCCCGTCGGGCGCATGAGCCCGCGAGCGAGGCGGTTTGCGGCCGAACACGGTTTCCAGACGCCGACGGTGCCTGGCAGCGGGCCCGGTGGGCGCATCCTGGAGACGGACGTGCGTGCTCGGCTGAGTTCCGCGACGCCGGTCACCCGCACGGCTCGCAGCCTGATCGAAAGTGGCTACGAGCTCAGGGGCGCGGGCTCGGGAGTGGGTGGCATGATCCGAGCGGGCGATCTTGTGCCACCCCCGGTCCGTTTCACGGGCATGCGCGAGAGGATCGCCCAGCGGATGGGGGAATCGCTGGCGACCACGGCCCAGTACACGCTGCACGCCTCGGCCGACGCCACCGGGTTGTTGGAGCTCCGCCGCGAGATCAAGGCCTCAATCGGCGCCCCGGACATCACGATCAACCACCTTGTGGCGTTCTGCGCGATCCAGGCCGTTCTCGAGGTCCCGGCGGTCAACGCGGAGCTGATTGAAGGCCGGCTGTATCAGCGCGCGCACATCAACCTTGGTTTCGCCTGCGACACGCCGCGCGGGCTGGTCGTACCCGTGATTCCTCGCAGCGAAGAGCTCGGTATCGCCGAGCTCTCGGGCAGGATGAACGCACTGACCACTCAGGCGATCGAGGGAACTTTGGGTGCCGACGACATGGTCGACGCCACCTTCACAGTGAGCAACCTCGGCGGGCTCGGGGTCGAGTCCTTCACGCCCGTGATCAACCCGCCCCAGGTCGCCATCCTGGGCGTGGACGCGATCACACTGAGGCCCGTGCGCAACAGCGAAGGTGGGGTCGAGTTCGTCGACGTCATCGGCCTCTCGGCGACCTTCGACCACCAGGTGATCGACGGAGCGCCCGGGGCAAGGTTCCTCAACGTCGTCAAGCAGAAGATTGCGAGCGTGAAGTCACTGTGTTCGATCTGATCGTCATTGGTGCCGGGCCGGGCGGGTACGAGGCCGCTGCCCATGCGGGCAGCCTCGGGAAAAACGTGGCCGTTGTCGAGAAGGCCGAGCTGGGTGGTACCTGCCTGAACGTCGGGTGCATCCCGGCGAAGACCTTCCTGCGTTCCTCCCGGCTGTTCCGCGAGTACCGCGAGGCCGCTGCTTTCGGCATAATCGTCAACGCGCCCAGCTTCGACCTGCCGGCGTTGGTGACGCGCAAGGACAACGTCGTCGGCACGTTGAAGCGCGGCGTGATGGCGCTGCTGCGTGACACAAGTGTGGAGGTGCTCCACGGAACCGGCCGCGTAGTCGGCCGCAACGCGGTCGAGGTCGACGGGGAGCGCTACGAGGCCGCGAACATCCTCATCGCGTCCGGCTCGCGACCCTCTGTCCCGCCCATCCCCGGAATCGACGGGGAGCGCGTTCTCGACTCGACCTCGGCGTTCCAGCTCACGGCAGTCCCGGAGCGGATCGCGATCATCGGTGGTGGGTACATCGGTATCGAGTTCGCCTCCTTCTTCCACGAGATCGGCACCCGGGTCACGGTGTACGAGGCGTTGCCGCGGATCGCTTCCGGCTGCGACGGCGACGTCGGCGACGAGCTGCTCAAGATCTTGCGCCGCAGCGGCATCGAGTTCCACCTGTCCTGCTCGGTGCTCGGCATCGAGGGCTCCACGCTTCGGTACCAGGATTCCGGGGGCGCACCGGCGAGCGACTCGGTCACCTACATCCTCAACGCCACCGGCCGGACTCCCATCGTCGGCGATCTCGGGTTGGAAGAGGCAGGAGTCGACGTGTCCGCACGAGGCATCCGCGTGGACTCCCAGGGCCGTACCAATGTGCCCAACATCTGGGCCTGTGGCGACGTGACGGGGCGGCACATGCTCGCACACGTGGCGGTCCGCGAGGGGATCGTCGCGGTCAACTCGATGTTCGGCCGGCCTGACCGGATGCGCTACGACGCAATACCGGCGGTGATCTACTGCCACCCCGAGGTGTCGATGGTGGGAAAGACAGAGGAAGAGCTGAAGGCGGCCGGCATCGAATATCGCAAGGCCGTTGTGCCGATGGCGCTCGCCGGCCGCTTCCTGGTCGAGCACGTGAAAGAGACCGGACTCGTCAAGGTTCTCGCCGGTGCGGCCCACGGCGAGATCCTCGGCGTGCACGCCATCGGTGACCTCTCGAGCGAGTTCATCGTCGCCGCCGGAGCGATGATCGAAGCAGAGATGACCCTGGAACAGGCCGGCGAGGTCATCTTCCCGCACCCGACCGTAGCCGAGGCGCTGCACGCAGCGATCCTCAAGGCCCAACGACCAGTGGCCTAGGAGAGATTCGATGCCCAAGTCCATCCCGGTCATCCCGAACGACGTGTTCCGTCCGGGTGCGATCCACTTCAAAGACATCCCGGTCAACGCCTACAACCAGTCCATCGCAGAGGAGAGCGCCCGGTACTCGCCGGAGGACCTCGTGCACATCTGGCGCGACATGTGCGCGATCCGCGAGTTCGAGACGATCCTCAACGAGATAAAGACCAAGGGCGCGTACAAGGGCGTCGCCTACAACCATGCCGGGCCCGCACATCTCTCGATCGGCCAGGAGGCCGCAGCGGTGGGCATGGCCTACTCGCTGACCCCGGAGGACCACATATTCGGCTCGCATCGCAGCCACGGCGAGATCCTCGCCAAGGGGCTGTCGGTCGTCCGTCGGCTCGGCGACGACGACCTGGAGCAAGTGGTGCGCTCT
This sequence comes from uncultured Acidimicrobiaceae bacterium, assembly GCA_963804765.1. GTDB lineage: Bacteria > Actinomycetota > Acidimicrobiia > Acidimicrobiales > Bog-793 > Fen-455. The sequence goes on from CAWDRQ010000013.1 coordinate 47,716, forward strand.
TATCGCGACGGAGCGGTCCTCGCTCCCGTGGAGAAGGCTTACAGCGTCCCGGTAGGCGAGCTCGCGGAACGCTTTTTCGTGTACGGCGCCTACAGCGAGATGTTCGCACGGGAGGCCGGTTTCAACCGAGGGCTTGGCGGCTCGATGCACGCGTTCTTCACCGCGTTCGGTATCTACCCCAACAACGCCATCGTCGGCGGCTCGGGTTCGATCGCCCCCGGCGCGGCCCTGTTCAAGCGCGTGAACCGGCGACCGGGCATCGTGGTGGCCAACATCGGCGACGGTTCGTTCAGCTGTGGCCCGGTGTGGGAGGGTGTCACGTTCGCCTCCATGGACCAGTACCGCAAGCTTTGGGACCCGTCCATTGGTGGTGGCTTGCCGATCATCTTCAACTGCATGAACAACTTCTACGGCATGGGCGGCCAGCCCGAAGGCGAGACGACGGGCATGCAGTCCATCGCCCGCTTCGGCGCCGGAGTCAATCCCGAGCAGATGCACGCCGAGGAGGTCAACGGCTACAACCCGCTCGCGGTGATCGACGCCTTCGAGCGCGCACGCGTCACCCTCTCGGAAGGACGCGGTCCCGTTCTGTTGGACACCCTCACCTACCGCTACAGCGGGCATTCGCCTTCCGATGCGTCGAGCTATCGCAGCCGCGAGGAAGTGGAGGAGTGGCAGGCCGCGGACTGCATAGCCAGTTTCCGGGCACACGTCCTGGACTCTGGTGCGGTGAAGGAGTCGACACTGGACGAGGCGAGGACGGCCATCGAGGACCTGGTCTTCGACATGTTCTGCCTCGCGATCGATGAGCACGCAAGCCCACGCATCGATGTCAGCTCCGAGATGGTCGGCAGCGTCATGTTCTCGTCCGGGCGTGTCGAGCGCTTCGACGAACGCGAACCCGAACTCCTGGGAGACCTGGCGGAGAACCCTCGTGTCAAGCAAATCGCCGGCAAGGTGCGCACCGCCGTGGTGGACGGCGAGCCGGTGCCCAAGCTGAAGCTGTACAACATCCGTGACGCAATCTTCGAGGCGTTGCTGCACCGCTTTGCCATCGACCCGACGATGGTCGCCTTCGGCGAGGAGAACCGCGACTGGGGCGGCGCCTTCGGCGTCTACCGGGGCCTCACCGAGGCCCTGCCCTATCACCGCCTGTTCAATTCGCCCATCTCGGAGGCCGCGATAGTCGGGGCGGCCGTCGGCTACGCGATGGAGGGAGGCCGCGCCGTCGCCGAGCTCATGTACGCGGACTTCATCGGCCGCGCAGGGGACGAGATCTTCAACCAGTTGTCGAAGTGGCAGGCGATGTCGGCCGGGGTCCTACAGATGCCCGTCGTACTTCGCATCTCGGTTGGTGACAAGTACGGGGCCCAGCACTCCCAGGACTGGACGGCTCTGCTGCACCACATACCGGGGCTGAAGGTCGTGTACCCAGTCACCCCCTACGACGCCAAGGGGATGATGAACTCTGCGCTCATCGGCACCGATCCGGTGGTCTTCCTCGAGAGCCAGAAGCTTTACGACCAGGGCGAGCTCTTCGAGCCCGGAGGGGTTCCCGAGGGCTACTACGAGATCGAGCTGAGCGAGCCCTCGGCTAAACGGCGTGGTAGCGACCTTACGATCGTGACGCTCGGGCCGGCGCTGTACACCGCGATCGAGGTGGCCGAGCAGCTGTCGGCGAGCTTCGGCGTGTCGGCGGAAGTGATCGACCTGCGCTCTGCGGTCCCGATCGACTATGAGCCGCTGGTGGAGTCGGTGCGCAAGACCGGCAAGGTGGTTCTCGTGTCCGAGGAGGTCGAGCGCGGCAGCGTAATGCAGACAGTTGCCGCGAACCTCACACAACTTTGTTTCGATGACCTCGACGCACCGCCGGTCATCGTCGGGGCGCGGAACTGGATCACCCCCGCTGCCGAGCTCGATTCAATGTTCTTTCCTCAGCCGTCCTGGGTGCTCGACGCCATCCACGAGCACGTCCTGCCGCTGCCCGCCTACCAGCCGGTCACCAATCGCACCAAGGGCGAGCTGATGAGGCGCGCTCGCCTGGGGATCTAGTCTAGTTCGGGACTACCGCTTCAACCTGGCCGATGGGCAGCGGAACTCTGAGTACGCCCGAAGAGAGCTGACGCGTAACTGAGGATCTCAGGAGTGCGCGTTTCTGCTCTGTTTGGGGCATGTCAGGCGTTGTTGGCGAAGTCCTCGACCATCCGGTAGGCCTCGTCGTCGTGGAACTGCACCGGTGGCGACTTCATGAAGTAGGACGACGGGCCGATCAAGGGGCCGCCGAGGCCTCGGTCGAGGCCGATCCTGGCGCACCGCAGGGCGTCGATGATGACACCGGCTGAGTTCGGCGAGTCGTGGACCTCGAGCTTGACTTCCAAATTGAGCGGGGCGTCGCCGAAGTTGCGACCCTCCATGCGGATATAGGCCCACTTGCGGTCCTCGAGCCAGGGCACATGGTCCGAGGGCCCGATGTGCACGTTTTCCGGTGCGATCGCGCGGTCGATCTGGCTGGTGACGGCGCGGGTCTTCGAGATCTTCTTCGACACGAGCCGTTCACGCTCCAACATGTTCATGAAGTCCATGTTGCCGGCCACGTTCAGCTGGTAGGTGCGATCGAGGATCATGCCGCGGTCCTCGAACAAGCGGGTGAGGACACGGTGGACGATCGTGGAGCCGACCTGGCTCTTGACGTCGTCACCGATGAGCGGGATGCCCGCGGCAGTGAAGCGGTCCGCCCACTCGGGATCGCTTGCGATGAAGACCGGGATGGCGTTGACAAACGCGACACCGGCTTCTAGCGCGGCCGTGGCGTAGTGCTTCTGCGCCTGATCTGAGCCCACCGGCAGGTAGGCGATTAGCACTTCGGCCCCGCTCTTGCGCAACACCTCGGCGACGTCGACAGGTGGGGCGGGCGACTCCTCGATGACCTTGCGGTAGTAGAGGCCGAGACCGTCGAATGTGGGCCCCCGCTCGACTGTGACCCCGAGAGCAGGGATGTCGGCGAACCGGAGCGTGCAGTTGTTGGAGGCGTAAACGGCCTTCGAGAGGTCGAGGCCCACCTTTGCCGCGTCCACATCGAAGGCGGCCACGAACTGGGTGTCACCGACGTGATAGCCACCGAGCGAAACGTGCATGAGACCTGGCACGTGGTCGTCCGGATCGGCGTCGCGGTAGTACTCGATCCCTTGCACGAGGGAACTGGCGCAGTTGCCTACGCCCGCGATGGCGACCTTGATCTTGTGGGCCTTGCGATTCATGAGCTGCTCCTTTCAGGGGCTGCCTTCTTGAACGCCGGACGCGCGTGGGCAACCGACGCGTTCAGAACGGCAGACGGGTTTTCAACGGCTTGGGTTGGTCCGAACGCCGCACTGGGCGCCGATGACGCGGTCTGCGCCGCCTGTTCGGTGGCAATGAGACAGTCGATCCAGCTCAGATCGTGTTCGGTCGCCTCCTTGTCGTGGTCGACGAGGGAGCGTTGGTAGCGGTCGAGCGGCCGCCAGGACGACTCCACCGCCCGGCGTGAGCCTTCACGAGTGGCCAGCAGCTGGGTTCGCCGGCGCTGCAGGAGCAAGATCCGGTCCTCGGGGCTCAAGTAGCCCGCGAAGGCCCAGCGCAACGTGAAGCCACGCCCACCTTCAGACTTGGGCTCCTCGGACTCGAGCAAGTGGCGGAATAGCTCGTCGCCTCGAGCGGTGATCTCGTACACTCGCCTGCCACGGGTGCCGCCTGCGGTCCGGGTCGCAGTCGCGCGCCGCGACGCGAGACGTGCTCTGAACGCTGCCCTCTCCCCGGCGATCGAGCCGGCAGAGGCAAACGTGGTTGCGGGCGCCGCCGCCGCAGAATGGTGCTCGGAGGGGACCTCATGGACGGCGCCTGCGGCCTCGAGGCGTGCTAGGGCCGGGTAGAGCGAGCCGAAGGAAAGGCTCGAAAGAAGGCCGAAATCTTCGCGCATCCTTTTGCGCAGGTCGTAGCCGTGCATCGGGTGTTCTTTCAACAGCCCCAGGATCGCCAACTCGAGCACAGGGGCCAATGTATCACGTCGACATATCAAGTCGATATGTCGAGCGAAGCTCTCGGAAGTGGTCGAGGGAGCGGTGACCCGGCCGCTACGCTCCGCGGGCGTGGGTGATGCCATAGGCCCAGGTAAACAGGGCACGCTGCCGCCAGCCGCGTGGTACCGGGACCCATGGGGGCTGGCGCCGTTGCGCTGGTGGGACGGGTGGAACTGGACCGCGTTCACGTCTCTCGGCCCGTGGCCGGGCGCCGCCTCGGGTCCTGGCGGCCCCGGTCTCGGAGTTCGGAGGCGGGGCAGTCCGGAGATGTCGAAACCAGTCGACAGCGGCGCGTGGCAAGCGGACCTGGACATGTCGGTCGCAAGGCCGGCAACTTCGGTCGAGTTGTCGAAACGCCGCCGACTCACGGCCGAGATCGTCATCGTGCTGGCGATCTTCCCGCTGCCCTATGTGGTGAACGCGTTCGCGGTGCTCATCCAGGCTGCCGTCCACGAGGGCACTCCGGGCCGATTCCCCCTCCCGATCCCTTCTCATCTTGGCTACTCGTTCCTGGTCGATCTCATGCTGACCCTCGAACCTCTGGCCGCAGCCGCACTCGTCGTCTACTTGCTACGGGTTTCCGGGGAGGGAGGCACGCGTGCGATCGGCCTCGATCGGTCAGATCCCAGGCAGGACCTAGCGCTGTTGCTTCCGGTGTTCCTGCTGTGTTTCCTGGTTCCCGAGCTTTTCGTGTCGTATCTGCTTCAAGCAGCCCACGTCAGGGCCATCGCCCCGGCAAGACAGAGCCTTCCGGGCTATTTCTCGATCGTCGCGATCGCGACTTCGGTATCAGCCGGCGTGGTGGAGGAGATCGTGGTGCTCGGCTTCCTCGTCCGACGCCTCGAGCAGCGCGGCCTGCGCCCCGCGGCTGTCCTGGCCGTCGCGGTGCTCGTCCGGATCTCATACCACTTGTACTACGGCTGGGGAGTTCTTCCCATTCTCGCCTGGGCGTTGGCAAGCGTGCTCGTATACCTGCGCTACCGGCGACTTGGGCCGTTCATCGTCGTGCACGCGTTCTGGGACACCGCCCTGATCCTCTGGCCCTTCTTCGGTGCATCGCCACTGGTAGTCGAGGTGGTGGTGCTCACCCCCTCGTCGTTCGTGTTCTGGCTGATGTGGCGTAACCGGCTGGCCCGTCTCCCCGATGCCCGGCGGTCAGGCCCCGGGTGGCGGGGACTGTAGCCTGGCCGGGATGTCGAGCGTCCGGAGCGGTTCACAGTCGAGTTGGGGAGTCGGAGGATTTCCGCGTCCCGGCCGCATCGAGTACCGACTGATGCGTGAGTCGATAGTGAAGGACTACCGACGGGGTCGCCTCGGCCGGCTCGACGTGTGCGACGCTCAGCCCGAGCTGCTCCGAGTCGCGAAGAACCTAGGGCGCGAGACAGACAGCGAGTGCCCCATCTGTGAACATGAGCAGCTCGTGCACGTCACGTTCGCGTTCGGGCCCGGCCTTCCTCCGGGCGGACTGCCGCTGGCCGATCTCCGCGAGCTCGGCCGCAAGACAAGCAGGGGAAGTGCCGACGTAGCCTGTTACGTGGTCGAAGTCTGCACCGGATGTGCTTGGAACCATCTCTTGAGCGTCTTCGCTCCAGGAGCCAACGACCGCTGATTGACCGCCGGCAGCCCAGGTGCGCCGGACGGGAGGAGGTCCGAAAATGACAGAACAGGTGACGGTGCCCGACATCCGCGCTCGCAAGCGCAGCCGCGGGGCAGAACCCATCGTCATGATCACGGCCTACGACGCGCCGTTTGCGCGGGTCGTGGACCAAGCCGATGTCGACATCATCCTGGTCGGCGATACCCTTGCCGAGGTGGTCCTCGGCTGGGAGGACACTCTCCATGTCGGCATCGAGGCTCTCGCCCATCACGTCGGAGCCGTGGCGCGCGCGAAGCCGCGGGCGCTGCTGGTGGGCGACATGCCCTGGCTCACGTTCCATCTCGAGGCGAGCGACACGGTTCGCAACGCGGCGATCCTCGTGCGGGCCGGTGCCCGCGCGGTGAAGCTCGAGGGCGGACGTCGGCGGGTCCCCGCGGTGCGAGCGATCGCCGATGCCGAGATACCTGTGATGGGTCACCTTGGGCTCACCCCTCAGTCGGTTCACGCCATGGGGGGCTACAAGGTTCAAGGGCGTGAGGCGATGGCTGCCGGCGAGCTCCGTCAAGACGCCGAGGCTCTGGCCGCGGCAGGGTGTTTCGCCATCGTGCTCGAGGGCGTGCCCGATGTCCTGGCCGAGCGCATCACCGCAGAGGTCGACATCCCGACGATCGGCATCGGGGCGGGACCGGCCTGCGACGGGCAGGTCATCGTCCTGCACGACCTGCTCGGGCTCGCAGGGAGCAAGGTTCCCAAGTTCGTTCGCCGGTATGCAGAGTTGGGCAGCGCCGCCACTGAGGCGGTAAGGGACTGGGCAGCGGACGTCCGGGCGGGACGGTATCCGTCCGAGGCCGAGTCGTACCATGCATCGGCGGAGCTGCGCGAGGCGCTCGGTCTGCGGTCCTGAAGAGACCGCGCCTCGTGTCACACCCGCCTGCGATGCTCTGAGCATGGAGGACCGCCTGCGCCAGGTGCTGCCGGTCTCGGCTACCATGATGCGGTCCCCTATACCCCTGCCCCGTCACAACCGGGGCCCCGAGCGCCCAGCGCGCCGGGTCCGGAGGAGGTGAGGCCGCCGTGCGGCCGTACGAAGTCATGGTTATTTTCGATGTCGGCCTCGAGGATGGCGACATCAACGCCAGTCTTGATCGCATCTCAACGCTGGTGCGCGATCGTGGGGGCAACCCTGGTCGCGCCGAGCGTTGGGGTCGCCGGTCCTTCGCGTATGAGCTCAAGCACCGCAGCGAGGGCTACTACGTCCTTATCGAGTTCACGGCCGAGCCAACCCTTGTGGCTGAGCTCGACCGAATGCTGACTCTCGATGACATCGTGCTTCGCCACAAGGTGCTCCGGCAACCGGACAAGCAGAGTGGGCGCGCCCTTCGAGCTGAAGCGAAGCGGCGGGACACCGCCATTCGCAAGGCTGCCCGGGCCAAAGCGGCGAGCTGAGCGAACTGGAGCGAATGAAATGGCGAATGGGAACTCCGTCACGCTGGTGGGCAACGTCACCCGTGACCCTGAATTGCGATTCACCCCGAACGGGCAAGCAACTGCGAGCTTCGGCCTGGCAGTGAACCGTCGCTGGCAGAACCGCCAGACCCAAGAATGGGAGGAAGCGACCTCGTTCTTCGACGTCGTGTGCTGGCGCGAAATGGCAGAGAACGTGAGCGAGACCCTGACTCGTGGAGCACGGGTGATCGTCACCGGCCGGCTCGAGCAGCGCAGCTGGGAGACGGCCGAAGGTGACAAGCGATCGAAAATCGAGGTCGTGGCCGATGAACTTGGGCCGAGCCTCCGCTGGGCGACCGCACAAGTGGTCAAGAACGAGAGGCGGGGACCTTCCGACAGTGGTGCTGGCGGTGGGGGCGGTCGGAGCAGTGCCACCCGTCCGGTCGCTCAACCCGCTGGCCAAGCGGCGGGCGAGGCGTTTGCGGCCTACGACGAGGAGCCCTTTTAGATGGCGCGGAACAATGATCGAGACCGAGGTACCCGCCGGGTTCCGAAGGAGACCGGTCGGCGGACGAAGAAGAAGATCTGCATCTTCTGCAAGGAGCACGCCACTTGGGTCGACTACAAGGACGTGAACCTACTGCGCAAGTTCATGTCAGATCGGGGAAAGATTCGTGCCCGGCGGGTGTCGGGCAACTGTGCCCAGCACCAGCGTGAGGTTGCCCTGGCGATCAAGACTGCTCGGGAGCTGGCACTTCTTCCATTCACACAGCGGACGACAAGCGAGCGGCCCGGCGGACGCGGCCCAGGTCGCAGCGCTGCGGGCGGTCGTGGCGCGTCGCGTTCCGAATCTCCGGACGAAGCAGACCTAGAGGCGCTCACCGACACCGTGCTCGGAGACGAACTCGAGGACTCGGAGCTTGAACCACTGGCGCTGGCCGCCATCGAGGACGAGGCGGGTGAACAGTGAAAGTCGTCTTGCGCACCGACATACCGGGCGTGGGAAAGCGTGGGGACATCACCGACGTCTCTGACGGGTTTGCGAGGAATTACCTGGTGCCGCAGGGCCGCGCGATCGTCGCCAGTGCGGGGATCGAAGACCAGGCTGCCGCGATGCGTCGTTCACGCGACCTGAAAGACGCGCGCAACCGTGAAGGTGCCGAGGCGATCGCCCGCAAGCTCGTACCGATCGTGTTTCGCATCGAGGCGCGATCCGGCAGCGAGGGCAGGCTATTCGGTTCCGTCACAGCCTCTGACGTCGTCGACGCGGTGAGCCGTCAATCCGGAGTCGAGCTCGACCGGCGCCGGCTTGTCATTGACGAGGCCATCAAGACCCTCGGCTCCCACGAGGTGGGAGTTCGCCTCCATCCCGAGGTCGAGTTCCGTCTCACATTGGAGGTCGTGAGCTCGAGCTGACCATGGCTCCGCCCCGCTGGCGGTGATACAGCCGGATGTCAGGATGTGGCCGTGCAGTGCACCGGGCCCATCCCTTCGAGCATGACATGATCGTCGTTGCCCGCGCTCTCGCCCGCAAGAGGGCGGGGACACTTGTCCACGCTCCGTGCACAGGATCTTCCAGTGATTCAGCGGGTAATCCACAGGATCCGGCTCTAGCGCCCCCCAGGCCTGTGCGTTCATCCTTGATGTGATGACCGTTCTGCAACCCGTCCCCGACATATCCCGGCGCCGGCGCGGCTCGGGCCCGTCGGCCACGGTGGTCACTGCGGGCAGCTCGCGGGTACCACCGCACAACTTCGATGCCGAGGAATCCGTACTGGGAGCCATGCTGCTCTCGCGCGATGCGATCGCAGTCGTCGTCGAACAGGTCAACGCCGAGGACTTCTACAAACCGTCGCACGCACACATCTATGAGGCCATCACTTCGCTGTATGCCAGGGGTGAGCCTGCAGACTACGTAACGGTTCCCGAGGAACTGCGTCGAGTAGGTGTGCTTGACGCATCCGGCGGAGCGGCGGCGCTCATCGCGTTGCAGGCCAACACGCCGGCGATTTCGAGTGCGAGCCGTTACGCCCGCATCGTCCAGGAGCATGCTCTGCTTCGCCGTCTGATCGGGGTCGCTCACGAGATTGCCGAGATCGGCTACGAGGTTCCTAATGACATAGCCGGAGCGCTCGACCAGGCCGAGGCGCTCGTGTTCGATGTCGCCCAGCGGCGCACCTCGGACACGGTGCGCTCACTGAAGGACCTCCTGACCGAGAGCCTTGAGCGTCTCGACCACCTCTACGACAGGGGCGAGACGATCACCGGTGTGCCTACCGGCTACGGTGAGCTCGACTACCTTCTTTCGGGCCTCCAGCCGTCCAATCTGATCGTCGTCGGTGCCCGGCCGTCGATGGGCAAGACGGCTTTTGCACTCGGACTGGCGGCGCACGCAGCCTCGAACCACGGCGTGCCGGTGTTGTTCTTCTCGCTCGAGATGAGTCACTTGGAGATCGCGCAGCGCGTTCTGGCAGCAGAGGCCCGTCTCGATATCACCAAGCTTCGTAACGGCCGGTTGCTCGACAGTGACTGGCCGCGCATCTCGAGCGCGATCGGCCGCATAGACACCGCGCCCCTGTTCATTGACGACAACCCGAATGTGACCATCATGGACATCCGGGCCAAGGCGCGTCGGATGCGATCGTCGGACGGTATCGGCCTCGTCGTTATCGACTACCTCCAGCTAATGACGGGCCGGATGTCAGCCGAGAACCGCCAAGTTGAGATATCGGAGATTTCCCGTGGGCTCAAGATTCTTGCGCGCGAGCTGCAACTACCGGTCGTGGCGCTCAGCCAGTTGTCCCGAGGCCTCGAAGCGCGGGCGGACAAACGACCCATGCTCGCGGACCTCCGAGAGAGCGGCGCCATCGAGCAGGACGCCGACGTCGTGATGTTCATCTACCGCGACGAGGTCTACAACCCGGATTCGGCCGATCGCGGAACGGCCGAAGTGCTTGTTGCCAAGCACCGGAACGGCCCGACGGGATCCGCGCACTTGGCTTTCATCGCGAACTACGCAAAGTTCGGGGATTTGGCCAGGGTCTGACAGAGTGCCGCTCGTCCGCCAACCCGGCTGGGCGAATCAAGTCTTGGCCAAGGAGGCTGTAACCTCCAGTGCCGTGCCCGACGTACCCTTTGATGGCGAGTTGCCCGGCCCTGACCCGCACTTACCTTGGGGGGAGCAGTCCGAGCCCATGGACCACGAACCCGTTGGCGAGGGCTCATCCACCCCCGCTGGCGACACCACCGGGAGTGGAGCAGTCCGCAAGAAGACAGCCCGCAGGCGGGCCCGGGCAGTTCAAGGGAGCCGTCACCGAGCTCGCCCGTCCAGGCGGAGACGGTGGACCAGGCGCGCCGTGATTGCGAGCGGAGTGGTCGTGCTGCTCATCGTCGCTATCGGGCTCGGAAGCTTCTTCTACCTCGACTACCAGTTCCACCAGATCAAGAAGGTCGACGTACCCAATCTTCAGAAGATTGCCAAGCCCGGGGCGCCCTTCACGGTCCTCGTGGCCGGTTCTGACTCACGCGCCTTTGTCAACGACGCCAGCGGGTGCAAGTCCTTCGGGTGCGGGGCTGACGCGGGAGGTCAGCGCAGCGACGTGATCATCCTTGTCCGTGTCGTGCCGGCCGCACGCGAGATCGAGATGTTGTCGATACCGCGTGATACCTGGGTCACGATTCCAGGCAACGTTCAGTACATATCAGGCCAGAACCGGATCAACGCCGCCTTCAACGAAGGGCCGTCTCTGCTCGTGCAGACGATCGCGCAGGACTTCAACATCCCAGTCAACTATTTCGTCGAGGTGAACTTCCCCGGACTCGAAGGGATGGTGAATGCGATAGGTGGTATCCACCTGGACTTCAAGGATCCGTTGAGGGACTGGGAGAACGGCCAGAACATGAGCGGTTTGCGAATCCGCACCACTGGTTGCCAGGTCGTCAACGGCGCTGAGGCCCTCGCCCTGGTGCGCAGCCGGAACATTCAGTACGAGGTCAAGGGAGTCTGGTACACCGACTACGGCAGCGACTTCACCAGGATTCGCGACCAGCAAGCATTCTTTCGGGCCGTGGTCCACCAGCTGAATGCCGAGATCACGAACCCCATCGCGGTGGCAGGCTTCATCAACGCCGCCGTGCACAACCTGACAGTCGACCAGACCATGACGGAGGGCACCATGTTGAGCCTGGCGAGGGAGTTCCACAACTTCTCGCCCGGGTCGCTCAAGGCAGTGACTCTTCCAACCGTCGGCCCCTACGTCACCTCCGGGGGGGCCGATGTGCTGCTGCCGGCTGCTGCCGCTGACGACGTGGTGATCAAGAACTTCCTCGCTTTCGGCACGTCTACGAAGACGTCCCCGACTGCCAACATCACGACGGGCACGTCGGCGAGCGCGACTTCGGCGGCGAGCCCGACGAGCGCGATTTGGACGGCAACCCTGGCGAGCGCGACTTCAACGACGACCACGACATCCAACCAGACAACTGTCACAACCATCGCGCCGACTCCGGCCGGCGAGACACCGATCTATAACAACGCGTCTGCGCCCTACGACCCCACACCCTGTTGAGGCGCAGACTGAGCCTGAGCCGGTGAACGCCAGCGGGCCGATCCTGACAGGGCTCGTCGGCGAATGTGGGCAGCCCGGCTCAGCGCCTGGGAGCACACTGCAAGTCGAAAACCTCGCGCAGAGGCCAACAGAACTCTTCAGGAGCAAGGCCCGTCTTGCCATTCTTCCGACGCCACGAGTCGCATTCGAGCGCCCAGGTCCGGTGCCAGTCGGCTTGAAGCCTCGTCAGTTCACCGATCTCGCATTTGGCGATCTCCGGATACCGGTACACGATCGTCCGAGCGAGCGCCAGGGTCGCGTCCGCGTCGCTCCCCGCGTCATGCGGACTGCCAAGTACGACGCCGTAGATCTCGCAGAGGGCGTCCAACCGGCGGTTGCCGGACCGAAAACCGTCGACCTTGCGGTCTATGACGAGGGGGTCGACCAGTGCCCGCCATTCAATCGGCTCCAGACCGAAGCTCCGGAACAGCATCGCGGCGATCGTGATATCGAAGCTCGCGTTCATGGCCACCACCGGCACGTGATCCGCTTGGGCCTTCCCGAGCGCCGCGTGCACGAGCGTGGCGGCCTCGCGGAGTGGGCAGCCTTCGTGGCGTGCCTTGTGTGTCGAGATCCCGTGGATGGCCTCCGCGCCGGAAGGGACCTCACATCCCGGATCGACGATGAACACGTTGCGGTAACCACTTCCGTACGGCTCCCAACGGATCAGGGCTACCTGGACCGGTAGGTCCGAGCACGGATTGACGCCGGTCGTCTCCAGATCGAACCCAAGCAACGGACCTTCGTTCCAGGTCATGTTGTGGAGCGTACGTGGGGGTTGTGTCGCTCCAGGTGTGATCGGTCGTTGAATCCACGCAGCAGCCAGCGAGGGCCCGCCACCACAATGCTCGAGATGGCACCGTTGTCAGAGCCGATGAAGGCAAACGGCCGGGAGCCGGTCGCGATCGCCAGGACGGCCCCGATCGTGCCGCCGTGGGCAAAGCACACGACGCGTTCACCGGCGTGGCGTTCTGCGATGCGCCCGATCGCCGGACCGACACGCGCTTCGATGGCTGCATTGGACTCGGCGCCGGGGATCACGTCCCAGCGCTCCTCCTCGACCATCTGAAGGGCGAGGGGATGGCCCTCAGTGACACGCTGGCGGTAAATGCCCCTGTCCCACTCGCCGAGGTGAACTTCGGCCAGGGCTGGCTCGACCGCCGGTATGAGCCCGAGCCGTGCCGCGAGTGGAGCCGCAGTCTCGGCGGTCCGGCGCAGGCTTGTCACGTAGATGGCGTCGACGCGAGTGGCAGCAAGGCGGTCGGCGACGAGCACGGCCTGTTCCCGGCCGAGCTGCGACAGCCCCGGGTCGCCCCTGCCGTCGACAAGCGGGAATGGTCGATCGGGATCGGCGGCCTCCGACTCGCCGTGACGTACGAGCAGCAACTCGGTTGCCCCAGCCGGCAACTCGAAGCGAATCTGTCGATAGCGCCTCGTAGCCGGGCTCACTCCCCTTGCTGTTTCGGTAGAGAACTCCTGCCCGCGGGCCACAGTGGTCAAGCCTACGAGCAAGGTCCCCGCGCGCAAAAGCCAGGTCCCCACCGCGGTCAGCGGCACGCGAACGACTACAGATGGGGCTTCGCGGAGGTCGGCTTCGATGTTCACTTGGCGAGCCGCGCAGCGCGCGCGCAATACTGTCCAGGAGCCAACCCGGGGTCGGGCCGACACAATCGGGAGACTTCCGTGCGCTACGAGAGAAGAACCTGGAAGATGGAGTCGCTCGCCACGGGGATGGTGCTCGTGAGCGCGCTCGCAACGCCATTCGGCGTCACCTCCATCCGCGCCTCAGGTGGTGTGCAATCGGCCCGCACAGTTGTCGATGCCGTCGATCTCGTTGTGCGCTCTACTGCTCTTCCGCCTGCGGCCTTAGTCGCTTCGAAGCCCGGCGATGTGCTTCAAGGAGCCGCCGCAGTAACCCAGAAGCCCTACAGGGGATTCACGATCTATGCGTACCCGTTCGGTTCGGCTGCCCCGGCGCCGCTTATCGGGATCGTCGAACCTCAGCATCTGAGCAAGTACCGCGCGATGGGCACTGGACGCTTGATTCGGTCCGTACGGCCTTCTGCATTCATCTTTGGCGACCGCGTCGAAGGCTCGGCTCGGATCGTCGACGTCGCGCTCGGCCCACGCCATCAGCCGACCGAGGTAGTGTCGTGGCTGGCGGACGCAGGCAACCGGCTCTGGATCATCCAGGCGGCGGGGCCGCTTCGGCCCAACCGCAGAGCCGAGGCAGCGTTCGCGGCCGGCACGTCGGTCGTGGCCCGCAACATCTCGACCCGGACCACCGTACCGAGCCACGATCTGATCAGCCCAGCACCGGCTTCCCCGATGACCCCGCACGTGATCGTGATTTCGCCCAGCACGGCTGATCCGCCGCCGGTTCGGTTCCCGCCTTGGTGGAGTGGGAACTGTGACGCCTACAGCAATCCCGGGTCCTTTCCTCTCTCGAGCTGGGATGGGCTCACAGCATGCGGACCAGGCGTGAACCGTGGCGGCTGGGACAGAACGGTCGCGTTCTTCCCGCATGCCTGGGGAGAATACGAGTGGGAATGCGTCGAATTGTCGATGCGATGGCTGTACCTCGAGTATGGGGTGCGGCCTTACCCGGCCGATGGCGCGGAGGTCGTTGCAAACTACTCACGTGCGGACGGCGGCCATCTGCAGAAAATTGCCAACGACGGCTCGAGCGTGCCGGTACCAGGTGACGTGCTCAGCATGGAGCCGACGTGGGAGGAGGGTCACACCGCGGTCGTCACAGCCACGAACGTCACCAACGGCGACGGGACGATCGACATTCTCGAGCAGAACATGAACGGCGGCAACGGCACCAACACGCTCGGCGTCATCGACGACGTCGTCCAGCCGGACTATGGCATGCCGGTGACCGGTTGGCTTCAGGCGCCCGCCGCTTCCAGCGACGCCGGGACGGCTGCCGCCGACCTTGTCGACGACGAGGGTTTCAATCACAACGACGACCGAGGGTGGCAGGCGAGCCAAGCGCGGCTCGGTATCGAGCCGGCCGGCAAGCTGGTCATCGGGCCGGACGAGGGCAACGGTTTCGCTGCCAGCCGCACCCCGGTCCTCGGTGGAGCCGTCTACCAGGACATCTCGTTTCCCGTTGAAGACGGTGAGAGCTTTTGTTCCGACGCCAAAGTGGTCACGGTGGGTGCCGACTCAGGTGCGCGAGGCACCCTGACGCTGAGCCTGGCTGGCGAATCCGGGAGCCAGGCGTCAGCGGTGGCCTTCGGGCCACTCCCGGGCAAGAACCAGTGGACCCGTGTGTCGACCTGCGTGTCGGCGTCCCGACCTCACTCGGAGGTCCGGATCCAGTTCTCTGACGCCCCGAGAACCCCGAGGCTCGCCATTGACTCCGTTGACGTTCACCAGTCGCTGGTTCAAGACGGCGGTTTCAACCAGCGCGGCGGCGGCACCTGGCGAACCGCGGGCCATTCGCAGCTCGGGATCGAGTTGGCCGGCAAGCTCGCCACCAGGCCGTACGAGGGCAATGGCTTCGGGTTCACAACCACTTCGGCCCTCGGTGGGGGCATCTACCAGGACATCTCCCAGCCCACCAGCGCCGGCGAGAGCCTCTGTGCCGATGCCGAGGTCGTTACGGCGGCTGCCTACCCCGGGGCGCGGGGTCACATGACCGTGCGGTTGCTCGGCGAGTCGCCGAGTGAGTCCTCTTCGGTGAGTTTCGGGCCGCTCCCGGACACGAACCAGTGGACGCCTGTCTCGACCTGCGTGACCGCGACCCAGCCCCATTCCGAGATCAGAATCCAGTTCTACGACCTCCCGAAGATGCCGCGGCTTGGTGTCGACGCTGTTGATGTCCACCAGTCCTTCGTGGACAACGGCGGTTTCAACCTCCACGAGGGCAATGGCTGGCGAGCAACGGGCCACACGCGGTTCGGGATCGAGGTGGCCGGCAAGTTGGCCACCAGCCCGTATGAGGGCAACGGCTTTGGCGTCGTCGGCACCTCGGCCGTCGGCGGCGGCATCTATCAGGACGTCTCCCTGCCGACCAGCGCCGGTGAGAGCTTTTGCGCCGACGCCGAGGTCGTCACGGCGGCCGCCCGCGCCGGAGCACAGGGCCAGATGACCATCTGGCTGTACGGCGAGTCGCCGAGTGAGTCCTCATCGGTGAGCTTCGGGCCGCTCCCGTCCAGAAACCGGTGGACTCATGTCTCCGCCTGCGTGACCGCGACCCGGCCTCACTCCGACATCCGGGTCCAGTTCTACGACACCCCGAAGACGCCGCGGCTCGGCGTCGACGCCGTCGACGTGCGATAGGAAGGCTGCAACCAGGTCAACACTTCCGCTGCGCCCCGCATGTTGGTTCCGACCCGCAGGAGGTTCTCCGGACCTATTCGGCCTCGGCCCAGGAGGCTTCATATCGATCCACGCCTTCGATGCCACACTCCATTCGCATCGTGGCCCCTGCCTCGGCCCTGGTGAGCGTCGCGGACCGGTCCCAGCGCGTTTCGATACGGCCGAAACGCCATATTGCGAGGGCGACTGTCCAGGTGACCACGAACATTCCCACGATGATGAACCCGGCCCGGTTGATGTTGAAGTTGGCCATCGTGTCCCAGAACGCGCCGTGAAGGTTGAACTCGGTCGAGAGGAGCCCGACGAGCTCGATCGTCCCGATGACAAACGCGACGGCAACCGAGAGCCCTGTGATGATGATGTTGTAGTACACCTTCCGGATCGGTCTCGAGAACGCCCAGCCGTAGGCGAAGTTCATGAAACAGCCGTCCAGGGTGTCGAACAGGCACATCCCCGCGGCAAACAACACGGGCAACGACAAGATCGCATAGAACGGCAGTCCGCTGGCGACGGCTGTTCCCGATAGCACGAGCAGTGCCACTTCGGTAGCGGTGTCGAATCCGAGCCCGAACAGGACGCCGACCGGGTACATCTTCCACGGCGTGTCGATCTTGCGGGCGAAGCCCCCGAGTAAGCGGTTCATGAGGCCACGTTTGTTCAACTGCTCCTCGAGCTCGTCGTTGTCGAACTGGCCCTTGCGCAGATCGCGGAATACTCGGAGGATCGAAACGAGGATGACGACGTTGAGCCCGGCGATGAGATAGAGGAAGAAACCTGACACCGACGTCCCGACGACACTGGTCCACTGGTGAAGATCTGATGAACCGGAATTCACCTGGTTATCGAGGGCACGGATTCCGAAGTTGAGAAACACAGCCAGAAGGAACACGATCGTCGAGTGTCCGAGTGAGAAGAAGAACCCGACGCTGAGCGGACGCTTGCCGTCGGCCATGAGCTTGCGAGTGGTGTTGTCGATCGCGGAGATGTGGTCCGCGTCGAACGCGTGGCGCATCCCGAGGGTGTAGGCGAGCACACCGGTCCCGAGCCCGAAGACGTCCGTCTTGCTCAGGCGGTAATGGTGGCCGGTCGCGGCCGCCAACATGGCCCACCCGAGAATATTGAGGCCGATCACGATGCCTGTCATCGCGCCGACCCTGCCCCACTCTCTCGGGGTCAATGCGTCTTGGATTGTTCTCAGGCGTCGGGCGGGTCTGCCGACGACAGTGGTTGCCATGCGCCCCTCCTCGACAAGGCTTTCAATAGCAGTCGATCGACCTCGCCTTGGAGTCTTGCCTATCTGCGAACTGACCGCAACAGCGAGCTGGACTGAAACGGGACTCATCTGCAAGAGAGGTTCAGGAACTCCCTATGCTGACGCGATGACGATCACTCAGGCAACGGCCGAGTTCGATCCCGTCGAGCTGGTACTGGCCGAGATTCGTCGTCGCGGGGGACGTGTCACTACTGCACGTCGCCTTGTTCTCCGGACCCTGTTCGAACGCTCAGGGCATTGCACGGCACCTGAGCTTGCTGAGCATGTCGGCGAACAGGTCCACGCGCACGGCCTCGACGTCCACATGTCGACGATCTACCGGTTTCTCGACGAGCTCGAGGAGATCGGCGTCGTCACCCACTCGCACCTAGGGCATGGCCGGGCGGTCTACGACGTAACGCCCGTTGGCCATTCCCACCTGGTTTGCGAGGTATGCGGAGCCGTGACCGAGTCTCCGAACGAGCTGTTCGCGGCATTCGCCGGCTTGGTGAAGGCTCGTTACGGGTTTTCCATCGATCCCCACCATTTCGCCATGGCCGGACGCTGCAGGAACTGCGCTCTCTGACGCTCTAGTCGGGAGGTCGGGAGGGCCTTCCGCGCCCGGCCGATCAGTTCTGGAGATGGACGGAGCTCGACAGCTGATCCGCTGGATCACCTAGAGGAGTCCGGTAGCTGGTTCGCTAGCGAGTACTCCGGCACGGCTCTGTGGTACTCACCGTCGAATAGCGGTGACGTGATCAGAAAGTCCGCAGTTGCACGGTTGCAGGCGACCGGAATGTTCCACACCACCGCGATGCGCAGGAGCGCCTTCACATCGGGGTCATGAGGTTGCGGCTCCAGTGGATCCCAGAAGAAGAAGAGCAGGTCGATCTTGCCTTCAGTGATCTTCGCTCCGAGCTGAAGGTCCCCACCAAGTGGGCCGCTGTGCAAACGATCCACCGGAGTCTCCAGTTCCGATTCGAGCACCTCTCCGGTGCTGCTGGTGGCGAGGAGCTTGTGATGCGAGAGAGTGTTCCTGTTCGCGCGCGCCCATTCCACGAGGTCCGACTTCTTGTTGTCATGGGCCACGAGCGCGATCCGCATCGGAGCTGCCGAACACGGTCGAGATCGTCTCGTCGGATGGCCGGTAACGGAGGGATCGGTCACATCACGGTTCTAACGAGTGGGGAAGAGACCTCCACTCGGAATCCTGTCTAGCGCGGTTAATTCCGCATGAACTCGGCGTGAAACCTCAGGCCCACGCGGCGCTCGAGCGTGGCGCAGCTGCGCGAACCTTCGTCAAGGCTCGGTCGCCGTCGGCCTCCGGAGGCCGTCACAGAGGATTCCCACCATGCGCTGACAGGTGTCGTCGTCCAGGCCGGCCTGTGAGGCCGCCTGACATGTTCCCATGACCAGGCCGATGAGCTCGTCGACGGACATGTCGTGCCGAACGGCGCCCGCGACCTGGGCCCGCGTCGAGAAGAAGCCCGATCGCGCGCCTTCATTTCGTCGACCTTCTCGGCACAGCGCGTCTTGAAGTCGATTCCGGCCGCACCCATGGCGTCGAACAGGTCGTGCTTGGCTGCGGCTTCGTGGGCGAACCGCCGAAGGTACGAGAACAGCGCCATCCCGGGGAACTCCGCAGAGGCCTCGGCCTGGGCCAGCGCAACCAAGTCCTTCAGGCGTGTGATGACGATAGCCTCGAAGAGGTCCTCCTTGGTGGGGAAGTGGCGATAGACAGTCCCCACACCAACCCCAGCCCGCTCGGCCACCCTGTCGATTGGCGCGGACACGCCCTCGGCGGCGAAGACCGTCTCGGCCGCTTCGAGGATGCGCTGCCGGTTCTTCACGGCGTCCGCGCGCATAGGCCGAACCTCAGCGGGCATTGTCGTCACTGCCCCGGCGCCATGACCCTGTTGACAAACGGAACGCACGTTCCGTATAGTTGCGGTTTAAACGGAGCCATCACTCCGAATATATCGGAGCGGGTCCGGCGTAAGCCACCGGAAGAGGGGGGATCCCGATGACCAACGACTGGACCACAGTCGACACCGTGCCCGGTACCAGCGTGCCGAGCCTCGAACCCGATCCGAGACGATGGTGGTCACTGGCCGTGATCGCCGTGGCCCAGCTGATGATCGTGCTCGACGCGTCAGTTGTGATTGTAGCCCTGCCCTCGGCCCAGCGAGCCCTGCACATCTCGACCGCCGACCGTCAGTGGGTGCTGAGCGCTTACACGCTCGCTTTCGGCAGCCTGCTGCTTCTCGGTGGGCGGATAGCCGATTACCTTGGTCGCCGCCGCATGTTCATCGTCGGTCTCATCGGGTTCGGCGCGGCCTCCGCTCTGGGCGGGCTGGCCCAGGACGCTGCCATGCTTTTCAGCGCCCGGGCCCTGCAGGGTGCCTTTGCCGCGATCATGGCGCCTGCCTCGTTGTCGCTGCTCACGACCACATTCACCGGAGTCCGAGAGCGAGCCCGTGCGTTTGGCATCTACGGCGCCATCGCGGGCGGCGGTGCGGCCATCGGCCTTGTCCTGGGTGGCACGTTGACCCAGTGGGCGTCGTGGCGCTGGACGCTGCTGATCAATGCGCCCATCGCCATTCTGGCCGCGATGGGCGCCATGCGCTTTGTCCAGGAGAGCCGGGCGCACGTGCGTGCCGGCTACGACATTCCGGGAGCTGTGACGGTGACCGGCGGGTTCTTCCTTCTCGTCTACGGCTTCACCACGGCCGGCACCGACGGGTGGGGTGCCCACCTCACCCTCGGGCTGTTAGCCGGTTCGGCCGCCGCCCTCTGCGCATTTGTCGTCATCGAGTTGCGCTCGACACACCCGCTGCTGCCGATGCGCGTCGTCCTCGATCGCAACCGGGGAGGGTCGTACCTGGCCTCGCTGCTGGTCGGCAGCGCTTTGCTGGGAACCTTCCTGTTCCTTACCTACTTCCTCCAGGAGACTCTGGGGTACTCGGTTCTCAAGACGGGATTCGCCTTCCTTCCCTTCTCCGGGGGGATCATCCTCGGTGCAGGCTTGGCCACCCGCCTGCTTCCCCGCATCGGTCCCCGGGCTTTGATGGTGATCGGGCTGGTCCTGGCAGCCGGCGGGCTGATGTGGTTCACCGGCTTGAGCGTGGACAGCAGCTATCTGGCCCATGTCCTGCCCCCACAGATGCTGGTCAGCGTGGGTATGGGGTTGACCTTCGTCCCGATGTCCTCCACGGCCCTGGTGGGGGTCGATCCCACTGACGCCGGGGTGGCCAGTGCCTTGGTCAATACGACCCAGCAGGTCGGCGGTTCGCTCGGCACCGCGCTGTTGAACACGGTGGCCGCCGCGGCGGCGGCTTCCTATCTGACCGCCCATGCCCACATCGACAGGGCAGTCCAGAACGCAGCAGTTCACGGGTACACCACGGCCTTTACCGTAAGTGCGGCCCTGCTCGCGGCGGCTGCTGTAGTGGCCGGTGTGCTGATCCGTGCTTCCCGCCACCAAGTGCAGCCCGAGGTGTCGGTCGGTGACCGGACGATGTCAGGGTCCGAGTTGATCGCGGCGGCAGAGTCAGTCGTCTCCAACTGATCCGTGTGAGCCCAGCGACGGGTCCGACGGCCGGGAGAGGTCATTGGCCCACTGCGTCATCGGCATCCGCTCGCGCTAGACAGCCCGGACGTACATGCCAGAATGACCGCGTGATCGCGCCCGAGCTCCTTGAGCTTCCTGATGGGCGACGCCTCGACGTTCGCGTGAGCGGACCAGCAGACGGCGTTCCCTTCATCTTCCATCACGGGACACCTGGTGCCGCCAACCCGTTTCGAGCCATCGAAAGGGCTGCTCACGAGCGAGGGCTGCGCTTCGTTACGGCCTCGCGACCTGGGTACGGGGCCTCGAGCCGTCGAGAGGGCCGTCGCGTCATCGATGTGGTGGCGGACACCAAGGCGGTACTGGTCGCGATAGGCGCCGAACGATGCGTGGTCGGTGGATGGTCCGGTGGCGGCCCTCACGCGCTCGCGTGCGCCGCGAGACTCGACGAGGTCGCAGCAGTGCTGTTGATTGCCAGTGTTGCCCCCTACGAGGCCGACGGTCTCGACTGGATAGCTGGCATGGGCGAGGACAACGTGACCGAGTTCGAGGCCGCGGTCCAGGGCGAAAGACAGTTGCGACCCTACCTTGAGCAATTGCGGGAGGACCTGAAGGAAGTAACCGCAGCTGGCATCGTGGCGTCGCTCGGCTCGGTGCTACCAGACGTGGACAGAGCCGTGATGACCGACGAGTTCGGGGAGGACATGGCTTCCGCCTTCCACGAGGCCCTGCGGATCGGGGTAGACGGGTGGTTGGACGATGACTTGGGATTCGTCAAACCCTGGGGCTTCGCTCTAAGTGAGGTTTCGATCCCGACCATGATTTGGCAGGGGAGCGCTGACCTGATGGTACCGTTCGCCCACGGCCGGTGGCTCTCCTCGCAGCTTCCTGATGCCTCGGTCCATCTCGAACCGGGCGAGGGCCATCTCTCGATCGGCCTGGGCGCAATCGATCGGATGTTGGACGAATTGGTCGAAGCTCACCGGTCAAGCTGATCGGTCCGTCTCCGTGCTGGTCCGGCACAACGCCAGGAACGGCGCGGCATCGAGCAGAACGCGGGCGGCCTGTCCATGATGTGTCGCCCGCACGCCAGGCTGAATCACCATCTCTTGATGGTCCGAAGAGCGCAAGAAATCAGAGAAATCTAAAGCCAGCGGCGCTTCCTGCCGATGATCTCGACAAGAGAACGGACGACTCCTCTGGTTTCGCCACCATGACCGCGCCAGCACCATGGTCCTCGTAAGGGCGAGAGCACCGTGTTTTGCCTGGGCCGTTGTCTTCGAGGAGGTGTCGATGTCCCGGGAACCCTGTTCCATGGCCATAGCCGCTGATCTGCAGAACCGCACCTGCACGGCTGATGACCCATGAGGACGCAGCCGTCGGTACGGTCGGAGAAGAGGGTCGCAATGCCGACCGCGCAGGTCCATCCACCGTGCTCCGATCGCTGCACCCGATGGACAGCTCTTTCGTTGCTGCGCAGGCTCCTCGGACCCGGCGGCGTCGCGCACCGACCACCCGGGTAGAGATCGGTGCATGATGTCGAAGACACGAGAGCAGGGACTCGGACCGGTCAGTGCGCGGCTTCGCAGTTGGGCGGCGATGGTCAGCCTGCTGGTCCTTGTGGGTGTCGTCGGGTCGGTCGTCGGAGCCCGTGTGGAGGCTCGAAACGACAGCCTGAGGTCACGAGAGGCGTCCTTCGCGACATCGACGGCAATCGCCTCCAAGCTCGAGCTCGCCATGCAGCACGAGCAGGACCTGGTCGTGACTGCCGCTGCCTTCATCGCCGGCAACCCGGAGGCAACTCAGGCCCAATTCGGGCGGGCGATGAACTCGATCAGTGCATTCCAGAGGTACCCTGAACTTCAGGGAATCGCCAAGTTGGTGCTGGTCCCAGCATCGCAGCTGAGCGCGTTCGCGGCACAGGAGACGACTGCAGCAGGAACCTTTACAGTGAGCCCGCCAGGGACTCGCCCTTACTACTGCTTCACAACACTGTTGCTGTCACGGAACGGGCAGTCGTTCGCTGGGGGAGGCCTCGATGTATGCGACACCGCACTAGGTCCGTTGATCATGGGGGCCCGAGACTCCGGGCAGGGCACCTACCTGCCATACGGAACGGGAAAGAGCGCGGGCCTGATCTTGGGTGCGCCTGTCTACCGGGGTAGTTCACTGCCGACCACAGTTCTCGCGCGTCACGACGCGTTCATCGGGTGGGTGGGCATGGAGATTGTCCCACGCGTAGTCCTGGACAGCGCGCTGGCAGGTTATCCAAATTACGGCTTAGTCTTCCGCTACCAAGGGGTTTCAAGCGGCGTTTCCTTCGAAGCAGGCGCGGCGCCTGCTGGAGCACAATTGAGGACGATCGACCTTGGCAACGGATGGCATCTCCAGACGTTCGGCGCGCCGACGGTAGACGGGGTGCTGACCGATCCGGGCGCACTGGGCTTATTGCTGGGCGGTATCGCGTTCAGCTTGTTGCTGGGACTGCTGATCTACTTGCTGGGAACCGGCCGGGGACGCGCCTTACTGCTGGTGCACGAGCGCACCAAGGAGCTCCATCACCAGGCGTTCCACGACTCGCTGACCGGACTTCCCAACCGAGCCTTGGTCCTTGACCGGGTCGGTCAGATGCTGGCACGCGCCCGACGGCAGCGGACCGCGTTGGCGCTCCTGTATCTCGACCTCGACGATTTCAAGGACATCAACGACACACTGGGCCACGACGCAGGTGATCAGTTGCTTCTCGGGGTCGGAACCAGGCTGGCCGGTGCACTACGCGAAGTGGACACGGTCGGACGTTTGGGTGGTGACGAGTTCGTCGTGCTGCTCGAGGGCGCCTCACTGGAAGCAGGTGCCCAGGCGGTGGCGGATCGGATCCTTGACGTGTTGAGGACCCCATTCGAGATCCTCGGCATCGACACTCTGTTGGCTGTAACCGCAAGCATCGGCATTGCCGAGGGCGATCGGACGACGCCCGAAGAGCTGTTGCAAGACGCCGACATCGCCCTCTATCGGGCAAAGGCCACAGGCAAACGGCACGCCGTGATCTTTTCCCCTTCGATGCAGAAAGACGTCGACGATCACCGAAATCTTGACTTGGATCTGCGTCAAGCCATCACGAACGACGAATTCTTCCTGCTCTACCAACCCATAGTTGCTCTTTCCACGGGAGCCGTTATCGGCGTTGAGGCACTGTTGCGCTGGCGCCATCCGCAACGGGGCGTCATTCAACCCGCTGAGTTCATCCCTCTCCTCGAATCGAGCGGCCTCATCATTCCGGTCGGTAGGTGGGTGCTCGAGGTCGTGTGCCGGCAAGGTTCACTTTGGCACAGTCAGGGCCATCTGTTGACGGTGTCAGTCAACCTTGCCGCCGTGCAACTCGGACGCGACCAGGTCGTCGAAGACGTCCGGGACGCCCTCACGGTCTCCGGCTTCGACCCGGGCATGTTGACCCTGGAACTGACCGAGACCACCTTGATGCGTGACGTTCAACCCACCCTTGCTCGACTTGAACTGCTGAAGGCGATCGGCGTGCGTCTCGCCATCGACGACTTCGGCACCGGCTACTCGTCGCTCGCCTACCTACGACAGTTCCCGATTGACGTGCTGAAGATCGACAAGTCCTTTGTATTGGGGATTGCCGACTCGTCCGACTCGGCTGCCATCGTCCACACACTGGTCCAACTGGGCAAGGTGCTCGGACTCGAGATCATTGCCGAGGGTGTTGAGAACGACGAACAGCGGATGCGACTCAAGGCCGAGAAGATCGATATTGCACAGGGGATCCTCTTTGCTCGGCCGCTCGATGTGGAAGCCTTGAACCGTTTCCTGGAGCAGCCAGCGTGCAGGCCCGCCTGTGCGTCAGTGTGACGGTAGGCCAACTTCCTCGAGCACGCCGAGCACTTCCGGCGCGACCCACACGACTCTCCCGCCCTTGCCCGAGGTCCCACGATCCTGCAGCCAGCCCCGTTGCTCGATCCTCCGCAGGAGAGACAAGGCACCCGGTTGTGTCACGCCTAGTGCCTTTTGGACCCGAGCCACGGTGATGTACGGGTTGTCCATCATCAGATCGACGACCGAATCCGGCGCGCCGGTCAGACTGCTCTCCCCAGCACAGAATTACCGGTTCTGTACCGGACAGCTCCGGACCTGTTAGTCGGCCGAGCGCCGGGACGCCTGGCCCCAGGTGGCAGACTTCAAACGGGATGAGGCGATTCGTCGAGTGGGCTCTGCAGCCAAGCGCATAAGTAGACGTAGTGCCGCTCGCCTGCGTCAGGTCGCGCACCCAGCAAGCCCGATGCGGTGATCGTGAAACAGCGCCGACGAACTTGTTTGCGACCGAGCCACCGTGGACTGGGCTCAACTCTAAGATCAAGGTCCTGCACTAACCCCCGAACACGTAGGCGTGGGAGCTGCACTGGGCCCCGACCAGGACCGTGCCACCCGACATAGCGACCGAGTTGCCCAGGTTGTCACCTTTCGGCTTCCCCGCGCTCAACAGCTTGGCAACCAGGTGCCAGCCACCGGCGCCCCCCGTGAAGACGTAGGCGACCCCGGTGTCGGGTACCCCCGCGGGCAGCCCCGGCTGGTAACTCCCTCCGCCGGAAGTCGTATAGGCCGTCTGTGATGGCTCGGGGCCGGGCGCCCCCACGACCGCCAGGTTGCCGGAGACGGCTACTGACCAGCCGAAGTTGGGGCTCGGGTTGGCAAGTTGGGCCTCCTGGCGCCAACCTGAGGCGGTCCGGGTGAACACGTACGCTCCACCGGGTTTGCCAGTCAGCTTCAAGTTCGCCCAGGAGACCCGCGCAAATTGCGGTGCGCCCACCGCCGCCGTACTACCCGAGATGGCCACGGAGGCGCCGTAGTACGGCCCAGAACCCAGGTAGTCCGCGGCAGTGAGGTTGGGCCCGATCAGCTCGCCCGTCTGGTGCCAGCCGGTGGGGCCGTTGCTGAACACGTAAGCGACGCCGCGCACGAGGCCCTTTTGGTTGAGCGCGTAGTACGCGTCGGAGGTGGCCAGAGGTGCGCCCTTCGGGTCGACGCCGTAGCGCTCGTTGCTCACCAGGGCCGTGCGGCCAGAGACGGCGACCGCCTCGCAACATGTGAGAGTTTGGAAGGGCACCTTGACCAGCTCGGTCGTATAGTGCCAGCCGGCGCGGCGCTCAGTGAAGACGTAGGCCTGCCCGTAGGCGCCGACGACCGCCGTCTTGCCGAAAACTGCAACCGAGGTACCGAAGTCGACGGAGGTACCGGAGAGGTAACCGTTGCGGTGGGTGGTCCTTCCCGGGTTCTCCAGCACACCCGCCTGGTGCCAGCCCGTCGCGCCCTCCTGGAAGACGTACGCCCGGCCACTCCGTGCGTTCGCCCCCCCGGCTAATTGGTTGAGCACCGTCGGCCCGTGGCCGGGAGCCCCTACGACGATCGTCCTGCCGGAGACGGCTACCGAGGCGCCGAACTCGTCGCCGGGGGCCGTGCCCGAGGCCACCAGCTCGACGGTCTGCTGCCACCCGTCGGGACCCTTAGTGAACACGTATGCCCGCCCTGTCGCCTCGCCGTAGGGGCCCTGGTTGCCCTCGTCGTGGTAGCCGAGGGACGAGCTGAAATAGGGCGCACCAACGACGGCCGTACTGCCAGAGACGGCGACCGACCAGCCGAAGTCGCTTTCACCCCCGAAGCTAGTTCCCCCGTACGCGCCGGCGGAGGCGGAGCTCCACCTGGTGTCCGAGCCCGTCAGCTCGGAGGACTGGGCCCAAGTCCCTGCCTGTGCCTTCGGCCCGGCACGCACACCCTGTGCTGAGCCTGTGGGCGCCGCCGCCGTGGAAACGAGCATCATTGTCGTGGCCGCGACCAACATGGTGACCAACCGTTCTGCAGGTCTCATGGTCCCCTCCTGTTCCCGGCCGGAGCGGGATATGCGTTGGAGCGCGACGTCCCGGCCCTTGGCGAGTGGTAGGGCTCCCCCAGCGCCTGGTTCCTGCCCGTCGGGCTCGTCACGGCCGGCCGTCCTGGAGGACCCAACAGATCGTGGAATGGCTTTCGGGCTCGCCGTATTTGTCGCACTCCGGGTCGTTCACGGCTTCTTGGGCGGCCACGAACTGTTTGGCGGGGCTCAGGGTCTGCCTGACGCTCTGGACCAGCTGGGGGTTCTGCGTCGTACCTGCCTGGACTTTGGCCACCGCCTGAGCCCCGCTGGCGTATTTGGCACCGTTGCCGATGTTGGACACCAGGTAACTGGGGCTGCTCCCGAAGAAGGGGTTGAAAGTGCTGACCTCGCTGCCGCGGCTGCTGTAGCCGGTCTTCCAGGGGAGCGCCCCGGTGTAGAGCGGCCCGTGGATGCCCGAGCGTCCATATGTCGTGTCCACGGCGCGCACGACCTTCACGCTGATGTCGGGGAACTGCGTGGGGGACACGGCCAGCGCTAGGGTGGACTTGCACTCCACCGTGGACCCCACCGCGCACGGTGTACCGCTGAAGCTGCCGCGTATCACGGCGTTCATCACCGGGTACCCCTTGATGGTGCCGACGTAGAAGCCGGCGATTTCGGCGGCGGTCATCAAGTAGTGCGCCAGCTCGAGGTCGCTGCCGATCACGTGCTCCATGAAGGCCGCGGTGCCCTCGGGCAGTTCGGTGCCCATCAGCTTCGCGATCAGCTCGGGCGCGGCGACGGCTCCCTTGATGGCCAGCCCTTCAGCGGCTATACCGCAGGCCAGGCCGAGAGCGAACTTCTGCCACATCGGCATCGCCTCGTACTTCTCGTACACTGCAGCGGCGGCCTTGGAGCCGGCCGCGGCCAGCTTTTGCAGCAACGTGGCACCGTACTCGGCGATCTGGTCGCCCAGGCTGCCCTCCGTGTCGACCGCCACCCCCTCGGGGTCGAAGGGAAGCCACCACGCGATCTCGATCGTGAACTGGTTGGGCTTCAGACCCGCTGCGCCTCCGTTGCCACCGGCGGCCAGGACGGTTGTCATCCGGACCGTGCGCGTATCCCAGCAGCTGTTGCGGTGGACGACTCCCGGCTGGCCAGGGAGGGTGTACTCGTAGGTCCAGAGCTTGGTGATCTTGCCGTATGCCACAGTCGGGGTGCCGGCGTAATCCACCGTCTTGGTCTTCCCCGACCATTTCCACACCAGCGGGAACTGGATCTGCCCGAGCGTCGCTGTGTCAGGGTAGTAGTAGCTGAACCACTGGAACTGCGCGCCCTGCCTGCTCAGAGTCACCAGGTTCGAATACTCAGACTGGCAGCCGGGGAACTCTGGTGCGAGACGGAGCCACCGGCGCAACGTGGAGTAGTGGGGGGACTGCAACACCCCAGCCCCCTTCGGGTTGGTATTGGTATTGAACAGGGCGTCCTTCGAGGGATCGACCAAGTCCTCGTTAGCCAGCGCCGCGGATACCACGACGGTGTAGACGGACTGGCACACGCTCGGCCGCACAGGGCCGGCACCTGCCAGCGCCGCAGCCCGGAGCGGCCCCTCCTGGACGCCGCTGCTGCCCCCTCCGGCCGCACAGGCCTCGAAGTCGTTGGCCCACACGTCGTGGCCGTGGACGACCACCCCTGGGATCTCCTCCGGGTCGAAGACCGGGAGGTCCATGGTCTTGCCGTCCACGGTCGGGCCGAGGTTGTAAGTGCCGGCCGGCACTTTAGCCGACCACTTCCCGTCCGACTTGCTGACTGCCATCTCCGACACGGCCTTGCCGGTGCTGGAGCGGCCCTGCACGAGTATGCTCTGGCCGGCCAGCCCGAACGGCGGGGGGCAGCTGGTGCCGTTGCACGACAGCCCGAGCACCTGGCCACCTACCTCGTAGCCCTTGGTTGAGAAGTCGGCCTCCGCAGCCCCGTTCGGCGGCACTCTCACCCGGGTACTGGCCGGCTCGTACGGGCCCCCGCGGCCGGAGGCTGAAACAGTGTAAGTGCCAGCCGCCACGTCCATCGTGTAGAAGCCGGCAGAATCCGTAGTAGCGCCGTTGACATCGACGCCCGGCACGCCGGCACCAGTGGAGTCCGTCACGGTCCCGCTGATGGTCCCACCCGGTACCAGGGAGTTCCATAGCAGGAATATCAGCGGCGGCTCCGTGTTCTGCCTGACCATGACAGCGGCCCAACCTGCCCCCCCGGGGGCGACCTTC
The DNA here is from genome assembly GCA_963804765.1 of uncultured Acidimicrobiaceae bacterium. Taxonomy (GTDB): domain Bacteria; phylum Actinomycetota; class Acidimicrobiia; order Acidimicrobiales; family Bog-793; genus Fen-455. The sequence continues at coordinate 76,697 of CAWDRQ010000013.1, forward strand.
ACATCGCAGGTAGTGGTGTTCGGCGCGCAGCCCGACACCCGCTCGGCACCAACGGTCCAGTCCAAGTGGTTGTAGACGCAGCCCAGGTCACCGCACGCCACCGAATGCTTGGTCTGCAGCGGTTTCGGCCCCGTCAGGTGGAACACCCCCCAGTTGTAGGGGTGGGCGAGCACTACGTCAGGGTGGGTGAACAGTACGACCGTGCCGCCTCCCGGGATGTTGTCGGCCTCCGAACCGGTGTACCAGAACTCAGGCACCGGCGGCGGGGTGCTAGGCATGAAGTTTCCAGGCGGTGGGGTCGGCAGCTCGGCTTGGACGGTGGCGCCCGTCGTGGACAGGCCCACGGACAAGCACCCGACGAGGGCTACCAGAGCGAGGCTGCGGCGGCGCAACCTTCGTGCGGGCCTACTCATTGGGGACATTGAGGCACCCCTTCTCTCCTATGACGCGGGAGGCAAGGAACGAGAAGACAGAGCACGGGCGGGCAAGCCCGCCGCACCGTGAGCCGGGGACGGCTCTCCTTATGCTGACATGCCGTCGTGCCTTGTTGGGCCAATGAGGTGAGCCACTCAACATCGTTTGGCCACCCTCATCTAATGCCGATTCTCACGCAGCGAAATCGACCCCACTTTCACGCGTACTCGAAGTGCAAGAGCTTGCCACCCCACCACGGGACAACGGTGTCGGGGATGTCGGCCGAGCGGAGCACAGGGCTGTAGGTGCGACGGTTTAGACGGACGACGATGTCCCCTGCGCGCTCGAGGATGTGCCCGCCAGTGTGGAGGAAGCGTCGTTGCAAGGTGTCCGGGGTGGCCGCCGCGTAGCCGGCACCGAGCCGACGCCGCAATGATGCGCACACCGCGCCGGCGAGCACCGAGAGCACGACGTCGAGGTCGACGTTGAGGGGAACGGCACTCGCGAGAGCGTCGAGGTGAAAGCTTCTGATGGCCTCGGCGAGGCGTTGCTCGATGGTCATGCGTCGGGCGTAGCGCTCGATGAGCTGCTTGGCGCTCGAGGCGAAGTCGTTGGTGATGATGACCGTGGGCGCGTCGTGGCCGAGGCCGCGTACCACGAGCTGGCGGATTGGACGGGGGTAGGCGGAGAGAGCGACGACCTCGTCGACGACTTGGGGTTTGCGGTAGTTGCCGTCACGGTCGAGGGACACGGTCTTCCACGCCTTCGGGCCGATTACCTCGACGTGGCGTTGCAGGGCGACAGAGCGCATGCGCAAGGTGATGAATCGCACGCCTCGTCCGTCGAGCTCGGCCAGGACCCCCTGGGTGGTGACCCGCTGGTCGAGGACCAAGGTGGCGGGATCAGTGCCAGTTGTCTCGCGCCAGTGGTCGCAAAAGGCGAGCACCTCACGGGCCTGGGCAGCTTTGGAGACGTCCGCGTTCGCGTAGACGAGGTTGTGAGTGCCGGCGTCTTGGGCGAAGAAGGTCAGCACGGAACGGGTGCGCTGGGAACGCCTTGGCACATAGTGCTTCTCCAAAGCTGCGTCCTCGCCCCAGTGCATGACGGCGTGGAAGTCCAAGTCGAAGTCGCTGCCCTCGGCGAGACCGGTCCCCAGCATCTGGCGGTCGAGGGCGGCCAGGAAGCGTCGTTGGCCTTCGTGCGACAGCCGGTAGCTGTAGGTCGTGAGCGCGGTGGCCTTGGGCAGTGCCACGAGGCCGGCGAAGAGCCCAGCCGCGGGATCCGCCGCGAGGTCGTCGACGTGGCTGACGCGGCGCACCCCGACCAGCTTGAGCGCGAGTAGCGACAGCACCGAAGAGATAGCGGGAATCACTCTGGTGCCGGGGTAGCCCGCCTTTGCGATGAGGCCGGGCAGGTCGAGCGCGACCAGCTCAGGCACGGCCAGCAGCAGCCCGGCCAGCTTGGTCTCGCACCGTTTCGGCCAGTCCTCGAAGTCGATGACTGTGGCTCGGGGCAACGTCTCGCGCCGGGGCAGGCCCCGCTCGGCGTGCGGACGCGGCCACATGCGGGCGAAGCCTTCCTCGGCGAGTACCTCGGCCACTCCGGTCCGGTTGAGCGGCGTGCCCTCGACCGCCAGCACCTCGGCGATCTCATAGGCGGAACGGCCGAGCTGGCGCAGCTCGATGATGCGGGCTCGGGCTGCCTCCTTGGCCGGCGCCTCCTTCGGGCCTGGTCTGGACTCCACGAAGAAGTCGCGCCGTCCCGCCCGGAAGTCGCGGACCATCGACGCGAGGGTTTCTCGGCTGTAGCCGAATCGCGCTGGCCGCCACCGGCCCGGCCAGACCCTCGAAGAGGTAGGACCGCAGCGCCTCATACCGGCGCTGGGTCGGATCCGACGGCGATGCGAAGAACTCGCCCCCCACTCGTATCGGGGCCGATATCGCTGTCTGTTCCACATAGATAGTAGACCAGATCTGACACCGCAGTTCAACGACCGTCAACCGACCAGGCCGCGCGACGAACTACAACTCTGTGATTTACCTTGTCCGAGGAGTACCCCCAATCCACGCTTGGGTTCAGGGTCCATCGCTGCCAGGCGGCTAGTTGAACTAGATCGCCGCCAGGACAGGCAGCGAGATCAGCCCCACCTCGACAGCCCGCCACTTGCAGAAGCGTTACTCGAGAACGCTCCTGTCAAGCGAAAACGAGATTCCGCCGACCTCTGTTGGAGCAAAACTCGGACGCGAGAATCGGCGCTAATGACTGCGCCTGGACGCTGCCATGGCCCGATGTTACGCACCTCTTGGTGTGGCTGCACTTGGGTACCCGACCCAGTGTTAGGAGCAATCGAGCCCGAACTGCTGGTTGGCCTCCTCGACTTGGCACCAGGGCGACGACTCCATCATCCATGTTTTCCGCCGTGTTACGGAATATCTAAGCCGTGTTGCGGAATATCTAATATGTGTGCTCGAGGAAGGCTCTCTCCGGCAAAGCTGACGCGCCAAAGCGAGGTCTCGTGCATCGTGGCGGTCTCGGCGGGGCTGGACACGCACAAAGAAGACCAGGAATGGCGGCGATCGGCCGATGCGTGCGGGCGGAGATGCGGATGGATCCGATGAGTCCGCTCCAGCCCTTGCTACCGACAAGCCTGGAGCTGAGACCGTCGCTTGCGTGGAGAGTCTCCGACGGACGATGTGGGGCAGTTCGTTCTAGTTGACGATGATCGCCAAGAGCACTCACCCCGCCCCGGGTGATGGGCGTCTCGGCTCGAGGGACAAGAACCAGGGTTCCTTCTGAAGGACCCAGACTCTCAGATAAGACAGGTCCCCAGACCGCCTGCCCCGATGACACAATCGGCGGCGGCCTCCGAGCTAGCGCGAATCGACCAGGAGAGCCTCCTTCGGCTCTCGGAGCTCCGGGACCTCTCCGAGCCGTTCGGATACTTCGCACCAAGTCCTGTCGAGCCGTTATCGGTACTTTCGCGCGGCCTTCAGCAGGAACCTGTTGACGGCGTAGCTGTACGGGACCGCGCTGATGCCAACCTGGGCGGCGTCGTAGGCCTCGGTATCCCGGTCGGCTTTGAGCAGCATGCTGGCGGGCTGTGTAGCCACCCTGCCAATGGCGACGGTCATCTCAGAAGCGAAGTCACGTCCCCCCTGAGCCCGAGGCTGACCACGTCGAGGTCATTGAAGACGCTGAGTGGTCGGAACGCACGGCCGAGCTGGGCAAACGTCCTTTCGCAGACGGTGAGAGCTCTAGATGTCGTAGTAGAGCATGAACTCCCAAGGGTGCGGGCGCAGACGAACCTGGTCGATCTCGGCGAGCCGCTTGAAGCTGATCCAGGTCTCGATGAGGTCGTCGGTGAAAACCCCACCGGTCTTCAGGAAGTCGTTGTCGGTCTCGAGGGCGCGCAGTGCCTCGTCCAGCGAAGCTGGCACCTGCGGTACGTTCGCAAGCTCCTCGGGTGGGAGGTCGTAGAGGTCCTTGTCCATCGGGTCCGGCGGCTCGATCCGGTTCTGCACCCCATCCAGGCCAGCCATCAGCATTGCCGCAAATGCGAGATAAGGGTTGCAAGCCGGGTCGGGGCAGCGGAATTCGACCCGCTTTGCCTTCGGGCTCTTGGAGTAGAGGGGAATCCGGCATGCCGCAGAGCGATTCCGCTGGGAGTAGACGAGGTTCACCGGGGCTTCGTAGCCTGGCACGAGCCGCTTGTAGGAGTTCGTCGTGGGAGCGGCGAAGGCCAGCACCGCTGCAGCGTGCTTGAGCAACCCGCCGATGTACCAGCGCGCCATGTCGGACAAGCCCGCGTAGCCAGTCTCGGCGTAGAAGAGCGGCACACCGTCGCGCCACAGCGATTGGTGGCAGTGCATCCCCGACCCGTTGTCCTGGAACAAGGGCTTGGGCATGAAGGTGGCCGAGTACCCGGCGTTACGTGCCACGTTCTTCACGACGTACTTGTAGAGCATCAGTTTGTCGGCCATGCGTAACAGCGTGTCGTAACGCATGTCGATCTCTGCCTGGCCGCCCGAGGCCACCTCGTGGTGCTGCACCTCGATCTCGATCCCGAGGCGCTCCATCACCAGGATCATCTCCGAGCGCAGGTCCTGGAAGTGGTCCATGGGCGGGACCGGGAAGTATCCCTCCTTGTAGCGCGGCTTGAAGCCGAGGTTCGGCTTCTCGTCTCGAGCCGAGTTCCAGATGCCTTCGATCGAGTCGACCTGGTAGAAGGCGGACCTCTGGTCCTGAGAGAAACGCACGTCGTCGAATATGAAGAACTCCGCCTCCGGTCCGAAGTAGACGGTGTCGGCGATCCCCGTGGTCTGGAGATACCGCTCTGCCTTGAGTGCCACATAACGTGGGTCACGCGAGTAGCTCTTGAGAGTTACCGGATCGTGCACGAAGCAGTTGAGATTCAGGGTCTTGTGCTGGCGGAAGGGATCGAGGACTGCGGTCGAGGCGTCCGGGAGCAGGATCATGTCCGATTCCTGGATCTCTTGGAAACCGCGGATGGAGGAGCCGTCGAAACCGAAACCCTCTGTGAAGGATGCCTCGGTCAATTCATGAGCGGGCACGGAGAAATGCTGCATGAGGCCGGGCAGGTCGCAAAAACGGATGTCGATGATCTCGATGCCTTCGTCCCTCGTCATTTTCACGACTTCGGCAGCGGTGCGGTCCTGCACGGTTCCTCCTTGGTCCGCGGTAAGGCGCGACAATTTGAAAAGCTGGTCGGTGAAGTGTGGCGCTCGTACGTTTCGGCATCATTGCTCAACTGTGAACGCAGTGTGAACAGTTTCACGAGAACTCGTTTCGCCCTTTCAGGCTGGCTGACGGCCTTTTCACCTGCGACACTGATCGCGCGCCGTCGTCCGCGAGCTTCATGGACGCAGTCCGGCGCCACGATCGGAGGTGTTCGATGCAAAGCCAGCGGGAGTACGTGTTGCGGACGGTCGAGGAACGCGCGGTGCGTTTCATCCAGCTGTGGTTCACCGACGTGCTGGGCACCCCGAAGTCGTTCAGCATCACGCCAGCAGAGCTCGAGAATGCCCTCGAGGGGGGGATGACCTTCGACGGATCATCGATCGACGGCTTCAGCCGCGTCCAGGAGAGCGACGTGCTCGCGAAGCCCGACCCGAAGACATTCCAGATCCTGCCGTTTCGCATCGGCCGCGAGGGCGATGTCTCACCGGTCGCCCGTGTGTTCTGCGACATCACCAATCTCGACGGCTCGCCGTTCGAAGGCTGTCCCCGGCACGTGCTCAGGCGGGCGCTGGAGCGCGCCCGTGCCCGCGGGTTCTCCTTCTACGCCGCTCCGGAGATCGAGTACTTCTACTTCGCGCCGGGCGAACCGGGTGAACCGCCGAAGCCGCTCGACTCAGGCTCGTACTTCGAGCTGACGGTTGCGGACCTGACAACCGACCTGCGCAAGCGAACCGTGCTCACCCTCGAGGACATGGGCATCCCAGTCGAGTACGCCCAGCACGAAGATGCGCCGAGCCAGCACGAGATCGACTTGCGTTACACCGATGCGCTCACGATGGCCGACACGGTCATGACGGTACGTCTCATCGTGAAGGAGATCGCCCACGAGCGTGGCGTTCACGCGAGCTTCATGCCAAAACCGCTCTCGGGCGTCCAGGGCTCGGGCATGCACACGCACTTCTCGCTGTTCGAAGGCGACCGGAACGCCTTCGCGGACCGGGGTAGCGACCACGGCCTTTCGGAGGTGGGACGCCAGTTCATAGCAGGCGTACTTCAGCACGCGCGTGAGATCACGGCCGTGACTAACCAGTGGGTCAACTCCTACAAGCGTCTGGTTGTCGGTTACGAAGCGCCGGTGAACGTGTCGTGGGCTTATAACAACCGATCGGCGCTTGTCCGGGTGCCTATCGCGAGGCGTGGCAAGGTCGAGTCGACCAGGTTCGAGTACCGCGCCCCGGACCCGGCCTGCAATCCGTACCTGGCGTTCTCCGTGGTGCTGGCGGCGGGGCTCGAGGGCATCGAGAAGGGCTACGAGCTCGGGCCCGAGGCGGCGGCGAACTTGTTCACGATGACACCAGAGGAGCTCGCCTCGGAAGGCATCCGGTCTCTGCCGTCCAGCCTGCAAGAGGCGCTCGTGGCTATGGAAGGCTCGGAGCTCGTCGCCGAGACACTTGGCGAGCACGTCTTCGAGTGGTTCCTGCGCAACAAGCGCGCCGAGTGGGACGCCTACACCCGGGAGGTGACGCCCTACGAGTTGGCGCGCTACCTCCCAGCCCTCTAGGCATCGTTGATCCAACCTCGGGTGTCTTCGATGGAACCGCTGCTTGTCTATCCGGACCCACCTTCTGGGTGGGTGACGGGCGCGCTCGAACGCGCAGGCTACCCGTGGCGCACCGTGACCGATCCCAGCCTCGCCGAGCGGGACGAGCCCGAGGAGGGATACGCGGGTGCCGTGATATCGGCGCTCGAGGACCCAGTTGCTGCATTCGCCGCATGTCGTATCCTCCGCAAGGGCGACAGCCCGTTGCAGCCATTGCTCCTCGTCGTGTCGCAGGCGTGTCTTGTCGAGCTCGAGCTTCGAGAGGACCTGTTCGACGACTTCGTGCTTGCGGACGCGACCGCCGAAGAAGTCGAGGCGCGCCTCACGCACCTGTTCTGGCGCACCGGTCGGGGCAAGAACCTGGACCTGATCGTCTACGGGCCCTTGGCGCTGAACCTCGAGACCTATCAGGCGGCGATCCAGGGGCGACCCTTGGACCTGACGTACATGGAGTACGAGCTCCTTCGTTTCCTCGCGGCTCACCCGGGCCGGGTGTTCAGTCGCGAGACGCTGTTGTCTCGGGTCTGGGGCTATGAGTACTTCGGAGGCGCTCGGACCGTCGATGTTCATGTGCGGCGCCTGCGAGCCAAGTTGGGCGAGGAGCACGCGCATCTCATCGACACGGTCCGCAGCGTCGGCTACCGCTTCGGCAGCGTCCGCTGGCTGCCTTCCGATCACGCTACGGCTCGCCGGTAGACGCTCGTCGTCGCCGGGCCCGAATCGTGGGTTCAGAGTCCGACGCTGGTTGACCGTTAGCTCTTCTTCTTCGAACCCGAGCCTTCCTTGGCAATGGTCGTCGCTGTCGCCGTCGGGCTCGACGAGGAATGCTGGGTCATGGCGATCGCATAAGGGCCGCCAGGAAGGTGGATCGCCGCACCGGGAAGATGCGTCTTCGTGCTGAGCGGCACGAGCGTCCGACTGCCGTAGCAGACGACCCAGGCGGTCGTGCCGTCGGGGCTCATCGCGATGGCCTGGGGATTCTTCCCGACGGCGATCGGCGCTCCGGCGGTATCGCTTGTGAGGTCGATCAATGTCACGTTGCCGGTCGTTGACGGACCCGAGATGGTGTCGGCAACATAGGCGGTCGTGGGCTGGGCCGGGGAGATCGCGATGGAAATCGGGCCACCCTGAACGGAGATAGGCGATCCGGCCTTGTCGTTGGCAAGATCTATCGGCGATACGCTGCCCGAGTTGGCATTCGCGACAAGTGCCGTCGAGCCGTCGGGCGTGATGGCGACGGCGGCGGGCGCGTTGCCGACAGCAATCGCCGGCAGGGCCTTTCCCGTGGTCAGGTCGACTGGCGTGACAGTGGACCCGATGCTCCCGATCTGCCCGGGCACGAACGCACCGGCGTCGGTGACGTAGGCATGCTGTCCGTCGGGAGTGATCGCGATGCCCTGCGGCCCCGGCCCGACGGTGATAGGACTCAGGGTCTTGTCAGTGGCGAGATCGATCGGGGTGATCGTGTCCCCGAGCGTGCCGGCGGCTCCCGCCTCGGTGACGTAGGCCGTCGCGCCATCGGGAGTGATCGCGATGCCTGCGGGGCCCGCAGTTGAACCTAACGGGATCGGCGGCAGGACTTTCCCGGTCTCGAGGTCGATCGGGGTCACCGAGTTGGACGTGTAGTTGGTCACGTAGGCGCGTTTCCCGTCGGGTGTGATCGCTATCGCATCGGGATAGGTACCGACATCGAGCGGGACCCCAGGGCCATTGCCGCCCAAAGAGACCTCGACCGGAAGGACGGTACGACCCAGGCCGAAGCTCGCGCCTGTCCCGACCATGGTCACATAGGCGTATACCTCTGGAGGGAGCGGCGGGAGGGTCGTCGTCGTCGTTGTTGCCGTCGTCGTTGCCGAGCTGCAGCCGGCGGCGACGATCGCGAGTAGTGCCACCGTCGCAGCGCCGAGCACGTGGCGCGGCAGGCGCACGGTTAACCCTCAGAGTTGGCGGGTGACCGTGACACGTAAGCCCATGCCTCGATCTCGACGAGCGCGCCGAAAGGTAAGCCGACCACGGCGAAGGCGCTTCGAGCCGGCCGATTGTCGCCGAATGCAGCGACGTAGGCATCGTTCATTGCAGCAAAGTCCTTCATGTCGGTGAGGAAAACTGTTGTCTTCACGACGTCTGCGAGACTACTTCCTTCGCCTTCAAGCAACGAGGCGGCATTCTTGATCGCTTGGGTGACTTGTGCGGCGAGGCCGCCCGCAACGAGCGAGCCGTCAACGAGCCCGAGCTGGCCCGAACAGACCAGCCAGTGCCCGGCGCGGACGACAGGTGAGTAAGGACCGACTGTGCTTGCCACTTGACCGCTAGGTCCGGCTCAGCTGAACGACGAGCCGCAACCGCAGGTTCGTGTCGCGTTCGGATTGATGATGTGAAAGCCTGCTTCCTGCAGGCCGTCGCGGTACTCGAGCGTTGCACCCTTGATGAGATCAGCGCTCTCGGGGTCCACCACGACACGCACGGCCCCGAAGGTGCGCACGATGTCGTTATCGGCTAGTTCGGAGTCGAAGAACATCTCGTAGCTATACCCCGAGCAGCCCCCGGGCCGCACAGCCACGCGGAGCGCGAGACTGTCGTCGCCCTCTTGCGCGAGCAGAGCGGCGACTTTGGTCACAGCGGCATCGGTGAGAGTCACCGGGCTGGGACGCTGACCTAGCTTCACCGTTGAGGACGCAAGACTCACTGTGGATCTCCTTTTGCTAAGGACCTAGGGCGCGGCAGCCGAGAAGGCCCCCCGCACCGCACCGTTAGGCTCGATCATACCGTGAGCAAGTCGCACTTACCGCCCCTCTCGCCCGCCGGATCTCCCGAAGAGGGTGCTCTGTCTGCCCAAGCCGTCCGTACGGCGCTCGCGGGCGTGGTCGACCCTGAGCTGGGCGCCGACATCGTCGAGCTCGGAATGGTGCGTGATATCGAGATCGAAGGCGGAGCAGTCAGCGTTGAGGTCGCCCTTACCGTCGCAGCTTGCCCGCTCCGCGATCAGCTTCGCGCGGACGTCGAGCGCCACGTGAGAGCGGTTCCCGGTGTCGAGCAAGTGACGGTCCGTACCGGGGTGATGGACCCCGGCGAGCGTTCGGCGCTCATGGCGCGGGCGCGGCTGAGAGCCCAGGACAGAGCCGTCGCGACCGATATCCCGGCGACGACGAGAGTGCTCGCTGTCGCTTCGGGGAAGGGTGGTGTCGGCAAGTCGTCGGTCAGCGTGAACCTTGCCGTCTCGCTGGCCCGCCGCGGTCTCGTCGTGGGTTTGCTCGATGCTGACGTCTGGGGCCACTCGGTGCCGAGACTGCTCGCGATGGACGGTGCCGTCCAGGCACAGGCGAGCAAGATGATCCCATTCGAGCGTGCAGTCGGTTCCGGCTTGTTGAAAGTGATCTCGATGGGCTTTCTCTCGAGCGAGGACGAGGCGATCATGTGGCGAGGCCTCGTGCTCAACCGGGCGGTCCAGCACTTCTTGGAGGACGTGCGGTGGGGGGCGCTCGACTATCTGGTGATCGATCTCCCGCCCGGTACCGGCGACGTCCAGATGGGCTTGGCGAGGATGCTCCCGCGCACGGAGGTGCTCGTCGTCACGACGCCGAACCGAGCAGCGCAGAAGGTCGCGGGTCGAGCAGCCGACATGGCGCGTAGAGGCCATATTCGCGTCCGCCGGCGTCATCGAGAACATGTCGGCCTTCACTTGCGGGCATGGTGAGACCTACGAGATCTTCGGATCCGGTGGCGGCCAACGTCTTGCCGACGAGATCGGCGTACCGCTCGTGGGCTCCGTGCCGCTCGACCCGAACGTGGCCGCCGGCGGCGACGCGGGCGTTCCGATAGCGCTGGACGGGCTCGGGCCGCTAGCCGGGATCTTCGCAGCGATCGCGGAGCGTGTCGTGACCGAAGTCTCACCCCTCGTCGAGATGGCGGGCTGCAGCGCCCGTTTGCTGGAACGAGTCGAACAGGCGCTGGGGCCGATCGGTACTTGATGGATCCGTCCTGACGAGCCGACAGATCTCGTTGTCCAGCCCGGGGCCGGAGCGGTCGAGTCTCAGGCGGACGCAGCTGCGCGTGGGCCGGCGACGGCCCGTTCGACGATCTGCTTGCGCTCGGCCTCGTTCAGGCCGCCCCAGATCCCGTTCGCCTCGCGAATCCTGACGGCATAGTCGAGGCAGCTCTTCACAACAGGACAAGTACGGCAGATCTCCTTGGCGATCCGCTCGCGTGCGACCCGTTCGTCTTTGCGTTCCGGGCGCGACGGAGGGAAGAACACGGCCGCGTGCGGGCCTCGACAGGCTGCTCTGGCTTGCCACATCTCTTCACCGCGACTCGTGATCACGGCCTCTCCTCGTCTGGCCCCACGGCACGCTCAGCGCCGGCCACTCCGCGGCACCTAAGTTCTTTCGGCACACCGCTCGCTGACGTCCCCCATGGCCGCCGCTGAACGGTGCACCCTATAGGCACCACCAGCGCAGACCTGCACGAATGTCGCCGGTCTCGCTCGTCGCGACGCTACTGCCGCCCCTACCGTCCTCACAAGGGGATCTTGTGGACTCTTGGCGGAAGCGAAGGCGCGAGGAGCGAGCGGTAGTGTCGCCGCGAATGGATCGCGATGCATTCTGCCGGCAGAGCAACGTCGTGGTCGTCGCCGGCAAGGGCGGCGTAGGGAAGACGACTGTCACCGCCGCGCTTGCTCGCATGGCTGCGGACACCGGTCTCGAGGTTCTCGTGGTCGAGCTCGACGACGTCGGCGGGCTTCCTGCCTTGTTCGGGCAGGAAGCCGCCTTCGATTACAACGAGACAGTGCTCTACGAGGCAGCCGAAAGCGGCGGCCGCGTGAGAGGGCGTGTGATCACGCCGGACGACGCGCTCGTGGAGTATCTGGAGGACCACGGCTTGCGGCGTGTGGCAAAGCGCCTTGTGTCGACGGGTGTGCTGGAAGTAGTGGCGACGGCCATCCCGGGCATCCGCGAAGTCCTAGTGCTCGGCAAGGTCAAGCAGCTCGAGCGCTCCGGCACGTCGGACCTTATAGTCCTCGACGCGCCGGCTGCGGGCCATGCGGTGACATTCCTCACGAGCGCTCTCGGGTTGATGGACGCTGCCAGAGGAGGCCCGCTTCGCAGCCAGGCCCAAGAAGTTGTCGACCTGCTCCGAGATCCGGCCCGGTGTCAGGTCATGCTCGTCAGCTTGCCTGAGGAGACTCCGGTCAATGAGCTCATCGAGACGGCCTATCGCTTCGAGGACCTTGTCGGCGTCGCACTGGCGCCCGTCGTCGTGAACGCGTGCTACCCCGTGCTCACGCATCTGCTCACCGATCCGGTGGCTGCAGCGGCAGCGGCGAACGCCGATCCGCCGGGCCCGGTTGAAGCGGCCCGGCTGGCGGCGGCGGCAAAGTTCCGGGCGACCCGCCAAGAACTCCAGGCGATCCAGGTGGCGCGCCTCGGCGCCGGCTTGCCGCTGCCACAGCTGCTGCTGCCCTACGAGTTCACCGCCGAGCTTGGCCCCGAACAACTAGGACAGCTCTCCGAGGCTCTTGGGACCGCGATCGAGGCATTGAGCTCCGGGGACCCGGTATGACCTGGTCTGCTGGGCGCCGGAGGAGAGCATGAGCAGCGTAGTGAACCAAGAGGCTTCCGATTTCTCAGCCCTGGTCATGGGTAAGTCCGTAATCGTCTGCTGCGGGTCGGGTGGGACAGGCAAGACGACCATCTCGGCTGCAATAGGCCTCGCGGGCGCCGAGCGTGGTCGCAGGACCTGTGTCGTGACGATCGATCCCGCGCGGCGGCTTGCCGACGCGCTCGGTCTGGAGAACCTGGGCAACACGCCACGCCGGATCGCGGGGGGCTGGAGCGGCGAGCTGTCCGCGGTCATGCTTGACGCGAAGGGTACATTCGACGATCTGGTCGCCCGGTACTCGGAGTCGAGCGAGCAAGCGAACCGGATCCTCCAGAACCGCCTGTACCGCAACCTGACTTCAGCGCTGTCAGGTACGCAGGAGTACATGGCGATGGAGAAACTGTACGAGCTGCACTCCGAGGGCGGCTTCGACCTCGTCGTTGTGGACACGCCGCCCACGAGGCACGCCCTTGATTTCGTGGATGCGCCGCGCCGGCTCTACAGCTTCCTCGAGAACCGGGTCTTCCGGCTCGTGCTCATGCCGACTCGCGCGTACATGAAGGCGATGACATTTGCGGCACATGCGCTGTTGCGAACGATCTCCCGGGTTGCCGGCTCAGAGATCGTCGAGGACACGGTGGCGTTCTTTCGCGCCTTCGAAGGTATGGAGGAAGGCTTCCGGGAGCGGGCACGCCGTGTCGAGGACTTGTTGGCGGATCCCGGCACGGCCTTCGTGCTCGTCGTGGCGCCGAGAGAAGACTCGATAGAGGAGGCGCACTTCTTCGCCCGACGCCTCGGGGAGGGCTCGATAGCTGTGAGCGCGCTGGTAGTGAACCGTCTTTTCTCGAGCTTCGGGCCCGATCGGCCGGCCGACGGCGGCCCCTTGCTTGCTCAGCCCGCCGACGGCCCGCCACCTGTGCAATCTCCCGCCGACGCGCGGGACTCGCCGTTTCCAGATCCTCGCGCTTTCGAAGAGCTCCGCCGGAACCTTGAGGAATTCCTCATTGTCGCCAATCGTGAGGAGCGATACGTCGCCGAGCTGGCCGGAGAGGTGGCACCCGCTCCGGTGGTACGGGTCCCGTTTCTCACCGAGGACGTGCACGACATCGAGGGTCTCAGGGCTGTCGCTCGCCACCTGCTCGGAGGCAAACTAGTCTCCGATCGTGGAAGCCATACTGATCGTCAGTGACTCCGAGTCAGTCCTCGCGGAACTGAGATCGGCCCTCGAAGACGACGAGACCGAAATCCTCGAGCTGCGCGCCGGCGAGGATGTGAGGCGTGCCGTCGAGCAAGATCCACCTGACCTCGTGATCACGGACCTGCAAGTCGGCAGCATGGGTGGCATGGCAATCTGTCTCGACCTTCACCTCGAGGAGTCAGGGGGCCGGATCCCTCATGTCCCGGTCGTGATCCTGCTCGATCGCCGAGTCGACGTGTTCCTTGCTCGACGATCCGCGTCCGAGGGCTGGCTGGTCAAACCTCTGGACGCGATCAGGATCCGGCGCGCCGCTCGAGCGGTCCTGGATGGCGGCACGTTTCATGACGAGTCCTACAAACCGCTTCCCCTCGTCGCTGACCGCTAGCCGTCGGGAGCGGACGGCCACGAACGATGAAGCTCCGCCCCCAGGCTCGCAGGCTCGGCCGCCAGCTGCCGACAAAGGTCTCCGAGCAGGAGATACAGATTCGCAAAGGCCTCGAGTCGATGCGGAATGCGACGGCCCGAGAGGTGATGACGCCCCGCGTGGACGTTGTCGCCCTCGCGGTGCCGGTCACGCTCGACGACGTGAGCCGCGCAGTGCGACGTTCTGGCCACAGCCACTTCCCCGTCTATCAGGACGACCTGGACCACTTGCTCGGAGTCCTGTTCGTTAAGGACCTGTTCCACCCCGGACCGCTCGGTATCGAGGGCATTCGTGCTGTCGGGGGGAGCGATGATCGCGGCTCGCCGGTCCTTGACGTCGCAAAGCGGGTCCGCGAACCCTACATCGCCCCTGAATCCCGGCCTGCTCTCGAGATATTGGCCGAGATGCGCCGGGCACGGCGCGCCTTCGCTGTCGTGGTGGACGAGTACGGAGGTGTTGCCGGCGTGCTCACTATCAACGACCTCGTCAGCGAGCTCGTCGGTGACCTGAGGGACGAGTTCGACAGGGCCTCACTGCCCGCAATCGAGCGAGTCGACAAGTCGCGTTTTCTGGTCGATGGCTCATGTGGTGTCGACGAAGTGCGATCCGAGCTCGGGATCCCGATCCCTGAGGGCGACTACGTGACTCTCGGGGGCTTCTTGTTCGAAGGTTTCGGACGGATCCCCGAAGAGGGGGACCAGCTCGAATTTGCCGGCTGGACGTTCCGGGTCACAAGCATGGATCGCAGGAGGGTCGCCAAGGTCGTCGTGCAGGCGCCAGCGGCTACGATGACCAGACAAGGCGGCGCCGAGCAGTGATGGGCTCCTGCCGACGGGAAGTAGCGCAGCTTGGTAGCGCGCAGCGTTCGGGACGCTGAGGCCGCGGGTTCAAATCCCGCCTTCCCGACCATTAAAGGCGCAGGTCAGATAACTGGGCCGATGGTCGTCAGGGTGTGCTCTGAGATCTCTATCGCGCGTCCGTCGCGCGGGTGTCGTCATGCCGTGTGTGTCATGCTGTGTCTGGAAATAGGCGCCGACCGCCTCGGCCGCCGAGCGATCGGCCTCCGCGACCGCGCTGGGGTAGAGGCCGAAGGTGAGACGTACGTCCGAGTGCCGAGGCGCACTTGGGCTGTTTTCACGTCGACACCTTCCAGCACAAGGAGGGTCGCAGCCGTCCGACGGAGGTCATGGAACGCCGCGCCTTCGCAGTCCTCCGCGCGGCACGCCGGTAGCCACACGCGCCGACGCCAGTGGGAATAGTCGAGCGGTCCACCGCCTGGCATCACGAAGACGTAGGCATCCGGGACGGCCGCGGTCAATCCTCGTCGAGCGAGATGCGCAGCAAGTAGCTCAACGAGCCACGTCGGTAGGGCGAGCGTTCTTGTCCCCGCGAACGACTTCGGCGAGCCGATCACCTGCCGCCCGTGCTCACCCCTGGTGATCTGCTCGGCCACCGTCAGTTTCTGTCCGAGCAGATCGAGTCGGCCGACACGTAGCCCTGCTACCTCGCCCCATCGCAGGCCGAGCACACCACCTAGGTAGATCGCGGCGGAGTAGTCCTCTCCAACGGCTTGGGCGAGCGCGATCACTTGCTCGGGTGTCAGGTCGTGGCGCCGGGTGCCCGTGATCTGCGGCAGCTTGATCCCGCGGCAGGGTGATCGGGCGAGCCAGTCATTCGCGACGGCAAAGGCGAAGGCGGCCCGGAGGACGTCGTAGGTACGCCGGACGGTTCGCGGTGCTCGACGCCGTGACCAGTCGTTTACCAGGGCTTGAATGTTCGCTGGCGTCACCGAGCTGATCGCCCGGGCACCGATCGCAGGCACCAGGTAGAGGCTTGCCGCGCTCCGGTCGCGTGCCATAGTCGAGGAGCGCTTCGCGGGGTTGGCCGCGAGCCAGCGAACGACAAGCTCTTCTACGGTTAGGCGCCCCGACCGCGGATCGACCGCGACTCCCCGGAGCTTGTCAGTCTCGGTCGTGCTCGCGTAAGCGTCCGCATCCTTCCGGCGCTTGAACGTGCGCGTAACAACGCGCCCGCCGATTCGCGTGCGAACGTCATAGTGCACGGTCTTGCCGTCGCCGAGTGTGCGCTTGACGATCTGGGCCATACGACGTTCAGCGTAGGCGTGGGTTGCGCGATGACACCGGCTCACTGCCGAGCCGTGCCACCCCTCATGAGCACCGTCCCTCTGCACGCGGTGTGTCTTGGCTCACGTCGGAGGATGGACAGCCTCTCGGCCGCTCAGGAATCGGCTGACTGACTCCCCGCTTCGGACGCGCCGTGAGCCTCGTCTCCTCCGGCGTCATTGTTAGATTTTGACGTGAGGCACGTCTGAGGCACGACGAAGGTGTGAGCGGCAAGATCGACCTCGGGGCACGTCTAGGACCTGCGCTGATGGCTTGTATCGGCGTCACAGCAAGGGGCGTCCGGGCATCACACCCGAGGTGCAAGATGACTGCCCAGAGGCCCTTGTTAAGTCAGCCCATGATCGGAGGCGTCACATGCGTGGGTCACGCATTGCCGGTCTTTTCGCGGTGGGAGCGATCTCCCTGCCGTTCCTCACGAGCAGCACCTCAGCGGTGGCCGCGAGTCCGCGGGCAGCGCCGGCGATCGGAACGCAACTCGCCGAACTGGTTGGCTCCGACACCGTCGCCGGCGACTACTTCGGCTTGCCGGTGGCGATCTCGGGCACTACGGCTGTCGTGGGCGCATACGCCCACGACAAGATTGCCGGTCGCGCCTATGTGTTCACCAAGACGGCGGCCGGCTGGAAACAGGCCGCCGAGCTGGAGGGCTCCGACACCGCGGCTGGGGACGGCTTCGGCAGCTCGGTTGGCCTCTCGAGCACCACCATCGTCGTGGGTGCACAGGGCCACGCCAAGTTCACTGGTCGGGCGTACGTGTTCGCCAAGACGGCAACCGGCTGGAAACAGGCCGCCGAACTGGAGGGCTCCGACACAGTCGCCGGCGACACCTTCGGCTACTCGGTAAAGACTTCTGGCACGACCATCGTCGTGGGTGCGCCGGGCCACGCCAACTCGGCCGGTCGGGCCTATGTGTTCACCAAGACGGGGGCCGGCTGGAAACAGACCGCCGAACTGGTTGGCTCCGACACAGTTGAGTACGGCGACTACGACAGCTTCGGTTTCCGGGTGGCGATCTCGGGCACGACCATCGTCATGGGTGCAGGCACCTCCGGCGGCGGGCCGGGCACTGTCTACGTGTTCACCAAGACGGGGGCCGGCTGGAAACAGGCCGCCCGACTGGAGGGCTCCGCCTACGACTTCACCGACCCGCTGGCGATCTCGGGCACGACCATCGTCGTGGGTGCATACAACTACGCCAACGGGGGTCGGGCTTACGTCTTCACCAAGACGGGGGCCGGCTGGAAACAAGCCGCCGAACTGGAGGGCTCCGACACAGTCGCCGGCGATGAGTTCGGCGCGGTGGCGATCTCGGGCACGACCATCGTTGTGGGTGCACCGGGCCACGCCAAGGATGCCGGTCGAATTTACGTGTTCACCAAGACGGGGGCCGGCTGGAAACAGGTGGCCGAGCTGGCGCGCCCCGACACAGTCGCCGGCGATGACTTCGGCAACTCGGTGGCCATCTCGGGCACTACTGCCGTCGTGAGTGCACCGGACCCCAAGGGTGCCGGCCGGGCCTACGTGTTCGAGGTCTGAGGCGTCGAGCGGGGTTTGCCGGAGCGCTCATTGCCAAATGAAGGCATGGACGCTCGTCAAAACGAGGGGCATCTTCGTGCCAGGGGCAGCGCTGCGAACGGACGACCGAAACAGCATTAACCCAGCTCAAGCCGGTTGTAGGTCATTTTGGGCACGCCGAGCAAACGCCAGGTGGGACCGCGTTTCAGGCGCGCAGTAGGCGCGCTCACCGTGGGTAGGCCGGCATCGGGCTCGGTTCGTCGCTTCGGCGGTCGCTGGCAGGCGAGGGTTGTCAACACCGCCCTAAAACTGACCCCCTGCCACCGGGTGGATTCGAGGGCGGATTCGAGTGGTCGTTGCAACACCTGACGCGAAAGGGTGTCGCACCTCGGCAGGCAGGTGGCTCTCGGGACCTATTCGACTCGACAAGAGGCCCTCGATGCGATCGCACAGGCGCGAAGTGACGCCACGCGTGGCCGTTTCGTGGCGCCCACGGGGAGTCGCACCGGCGTCGAAGCGGTCGTCGAGGCGTGGTGGCAGACGCGCGAGGGATACCGCGCCTCGACACGAGCAAGAGACCGGATGGTGCTCGATCACGACGTGCGACCCGAACTCGGACGGGCTCGGCTAATCGATGTCACCCACGAAGAGGTCCAGGCGTGGGTGAACCTGCTCGCGAAGCGACTTGCTCCCTCGAGCGTGCAGCGCGGCTTCACCGTGCTTCGCCAGGTGCTCGATGTCGCCGTGGACTCCGGACCGCTGGCGGCAAACCCTGCAAGCCGTGTCCGACTCCCGCGACCACAGCGGTTCGAGGCCCATTTCTTGACTCGTGACGAGTTGGAGCTGCTGGCCTCTCGATCGCGCCGCGGTACCGGGCGATGGTGCTCGTCATGGCGTGGGGCTCCGCTTTCGTGTATGGCCACTCTCCGTGCTGGGGCGACCACCGACTGTGGTATCATGGCTTAGCTCTCGTAGAGCCCAGTGCCTCCACTTATGGGAGGAAGATCGGCGGTCCCAATGGGACCATACCCGCAGTCTCGTTCCGCTCGCAGTGCCCTGATTCGATCGCCCCGCTGGGTAATCGCGGCCCTGCGGCCATCACCGCACCTCTCGCCGTCCGTCCTATCTGCCCGCGATAGGAGCGATCCCGGCCGTGCACGTTCGACCGTCGTCCCGGGTATCGTCGCGCTGGTCAGCACATTGCTGCTCGCCGGCCTGCTGGCTCTTCCTTCCTCCGCGGGCGCTGCAACGCCGCACAACGCGACTCTCGTGACACGCCCGGGATTGGGTGCCGCAGCGCCCTACTCGGTTCTGGGCGCCACAGTGACCAATACCGGCACAACAGTCGTCGGCGGTGACCTCGCGGTGAGCACCACGCTGGTCGGGTTTCCCGCCGGTGTTGTTGACGGCGTCGAGCACGTGGGCGATGCCGCCGCCGCAACGGCACAAGAGGCGATGGCGACAGCCAGCGCGTTCGCGGCCGCAGAGGCACCGACTGGTGCCAACCTCGCCGGCGACCAAGGAGGGGTCACTGTCGACCCCGGGGTGTACTTCGCTGGAGCGGCAATCTCGCTAGCCGCCTCGACGACAATGACCCTCGACGGCCAAGGCAACCCGAACTCGGTCTTCATCTTCCAGTTCGGCGCCGCGTTCGGAACCGGCGCGTCGAGCACGATAAAGCTGGTTAACGACGCCCAAGCGTCCAACGTCTTCTGGGATGTGACCGGTGCGGTGACGATCGGTGCGACCGCATCGTTCTCCGGGACCATCATGACGCCGGCCGCGATCACGTTGGGTGCGGGCGCTTCTCTTGAGGGCCGCGCCCTGTCATCTGCGGCGGTGACTCTGTCCAGTAACGCCATCACCATGCCCCCTGGTCCCCCAACGGCCACGATCGTTTCGCCGGTCACGGGAGACACCTACCTAGTCGGCCAGAGCGTGGCGACGAGCTTCAGTTGCGCCGACCCGACCGGGCCAGGGGTTGCCACGTGCATCGACGCTGTCGGCTCGGTCTCGCCAGGCGTGCTCGACACCTCGACGATCGGCTCTTACACCTATGCCGTGACGGCCACGAGCACCGACGGTCAGACCGGGACGGCAAGCAGCTTCTACACAGTGGTGTCACCTGACGCCGTCGTCTTCATATCGCCTCCGACCAGTGCGCAGACAACGACAACCTCTGACACGGTCCTGGCTCGCGGCACTCCGGGCGATGTCGGGGCAATAACGTACAGCTCGACCACTCCTTCAATCTGCACGGTGGGCTCCAGTCGTGGCGCGCTCGAGCTTCCTTACGTTCGGGACCTGCACTATCCACGTCACTCAGGCCGCCGACCCTGGCGACAGCTTCGCCTCCGGAAGCTCGGTCACCTCGATTGCGGTCACGGTACCCGATGCCCTTATCTTCACCTCGCCGCCGACCCCGACGACCGCGGTGACGAGCACGAAGATCGATGTTGTTCGGGCCCACGGCACCTCAGGTGACGCCGGTGCCATCACCTACACCTCGCAGACGCGAGCGATTTGTGGCGTGAGCTCGGCTAGCGGCGCGTTGAACTTCGTCGCGGTCGGAACATGCAGTATCCAGGCCACACAAGCTCCGGACCCCGCTGACGGGTACCTGTTGATGACCGGCGTCACGAACATCACCGTCGACGCCAAGAGCACAGTGGCATTTGATTCCCCGCCGACGACCGCATTGACGGCCACCACGACCGATGCCGTCCTAGCGTCAGGTGCTCAAGGCGACGAGGGTGCCATCTCTTACCGCTCGATCACCCCTGCGGTCTGTGCCGTGAATGCCTTGACCGGCGTGTTGCGCTTCACTACCGCCGGCGACTGCATCATTAAGGCGACCCAGGCGGCCGACGCGACTGACGGCTATGCGGCGGGAACGGTCGAGACCAGCATCACGGTCACTTCAGCGAGCACCTTCGGCTTCGTGTCACCCCCTACCAGCGCGCTGACCACCACCACGACCGACAGGGTCCTTGCTGTCGGGTCTCTCAACGACAGGGGCGCCGTCACTTACGCCTCGAACACCTCGTTGGTCTGCAGGGTCGGCCCGACCAGCGGCGCCGTGAAATATCTGGTGCCCGGTATCTGCGTCATCATTGGAACTCAGGCGGCTGACGCAAGCCACGGGTACAGGAGCGAAGCCGCGGCGATTTTCATCAAGGTCTCGTTCCCGCGTCGTACCGTCATCTTCGAGGGCAATGGGTCTACGTGCGGCTCGATGCGGCCCGAAACCCACAACTCGCGGGCCAAATTGACAGCCAACGGCTTCAAGCGGACCGGCTACGTCTTCGCCAGTTGGAACACTGGCAGACGCGGTAAGGGCAGGCGCTACGCAGGTGGCGCCTCGTACGGCTTCGTTGCGAATGTCACGTTGTACGCCCAGTGGACTCGCTCTCGGGTTCGACCACGCTGACCAGCTGTGCCGTCAGCTGTTTGCCCCGTCGGAGTCCCAGGACGCCAGATCGCAGCGACGAACACACACCCGAGGGTGGCGCAAGCGACCGGGAGGCCAATGGCAACGAAAAGCCTGCCTCTGGCTTACAGAACTGGGAGTTCGGACGCGACTGCGGTTGCCAAACGCAGGTGAAGCAAGACTGAGCTGATCGGCAGGGATCTGCGGGGCCTCTTCGCGGGGTCCCTGTTGGCCGAGAGGGGGCGCGCGCGATCCCCGGTCAACTCGTGCGGGCGCTGAGGGAGCTAGGTCGGCTTCGACCCTCGTCAAGCTGGGTGGATGGGCGTACGCTCGTGACGTGCTCCGCTACAGGATCTACGTGAACGAGTACTTCCGTCCTGGGCACCGCCGTGAGTCTGGAGAGTGGCACCTCTTCGTGCTCCGGGACGAGCCGTCAGCGATGCCCTACTTCACGCTCTGCAGGAGCTACACCTTCGACTTCAAGTCTGAGTTCGGAGACGCACCTCCGATGTCGCTAAGCCAATGGCAGGAGAACGCGGGGGCCGAGTTTCTCTGCAGTGCGTGCGACGACCTGGCTAGCGAAGCGATAGCCGAGTGGGAGCGGCGGACGCGGTAGCTCGGACTCCTCTCACACAAGTCCTGACACGGTCGCATCCCTGACGGCGCCAGCACCGGGACAGAGCGCGCCCAGTCGCTCCGAAAGGGTCTCGTCGGCGCCGAGCCCCTCGATCGGAAAGGCTCGACCAGCACTCGCTCTGTGCGTCTCGTTGGTTAGACATCAATGTTTGGTTGGCCGTCGGCACTGGAACGTCGTGGGTACCTCGATATGGCGAGTCTCGAGTGCGTGAGATAGCGTGCTTTGACGCGTCGCGGGCCCTGATGTCACTGGGAACGGCGACGAGCGCAACCGAGAATCAAGAAGAAACAGCTTGAACCTTTTCGAACCAAGTCTTTGCTGTCATGGCAAGCGGCCGGAAGCTCACGGCTGCTGCCTCAGCACCTTGAAGTTCTTGCTTGGTAGTAGGCAGGTGCCAGTTCCTGGACGATTGATCCGCACTCTGTTTCTATCTGCTTGCGGGACAACCTCCATGATAGGCTCTTAATGCGAGACCAACACGGGTGGTGAATATGTTTGCTGCCTACACTGCGTTAGCAGCGTTCACGAGATGAAGGCGGTCGTATACAGTGCTCCGCGGCAGTTCGAAGTGCGGACGATTCCGACACCGGAACCTGGCGCGGGGGAGATCCGTCTTGCCGTAGAGATGGCGGGGATGTGCGGGACGGACCTCCATATCCACGAAGGGGGCTTTTTCTCGGAGTACCCGCTGACGCCAGGCCACGAGATCGTAGGTCGCGTCGATTCGGTCGGGGAAGAGGTCGACGGTCTCGCGGTAGGTCAGCGAATTGTCGCCGACAACACCATGCTGTGCGGCCACTGCCCGTCCTGCCGGCGGGACCAGCCTTTGTTCTGCCGCAACTTCTATTCGCTAGGCGTGAACGGGCCTGGAGCATTCGCCGAGTTCGTCCTCGTGCGTGCGGAGAAATGCTTTCCGGCCGACGACCTAGGCCTGGGTACCGCGGTGATGACCGAGCCGACTGCGTGCGCTGTGCACGGAATGGACGTGCTCAACCTGCGACCAGGCTCGGACGTGCTGGTGTTCGGGGCGGGCCCGACCGGACTCGTATTGGCGCAACTGCTCGTGCATGGTGGGGCGGCCCGGGTGACCGTGGCGGCCCCGACGGAGTTCAAGCTGGCTCTAGCCCGCGAGTACGGGGTCGACACGACAGTGCAGGTCGATCGGTCTGATCCAAGAGCTTCGCTTGCCGCTTTGCGCCACGGCGCGCCGGACGGCTACGACGTCGTCGTCGAGGCGACCGGTGCCGTTGCGGTCAGCGAGCTGTGCTTGCCGCTTGCCCGCGATGGCGGCACTGTCCTCATTTACGGGATGGTCGACGAGAAGGCCATTCTTGCTGTCCATCCCTACGAGATATTCCGTCGCGAGCTGACGGTGAAGGGCTCCTTCGCTCAGACTCATTGCTTTGGCCGCGCTCTTGGCGTGCTCCGATCTGGTCGCGTGCGCACCGAGGGCATCGTCACCCACAAGTTCCACCTTGGCGCCTACGACCGCGCACTGGAGACGTTGCGGAACGATCCATCCTGCATGAAGGTGGCGATCGTTCCTTGAGAATCTGGTCCCTGTACACGATCCGTAGCGGCTTCTTGACGGCGAAGGATTTGGGCACCTGAGCAATTGTGCCGCGTGGAGCTAGTCTCCAGATACTCACTTTGCAGGAAGGACCCGAATAGCGATGCTCGGACTGTCCAACAAGGCGGCCGTGCTTCACGGCATAGGTGACCTCCGGATCGAGGATCGGCCGGTGCCGGTTCCGGGTCCCCGGCAGGTGCTCGTCGAGGTGGCATCGGTCGGCATCTGCGGATCAGACGTCCACTACTACGAGCACGGTCGGATCGGGGACTTTGTAGTCAAGGCACCGATGGTTCTCGGCCACGAGGCCTCCGGGGTCGTCGTCGGCAGGGGGGACTCTGCGTGGCGCCATGAGCTCGGACAGCGTGTCACCCTCGAGCCAGGCGTGCCATGCGGATCGTGTCGGGAGTGCCGCACAGGTCACTACAACCTGTGCAGGGAAGTGGTCTTCTTCGCCACGCCGCCAGTCGACGGGGCGCTCGCCCGTTACGTGACGATCCACGAAGATTTCGCGTTCGGGCTGCCCGACCAGGTCACCTATGACGCGGGCGCCCTTTGCGAGCCGCTCTCGGTCGGACTGTGGGCTTGCCGCAAGGCGGGGATAACAGTCGGGACGCGCGTCGCGGTCGCCGGCGCCGGGCCGATCGGGGCCGCCGTCACCCTTGTCGCCCTGGCGGCCGGAGCGACGGAGGTCATCATCAGCGACCCGGTGCCAGAACGCCGAGCACGCCTGGCCAAGATCGGCGCGACGTCCGTGGTCGACACGTTGTCGTCGAGCCTCGTGCAGGAGGCGGCGGATGCAGATATCTTCATCGATTGCTCGGGATCGCCGGCTGCGATCCTCGATGGCATTCGGTGCGTACGCCCGGCGGGAGCCGCCGTGCTCGTCGGAATGTGCCCATCTTCGGAGGTGCCTTTCCCCATTTCCGCCGTTCAGAACAGGGAGATTCGCGTGACGGGGACGTTTCGTTACGCGAACACCTACCCCGAGGCGATCGCGCTCATCGCCTCGGGGGCGATCGATCTAGAAGGACTCGTCGATGCACGGTTCTCACTGGAGTCGAGCGAGGAAGCGCTAACCGCGGCCCGTCGTGATCCTTCAGTCCTGAAGCCGCTCGTCCGGGTGGCCTCAGCCTGAGTGCCGGCCAAGGCGCTGAGCTCGAGATCGCGGTTGCGAGGAGGATCCGCGGCATAACTATCACGGTGCACCCGTGGCCCGCCGAACTTCCGGAACGGGCAGGGCACCCATTTGGGCTCAGAGGCTTCGACCGAAGTGACGCAGAATGGCATCTGGTTCGGACACGTACATGTGGTCTAGAGAAGGGACACGACGTGGCTCCCTATGGCGGCATAGAGCTCGGAGGTACGAAATGCGTCTGCGCGGTGGGCGACGGCTCGGAGGACGCTTGGGTCGGCACGGTCATCCCCACGACCGGTCCGGAGACAACGTCCGAGTCGGTCGTCAACTGGTTCCGCGATGCGCAGAAGGACTTGGGCGCACTGGTGGCCCTGGGAGTCGCGAGCTTTGGCCCCCTCGATCCTGACACCGGTGCCGTGGCCGAAGCGACCCCGAAAACGGCGTGGCGGGGCTGGCACCTTCGCGCGAAGTTTGAAGAGGGTCTCGGCGTGCCCGTGCAGCTTGACACCGACGTCAACGCGGCTGCGCTCGCGGAGCGGGCTTGGGGTGCTGCTCAAGGATGCTCTGACATGTTGTACATCACAATCGGCACGGGAATCGGCGTGGGGGCGATAGTAAACGGGGCAGTGGTCCACGGCCGGACGCAT
Source organism: uncultured Acidimicrobiaceae bacterium (assembly GCA_963804765.1). Lineage (GTDB taxonomy): Bacteria > Actinomycetota > Acidimicrobiia > Acidimicrobiales > Bog-793 > Fen-455. The sequence continues at coordinate 101,707 of CAWDRQ010000013.1, forward strand.
CCCGAGATGGGACACATGCGTATTCCCCAGCACCCGACCGATCGCCAGCCGGGTGCTCCCGAGCAGATGTGGGCCGGCAGCTGCCCGTTCCACGGCAACTGCTGGGAAGGCCTGGCGTCAGGCACCGCAAGAGCACAGCGGTCGGCACTCTGGGCTCAGGCCCTTCTGGAGCCGCCGGACGCGCACGTGTTGGAGAGCGAGTACATCGCCCTTGGGCTCGTGAATCTCATTTCCGCGTACCGTCCCAAGCGCGTCGTCCTAAGTGGAGGCGTAATGCACGACGTCGCTTTGCTGCCCAGGATCCGCCAGAGGACGCGCGAACTACTTGACGCGGGGTACTTCCCGGAGGCACGCCAGATGGACGAGCTTGTGGTCGGACCCGGGCTCGGGGACGCCGCCGGGGTCGTCGGCGCGATCTTGCTGGCGGCTGAACTGCGACCCGGGTATCTGCAAAGCCGCCCGATTGGTCGTTTGGCCAGTCACGTACAAGCAGGATTGACAAGGACTTAGGTATCGTCGAGCCGTTTGCGAAAGGAACTGCTCGGAGCTGATTGGGAGGAGCGGTTGAGGTTCGGGCTTGTGGGTGCGGGATATTGGGCTCGGGTCACACACGGAGCAGTGCTAGCGAGTGAGCCGGGGGTTGAGTTTGAGGCCGTTTGGGGACGCGACGCCGGCAAGGCGGCGGCTCTCGGCGAGCAGTTCGGCATCGACGCGTACACGGAGTTCGCCGAGTTCCTGAATCACGTGGACGCGGCGGCGTTCGCCGTGCCGCCGGACGTCCAAGCCGAGCTCGGGGCCCGGGCTGCCGAGGAAGGCAAGCATCTGCTTCTCGACAAGCCGATCGCGACCTCGGTCGCCGACGCGCAGCGCTTGGTCGAGGCGGCCGATCGTGCCGGAGTTTCCACGGTGGTCTTCTTCACCATGCGCTTCGCCGAGACCAACCGTCAATGGCTGGCGACGTTGGACGAAGGCGACTGGGAGGGCGCCTGGGCACGCTGGATCGTGTCGGCATTCGATCCCGACAGCCCTTACGCCTCCTCACCGTGGCGAAGGGAGAAGGGCGCTCTATGGGACGTCGGTCCCCACGCCCTGTCTGTGCTGGCAGCGGCTCTCGGCCCCGTCGAGGCCGTGACGGCCGACGGCGGGACCGGCGATCTCGTCCATCTCGTCTTCCATCACACGGGCGGCGCCACGAGCACCGCCTCGTTGACGATCAACGCTCCCCCAGCCGCGATCAGCGTGGAGCTCTCAGTCTGGGGACCGAGCGGCCAGTCGACCATGCCACGGGGCGGCTCGACTCCGCAGGACGCGTACGGCGTGGCGTTGAGGGAGCTCCTGAGCAACATCGCAGCAGGCGAGCGCTCGCACGCCTGCGACGTGCACTTTGGTGCTTCGGTGGTCAGGACGCTCGCGGACGCAGAGCAGCAGATCGCCTCGAGGAAACGCCCGGGAGATTCGTGACCTCGATGAACCGACAGGCAGGGCGACGCGCCGGCTGGGGGCGACGGGCACGGTGTCGACAAGCGGAGGCGCGAACACGATGATTCTTGGTACCCAGTACTACCGGCCACCGTTTCCGGAGCGTGAGCTGTGGCGGAACGACCTGGCCGGCATGGTGGCGGCCGGTCTCGACACGGTCCAGCTCTGGGCGTGCTGGGGATGGATCGAGGCCGAGCCGGGACACTACCGATTCGACGACTACGACGAGCTCATTGAGGATGCGGCGGCAGCAGGCCTTGGAGTGGTGATCAGCACGATCGCCGAGATTCAGCCGTTCTGGATTCATCGCGAGCTCCCAGGAGCACACCTGGTCGACCACATGGGCCATGCCGTCCGCTCCTCGCCGAGGAGGGAGTGCAACGTCGGTCTCGCGCCGGGCGCGTGTTTTGACCACCCCGAAGTGCGAGAGCGAATGAGCGGGTTCCTGGAGACGATCGGTCGCCGGTACTCGAGCTCGGGCACACTCGTTGCGTGGGACTGCTGGAACGAGACGCGGTGGGCGGTCAACGGTGACGGTTACGTCTGCCATTGCCAAGCGACGGTGGAGTCCTTCCGCAAGTGGCTCGTCGCGCGTTACGGCGACCTCGATGGGCTTGGTGCTGCCTGGCACAGGCGCTATGCCTCGTGGGAGGACGTGGTCCCCGGCAAGCAGCCTGGCCGTCCCTACACCGATCTCGTGGAGTTCGAGGCGTTCCTGAGCTTTCGTGCCGCCGGGCATGCGGCGTTCCGGGCCGACTGTCTCCGCCGGTCCGACCCGAACCACCCTGTCCTCGCTCACTGCGGCAAGCCGGCAATCAACTCGAGCGGCATGGACTACGAGCAGGCGGTATCGCGTGGCAACGACTTCGACCTGGCCGAGGTCCTCGACGGCTTCGGCTGCTCTCACTTCCCTGCTTGGGAGACAATCTCGACAACCGAGCTGGGAACGCGTATCGAGGCGACCCGCTCGGCGACCGGGGACAAGCCGGCCTGGGTGTCGGAGCTCCAGGGCGGTGGCTCCCGTGCCGGTTTCGGGGTGTGGCCCGCCGTCGATCCGGGCACACAACAGCGCTGGGTGTGGAGCGCCTACGGGCGGGGGATCAAAGCGGTGCTGTTCTGGTGCTGGCGAGACGAGGTGTTCGGCCGCGAGTCCTCCGGGTTCGGGATCACCGGCTCGGACGGACAAAGTTCCGGGCGCCTGGAGCGCCTCGCTCGTACCGGCAGGGTCCTGCGTCAGCACGAGGCACTGCTCGATGCCTACCGTCCCGACGCGCCCGAGATCGCCGTCCTGTTCTCCCAGGGGAGCTATCAGCTGGACTGGGCAGAGAACGGGAACGGCGCCGAACAGGCCTGCCACAGCGTCACCGGGTGGCTCAGTTTGTTCGAGCGGGTCCAGCTCCCGTATACGGTTGTCGACGGTCACCGACCGACCGGCCTGGACGGCGTCCGGCTCCTCGTTCTGCCCTGGCCACTCGTGGTGGCGCCGATCATGGCGGCCGCGATAGTTGAGTGGGTAAGAGCGGGAGGGGTCCTGGTCACCGAGTCCGAGCTCGACGCCTTTGACGAGCAGGGATTCTATCGATATCCCGACGACCGGCCGATGGCTTGCGCCCTGGGTATTCGCAGCCTGGGACGACGCCGTCTCGAGGACGACGGGACCGTGTTCATAGGTGCCGGCGACGATCGGGAGGCCATTCCTTCAGCGGTCTGGCTCGAAGCCTTCGATGCGGCCAATGCGGAGGTACTCGGCACCTCTGGGTCCGGAGAAACGGTGGCAACCCGGCATCAGCTCGGAGCGGGCTGGGTGATCGCGCTCGGCACGTTTGCCGGCCTCGGGTACTCGCGGGGCCGCCACGAAGGGCTCGAGGTGTTCGCCCGCAGAGCAGCCGCGCTGGCGGGGGTGACCCCTGCCTTGACGGTCTCGCCGGCCGACGGGGAGCTTCTGCAGTGGCGGTCCGGCTTGTCTGGCCGCTCCCGCCTCCTGTTCGTCACCGCCGAAGCGTCCATCGATCACGTCACCGTGAGCGGTGCCCGCGAGCTCCTGAACGACCAGAAGATATGGTCGATAGCCGGAGGGAGCGTCGGGGTGCCGAGGTTCACCGGTGGCAAGTTCGAGTTCGACGTCGCCCTGTCGGAGGACGGGATTGCCGTGATCGCGTGGGGCTAAGGGGGCGCTTGAGACGGTCTTGTGGTTGCCTGTTCCTCCTCAGGCCCACGTCGCCTCGAGCTGGGTGACGCTGACGACCTCAGGCGAGCCTCAACAGCATTTCGACCTCGAACGGCGCGAGCGTGAGTTGGGAAAGCGGCGCCTTGCCGGGCTCGGCCCCCCTTTGTCCGTATGACGCAGACTTGACCGTCGTAAGGCTCACCTCGACCTGATCCGGTGAGGCGTTGACGAGCACCGCCAGCTCTCCGACTGGGGTGCGAAGCCTGCCTGTGATCACTCGCGGATCGTCAACTGTCAATGGACGATCGACGCCAGCCGAAGTGGCGAGCGCCGAGTACAAGCGCCATGTGCTCTCCGGGTTGACCCGAGGTGCACGCGCAGCCATATGTTCGATGGGGTAGGTGCACAGCACCATGGCTCCATCGCCGACCTGTCGGCGAACCAGCGCGGGGCGCCCGTGCCCGTCGAGGGCGAGAACGGTTGCATCCGCGGTCTCGACCGGCAGGTAGGCGCGCGCACTCTCGCTGCCCGCCACCCGGAAACAGAGCTCGTCGCCAGGCGCGAGATCGCCGAGGGCATCGACGAAGGTGAACGTCACCTCGTCGTCCTCTATCGGGTCGACGAGCCCGTATCGCAGATGGTGACGGATCCCGAAGAGCTTCCCGAGCCACGGCACCCAAGGGCCGATCTGAGAGGGGGCGCTGCCTGGGAAGTAGGAGAGGTACACGGTTGCTCCTCCCTCTGCCAGCTCGACGAGGCGGTCGGCACTTGGCGCCATGAGAAGCTTCGCCGCCGGGAGGAGCAGGAGCTTCGCTGCTTCGCCGAGGCCGTCGCGCTCGCGCACAAAGCTGACCGGAAGGTCGGCTTCTCGGGCGGCTATGTAGGCCTGCAGGAGGTTGTCCCTGATGTCCTTGCGGTAGTCCACGGCCGGGAACAGGAAGGTCCTCTCGAAGTGCTCGGGTACCACGATTACCGCCTCGCCGGCGACGGGCTCCCAGCCGGTCACGTCGAGATCGGCGACTAGGCGCGAGAAGCGGGCGATCTCTTTCAGTTGCGGTTTCGGCTTGCCATTCTTGTCGGTGAGGCCGAAGTGCATCTCGAACGGATGGTGCCGGTAGGGGTCCTGGCCCCGGAGGTCGTCGTAGTCGCAGTTGTTCCAGGCGAGCCAACCTTTGGCGCCCGCGATGAGGCTCGTGTGCAGCACCTGGCGGTAGTAGTGGGCCGCGTTCTCGTCCGAGGCGAAGTCCGAGCTCAGACCGAACTCCTCGAGCACAACGGGGCGGTCGAACGTCCCGGAGAGCTCGCAGGCGAACGCTGCCGCCATCGATTGGCGCACGAGGTCGTCCGACATCGGATAGACGTGCGGACCGATGAAGTCCACGAGGGGGGCGAGAGCCCGGAGCGAGTAGCCGTTGTCGTGGCCGGAAACCTCGATGCCCCACGCCCCGTCCCCGAGCGAGACGGGCTCGTGCCCGCCGCCAGCGCGCACGGCCTGGACCAGAATGCGGGCCCACGCCGTTATCTCATCGGTCGTGGCCGGCCCGCCGTAGTGGGGCATCTCGTTGCTGATCAGCCAACCCACCACGGCTTGGTGAGCTGCGAAGCGGCGAGTGATCTCGGTGGCGAACCAAGCCTGCTGAGAAACGAGCCACACGTCGCGGTACAGGTCGCGGCCTGCCCGCCACGCAGGGTCCCAGTTCTGGCCGGACATGTGGCCGACGATGAACGTGGGAATGGTACCGAGGCCCGCCTCCGCGTGGGCGTCCAGGAAGTCCTGGAATCTCTCGAGCACGGACGGGTCGAGGTGCTCGGGCTCGGGAACGAAATCGGGCCAATAGCAGAACGAGCGAGTGACGTTGCAGCCGTGCTCGGCGAGCACCGCCAGTTCCTGCCGGACGACGGCCGCGTCGTAACGAGTCCACATCCGCGGCCCTCCGGCACACGACCAGAAGTTGACACCGATCCAGGAACGCCCCTGACCACGCTGGCCCACTTGTCCGCCTCTCGAGCCCCCCGTCGTGCGGGAGGCACTCATACTGAACCGCTCAACGAGCATCGTCCGGCGAGTCGCTGCAAGGGCCTCTGATGGCTCGTCGCCGACCGGTCGCGTCGATGTCGTCAACACTAACTGGCCACTTCACCGACTGGAGGACCCGGGAGGGCATCCGCATGGCAGGCGGGTGAGCGCGTCCAGCTCTTGGCGTCCAGAACCTGGCCGCAGCGAGCTACTTCATCGGTGAAGTGTCAAACACTCCAGCCACCGGTACCGCGCGGCGAAGCGACAGCGGTGTGGGGTGGGCGGGCGGTGCTTCCGCGGGTCATGAGCTGCCCTCGAGGCTCGCCGGTGCGGGTGATGACGCCGTCGTCGATAAGGGCCAGGAGGGCGCTCGCCCCGTGGGCACCCATCGCGGGGATGTCCCGCTTCACTGCGGTGAGCGGAGGGTGGACCACCTGACAGTAGGTGGAGTCGTCCCAGGCGACCAGGGAGACGTCACGCGGGACCGAGAGGCCCATCTCATGGGCTGCACCCAGTCCGGCGACGGCGAGCACCTCGCTGTCGTAGATGATGGCCGTCGGCGGGAGCGGGTCCGCGGCAATTGGCGGGTCACCCTGGCGCCGCTCTCGGCCATGAAGTCCGTCGTGACGACACGTGGCGGTAGCGACAACTCCATCACGGTGGCAACGTAAGCCTCCGTCCGGACCTCGGTGGAGAGGAACTCCGGGACGCCCGCGACGCGGGCTATCCGCTCGTGGCCGAGGCGTGCGAGGTAGCGGACGACGTCCACGATGGCGCCCGCGTCGTCGCTCGACACTGCCGAGAGACCGCCGATGCCATCGGGACCGCCGATGACGACAGCCGGGAGACCGAGCCTTTCGATCTGTTTGATCCTCGGGTCCTCCAGGCGGGGGTCGACGACGAGCACGCCGTCGACGCGCCGCTCTGCCCACCAGCGGTGGTAGATGGCCATCTCGGCTTCGACGTCGTGGGCGACCTGGAGAGTGAGGCCGATCGAGCGACGCGAGAGCTCCGCTTCGATTCCGGCAATCAACTCCATGAAGAACGGCTCGAAGGCGAGTGTCCGTGCAGGCCGCGCGAGCACGAGCCCGCACGCGCCGGCGCGCGCTCCCGACAGGGCCCGAGCTGCGCTGTTCGGGTACCAGCCGAGGTCATCGGCGATCTTGAGGATGCGCTGGCGGGTGACCTCGGAGATCCCGGGCCGGCCGTTGAGCGCGTAGGACACGGCACCTTTCGAGACTCCTGCGCGAAGGGCTATGTCGGCGATCGTCACTCGATGGAGCAGGTCCGTCTTTTCGGTCACTGGTACTTCCTCCTGTCCGCCCCCCGCGATGCCCGCGACGTTGACGCAACGTTTCTGGGGGTCGTCATGTCCGACGCCTGTCGCAAGGGAGGAAGGTGAAACGGGTAAGTGAGCTCCGGACTGCATGATGGCGAGCTGGCTGGCCGAGCACGGTGCGTTCGAGGTCCTTCTTGAAGTCGCTGAGGAAGTGTAGCCCGATCAGGACCGTGACCGCCGTAGCAGCCCGAAGGTGAAGAGCGGCGCCGCAGGTCGGAGGATTGGCGGTGGCGAGCTTCCTCCCAGGTCGACGTCGACTGTCTTGCACCCGGCACCTCGACAGCTCGTAGGCTCTGGACCGGTTCACATAGCGCTGGCTGTGAATGGCGCGTGATAGGAAAGGCACATCATGGCTAACGAGACCGTCTTCAAACGCTACGCCGGCAATCCCATCGTGACCGCGAGTGCTGTTCCCCGGGCCAACAGCATCCACAATTCGGCGATCGTCAAGAGGGGTGAAGGCGACTATGCGGGAGTGTTCCGCGTGGACGAGATCAGCATGGATTTCGTGCTCCACGTCGGCCTCAGCCGAGACGGGATCAATTGGGAGATCGACCCCGAGCCAGCTCATATCGAGAGCAATGATCCCGATGTCTTCGTAACCAATCACAGCTACGACCCTCGCCTCACGCTGTTGGAGGGCACCTATTATCTCACCTGGTGCAACGCTGGTCCCCAGGGCCCGAAGATCGGGCTTGCCACCACCAAGGATTTCACGACCTTCACCCAAGGCGAGGACCTTCTGCCCCCTGCCAATCGGAATTGCGTCGTCTTCCCTCGCAAGGTCAATGGGAAATATGCCATTCTCCATCGGCCCTCTGACCGCGGCCACACTCCGTTCGGCGACATCTTCTATGCCACCAGCCCCGACTTCGTGCATTGGGGTTGCCATCGGTTCGTTTTCGGACCGATGGACGGCTGGCAGAGCCTGAAGACTGGCCCCGGTCCTGCACCCATCGAAACCGACGAGGGCTGGCTGGTCATCTACCACGGAGTGTGGCGGAGCTGCAACGGCTATTTGTACTGCATCGGCGGCGCGCTCCTCGATCTGGACAAGCCCTGGCAGGTTCTCCACCGCACCAAGGACTACCTGCTTGCCCCGGCCGAGAGTTACGAAAGGGTCGGTGACGTCCCCAACGTGTGCTTCCCGAGCGCGGCTGTGATGGAACCAGACGACACGCTTCGTCTCTACTACGGCTGCGCCGACACCTGTATCTCGATGGCCGAGGCCAAGCTGTCTGACGTGATCGGGTTCGTAAAGACCCACAGCTTCTGAACCGGCAGCGCTGCGGCGTCATCGCTCTAGGGCACCGTCCGACCTGATTCGGCCGCCCGCAGGAGGGCCTCCTCATAGACGCTGGCGAGACGATCCCAGCGGTCATTCGCCGCGTGGTCGATCTCTTGGCGACTCGAGTCCGCGTCGAACCAGGCGACCGTTTGCTGAATTCCAGCCGAGAATGGAACCGTGGCCCTGTAATCGGGCACGAGCCTGCGCAGTTTCGCGTTGTCGAACACCGCGCTGTGCGCCTTGTCCCCCCACAGGGTGCCTTCTTCGTCGGCGTCCGACGCGATGATCCCGTCACTCGGGACGTGCAGGATCTTCGGCTCGACACCAGCGGCACGGCCCACGAGCGCATAGATCTGGTTCCAGGTGAGGCTCTCTTCGGACGTGATGTGAAAGTCCTGGCCGATGGCGTCGGGATGCCCGAACAGTCCGATCAGTCCCTTGGCGAAGTCGCTGTTGTGGGTCAAGGTCCAGATGCTGGTCCCGTCACCGGGAACGATGATCCTCGCTCCGCGGCGCATCCGGTCGATGATCGTGAACGGCTTCTGCCAACTTCCGACGGCAACGGGTATCTGCGAAAGCCCGTAGGTCAATGACGGCCTGACGATGGTCGCCGGAAAGCCCGTTTCAGCCTGGGCACGCCGCAGGGTGTCCTCGCATGCGATCTTGTCGCGCGAATACTGCCAGTACGGATTCACCGTGGGTGTCGACTCGGTGATCATCCAGTGCGACGGGGGTTTCTCGTACACCGATGCCGAGCTGATGAACACGTACTGTGCTGTGCCGGCGAAGACCCGGATGTCCTGCTCGACCTGGCTCGGCTGGTAACCGACCCACTGGACCACGACGTCAAAGCTGCGGCCGCCCACAGTCGCCCTTACCTGGCTCTCGTCGCCGGCATCCGCTGTCAGCACGCGCTCTGGAGCGACGATGCTCTGGAGCCTGGACCGGCCGCGGTTCAGGAGCCACAGCTCATGACCGGCTGCCACTGTCGCATCAGAGCACGCCGTGCTTATGAGGCCGGTCCCGCCGATGAACAAGACGCGCACTTAGCCAGCTCCTCGACCTCTTTGGGGATGTCGCAGCAACCTTAGGCCTTCGTACTGAGGCATTGTGCCGGTCTCGGGCAACGACGGCGCCACCTGGACGCGCTCAACAGACATGCCGCTCAGGGCACGACGAGAATCGGGAAGCGGCCCCGCGCGAGCAATTGTCGTGGGACACCGCCGAGGTGGAGAGCTGGATGGGCCGAACGTCCTACGACGACGAGGTCGGCCTTACAGTCTTCGGCTAGCAGCTCGAGCTCAGCGGCAACCTCACCGCTGCGGCACGTGAAGTCGCCGCGAACTCGTGCTTGGCCCAACTCCTGGGTCACGAACTGTGCGAGGTGGTCGTTGCTCTCGGCGTCTCCGACGAGCGGGACGGGAGCAAAGAACCCGCCGAGAGCGGCTGCCCCGGGCACGTGGGAGACGAAACAGGCGTGGACGCAGCCCTGCTCGCGCACCGCCAAGCCGACGGCCATTGCGAAGGCGCGGTAGCTCGGCTCCGAGCCGTCTGTCCCGACGACAATGCTCCTGATGCCCATGCCCTACTCTCGCGCGGCGGACGCAGCGGAACCGGGGAGGGCCGATCCGATCAGTTCACCGGTTGACTGCGCGGCTCCGACCTGTTCGGCCGCTCCGTTCGGGCCACTGTCTTGGGCCGCGCTGCCAAGCAGGTCTGGGGCAGCTCTGCCACCGCGATCGTGGTGGATCCTCAGTCCGTGACCGTGGTGGAGACGTGCCTTCTGGGCAATCGACTCCTCGTCCACGTGGATGAACTTCCCGCCCCGGAGTGCAGAAGCGACCGCGGCGATCACGCACATGACCACAGCGAAGGAAAGTATTAGGACCAGTGCATCCTTGAACGAGGGGCCGATGAGCTTGGGGAAGAAGGAGCGGCCGGTGATGGCGGCAGCCTGGCCGGCAGGGAGGTGGCCGAGAACCGCCGGGCCGAGCAGGCTTTTCAGCGGGTTGTAGCCCAAGAAGGCGGCGAAGATGTAGCCGAGGGGCGGCACGTGGGAGAGCTGGGTAGCGGCGGCCAAGGGGACCCCGTGTGCAACAAGGCCGTGGAGCATCGCGGAGGGCACCTTGTCGTTCAACCCGAACACGAGCAGCGTGAAGAAGAGCCCCATCGAGAGCGGGAGACCGGTCTGGGCGAATGTCACACGCATGCCCGAAGCTGCCCCACGGTGGCGAGCCGGGACCGAATTCATGATCGAGGCCGTGTTCGGCGAAGCGAACAGGCCACCGCCGATCCCTGAGACGAACATCACCACGGCGAAGGGTGGGTAGGAGAAGTTGGCAGGGAAGGTCATCATCACCGCGTACATCGCCGCTGTGAGGAGCATCCCACTCGTGGCGAAGAGCCGGGCGCCGTAGCGGTCCGAAAGCTTGCCAGAAATAGGTCCGGCGACCACGAAGCCCAGCATGAACGGGATCATGTAGATTCCGGCCCACAGCGGGGTTCTTGTGAAGCTGTATCCGTGCTGGGGGAGCCAGATGCCCTGGAACCAGATCATCAACATGAATTGCAGGCCACCTCGCCCGATGCCCCCCAGGAAGTTCGCCGCGTTGCCCGCAGTGAACGCCCGGATGCGGAACAGTGAGAGGCGGAACATGGGTTCGGCGACCCTCGTCTCCACATAGGCGAAGAGAATGAGGAGCGCCAGACCGCCGAAGATCATCTCCAGCACGAACGGATCCGCCCAACCGGTGAGGGAATGGCCGTAAGGCTTGATTCCATAGGTGACGCCGGTGAGGAGCATTGCGAGTCCTGCGGCAAAGGAGAGGTTCCCGAGCCAGTCAAGCTTGGCTTTGATGCGGATGCCGATCTCCTTCAGCTTGAGGAAGGCCCAGACCGTCCCGAAGACCCCGACCGGCACGTTCGCGAGGAACACCCAGCGCCATCCCACCTGCGAGAGCAGCCCACCGACGAGGATGCCCAAGAAGGATCCGACGATCCCGACGACCATGTTCATACCGAGCGCGAAGCCGAGCTGCTCGGCGGGGAAGGCGTCTGTGATGATGGCCGCTGAGTTCGCCATCAGCAGCGCCCCGCCGACGGCCTGGACCATCCGCAGGATGACGAGCTCCAGGGCTCCGCTCGAGCCCGTGCTCCAGACCGTCGACAGCAGGATCGCCGAGACGGTGAACCAGGCGAAGCCGAGGTTGTACATCCTCACACGACCGAACATGTCGCCTATGCGTCCCACGGTCACCACGACGGCGGCCGACACCAGCATGTAGCCCATCATGATCCACAGCAGGTACGGGAAATTCGCTGCTTGCAGCGGGTTTAGGCGGATACCCCGGAAGATGACAGGCAGGGCGATGATGAGGCTCGTCCCGTTGAGCGTTGCCAGCAGCATTCCGACAGTGGTGTTGGAGAGGACGACCCACTTGTAGCGCGGCCCTACCGTCGTCGAGCGGGTGGTCGTCAACATGCTCATCTTCGAGTCTCCTCTGAGTCGTGGCGGTCCCCTGCCACCGTCGGCGTTTCGCCCGAGCGTTCTGTCGCGAACGACTCGAGCACTGTCACAGCACGTTCCACTGCCAGTCGGTCGGCCCTGTCGAGGGCGCTGAGGTGCCCGGCAAGCCAGGCATTACCGATCTGGGCGCGTCGTTCGAGAAGTTCGGCGCCCTTGGGCGTGGCCACTAGTTGCACACCCCGGCGGTCGGCAGGGTTCATCCGGCGGTCGACGAGTCCCGCAGCCTCAAGCTTGTCGGCAAGTCGTGTGGCGGCCGGGGAGGGTAGGCCCTCGATCTCGGCGAGGTGGCCGATACCGAGCGGGCCGCTGCGAACTACGGTGGCGAGCGCGGAGAACTGGGCGATGGTGAGCTCCGACGGGTCCATCCGGCGCAGCTGACGGGAGAGGCGGACCATCGACAACCGCAGCCGGGCCGCAAGCACGTGGGGCGCGCTCACAGTGTCCCTCGCGCTCGTCACCTCGCTCATCGCACTGACGCCTCTTTCGTGAACTGCCCAGCTGCCGGAGCTCTCTCGGGTCGGCCACCTCGTTGGCCGCTCCGCCGGTTCCTAGCTAATGTGCCGATATTACTATATGCCGACAGCATCGATCTGGAGTCCAGGGCGCCGACAGATGAGCGCTGGCGGCTTCAGGTTCAGTGGCAGATCGGCCGCCGACAGGTGAGCGCGGCCGAGCCGTTCGTCGTCATGGCCAAGCCGGTTGGGCCGATCTGCAACCTCGACTGTGGCTACTGCTACTACCTGGGCAAAACGGGGCTGTTTCCCCCAGGAGAGCACTTCCGGATGAGCCCGGAGGTGCTCGAGTCATATGTCTCCTCGTTCATCGCCTCCAGCCCGGGGCCGGTGGTGCACTTCGGCTGGCATGGCGGGGAACCGACCCTGGCCGGCGTCGAGTTCTACCGTCGAGTCTTGGAGCTCCAGCGTCGGTACCTGCCGGCAGGCTGGCGGTGTCTCAACAACATTCAGACGAACGGGACGCTGCTCGACGAGCGGTGGTGCACCTTCTTGACCGAGCACAACTTCTCAGTGGGGCTGAGCATCGACGGGCCGGCACTCTTGCACGATGCTTCTCGCCTGGACCGGCGGGGCCGGCCTACCCACGAACGAGCGATGCGGGGACTTCGTCTGCTCCGCGCTGCGGGCATCGAGCCCGACGTGCTCTGCACCCTGAACGCGTTGACGGCGGCTCACCCGGCAGAGGTCTACCGGTTCTTCGTCGACCAGAACGTGCAGTGGGTGCAATTCCTCCCCGTGGTGGAGAGAGCACCCGGCGGTGGTGTGTCGGAACGCACGGTCACGCCCGAGGCGATGGGGGAGTTCCTCTGCACGGTCTTTGATGAGTGGGTCCGCCACGACATCGAGCGCATAGGCGTGCAGAACTTCCTCGAGTGCCTCCTCGTGGTCTCCGGCAAGCCGCCGAACCTCTGCGTGATGTCCCGGACATGCGGGCGGGTGCTCGCCATGGAGCATGACGGGAGCGTCTACTCCTGCGACCACTACGTCGATCCGGCCCATCGCCTGGGCTCGGTTACGAGCGACGGACTTGCGACTCTTGTAGGGTCAACCGAACAGATTGCCTTCGGCGAGGCCAAGCACGACGCGTTGCCGGCCTACTGCCGGGAGTGCCCGGTGGGCTTCCTGTGCCACGGAGGCTGTCCCAAGGACCGTTTTGCCACCACGCCCGACGGCGAGGGCGGCCTCAACTACCTTTGTGCCGGTTACCGGCGCCTGTACAGCCATCTTCTGCCTTACCTCAAACGCATGGCGGCCCTCGCCCGCCAGGGGCGGCCGATCTTCGAGATCACCGCGGAGCTCGAGGCTGCCGAGCACGAGGACCGGGCGCGATGGCGCGTGACCGGGCGCAACGATCCATGCCCGTGCGGGAGCGGTCGCAAGTACAAGCAGTGCTGTCTACTGACGAGACGGCGGTGACCTACAAGCGACAGCGCTCTACTAGGCAACAGAGGCGCTGTGGGTCGCACGGGCTGGGAGCTCCAGCGGGTCGGCGACATGTCGACCAATGCCAGACTGGCAGCCGATGACAGACCCAGCGGCTAGACCAGACACCGTGACTGAAGAGCGCGCTCGCCGCGTCATCTCCTTCGATCGGGTGCCCCGCTTGGTCTTCTGGGAGATGACCAAAGCCTGCCCACTTGCGTGTGTGCACTGCCGGGCTTTCGCGCAGTGCGACCCGGCACCGGACGAGCTCAGCACCGAAGAGGGCAAGGCCATCATCGACGAGCTCGCGGACGCCGGCCGGCCGGCCCCGGTCCTGATCTTGACCGGCGGTGACTGCCTGCAGCGGCAAGACCTCGACGCACTGACCGCGTACGCGAAGAGCCTGGGCGTGCCGGTCGCCATCTCGCCTTCGGTCTCTCCCAGCTTGAACGCCGCCACGCTTTCGATGCTGTACGCCAACGGGGTGCGGACCGCGTCGCTCAGTCTGGACGGGGCAGTCGCCGAGACCCACGAGCAGGTTCGCCAGATCCCTGGCCACTTCGACGAGACGATCCGAGCGATCGGCCTGCTCAAAGAGCACGGCTTCGCAGTGCAGGTCAATTCAGCCGTCATGGCGCAGAACGTCCGGGAGCTCGCGGACTTGGCGGCTCTGCTGGTTCGCCACGGAGTTAGGACCTGGGAAGTGTTCTTTCTCATTGGTGTGGGACGCGGGCACACGGTTGCCGAGATCGAGAAGGACGAGTACGAGGATGTTTGTCACTTCCTTGTCGACGCCGCCCAGTATGGGATGACGGTGCGGACGGTGGAGGCGCCCTTCTTCCGCAGAGTGCGCGACTGGCGGTCCAAACTGACCGACCTGAGCCTCGACCCGGTAGCAGAGTTCGGGCTGGGACCGCTCTACCGGGAGCTGCGTGCGCGCTTGCGCGGGCAGATGGGCGAGCCGACCTCTCCAGTGCTCGCGCCGACGGCTGCGACTCGCGACGGCAAAGGCATCGTGTTCGTGGCTCACGACGGTAGCGTGTACCCGGCCGGTTTCCTGCCTCTTTCGCTCGGATCGGTGCGTGACAGGGGTGTGCTCGAGATCTACCGCGACGATGCGGTGCTGAACGCGATCCGCAACGCCGAGTTCCCCGGGCGTTGCGGGCGGTGCGAATACGCCGATGAGTGCGGAGGGTCGAGGGCACGGGCCTACGCGGCCACCGGCGACCCCCTCGCCGACGACCCAGCTTGCCGATACCTTCCCTCGTAGGCGACACTCGCGAAGTCGCCGCGCGCGCTAAGCGACCGGTTCGAATCTAAGGAGACCGAAGATGGGCGTAACTGTTTCAGGCGTCAAAGCCGTGGAGATTCTCGACTCCCGGGGCAACCCGACCCTGGCGGTGACGGTGACGCTCGGCGACGGCACCATTGCGCGCGCAGGCGTACCGTCCGGCGCGTCGACGGGCTCGCGCGAGGCGGTCGAGCTCCGGGACGGCGACCCGGCCCGCTACGGGGGCAAGGGCGTTCTCGGAGCCGTCGGAGCTGTCAACGCTGAGATCGCCGATGCGATCAGTGGACGGACGTTTGCTGATCTCGCGGAGCTGGACGACACCCTGATCAAGCTCGACGGCACCGAGAACAAGGGCCGGTTGGGCGCGAACGCCATCGTCGGGGTATCCATGGCTGCAGCTCGGGCGATGGCCGCCTCCGCCGGAGTGCCGCTGTGGCGCTCCCTCAACCCCTCAGGGGTGACGCCCCGGCTCCCGGTCCCTCATTTCAATGTCCTCAACGGCGGGGCTCACGCGCCGAACAAGCTGGACTTCCAGGAGTTCATGGTGGCTCCGCTGGGCGCTCCGAGCATGGCAGAAGCCGTGCGGGCCGGTGCCGAGGTCTACACGGCGTTGCGCAAGCTGCTGGCGGGCAAGGGGTTCGCGACAGGGCTCGGCGACGAAGGAGGCTTCGCTCCGGAGATCGGTGAGCCCGAGGAGGTCCTCGGCTTGATCGTCCAGGCGATCAGCCAAGCCGGTTACCGCCCCGGCCGCGACGGCGTGGCGATCGCTCTCGACCCGGCCGCGAGCGAATTCTTCCGCGACGGCAGCTACCACGTAGCTGGGCAGACCCTCTCGAGCGAGGACATGATCGACCGTTACGAAGCGATCATCGGCGACTTCCCGGTGTGGAGTCTGGAGGACGGCTTGGCCGAAGGTGACTGGGACGGTTGGATCCGCCTCACCGAGCGGTTGGGTGAGCGCATCCAGATCGTGGGCGACGACCTGCTTGTGACCAACCCGGTGATCATCGCCGAGGCGATCAGGCGGCGAGCGGCAAACTCTGCGTTGATCAAGGTCAACCAGATCGGCAGTGTGACCGAGACGCTGGCCGCGATGGCAGTGTGCAGGCAAGCCGGCTGGGCGCAGATGGTGTCGCACCGCTCGGGCGAGACCGAGGACACCTTCATCGCCGACATGGTGGTTGGTTCCGGGTGCGGCCAGCTCAAGACCGGTGCACCGGCCCGTGGAGAGCGGGTGGCGAAGTACAACCGCCTCATCGAGATCGAGGTGGCCGAACCGATCCCTTACGGTCTGGCCGGCTGACTTCGTCGGAAATCGGAGCCAAGGCCTCAGTTCGGGATCTTCGATCTCCTCGCTGCGCGACGCCGAGCAGTCCGTCGCTGATCTCCTCGGCACAACGAGCTTCCCATCTCGTCGTTCTCGTAGTCGCCTATCTTGTCTACGCGTGGTAGTCGTGCACGTCTTCCTGGTCCGACACCGCGAGACGGCTCTCAATGCTGCTGGGGTGCTGCGAGGACAGCTCGACGTCCCGCTAAACGCCACCGGCGAAGCCGAGGCCGCCGCGCTCGGCGAGGTGTTTCGCGAAGTACCGCTGAGCGCGGTCGTGTCGAGCCCGCTGAGGCGGGCCGTGGACACGGCACGTCCGGTGGCCACGGCCTCGGGGGCGCAGCTCACGATCGACGACCACCTCAGTGACCGCTTCTACGGTGAGTGGGCGGGACATTCGCTTGAGCAAGTCGAGGCACGCTTCGGCTCTATTGATTCCGCCCCCCTCGTAGAAGCGTGGCAGTTGCTAGAGGACAGGACCGATGAGGCATTTCGTAACGCCGTGGCTACCGCTGAGGCAAGCGGTGCAGCCGCCGGGTGCGTGAAGGCCGGCGTGGTGCTCGTCACCCACGATGCCGTGCTCCGCGCGCTGCTCGGGCGACTACTCCCGGCTCTCAGTCCGGCGAGGCTCGACCTCCCGACCGGGTCTTGGTCAGAGCTCGTGCCCGCGACCACAGGCAAGAAGTGGAGGGTGGTGCACCTCGGCGAACAGCCGGCGAATGGCTGCCGGCCCGCTCTGAGGGCAGCGGACGGGGCTTGATCCCGAACCGAGAAATGCAGAATTACGGCGCAAGAACTCCGGACGGTTCCTCAGGACGCGCCCCGGCGTAGGCTAGGCCCGTGCTGCGCCTTCTGACCGCGGGCGAGTCCCACGGGCGTGCGCTCGTTGCCGTCGTCGAGGGGCTTCCCGCCGGATTGCCGATCGCCGTGGACGAGATCTCCGGCGAGCTCGCCCGCCGCAGGCTCGGCTTCGGGCGAGGTCCACGTCAGCGGTTCGAGACCGACGAGATCAGCATTCTCGGTGGCGTTCGCCACGGACGGACGTTGGGATCGCCAGTGGCGATCGAGATCGCAAATGCCGAGTGGCCCAAGTGGCAGGCGGAGATGTCCCCTGAGCCCGGGCATCCCTCGCGCCGGCTAACACAGCCCCGTCCTGGGCACGCGGATCTTGCCGGCATGCAGAAGTACGGTTTTGACGACGCCCGTGACGTGCTCGAGCGCGCCTCGGCTCGTGAGACCGCCGCGAGAGTGGCGGCAGGTGCTTGCGCCAAGGCTCTCCTCGCACAGATCGGCGTCGCGATCGTGAGCCATGTCGTCCAGATCGGCGGCGCGGACGCGCCGGCAGGGCTGCGCCCGCTGCCACACGACCTTTCGACGGTCGATGCGTCGCCAGTGCGGTGCTTCGACCCTTCGGCCGAGGCCGCCATGGTCGCCGAGATCAAAGCTGCGGCCAAGGAAGGGGACTCCCTCGGCGGCACCGTCGAGGTCGTGGCTTACGGGGTGCCAGTCGGACTGGGGAGCCACGTTCATTGGGACCGCAAGCTCGACGGCCTCATTGCCCAGGCACTGATGAGCATTCAGGCGGTGAAAGCCGTGTGGATCGGCGAAGGCTTCGACGTTGCCCGCCGCCGGGGATCTGCCGGCCACGATTCCATCTTCTTCGACGCCGGCTCACGCGAGTACAAGAGAGAGACGTCGTTGGCAGGCGGCATCGAGGGCGGCATGTCCACGGGGGGCCTTCTCCTCGTTGGCGCGTCGATGAAGCCGCTTGCCACGCTGAACCGCCCGGTGCTCAAGACCGTCGACGTCCTCACCAAGGAGCAGACCGTCTCGTTCAAGGAGCGCACCGACGTCACCGCGGTGCCAGCCATGGGCGTGGTGGCAGAAACGATGTTGGCCCTCGTGCTGGCGTCCGAAGCGCTTCGCAAGTTCGGGGGAGACAGCGTCTCCGAGCTCACGCGCAACCACGCTTCGTACCTCGCCGAGGTCCGCGACGAGCATTGGCCGAGTGCGGTAACCGATTGACGCCCGAGCAGGGGATCGTCCTCGGCGTTGCCGGCTTCCTCGGGGGCGCGGTGAACAGCGTCGCCGGGGGCGGCTCGCTCATTTCCTTCCCCGCTCTGCTCGCAGTGGGCTATCCAGGCGTCACGGCGAACATGACAAATACAGTCGCACTCTGGCCGGGTTACGTGGGCAGCTCGGTCGCGTATCGCCGGGAGCTGGAAGGCCAGCAATCCCGGGCGATGGTGCTGGCCACGACCTGCATCGTCGGTGGCGTCGCCGGGTCGGTGTTGTTGCTCACGACGCCTGCGACGGTCTTCAAGCGGGCCGTGCCCTGGCTGATCCTCCTCGCATGCGCCCTGTTCGCCCTTCAACCGCTGGCCACCCGCGCGCTCGCAAAGCGGCAAGCGCAGTCCAAGGAGCACCGTTCGCTGGGTCTTCACGTCGCGGTCTTGCTTGCGGCGGTCTACGGCGCCTACTTCGGCGCCGGGCTCGGCATCGTGCTCCTGGCTATGCTCGGGTTGGCGATACCTGACAGCCTGCAGAAGCTGAACGGCCTGAAACAGGTCCTTTCGGTCGTCATCAACTCAGTGGCCGTCGTCGCCTACGGCGTTTTCGGTCCCGTCGCGTGGACTGCGGTCGCCATCATGGCTGTGACCAGCCTGGCCGGCGGTCGCCTGGGCGGCGGCTTTGCCCGCCGGCTGAGCCCGGTTCTGCTGCGTGTCCTTGTTCTCGGCTTCGGCGTCACAGTCGGCTGCATAGTGCTCGCCCGTCAATGACGCCGGCGGAGGCAGGTTGATACGCTCCCGAGCGTGTTCACCGGCCTGATTGAAGAGATGGGTGCCTACCTCGATCACGACGGGGACCGGTACCGGATCCGGGCGTCGCTCGTGCTGGAGGACGCCAAGGTCGGCGACTCCATGGCGGTGAACGGGTGCTGCACGACAGTCGTCGCCTGTGACGCTGAGACCTGGGAGACGCAACTCACGGCAGAGACCCTAAGCCGGACCACCCTCGGCCTCTTGCAGCCCGGTGACGCTGTGAACCTCGAGCGGCCCGTGCGGGTGAGCGACCGCCTCGGCGGCCACGTCGTGCAGGGTCATGTCGACGGGATCGGGGAAGTGATGGCCGCGGCGCCGGATCTCCAGGTCCGGATACCACGAGACCTGATTCGATACTGCGTGGAAAAAGGCTCGATCGCCGTTGACGGCGTGAGCCTCACGATCTTCGACGTCGGCCAAGACGGTTTCGCCGTCGCCGTGATCCCCCACACCTCGGAGGTGACGACGCTCGGCCGGCGCATGCCGGGCGACAAGGTGAACATCGAGGTCGACGTTGCTGCAAAGCAGATCGAGAAGCTTCTGAGTCCCTATCTCGCGAAGCTAAGGCTGACGTGATCGCAGCCGTCAGGCGAGACCGGCCAGCACTTCGGCGATCTGCACCGCGTTGAGAGCAGCGCCCTTGCGGAGGTTGTCACCGACGACGAAGAGCGACAGCCCGTAGGGCACCGTCCGGTCTCGCCGCACCCGTCCCACGAGCGACACGTCGCGACCCGTCGCGCCGAGCGGGGTCGGGATGTCGCAGAGCTCGACACCCGCGGCACCGTCGAGGGCAGCGAGAGCCTCTTCGGGGCTGAGGGGCCGCTCGAACTCGAGGTTGAGCGCCAGGCTGTGCCCGGTGAACACGGGCACCCGGACGCAGGTGCACGAGACCAGGAGGTCGGGGAGGCTCAGGATCTTCCGGCTCTCGTCCCGGAACTTCTGCTCTTCGCTGGTCTCACCGCTCCCATCGTCGACGCTCTGACCCGCCAACGGGATGACGTTGAAAGCGATCGGCGCGGCGAACTTCACCGGTGCCGGCAGGTCGACGGCATTACCGTCGTGTGCGAGCGCCGCGGCGCCGTCGGCCACCTTGCGGACCTGCTCGTCCAGCTCGGAGGTCCCGGCGAGACCGGCGCCGGACACGGCTTGATAGGTCGACGCCACGACTCTGCGCAGCCCCGCCAGCCCGTCGAGGGGCTTCAGTACCGGCATGGCGACCATCGTCGTGCAATTCGGGTTGGCGACGATCCCCTTCGGTATGGATCCCAGCGCTTCGCGGTTGACCTCCGGGACGACGAGCGGAACCTCCGGGTCCATGCGCCACGCCGACGAGTTGTCTATGACGACGGCGCCGGCGGCGGCCACGCGGGGCGCGAGATCCAAAGAGGTCTTGGCCCCGCAAGAGAACAACGCGATGTCCATCCCGGTGAAGTCGGCGGCGACGACATCTTCGACTACGACTTCGCTGCCGTCCCACCCAAGCGTGCGGCCTGCCGATCTTGGACTCGCGAAGAAACGCACGCTCTCTGCCGGGAACCTTCGTTCCGCAAGGATCGACCTCATCACGGCGCCCACTTGCCCGGTGGCACCGAAAACCCCGACTCGCATGAGTCGAGCTTAGTGGCAGCCTCATCGGCGCCTCGACCCGGCCCGGGCCGCCTCGGCGGTCGAGGCCGGCGAGTGCCGGTGTCGCTAGGCGTCCAGCTCGAAGGCGGCGTGGAGGACTTGGACCGCCCGCTCCGCGTGCTCCGCGCGGACCAAGCACGAGATGCGGATGGGAGACGTAGAGATCATCTCGATGTTGATCCCGGCGCCTGCGAGGGTCTCGAACATCATTGCGGTGACTCCCGGATGGGTCCTCATGCCCGCACCGACAAGAGAAACCGTGGCGACGTCGTCGTCGGCGATCACCGACACCGCGCCCAGTTGCGGGACGAGCTGCTCCGCCACCTCCAGGCTGCCTTCCAAGTCGGCGCGAGGAACGGTGAAGGAGATGTCCGTCGTTCCGTGGTGCGAGGTGTTCTGAACGATCACGTCGACGTTGATCGCCCGGCCGGCGAGCCCTCTGAACACCGAGGCAGCGATGCCCGGTTGGTCCGGGACGCCGGAGATCGTGATCTTGGCCTCGGTCGAATCGCTCGTCACCGCCGAAACGATGGGTTGTTCCATAGAAGAATCCTCCTCGCTGACGATGGTCCCGGGTTCCCAGGTGAAACTTGATCTCACGTGGAGCGGAACGTGGTGGTTGCGGGCGAACTCAACCGAGCGGAGCGCGAGGACCCTTCCACCGGTTGCAGCGATCTCGAGCATCTCCTCGAAGGAGATCCTCGGTATCCGATGGGCGGTCGGAACCACGCGGGGATCCGCTGTGAAGACTCCCGACACATCCGTGTAGATCTCGCAAAGACCGGCCTCGAGTGCAGCTGCGAGTGCCACTGCTGTCGTGTCGGAGCCTCCGCGGCCAAGGGTGGTCACGTCCCGTGCGCTCGAGACCCCTTGGAAGCCGGCCACGACCGGGACGATGCCCTGAGCCAGCGACTCACGAAGACGGTCACCTTTCACCTCGAGGATCCGCGCCTTGGTGTGCGTGGTATCGGTGATGATGCCTGCCTGGCTGCCCGTAAACGAGGCGGCCGGCACACCGAGCTCCGCGAGCGCCATGCACAGCAGGGACATAGAGATTCGCTCCCCCGCAGTGAGCAGCATGTCGAGCTCCCGACCCGGCCGCACTCGGCTCACGTCCTCGGCGAGCCGGATCAGTCCATCGGTGGTCTTGCCCATGGCGCTGACCACGACGACGACATCCGTGCCGGCGCGGCGTGTGCGAGCGATGTGGTCCGCCACGGCGCGGATGCGGTCTGCGTCGGCGACCGAGGTTCCGCCGAACTTCTGGACAACTAGGGTCACGCTGGCCAACCTACCGCCGAGCCGGTATGTCGGGCGACCCCGGGCATGTGAGCTGCCATGTCGATCGTCGGCCGCGCGTAGCTGCTCACAGGTGTGCTCCGAGCCCATGAAGGACCCGCGTATGCGCTTTGCCCTGCAGGTTAAGTAGCCTTTCGATCCGTGCCTACCGAGAAGAGAGCGCGGCAGCGAGCCGCTCGTGAACAAAAGCAAGCCGTCATCGAAAAGGGCAGGAAGCGACGCCGCAACACGAGGCGTGGAATTGGGGGCTTGGTCCTGGCCCTGATCATCGTCGGAATAGTGCTCCTCGTGAACGGTTCGGGCACGAAGTCGGCCAAGACGACAACCACGACGACAACCACCACGACAACCACGACGACATCGACGTCCACTTCGACGTCGAGCACGGTTCCGCCCACGACGTTCCCGACGCCGACGACTCAGCCGTTGACGGCAGCGGCCGTGGTCCCGACGTGCCCGCCCGCGACGGGATCGACCACGCGCGTCGTGTTGTTCACGAAGGCACCGCCGACATGCATCTCCGCGACCTCGGTCTGGGACGCCACGTTCAAGACGAGCCTGGGCGACGTCGTCGTGCAGATGCCTGCAGCCTCGTCGTTTGCTGCGGTCAACAACTTCGTGTTCCTTGCCGGTTACCAGTTCTACAACGGGACGTTCTTCCACAGGGTGATCACCGGGTTCGTCGTGCAGGGTGGCGACCCGACCGGCACCGGGACCGGGGGGGCCACCGGCAAGCCGGGGCCGCTCGAACATGGCTATCCGGGTTATCAGTTCACTGGCAACACGCCGCCGGTGACCTGCACGGTCAAGCCGTCGCAAGCGGACTGCTACCAGGCCTACGACCTCGCGCTCGCCAACTCGGGCAAGCCTTCCTCCGACGGCAGCCAGTTCTTCTTCGTGCTGCCAGGCGGCCAGAAGACCCTTAACGGCGAACCCAACTACACGATCCTCGGCAAGGTGGTCTCGGGGATGAGCGTCGTCGACAAGATCGGAGCAGACGGGTCCAGCTCCGGCACCCCGAATGTGAGGGTCTACCTCCTCAGTGTCACCGTCAGACAGGTCTCCGGCTGATCCCGGCCGTCAACCCGAAGACAAGAAACGGAGCCCGCAATGCCGAGCGAATGTCCCCCAGCCGACGGCTCTGCGCCGAAGACGCAACGTTTTGACGGCCCGCCACCGATGTGCATCGACCTTTCCAAGCGCTACAGGGCCGACATGGTCACGTCCAAGGGCACGATGGTGTTCGCGCTCGATGCGGTGAGCGCCCCCAGAACGGTGAACAACTTCGTTTTCCTGGCGCGCTACCACTACTTCGACGGGATCGCGTTCCACCGGATCATCCCAGGCTTCGTTCTGCAGGGCGGCGACCCGGAGGGGACTGGCGCCGGCGGGCCCGGCTACCGCTTCGAGGACGAACTGCCTCAACCGGGGCGGTACGAGCTCGGCTCGCTCGCCATGGCCAATGCCGGGCGGAACACGAACGGGAGCCAGTTCTTTGTCATCTCAGGACCTGACGGGATGCGTCTGCCGCCGCTCTACTCGCTGTTCGGCCAGCTTGTCTCCGGCCGGGACGTGGTAGCGGCGATCGACTCGGTGGGAACCAAGTCGGGCTCACCAAGCGAGAGAGTCCTGATCGAGTCGGTCGTCGTCACCGAGCTGGACTGAGGGCCCGCGTCTTCGGAAGGCAGCTCTATCCAGGCAGAGCGTCGAGTCCGGCTTCGACTCCGTCGACATAGACCGTGACCTGTCCTTCACCCGCTGAGCGCCACGAGCCGTCCGAGTCCCTGATGAGCGCTGTCCGCTCGGGTATACCGGCGATGGGGATCCCCGCCGGGGCGAGCTCGAGCGTCCGCCAGAAGTGGTGCGAAGTGCCGGAGTCATGATGCGGCACGACTGCCAGCTGCTCGACGAGGCCGAGTCCCACTGTGAACGCCCCTCCTCGCGGGTCGACCATGGGATCGACGAGCACCATCGCCCCAGCCGAGGATCCGGCGACGACCGCACCGTGGCGCAAGGCGTTCGCGAGCGCGTCGAAGACGAGCGAGCCCTTGAGCGCCGAAAGCAGGTGAAGCGGCGAACCACCAGAGAGGTAGATGAAGCGTGCCTCCCGGACCGCGGCGGCGTTGGCTTCCTTGTTGGCGTCTGCATGCCGCAGCACCATCAACCCGCGCGCTCGGGAGCCGAGTGACGCGAACCACGTCTCGGCTGTCGCGACCGCCCGCTCGGGATGCTGGTAGGCGGCGGCGGTAGGAAGAATCAGCACTTCGTCGGCACCCGAGCGCTCCAACAGCTCGGCGTCGTACTCGGTGCCCGTTTGCCACTCGCCGCCGCCGACGAGGGCGAGCACTCCGGCCGAGGTCTGCGAGACGCTGCCGGCCGCCGGTCTTGTGTACTGCCGATCGCTCACGGGGCGGGAACCTACACCTTGGCCGGGGGGATGTACCTCGCGGATCCGATGGAGCCGGATTCGGTCTCGAGGACCCAGACCGAGCCCTTCTTCACATCCACCGGCCCGGGGAGGAAGGCGCCGGCCTTTTCGAGCAGTTCGACCATCCCCCAGATGACGTCCCCGTGGGTGCACAGCACCGGCACACCGCCGTCGGCTGCCAGCTTTCTTACCTGCACTAGAGCGCCGTCCGCGTCGGATCCCTCTGAAAGGAACTCTGCGGTACCGACAGGCAATCCGCATGCGGCCGCAAGGGGCCCGAGAGTGGCCAGGCAACGTTTGGCGCTACTGGACAAGAGCAGCGTGGGCCTGGGCTCGCGCGGCAGAGCACCGGACTTGTCCGGTCGCGAGCCCCGCGCTCCGGTGTCGAAGCGATCGGCGAGAGCTCGAGCCTCCTTCACGCCGCGATCGGTGAGGGGACGTTCGTCGTCCGGACCCGTCCAGCCGTCGCGGGGCTGAGCGTGAGCATGACGCACGACGTAGACGGCGACTGTCGCCATTGGCTCATCTCTTGCCCGAGCCCCAGAGTGTCCCGGCGTCTTGGAGCCTGACGTCCTGTTGCCCATCAGTGAACAGAGCTCAGGCCGACTGCTGCACCAACACCGTAGGTGACGGCGCCGGCCGCCGCACAGATAGCGAGCTGACGGAATGCCGACCACCACCATGAGCGCCCAGTGAAGAGCGAGAGCGCAGAGCCCACGATCACCGCAGCAATAGCCGCGATCACGATCGACACGAGCACGGCACTGCTTCCGTGTCCCGCGAGAAACGGGATCAACGGCAACAGGGCACCAACGCTGAAGGTCACAAAGGACGCGAACGCCGCTTGCACAGGCCTGCCGAGTGAGTCGGGATGGATGCCGAGCTCCTCGCGGGCGTGGGTCTCGAGCGCAAGCTGCGGATCGGCCATCATCTGCCGGGCGACTTCCATGGCGAGCTCAGTGGAGATGCCGCGGCTCTCATAGATCTTCACCAGTTCCTGGAGCTCTCCTTCGGGGCGATGATGGATCTCCTGCCGCTCGCGCTCGAGCTCACGCTCGAACAGCTCGGTCTGAGCGCGGATCGAGATGTACTCGCCGGCAGCCATCGAGAAAGCGCCCCCGAGAAGTCCTGCCAGACCTGCAAGCCGCACCACGCCGGCGGGCGGGTTCGCCCCCGAGAGTCCCAAGATCAGAGAAACGTTGGTCACAAGGCCGTCGCTGATGCCGAACACGGCGGCCCGCGCGCTGCCCCCCCGGATGTCGCGGTGGTGGTGTTCTTGGGTCGGCAGCTCGGAGAGGCCTTGCGGCTTGCGCCGAGCCCGCAGTATCGCGGCCAGCCACCTCGGGAGACCCGGGCGACGAGGGCGGCTCTCGGTAGGACGCCGCGAGGGCACAAGGGGGCGGTCAGCCGATGGAGCCACGACTCCAGATTGGAACAGGTAAGTGCGCGGTGTGCAACAGGTGCGGCTATCGGAGCCTCGACGCGGTGCGAGACGTCGTTCGAAGCCCGAGAACGCGGCCGGGAATGGCGGAATCTGCGCGAGTGGACGCGTCCGCCTCAGGCGGACACGCGCCTACACTCGCCCCAAGCCTATGGACCGACCGATGTCTGGAGCCCGCGACGGGGGCGGTCCTCGAAGTCGCCGCGACGAGCGCGACGCCCCGGCCCAGTCCCGGTGAGCAGAAGCAGGATCTGACCGAGCTCGGACATGGACGCTCTCGATCTGATCCTCGTCGTCGTTCTCCTGGCGTCGGCCTTCCGTGGGTTCCGGAGGGGCGCAGCCGTCCAGATCCTGTCCTACGGCGGGGCGCTCGGGGGCCTGGCTCTCGGCGTGGTGCTGGTCCTCCTCGTCTGCCCTCATGTGGCCGGGCAGCACGCGAAGACGGTTGCAGCACTCCTCCTGCTGCTCGTGCCCGCGGCGGTGCTCGCCACTGCGGGACGCCAGCTGGGCGCGGGCCTGTGGCGCCGGCTTCGCAGGGCCCGTTTCGGCGGAATTGACGCAGCAGGTGGCGCGATCACCGCGACCGGGGGTGCTCTGGTCGTGGTCTGGTTGCTGGCCTCGATTCTGGTGAACAGCCAGTTCTCCGTTGTGGCCAACCAGATCGATGGTTCAGGCATCGTTCGGTTCGTCACCAACGTCATGCCTCCGATCCCGACGGCACTCGCGCCCGTGGAGCGTTTCTTGAGCGACGAGGGTCTGCAACTCGTGGCTGACGGCTTCATCCAGCTGGCCGGACCGGTGCCTTATCCCTCTGCAGCAGAGGTGCAAGCCGGTGCCGCCAGGGCCGCCCCTTCGATGGTGAAGGTCGTAGCGGTCGGCTGTGGCGAGGTCCAGGAGGGGTCGGGCTTCGTGGTGGCGCCAGGTCTCGTCGTCACGAACGCCCACGTGGTTGCCGGCACGCAATCGATCAGGGTCGAGGACTCGGTCGGTTATCACATTGCCTTAGTCGAGCTCTTCGATCCTGAGTTCGACCTTGCCGTCCTGCGCGTGCAGGGACTGCCGGGCCGGGCGCTGACCATCGACCCGAATTCGGTGGGACGCGCCACGAGAGCCGTGGTGCTTGGCTATCCGGAGGGAGGCCCCTCGCGGTCGACCGTGCGGGCGTGCGCTCGGAGATCCTCGCGACAGGGCTCGACATCTACGGCGAGAACCCGACGGTGCGGGAGGTGTACGTGATCCAGGCCCTGGTCCGGCCGGGAAACTCCGGCGGCCCACTCGTCGAGCCGGACGGTGCCGTCATCGGGGTGGTCTTCTCGAGGTCACCCACCAGTACCGACATCGGCTACGCGCTCGCGTCCCCGGGAGTCCTCCAGCGCGTCCATAAGGCGGAGTCATTGCCGACTTCGACGGTCGCCGGCACCGGCGGCTGTGTCTCGAAATGAGCCAGAGACCCGGTGGCCGGAAACCTCCGCATGCCGAGGCCGCAGGTCGGCAATGATGGCGCGGTGACGCTCCCGATCGAGGATTACGGCCTGATCGGCGACGCCCATACGGCCGCGCTCGTAGGGCGCGACGGGTCGATCGACTGGTTGTGCCTGCCGCGCTTCGACTCGGCAGCATGCTTCGCCCACCTTCTGGGAGACACCGACCACGGGTTCTGGCGGATCGCACCGGCCGCGAGCCCGCCTCCCGGTCAGGGCGAACCGCTGGCGGCGACGCGCCGCCGTTACGTCGGAGACACTCTTGTGCTCGAGAGCGAGTTTGACCTGCCGGAGGGAAGTGTCCGCATCACCGACTGCATGCCGCTCAGGGAACACAGCCCGAGCGTCGTCCGGTTGGTCGAGTGCTCGAGCGGCGCGGTCGAGATGCGCATGGATCTGGAGATCCGTTTCGAGTACGGGTCAGTCGTGCCGTGGGTGCGCCGCTTCGACGGCCAGCTCGTGGCGATCGCGGGGCCCGACGGGTTGGCGCTGTGGACCACGGCGCACACTCGTGGCGAGAACATGCGCACGGTCTCCGAGTTCCGCGTCCGCGAGGGCCAGCAGGTTCCCTTCGTGCTCACCTATTTCCCGTCCCACTCCGAAGTGGCGCGCCCCGTTGCCGCCCAGTACGCGATCGACGAGACCAAGCGTTGGTGGCAGGAGTGGGCAGACCTTGCCAACTTCGAGCCGCACCGATGGCGTGACGCCGTGGTCCGCTCGCTCATCACCCTCAAGGCGCTCACCTACGAACCGACGGGCGGCATCATCGCTGCGCCCACGACCTCGCTGCCGGAATCGCTCGGCAGCGAGCGGAACTGGGACTATCGCTACTGCTGGCTTCGCGACGCCACGCTGACGCTGTCCGCGCTGATGGCGGCGGGCTACCGCGACGAGGCCGCCGCCTGGCGCGACTGGCTCTTGCGTGCAGCGGCGGGCGACCCGTCGAAGCTGCAGATCATGTACGGCGTCGCCGGGGAGAAGAACTTGAAAGAGGACGTCCTCGACTGGCTGCCCGGCTACGAGGGCTCCAGGCCCGTGCGCATCGGCAACGCCGCCTCGGCCCAGTACCAGCTCGATGTCTATGGCGAAGTCCTCGGCGCGTTGCACGAGGCACGGCGGACAGGTCTCGAGCCGGCCGGCCCGGCTTGGGACCTCGAACTCGCGCTCATGGACTTCATCGAGACAGGTTGGGCTCAGCCTGACGACGGCATCTGGGAGGTACGTGGGCCACGCCGTCATTTCACGCACTCGAAGGTGGAGGCGTGGGTGGCGGTCGACCGGGCTATCCACGACGTGGAGGACTTCGGGGTCGAAGGCCCCCTGGACCGGTGGAAGTCACTGCGCTCCCGGATCCACGAGGAGGTTTGCGAGAAGGGCTTCGACGCCGAGCGCAACACCTTCACGCAGTACTACGGCTCGAAGGAGCTCGACGCCAGCGTGCTCATGATCCCGATCGTGGGGTTCCTCCCACCGAAGGACTCCCGGGTGATCGGGACGGTCGAGGCAATTGAGCGTGAGCTCACGGTGGATGGTTTCGTGAGCAGGTACGACTCGCAGAATTCCGAGCATGTCGATGGGCTCACGGGCCGCGAGGGCGCGTTTCTCGCTTGTTCGTTCTGGTTGGCCGATGACCTGCACCTCATCGGACGCCACGACGACGCCGTTGAGCTGTTCGAGCGGCTCTTGTCGCTGCGCACTGATCTCGGTCTGCTTGCCGAGGAGTACGACCCGATCGCAGGACGTCTCGTCGGAAACTTCCCCCAAGCCTTCTCCCATGTCTCGTTGGTCAACACCACAGTCGGGCTGTTGGGCATGGCCCAGGGCTTCACCCACGAACACCGGCTTTCCGGGATCCAGCCGGCGGCGACACGCGCGCTCGGGCTGCAGCAGAGGCTCCGCCGGAGGCGACCCGCAATGGGCTCTTGACGACGGGTCTCCTGACGACGCGGCACCACGCGATTCGGGCCGACGAGGACTCCGGAGAGCAGGCAAACAGAACGGCCCCGGCGCGCCGGGCGTCTTAGCGGCACCGGTGAGGGAGTGTCCCCGAGCACCCGGCACGCCCAGGACCGTCACTCACGCTATGACTCCCGCCGGTCGCGCCATAGAGCCGAAGGTCCCATATCAAGATGTCGAACTCGTTGCGGTCGGGTGCGACAAGGCCGGTGCGCGGCGCGGCGCAGCGCAGCGCTCGATTGACCCACTGTAATAAGAGTGATTATCATTCCGCTCGCGGTGGCCACGAGGCGGCCGTCTCGTCACACGAGGTGTCCTACGAGAGTGCCTTTTCAGATCCTGAGAGGTCGCAACCGGACGAAGGCTGTCGCCATCTGCCTTGGCGTGGCACTGCTCGGGTCCGCCTGCTCGGGCGCGTCGGGCATTCGGCGCGGCGGTGTCGTCGCGGCCGTTGGTGCAGAGAACCAGTACGCGAACGTGATCGCGCAGATCGGCGGCAGGTACGTCGAGGTGAGAGCGATCGTGAGCAATCCCAACACCGATCCGCATTCGTTCGAAGCAAGCCCGTCTGTCGCCGCCGAGATCAGCGCCGCCCAGTTGGTCGTCCAGAACGGAGCCGGGTACGACACGTTCATGAGCACCATCGAGGCCGCGTCGCCGAGCCCGAAGCGGAAGGTCATAGACGTCCAAAAGACGCTCGGGCTGGCGAGCGGCACGCCCAACCCGCACCTTTGGTACGAGCCGGGCACGATGCCGGCGGCGGCAAAGGCGATCGCCGGCGACCTGTCGGCACTCGATCCCTCCCACGCCTCCTATTTCCGGGCCAACCTGGCGAGATTCGACCGTTCCCTCACTCCTTGGCTTCAGGCCGTCGCCGAATTCAAGGCCGGCCATCCCGGCATACCTGTGGCCACCACCGAGCCGGTCGCCGACTACATGCTGGAGGCCGCCGGAACCGACAACGAGACGCCCTGGGCGTTGCAGGCGGCGATCATGAACGGAGTGGACCCGGCACCCGAAGACATCACCCTTCAAGACAGCTTGTTGACGGGGCACAAGGTCAAGGTCTTCCTGTACAACGAGCAGGTGACCGACTCGATCACCCAGTCCTTCCTGGAGCTTGCCAAGAAGAGCGGTATACCGGTCGTAGGTGTTTACGAAACGATGCCCGCACCCGGCTACGACTACCAGACCTGGATGCTGGCCGAGGTCCGCGCCCTCGAGAAGGCCGTGGTCGACAAGGTTTCGACGGAGCACTTGTGACCGACGGCTTCCCACCCGGCGTTCGTCGCGAGGAGATCCTCTCGCTCGAGGGCGTGTCGCTCTGGCTCTCCGGTCGGGAGATCCTCCACGAGGTCGGATTCAGTCTCCATGCCGGCGAGCTCACAGGCCTCATAGGGTCCAACGGCGCGGGCAAGACGACCATATTCCGGGTGATTCTCGGGCTGGAGACACCCTCTGCAGGAAAGGTGCTCTTCGCGGGCCATTCGCGTCCGCGTCGCAACCGGTCCATCGGTTATGTCCCCCAGAGCATCGGGCTCGACCCGGACGTGCCCTTGCGGGCACGGGACCTGGTGGCTCTCGGGCTCGACGGCGAACGGTTCGGCATTCCGCTTCCTTCGCGAAGCCGCCGGCAATTGGTCGACGAGATGCTCGAAGCCGTTGATGCTCAAGGCTTTGCCGATGCCCGCGTCGGCGAGCTCTCGGGAGGGGAGCTGCAGCGGGCTCTGATCGCGCACACGCTGATCAGCCACCCGAGGCTCCTGCTCCTGGACGAGCCGCTCGCGAACCTCGACATCCGCAGCGAGCAGGAGGTCGTCGGCCTCCTGGCAGAGATCGCGAAGGCACAAGGCATAGCGGTTCTCATTTCCGCACACGAGATGAACCCGCTGCTGCCGGTGATGGACCGCGTCGTTTACGTCGCGTCCGGTCGCGCGGCCAGCGGATCGACCGAGGAGGTGGTCCGCGAGGAGGTCCTGAGCGCTTTGTACGGCCATCACGTCGACGTGCTGCACGTTCACGGTCGCATCCTGGTGGTCGCGGGCAGGGACGAGACGCACCACACAGAGATGGAGAGCGCGCGCACACCGTCGTGCCCCGTGGGCTCGGGTGACAAGGTGAGCGCGATGCTCAACGGCATCTTCGAGCCTGGTTTCTTCGCGAGCGAGCCGGTGCGCGTCGCGGTGATCGTGGGCGGCGCCGTCTCGTTCGTGTCCGCAGTTGTCGGCGTGTTCACCGTCATCCGCGGCCAGTCCTTCGCAGGCCACTCCTTGGGAGACCTGGGCACAACGGGTGGTTCAGGCGCCTTTCTCGTCGGTGCCAACCCACTTTGGGGTTTTGTGACGTTTGCGGTCGTCGGAGCCGGTGCTATGGAGCTCTTCGGGGCCCGGCGGCCGCGGGGAAGGGACATGGCGACCGGCATCGTGCTCGGCGCGGGCCTCGGGGTCGCAACCCTGTTGCTGTACCTGGGCACGACCCAGAGCAGTGCGACCGGCGCGACCATCACGATCCTGTTCGGCTCCATGTTCGTCATCCGTTCGTCGATGATCCCGGTCTTCGCGTTGCTGAGCGTTCTCGCCCTCGCCGTGGTGGCGTTGCTCTACCGTCCGTTGCTGCTGAGCGCAGTGAGCCAGGACATCGCCTCCGCACGGGGCGTGCCGGTGCGCGCCGTCGGCGTCCTCTACCTGCTGGCAATGGCTGTCGCGGTGTCGCTTTCTTGTGTGACCATCGGGGCGATACTCAGCACCGCGGTGTTGATCGGTCCTGCTGCCGCGGCGCTACGGCTGACCAAGCGGCCCGGCTTGGCGATCACCTGGGCGGCCGTCATCGGGCTCGTGGTGACATGGCTCGGCATCCTGCTCGCCTACGACAGTTACTACTGGCCGCCGGCAGGACGAGGCTGGCCTGTGAGCTTCTTCGTCGTCGCCTTGATCCTGGTCGTCTATCTCGTGGCCGATCTTGCCAGCCGGGAAAGGACGAGACGAGCGGGGTCAAGAGCGGTCGCGAGCCGCAAGGGCCTGGCCGGTGAAGCCGGTCGAACACAGCCGTCCTTGCCCCCGGCGCCGGGAGCAGGGTGATGTTCTCCGGGTTCATGGCCAATGCCTGGATCGTCGCCACGATGGTCGCTGTCGTCGCCGGTGTCGTGGGTTTCTTCACCGTTCTACGGGGCTCGGCATTCGTGGCCCACGCGGTTCCCCAAGCCGGCTTCGCCGGGGCCGCCGGCGCTGCCCTCATCGGGGTCAGCACCCTCGCAGGGCTGGGGACGTTTGCCGTCATAAGTGCGCTCTCGATCGGCTTGTTGGGCAAGCGTGGCCGCCACGACGCGGTGACAGCCCTCACGCTCGTGTTCATGCTCGGGCTCGGGGCATTGTTCCTGAGCTGGAGCGAGGAGTATGCCTCTGCGATTTACGCGCTCCTCTTCGGTGAGGTGCTCGGGGTCAGCAGCAACCAGGTGCTCGCGACCGCCGCGCTCGGCGTGGTGTGCATCGCCGCCGTCGTGATCTTGTACCGCCCGCTCCTCCTGACATCGGTCATGCCGGAGGTAGCACAAGCGCCGCGGAGTACGGACCCATCGGATGGAGATGTGCTTCCTGGTGGTCGTGGCGCTGGTGACGACCATGTCGGTCCCTGTCGTCGGAGCGTTGTTGATGTTCAGCTTGATGATCGGTGCTCCGGGCGCAGCCCGATCATTCACCCACAAGCCGATGGGCGCTTTGAGCCTTTCGGTCGGCATCTCGGTGGCCATCGTTTGGATAGCCATTTCGGCGTCGTACGAGACCGATTGGCCCGTTGGGTTCTTCGTCGGTGTCCTTGGCGCGGTGTTCTTCATTGCCGGGCGCGGCTGGGTCGCGTGGCGTCGCCCAGGTGCCGGGCGCGTGGACGCCAAAGGGCACCCGGCGACGACACCCGTGCAGCTCGCGACGGCCAACGGAGTCAGAGGTGAGGCGACCTAATGTCTCCGGCCGTGGTGATCGCACGCTCTGTCCATGAAGCCGTCAGCCGCAGGCTTGCCAGCGTGGACCAGCGGTACACGCACCTGCGGAGGGTGCTCGTCGAGACATTGGCGGCGGCCGGGCGGCCGTTGACCATTCCCGAGATCGTCGCGTCAGCCCCTGAGCTCCCCCAGAGCAGCGCTTATCGGAACATGACCGCTCTCATCGACGTCGGGGTTGTCCGCAGGGTTGCAGGCGCCGACGACCACGGTCGATTCGAGTTGGCCGAGGAGCTCTCGAGTCACCACCACCACTTCGTCTGTGCGACGTGCGGCAAGGTGGAGGACGTCCACCCCTCACCGAAGTTGGAACGAGCGCTCGGTGAGGCGGCCCTGGCGGTGGCCGAGGAACAGGGCTACCAGGTCACCGAGCACCAGCTCGACTTGCTCGGCCTCTGTCCGGAGTGCCGCGAATAGACACGACCACCAAGGCTCGCGGCGTCGAGGAGGTAGCTCCCGCCGAGGACCGTGAAACCGGCCAGAGCACTCGCGAGGCCGCACCCGAGATATTGTCGACAAGCGAGCCCGGCCACAGGACCGGCTCTCGGGAGATGGGAGTGCCGTGCCGCAAGCCAAGGCGCCTCGGTCCAGCCTGCGCGTGCAGACGGTCGCGCATGCGTTCACGCCGGCGACGCTGCTCAGGTACGCCGAGGCGCTCGCCCAGTCGCTCCACAACGCACGGACTGCCGAGTTGGTGGGCGACATGGTTGTCGCCCTCGGCGACTGCTCCGAGAAGGCCGGTCTTGGCAAGAGGACCCTGGACGCGCTCCGCGCCGCTCTGGCCTACGGGGGTGCGGGCTTCACCTACGAGCGGTTCGGGCAGAACCTCGGCCACGCCGAAGGGCAGAACCGCCTCTTCCGCCAGAACGACTCCGAGCTCCTGTTGCTTTGCAACGACGATGTCGTCACCGGGCCGCTGGCCGTAACCGAGCTGATCCGGGGTCTCATCGCTCGCCCGGAGGTAGGCCTCGTCGAGGCCCATCAGCTCCCCTTCGAGAACCCGAAGCAGTACGACACGGTGACAGGGGAGACCGGGTGGTGCTCACTGGCGTGCGCACTGACTCGTGCAGAGCTCTTCTCCGAGCTGGGCGGCCTCGATGCCGAGTCGTTCTTCCTCCACGGTGACGACGTCGATTACTCCTGGCGGCTACGGCTGGCCGGTCACCAATGCACCTACAGGCCCTCTGCCCGGGTAATTCTTGACCAGCGCCTCGACGGCTCGGGTGCGTTGCTCCTCCCGCCGACCGAGGAGCGCTACGCCGCCGAGGCGGACCTTTTGCTCCGCTGGAAGTACGGCGGCCCCGGTCGCTTCGGCGACAGGCTCGCCTGGTACAGCGAGCACGGAAGTGAGCCGCAACGCCAGGCTGCCGAGGCCCTCCGGGAACGCCAGGCGGAGGACCGGCTGCCCTCGCCGGTTCCCGGCGCGGCGAGGGTGGCATTCTTTCTCGATGGTTCCTACGCAGACCGCCGTTTCGCGTGAGGCTTGGCGCATGAGCACGACCCGAGCGTTCCCGCTGGGCCTGAGCGCTCGCCGCGCTGGCTCCGAGCTGGCACGTCCATGAGCAAGCTCAGCAAACGCGACCACGTGGAGGGGACCGTCTACGACCACGTTGTCCGGCTCCTGTCCGCCCACGCTCTGCACGAGGGAGTTCTCCTCGATCTCGGGTGCGGCTTCGGCGCCGTCGCGGCTTCATGCGTGGAGCTCGGCCTCGACTACGTCGGGGTGGACACCGAGCCGGATGGCCTCGAAGATCTCGCCAAACAGGGACTTTCCACTCCACGCGTGGATCTCAGCGAGAGCGCTGTGCTCGTCGAGCGCCTGGAGGAGGTTCTCGCGGGTCGTCAACTTGCGGCCATTACAGCGCTCGGGGTGATCGAGCGTCTGGCCCGTCCGGGTGAGCTGCTCACCGCGCTGGCCGACATGGCGAACAGGCACGCGGGTGCGCCGCTGGTCGTCAGCGTCGCCAACGTCTCGCACTTCGACCTGGCCGCCAAGTTGCTTTCCGGGCGCTGGGACGTCACCCCGGCCGGCCTTCTTGACGAGCACCACGTCTCCTTCTTCGCACCCGGCAGGCTCGAGGCGGAGTTCTCCCGCGCCGGCTGGAAGGAGATCAAGGCGGACGACTTCGTGGTCCACCGCAGCGACCAGCACTTCCCCGAGACGCTGACGGCGCTTTCTGTGGGTACGCCTCTACACGACTTTCTTCTGGAGGTGAGAGAGCAAAGCGCGCCAGGCGCGCTCGTCAACCAGTTCGTGCGGGCCTACCTACCCGCGGCACCGTCCCAGTTGAGTGCCGTCAGATCCCCGGGGTCATCGGAGCTCGCCCCTGCGCCCTTCTTGAGCGTGATCGTGCGAACTCAGGGACGGCGCCTCATCACCCTGGAGGACAACCTCACCTCGCTCGCCGCCCAGACAGATCGCGACATCGAGGTCATCATCTGCTGTCACGACACCGCTGACAGCGACTACGCGGCGGTGGTCGAGGTGATGGGGCGCCTGCCTCGCTGGTTTGTGGACAAGGCCCGGGCGATCCGCGTGGACGGCGGAGGGAGGGCTCGTCCGCTTCAGGCCGGAGTGGCGGAGGCATCGGGTCGCTACGTGGCCTTCCTCGACGACGACGATCTTGCTCTGTGCCACTGGGTCGAGCAGTTCGCCAAACTCGTCAAGCTCCATCCCGGCGCCGTAGTGCGTGCCGGCTGCGCCACGCACTCGATCGACGAGGAGTCGTGGGAGTGCGGCACCGGTTACTGCCAGATCGACTCGACCACGACTCCGTACCCACTCGAGTTCGATCTCGTCGCTCACCTGGTCGGCAACAGAACCCCGAACTGCTCGGTGGCCTTTCCGCGCAGCTGCTTCACGGACCTCGGCGTGTCCTTCGACGACGAGCTGGCGGTGCTCGAGGACTGGGACGTGTTGCTGAGTGCCTCACTGCTGTGCGGTGTGGCCAGCACGGCGGAGGTGACCTCGCTCTACCGGAGATGGAAGCGAGGCTATGCCTCCCACCTCGAGCATCCCGAGGAGCAGTGGGAGATCACGACGTGGTCCATACGGGGCCGGTTCGACGCCAGGCCCCTCCTCGTCCCACCTGGGACGGTGAGCAGGCTCACGCAGATGGAGCTCACGGCGAACAAGGTCGCGCAGTTGCAGACGGACTTGGATTTGGCGAAGGACTCCCTTGCTACCTCGACTGCAGAGGTCGCGGACTTGTGGGTCGAGAAAGGCCAGTTGTTAGCGCGGGTGGAGGCCGCAGAGAAGCTGCTGGCCGTCGCCGAGCAGCGCGCGGCCGTCGCCAAGCGGCAAGCGGCCGTCGCCGAACGGCAGGTGAAGGTTGCAGAGCGGCAGGCGGCCGTCGCCGAGCAGCACGTGGCCGTCGCCGAGCAGCGTGTGGCCGTCGCCGAGCAGGGCGCAGCTGTAGCCGAGCAGGGCGCAGCTGTGGCCGTGCAAGGTGTGGATGTCGCCGAGCAGCGGGTGGCCGTCGCCGAGCAGCGGGTGGCCGTCGCCGAGGAGCACGCGGCCGTCGCCGAGCAAGGCGCGGTCGTCGCCGGTCAGAGCGCGGCTCTTGCCGAGGAGCGCGTGGTCTTTGCCGAGCAACGCGTCGCCGCTGCCGAGCAGCACGTGGCCGTCGCAGAGCAGCACGTAGCTGTCGCGGAGCAGAGCGCCGTTGTCGCCGAGCAGAGCGTGGCTCTTGCCGAGGAGCGCGTGATTTTTGCCGAACAGCGCGTCGCCGCTGCGGAGCAGCACGTGGCTGTCGCCGAGGAGCGTGTGGCTTTCGCCGAGCAGCGCGTCGCCATTGCCGAGCAGCGCGCCGCGGAGGTCACCGCCGTCGCCGAGGCCAAGATCGCCGAGTGGCGTGATGCGGAAGCCCGCGCCCGGGCTGCTGCTGCCGAGCGTGACGCGGCAGTCGCACGTCTGGACGAGGTCGTCGGCCAAGCGGAAGCTCGTGTCCGTTCCGAGTTCGAGTCCTCCAGGAGCTGGAAGGTGACGGTTCCGCTTCGCGTCGCGACGCGGCTTGTCGACGCGTACCGCCAACGCTCCGATTGACCGGCGCGATGGCGACGGCGCTGCGCGTCCAGACGATCCGCTACGGGGGGGAGGCGCGTGGGCTGTTGCGGATGCTGGGGTCGGTGACGGCGGCATCGCGTTGCTTGGGCGACGGAACAGGCGACTTGGCGTTGACCGTGGCAATCGGCGATTGCGGTGGCCCCGAGGGGCCCGACGCCTTGGTCGGCGAAGGGTTTCTCACCGAGGCCCGCGAGATCCTCGACAGCGCCGGCATCTCTCTCGACTACGTCGCCTTCATGACCAACACGGGCCATGGCGCTGGTCAGAACCTTCTCGCAAGACGGGCGGCCGGCGCGCTCAGCCCCAGCGGCGAGCGCGACGTCCTGGTGCTGCTCAACCCTGACACGTACCTGTCGCCGAAGTGTCTGGCAACACTTGTCGGTGTTCTCGACGACGACACCGTCGGCATCGCCGAGGCGCGCCAGATCCCACTCGAGCACCCGAAGGCGTTCGACCCGGTGACAGGCGACACTCCATGGGCGAGCGGCTGCCTCATGGCGATGAGGGCACCGGTCTTCGGCGCTCTCGGTGGGTTCGAGCCGGCGTTCTTTCTCCACGGTGACGACGTGGACCTCTCCTGGCGCGTCCGCCTGGGCGGCCTACGCGTGCGCCACGTGCCGGAGGCAACTGTCTTCCACGACAAAGAGATGATGTTGACAGGCTTCCCCGCGCCAACTGCGGAGGAGGAGTACCAAGCAGTGCTGGTTCGTCTGTTGCTGGGCCACAGAGCGGAGCGACCTGACTTCGTCGAGGAGTGGCTGAGCTGGGCCGAGGTTCACGGCAGTGAGCTGCATCGCGAAGCGGCGGCGGAGTTCCTGCGCAGGCAAGCCGAAGGGGTGCTACCTGCCACCTACCGCGAGGCGCTCGACCTCTCCCCAGAGGCAGTCGCCTCGGTCGCCTTCTTCCACGAGGGGGAGTATGCCGAGCACCGCTTCTGAGCCCGGGGAGGCTGCGGCCCGGGAGAGCACCGGCCCGGAGCACGTTGCGACGTATCGTTTCTCCTTCTCGTGGGAGGGCCCGTACGGCCACGCGGTGCGTCTCGTCGAGCGTCACGCCCGAAGGGGCGTCGTCCTCGATCTCGGCTGTGGTTACGCAGCGATCGGGGAGGTGCTCCGTGACGCCGGATGGGAGTACGTAGGCGGGGACCGGGACGTCGATGCTGTGGCCGATGTCGTCTCGCGAGGGCTCGAATGCCATGTGGTCGACCTCGCGACGAGTGAGGGTCTTGGTGGCGAGCTGTCGGATCTCCTCGCGGGGCGTCCGGTCGGCGCCGTGATGATGCTCGACATCATCGAGCACCTGCCCGATCCGTCAGCGGTGCTCCGCGAGCTTGCCGGGCTGTCGTGGTCACTGGCAGCGGACCCGGGCGACACCCCGGTGCTGGTGACGAGCATCCCGAACGTGGCGCATTTCGACCTCGGCGCCAAGCTTGTCGCCGGTCGGTGGGACGTGACCCCGAGCGGTCTGTTGGACCGGACGCACCTGCAGATGTTCACAGAGCGGCGGGTCGACGCTGATCTCGGACGGTTCGGCTGGCAGGAGTGCGGTCGCGACGACGTCGTCATGGAGCACTCGGATCAATGGTTCCCCCTCGATCACCCCTTTCTGGTCGAGGGAGGGCCCGTCCACGATCACCTCCGGTCGCTGCGGTCCGCGGCCGATCCCAACATGGCCGTGAACCAGTTCGTGCGCGCCTACCGTCTCGTCGAGCGTCCCTCGACGTCCGGTCGGCACTCACCCCAGCCGGCGCCGGACGGTGCCCCGGCCGAGGTTCCGGCGATCCATCCCCCGTTCCTCTCCGTGCTGACAAGAACCGAGGGGACGCGCCCGTCAATGCTCGCGGAGGCGCTGACGTGCCTGGCCGCTCAGAGCTTCGAGGACCTCGAGGTCATCGTTCTCGTCCACGGCGACGACCCCGGAGCTCTCGAGTCCTCGGCAGCGGTCGTGAACAGCTTCGAGGAGGGTTTCGCCTCCCGGGTTCGCGTAGAGCAGATCGGCGGCGAGCAGGTCAGCGCAAAGCAGGTCAGCGACAAGAACGGGGCCAAAGCCCTCAACGCGGGACTGGCACTTGCCCGGGGACGCTACGTCGCGTTTCTGGACGACGACGACCTCGTGACCGCGGACTGGGCGGAGCGCTTTGCCGAGGGTGCTGCCCGGGCACCGGGCAAGCTCGTCCGCTCGGTCTGCTTTGTGCGTCATGTCCGCCGACGCGCCCCCGACGAGGAGGCGATGGGAGCCTCGGCGGTGACACTGACAAGACCGCTCGATGAGTTCGGGGAGCGTTTCGACGTGATCTCCAACCTGGCGATGGACGCGACCCCGATCTCGAGCTTCGCGGTGCCCCGGGCGCTCGTGACCGAGATGCACTTCCGGTTCGATGAGCAGCTCGCGTCCTGCGCCGACTGGGATTTCCTGGTACGGGCGGCGTTGGTCGTCGGCGTCGAGGACACCGGTCACGCGACCTCGGTCCAGCAGCGCTGGGATGACGTCGGCACGACGACCACGGCCAGTTCGGCCGACGAGCGGGAAGGCGAATACGTGCGAATGTTCGCCGGCCTCGACGCCACGCCGTTGCTCCTCCCGCCCGGTAGTGCCACTGAGCTGGCCCTGCTCGCCGGCAGCGACGGCCTCGCAAGGGCGCACGAGGCGCATCGTGCCCAGCTCGCCCAGGCGCTCGACGACGTGAGAGGTGCGCTCGCCGCGGCTCAGGAGACTTTGCGCGTCGAGATGGACCGCCTGCACGCCGACAGTGCCCAGGCAGCGGAGCTGGCCGTCCAGGTCGCCCAGCTCGAACATCGCGCACAGCAGGCAGAGCAGGCCCGCGACGAGCTGCTCGCCTCGGAGTTCTGGCGTTTGACCGCTCCGCTGCGCGCGCTGATGGCCTTGATCCGGGGCGACCGGCGAGGTGCAGGCTCCTCAGGTCGCTCGGCAACCGGGCCATGAACGCCGTCTCAGGTGATGAACGCGGTTGAACGCGACAGCCTCGACCGGCTCTCGGTGCCACCCGCAGGTCGGCTCGCCGGACAGCCTGAGGTCCACTCGGCCTGCGGTGAAGATCGCCACGGTGCCTTCCCCGAATTCGGCAAGATGACGTTCGCTCGTAACCAGAGCGACGCCCCGGTCTCGCCCTCCGCGCCCGCGTGACGTGCGAGGAGATATGGCTGCAGCGCGGGCTATGCCCTGGGGCGCAGTCGCGTCGTGTGAAGGAACCTGTTGGACACCGGCGCATCACGACCGGAAACCGCGGAAACACCAGCAGAACCGGTTGGGACTTTGGACCTTGACCGTTACTTGTGCAGCGGCGAAGAGTAGTCTAGAAGTGACAGAGACCACCAAGTCCGGCGGGAGGCTTCACAGCAAGTGGCTGTCGTGAGGAATATGTCAGTAAGCTTGACTCCTGCCACGTGAGCAACTAGGTTCAACTTGTTCCATGTATCGAGTGGTATCGGCTGGGCTGTGATACGTTTGTGCCGTTGGCCGTGGTCCGACAAGCGCCACACGACGGTACAGAAATACGCAGGAACCCTGGAGATGGAGGAAGAAAAGTATGTTTAGGTCATCCCGTGAAGGCCCGACGGAGGAGAAGACGGGTAGGCGTATGCCGATCCGGCTCGGGACGGCCTTGATTGCCGCTACCGGTCTGCTCCTCGGACCACTTGCATTAGCCACCTCGGCCACAACGGTGTCGCATGCGGCGGTGCCGCACGCGACGATATCCGGAAGCTCCTACGTCGCAGTGACGCCATTCCGCCTCGTCGACACCCGTACCGGTGCGACCGATCCTGCGACGTACGCGGGGAAGACCCTCGCAGCCGCCTCCACTTTGAATGTGCAAGTCACCGGGCTTGGCAGCGTACCTGCCGGAGCAACGGCGGCGGTGCTCAACGTGGCCGCGATCGACCCGACCGCCTCCGGCTTCCTGACCGTCTTCCCCGAGGGGACCACGATGCCGACGGTCTCCAACCTCAACTTCACGTCCGGCGAGATCTTGGCGAACCTCGTGACCGCGCCGCTCAGTGCTTCGGGTGGGATCTCGATCTTCAACCACGCCGGTAGCACAGACGTCTTGGTCGACGTGGAGGGCTACTACACGTCCTCTGCGGTCGGTGCGTTGTACAACGCCGTCACCCCCGTGCGTGTTCTTGGCACCCTCGCTCTCGGCGCACCGGTTGCGGCGAACACGAGCGTGCCGGTCACCGTCGACGGGCACCGCGGCAGCTGATGGCGTGCCCTCGACCGCGACCGCCGTGGTCCTCAGCGCGACTGCCGCCCACGGGACGTCGTCGAGCTTCCTCACTGTCTACCCGGCTGGTGTAACCATGCCGGCCGTTTCGAACGTCAACTTCACGGTTGGCGAAGCCGTCGCGAACCGCGTGACGATCGGAGTCGGCACCGGCGGCCAGATCGAGGTCTACAACCACACCGGTACGGTGAACGTGGACATTGACGTGGACGGCTACTACGCGTCCACCGGTTCGGTCTTCGTGCCGATCACGCCGGTCCGCGTGGCTGACACCCGCACGGCCAGCTTGGTAGGTACCGAGACACCGATCGGGGCGAACGCCTCGGAGAGCTTCAACCTCGCCACCACCGCCAGTGGGATCCCCGCGGCTGCCACTTCCGTGGCGGCCAACTTCACGGTGGTCGCAGGCGCCACTTCTGGCTACCTCTCGGTTTACCCGACGTCCGCCACGGTTCACCCCGTCTCCTCCAGCGTCAACTGGGTTGCCAACGAGATCGTTCCGGACTTCACGATCGCGGACACGGCCGGTACTGGCAGCGTGGAGGTCTACAACAGCTACGGGACGATCAACCTCGTTGTCGATGACTTCGGGTACTTCATTGTTCCGACGGTACCAACAGCCGCGTTGAACATCACTGTTCCGTCGACGGCACTGGCAGTGGGCGCTTCCATCGTGGCTAACGGGACAAACTTCGACACCGTCACCGCCACGGTGACCGACGGAGCAGGGGGCGCAGCCGTCGTCGGTGACACCGTGCTGTTCACCGCGACCCCCTCGGTGAGCGGTGACATCTGCGGCACGTTCAGCCCGGCGGT
Organism: uncultured Acidimicrobiaceae bacterium; assembly: GCA_963804765.1. GTDB lineage: Bacteria > Actinomycetota > Acidimicrobiia > Acidimicrobiales > Bog-793 > Fen-455. The sequence goes on from CAWDRQ010000013.1 coordinate 144,247, forward strand.
CACAGCTGTGACCATCGCCGGCGGTGTGGCCACGGTGACCTACACGCCCGCGGCCTGGAGCACACCCTCACCGCCCCGTATTGCACCATCGAGGCGCAGGATGCTACGTACGGCCAGAGTCGGATACGGGCACCATCGCCAATACCGAGCCCGGCAACACGATTGCCGTTGTAGCTGCTTCCCCCACGGTTCCTGCTGTCGTGACGAGCACCGACGTGGTGACTGCCACAGTTACGGCGGCCACGGCAGGTTCGGCCGCCAACGACACGGTGAGCTTCGCGGTGAGCGGCACTGGCTGCGGGACCGTCAGCCCGATCAGCGGTAACACTGGAGCTGGCAATGCGGCGGTCTCGGCCACCTACACGGCCGGCACCACGGTTGGGTTCTGCACCGTTACTGCCACCGAGAGCATCAACGGAGCCTCGGGCACGGTCACGATCGCCCAGTCGACGCCCGTGGCGATCTTCCCGCCCACGGTGACCTTCAGCCCGGCGTTGGCTTCAGTCGCGGTGTCCACGACCAACACCAACCTCTTCACGGTCACGGTCGCCAACCCCGGTGCTGTTGTAAGTGACCCGCTGAGTGTTGCGGTCACAGGTGCCGGCTGCAGCGATGCCACCGCGGTGCTGACAAGCCCCGCGACCAATGCCAGCGGTCAGGACACGGTCACCTACAAAGCCGGCGCAGGTCTCGTGGCGTGCACCGTCACGGTCAAAGAGGCCGACGCTGGATCGAGTGGCTCGGCTGTCGTCACCCAGACAAGGCCCGTCACTTCGGTGGCGGTCTCGGTTAGCCCCTTGGTTGTCGCGCATACCACAGGCACGGCCAACATCACGGTGACGGTGACCAACCCGGTGGCCGGCGATATCGGGGTTGCGGTGGCCTATTCCGTGGCGCCCGTGACGCTCGGCTTCGCTAGTTGCGGCACTGTTGCGTCTGTGACGCCACTGAGCAGTGGTGGCATTGCATACGCGACCTATACGGCGGGCGCCGGCGTTGGTGGGTTCTGCACCATCACGGCCAAGACCGCTGTCAGTCTCGACAGCGGGACTGTGAACGGTCGACCAGGTCTAACCTGCTCGCAAAGCAACCGGTCAGGGATGCCTGACCACGATGTTGGAAGCCCCGGTCCTCACAAGGGACCGGGGCTTCCGGTCTTTTCGAGGCAGGTTTTCTACACCGTGATTCGACGCCTACACCGTGACCTCGGTCCCTACACCGTGAGGCTGAGGCTCGGCAGCCGAGACCGTGCGCCAACAAGCGCGAGGGCTGACGCCAGCTCGGAAGCGAGGAGAGCCAGGTGATGGGTGACGACATGCAGGGAGCAAACGGGAGCGAAGCTCGAAAGCAAGCGCGAGCGCTCCGTGAGAGCTACTTGTTCGAGTCCGGCTTCTACACGCCAGAGATGACGCCGCGGGGGCGGCTGGTCGCCGAGGTCTTCGACTGTAGAGGCGAGGAGTTCCCGAGTGAGTACCTTGAGACCTCAGGTCATCTCGATCCCGGCGTCGCGGTCAGGCTGCATGACACCTGCGCAGCTCTCTACGACGGGCGCCTGAGCGTCGAGCAAGCCTACGACGCCTGGGACGAGTGGGAGAGTGTGCTGAAGGGGTTCACCGAAGCCTACGGCCTCGCCTCCCTCTACGAGCTGATCGCCATCGCGGATCCGCTCACCCCAGAAGAGCGCGAGCCCGCCGAGCTCCTCGGTCCCCTCGAGCGCGAGGCGCTCTCGCAGGCGAGGGACTGGCTCCAGGCTTACATCGTGTCCTACACGGGCGATGACCTAGAGGGCTTCTGCGATGACACGGTCGCCTTCGCCCAGTCCTGTGTGGACAGGGACCGAAAGACGGACGGTCGCCCCCTTCAGGCCGTGCAGAACGCGGCGGCCGAGCGGGGTTTTCAACTGGCCAGCCAGGTTGGTACAGATCCTTCGTATTGAGCTGTTAGATTAGGTGATAGTCGCCTGTGCGGTTGGGTGAGTGGTCAGACAGGGGCCACGCGGCACCACGGGCAGACGCAGGAACCCTGGAGATGGAGGAAGAGCCACATGTTTAAGTCATCCCGCGGAGGACCTTCGGAGGAGAAGGCAGGTAGGCGTATGCCAATCCGGCTAGGCACGGCCCTGATTGCCGCTGTCGGTCTGCTCCTTGGCCCTCTTGCAATAGCAGCGTCGGCCGCAGTCACGCCGCATGCGACGACGCCCGTTATGGGCACCTACGTGCCGGTGACACCCTTCCGCATCACCGACACTCGGCCGAACTCCGGCCAGCCGAACGCGGGGAAGGCCCTCGCCGCCGCCGCCACGCTGAATGTGCAGGTCACCGGGCTAGGCACCGTACCCGCCGGAGCATCGGCAGCGGTGCTCAACGTGACCGCGGTCAATCCGACGGCCTCCGGGTTCCTGACCGTCTTCCCCGAGGGGACCACGATGCCGACGGTCTCCAGCCTCAACTTCGTGGCCGATGAGACTGTGGCGAACCTCGTGACAGTGCCGTTGAGCTCTACGGGCATGGTGTCGATCTTCAACCATGTGGGTAGCACGAACGTCGTGATCGACGTGGACGGCTACTACACCAGCACTCCTTCGACCAACGGCAGCGGGTTGTACAACTCGATGTCCCCGGTGCGTGCTCTTGGCAACCTCCAGTTTGGCGCACCGGTTACGGCGAATACGAGCGTGCCCGTGCAAGTGACGGGGACTCTCACCGGCGTCCCTGCGACCGCGACCGCAGTGGTGGTCAACGTGACTGCCGCCCACGGGACGGCGTCGAGCTACCTCACCGCTTACCCGGCTGGCGTGACCACTGTGCCGACCGCATCGAACGTCAACTTCGTGGCTGGCCACGCCGTCGCGAACCGCGTGACAGTCGGAGTCGGCACCGGCGGCAAGATCGAGGTGTACAACCACACCGGTACGGTGGACGTGGACGTTGATGTGGACGGCTACTACACCGGCGACGGTGGTACCGGCTCGTATTTCGTGCCGATCACCCCGGTCCGTATCACCGACACCCGTGTGCCCACCAACGGGACGCCGATCGTGGCGAACACCTCGGAGAGCTTCAACCTCGCCACCACCGCCAGCGGGATCCCCGCCAACGCGGCTGCCGTGGCGACCAACTTCACGGTGGTTGCTGGCGACGCCCCTGGCTATCTCACGGTCTACCCGACGTCTGCCACGGCGAACCCGGTCGCCTCTGACGTCAACTGGGTTGCCAACGAGATCATCCCGAACTTCACGATCGCGGACACGAACGGCACTGGCAAAGTGGCCGTCTACAACAGCCACGGTACGACGATCAACGTCGTGATCGACGCCTTCGGGTACTTCATTGCTCCGACGGTACCAACAGCCGCGTTGAACATCACTGTTCCGTCGACGGCACTGGCAGTGGGCGCTTCCCTCGTGGCTAACCGGGGCAACAACCGACACCGTCACCGCCACGGTGACCGACGGAGCAGGGGGCGCAGCCGTCGTCGGTGACACCGTGCTGTTCACCGCGACCCCCTCGGTGAGCGGTGACACCTGCGGCACGTTCAGCGCGGCCACGGCTGTGACCAACGCCAGCGGTGTGGCGACGGTGAACTACATGTCCCCGGTCTGGAGCAGCACCCTCACCCCCCCGTATTGCACCATCACGGCGCAGGATGCTAAGTACGGCCAGACCGGATCGGGCACCATCGCCAATACCGAGCCCGGCAACACGGTTGGCGTTGTAGCTGCTTCCCCCACGGTTCCTGCCGTCGCGACGAGCACTGACGTGGTGACTGCCACAGTTACGGCGGCCACGGCAGGTTCGGCCGCCAACGACACGGTGAGCTTCGCGGTGAGCGGGACTGGCTGCGGGACCGTCAGCCCGATCAGCGGTAACACTGGACCTGGCGATGCGGCGGTCTCGGCCACCTACACGGCCGGCACCACGGTTGGGTTCTGCACCGTTACCGCCACCGAGAGCATCAACGGAGCCTCGGGCACGGTCACGATCGCCCAGTCGACGCCCGTGGCGATCTTCCCGCCCACGGTGAGCTTCAGCCCGGCATTGGCTTCAGTCGCGGTGTCCACGACCAACACCAACCTCTTCACGGTCACGGTCGGTAACCCCGGTGCTGTTGTAAGTGACCCGCTGAGTATTGCGGTCACACGTGCCGCCTGCAGCGATGCCACCGCGGTGCTGACAAGCCCCGCGACCAATGCCAGCGGTCAGGACACGGTCACCTACACAGCCGGCGCAGGTCTCGTGGCGTGCACCGTCACGGTCAAAGAGGCCGACGCTGGATCGAGTGGCACGGCTGTCGTCACCCAGACAACGCCCGCCACTTCGGTGGCGGTCTCGGCTAGCCCCGTGGTTGTCGCGCATACCACAGGCACGGCCAACATCACGGTGACGGTGACCAACCCGGCGGCCGGCGACATCGGGGTTGCGATGGTCTATTCCGTGGCGCCCGTGACGGTCGGCTTCGTTTGCGGCACTGTTGCGTCTGTGACGCCACTGAGCAGTGGTGGCATTGCATACGCGACCTATACGGCGGGCGCCGGCGTTGGTGGGTTCTGCACCATCACGGCCAAGACCGCTGTCAGTCTCGTCAGCGGGACTGTGAACATCGACCAGGTCTAACCTGCTCGCAAAGCAACTGGTCAGGGATGCCTGACCACGATGTTGGAAGCCCCGGTCCTCACAGGACCGGGGCTTCCGGTCTTTTCGAGGCAGGTTCCCTACACCGTGAATCCGACGCCTACACCGTGCCTCGGCAGCCGAGATCGTGCGCCAACAAGCGCGAGGGCTGACGCCAGCTCGGAGGAGCGAGGAGAGCCAGGTGATGGGTGACGACATGCAGGGAGCAACGGGAGAGATGCTGGAAAGAAAGCCAGAGCGCTCCTCGAGAACTACTTGTTCGAGTCCGGCTTCTACACGCCAGAGATGACGCCGCGAGGGCGGTGGGTCGCCGAGGTCTTCGACTGTCGAGGCGAGGAGTTCCCGAGTGAGTACTTTGAGGCGTCAGGTCATCTCGATCCCGGTGTCG
>CAWDRQ010000014.1:0-11191 GCA_963804765.1 uncultured Acidimicrobiaceae bacterium
CGCCTCCACAGAAGTCACACGTCCAGTTCAGCTTGGGGGGGGCAAACGTCGAGTAGATCGCACCGCAGTCCTCGCACACACGCCGGCTCACGAGGCGTGCGAGCACGAGCCCGGTAGGCACGACGAGGTTGAGCACCAGGTCTATGACTGCGGGCTTCAGCAGCTCGTCGAAGCCGTCCGCCTGGGCCACCGTGCGCGGGAAGCCGTCGAGCAGGAAACCACGCGTCCTCGTGTCGTCCTGGTCGAGGCGGGCAGCCACCATGGCCAGCACGACCTCGTCGGGGATGAGGTCGCCCGCGTCGAGATAGCGGCGCGCCTCGAGACCGAGCGGGGTTCGGGCCTTCACCGCCGCCCGCAGCATGTCCCCGGTGGAGATGTGCGGAAGGACGTAGCGGCGCGAGAGCCGCATGCACTGGGTACCCTTCCCGGCTCCTTGCTTGCCGAGGACGACGAGCCTCGCGCCCGGTACCACTTACTGGAGGAACCCCTCGTAGTTGCGCATCATCAACTGGCTGTCGATCTGCTTCATGGTCTCGAGCGCTACACCGACGCTGATCAGAAGCGTCGTGCCCGCGAACGGGATCGTGGTGATGTTCCAGACCGACAGGAGGATCGACGGCGTGAGCGCCACGGCCGCGAGGAACAAGCTCCCCGGAAGCGTGATCCTGTTCAGGATCCGTGCCAGGTAGTGCTCGGTCGGCGCCCCGGGCCTGAAGCCGGGGATGTAGCCACCCTGTTTACGGATCGTGTCGGCCTGCTGGTAGGGGTCGAAGGTCACATGCACGTAGAAGAAGGTGAATAGGACGATGAACAGGCCGTAGAAGACGATGTACCAGCCGTCGGTCGGGTTCAGCAGGTTGTGCTGCACCCAGTTGCGAAGCGACAACCAGGGCACGACGTTCGACATCAGGACAGGTATGTACAACAGGGAGCTCGCGAAGATGATCGGGATGACACCGGCCTGGTTGACCTTGAGCGGGATGTAGGTGCTCTGGCCGCCGTACATGCGGCGACCCTGGACCCGTTTTGCGAAGGTGACCGGGATGCGCCGCTGGCCCTGCTCGACAAAGACGATGGCGACGAGGAGCAGGAGAACTACCACGATGATCACCCCGAGCCCGAACCAGCCCTTGTCGGCCTTGACCTGCTCGCCGTAGATCGGCATCGCCGCTACGACGTTGGAGAAGATCAGGATCGACATCCCGTTGCCGATGCCGCGTTGGGTGATGAGCTCGGCGAGCCACATCACGACGGCAGTGCCGGCGGTGAAAACGAGGATGATGAACAACACGCGGGGAGCGGTGAAGTCCTTGATGAGGTCGATATTGCTGCCGCTTCCGAAGAGCTGACCGCTGTGGAACAAGAACACCAGGCCCGAGCTCTGCATCACGGCCAGCGCGACGGTCAGGTAACGGGTGGCTTGGGTGAGCTTTCGCTGGCCGACTGCTCCCTGCTCGCGCCACTGCTCGAACTTCGGGATCACCGTCTGGAGTAGCTGGACGATGATCGAGGACGTGATGTAGGGCATGATCCCGAGCCCGAAGATCGCGGCTCGGGCGAGCGCGCCGCCCGAGAACAGGTTGAGGAAGCCGAGCACGCCTCCGGACTTCTCAGCGGCGCTGATGGTCTGGATCTCGGCGAAGTTGACACCGGGCACGACAATGTTCGCGCCCATCAGATAGACGGCGATGATGAGCAGGGTGAACAGGACCTTGTTGCGGAGGTCCGGGACCTTGAACATGTTCCGCAGACTTGCGAGCATCAGATCCTTTCCTCACTCGGCGCGCTCGACATCGCGCGGTTGCCGGCGAAGCCTTGACGACGCCGAAGAACCCTAGCGGTTGGCGAGGGCATTTCCCTTGGCGGGGGGCCGCCGGTCACCATAGGGAGGTGGGACGACAGTCACCGACCCGCCCGCGGCCTCGATGGCCGCCACGGCCGATCGCGAGAAACCGTGCGCGGACACCCTCACCGGCCGGTGCAGCTCGCCACGGCCGAGGATCTTCACAAGACCCTTGTGGTGGACGATGCCCCCAGCCTCCAGGCTCTCGGGCGTCACCTCGTCGAGCGCCAGTTCGTCCAGGACGTCGAGGTTGACGACGTTGTACTCGACCCGAAATGGGTTCGCGAAGCCGCGCAGCTTCGGAATCCGCTGGGTCAGCGGCAGCTGGCCGCCCTCGAAACCCGGCTTGATGTTGTTGCGGGCTTTTTGCCCTTTGGTCCCGCGGCCGGCTGTCTTGCCGCCTTTGCCGCCGGTGCCTCTGCCGACGCGGCGCTTGGGGCGGTTCGAACCGGGCGAAGGCGCGAGCTCGTGAAGCTTCATGCGATCTGCTCCTCGGAGACGGTGACGAGATGAGGAACGCGGGCGATCATCCCTCGAATCTCCGGCCGGTCAGGGAGATCGTTCGACTGGCCGATCCGGCCCAGCCCGAGTGCCCGCAAGGTCCCGCGGTGCTTCGGCTTGGTGCCGATCCCGGACCGGACCTGCGTGACGAGGAGCCGCCGTTCCACCTTGGCTGCGGCCTCGACACCCTTGGTGCTGCCGCGAGGTGCCATGCTCAGCCCACCTCTCCTGAGACACGCCCGAGGCGGCGACGCTCCTCATAGGCGCGTAGCACGCCGGTCGGAGTGACCTCCTCGGCAGTCTTTCCCCGAAGACGCGCGACCTCATCGGGACGGCGGAGGCTGCTCAAGCCGTTGATGGTCGCGTGCGCGACGTTGATCGCGTTCGAGGTGCCGAGCGACTTGGCCACGACGTCGCGGATGCCGGCCATCTCGAAGATGGCCCGCGCTGCCCCGCCGGCGATGACGCCGGTACCCGGAGCGGCCGGCTTCAAGATGATCCGGCCTGCACCGGCATGGCCCATCACGGGATGGACGATCGTCGAGCCCGCGAGCGGGACGTCGAACATGTTCTTGCGCGCCTCCTCGATCCCCTTTTGGACGGCGAGGCCCGCTTCCTTGGCCTTGCCGTAGCCGAGGCCGACTCGGCCGTTGCCGTCACCGATCACCATGAGCGCGGTGAACGAGAAACGCCGCCCACCCTTGACGACCTTCGCGACGCGGTTGACCTTGATTGTGCGCTCTTCGTACTGCGACTCGACCATTACAGCTCCAATCCGGCTTCACGTGCGGCCTCGGCGAGCGCCGCGACCCTACCGTGGTACCGGGACGAACCCCGGTCGAACACGACCTTCGTCACTCCCTGCGACAGCGCGTGGCCCGCCACGAGCTTTCCGATCTCGCTGGCCGCGGCGATGTTGCCAGTCGCGCCGCTGCGCTGGCCCGCCTCGAGCGTAGAGGCGGCGACCAGGGTACGCCCGGCGGCGTCGTCGATGATCTGGGCCGCGATGTGCTTGTTCGAGCGGAACACGGTCAGACGCGGCCGCTCGGCCGTGCCGATCACATGCTTGCGGACCCGACGGTGACGCCGGATCTGCAGCTCGTGGGTACGCAGTGTCTTGCTCATGGCTACTTCGCCGCCTTCCCGGCCTTGCGTTGCACGACCTCGCCCGCGTACCTCACGCCCTTGCCCTTGTAGGGCTCTGGCTTGCGGACCCTTCGGATGTCGGCGGCGACCTGGCCGACTGCCTCCTTGTCGATTCCCTTCACGACGACGCGGAGTGGGGTCGGAACTTCGAACGAGACGCCCTCGGGCGCGTCGATGAAGACCGGGTGGCTGAACCCGAGCGCAAGCTCGAGCTGCTGCGGGCTCTTCAGGGTCGCGCGGTAGCCGACGCCGACGATCTCGAGCTCCTTTGTGAAACCGGCCGTGACGCCAGTCACCATGTTCTGGATGAGGCTCCGGGTCAGGCCGTGCAGCGCCCTGTTGGCCCGCTCGTCATCGGGCCGCTCGACGAGGAGCTGCGCGTCGGCTCGGCGGACGGTGATGTTCCCGGGCAGGTCGCGCCGCAAAGTCCCCTGGGGACCGGACACCGCCACGCTGCCGTCGTGCAGCGTCACTTCGACGCCGGAGGGCACCTCGATCGGGCTTCTTCCGACTCGGGACATCAGCTCGTCACCTTTGCGTCACCAGACATAACACAGCACCTCACCACCGACACGCTGCTGGCGTGCCTCGCGATCGGTCATGAGACCCTTGCTCGTCGACAGCACTGCCACCCCGAGTCCGCCGAGGACGCGTGGCAACCCGTCGGCACGGCAGTAGATCCGCAGGCCCGGCTTGGAGACACGCTTGAGCCCGCCGATCACACGCGCGCGGTCGGCGGTGTACTTGAGCGAGATCTCGAGCACCTCACCGGGGCGGCCCTCTCGGGCGACCGTGGTGAACCCCGCGATGTAGCCCTCGCGCTCCAAGATCACGGCGAGCGCTTCCTTGACCCTCGAGCTGGGCATACGGACAGTGTCGTGCATCGCCACGTTCGCGTTGCGAACGCGGGTCAGCATGTCCGCGATGGGGTCAGTCATGGTCATGGACGATCCCCTCCTCTCACCAGCTGGCCTTGGTCACGCCCGGCACCTCGCCGGCATGCACGAGCTCGCGCAGGCAGATGCGACAGAGCCCGAACTTGCGGTATACCGCCCGCGGGCGCCCGCACCTCCGGCACCTCGTGTAGCCACGCACCTTGAACTTGGGCTTGGCCTGTTGCTTCTCTATCAATGCCTTCTTGGCCATGGGTCGGCTCTACTGCCCTTCACGTCGGAACGGGAACCCGAAGGCGTTGAGCAGCGCTCGGCCCTCGGCATCTGTGCGGCCGGTCGTCACGATCGTGATGTCCATGCCGCGAGGGGTGTCGACCTTGTCGTAGTCGATCTCGGGGAAGATCAGCTGCTCGGTGACACCGAAGGTGTAGTTGCCCCGACCGTCGAACGACTTCGGCGACAGGCCCCGGAAGTCACGGATGCGTGGGATCGCAAGGCTGATGAGGCGATCGAAGAACTCCCACATGCGATCGCCCCGCAAAGTCACCATGCAACCGATCGACATGCCCTCGCGGAGCTTGAATGCGGCGATCGAGCGCCGTGCCTTGGTGATGACCGGCCGCTGGCCGGCGATCCGCTGGAGGTCACCGACGGCACCCTCGAGCAACGATTGCTGCTGGGTGGCCTTGCCGACGCCCATGTTGATGACGATCTTGGAAAGGCGCGGCACCTCCATCACGTTGGAGAGACCGAGCTCAGCGGCGAGGGCCGCCCTGATCTCGTTGTCGTAACGCTGCCTGAGGCGGGGACGCTCGATGACGGCCGGGCTCACAAGTCACCTCCGCACTTGCGGCAGACACGGATCTTGCGGCCCTGGTCGTCGACCCGGAACCCGATGCGCGTGGGCCCGCATTCCGAGCAGACCACCGCCACGGTCGATGCGTGAACCGGCATGTCCTTGTCGATGATGCCGCCCTGCATGGTTCCCCGCTTCGCCTTGGTGGAACGCTTGGCGACATTGACGCCATCGACGATCACGCGGTCGCGGGTAGGGATGACCCGCATGACCTCGCCGATCTTGCCCCGGTCCTTGCCCGTGAGCACCTTGACCCTGTCCCCTTTGCGAATACGCACCTAGATCACCTCCGGAGCCAGCGAGACGATGCGCATGAAGCGCTTCTCCCGCAGCTCCCGTCCCACCGGGCCGAAGATCCGGGTGCCGCGTGGCTGCAGCTGGTCGTTGATGAGCACCGCCGCATTCTCGTCAAAACGGATATAGCTGCCGTCAGGCCTGCGGTTCTCCTTTTTCGTCCGCACGACGACGCAGCGCACCACCTCGCCCTTCTTCACGGCAGCACCGGGCACGGCGTCCTTGACAGTGGCGATGAAGACGTCACCGATCCCCGCGTACCTACGGCGGGTGCCGCCGAGCACCTTGATGCAGAGAACCTCCTTGGCGCCGGAGTTGTCGGCGACACGCAGGCGCGACTCTTGCTGGATCACCGCGCACGCTCCACGACTTCGACCAGACGCCAGCGCTTCAGCTTGGAGAACGGGCGGGTCTCGGCCACGCGGACACGGTCTCCGGTAGCGGCCTCGTTCTTCTCGTCGTGCACGTAGAGGTGCCGGGTCCGCTGGACGGTCTTGGCATACTTGGCGTGCCGGACGCGCTCTACGACCGCGACTACCGCGGTCTTGTCCATGCGGTTCTCGACGACGGTGCCCTCGCGGACCCTGCGACGGTTGACGCGCACTTCATCCTCGGTATCCTCAGTCGGCAGCGCACCGTTCGATGCGCCCGCCTTGGCCTCGTTCTCGGCCATCACTGCTCCTTCGTCCCTGCGTCGCCACGGCCCACGACCGCCTCCGCCGACTCGGCCAGCTCGATCTCGTGCGCACGCTGCACGGTCATAAGTCGCGCGACCTCCCTACGGACCTGAGAGACACGGGCGTTGTTGTCCAACCTGCCCGTGGCCGCCTGGAACCGGAGGTTGAAGAGCTCCTTGCGGGCTTCGACGAGCTTGTTCTCGAGCTCGGTCTCGTCGAGCTCCCGCAACTCGGCTGCATTCGACATCAGATCAACACCTCCGCGTTGGAGCCGAGACCGGGCCGTGCGATGACGCGTGCCTTCATCGGCAACTTCTGGATCGCCCGTTCCAGGGCCGAATGGGCCAGCGCCTCGTCCACACCCGCCAGCTCGAAAAGGATCCTCCCGGGACGCACCACGGCGACCCAGTGCTCGGGGTTGCCCTTGCCCGAGCCCATGCGCGTCTCGGCCGGCTTTTGAGTGACCGGCTTGTCGGGGAACACCCGGATCCAGACCTTCCCGCCACGCTTGATGTGCCTTGTCATGGCGATTCGAGCAGCCTCGATCTGGCGGGCCGTGAGCCACGCCGGCTCGAGCGCCTGGATCCCGAAGTCGCCGAAGTTGATGGTCTCGCCACCCTTCGTCATCCCGGACGTTCGCCCGCGCTGCTGCTTGCGGTGCTTGACCTTGCGAGGCATCAGCATGGTCAGTCGTTCTCCCTGCGGAAATGCGGGACGTCGTGATGCTGCTCGCGAGTCCGGCGCTCGATATCTTCTTCCTCGGCGAGAAGCTTCTCGAGTGGATCTTCGACGACGACCGGGGCCGTGGGCTCCACGGTCTGATCGGGAACAGGCACAGCCGTGACCTCGACCTCGGCTTCGGGCTCGACCTCGGGCGCCGCATCGGCTGCGACCGAACCCGGCTCACCGAGCTCCGGCCTGCGACGGCCGCCGCCGGCGGTGACGATGCGCTTGGGACGTGCCTGACCCGACGTCTCTCCGACCGCCATGGCCGCCTCACGCGAGATCTTCTCTTCCGCGGATGTCTTGTAGGGCAGGATGTCCCCCTTGTAGATCCAAACCTTGATCCCGATCCGGCCGGTCGAAGTCTTCGCCTCGCGAAAGCCGTAGTCGATGTCGGCGCGGAGGGTGTGCAGCGGGACCCGGCCTTCGCGGTAGGACTCCTTGCGTGCCATCTCTGAGCCACCCAGGCGACCGGAGCACTGCACGCGCACTCCTTGGGCACCCGCCTTCTGGACTGTCTGAATCGCCCGCTTCATGGCGCGACGGAAGCTGATACGGCGCTGGAGCTGGTCGACGATGCCCTGAGCGATCAGGGCAGCGTCGAGCTCGGGCTGCTTGATCTCCTGGATGTTGAGCTGCACGTTCGCGTTGTGGGTGATGCGCGCAAGCTGACGCCGCAGCCGGTCGGCTTCGGCGCCGCGGCGGCCTATCACGATGCCGGGCCGCGCGGTGTGCACGTCGATCCGGAGGCGGTCCCGGGTCCGCTCGATCTCGATCCGGCTCACTGCGGCAGCCTCGAGCTGAGTCATCAGGTAGTCGCGGACCTTCCAGTCCTCGACCACCGAGTCCTGATAGTTCCGGTCGTCGAACCAGCGTGACTTCCAGTCGGTTGTGACACCGAGGCGGAAGCCGTATGGATTGACCTTCTGGCCCATCAGTCGCTCGTTTCCTCGTCGCCGGCGGCATCGTCGCTCTCGGCTTGCTCGTCCTGGTCACCGGCGGCGGCGTCGTCGCTCTCGGCTTGCTCGTCCTCGTCGCCGACGGCATCGTCGTCGCTCTCGGCTTGCTCGTCCGCGTTGCCGGCGAGCGCCTGCTCGACTGCAGCGTCGAGGTCCGTGGCTTCCGCGGTGTCGCCCGCCGCCACGATCCCGAGAACCTGCTCGTCGACTCCGGGTGCCTCGGACGTCCCGGCCTTTTCGGCTGCGCTCGCCCTTCCCTGACGGCGTGCCCCTGCCACCCGGCGCGCCCGGCGGTCGGCCTGCTCTGAGGCAACGCGGGCACGTCGCCGGTTCAGCTCTTCCTCGGGCATGCGCGAGAGGATGACCGTGACATGGCAGGTCCGCTTGCGGATACGTGTGGCACGCCCCCGGGCGCGGGGACGCCACCGCTTGAGCGTCGTGCCCTCGTCTGCGAAGCAGGCGGACACGTAGAGCTCTTCCGCCTCGATGCCACCGTCGTTGTGGTACGCGTTCGCGGCTGCCGAATGCAGGACCTTGCCGATCACCGTGGCCACTTCCCGGTCGCAGTACTCGAGGATCTCCGATGCCCGCTGATAGTCCTTGCCACGGATGAGGTCGAGCACTTCGCGCGCCTTGTAGGCCGACACGCCCGAATGCTTGAGGACGGCACGGGTCCCGGGCCGCTCGTTGGTCTTGACACCGGTCACGTCAGCGCCTCGCTGCCCGCTCTTGGCCGGCGTGGTAACGGAACGTCCGGGTGGGGGCGAATTCTCCGAGCTTGTGGCCGACCATCGACTCGGTCACGTATACCGGCACGTGCTTGCGGCCGTCGTGAACCGCGATCGTGTGGCCGACCATGTCCGGGATGATCGTCGAGCGACGCGACCAGGTCTTGATGACGCGCTTCTCATTCGAGAGGTTGAGCGTGTCGACCTTGCGAAGCAAGTGATCGTCGACAAAGGGTCCCTTTTTCAGGCTACGAGGCATGTTGGCTCCGCTCGGCGGTCAGCGGCGGGCGCCGCGAGTGCGGCGACGACGGATGATGAGCTGGTCAGACCGCTTGTGGCGCGGACGTGTCCGACCCTCGGCTTGACCCCATGGCGACACCGGATGGCGGCCGCCCGAGGTCTTCCCCTCGCCACCGCCGAGTGGGTGGTCGACCGGGTTCATCGCGACCCCGCGGGTCTGTGGCCTGATGCCCTTCCAGCGGTTACGCCCTGCTTTCCCGATGGAGACGAGCTCGGCCTCTGAGTTGCCGACCTCGCCGAGCGTCGCCCGGCAGTCGATCGGGACACGCCTCATCTCGGTCGAGGGAAGCCGCAAGGTCGCGAACATCCCCTCCTTCGCCACGAGCTGCACGCTCATGCCGGCACCCCGGGCGAGCTTGCCTCCACCGCCGGGGCGGAGCTCCACGTTGTGGATCACCGACCCGACCGGGATGTAACGAAGCGGGAGGGCATTACCCGGGCGGATCTCGGCGCCGGGACCGGACTGGAGAATGTCGCCGACCTCGACGCGGGCCGGCGCGAGGATGTAGCGCTTCTCGCCGTCGAGATAGTGCAGGAGGGCGATGCGGGCGTTGCGGTTGGGGTCGTACTCGATCGCCGCGACCTTGGCGGGGACGGTGTCCTTGTCCCGGCGGAAGTCGACAAGGCGGTACTGCTGCTTGTGACCAGCACCGCGGTGGCGGGCGGTCTTGCGGCCGTGGTTGTTACGCCCACCCGTACCCGGCTGGGGTGCGAGGAGCGTCTTCTCGGGAGTGGTCTTGGTGATCTCGGAGAAGTCCGAGACCGATTGGAACCGCCGACCCGGGCTGGTCGGCTTGCGCTTGCGGAGTGCCATGACGATGCTCCTCAGCCCTCGAACAGCTCAATACGGTCTTCGCCGACAAGTCGCACGATCGCCCGCTTTGTGTCCGGTCGTTTCCCGACGATGGAAGCGCGTCTTTGTCGCTTGTGCTTTCCCTTGCGCACCAGGGTGTTCACGCTGGAGACGCGTACCCCGAAGGCATCTTCCACCGCGGCGCGGATCTCGACCTTGCTGGCCCTCGGATCAACGACGAACACGTAGGTGTGCTCGTCCATGAGCGCGTAGGACTTCTCGGAGATGACGGGGCGCAACAGGATCGAACGGCCCGCGCTCACTTGTCCTCCTCCTCATCGTCGGTGTCAACGGGCTCGTCAGCGGCGCCCTCGGGCTCGTCCGCCGCTTGGTCCTCGACGTTCTCGCCGGCTTCCAGTTCGCCGCCCTCGCCGGTCTCTACGGTCTCCTCGGGAGCCACCGGTCTTGAGGAGTTCAAGACGACGGAGCCCTCCGGTGCGTCACTGACCTGGCCCGGCACCGTCTCGTCGGTGAAGACGACCCAGTCGGACACGACCACGTCGTAGGCCGTGAGCTGCCCGGTCTCGACGATGTTGACGTTCGGCAGATTCCCGAACGAGCGCTCAGCGACCACGTCCTGGCTGCCGATCACGACCAGCACGTTGCCATCGAGGCCGAGGGCCTGAAGTGACCCGACGGCCTGCTTGGTCTTCGGCACCTCGAAGGACCAGCGGTCGACGAGGCAAACACGCCCTTCCATCGCCCGGTCCGAAAGGGCTGCCCGCAACGCTTGGCGGACCATCTTGCGAGGTGTGCTCTGGGCGTAGTCGCGGGGCTTGGGCCCAAAGGCGACACCTCCGCCTGCGAACTGCGGCGCACGGGTGGTGCCCTGTCGGGCACGGCCGGTGCCCTTCTGGCGATAAGGCTTGGCACCGCCACCGGAGACCTCGGCACGCGTCTTGGTGCTGTGGGTGCCCGAGCGCTTGGCTGCGAGCTGCGCGGTCACGACTTGGTGCAAGAGGGGCACATTGACCAAAGCACCGAAGTACTCCGGGTCGAGCTGGATGACTCCGAGGAGATCGCCTGAGTCGTTGCAACGCTCCACGAGCACCGTCGGCAGGGCTTCGGCCACGGTGTCTGCCATCACTTACCGCCTTTCACGGCGTCGCGGATGTAGACCAACCCACCCCGCGGGCCCGGTACGGCGCCCTTGACGAGGATGAGCTCGCGTTCGGGGTCGGCAAGCACGACCTCGAGGTTCAGCGTCGTCACTCGCTCCGAGCCCATGTGTCCTGCCATCCGGGTTCCCCTGAACACCCGGGCCGGTGTGGCGCAGGCTCCGACCGAACCTGGGGCCCGGTGCTTCTTGTGCGTGCCGTGCGCGGCACCCTGGCCCTTGAAGTTGTGGCGCTTCATCCCGCCTGCGAATCCCTTGCCCTTGCTCACCGCAGTGACGTCGATCTTGTCGCCGGCTGCCA
>CAWDRQ010000015.1:0-4510 GCA_963804765.1 uncultured Acidimicrobiaceae bacterium
TCGTGGACTTGAGGCCGACCACCGCGACGATGTCGCCGGTGTAGACCGCGTCGCGGTCCTCCCGGTGATTAGCGTGCATCTGAAGGATCCGGCCGATACGCTCCTTGCGGTCCCGGCTCGAGTTGAGCACGGTGGTGCCCTTCTCGAGGGTGCCGGAGTAGACCCTCAGGTACGTCAGCTTGCCGACGAACGGGTCGCTCATGATCTTGAACGCCAGGGACGAGAACGGTTCGTCGTCGCGAGGGTGCCGCTCGATCTCCTTTCCGGTTCGGGGCTCGAGACCCATGGTGGGTGGCACGTCGAGTGGGCTCGGCAGGTAATCGACGACCGCGTCGAGCATGGGCTGGACAGCTTTGTTCTTGAACGCCGACCCGCACAGCACCGGGACCAGTTCGCTCGCGATGGTCGCTGTGCGAATTCCCTTGCGGAGATCCTCAGCAGTGATCTCCTGGTCGGAGACGTAACGCTCCATCACGTTGTCGTCGAAGTTCGAGACGACGTCTATCAGCGTGTGCCGGGCATCCTCGGCTGCGCTCGCGAGATGCGCGGGTATCTCATGGGTCTCCCAGGTCTCGCCCATGCCCTCGCCCCACACGAGAGCCCTCATCTTCAGAAGGTCGATCACGCCCTCAAAGGAGCCTTCGGCTCCTATTGGGAGCTGCACTACCGCAGGCGTCGCCTCGAGCCGATCGCGGATCATCGCGACGGTGCGATCGAAGTCAGCGCCAACCCTGTCCATCTTGTTGACAAAGCACATCCGAGGCACGCTGTACTTGTTGGCCTGGCGCCACACCGTCTCGGTCTGAGGCTCGACGCCGGCGACGGCGTCAAAGACGGCCACTGCCCCGTCGAGGACGCGAAGAGACCGCTCGACCTCGACGGTGAAATCGACGTGTCCGGGAGTGTCGATGATGTTGATCCAGGTGTCGCGCCAACGACAGGTCGTCGCAGCCGATGTGATGGTGATCCCGCGTCTTGTTCCTGGATCATCCAGTCCATGACGGTGCCACCCTCGTGGACCTCGCCGATCTTGTAGGTGCGGCCCGTGTAGTACAAGATGCGCTCGGTCATCGTCGTCTTGCCCGCGTCGATGTGGGCCATGATCCCGATGTTGCGGGTCTTGGCCAGCGGGAACTCTCGGATGGATGATGGATTGGCCATCGCCTTGCTTCGTCTCTCTAGTATGTAAGGGCTTGCGGTGTCGCTTCCGTCCTGTTCAGCGGCGGAGGCGAGATGCGCTTTCGGACCGCGGGCGCGCTGTAACGCTACGCCGGGCGTGTGGACATCCGGTTGACACCGGGACGACACCTCGCGTGCCGCAAGCTACTACCAGCGGTAGTGAGCGAACGCCTTGTTCGACTCCGCCATCTTGTGGAGGTCCTCCTTGCGCTTGACGGTAGCGCCGACGCCATTCGAGGCGTCGAGGATCTCGTTGGCGAGCCTGAGCGCCATCGTGCGTTCTCGGCGCTGGCGCGAGTAGCCGACGAGCCACCGGATCGACAGCGTCGTCGCCCTACGTGGACGGAGCTCCACAGGGACCTGGTAGGTCGCTCCGCCGACGCGGCGGCTGCGCACCTCGAGCTCGGGCCGCGCGTTGTCCAGCGCTCGCTTCAGCAGCTGGAGCGGGTCGCCACTCGTCTTCTCGCGCACGACATCGAGGGCGTCGTACACGATGCGCTCGGCCAGCGAGCGCTTTCCCCGGGAGAGGACCTTGTTGCACAGCTGGGTCACGAGCACCGACCGGTACACCGGGTCGGGAACCAGCTCACGGCGGGGTGGGGGGCCGTTGCGGGGCAACTCAGGACTCCTTCTTGGCGCCGTAGCGGCTACGAGCCTGGGCACGGTCGCGCACGCCGGAGGTGTCCAGAGTGCCACGCACAATCTTGTAGCGGACACCTGGGAGGTCCTTCACCCTGCCACCGCGCACCAGAACGATCGAGTGCTCCTGCAGGTTGTGGCCCACACCAGGAATGTAGGCAGTGACCTCCGAACCGCTGGTCAGCCTTACGCGCGCGACCTTGCGGAGCGCTGAGTTCGGCTTCTTCGGCGTTGTCGTGTAAACGCGCGTGCACACCCCCCGACGTTGCGGCGCCCCCTTCAGCGCGGGAGTCTTAGTCTTCGACCGCTTGGATGTCCGACCCTTGCGGACGAGCTGGGCGATAGTGGGCACGCGAACCTCTCTGGATTCCTTCTTGAAGAACCGTGGGCGCAAGCACGCGCCGACACGACGAGCTGATGATAGGAGCGGACACCGCTCTCCGGCAACATTGTAGGCCGCGATCAGGCGGAGCCTTCCTCGGCCGGGCCGAGGTCGCCGAGCGGGTCATCCTCGGTCACGACAAGATCATCGGTCGGCCCGAAGCTCGCGTAAGCACTGCCGGCGGTCGCGTACGGGTCGTCCGGTTCGTAGGGAGCGCCGAACGCGGACCGCCCGACATCTCGCAGCCACGAAGCCAGGTTGTCGGTATTGGCCTCGGCCACGTCGCCGACCTCGAGGTCCGAGGACCAGAAGGACATGCGCTCGGCATCGGGCGTCGCCACCTCCACGCTGCGATAGTGCGTCATGCCGGTGCCCGCGGGGATGAGCTTGCCGATGATGATGTTCTCCTTGAGTCCGAACAACTGGTCGGACTTGCTCTCGATCGCGGCCTCGGTGAGTACGCGGGTGGTCTCCTGGAAGGACGCCGCCGACAGCCACGAGTCCGTGGCAAGTGACGCCTTCGTGATCCCCATCAGCTCGGGGCGGCCTTCCGCGGCGCGCTTTCCGGCCTGGACCAGCTCCCGGTTGACCGCTGCATAGCGCTGGTTGTCCACGCGCTCGCCTGGCAGGAACGGCGCATCACCTGGCTCGGCGACAAGCACCCTGCGGAGCATCTGGCGCACTATGAGCTCGATGTGCTTGTCGTGGATCGACACGCCCTGGTCCCGGTAGACCTTCTGCACCTCTTCGACCAGATACTGCTGCGTCTCCCGGATGCCCTTGATCTCGAGCAGCTCCTTGGGGTCCTTCGGCCCATCCACGAGCGCGTCGCCTGGGCTCACTTCCTGACCTGCCGCGACCTCGAGGTGAGCTCTGGCCGACACGGGAACTGCATCCTCGCTGCCGTCATCCCCGACGACCACGACGCGCCGACCGGTGTCGTCCTCGTCTATGCGTATCACCCCCGAGATGCGTGCAAGGACCGCGGCACCTTTCGGCGTCCGAGCTTCGAACAGCTCGACGACGCGGGGAAGACCGTGGGTGATGTCCTCGCCGACAATGCCGCCGGTGTGGAACGTGCGCATCGTGAGCTGGGTTCCCGGCTCGCCGATGGACTGGGCGGCGATAACGCCGACCGCCTCGCCGAGCTCGATGCTGCGACCGGTCGCCAGCGACTGCCCGTAGCACGCGGCACAGACGCCGTGGTTGGCCTCGCACGTGAGCACCGACCGGGCACGTACGCGGTCGATCGCGGGGTCTGCGGACAACTGCTGGACCTCGAGGTCACGAACGACACGTCCGGCCTCGAGGACCGTGCCGTCGGAGAGCTTGACGGGCTCGATCAGGACTCGTCCGTAAAGCCGGGTCTCCAGGTAGCTCCGCTTGCCCGCCTGGTCCTGGTGGATTCCCTCGATCCAGATACCGCGGGTGCTTCCACAATCCGGCTCGCGGATGATGAGCTCCTGGGCGACGTCGACAAGCCGGCGCGTCAGATACCCGGAGTCAGCCGTACGAAGCGCCGTGTCTGCGAGTCCCTTTCGAGCGCCGTGGGTGGAGATGAAGTACTCCAGCACCGACAACCCCTCGCGGAACGAGGACTTGATGGGCCTGGGGATCATCTCGCCGCGCGGGTTGGAGACGAGCCCCTTCATGCCGGCGATCTGACGGACCTGCTGCGGGTTACCCCTTGCTCCTGAGTCCACCATCATGTCGAGCGGGTTGAAGGCGATCGTCGCGAGCGTCTTCTCCATTGCGCGCCCGACCTCGGAGTTAGCCGAAGTCCAGATCTCGATCTCCTTCTGGCGGCGCTCGTCGTCGGTGATGATCCCTCGGCGGAACTGGTTCTCGGCCTTCTCGGCCTCCTTCTCGTAGCGATCGAGGATCTGCTGCTTGTCCGGCGGCGTCTTCACGTCGTCGATCGAGATCGTGAGCCCGGAACGTGTCGCGAACCGGAAACCGAGATCCTTTATCCGGTCGAGGCTCTCGGCCACAAGAACCTTCGAATAGTGGGCCGCGATCTGCTCCACGATCGTCGCAATCGAGGTGGCGCGCTTTCCGATGACGTCGTTCACATAACCGAAACCGGTGGGCAGAGCCTGGTTGAAGAACAGGCGCCCGGCCGTCGTTTCGAGCTCGTCGGGCTCTTCGGTCACAGGCGCGTCGCCATGGCGGACTCCCCGGAGGGGGAATTCGAAACCATCTGAGCCACGGCGAAGCCGGATCTTGGCGTGAAGAGCGATGTCTCCGTTTTCCCAGGCCTGTTCCACGTCGTACAGGTGACGGAAGATGTGGCCTTCACCCTTGGCCCCC
>CAWDRQ010000016.1:0-19326 GCA_963804765.1 uncultured Acidimicrobiaceae bacterium
GAAGGGGCGCTGGCCGTTGCCGTGACCGTGGCGATGTCCTTGATGACCGCGGCTACGGCGCTGTGGTGGGGTGCCGTGGCCTCCGGCGCACCCTGGTTCATCCAGGGCGCGCGACCAGGGTCTTCGGCTTCTGGGTCCAGCGCGAGCCTCGCAGCGACCATGGCCCTGATGCTCGCGGCATGTGCTGTGGCAGGTTTCGGCCTGAGCCGTGTGGCGCGGGCGTGGAGCCGCATGCAGCTCGACTGAACATCCTCGTCGCGCGGGCGAACACACGCGTGGGCGTCGTGTGGCCAGCGAGATCAGTCTTCTGCAGGCACCGGCATGTAGGTGGAGGAAGAACGGTCGGAGATCAAGAGCGCAGTTTCTCCGTCGTCCTCGTAGAGAAGATCTTGCTCCACTAGTTCGAGGATCGTCTCGGTGACCGGCGCCAAGTAGCTGCGGGCCATCTCGAGAGCGAAGGGCGGCAGCTGGTCCAGGAAGCAGAATGCGACGAGCCCCGTTCCGTCGGCTCCGGGTTCGACGGCCACAAGCTCAAGAGCGGCGAAGCACCGCTCGAGGGTGTCCTCGCGATCACCGTGCTGCAGCAGTTCGGTCACGAAGTCCGAGAGCTCGTTGAAGACCACTTGCGGGGTCAGGTCCTCGTCGTAGATGTCCAGGAGGTCGAGGTAATGGTTCTCGAACTCGGGCACGTTCTCGCGCAATATCCGTACTGCACGGTCGTCCACCGGTGGGCGCATGGTCGTTCCTTCCCGTCGTGGGGTTTCACGGCGGCGATGTCACGCCACGAGCAAGCCGCTACCGGCTGGGTCGAGAGTAGCCAGACGAGCATTGAAAACGCAAGAAAACGGGCAGCCCCCGCAAGGCGAGCAGCCCCCGCAAGGCGAGCAACCCCCGCCAGTCGTGCAGCCGCTGCACCGTTGGTTCCGCCCCTGAGCTAGGGCTCTCCCCGCTCGAACTTCTTGCGCACGGCCTCGCGGCGCTCCTGCAAGTCCCGGTATGTGAACTGCTCGGTCTCGGTCGAAAGGCCCATCGAGGACCGCAGCCCGTCGAGGTCGATTGGGACGGTCCGAGGATCGAGCCCGATATCGGCCGCGATTCGTTCGCCGTAGCGGTCAAAGAAGTACGTCGCGATCATGGCCACCTCTCCGAGCAGGTCGAGTCCGGGGGCCAGCGTCGCGACTGCTCCATCGAGAAACAGCATGTCCTTCACGAACAACATCAGCTCTTTCGGCATCCGCGCGCCGTAGGCCAAGAGCTGCTTGGTGAGATCTCGTAGTTGAGCGGTGAGCTCGTCGGCCGACAAGGTCGTCACGTCCGGAGTTGGCTTGTCCAGGCCAAGATCCCTGATGACCTGGTCCACGTCCGCGTCGGCGTTGAGCGCACCGAGCTCCTTCAACGCATGCACCTGGATCGGGATGTTGCTCGTCGAACCGCCGATGAGCAGCTGCAGGAACGCGAGACGCTCTCGCTCACCCAGACGGCCGGTGATGCCGAAGTCGAGCAGGGCGACGCGGCCGTCGGAGCGGACGAGCAGGTTCCCGCCGTGAAGGTCGCCGTGGAAGACGCCGTAAAGCATCGCCCCTTCCAGGAACGAGATCATCTCCGCCCGTAGGACGGTCGTCGTATCGATGCCGATGGCCCGCATGCCCTCGACGTCGTCCCACGCGAAGCCGTCGAGCCGCTCCATCACCAACATGCGGCGCGTTACCAGCCGGGGATGCGGGCGCGGCACGATGATGGAGCGCTGGTCGGTCTCCGCGAGGACGTGGCCGACATCGAGCATGTTGGCGGCCTCGAGCCGGAAGTCGAGCTCCTCGACGATCGTCTCGGCAAAGAGCTCGATCAGAGCCGGCGGGTTGGCGAGCGCGGCAACCGGGATCCGCCCGACGAAGAACGGGGCAAAGAAGCTCATGGCGGCGAGGTCTCTTCGGACGAGCTCGGCGACGTCGGGCCGCTGGACCTTGACGACGACGCGCTCGCCGGTCAGGAGGCGGGCGCCATGGACCTGGGCGATCGAGGCGGCGGCAATCGGGGCCCGGTCGAATTCGGCGAAAGTCCCGTCAAGGGGCCCGGCGAGCTCCGCCTCGACGATACGACGCACGACGTCGAAGGACTCCGGAGGCACACGATCACGCAGAAGGCGGAACTGCGAGACGATCTCCTCAGGGAAGATCCCATCTCCCGACGAGAGGATCTGCCCGAGCTTGATGTAGGTGGGTCCGAGCGTGCCGAAGGCGATCCGCAGCCGTCGCGACAAACCAAGGCGGGAGCGTGGCTGGCCTCGGCCCCGATCTGTAACGTACCAAGCCCCAACGGCGCGGCCGAGCGTCCAGCCGACCTTCACCATGCGGTGCGCCGGGGGGAACCGGCGACGCCGGACGAGGCGCGGAACCTCTGCTCGGGTCCGTGCCCGGATGACGTCTATGCCGTCGAGCCAGCGGAGCGCATCGGGATCTACGAGCCAAGGAGGATCGTCGCTGAAGCCGGCAAATGCGCAGTCGGATGGCCGCGGGCCATTTGGGCCGGCGGGATCCTCGGGAACCGACAACTCCTCGCGGTCCGTGACTCAAGCAGACAGAGGGGCGAGCACGATGCATCCATTGTGGCCGCCGAAACCGAAGCTGTTCGACAGGACCGGTCCCGGTTCCCACTCCCGGGGGGCGTTCCGGACAATGTCGAGGTGAATCTCCGGGTCCTGCTGCTCGAGGCCCACCGTGGGCGGGATCAGCCGCCGGTCGATCGACAGCGCGCAGGCGACGCCTTCGAGCGCTCCCGCCGCGCCGAGCGAATGACCGGTCACGCCCTTGATGGAGGTGACCAGCGGTCCGGGTCGGCCAAAGATCTTGTCAATGGCCTCGGCTTCGGCCATGTCGTTCAGGGGAGTCGAGGTACCGTGGGCGTTGACGTGGACGATATCGCCCGCCGCTAGCCCGGCGTCCTCGAGCGCCAACTCCATGCAGCCGATCGCGCCGGCACCTCCGGGAGCTGGTGCGGTGATGTGATGAGCGTCTGCAGTCGATGCACCGCCGAGCAGCTCGGCGTAGATGTGCGCCCCTCGAGCCTTTGCACGTTCGAGCTCCTCGAGCACGAGCACGGCCCCACCCTCGGCGATGACAAAGCCGTCTCGGCGCACGTCGAACGGTCGCGACTGACCGCTGCTCGACAGGGCCGTCATGTTGCCGAAGGCGGCGAGAGCGACCGGGGTCATTGCTGCCTCGGCGCCGCCGGCGAGCACCGCGTCACAGCGTCCCGTGGCGATCAGGCGGTGGCCGGCGAGAATCGAGTGCGTGCCGGAGGCGCAAGCCGTGGTGATCGTCTCGCACGGTCCTCGCCATCCGAGACGCATCGAGACTGTCGCGCCGCCGGCGTTCGCCATCATCATCGGCACGAGAAACGGGGATACTCGTCGCGGGCCCTTTTCGAGCAGCACGCCGATCTGGGCCTCCATGGTGCTGAGACCCCCGACGCCGGTGCCGATCTGAATACCGGCGAGCGCTGGATCGACGTCGAGCTGGCCGGCATCCTCGAGCGCCATCTCGGAGGCGGCAACGGCGAACTGAGCGAAGAGGTCCACGCGCCGCACCTCTTTGGCATCGAACCAGAGCGAAGCGTCGAAGTCCCGAACCCGGTGCTCACCCTCGGGAGCCGGACCGTTGAGACCCGCGAAGAAGGCATCCTTGCCGATCCCACAGCACGACACCACGCCGAGTCCTGTTACCGCGACTCTGCGGCCACCCCCTCGATCGCGCCCGAGCTCGGCGTCGGCCATCAGAGCTTCGAAGTGACGAGCTCGTACGCCTGACCGATAGTCTCGACGCCTTCCAGCTCGCTCTCGTCGACCGTGATGCTGAAGACCTCCTCGAGCTCCATCACGAGCTCAACCAAGTCGAGGCTGTCGGCATCGAGGTCGGCCGCGAAGTTTGCTTCAAGAGTCACCTTTTCGCTCGGCACGTTCAAGATCTCGACCGCGCAGGCCTTGAACTTCTCGAACGTCGCTTCGTTGTCCATGCGTTGGGCTGCTTTCTCTCGTCGGATTGTTGGTTGCGATGAGTCATCAGTGGCCCATACCCAGACCACCGTCCACGGCCAGCACGGCGCCGGTCACGTAACTGGCACCGTCTGAGGCTAGGAACTCGACGGCCGAGGCGATCTCGTCGGGGGCAGCTTGCCGCCCGAGCGGCACCATAGACGTCAGCGCCGCTACGCGATCTTCTCCTAACACGGCGATCATATCCGTGGCCACGAAGCCAGGGGCGACAACGTTGACTGTGATGCTGCGGGACGCCACCTCTCTTGCCAGTGATCGAGCAAAACCCACCAGTGCGGCCTTGGAAGCCCCGTAGTTGGCCTGGCCCGCGGAACCCATGAACGCGACAACCGAAGAGACCAGGACGATGCGGCCCTGCCTCGCGCGAACCATAGGCCCGAGCGCACGCTTGACGGTCCTGTAGACAGCGGTCAGGTTCGTCTGGATGACGTTGTCCCACCGCTCCTCGGACATGCGCAAGAGCAGGGTGTCGTCTGTGATCCCGGCCGCGCAGACGAGGACCTGGACGGGCCCGAGCGCCTGCTCGATCTCCGCGAAGGCCCGTTCCACCTCCACCGGCGACGTGACGTCGCAGGCGACTGACAAGAGCCGGTGCGTCCCGGCCGGCCCCTCGAGCGTCTCCGGGGATTTGGTTCGCCAGGTGACGGCGACGCGGTCGCCCCCAGCTTGGAACCGCCGGGCACAGGCCAGCCCGATGCCGCGCGAACCGCCGGTCACGAGGGTAACCCTTCCGGGACGGCTGCCAACGGCCGCGTCATCATCGATCACGGGGTCGTCCTGCTCGTTTGTCACCCGCGCGCCCGGGGGCTGCCGGCGCCTGCGGGGGCCGCTGGGGCCCCACCCCATCGCACGACGGCGCTCGCCCAGGTCATCCCGGCCCCGAAGCCGGAGAACAAGACGAGGTCCCCGTCCTTGAGGCGCCCGGCATCGGCGGCCTCCGAAAGCGCGATCCCACAGGACGCGGCCGAGGTGTTGCCGGTGTGATCGAGACAGATCGCATAACGCGCAGGATCGATGCCGAGACGCTGACCCATGGCGTCGATGATCCGGATGTTCGCTTGGTGTGGGACGAACAGGGCGATCTCCCCGGCCGTGACATCGGCCTGCTTCAGTACCCGCTCCGCAGACTCGACGGTCGCTCGCACCGCTTTGCGGAAGACCTCGCGACCTTCCATCACGATGAAGCCGCCTCTGTCGCAGTAGAGGATCGGTGTCAAGGAACCGTCGAGCCCGAGGTCGTGCGCGAGGATCAGCGGTTCACCCTCTGTGGCTTCGACCACAACGGCTCCGGCCCCGTCTCCGAACAGCACCGCAGTGTTCCGGTCGTTCTGGTCGGTGATCTGCGACAAGGTGTCCGAACCGACGACCAGCGCGCGTTCGTGCCCCGCATCGAGCAGCGCGACGGCGGTCACGAGCCCGTACACGAAACCTGCACAGGCCGCGTTCAAGTCGAATGCGGCGCCGCGGCAACCCAGTTCGTGGTGGACCCAGGCCGAGGTCGCGGGTACGGCTTGGTCGGGCGTCGTGGTCGCGAGCACGAGAAGGTCGACCTCCTGGCCGCGGCGCCCCGCCCGTTGGAGGGCGCGCCGGGCAGCCTCGATGGCGAGTCCCGAAGTCGTCCCACCGTGGCGCCGTTCCTTGATCCCGGTCCGCTCGACGATCCATTCGTCGCTCGTGTCGAGGCGTGCCTCAAAGTCCGCGTTGGTGACGATCGTATCCGGCAGTGAAAGACCCCATCCGGTGATTTGTGCGCCTCTCATCAGGTCCTCTCGTCTTGGATCGGGGCTCGTAACCATGCGATGGGCTGGCCGCGTGTCACCCGTTCACCTGTAAGCACCAGCACGCCTTCGAGGGTGCCCGAGAACGCGGACCGCACTTCGGTCGTGCCGACGACGCCGAGAAGCCCGCCGACCTGGATCAGGACCGGGTCCGCCGATCGGCCGAGAGCACCGGGGAGATACCCGTTCAGGCCCGGTGCGGGCTCGAAAAGCCCGACCGTCGGCGACACAACGAGTCGCTCGGTCATGTGGAAGCGCTCGCCCGTCGGGGCGGCGCCCACTATGCCGTCGGCGAGGATCTCGACCAGATGATCGAGATCGTCCGGAGTGGAGACCGAGACTCCGATCGCGTCCGTGGTAGGGGCGACGCGACGTAGCAAGCCGGTCAGCACGCCACCGGGGCCCAGCTCGACGAAGGTCTGCATGCCTTCTCCCAGGAGTGTGTCGAGGCTCTGGCGCCATCGGACCGGGCTGCACAGCTGCGCGGACAGTAGCTGCGGCCACTCGTCGGGATCGTCGTGGAGGCGGGCGTCCACGTTCGCCACGACGACCGGATCGAGAGCATGGAAACTCGTTGCGGCGACGGCCTTGCGAAGCCGATCGCGGGCGCCCGACATGAGAGGAGTGTGGAAGGCACCCCCGACCGGCATCGAAAGCACTCGCTTGGCGCCGAGCTCCTTCGCGATCGCGCTGAACTCGGCGAGTGCCTCGGAGGTTCCGGCTACGATCACTTGGCCAGGAGCATTGAAATTCGCGATCCACGCCTCGCCGTCGACACGCCGGCAAGCCGTCTCGACGTCTTCGTCGTCGAGACCGAGCACAGCGACCATCGTCCCGGGCGCGCATTCGGCAGCCTCCTGCATCGCGGCGCCCCGTTCTGAGACGAGGCGGAGCCCGTCTTCGAAATCGAGGGAACCTGCAGCTACGAGAGCGGTGTACTCGCCCAGACTGTGGCCGGCTGAAGCCGAGGGCTCGATGCCGATTCTCTCGGCGGCATCGAGGACTATCAGGCTCTGGACGAACGTGGCGAGCTGCGCGTTGTTGGTGCGGGTCAGCGTTTCCTGGTCGGCTTCGAGGAGGAGATGGGCCAGGTCGCGTCCTGTGATCTCCGAGGCGAGGGCGACGAGCTCAAACGACGGGTGGTCAACCCATGCGGCGCCCATGCCCGGTCGCTGTGAGCCTTGGCCGGGAAATGTGAACGCCAGCAACCCTCGCCCCTTTTTCGCTCCGGTCGGGCACGACACCCGGACCTGCCTCTCCTTAAGTCAGACCCCGCCCGGCTCAAATCGGTTACATGGTCATCAGGCGATGGCGAGCCGCGCTCGCAGTGGCATGTGGTCCGACTCTCCCACGGCGACCGACGCGCCCGAGATCACCTCGACCGCTCGCGTCACGAAGATGTGGTCGATCTGGCTGTGGGCACGCCAACTGGGGTAGGTGCGGGCCTGCACTGCTCTTCGCCAGCCGGGCAGCGCGAGCGACAGCGGCGGTCCCCAGAAGTTCATGTCTCCCGCCAGGACGGCCGGATGCCCGGGCGTCGGGAGCTTGCGACGGAGTCGCTCCAGCAAGAGCGGCGATCCGTGCGTGAAGTGGGCGAGATGCGTGCCGGCGATGGTGACCGAGGAGGTACCGACCTGGACTTCCGCCACTACGGCTGAGCGCCGTTCGGCAGAATCCCGGCGCAGTCGGCCGAGCTCTAAGGTCTCGACCCGCCTGACTGGCAGGCGCGAAAGCAAGGCGATCCCCCAGGTGCCGACGCGTGCCCCGCCCCACCGCGCACCGTGCAGGTGCCTGAGGTCCTCGGCGTCACCTACCCAGAGGGAACGGTTCTGACGTGGGTGTCTGGGCCCCCAACGCGTGCCGACGACCTTGACGGGCTCGAGCAACAGAGCACCGGAAAGGCGAACCTCGTGAGCCTCGTAACCGAGCGAGGCCGCCACAAGCGAGGCGATTCCTTGGCCGCTGTCCGGGGTCCAGGTCTCCTGCAGCACGAGAACGTCCGCGTCGAGCTGGTTGCAGCACGCCACGACGTCGAATGGCGTACCCCAACCATCGATGCCGGCATGAAGGTTGAACGTCGCGACCACGAACTGCGGCATCGCAAAGCGACGCTACTGGGTAGGCCTTCGCCGGCGAAGTCGCTCAGGCGCGAAGCATGAGCACGGCAATGAGTTTCCATGGCACTTTTCCAGTCGGTCGGCTCACGCTGCCGCCTTGGTCACTAGCCTTCCGACCATGAGACTAAGCGCAAGGAACCAGCTGGACGGCGTGGTGGCTCGCGTCGAGCACGGTGCGGTCATGTCGACCGTTGTCATCCGCCTCGCCGGAGGTCAGGAAGTCGTGTCGGCGATCACGAGGGACTCCGCGGAGAGCCTCGGCCTGGTTGAAGGCGACGCCGTCAAGGCCGTCATCAAGGCCACCGAGGTCATAATCGGCAAGGAATGACCGTTCGGCACTCAGGCAACCGCCTTTCTGAACACTCGCGTCGCCCAGTAGACCACGAGCGCGCACAGCGACCCCAGGACGGCGAAGCCCTGCCAGACAGCGGTAGCTCCGAATGTGCCGGTGGCGAGGGATCGCGCAGCCTGCACTGCGTAGTAGAGGGGATTGAAGTGAGCAACGACACGCATCCACACGGGTCCCAATGAGATCGGAAGCAACACTCCCGCCAAGAGAAGTATCGGGAGATTGATCCCATTTATGATCGCAGCGAAGCTGTTGATCTCTTTGGTCACAAGAGCAGTCGCCGTCGAGAATGCCGCCATCAACGCGGCGAGCAGTCCGAGAAGAACAGCGAGGGCCGCCAGCCCGAGCCAGTGCAGCTGAAACCCGACAGCCACAGCAATCGCGACGACGACCGCGTCGAACACCACCATCATCATGAGTCCCGAAAGGATCGGGCCCATGAGGATCGCGAACCGGCTCGCGGGGGTGACCCGGAAGCGCTCGACCACTCCAGCTTGTAGTTCGAAGATGGTGCTGAACCCCATGCTGCTCCCGCTCGCGAACGCCAGGAGGCACAAGATCCCAGGCAGGAAGATCTCGAGCACGCCGCCGTTGCTGACCCCGAGCGACGGCGCGACGTGCTTGAGCAGAGGGGTGAACAGCGCGAGATAGAGGATCGGCGAAGAGAAGCCCACGAACAGCCAGACGGGGTTCCGTAGCATCTGCAGGGTGTAGCGATGGAAGAGGAGACCGGTGTCCCGGAACGTCTTCATGCCGCGGTCTCGGTCGTGCCGGTGCCGGCGTCTCGCAATGAGCGACCGGTCTGGTGCAAGAAGACATCGTCGAGGGTGGGCTCCGAGAGGCTGATGGACTTGAGCACGATTCGCTCGGCGTCCAGCAGTCGGAGCAATCCTGGGAGTGCAGCACTCCCGTCTTCGACGTAGAGACGGAGCTGGTCGCCGTCGGTGGTCAGCTCGCGGACATAGGGCTCGGCTGCCATGATCAGTCGCGCCCGCTCCAATGCACCACCTTCGTCGTGCACGCTGAGCAAGACGGCATCACCGGAGACCTGTCGCTTCAGATCTCGCGGAGTTCCCTCGGCAACGATCTGACCATGGTCCATGATCATGAGCCGATCGCAGAGCATGTCGGCTTCCTCCAGGTAGTGCGTGGTGAGGAAGATCGTCGTGCCGCGTGAGCGCAGCGAGCGGACGTGATCCCAGAGATTCGCCCGATTCTGGGGGTCGAGTCCCGTGCTCGGCTCATCGAGGAAGAGCACTTCGGGCTCGTGCACGATCCCGAGCGCGACATCTAGTCGCCGTCGCTGGCCTCCCGAGTACGTCTTCACACGGCGGTCCGCGAACTCGTTCAGCTCGAGGACCTCCATCAACAGTTGCGCCCTTGAAGTGACAGACGCGAGGTCGCCCCCGTACAGGCGCCCTTGAAGGATGAGGTTCTCGCGTCCGGTGGCCAGCTCGTCGGCCCCTCCGAGCTGGCTCACGTAGCCAATACGCGCCCGGACCTGCTTGGGCCTGCGTGCCACGTCGATTCCGGCCACCATCGCGCTCCCGCTGTCGATCGGTAACAGCGTGGTCAGCATCCGTAGCGTCGTCGTCTTTCCCGCTCCGTTGGGGCCGAGGAAGCCGAAGATCTCTCCGCGCCCGACCTCGATGCTGACTCCTCGCACTGCTTCGACGGCGCCGCGCCTCGAGTGAAAACTCTTGCGCAAGTCGGTGGTCGAGATGATCGCTTCCAACTGGCTGTCCTCGGTGTGATCCATTGCTTGTAGTCAATCCTCCGCGAAGCCCTCGCCGAAGAGCGGCGGCGACACCATATCGCCGGCATGTTCGTGAGCGTCGCGCCACCACTCGAGGCCTTCGAGGGTCTTGACCTCAATCTCGCTGGTGAGCCTTCGGACGTAGTCGAGCTCGACCTCCCGCAACGCCTGGTGAAACTCCGCCTCGATCCAGAACAGCCTGGGAATTCCCTGCTTTTCGCAGAGCTCACGTGACGAGGTCATCTTCGCAAGCAGGAATTCGAGCCGTTGAGCCCTCTCCCTCAACAGGTCCACGACGTCGGCTGGAGGAAGGGCGGGAAGGAACGAGAGCGCGGCCTCGAACTCGGGATAGTCGTTGACGGGCGTCGAGATGAGGTCGGTCAACCAGTCGTGCATCTCAATTCGGCCGGCATCGGTGATGACGTAGATGGTGCGCTCAGGGAGTCGGCCCGATCGCTCGGTTCCCTTGGCGGTGATCAAGCCGCGTCGCTCGAGGGACTCAACCACTGCGTACAGCGACCCGTAGTTGAGCCGGACACTTTCGTGTTTTTGGCGCTGGCGGAGTGTGGTCGCGACCTCGTAGGGGTGCATCGGTCGCTCGTAAAGGCAGATGAGCACCGCTAGGGCGAGGGGGTTGCTTCGATTGCGAGGTGACATTCTTTACTCCATTTCGGATACTCTAATAAGAGTAACAGACACAGAGGACTCCAAGAAGACGGGAAGCGAGGTGAGGACCCGATCTCTCGATCTCCTCGATCTCCTCGATCTCCTGCTCACCATCTTCGGCATGCCGCTCGCCGCCAAAGTCGGTGGCTGGCTCACCGCCGGGCGCGAACCGTCAGCCATCGCCCGCCAGCCGCTCGAATGATCCGCGCAAGGCAGGCGGGCGAGAATGCGATGTTCCCTTCCGACAGGTCAGTCCAGCGGTGGACTGTCGTGGTCGAGACGTTTGCCCAAGCTCACCGATTCGTCGACGGTGTAGCCGATTTGTCTGTAGAACTCCCTTGCGGTCTCATTCGAGGTCCGGACTTGGAGGTTGACTTTCGGGCAGCCGATATCGTGCAGTCGCGTCTCGGCCTCGTCCATGAGCAAGCGGCCCAGTCCCTGACGCTGACGATCGGGGTGCACCGCGAGGTAGTTGACCCACCCGCGGTGGCCTTCGTAGCCAACCATCACGGACCCGATCAACTTCTCGCCCTCCTCGAGCACGAGAAGATTCTCTGCGTCTCTGGCCAACTTGCGGTCGATGTCCCGGTGAGGGTCGTTCCATGGTCGCGTGAGCCCACAGACTGACCAGAGCGACACGAGCGCCTCGCGGTCGCTCGGCCGGTACGGCCTGATCACGGGTTCCACGACGACTTTCTACCAGCCCGAACGACGTTCTCTACGAAGACTGGGGATTCATATGTACTCCTCGTACGACCTCAGATCCGGGCGAGACCGACCGACTGAGGCGGTCCCGTAGAAGGAGCGGACGCCCCGGCGAAGGAGCGGACGCCCCGCCGATGATGCGTCCGGATCCCGTGCGATGGCCGACCTGGGCCTATATTTGAAACCATGATCCGATATCGATACCGCCTTGTCGCCGGAGGGTTCGCTGGAGCTCTCGCTTTGGGTTCTGTCTCTGCGCTGCCCTCGATGGCAAACCTCCGCCTGCTCTCAGGCGGACAATCCTCTGTCGCGGCAGAGGCGAAGGCGATCAACATGAAGTTGTCGGACCTTCCTGCAAGCATCAAGTGGGCGACATCCCAGCCTGTTGCCTCGCCCAAGGCCGAGCTGGCGCTCGGCAAGCAGGCCGTCGCCTGTGTGGCAAAGGGCGGCTCGGTGAGCCCTGATCCGTTCGGCACGAGCGGCGTTATCGGAGGACCTGTCGTCGCAGACATCTCATCGCCTACCTATTTCGAGAAGAGCGCAACACTCACACGCCTGCCGAGTGCCAGCTCGGAGGTCGTCTTCCTGTCGACCGCTTCCGGGGCGCTCGCCGACCTCGTCGCCGTCGGCCGCAAGTCCTCGCTCGTCTGCCTCGCGACCCAGATGGCGGCCAACAGCACGCTCCAGGGGGCCGGTCAGGGTGTCAAGGCAGGCGCGAGCTTCATGTCTGCCCCGCGTTACGGCGGGGGCGGTGGAGGCGTCCACATCCGCTTCGTGGAGACAGGCGGCAATTTTGCCCTGCTCAAGAGCAAGCTCTACGCCGACGAGTACTTCTACGTGCAGGGCTCAGCCGAGGTCTTCCTGACGTTCATCAACCTCGGCTCGGCATTCAGCCCGAGCTCGACGGCATCAGCCATCTCCAAGGTGATGGCGCGGGCGAAGTCCGAGGTCGCGAAGAGCTGAGTCGGCGGTCGGAAGCGGCCGGACCCTCTGAATCCGGCTACCGCGCTGCGGGGGCCAGGATCTCCACGTGATCAGGCACCCGTCTGGAGTGCCAGAAGCCGAACGCGACGAGGATGAGCATCAGGCCCGCGAGGATGAACGCCGCGATCCCGGCCCAGAGGGCGATGGTCCCGAAGGTGCCGAACGCATAGGCCTCGAGCAGCAGACCCCGCAGAGTCGTGGCCTCGAAGGCGGTCGTGGCCTCCGCTTTGAGCGTTGCGCTGTTCGGGTTGGCGAGGGCGGCTGCACTGATCTTCGCGTAGACGCCGTGGTACGGCATCCCGGCTACGTCGGAAACGATCTTTTGCGCGTATGCACTGGCTTCTGCACCGGTAAGCACCTGCTGGCCGGCGTACTGGAGGAGGTAGGGCCGCTGGGCCGGGGTGATGCCGGCCTTGGCCGGGAAGAAAATGTCCTGCTGAGCCAGCTGGTTGTGCACACTCGAATTCGTGAAGCTCTGCGCCCACATCAACAGGGCTCCCGCCACCACCAGCACGGCAACCACCAGCAGGCCTCCGGCACTGACCAGGACATCGAAAACTTTGCGTCGCATCGGACGTACCCTCCCGTTTGGATTGAAATGAAGATGAATTAGCCGGGCATTATCGCGGACGGAACTCGCAGGGGCCAGCTGCCAGCACCGTGGTCACACGGCGTGCGCGGAACGCTTGGCCGGGGAGGGCGCCCTGAGCCGGGTGGCTCTGACCGGCTCGGGAGTCATGAGGTCAGTGGCCGCTTCTCTAAGCAGAGCCGCCAGGACCTGCGAAGGTACCTCGGCGAACACGTCACCCACAAGATCCAGCAAGCCCATGACGGCCCTGAAGGCGCACGCCATGCGCACGCGGTCGCGAAGTCCGATCTGCTGATCGGAGAGGGCCGCATGGACCCAGTCCTCTAGGAGGTCGTGCTCGGACACGTGGCGCTCCTGGTGAAGAAGCGATATGGCGTTCCGGTTGCGCTCTTGGAGGATAAAGAGGTCGTGATGTTCGAGAACCTGGTTGATGAGCTGGTCCAGCAGCGCCATCCAAGCTTCAGTTGACGTCGCCGGCACCTGCACCGTGCCCAAGGCGTCGCGCCCGAGCTCGTGCAGCTGGAAGTGGAGCGCCATCAAGATGTCCTGTTTGCTGGCGAAGTGGTAGTAGATGGAAGCCTTCGAGAAGCCCAGCCTCTCGGCGATCTGGCGGATGGACGTTGCGTCATAACCCTGGTTTATGAAGAGGTCCAGCGCGATGTCGAGGATCCGTTGCCGCGTGTTGCCTTGCCCCGCTGGACCGGCCTCCGCAGCCGGCTCCCGGTCCACCTCAGTGCTCCCGGTGCGCGGCACGTCCCTGGTCACCCTCGCAATCTACTTGACGGTCGGTCAGAATGCACCTACTATCCGTTCGGTAAGTATACGCGAACCACTGACTGAAGGAAGAGGATGAAGAAGTACGTTCCAGGTGTCGTGCTCGCAGCACTGGTGAGCGTCGGGCTGTTCACGGGTCCCGCGTTCTCGGCCACACCGGCGACCACGAAGAATGTCACGTTTTCCAGCAATTACTCGGGCAAGGCCTCGCTGCTGATCAACAACGGCAAAGCAACGATCTCCTCGATCACGGGCTCGGGCAAGAACTCGCTCTTCGGCCCCAGTGAGGTCAGCGGCAATGGCTCGGCCGCCGCTTCGCAGCAGTGTGACCCCTTCGGCGGAAAAGGCTTCATCGCCGGTGGTTCGAACAAGATCATGTTCACCGTGACCCAGTCCAGCTCTCAGCAGGGATGTGCCAACGGCGAGAGCGGCCCAGTGACTGTCACTTTCCACGGCGTCGCCGTAGCCACCGGAGGCAAAGGCAAAGCCAACGGTGCGGCTGGCAGCCTCAAGTTCCACGGCAGCCTGAAGCTCGGTGGAACGAGCGGATCCCAAGACGGCTCGTTCACGGTAACTCTCAGCGGAACGCTGAGAGTGAAGAGCTGACTCAGAACCTAGTAACGACAAGAGGGAGGACGGCATGAAGAAGCTCGTAATGGCGGTCGCCGCCGGGCTGGTTGCGATCGGAGGTGTCGTCGCCGTCGCGATCGTCGGAGCGGGCGCAGGAGCGGCGACGGGTCACGCAGGTGCGGCCACGACAACGACGACTACGACGCTCGCCCCGCCGGTTCAAGGGACTGGTCCGCACGACGTGTTCTTCTCCGTGGACACGGTCCAGGGCGCGGGTGGCTCTGTGAAGCTCGCCGCCGATGCCGCCTGCTCGATGACGAACCTATTCCAACGGGGAGAGGTCGTCGTGTTCCGCATGTGGGGCGTCCACGTGACCACTGGTGGGAACGACCTTTCCAACGTGACGGTCAAGAGAGCGTTTGTGACGGTCCCGGGACTGTCGGCACCAATCCCGCTGGTGTACAGCACTCACCCGACCAAGCCAGCGGTGTCGTACTGGACGGCCGCTTGGCCAGTGGGAAAGACCTATCCGCTAGGGGTCGTGAACTACAGCGTTACGGTCATCACAAACCCGGTGCCAACGGGGCTTACGGCGGGTGTCCCGTCGGAGAAGGGCGTGTTCATGCAGCAGGACTCGCCACAGGTGGCATCGATGCTCACGATCGAGCCCAGCTAGCAGAGCGGAACAGGGCCTCCCGAGAGGTCGCCCGCCGCGCGCTCAGCGGACGGCGGGCGACCTTCCTCGGGCTTTGAACGTCTCCGCCATGCGACCTTCGCCGTTATGGTCGTCACCAGGGCGTACAGCTGACGCGGCCCGTTCCAGTCGACCGACCATCCAAGAGACGTGAAGAGGAAATTCGACAATGAGGTACTTGACACAGCAGAGGCCCCGGAGCGTGCTGATCGGGGTGTTGGCAGGGGCTTTGATCCTGTTTTCTTGCGCTGCAACTGCCAGCGCTGCAACTGCGGGCAAACGCCTCGGGGCACCATCGTCTGCGCATGCGGCCTCGCCAAGCGTGAGCTTCACGACACTCCGGTCACCCGCGATCCCGGGCGTCAGCGCGCTGCCTGGTCCGGTGGCCAGCTCCGCACGGCCGAGCCCGACCATGGGGATTCTTCGAGTTGATCCCGACGAGGGCGTCGCCGGGATTCCGATGACCATCTCCGGTTCCCACCTCCCGAAGAACGCGAGCGTAGAGCTCACCTGGTCGACTGCGAATGCGACGTGGCTGGTGCAGGCTAAGCCGGACACGGTGAACTACCTCGGCCGCGCCGACAAGGAGTTCGCAGTCGTGCTCGACACGACGACCACCGGTGCCAGTGGTTCGTTCCGCGTGTCACTCAAGGTGCCCCAGGACTGGGGCGGCTTGCACGACATCTATGCCGTCATCAAAGGTGTAGAAGAAGCTCACGGTGGGTTCGTGACGCTACGAACGGTCACGGTCACGCCCACGAGCGGCCCAATTGGGACACCGATCACGATCACCTACAGCGGCCTCGGCGCGACCTTGTACACAGGCGGGGCATCCCTGCTCTGGGACAACCACTACGTGGGCGAGATGATGGCCAACTGGACGCGGGGCGTGGCACGAGCGACCATTCGCGCAGCCGGCCCGGTGGGCGTTCACACCATCCAGATCGGCAACGCCATCAGCTACTTGTACTTGAACGTGCCGCAGTCACCGATTCCGTACACGAACGGCGCCACGGTCAGCTTCACGGTGACAAAGGACGACGGCCCGCCACCCGCCTCCATCGACTGGCCGGTCAACGTCGTTCCGACGCTGAATGCCCGCACAACACTGCAGACGAGCGGCCTTGCGGCCAACAGCAGCGTAAGAGCTGAGCTGGCGTCCACGAGCGGCCCGGTGAACTCCAAGGTCGATCTGACGGCCTCGGGGTTCTCGTCCGGATCTCGCGTGCAACTGGTCTGGTCCACAGTCGTCGGCAACCGCGTCAACTGCGCGAGCACCTGCTGGGTATTCGTGTCGCAGCCGTTGGGTTATGCGACTCCTTCCGGCGGATCGCTCAAATCGAGGATCACGGTTCCCGATGGACTCGGTGGCTGGCACGTGGTGCAGCTCGTGCAAAAGGGCCGAAATTGTGGCGCAGGTTTCCTTCTATATCGAGGAGAGCATCGTCGGACGGGGAGTGTCCTCGGTCGTCGTGAAGGAAGGCCAGCCCTTCACGATTCACCTGGAGGGCGTGGGCTGGACGCAGCTCGACAACACCGTCACCGTCGACTACGACAACAGCTACATCGGGTACGGGTGTGGCTTCAACTCGAACGGGGATGTCCTGCTGCACCTGAACGCCACGGGCGGTCCCGGGACTCACCTGATCGACCTCTACCCGCTGCTCTACACGTTGTCGCCGTCGTTCGCAGCGACTCCGTACGGCATGGTGCCAGTCCTCACCTACGCACAGGATGAGCCCGCACTGGCGCTCGGCTATCACCTGCCGGCGTTCAGGCTGGCGATCACCGTCGTGAAGTAGCCGCTGGCTACACGCTCGTCGGCAGGTCTCGCCTCTGGCGCCCAGCGAGGAGCGAGACTTTCACACCGACAAGGCGGGCGATGGGCGCTGGTAGCCACCAGTTCCAGCGTCCGAAAAGCGCCATCAGGCTCGGCATCAGCAGGCCACGGACGATCGTCGCGTCGAGCAGGACGCCCAGCGCGAGCCCGACGCCGAGCTCCTGCAAGCCGGCCACATGCCCGGCCACCAGCCCGGAGAGCGCCCCGACCATGATCAAGGCCGCGGCGCTGACGACACGGCCGGTATGGGTGAGCCCGTCTGTCACGGCGCGCGTGTTGTCTCCGCAGTTGTCCCATGACTCTCGCATGCGCGTGACGAAGAAGACCTCGTAGTCCATCGAGAGGCCGAAGAGCATCGCGAATAGGAAGATCGGGACCCACCCCTCGATCTGAGAGACGCGGTAGAGGCCGAGCACGTCGGCTCCGACGCCGAAGCGGAAGATCACGACGAGCAGTCCGTAGGCCGCGGCAACGGAGATCGCGTCGAGGAGCACGGCCATCAGTGGCAGGAGGAGGGAACGGAAGGCGCGCAGCAACACGAGGTAGGCGAGCGCCAGCACCAGGAGAATTATCCAGGGAAAGGCTCCGTAGACGCGGGTCAGGAAGTCGGCCCCCTGGGCCGGCGCGCCGCCGACGTAGACACCGAGGCCGGACGGGAAGCGGGCGGCGGGAAGGAACCGAGAGCGGATCTGGTGCACGAGTTGCTGTGTCGCCTCTTGACCGAAGTCGTGGCGCCCGACGACGATCATCTGACGGTACCGGCCCGACGAGTCGACGTAGGGCGCTCGCGAACCGATCGCGACGACGAAGACTTCAGGATCGTCGAGCAGCTCGTGGGCCAGCCGGAGCGTTGCCGCGGAGATCGCCGGTGTCACGGCCTTGCCCGGAGCACCGGCGTCGAGGACGACCTCGATCGGAGTGATCACCCCAGGCCCGATCCGATCACGCAGGAGAGCCAAGGCACGGGCGGACTGGATGGTCTGTGGGATGGCCACGACTGAGCCCGGCGTGAGCTGGAGATAGAGCGCCGGCATGGCGGCGGCGACCAGCACGGCGGTCGAGCCGGCCAGCACGACGAGCGGGCGGCGCATGACCATACCGCGAGTCGTGGCCAGAGGCCGCTCTCCACGCCGCGCCCCGCCCCGGGACGGGAGAGGCGGACGCTCCGCATGCCGCGGCGCCCGATCAGCGACAGGAGGGACGGCTGCAGTGTGAAAGCGGCGACGACGGAAACAAGCGGGACTACTAGGCCTGCGAAGCCGAGCGAGCGGACGAACGGCACCGGGATGACGAGGACGACCGAGAGACCGATGGCAACCGCGATGCCCGAGAAGAGCACCGTGCGGCCTGCACTGGCCATGGTGCTGACGATCGCGGCGTCGACTGGTCGGTCCTCGTCAGCCAGTTCCAGTCTGAACCTGTGCACGACCAGGAGGGAGTAGTCGACCGCGATCCCAAGTCCGATGAGCTGGACGAGGTTCGGTACATAGAGCACCATCAGGAACTCGTGCGCGAGGGCGAAGATGACCGCGAGCGCGGCCGTCGTGGTGCCGGCGGCAACCGCAAGTGGGATCAGGAGGGCCATCGAGGGACCGAGGACGATGGCGAGCAACACCAACGCGGCCAGGACCGCGATGATCTCGCCTCTGCGCAGGTCCGCGGTCAGTATGGGCTGGATGTCGTACTGAAGCGCGGGCGCGCCGGTGACGTAGGCGACGGGTAGTCCTGACGCTCTCAAGGCGTGGCGCAGGGCGCCCGTGTAGGACGCGGCCTCTTGCAGGTCGAGCGATGTGCCCACGTTTCCATAGATGATCCCGTCCACGGGTCGCAACGCCATGACGTCGGCAGTAGGCACTGCGCGGGCTGCAGCAACAAACCCTTGGTCCATGGCGCGGAGTTTCGGGGCCGACGGGTTCGCCACATGGAAGACCACCGTGAACGTGCCTTCGATGTTCTCGCCGAAGTGCTGGGTCAAGATTGCGTCGGCTTGCTCGGAGCCGGTCCCCGGGACCGCGAGGGAGGTCGAGAGGAGCCTCGGCAAGCGTCCGGCCGAGAGCACGCCCACGACGATCACCGCGGCCCAGAGCCCGATCACCACGATGCGCCAGCGGATGACCCCGCGGATCCATCGTTCGAGCATGGGTGCTACATAAGCACCAGCTGCCAGAGCGTGCTCACGACCCAAAGCGCGCCGGGTGTCCGGCCAGCACGCCGGGAGATCCCTCGAACGCCAACGGAGCGGGTGCCCGGAGCGGGACTTGAACTCCGACCAAGCCCATCCTGGCCTATCCCTCCAAATGACGTTGTGGCTGCTCAGTGGCTGTTTCCGCAGCTGGCCATACCGCTTTGGGAGGGTCCGTCCCGGTCGATCCCGGCGCGTTTGTGATCATTTTGTGATCACGGAGGCCCCGCTCTGGCGATCCTGGGGGACCAGAACGCCGAGCCAACCACCGCAA
>CAWDRQ010000017.1:0-17108 GCA_963804765.1 uncultured Acidimicrobiaceae bacterium
TGCGAACAGCGCCTCGGCTTCGCGACACGTGGACCGAGGGAAACACCGCTCAAGTCACGTACGCAACAAACCAATCAAATACCCATGCCCCCCGCTGACAGTCACGCTCACCAGCGACGCCAGCATGACCACGACCAGCCCGGCCACCGACAGCTGGACGAGCTGACCGTTCGAGCAGGCAGCGGCGCGGAGGACCACGAACGATGGCCCCGACGCCACTCGTGCCGCTGTCTGCCGCGATCG
This sequence comes from uncultured Acidimicrobiaceae bacterium, assembly GCA_963804765.1. GTDB lineage: Bacteria > Actinomycetota > Acidimicrobiia > Acidimicrobiales > Bog-793 > Fen-455. The sequence continues at coordinate 244 of CAWDRQ010000017.1, forward strand.
TTGCGGCGGCGCTGCTGATCTCGGCGGCCCCCGCCTCCGCGTCCAACTGGCAGAGCGGGTACTCGGCCCCCACCGTCGAGGTCACGATCGCCAACACCGGAACAGAGTGCAAACAGCCGTGAGACCTTGGCCGGAGGCTTCACGACGAAACGGCCGTGGTCTTGACTTCGCAACACCAAAGTACACTTGGACCAACCGAAAGACCCCAGGCGAGGAGTGATTCTCATGCGGTTTAGGCGCAAGATCGCAACCATTGCCATAAGCGTTACGTGCGGCCTTGGCCTGGCGGCGTGTGGCCAACAAGTCGTGGCGCACGTTAAGGCAGGCGACTCCGTTCGCGCGGCTCTGACCAGCGTGTTCAACACCCCCACGACTCAGTTCGTCGTCACCGGACAGGATCTTCCCGGGCAGGCAAGCATCGCTGACGACCTCTTCTCTGTCGTGATCACGGTTTCCAGACAGAGTGGTCCCGGCACATCCACCGCCATCGCTGATCAGTCCATAGATGTTTCGATCAACCACGAGTCCACCTATTTGGTCGACCTGCGCTCGGTGGACGGATCGGAGTACTGGCGTCTGAACCTCAAGTACATCGAGGGTCTGGCCGGCCCAACCGCGTTCGCCGCCGAGTCGAAGACTCTCGACGGGTTGGCCGCCCGCCCCGGCCTTGGGTTCATCCACGACATCCTGCTCGGCAACTGGGTCGGCGTCTCAACGAGCACGCTTTACTCGGTTGGCCGCCAACTCGCTCCCGAGGTGCCAGGAGCCGACTCATCGATCGCTGGTTTGCAGAAGGCCAGCGGTCTCGGCCTCCAAATCGAGAGCTCCTGGGCGGAGTCGGTCCGGACGTGGTTGAGCATTCACCAGACGACGACCCACGAGTACTCGCTCAACCTTCCTGTCCGAAGCTTCGCCGGGTCCATTCTCCAGGCGGCGGCCAAGGCCTTGGCAAAGTACTCCAACGAGCCGTTTCTTTCCCCGTCGCAGCTTTCGAAGACGATCGCCAAGATTCCGGCCGATCTTTCCCTGCATGCAAACCTGTGGGTCACGCAAGGGTCCGTGAGCAAGCTGCGGCTCTTCATTCCTGATTCCAGCGGCTCTCTCCTGATCGCTGTCTCTCACCCGGCAGCGTCGGTTCGGGCTCCAGCCGACGCGACCATGTTGACTGCGGGCAACCTCACGGCGCTCTTCGGGACGCTTCAGGACCCCTCGCCAAGGCATTGGGCTCCAATGGCGGCGGCCTGACGAGCACGCTCTGAGCTGAGAACGAGCTGCCCGGAGACCTCGGAGAGCACGTCGAAAAGGCCCGCGCCCGGCGCACGTCCGGAAAGCGACGATCCGCTGGTGCGACCGCACCGACCGTTGCTTTGCCGGGCGAGACGCTGTGCTCAGGAAACGGCCGTCGAAGACAAGGTCCGCAGCGAGTCCGTCACGGACGGAAAGAGGCTGAAACCATGGACTCGGTGACCGAGCACGGCGTAGTCATAGCTCGCAAAGAGCCACACCCAGACTGCTTCTGAGGTAAGAGCCGCCGAGAGCTCGCCGTAGTCTCTCTGGCGCGCCACGGCCGAAGACGACTCGTCACCTTCGACCAGGAGGTTCTGAAGCGACTTCGAGCGGTACCCGGCGGGCACTGAAAGGTCGGCGTCGGGGCCGAAGTAGCGGTCGTACATCGTGTAGGGATCCGGGTCGGCACCATTCCAGGCGAACGCCGCCTGGAAATCACCCTTCAGCCAGTCCTGGTCGTAAACACTGCCTGCCAGGTTCTCGATCTTCATCTTGATCCCGACCCGGGCCAGCTCACTTTGAGTGGCAATCGCCTGAGCAGAGCTCGTCGGGTCGAGGGCGATCGAGGTGATGGCGGTGAAGGAGAAGCCGGACGGGTCGCCGGCCGCCCGGAGATAGCTCCTGGCTGCCGCGAGGTTTGTCGCTGGGCACAGCGCGGAGACCGGATTCGAGGCGAAGGGACCGACGGGAACCGGCCCCACGGCCTGACCGCGTCCGGAGACAGAATGGGCCACGACCTGCGAGCGGTTGATGGCACACTCGACCGCCCGCCGGTTGTCCACCTTTGCGAGCGGTCCAGTCCTGTCCTGGAGCATGAGGGCCCGGTACGAGAGGTCGAGCACCTTCTGCACGGTGTAGCCGGTCGGCGTCGCGGCGAGTTCCGGCTCCGTGAGCAAGCCCAGCTGGACGGCGTTCGACTTGACTGCCGAGACGATCGAGCTCTCGGTGGAGAGGGCTTCGATCTTCACGGACGCCTGCTTCACCTTGCCGCCCCAGTAGTGCGGGTTCGCATGCAGGACCAGGTAGTTGTTGGGACTCCAGCTGGAGAAGACGAACGGCCCCGTGCCATCGGGCTTCGTCGCCACCGTGCCAGCTGTAATGGCCTTGGTCGAAAGGATCGAGAGGTTCACCGAAGTGAGGCCTGAGAGGACAGAAGAGTCGGGTTGGCTGAGAACGAGCTCCACCGCATAAGGGCCCCTGGCGACAACGGACCTCACGGCGGCGAGGTAAGAGGCCGAAGCATCGCCGGTCTTCGGAGCCAGCACCCGATGGAGCAACGCGACGACGTCGGCCGAGGTGAAGCCTGTGCCGTCGTCGAATCTCACGCCCTTGCGGAGATAGAAGGTGATCACCCGGTTCCCGTCGCTGAACGCCCAGCGCGTCGCCAGGTCCGGTACGAACTGCAGCGCTCTGTTGTATCGGACAAGCTGGTCGTATACGAGCCCGAGCGCCTGAAAGTCGGTGACGTTCGTGACGACATCGGGGTCGAGATCCTGAACTCCCGTGGCGCTCGCGACGATGAAAGTGGTCCCAGAGGAAGCACGGCGAGCCTGCACCCGCGGCGCTGCACCCACGGACGAGCAGAGTGCACCTGCCAAGCCCAGGCTCGCTCCGAGCGCGATGGCCGTGTGGAGAACGTTCCTATGTCTCAAGAACCACTTCCAAATCGTCAATGAACTGAGAACAACATGTTATTGCAATTAGGTTAAGCCTCCGGCTCGTGCATCGATCGCTCGTCCGAACGTCGGCATGGTCCGGCTCGAGCAGCCTCAAGTCCCGGGCGGGGATGACGACGTCCGAAGCGCTCACCCTGGCGAGGGCGACGGCAACCTCCGGTGACCCATTCGATCCGTGACCCATGACTGCTTCCTTGGCGAACCAGGAATGATCGAAGCGGACTTCGAGCAGGTCCCATCGACGTGAGAGATCACGTTGCATTCGCAGCCGGGTCGCTGGCGTCCCTCGCCGCGACATAACAGGCGGCGGAGTGGCCCGGCCGGAGCTCGGCCAGCTCGGGGCGGTCGACCCGGCACACATCCTCAGCGAGCGGGCAGCGGGGCAGGTACGGGCAGCCCGAGGACGCGGCCAGAGCGCCGGGAGCGGGGACCGCCTCGCCGGCCAGCTGCGTGCGCCGCTTGGCCTCGCGGGCCGGGTCCGGCACAGGCACCGCCTCGGCGAGCGCTCTGGTGTACGGATGCAGCGCCGCGCCGAGGACGTCGTCGTACGGGCCCGACTCGACGACATGGCCCAGGTACATCACGTCGATCACGTCCGCCACGTGTCGGACTGTCGCGAGGTCGTGGCTGATGAAGACGTAAGACGAGCGCGAGCTCGTCCTGCAGGCGGACGAGGAGGTTGATCACCTCGGCGCGTACCGACACGTCGAGCGCCGACGTGGGTTCGTCAAGGACGAGTGCCCGCGGCTCCACCGCGAGCGCCCTGGCGATGGCCACCCGCTGAGCCTGCCCACCCGAGAGCTCATGAGGATAGAAGGCCGCAAACCGCCGCTGAAGCGCGACCATGCCGAGCAGATCTGCGATGCGCGACTCACGCTGCCGTCCCCGCGCGGCCAGACCGTGCACCGCCAACACCTCGCCGATCGCCGTCGCGACCGTCAGGCGCGGATCGAGCGAGGAGTACGGGTCCTGGAAGACCAGTTGAACGCTCCGGGCGAGCTCGCGGCCGCGACCGGGTACGATCGCCTCTCCGAACAGCTCGATGGTCCCGGAGCTCGGCCGCTCCAGCCCGACGAGCAGGCCGCGCGAGCGTGGACTTGCCACATCCGCTCTCGCCGACGATTCCGAGCGTCCTGCCCGACTCGACCGCGACCGACACGCCGCGCAGCGCTCGGACGCCCGGACCGCGCCGCACTGGGTACACCTTCACCAGGTCGACGGTGCGCAGCGCTAGAGCCACTCGCTCGGCTCCTTCCAGCAGGCCGCGAAGCTGCCGTCTCCGCGCTCGAAGAGCGGGGGCTCGTCTTCGGCACAGCGGTCGAACGCGAAGGGACAGCGCGCCCGGAATGGGCACCCGGGCGGCAGCAGCGTCGGATCCGGCGGGGAGCCACCGATCTGGGTGAGCCGTGCACGGTGTTCCACTTCCGGTCCGGGCAGCGAACCCAAGAGTGCCTGGGAGTACGGGTGAGCCGGCCGCGCGAAGAGCCGCACCGTCGGCGCGTGCTCAACGACTCGACCCGCGTACATGACGAACACCCGGTCGACAAGGCGCGCGATCACACCGAGGTCATGGGAGACCCAGATCACCGACATTGCGGTCCGCGACTGCAGGGAGTCGACGAGGTCGAGGATCTGCTGCTGAATCGTCACGTCGAGGGCCGTGGTCGGCTCGTCGGCCACGAGCAGACGGGGAGAGGTGGCGATCGCCATCGCGATCATCACACGCTGGACCATCCCCCCGGACAGCTCGTGAGGGAAAGCCGCCTCGACACGTTCCGGGTCGGCGAAACCTACTTGGCCGAGAACCTCGCGGGTGCGTTTGCGGGCCGTCGCGTCGCTCGCGCCGTGGCAACGGAGGGTCTCGACAACCTGGGTCCGAACCCGTAGCAGGGGGTTCAGCGAGGTCATCGGGTCCTGGTAGACCATCGCGACCCCGGCGCCCCGAATCGATTCCATCCCCCGCTCGTCAAGGTCGGAGAGGCTCCGGCCCTCGAAGCGGATCTGGCCGCCGAGAACTTCGAGCGGTCTCGGGAGGAGCCGGAGCACCGACAGCACCGTGAGCGTCTTGCCCGAGCCGCTCTCGCCGACCACGCCGACCTTCTCGCCGGGCAGGACATCAAGATCGACACCGCGCACGATTTCGCGAACCTCGTGACGGCGGCGCAGAGCCGACGCGCACGTCGCGCAACGAGAGCACGGGCACCGGCCGCCACTGTGCTCATCGCTCCCCCGCGCACGGGGAGGGCCCCGTGCACGACGAGGTGGGAAGGTGCCTCGAGCCCGGCGGGGACCGGCAGCGGCTGCTCGCCTGGAGTGATGGACCCGAGGACGCTCGCACGGCGCGCCCCGGTGCAAGAAGGTATGGACGCTTTGAGCCCGGAGCCGGTCAGGTATGCCGATCAGCGCGAACGCGAGGGCCTCCTTGGCGGCCTCTGGGACGCCGAAGTCTTCCAAGGGACGGAAGGCCACGCCCGGAAGACGCCGGCGCAGCTCCGACATCAGCACTGGATTACGGGTTCCCCCACCGGCGGCCACCACCTCGGTGACGCCGCAACCGATGAGCGCCCTCGCCACGCTCTCGGCGGTGAGGACGGTCAGGGTCGCGACGAGATCGTCGGCGTCGATCTCCCGGCCGCCGAGGGCGTCCTCGACGTAGCCGAGGTTGAACAGCTCCTTGCCTGTCGACTTCGGTGGCGGCAACAGGTAGTAGGGCTCTTCGAGCATCGAGGCGAGGAGGCGGGCGTCGACGTGCCCGCGTCCGCCGCGCCGACCGCTCTCGTCGAAATGCTCCCGACCCCCGCTGAGCGACGTGACGACGGCGTCCATCGAGCGCGTTCGCCGGGCCGATATCGAAGGCGACCGGCTCACGTCCCTGGCTCGAGCACGGTCACGTTGGCGATCCCCCCAAGGTTCAGCGCGCCGCGTACGGTCCCCGCGCGGCGGCCCGAGCAGCAGGACGTCGAGCACGCTCGCGAGCGGTGCTCCGTGCCCGCCCGCGGCGATGTCGCGGCTGCGCACATCGCTCACGACCGTCGCACCTGTCCGCTCGGCGATCCAAGCAGGCTGACCGAGCTGGAGCGTGCCGAACGCCCGGTCGCCCGAGACCCAGTGGAAGACGGTCTGACCGTGAGAGCACACGAGCTGCACCGGGCCTCCGCCGACCCCCTCGGCGAGGCCACGCGCCACCTCGCCGAAGAACTGGCCGATGACCGACGTCCAGCTCGCAGACCTCGCCGATGTCGGTCGAGGCGGGAGGCATCACCGCGGCGATCCGCTCCCGCAGGTTGTCCGGGTAAGGCACCGAACGGTGGGCGACGAGCTCGCAGTCGAGCACGTCGCCGCTCTGCACGAAGTCGGCCAGCACCGCCTCGACCGCGTCGAAGGAGGTCCCCGAGATCATGCCGATCACACGCACTGGTGGCCCCCGGTCCCGGATCGACAAACCACGCGCATCACCGCTTCCTCGTTCGAGGATCGATGGCGTCGCGCAACCCGTCCCCGAGGAGATTGAAACCGATCACCGCGAAGATGATCGCCACCGACGGGAAGGCGAGCGTCCACCAGGCGATCCCAGCCAGGCTGCCGGCCTGGCTGACCATCTCCCCGAGCGAGGCTGTGGGAGGCGGGGGGCCGAGACCGAGGAAGCTGAGGCTCGCCTCCGCGAGAACCGACCAGGCGAGGGCAAGGCTCGTCTGGACAGCCAGGATCCCGGACACGTTGGGGAGGATGTGCCGGAACAGCAGCCTGCGCCGCGAGAACCCGAGCACTCGGCCCGACGACACGTAGCCCGACTCGCGAAGCGCGAGCACCGGTCCCCGGACCACCCGCACGAAGATCGGGATGTAGCCGACCCCGATCGCAATGGCGCTGTTCAGCCAACCGGCGCCGAGTGCCGCGACAACGATGAGAGCAAGAAGTATCGCCGGGATCGCGAACATCATGTCCGTCACCCGCATGATCACTGCCGAGGTCCACCGACCAAGGAACCCGGCGACCACTCCGGCAATGGTGCCGATCACGCCCGCGATGGCGACCGCCAGGCAGGCGATCTCGAGGGAGACACCGAGACCGTCGAGCACCAACGACAAGATGTCACGCCCGAACTGGTCGGTCCCGAAGGGGTGGCTCCAGGTCGGGTGCTGGAGCAGCGCTGCAGCGTTCTGGTACTGGGGGTCGTAGGGAGTGCCACCGAATGACGCGGCGATGGCTGCCGCCACGACAACGCCGACAAGGACCAGGCCCACCCGGCCGTTCGGGCTGCGCCACAGCGCCCGCAGGAGGCCCTGGCGGCTGATCGACGGCGCCGCGACGTCCAGCTCGCCGGGTACTGCGGGTGCGGGCCCGAGGCCAGTCACGCTCATCAGTTCCGGATCCTCGGGTCGATGGCGGCGTAGAGGACGTCGACAACCATGTTCACGACGACGAAGCCGGCCGCAAAGATCATCGTGACGCTCTGGACGACGGGGAAGTCCCGGCCGTTGACCGACTCCACCAAGAGCCGGCCGAGCCCAGGCAGCACGAAGATCTGTTCCACGATCACGGTTCCGCCGAGCAGATAGCCGAGCTGGATGCCGGACATGGTGAGGACCGGGATGAAGGCGTTCAGGAAGATGTGCTTCCAGGTCACCGAGTGCCGGGAAAGCCCCTTGCCCCGGGCTGTCCGCACGTAGTTCTGTCCGACCACCTCCAGCACCGAGGCACGCGTGGTGCGCATGATGGCGGCACCGATCCCGAGGCTCAACGTCAAGGCCGGAAAGAAGATCTGCTGGATGTTCAACCAGGGATCGCTGGTCAGGCTGGCGAAGGTCTCCGAGGACGGGAAGTACTGGAAGACCGAGGCGAGCAAGGTCACCAGTCCGGTGCCGATCACGAAACTCGGCACCCCGAGCCCGATCACCGATACGCCCTGACCGGTGACATCAACGGCACGTCCCGGCCGCAGCGCGCCGAAGACCCCGAAGAGCACTCCGATCAGCAGTCCCAGCAGCATCGCCGCGATGGCGAGCTCAAAGGTCACCGGCAGGGCGGTGCCGACAAGCGAGGCGACCGACGTGCGCGACTGGAGCGAGACGCCGAGGTTGCCGGTGAGTATGGCGTGAAGCCATGAGCCGTACTGCTGGACCACCGGCTCGCCGATGCCGTAGTAGTGGTCGAGGGCGACAAGCTGCGCGTGGGTGAGCAGACCTTCGCTCACGCCGAGGGCACTCGTGAGGGCGTTGCCCGGCAGCAGCCTCAGAACGAGGAAGACGATGATGGAGACGCCGAAAAGGGTGAGCACCATCGACGCCAACCGACGGGCGACCTCGAACAGTAGGCCGCGCCCGCGGCGTTCATCGGATAGGCGACGACCCGCCGGTGCGACCGCACCGGCGGGTCCGTCGTCGGTCAAGACAACTGTGCTCAGGAAACGCTCGTCGAGGACAAGGTTTGCAGCGAGTCGGTCAGCGACGGGAAGAAGCTGAAGCCGTTGACGCCGTGGCCGAGCACCGCGTAGTCGTAGCTCGTGAACAGCCAGACCCACACGGCGTTGCCGGTCAGATTCGCCGAGAGCTCGCTGTAGTACTTCTGCTGCGCCGAGGCCGAAGAGGACTCGTCTCCTTGAAGAAGCAGCTTCTGGAGGGCTGGCGAGCTGTAACCGGCGGGCACTCCAAGGTTGGCGCCCTGGCCGAAGTAGCGACCGTACATCGTGTAGGGGTCCGGGTTGGCGCCGTTCCAGGCGAAGCAGGCCTGGAAGTCACCCTTCAGCCAGTCCTGGATGTAAGCGTCGGTTGTGAGGTTCTGGATGTTCATCTTGATCCCGGCCTGAGCCAGCTCGCTCTGGGCCGCGATGGCCTGCGCGGAGCTCGTCGGGTCGATGGCGACCGACGTGATGGCGGTGAAGGTGAAGCCGGACGGATCGCCTGCCGCCTTCAGGTACTTCTTCGCTGCCGCAACGTTCGTGTTGGGACAGACCGCCGATACCGGCCTGGAGGTGAACGGCCCCACCGGCACCGGCCCAACAACCTGGCCCTGCCCGAAGACGGAGTCAGCGACGATCTGCTTGCGGTTGATGGCGCACTCGAGCGCCCGCCGGTTGTTCACGTTCGCGAGCGGCCCCGTCTTGTCCTGGAGCATGAGGGCCCGGTACGAGAGGTCGAGAACATTCTGCACCGTGTAACCGCTCAGCGTCTTGGCAACCTCTGGCTCGGTGAGCAGACCGAGCTGGACGGTGTTCGCCTCGATCGCCGAACCGATCGATTGCTCGGTGGGGATCGCTTCGACCTTCACGGACGCCAGCTTCACCTTGCCACCCCAGTAGTGGGGGTTCGCGGTGAGGATCAGGTAGTTGTTGGGGCTCCAGCTGGAGAACACGTACGGCCCCGTGCCATCGGGGGCGGTCGCGAGCGTGCCCGCCGCGATCGCCTTGGTCGAAAGCATCGAGAGGTTGACCGACGTGAGCCCCGCCAGGATCGACGAGTCGGGATGGCTGAGAACGAGCTCCACCGAATAGGGGCCCTTGGCAACGATGGCCTTCACAGCCGAGAGGTACGACGCCGAGGCGTCGCCCGTCTTCGGAGCAAGCACCCGATCAAGCGACGCGACCACGTTGGCCGAAGTGAAGCTCGTGCCGTCATCGAAGGTCACGTTCTTTCGCAGCTGGAACGTGACCGCCCTGTTCCCGTTGCTGGATGCCCAGCTCGTCGCCAGGTCCGGCACGAACTGGAGCTTCTTGTTGTAGCGAACCAGCTGGTCGTACACGAGCCCGAGCGTTTGGAAGTCAACGAAGTTGGTGACTATGTCCGGGTCGAGCTTCTGAACACCCGAAGTGCTGGCGACGACGAACGGGCTGACAGAGGACGAATGGACCGCCTGCACGCGCGGAGCAGCGCCTACCGACGAGCAGAGCGCCCCTGCGAGACCCACGCTCGCTGCAAGCACGACGACATTACGAAAAACTCTTCTGTACCTCACGAACCCACCTCCACATTGTTAGTGCGGAGAAGATAACACCTTATTGCGATTATGTTAAGTATGGAACTGGGTTTCTCTTCGACAGTTCTAACGTCTCCGGACAGAAAGCCAGGGCCGTGCAGCGCGACAACCAGCGGCGCGATGACGTCGGACAGCCGGAGTACGAACAGGACGAGGTCCGGCTGCGGGCCGGTCGCCCGCAGGACGCGGCGGCGCTGGCAACCGTGTTCGTGTCCGCCTGGCGACACTCCTACCACGGGATCGTCTCCGAAGAGAAGCTCGAGAGTCTCGACGAGAACGAGGTCGCCGCTTGGCTCGGGACACTGATCGGCTCGGGCGACTCCACCACGACCGTGGCCGAGTCGACGAACCACGAGCTCTTGGGATTCTGCCGCCACGGCACAGACCCTGACGAGGCGGGACGGGGCCACGTGTTCTCGCTCTACGTGGCACCTTCCGCTTCCGGTCGCGGGATCGGGAGTCGCTTGCTCGCCCTCGCCCTCGGAGACCTCGAGCGCAGACACCTCGATCCGGTCACGATCTGGGTCTTCGAGCAGAACGCGCCGGCCCGGCGGCTCTACGCCGGCTTCGGCTTCTCCCCGGACGGGACACGGCGCGTCGAACCCGAGTACGGAGCCGAGGAGATGCGTCTGTGTCGGGTCCCGACGGCCAACCCATGAGCCGCTCGGCCGGGCCCGGGTCCCTTCAGGTGACGGCGGAGCGCGCGCCGCAAGATCTCACCGCACTCGAGGGACTGCTCGCGCAACTCGTGTCGGGCTCTTTCCCGTCCGGGTTCTCCCTGGCGGTCGTCGACGCAAAGGGCCCCCTCTTTTCTGCTCTTGGCGGGCAGGCCTGCCGAGTCGGGACTACGCGCCCCATAACCCCGCGCACCTCCTACGATCTCGCCTCTTTGACCAAGGTCGTCTGCAGCGTGACCCTGACGCTCGTGTTCGAGCGCCGGGGCATGCTCGCCCTGGAAGACACCGTCCAACAGTGGCTCCCAGGGTTCCCACGATCGGACACCACCCTGCTCCATCTGCTCACCCACACGTCGGGGCTCATCGACCACAGGCCGTTCTTCGAGTCCTTGAGCGGCCGGGGCGCGATCGAGGCAGCGGTCTTCCAGGAGGCGACGAGATCGGCACCGACCGGGGAGGTCCTCTACTCGGACCTCAGCTTCATGCTCATCGGGTGGGTGCTCGAGGCCTGCGGGGGCGCCTCGCTCGACAAGCTCTTCGCCCGCGAGGTCGCAGGTCCGCTCGAGATGTCTCGAACCGGTTTTCGACCCGCTCCTACGGACGAGACTGCGGCGACCGAGCTCGACGGGGACCAGCGACTCACGCCCGGACTGGTGTGGGGTGAGGTGCACGACGGGAACGCCCACGCCCTCGGCGGGGTTGCGGGGCACGCCGGGCTCTTCGCACCGATCGATGATCTCGTGGCATTCACCCGTCACCTCCTCGCGCCTGACGGCCGCGTGCTGACTCCGGCCGCCCTCGATGCGATGGCCAGGAAACGGGCCGGACGCGCGGTTGATGTCCGCGGCCTCGGATGGCGACTCGCTCCCGAAGACTGGGGCCGATGGCCCGCGGCCACCCTGTGGCACACTGGCTTCACGGGTACCTCGTTGCTCATCTCGCGGCCGCTCGGTCTCGGGGTCGTCCTGCTCACGAATGCAGTCCACCCCCACCGGCGCCTCGCAGAACAGGCCGAGATGCGCGCAGAGATCCACCGCATCGTGAGCGAGGCCTTCGCGTGAGCCCGTCCCGTGATCTCGCAGGTCTCGGCGCCATGGACACCGAGGCGGTGCGCCCCGATCTCGCCGAGCTCGACATCTTGGAGGTCCCCGATCTCGTCGCGCTCGATGACCGCGGAGTCGACTCGGGCCTGCGATGCCGTCGTGGCGGCCACGAGTCAGATCGCCGAGGCCGTCACCGGGGTGGCCCGACGGCTCGCCGAGGGTGGGCGGCTGATTTACGTTGGAGCGGGGACGGCGGGCCGGCTCGGCGTGCTCGACGCAGCAGAGACCGGGCCGACATTCGACGTCCCGGACGGCTTGGTGCTCGCCGTCTTCGCCGGAGGCAGTGACGCCATGGTGCGTCCCCAGGAAGGGGCCGAGGACGACAGCGACGCCGCCGCAGCTGAGCTCCACGCGCTCGGCTGCTCGCCTCGAGATGCCGTGGTCGGGATCTCGGCGAGCGGCCGGACGCCGTTCGTCCTCGGCGCGATCACCGAGGCACGAACCATTGGCGCGCTGACTGTCGGGATCGTGTGCAACCGCGTGCGAGCGCGATCGCGGGTGCAGCCGAGCTCCCGATCGAGCTCCTCGTGGGTGGCGAGGTGATCGCGGGTTCCACGAGATTGAACGCCGGGACCGCGCAGAAGATCACCCTGAACATCCTCTCTACCGCAGTGATGATCCAGCTCGGCAAGACGTACGGGAACCTCATGGTCGACGTCCGGGCTACCAATGAGAAGCTGCGAGATCGGGCCACGCGGATCGTGGCGACTGTTGCCAAGACGTCGCCCGAACGGGCCAGGGGGGCACTCGAGGAGTGTGCGTGGCGAACCAAGGCCGCCTGTCTTGTTGCCGCGACGACCATGGGCGCGGAGGAAGCGGCCGAGCTCCTGGCGGCGAGCGGTGGGCGGCTGCGTGCGGCGCTCGAGGCGGCCCACGTAGCTCAGCGATCCACGACAGGTCGGCCGTTCAGCCGCTCGGGCAATCAACGCCGGCTCGGCGTCGCCGCCTTCCTCCAGCACGGCCGGCTCGTGCCCGGCGACGTCGCGATCGAGGACGGCCGCGTGATCGCGCTCGGCCTGACGCCGGGCGGCCCCGGGATCGCCATTCCAGGGCTCGTCGACCTGCAGGTGAACGGCTACGCGGGGGTCGACGTGCTCAGCGCCTCGGTGGAGGAGCTGGCCACGGTCTCCAGGGCGCTCGCCCACGACGGGGTCCTCGCCTACCAGCCGACGCTGATAAGCAGTGAGACAGCCGGCACGAAGACGGCCGCAGGGCATATAGCCGACCTGGCCAGGCGAGAGCCGGACGGGGCTCGCATTCTCGGCATCCACCTCGAAGGTCCCTTCCTCTCTCGCCTCCGGGCTGGAACGCATCCTGCCGAGCGCCTCGCAAGACCGGACCTCGAGCACCTGATATCCCTGTGTGACGCAGGTCCGGTCACCATGGTGACCCTCGCTCCCGAACTGCCCGGCGCACTCGATCTCGTCGCAGAATGCCGACGCCGCGGGATCGTTGTCTCCTTCGGTCACAGCGACGCCGACGCATCCCAGGCGCGTCGCGGCTTCGATGCGGGCGGGCGGGCGGTCACCCACATCTTCAACGCGATGCCACCGATCTCGGCCCGCGCGCCCGGACTGGCGGGGGCGGCTCTGGCAGACCCGCGGGTGACAGTCCAGGTCATCGCCGACCAGGTCCACCTCGCCGACGACGTGCTCCGCATGGTGCTGGCCGCGGCAGCGGGCCGCTGGACCCTGGTGAGCGACGCCACCGCTGCCTCGGGTCTCGGTGACGGGGAGCTTGTTCTGGGCGAGGTGCGCGTGATCGCCCAGCACGGTGTCGTTCGGCGCCCGGACGGGACAATTGCCGGCTCGGCCGCCAAGCTTCTGGACGGGGTTCGCCGCGTCGCCGACACTGGCGTGGCGCTCGGCCACGTCCTCGCCGCGGTGAGCGAGCGTCCGGCCGTCTTGCTCGGCCGCGGGGACATCGGGCGGATCCGGCTCGGCGCCCGTGCGGACCTTGTCGTGCTGGGGGACGACCTGGAGGTCCGAGAGGTGCTCCTTGAAGGCCGATCGTTGAGTTGACCGGACTTCATGATTCCCTACGAGAGGAGCTGGAAATGACACCCGAACCCGTTCGTGGGCCGGCTGGCAGTCCCGATCGCCTGATCGTGGGCCTGATGACCGGCAATTCCCTCGACGGCATCAGCGCTGCGCTGGTGGCCACCCGCGGCCATGGAAGCGACCGGAACCTCAGCGTGTCCGCCCACCTCAACTACCCCATAAGTACGGGGATGCGCCGCAGGCTGTTGGGCTTCCACATCCCCAATACGTTCCGTGCCGACGAGCTCATGGCCGTCCACACCGACTTCGGCGAGCAGCTTGGCTCCGCGGCGAATGCGGTCATGAAGCTCGGTGGCGTCCAGGCCGACGCGGTGTCGGTCATCGGCGTGCAGGCTGCAAATCTCATCCACGCGATCGCCGGCAGCCGGGGCGAGCCGGCCAATGGCCACATGGAGATCGGCGAGCTCGCCGTGGTCGCCGAGAGGACCGGGTGCCCGGTCGTCGGCGACCTCCGCCCTAGCGACATCGCCCTGGGCGGCGAGGGTGCCCCGCTCAGCTCGTTCCTCGACTTCGTCCTGTTCGCGCGTCTCGACGATCGTTCTCGCGCGATCCAGAACCTCGGCGGCATCGCCAACGTGACGTTCCTCCCTCGCAACTGCAGAGCCGAAGACGTCATCTCATTCGACTGCGGGCCGGCCAACATGGTCATGGATCGGCTCGTTGCCAGGCTCACCAGAGGCCGTCAGCTGTTCGACGAGGACGGCCGGCGTGCCGCGCGCGGTGATGTCAGCACGGAGCTGCTCGCCGAGCTGCTGACTCATCCGTTCCTCGAACGGGAGCCTCCGAAGACCTCACGGGGGCCGGAGGACTTCGGGGAAGAGTTCGTAGACGGACTGATCCGATCGGCCGGAGCGCTCTGTCTGAGCGACGACTCGATGGTCTCCACCGCCACGCAATTCACGGTTGAGTGCGTGGCCAGCCATTACGAGCGTTACTTCCCCTACCTGCCCGATGAGGTCGTCCTGACCGGTGGCGGCGCCCACAACCTCGAGATCCGGCGCCGTCTCCGAGAGAGGCTGCCAACATGTGCGATCCGCCTGCATGACGAGTTCGGTGTTCCCGGCGACGCGCGCGAAGCAACGGCGTGGGCCGTTCTGGCGGACGAGACCGTCCAAGGAAACCCCGCTACCCTTCCGAAGGTGACTGGAGCCTCGGGCACGGCGGTCCTCGGCAAGATCGTCCTGCCCTCCCGGTTTGCGCACCGCTTTCGCCTCGTGACCGACCGAGCCGAGGCCTAGCGTGACCCCGGGCTCTGCAACCTCGGGCGGGAGTGCCGCTTCGGAGTACCTCGAAGCAGTCGCAAAGCTCATCGACGAGCTGATCAGCACCCAAGGACCCGGCATCTCGGCCGCGTCAGAACTGCTGGCAGCAGCCATCGAAAAGGGCGGGCTGATCCATGTCTTTGGACCTGGCCACTCCCACATAATCGCCGAAGAGGCCTTCAACCGCACCGGTGGACTCGCTTGCATCAATCCGATCGTCGACCGCACCGGAGGCCGTGCAGAGCTGGTCGAGGGCTATGCGGCAGCCATCCTCGAAGGTCACGACCTCCGTCATGGCGAGGTCATGGTGATCTCCTCGAACTCCGGCATCAACCCACTGCCTATCGAGATGGCCATGCTCGCCCGTGCGCGAGGCCTGGGTGTCGTTGCCATCACGTCGCTGGAGTTCTCACAAAGCCTCATTCCGCGCCACTCCAGTGGGTCCCGGTTGTGCGAGATCGCGGACGTCGTGCTGGACAATCGCTGTCCGGCCGGCGATGCACTTGTCGAGGTACCGGGGGTGACGGCGAGGGTCGGGCCAGGATCATCAATCGCCTCGATGGCTCTGCTCAACGCGATGATCACAGCAACCATCGAGCGCCTGAGTGCTGCGGAACTGGAAGTTCCTGTGCTGCTCAGTGAGCGACTCCCGGGCGAGTTCGAGCACAACAACGAGCTGAAGAGCCGCTACGCGAGCCGAGTCCGTGCCCAGTTCACAGCGATGCTCTTCTACTGAACCGTCGTCGTGAACCCGCCGCTCAGGATGCGCTCGGCCCCACGCGCAGAACCGAGAAACCTGCGAATGTCAGGCGCCGACAGCTCATCGGGTCGGGATCGGCCGTGCTGGGCATCTCCCCATTGCGGGCCGGGGCGCTAGGGGTCGACGTGGAAATGGCACAGCCGGGTCTTCGATGATCGCGACAGTCCTCGGGCTCGTCGCGGACCTGCCCGAGGGTGCCGTTGATGCCCACGGGCACCTCTGGATCGACCCGGTCGACGGTGCCGACCCGACCCGAACATTCGTCCTCGATGACGAGAGCGGGGTCTTGAGCGATCTCGCCAGCTTCTCGTCAGCCGGTGGAGCCGCGGTGATCGACTGCCAACCACCCAACACCGGGCGCAATCTCGGTCGCCTGGCAGCGATCTCGCGGACATCCGGGGTGGCCATCATCGCTTCGACCGGATTCCATCTGCGCCAGTACTACGGATCGAACCAGGCGACATGGCAACTGTCCGAAGCCGAAGCGACGAGCCTCTTCGAGCGCGACCTGAACGGCGCATCCGACTCCGGCATCCGCGCGGGGATCCTGAAGGCGGCCCATCCGGGCACGGTCGACGACGTCGAATTCCGTCGCCTCCTATCGGCGAGCTGCCGAGCTGCTGCGGCGACGGGCGCGGCAATACAGGTCCATACCGAGCGAGGTGAAGGTGTCGAGGAGCTGGTCGACGCCTTGGAGGTCGAAGGAGCAGACCCACGACGAGTGATCTTGAGCCACATGGACAAGCGGCCCGATCTCCAGCTCCACCTTGAACTTGGCGCCCGCGGCTACCTGCTCGAATACGACACTTTCTTGCGGCCGAAGTACCAGCCGGCCGAGAACGTCTGGCCTCTGCTCGTCCGTGCCCTCGAGTCCGGCCTGGCCGGTGCGATCGCCTGCGGGCTCGACCTCGCGGATCCGACCATGTGGCGGTTCGCCGGCGGGGATCACGGGATGCCCGGCCTTCTCACCGTCGTCGCGTCCGGGCTCCGCGCCCTCGGCGCGGACGAGGGGGCCCTGCGGGCCCTTCTGCGTGACAACATCTGTCAGCGTGTGGCGCTCGCGGCCAC
>CAWDRQ010000018.1:0-10425 GCA_963804765.1 uncultured Acidimicrobiaceae bacterium
CATCGAGCCGCTGTCACCGACCGTCGTCACTGGCGGCTGGACGATGCCCGGCAGCCCGGCAGTATTCGCCGATTGCCTCTGCCGTCGTCGCCCCCCACGTCGAAGCGACGAGGAGGTAGTCAAGGCCTGTCTGGATTGCTGCGTCATTGCCGCCGAGACCGAACCCGGTGCGGCCGATGGCCGCCAGAGCGAGCCCCGTGTCCGGATGGAGCTCGGCTCCCCGCGCAGTCAGGAAGCGGCCCGGCAGGTCGATCGAAAGCAGCTTCGACTGTGCCGGGGACAACCTGTCGATCGTCGGGGTGAGACGGAGAGATCGAGAGGGGCGATGGCTCCAGGTTCGTGGATCGCCTGGCCGGCCCAGCGTCGCCTCCTCGACGTCGCAGAGCCCTTCGGACGCCATCACAATGCACCGGCGGTGGTAGCTCTCGCCCAATACTTCTTCGAGCTTCGTGGCGTTGCACGTCGCCATCACGACGGGTCCGAGGGTGACGCGGATACCTTCCATGTCGAGCTGAGCGTCGCCGTGAAGCATCCGCCTTGCGGCTTTCCGGGTCGACTCGTCGGCGGCCTTGTCGAGCTCGTCGAGCACGAGGAATCGCCTTTTGAGAGCCGGTGCCGGATCGAACGTCCACGCTCCTCCGGGGAGCTGGCGCCGACGTCCGAGGAGATCACCGGCGCCGCGGTCCGAAGTGAGCAGGATCGTCTCCGGTTCACGCTGGGCGAGGAGGCAGCCGATGAGATAGCCGATCGAGGTTTTCATGGTGCGGGTGGACTTCGACCATGCCACGAAGCCGGGCCAGCCGGAGGCGTAAGTGCCGGCAAGGGCCATCTTGGCGATGGCGGCAGAGACCGCCAGGCGCACGAAAGCCCGGTGCTCCTCGCAGGGCAGAAGAGCGAGAGCATCGCTTAGGTCCATGACGTGCACGACCTCAAGGCCGGTGACGGTGCCCTCTATGGTGAGTGCCCAGCGGCCCGCTTCCTGGACGACGTACCCGCTCAGGCGGTCGCAGACTCGGCGCACCGACCGTGGAGCCAGGTTCGTTTGCAGTGCAAGCTCGGCGGTTGCAAGGGCGCCGTACTGGCGGAGAGCATCGAGAATGGCCCGCTCACTTGCGCGCCCGCGCTCGGCGGAGAGGGAGGCGAAGGTACTGCTCATGCCGCTGTCCGCCAATCGGTCCTCATCGCTGTCATCTCACCGTCCGCGGCCCCTTGCCGCTGGTCCATCGTACCAAGGGAAAGCGCAGGTCAAAGCGTTGTCCGTAGCGCCCTCACCGTCCTTTTGCAAGCGAACACGCCGCTAGGAAGGGGTATCAGAGCGTTCGGACGTGCTGTCGGGCGAAGGCATGCCATAGGCCCCATCCGAGGCATCCGGCCACGAGGCCCCGCCGACGCCCAGGAGGAGCCCGCCGAGTAAGACGAGGAAGCCGGTGCCAGCGAGAGCCGCGGCAGTCAGCCCAGTGCGTTTCATGGTCCAACCGTGTGAGTGAGCCCTGGCGAGGCATACGAGGATTGCCGAGATAAGCACGGCCCACCAGAGGATCACGACAAGGGCCACCAAGGCGAGCACGAGAGCGAGGAGTCCCGCCAACACAAGCGGATGATGGCGCCGTCCAACGAGCCAGCCGAAGACAGCTCCCGCCGCACCTGCTTCGACGACGGCCGCCGGGCGATAGGTCTTTACTCGCTGGTGATAGAGCACGGGCGAGCTGGTGGCAGGTGGGTGGTCAAATGGCATGAGAGACGACCTCCTCTGTGAGGGTACCTGGCAGGTGTAACGGTGCCTCGATCTCGAGCCCGGCGAGGCGGCCCAAGGCCCTCCAGGTCGACACATGCGGCGTCCACTTCCCACGGCGCACATCCGAAGCGGAGGCCTTGCTCATTCCGGTCGCCCCGACGATCTCCGAGAGCTTCACGGTGCGAAGGCGGCAGGATCTCCCGTCGGAACAGCTCCGGATCGTGGACCGTGCCGAGATTGGCCTTCTCCCATTCCGCGAGCGCCCGTCTTGCGGGCCGCGATGGCAGCTCCACGTCGGCCCCTGATCTCGGGCGCCTGGCGAGGGTCGGCTGCGATGCACGGCTTCGCAGCGGACGTGGCGAGGGTTCGTGACAGCTCCTCCGCAGTCGGGACAGGTCCACAGTGGGAGGGCCACCGGCTCGGACGCCGGCCGCTGGCGGGCTGCTCTCGGGTTGCCGCCTGGTGGGCTGCCACCTTGCGGGCCTTCACGATCGCCTGGGCGCCTTGATCCGTGCGGATGTGAGCGGCGTGGCCGGGTGGTACTTGCCGGCCATGACCGCGCCGAGCACATGGGCGACGTTCTCGGCGAACGGGCCGAGCGAGCGGCGCCAGTCGGCAACGTCTCGGCCAGCTCTGTGGGTGAAGGGAGCACGGCAGCCGGACATGGCCGTCCGATGTCTCGGTGAACTCAGCCTTGCGGAAGGTGCGATGCTCCACAATGTCGAGCACGAAGGCTTCGACGGCTCGGGACGGACCGGCTCCATGAGGTCGAGGGCGAGCGACTGCGACCCTTCGGCGTCCGCATGGACGATGCCAAGCCCGGGGTCGAGCCCGACCGCCTGGCAGGCGAGGATCGCCTCTGCTTCGACGAGCGCGAAGAGGTAGTTCAGGATGCTGTTGACCGGCCGCTCGGCCTTGCGGTTCGAGGCCGACGAGGCGAGGACCGAGCGCCTGCCTTCGAAGCGGGACCAGTGCGGCGGGATGCGACGCCGATCCTCCGTGGCGAAGGTCGGGGCCGACTCGGGCCGGCCCGACCAGGAGCCGAAGTAGAGGGCGGCGGCGGAGGCTTCGAGCTGGCGGACCTCGTCGATCGTGCCGGCCTCCTCGATGGCGAGCAGCCAGCCGCCGAGGGTCGCGGCGGTCTCTTCGTCGCCGAAGCGAGCGGATCAGGACGATGGCCCTGGCCGGCGACCTTGCGCGAGATCAGCCACCGGGCGATGTCGAGGCCGTAGGGCTCGAAGGGCGCGAGCGCCTGGGTGCCTGCGGAGCCGTGCGTCGTCGGTCATCCGAGGCGTCGAGGCGAGCTGACAGGTCCCGTCCGGTCCGAGCACGAGGACGCCGATGCCGAGACCACTGCACCATCTGAGGGCGTCGAGGCTGACGATGCCGGCGGCATTCAAGATGACGACTCGGTGTAAGCCGTGGGAGGCCTTGTCGTAGCGGCGGGTGCGTCGGTGCGGACCGATGCCGTCGTGGACTTCGAGGGCGCCACGCTCGACGACGACGCGCACGCCGAAACCGTCGACGACACAGACGCCTGCCGAGTCGGGGCGGGAGTAGGTCTCTTGGAGCGCCGCCGTGGAGTCGACGACGTCCTCGGGCGTGAGCACGAGAGACGTCGGAGCGAGCGCGGTCACGACTTGTCCCGAAGGCCGTAGGCGAGCTGGACAGGGCAGAGAGCACGGCGGCCGTCTCGTCGACGGAGCTGCCTTCTTCGACGAGGAGCCGGACGAGCACCCGGTAAAGGTGCCGGGCGTCGTCGCTCCGAAGGACGAGGGTCGTGGTGCCGGCCGGCTTGGCTAGGTAGCCTCGGGTCTGCATGGGAGTTAAGCCCTCCTGTGCCAGTCCCCGGGTCGTTGATGCGGCGCCGGGGACACCTATGTGTCAGGGACCAACGTACGCTCGGTTTGGGCTCACAGCGAGCGGTTGACCGCCGGGGAACCTTCGCGCTTTAGGTGCTCTCGATTTTGCGGACGAAGATCCGCCGATCCTGTGCGACGGCCAAGTAGGTGATCAGCGCGCTTGCATCGGAGATAGACGAGACGTAGCCGTCTTCGTCATCAATGATGGGGAACGTGGCGGAATCAGGCGGCCCTGTTTCGGTCACCGCTAGGCACCAGTCGTAGAATGCCTCGATGCGCTCCACCGCTGGCTGGTCCGTTTCTCGCCACGCATCGATCGCCTTGGCGAGGTGATGATCGGAGAAGGTCCAGGAGCCATCGAGGAATGCCATCAGCTACGAGGCGGCCGGAGCGCCTGCTTCCTGCGAAGCAACTCGGACTTGCCGATCATCTGCTCTTCGGGAATGCCCTGTGTGACCTCCTCGCGCACGGCGGCCGTCCATCGTTCATATTCGGGGTCCTGTCCGAGCTTCGTTGCGAGTGACCGCGCACGCTCATCCCCCGTTGTCTTGTGCTGCGAGGTCACGAGCGAACCTCGACGTTTCCGATACCGGAGCAGCTCCGCCAGACCTGTGGCAGCGGCAGCGACGAATATGGCGGCGCCGGCGATCGCCCGCTTGCCCACAGTGGGGAGCACAGTACGAGGCTAGAGCCTGTAGTTGACGAACATGCCCCTCTCCAGCCCAAATAGGTTCCCATCAGCTCACCTCGATTGTGACG
Source organism: uncultured Acidimicrobiaceae bacterium (assembly GCA_963804765.1). Lineage (GTDB taxonomy): Bacteria > Actinomycetota > Acidimicrobiia > Acidimicrobiales > Bog-793 > Fen-455. The sequence goes on from CAWDRQ010000018.1 coordinate 4,357, forward strand.
ACGACGGTCTCGGGGCTTCCGAGATCGGCGAACGCATCCTTATGGACGTACGTCGTGCCGAAGACCGGCTCGGAGTCCGGGTCCGTCTCGTAGGCGACGAAGCGGGTCGTCTCCTTCACCTTGTGCAGCGTCGTGGTGATGCTCATGGCAGTCCTTCTTTCTCTTGGTCGGAGGGCGAATCGTCCGTGTTGGTTTCGATCAGCGCTTCGAGGCGCTGCCTCGTCGTCTCGACGCAAGCCGGGTCGAGGTCGCCACCGAGGAAGCGCCGGCCCTCTGTGACGGCTGCGAGCGCTGTCGTGCCAGAGCCACAGCAGGGGTCGAACACGACCTCTCCCGGCTCGGAGACCTGGCGCACCCAGTGTTGGACCGGCTCGACGGCCTGTTGCCACTTGTGGTCGGGCCTGCTTTCGGGGCCTCCGTGCCCCTCGGCGAAGTAGGCGTCGTGGATCCACCTGCGGGGTTGGAAAGTCGCCTGCCGAGAAGAGCAGCACGGATCGGTGACGCCCGTTGATCATGCGGGAGTGGATCTGTGTGTGCCGGCCGGGCAGCAGATTCACTCCGTGCCAGACGTAGCTGAGGCCGCCCTTGGCGAGCAGCTCCATCTCGGTGTCGAGGTGGACGTGCCCGCAGTAGATCGCGGCCAGCCGGCCCGGCTTCAGGACCCGCAGCGCCAGGCGTGCGAGGTCTTCGAACAGCGGGATGCCGGCCTCGTCGTAGGGCGGGTCGACTACGAGACAGTCGATCGAGCCGTCCGGCACGTCGGCCCACACCTCGCGCAGGTCGCCGAGGCGCAGCTCGTAGGAGGGACCCTCGATCTTCGGCGGGACCGTGGCGGTCCGAAGCTGGGCGAAGCGAGCGTCTCGTGCCCGCTCCTCGGCACGGGAGAGTCCGAGGACGCCGGAAGCGTCGTCACCGAGCGCCGTCAGTGCGGCGCCAGCTCGCCTCGCGTCCCTCTTGGACTGTACGAAGATGGTCGGCGCCGAGCGCACCCGACGGGTGGGCTGTTGGCGCCCGAGCGTGTCGGCCCGGGTTTCGACGTGCGGAATCTCCGCACGTCTCTCCAGCTCGTTTCTCACGGCGGCGACCGTCTTGCCATCGACGCCGGCCATGAGGGCAAGGCGCCGGTCCGAGAGGCTCGGCAGCCGACGCAGCGCCTCGGCGACGAGGTCTCGCCGCTGCGCAGTAGAAAGCTTGCGCCGTTGGACGTTCGAGGTGACGACGAAGGCGATCCGTTCCTCGTCGGAGCCGAAGTGCCGAAGCTGCTTCATGGGCTCTGCAACAGCCGTCCCTTCGGCTCGCAGCTCTGCGACGGCCCGCGCTCGCTGGTGCCCGTCGACCAGCTCGTTCGTCTCGGCATCGTAGACAAGCGGAATCAGGACGCCGCTCTCTGCAATCGACGTCTTGAGTGCCAGGTAGTCGTCACCGACAAGATCCGGCAGGAGCTGCCAGCGATCATCGGCCACGGCTCATCAGCTCCCCTGTCGCCTGGCGGATGAGGCCGGCACGTATCGCATGCGTGTCGTGAGGGATGCTGCGGGCAAGGTCGCTCAACGTGGCCCGGAGCACGGACGCTCCAGTGCCGGCGGAGCGTGCGAGGGCCTGGGCGGCGTCCTCGAAGGCGCCGGCCGACCACTCCGAACCGGGCCTCGCGTCCCAGCTCTCCCACACCTGGGCGGTGCGCTCGATCTCGTTCAGAAGGTCAGTCATGCCGCTTCCTCGTCGAGATCGAACAGCTCCCGGAGGTCGACCGGCTCGCCTGGGATGAGCACTGCAGCCCGCCGTGGCGTCGGAGCCCGGGTCGGGAGCGCGAGCCCGGCGTAGCTGCGGGCACGACACCGGTGATCGAGCATGGCGACGGGAAGGCCGGTCCCGCGAGCCTCAGCGATTTCCTGGAGGCAGCCGACGCCGACGACGCCATCGCGGGTGCCGAACACGACAAGGCCCGAGAGCGTCGGGAGCACCCGAGGCCAGGCACGGAGCCAACCTGCGTCGGTCCGGTAGCGCCCCGCGGGGTCGTACAGCTCCGCCTCGGGCAGGACAGCTCGCAAGGCTGCGAGGCAGTCACGTTCCCTGGCGGTGCCGTAGCTGATCTGCGGGTGGGCGACGTACACACGGCGACGAGTCACAGCTTGTCCCACTGACAAGTCACAGCTTGTCCCACTTCGGTCCGGGCCTGAGGCTGCGGGATTCGGTCCCTGTGACGAGCCATCCAGCCTTGGCGAGCTTCGGGACGGCAAGGTGCCGCTGCCACCAGGTCCAGCCCATCGCACGGCCAAGCTCGCTCCACGTCGGGGCCTGGCCATCCCTTTTGAGTGCTATGGCCACGACCTCGGCGGCACATCTCCCGAGGCGGTCGGTGTCTTGCCGCAGCTCGGCCTTGAACGCCTGTCGCTCGGCCTTGTCCCGCTTGGCCTTCGCCTCCTTGCCCGGCGCCGAGAGGGCACGCTGGCGAGCGTCGAGGACTGCTGTAGCGACCGCCGGTGGCGTGACACCTTGCCCGCGGGCGAGCAGCCACGCTTTCGCATCGACGAGCTCACTGAGCGGGGCGGTGTCGAGCACCTCGCGCTGCACGTCTGACAGCGGGCGCTCAGCAGCGGAAATCTTGGTCATTGGCGTCGCTTTCTTTCTGTGTGGGCTCTTTCGAGGCAGGCGGTCACAGCGTCGACGGGTGGCAGCACGGGCAGCCCGACGAGCGATCCCTCGTGAAGGCCGTGCCACAAATCGGCAGCGGCCCGGAAGCATCGCCACGGGCGCCCCTCTTCGGAGATGTCGATCGGGTGGGGCCGGTAGCGACCACTCGGCCCGAGGATCACGGCATAGGCCGAGACCACCCGGGGAGCCGCCGAGCGCGTGCCGTCAAAATGGAGAACCTCGGGCGCCTGCGCCAGGGCGGCGAGCTGCATGGCATGCTCGGCATAGGCGTACCTGCTCGTCTTCCAGTCGACGAGAGCGAGGTCGGGTCCGAGGCGCACGAACGCCCAGGCGTCGAGGGTGCCGGCATATCCAACCTCGTCGTTGACGACCGTCGCCTCGACGTCGACCCATTCCAGCTTCCACTCAGCGACGAAACGGTGGAACGAGGCGAGATAGTCGGCCGCCTCTTCGCCCACCTCCGGAAGAGCGGTCCCGCGGGCGACGGCTTCCGCGTAGTGATGGACCTCCGTCCCCCGATTGGCTGCCGCCTGGCCGATCCTGTCGGGCGCTTCGACAAGATGGGCGAGAACCTCGTTAATGCCTTGCTCTTCGACTGCGGCCGAGAGGTCCCCGAGCAGTATCGCTGTGGCGGCAATCTGCTTGTGCTTCCAGGTCTCCAATGCCGGCTTGGCGAGGAGCTTCAAGATCGTCGTGACGCTCGGGTACTCGGTCCCGGTGACCGGGTCGAGATAACAACGGCCGTAGGGACGTGACCGTGCGAGCGCCGGGGCGGAGCTGCTGCGGTCGGACGGTCGCCCGAAGGTCGTGCCCGTTGCCCCTCGACGACAGCCGCCAGTGCGCTCGGCCGCGGGGATCTTGGTCATTGTGGAGACCTCCTGTTGTCGGTCAAGCGATCCGCCCCTGCCGTCGAGCCCGCCTGATCTTGCGGGCGGCGTCATGGGCAGCGAGGACATCGCTGAGCTGTCCGCTCGTGAGCGACCGGGCGGCGTCGGGATGGATGCCGACGTGGCGGGCGAAGGCGACCTGCTTGTCGGTGGGCGGCCGATGCCTCCACGGTGCGTCGACACGGGCGATGGCCGTGCCGTGGAGGTGAGCGGCCTGTTCTCCGAGAGCGGTCGCCTGGTCGAGGTAGAGGTCGGTGCCGAGGGTCTCGACGGCACTGGCTTTCGCCACGACGTGGACCGCCCAGCAGTCGGGCTCCTGCTCGATGAGGACGACGTGGCCGGCATCGCCGAGAGCGATCGCATAGCACCTGTCGAGCCCGGGAAGCGACAGCCAGCGCAGGTGGCGTCTGCCGAAGAGGTCGACGCTCTCGGCCACGATGCGGTCGTGCTCGCCGAGGAGCACAGCCAGCCGCTCACGCCGGGTGCGGTCCCGTAGCGCTGTGTCGAGGAGGGATGCCCCGTCGTCGAGGGCAACCCCCGCGAGGTCCCCGAGGGTGACGGGCGGGCGATTCCCGACCCACCTGAGGCGAGACAGGTCGTGCAGATCAGACGCCCCGACGAGGTCGATGATCAGGCAGTCGTCCTTGTTCGGGGCGACGCGGGTCCCTCGCCCGATGAGCTGGGCGTACAAGAGCGAGGACAAGGTGGGTCTGGCGACGACGATGCAGCTCGTCTCGGCGTGGTCGAAGCCCTCGGTCAATATCGAGCAGTTCACGACCACCTGAGTCGTGCCGTCCCGGTAACGGTCAAGGACGGCCTGTCGATCGTCGAGCGGCATGGTGCCGTCGATGGCCTCGGCCGGCACGCCTCGCCGCCACAAAGCGGCAGCGGTGTCATGGGCGAGCTGCACGCCGGCCGTGAAGACGATGGTCCGGCGGCCTTCGCCGTGCCTGCACCAGGCCTCGGCGACGATGTCGGGAGCGCCGGCCCTGCCGAGGGCCCTCGCAAGGTCTCCCTCGACAAAATCGCCATGGGACCGGCGCACCCCCTCGGGGGAGAAGTCGATCCCGACCCGGAGGCCCCGGAGGTCGCAGAGCCAGCCGAGGCCGACCATGTCGATCAGATCCCGTTCGTAGACGGGGGCACCCCACACCTGCTTCATGCCCTCGCGGTTTGGGGTCGCCGTCCAGCCCGTCACGAAGGTCTCCGCTCCCGAGACCGCGTCGAGAACGGCGACATAGCTGTCGGCAGGCGAATGGTGGGCTTCGTCGATCACAACTGTTCGGAACGGTCCGGCGGTTGCGAAGGCCTCGACGAGACGGTGTCTCCGGTTCGCCCGAGCGAGGGTCTGCACGCTGGCGACGACAACCTTGGCGTCGACCTCGTCACGGCCTGCCTGCACGCGCCCGATGGACTTGGGCGGGATGCCGGCGTCAATGAGCTTGGATTCGGCCTGAGCGAGCAACTCGTCGCGGTGAGCAAGCACGAGAGCACGGCCGCCGCGCCGGCGGATGAGTTCGGCGAAGCAGACCGTCTTGCCAGTGCCTGTCGGCATCGGCACAAGGGCTCGGTTCTGGCCAGCGGCGGCAGCCAGCTCGCACGCCTCGACGGCTTCTTGCTGGTAGTCACGGAGCGTCGGCGAGATGGTCATGATCGGCGGTAGTTCCGGCTGCCTGGATCGGAGACGTAAGCGACCGAGCCCCGGCCGTAGAGCCCGGCGAATGTGGTCGCATCTCGTTTGAACCGGAGCGTGTGCTGAAAGCCAAAGTCACGCAGGGCGCCGAGGATGCGACGCAGTTCCTCGCCCCCGGCGGTGTCATCGTCAAGGCAGTAGCAGCAGATCGCGTAGTCGCCAGAGCGCAGAGGGTGTACGTCCTTGCCGAGAGCAGTCGAACACTTGGAAACTGGACCGAGTGACCGCTCCTCAGTCGCCGTGGCAATGAGCGACCAAATACGGTCGATCTCGCCGGGTGAGACGAAGATGAGCCATTTCCCCGAGTACTCGGACTCGGAGAAATCGTGCAAGGGACCGTCACCCGAGAAGTCGGGATGCTCGGCGAAGAGCCACGGTCTGTTGTAGGTCTTTGACGGGCACGCGACAGGGACTGTGGTCATGACGCCGCCTCCACGTCCTGGCACTTTTCGGCTGAAGCCTTCTCCCGTTGGTGGCGCTTCTCCTCACGCCTGCGGCAACGGACCGAGCAGTACCGAGCACCAACACGGAAGACGGGCCGTTTACAGGGCTCGGCCGCACATCTCCGCGGGCTGCCGTCGTCAACCCGGAGCGCCCGGAGCGCCCTGTGAACGTTGGCCTTCGAGATCCGCTCCCCTTCGGCAGCCCGTCCGGCGACCGTGGCCTTCAACCCGGTGCGACGGCTGAAAGCCCGCTTGCCGAGCGCCTGCGCGTAGTCGATCACCGCTTGCAGGCGGGCGCCGTCGTCGTAGACGGGGCGGCGATCTCTCAGGTCCCCGGCCAACCCGTCGATGTCTGCATCGAGAACACCCGAGACGCGCCCGACATGGCGGAATA
>CAWDRQ010000019.1:0-127840 GCA_963804765.1 uncultured Acidimicrobiaceae bacterium
GAAAGGTGCACGCGACGGTCGGCCGACGTTGCGTCCTACTGGACCAGACCAGCGGGTGCAAGTCCCCCCCGAGTAAGCGTCGGAGCGCCCGGTAACAGCCCCGGTTCGTCGCCAAGAGACGGCGGGCTGAGCAGGGTGCCAAAAGCCTATCCGGAAGGAGCCAGGTTAAGGTTGCACGCCGCAATAGCCGCTTCGCAGCGCAAATTCTTGAGGCTCTCGCGGGTGCTCCATCGCACGTCCGCGTATGTCGTTCTGTCATCCAGATCTGATTCAGAAGCGAGGTGTCCGTAGCGGACGGCTTGGCCACTGTGCGTTGTGGCACTCGGGGAACCAGCGCCTACGGCTCTGGCGCGACAACAACCTTGGTCGGCGCGCGCCTCCCGGGGCTTCAGCTTGATCTGGGATGATCCAAGCATGAGAGATCGCCCAAGGACCTACACCGCATACAGCATCGGTTGTGCGATCGTCTGGATCGTGTTGATCGCAATCGGTATTGCACGGGGCAAGACGAGCCCAGAGCACACCGTTCTGTTCGTCATATTGGGATGGGCCCTCGGATGGACGTCTGCCACGATTGCGAGGTACGTCTACCCACCGCCGAAGAAGTACCGACAGCGCGCCGAATGATGTGATCGGGTTGCCGACAGGTTCACAGCGTCCCGACGGAAGCCAGAACGACCTGTGCTGAAGACCAATCGAGCACGCCGACAGACAACGCGAAACGCCACGACATTCGTCGGAGTTGACTTCCAAATAGTCGTAAGTTCGTCAGCTGCCGAGAAGAGAATGAGCTGAGCTACCTGCTCGGCGGCTTGCTCCTGCATGTTCGGGAGGACGTGGGAATACGTGTCGAGCGTGATGGCGATATTCGCATGACCGAGGCGCTCACTTACGACCTTGGCCGGGATGCCAGCTGAAAGCGCGGCGGTCGCGTACGAGTGGCGCAGGTCATGGGGCCGAATCAGTGGCAGGTCGGCGGCTCGGGCGTGTTGAGTGAACCAGGCACTGAATAGGCGTGGGTTGATCGCGGTTCCGTCCTCGCGGGTTGCGACAAGTCCGGTGTCGGTCCAGAGCTCGCCGTAGCGGAGGCGCTCTTCTCGCTGGAGCCGGCGGTATTGCCGCAGCGCTGAGACCGTGGTCGGGTCGAGCGCGATTGAACGACGCCCCTTCGCTGTCTTGGGTTCCGAAACGATGACCAGACGATCGACGAGAACGTGCGTCTGCACGACGGAGAGTCGGCCGCCATCGAGGTCCACGTCAGCCCACCTCAGTCCGAGGACCTCGCCGCGGCGCATACCGGTGGTGGCCATGAGCAGCCAGATCGGACCCAGTCGGTTGGTTTCCACACGGGTTAGGAACCGCCGCAGCTGGGTGAGGTCCCAGACCTTCATCTCGGCTGTGCGCGGACGCGGTGGCTCCGCCCGATCCGCGGGGTTACGACCGAGGTTGCCCCAACGAACTGCGTCGGCGAGAGCCTTGTGCAGGAGAGTGTGAACGTGGCGGACGGTCTTCGGACTCAGGCCTGCTGGCTGTGATGGACCCCCGTGAAGCCGGCCATCAACGAGGAGGTCCGCGTAGAAGGCGTTCAGCTGTCCCGGAGTGAGGTCTCCGAGCTTGAGACCTCCTATCCGGGGCACGACGTAGCCGTGGACCATCTTGGAGTAGTGGTCGTGAGTACCGGGTCGGATGCTCGCCCGAACTGCCGGGAGCCACTCGTCGACCAGGAACGCTCCTACGGTCGTTTTCGTCGGCGTTACGAAGCTGTCCTGCCGGAGCTGGTCACGAACCTCGGCATAGGCCTTCTCGGCTTGCTTGCGGGTGCGAAAGCCGCCGCGTGACAGCTGGTGCCTCTTACCGTCGGCCCCACGCTCCAGTTCGACCCAGAAATACCAGCTCTCACCGCGTTTCTTGAAGTGACCGAGCATGCCCGCTCCTAACCGCCGGTTAGCAAATCGTTAGCAATTGGGGTGTTTTGGCCACTAAGACCGTCGGCGGACAAACACCGATAGGAAAGCATTGCTGCAGCTCACCAGCTGTTTTGTGCGGGCGAAGGGACTCGAACCCCCACCCCCGAAGGGACCGGGACCTAAACCCGGCGCGTCTGCCAATTCCGCCACGCCCGCGTGGCTCGCCTGAGCGTACTCCCGACCGCCGCGTAGCCCGGTGGTCCCTCAGTATGGCTGTGACGACCTGCCGGTCCGATAATCTGCGGTAGCGGTTCGACCGATGTCGAGTCCGATGAGGAGGAAGGGCATGCCCACCTATCCGATCGTCGAGGGGATCGAAGCGGTGAACATCAGTTCGGAGTACAGCGCAGGCGATCGAGCCGGCGAGATCTATCAACGCCTCCTGCGCGAGCGCATCGTGTTCCTCGGCACTCAAGTCGACCAGACCTCGGCCAACTTGATCTGTGCCCAGCTGCTCCTGCTCGAGGCCGAGGATCGGGAACGGGACATCTCGCTCTACATCAACTCGCCAGGCGGCTCGGTGACCGATGGCCTAGCCATCTACGACACGATGCAGTACGTCCGTTCCGACGTGTCGACCATCTGCCTGGGGTTGGCCGCGTCGATGGGTCAGTTCTTGCTCTGCGCCGGCGCCCCAGGCAAGCGGTACGCCCTGCCGCACAGCCGGATCCTGATGCACCAGCCGTCGGGCCAGATGCAAGGACAGGCTGCAGACATCGCCATCCAGGCGGAGCAGATCATCTACCTCAAGCGAATGATGGCCGAGCGCATCGCTCTGCATACGGGCCAAACAATCGAACGGATCGAGGCCGACTCCGACCGTGACCGGTGGTTCACTGCCCAAGAGGCGCTGGACTATGGCTTCATAGACCGAGTGATCGACCGCTCCACCTTGAAGACGACCACCTGACCTCCCGACAAAGGTCGCGTTGTCCCGACCGACCAAACGGCTGAGAAAGTGCGGTGGAGGTCGACGATTCTCGAGCGAAGGGCCGCCCTACGGCACCGCGCTGAAGGCCGCTATGGGTTCCGACGGTGCGTGGGTGGGCACTCTTGCGTAAGAACGGCTGGTCCCGGACCGGAGGACGGTGCCATCCGCCGACGCAAGCCAGTAGCCGCTCCCCGATGAGCTCGCGGCAATGCCGACGACAGGCACGCAGGCATTCTCGTGAGACTCAGAGCCGTCCGTCGCCGTGCTGTAGGAGTAGACGTCACCGTTCAGCGCGGCGAGCCAGTAGCCGGATCCGTCGGGCGCTGCCGCGATGGAGACGACCGGTGACGGTAGTCGGAGCGCTGCCGCCGAGCCGTAATACGGGGCACCCTCCGCGTAGACGTCGCCTCGGGAGGTCACAACCCAGTAGCCCCCGGTCACGGGGTCGACCGCAATCGCGACGACGGCCCCATCGGTCCCGCGGCCGCCTCGAGAACCGCTGTATCTCGCATCGCCGAACGCGTACACAGAGCCGTCGGCCGCGACGACGAAGTAGCCCTTTCCGCTTGGTGTTGTCGCGATGCCAACCACCGGGGCTCCGGGCGGCACCGGTCCACCGCTCCAGGCGCTGCCGCGAAGGTCCCCGTACCACTTGGCGTTCCCAAAGGCGTACACCGAGCCATCTGCCAGGAGAAGCCAGTAACCGCCCCCGTCCGGGGTAGTGGCCACCGAGACGACGTTCGAGGGCAGCACGGCGGTGTTCAAGCCGCCGCAGTACGAGAGATTGCCAAGGTCGAACACACCGCCGTCAGCGGTCACGAGGCGGTACCCGACGTCGTTGCCACGGACTTGAGTGCACGGCTTCTGCGGGACCGAGATCGGGTCGGCTATCCCGGTCCGATCCGCGTTCGCCCTCCATTCGGGCCACGCCGGCGGGTTGGACGCAGCCGGCGCAATCGGAAATGGGTACGCGACCAGAGTTGCCGGCACGTTCGGTCCCCCGCAGGCGAAGTAGAGCATCCAGCCGTTTCCCGGAGCGCCGGGCACATAGGCGACGGCCGAGCTGCTAGTTGTGTCGCAGCCCGATTCGAGGGCCGGCTGTTTTCCTCCGGAGATAGCGAGGACCTTCCCGTTGTTGCCAGCGAGCACGTACAGCCCCTGGGCGGCGCCGACCAGTACATCGTCTCCGTCATTGGCGCCGCCGGTCAGGTCCGCGAGCACCGGGGACGACGTCACCTGGTTGCGAGCGTCGAAGATCCTGGACCAGATCCGGCGGCCTGAGCCACTCCAGGCGGTCACGACGGCCGGGCCCTTCTTGCACTGGGCACAAGATGTCGAGACGACCGCCAGCTGGCCGTCGATCCGCCCGATCGCCGGTGAGCCGAAGGTCGGCCCGCTCGCGGTGACTGGCCAACCGGGCACGTTCTTACCGCTGTTGGCGTAGACCGCGATGATCTCGTTGCTGGCGGCGCTGCGATACGGCGAGTAGAAGCTGGTCCCGACGACGACGGCGGGTCGTCCGGTGCTGTTGAGAATCCCGACCGTGGGGCTCGACCAGATCGCCTGGGCGATGCATCGCTGCCACATGAGCTTCGGGCTGGAGCCGACGTAGCGGTAGTCGACGATCCAACCCCCGCGGCATCCGTCGAGAACGCTCGAGTCCCCGCCCATGATGATGTCATCGCGGCCCGCGTGGCTCGTGTCCACCAGAGTCGGCGACGACCAGATCGTGTCCCCTCGCTGGATCGGGAAGCCGGGCACGAGCTTGCCGTCTGGTTGCAATGCGTAGATGTGGTGGTCGTACGAGCCGAAGACGATATCGAGCTGGCCTGTTCCGGTGATGTCACCGACGGCAGGCGTCGCGAAGACGGGGTCGGAGTAATCGTTCGGAGCCGTCCGCGCCCAAGGGTTGAACGTGCGTCGCGTCTGGAAGACGAAGCGCACCTTTCCGCTTGCGTTGAAGGCTTCGAGCCCGCCCTGCTGGTCAGCCCTCCAGAGGGAGCCGGCACCCACGATGATCGAGGGCGGCTTGTTCGGGCCGTCGAGATACGCGACGGCCGGGCTCGAGTCGAGGGCCGTCGGCGTCGGGCTGTTGATGTGCACCCACTGAGGCCAACCAGGCAGCTCGCGACCGGACTTCGCGTTGACTACGTAGATCTCGCCGGAAAGCGTTGCGAGAACAACCGCCTTGACACCGTCGATCGTCGCGACGACCGGTGAGCTCATCCACACGGCTCCGAGCTTCCTCAGCGTCCACGCCGGAGCTTGAAAGTCGTGAATCTGTGCGACTCGCGTCCCGCTGGTAGCGGCTCTTGCAGTGGAGGTTCGCACGCCGGCCGATGCCGCCGAGAACGCGGGGACGGTGAAAGCAGCGATGATGCAGGCAGCAACCACGCACGGCAGCAGGCTGCGGCGTGTCATCATCCGACTTCGACCCATGTCACAATGGCGCATGTGGCGAGCGTCCATGGCTCAATCCTAGTAGTTTTTTCACTACCAGTGGTGAAGTGAGCACTCACCGTGGTCTTTCTGGACACCGGTCAGGTTAAGATCGCATTTGTCGTACCGCGTTATGGAGACGCCGTCGTGGGCGGCTCGGAGGCTGTGGTACGCGAGGCCGCACAAGGCCTCGCCGAGCGCGGTTACAACGTCGATGTACTCACGACCTGCGCCCAAGACCATTTCACGTGGGCGAACGAGTTCCCCCCAGGGGTGACCGCGGATGGCCTGGTCACTGTTCGACGGTTCCCAACCCTGCAGAACCGGGACCACCTTCGCTCGAACCGGCTGGAGGAAAGGCTCTTGTCGGGTGACCAATTGGACGAGGTCGAAGAGCTCGCCTGGAGCAACGGGCGCTTTCGCGTCCCGGACCTCTACCTCTACCTCTCCGGCCATGCCGCGCAGTACTCGGCGATCGTGTTCTCCCCTTACCTGTTCTGGACGACCCTCTACTGCGCTTCGATCGCGCCCGAGCGGACGGTCCTGATGCCCTGCCTACACGACGAGCCCTACGCGTACCTCCGATCCGTGGCTGCCGCGCTGGCGTCCGCCGCAGTCGTCTGGTTCCTCTCCGAGCCGGAGCACCAGCTTGCTCATCGGCTCGCGCCGGTGGCCGCCCACCATTCGGTGATCGGCGCGGCGGTCAAGATACCCGAGTCCTACGACCCGGATGGCTTTCGCGAACGGCATCGCCTGCTTCGCCCGTACGTGTTGTACGCGGGCAGACGTGAAGGTGGGAAGGGCTGGCAGGAGCTGATGGCTGGCTTCGCGATGGCAGTTCGCCGCCGCCACCTGCCGTTCGATCTCGTGACCGTGGGTGTCGGCCACGCTCAGGTGCCGTCGTCGCTCGAGCGCCGGATTGTCGATCTCGGCTACCTTGCGCCCGCCGAGGTGCCGGACGCGTTTGCCGCCGCGGACGCCTTCGTCCAGCCGAGCGCGAACGAGAGCTTCTCGCGCACGATCATGGAGGCCTGGCTCGCCGAGACGGTCGTGATCGCGAGCGGAGCGAGTGACGTCGTCACATGGCACTGTGAGCGGTCCGGAGGTGGCCTCGTCTACGCCGACGAGCTCGAGCTCGGCCAGTGTTTGCGGTTCGTCGCAGAGGCGCCGGAACAGGCCGCGCAGCTGGCCCGCATGGGGCGGCAGTACGTGCTGGCCAACTACAGGTGGCCCTTGGTGCTCGACGCCATGGAGCGTTCCCTCGAGGCCCTCCTGTGAGGTCGGGTCAGCGGCCAAGCCGCGGACGTGGCAGGCACCGGCCGTGAAGATCCTGGTCGTGGGCTCGCTTCCGCCGCCGGAATGCGCCCGCGCCGAGGCTCTGCGCGCGGAGGTCGTCTGGCTGCTTTCCGAGGGGCACACGGTCGAGGTCGTCGCGCCGGATCCGGTCGCAACTGCCCATCGCTACATGACCACGGGCGGGATCGCGGGTTGCCTGCGGCTTGCGACGATGGTTTCGGGCTTCGACTCGGTCGTTGTGCAATTGCGGCCGGGCCTGCCGGTACGCGAGCGAGCCGGACGACTGGAGCGAGCCTTGTCCCTCGTTGCGTTGTCGTTCGCCGTGCGACGCGGGCGTCAGGTCGCCATTCGCCTCGAGCGGCCGGACGATCTTCCAGGTGGGCCCGGTGGCCGTGCGGCCCTTCTGCTCTGGCGCAGCGCGGAGCGGATCGTCGTGGGAGGCGACGATCAGCGAGCTGCTTTCGTGGCTGCGGTGGGGGGGCCAGCAGAGCACATGATCATCGGTTCTGCTCGTGAGCACGGCGGGCACGGGGGCGATGCCGACGACGGCGGATGGGGCGAGGGAACTGAGGTCTCAGCCGCGAGCGTGCTCGAGCTCGTTCGCAAGAGGGCGGCGCGAGAACGGCGAGAGCTTGCAGCACCCGGGTCGGCACACTTGCCCGGTTGGGACATGCTTGCGGCACCCGGGATCGTTGTTGCCGAGCAGGACTCGAGCATGTGGAAGTCTCCCCAGCAACCGCGTAGGCCAGGCGACTTCGCTCGCTCAGTTCTTGCGGTCGCCGACCGCCGGCCGATGCTCCGTCCGGCGGTGAGGGCTGTTCGTGTTACCTACAGGAGCGCCAAAGCCGTGCTCGGACAGAACCGACGCGACTGAGGACTCCCGGTCTCGCGGGTTCGACCACAGTTGTCGTCATCCGGTCGCGACCGAGGTCTCGTCGAGAATGTCGAGGAGCGCACGCGCCGCGACCTTGAAGTCGTGGGCACCGGCGTAGCCACGCGCCCGCTTGCCGAGCGCTCCTCGTGCCGCTGGGTCGTCGAGGAGCCTCGTGCAAGCTTCCGCGAGGTCGGCCGCCGAGACGTCCACCGGGACCTTGGCGACGACATCGCCAGGAAGCTCGCCCATCCATCCGATGTCGGTCACGATCGTCGGCGCTCCGCAGGCAAGGCAGTCCCCGACGGCGGCGGACGCCTCGCCCGAGAAGGACGCCCGCAGTTGCACTGCGAGCTCGGCTCGCCTCAACCACTCAAGGTAGACCTCGGCCTCGACTCGCCCGGTGATGAACAGCCGTCCATCCAGGCCGAGCTCCTCACCGAGCCTCCCGAGACTGTGGGCCAACTCCGTGCTGATGGGCCCGACGAGGGCAACTACGAGGTCAGGGTGGTTAGCCGCCAAGGCCGCGAAGCAGCGCAAGAGTTTGTGAGGCTGCTTGATCGGGTCGACGATGCCGAAGCTGGCAAGGACCCGGGCGCCTGGCCCGACGGCGGCGCCTCCGGAAGGCGGGTTGTCCCGGCTTCGGAGGACCTCGGTGGCGAACCCGACCACTGCGACGCGTGCCGCGAGGCCCGGTCCGGCCTCGACTCGCGCCAAGCGGGCCGCGGCCTCCGAGGTCACAAGGAAGCGGTCCGCGAGTCCGATGACCTCGCGCGCCATCAGCAGGTTGTAGCGCTTTGGCTCGGTCGCGGCGGTCTCGCCCGACGGGGTCAGTCCCTCGGGCAGGAGCGGTCCGTAGATCATCCGCAGCGTGCCGGAGGCCCCTTCCGGCACGGCCGCTCTCGAGCTCGCCGCGAGACGGTACAGACCACTCAACCTCACGTCGTGGGCCAGAACCGTCCCGCTTCGGCGCCGGAGCAGCGCCAATGCGGTCGCATGGAACTCGCTGTTGCCGAGGACGTACACAACTTCGTCGTAACCCGCTGTGGCGGCTTCCACGCCGGGAAGAAGGCGCGCGTCGTAGATCGCCAGTCCCGACGGCGCACTGGGTGGCGCAGGCGAGAAGTCGAGGCCGTCCGCGAAGCAGTCGATGTCGAGATCGCCGAGAGCGGACAGTTCCTCGACGAGGCGGAAGCTGTAGTTCGCGATCCCGGAAGCCACGGGCGGGAACGGCGAGACTATCGCGATCCGACGACGACGACGGCGCCACGGCCGGCCGGGCCGAGCCAACAGTGCTTCGTAGACCGCGGCGGTCCGGTTCGCGACCTCGGCCCACGTCGTTCGCGTAGCCAAGGCGTGTTGACGTGACGCCTCGCGGAACGCTTCGTCGCACAGCCCTCGTTCGATCGAGGCGCCGATCGCCGCCGCACTCGACGGGTCGAAACGGGCTTCGGGCGTGACAAGGTCCGCCATGAGGCCCACATCCGACACGATCGTGACGGCGCCGCATGCCATCGCCTCTGCGACGGGAAGGCCGTATTCGCGCGAGAGGGAGGCGAAGCACAGGAGCTCGGTCGCCTGGTAGAGGCGCAACATCGACTCCTCAGACACAACGCCCGTGAACAGGACTCGTCCACCGATGCCCTCGGCAGCTGCCAGGTGCCTGAAGTGGCTTGCAGTCGGTTCCGGAAAATAGCCGGAGACGACAAGCTGACACGTGTCGCGCAATGGCGCAGGCAGGCGAGCGAAAGCGAGGATGAGCACTTCGACGTTTTCGTGGCCGTCGCTTCCGGCCGGGTACAGGACAAATGAAGGCTCGAGGTTGGGCACGCCTGCCTGCGCCAGCAAGGAGGCATTCTTTCTCGACGGGGCAGGTGCGAATCGCCGTTCCGTGCCCGAGCCGACGACGTGCAATCTCCTCGGGTCGACGCCGAGGCTGCTCACCACTGAACGACTCGTTGCCGGTGAGGTCGTGAACAGTGCGTCGGCGGCACGCACTACCTCCAGACGGCCAAAGCGCATGGTCCTCTGTCGGAGGTCGCCGAGGGCCGAGCCTACGTGACCGGTCGGGATCAGGTCGTAAACGGTCGCGCAGAACCGCAGGCCCCGCTCGTGGGCCCATCGAGGCCATATGCGGCCGATCGGAACGTCGAGATCGAAGGGCGAGAGCGCGTGGAGCACGCGCGCTCCCGGGACGACCGGGTCGGACATCCCCGCGTAGTCGACTTTTCCCGAGTCGAGAAGGGGCCCAAGGTCTCCCGGTGGTAGCAGGTCGGGATTCAGCAGGTAGCGGCCGACGAGCTGAGGGTGTTCTCGCTCGAGGGCCACGGCGAGCTCGTATGCGTAACGGGCGATTCCCCGCTCCCGCGAGCCTCGGCTCTGGAGTGCTTGAAGGTCGAATACGACCTGGCCGGAGGTCATGTTGGAGGGGCCGAGCCTCAGTGCGGTGACGGGTCCTCGGAGGCAGAAGATGCTCCTGCCTCGTTACGAGGCTGGTTCTTCGTGCTCTCGCTGGACCCGAGTGGCGTCACCCCGGCCGTCGTCATCCCGGCCGTCGTGATTCGCCCGAGAGAGTCTTCGACCTCATCGAGTCGGCTCGCAGTGGTAGCGAGAAGACGCCCGAGGAGCTCGGTCGTCTGGTTGCCCACCTCGATCTGCACCTTGACGACGTCGGTCAGCTCGGCAACCTGGTCCTGCAGCAGGGTGACGCGTTGGAGCGCGTCCGCGAGTGGCAGCGTGACACGTCTGTCGAACTTGGTCGTCAAGCTGGTCTTCGCCTTGCGCCAACCTCGTCGGCCGATGGACGCCACGGTCAATCGTCTCCTTCGGTGCGCTCGCTCTGTGGTGGAGCTTACCGGTTCGTGCCCGAGCGAGGTGGTGACACCGGTTGCGCCAAAGCTTGCCGCGTCTGCCGAGAAGGGCCTTTCTTGGCTAGGGTGCGAGGGATGAAAGTTGAACCGACGGGTCCGCTCCTCGCTGCGGATCTTGACGACCGGCGGCAACTCCCATCGCGCGTCGTCTCCGCGAAGGTGAGCCTTCGTAATCGGTTCATCGAGATCTGGCAGGCGCGCGAGCTGATCGTCTTTCTCATCCGCAAAGAGCTGAAGGTCCGCTACAAGAACAGCGTTCTCGGCTTTTTGTGGTCGTTCCTGAACCCCGCGTTGATCCTCTGCGTCTACTACGTGGTGTTCAAGTACTTCCTGAACAACCACATCTCGATCTTCGCGATCTACCTGTTCGCAGGGCTCCTGGCCTGGAACCTGTTCAACAACTCGCTGCTCAGCTCGGCAGGCGTACTCGTCGCCCAGGCAGGGATCGTGAAGAAGGTGTCGTTCCCCCGTGAGATCCTCGCTCTCGCCCAGGTCGGAACCGCGATGTGTTATTTCTTCTTTCAGGCCTGCATCATGGTGGCCTTCCTCCTCGGATTCGGGGTATTGCCGGACTGGAAGTACGCGCCCGTCATGATCTTCGCTCTCGTGTGTGACATCGTGCTGTCGGCAGCACTCGCGATCCTCCTCTCGGCTGTCACCGTCTACCTGCGCGACGTCCAACACCTGATCGAGGTCGCACTCGTGGCGGGGTTCTTCAGCGCGCCGATCGTGTACCCGTTCGCCACCGTCGGCCATAAGCTGGCGGCACACGGCATCTTGTGGCTCTACTTCTGCAACCCCCTCGTCCCTATCGTGCTTTCCTTCCAGCGGTTCATCTACGGAACGGTTGCGCCTCACGACTCGCCGTACCCGCTCGCTAGCTACGGGGAGTCGTGGTACCTCCTCGTGCTCGGCATCGTGCTCGTCGTCTCCCTGTTGCTCTTCGTGCTCGCAATGCTGATCTTCGGCAGGGTCGAGGGCAACTTCGCCGAGGAGCTCTGAGCAGCCTGCAAACAGCGATCGACGTCCAGACGGTCTCGAAGCGATTTCGCCTCTACAAGGAGAAGTACACCTCTTTGAAGGAGCGGATAGTGCACGCAGGACACGTGCCCTTCAATGACTTCTGGGCGCTCAGCGAGGTCGAATTCGAGGTCCACTCAGGCGAGACGTTGGGGATCATCGGCCGGAACGGCTCTGGCAAGTCGACCCTGCTCAAGTGCATCGCCGGCATCTTGCAGCCCACTTCGGGCCAGATCGTCGTCCGCGGGCAGGTCGCGGCGATGCTCGAGCTCGGCGCCGGCTTTCAGCCCGAGCTTTCGGGAAGGGACAACATCTTCCTGAACGCCTCACTTCTGGGCCTCTCGCGCCGCGAGATCGAGCGCCGATTCGACGCCATCGTCGCGTTCGCGGAGCTCGAAGAGTTCATCGACAACCAGGTTCGCTTCTACTCCTCGGGCATGTACGTGCGCCTCGGGTTTGCGGTCGCTGTGAACGTCGAGCCTGACGTGTTGCTCATCGACGAGGTGCTCGCCGTCGGCGACGAACGATTCCAGCAGAAGTGCATGGAACGTGTGCACCAATTCCAAAACGAAGGCCGGACGATCGTCCTCGTCTCGCATTCCGCGGACGTGGTGCGCCAAGTCTGCGATCGAGTCGTGGTGCTCGAGACCGGCAGGGTCGTGACCGTCGCCCCGCCTGGTGAGGCGATCAGGGCGTTCCGCGACTGCCTGCTTGCCGGGGAAGTTCCCATCGCGTTGCCGGCGGACGAGCCCGACCCGACCGGAGCCGTCGAGGCTGTTGTCCAACCGGAGAGGCGTGTCGTGATCACCGATGCGGTGGCCCGCCATTCCGGTCCACCGGGCCGCGGCTTCCTCGTTCCCGGGGACTCTTTTCGCCTCGAGCTCCAGTTCCAGGTGAACGAGCCGCTCACCGACGTAGCGTTCGGCTGCGAGGTGATCAGCTCGAGCGGCGCCTCGGTTTTCGACTGCGACAGCGCGATGCCCGAGATCAGCCAGGTTCATGATCTTCCGCCGGGTCGCTACCGCGTGGAGTTCGATTTCGACCACCTTCCACTGCTCGACGGTTCCTTCACTATCAACGCTCGGATCCAAGACGCCGGCGGCGGTGTCGTCCATGCCCGCCTCGAGTCCGCTGCCACCTTCGAGGTCGTGAACCCGGGAGGGGCGACCGGATCTGTGGCGCTGTCGCTTCGGATCGGACTCTCCGCCTCACCGGTATCCGGTTCGGCGACGGCGGTCGCCGGATGACCTCCGAGGTCGTCGCGGCGATCGAAGCGCAGGTGAGGCAGTTGCGTGCAGCGGGGCAGGTCCCGCCCGGGTTCGAGGACGATCTCGACAGGTGTTTCGAGGAGGTCGCGGAGGCGACCCTGGCTGCCGAGGGATCAACGATGGCGCCCGACCCCGCGCACGGCGCCAGTGACCCGATCGCGAGTTCTGCAGGTCCGCTGCGCCTGGCGCGGATTCGCAAGCAGGCAACGCTGATGGCTCGCCGGCGATTGGGTCCCTCGTTCCGTCGTCTCGAACGCCGGACGGCGCTTGCCATAGCCCGGGTCGGCGAGGCTGCATCGATCCGAGTGCATGTCACCGTGGACCACTTGGAACGGCTCGCCGCACGCTCGCCGCGGACCTCGCGTGTCCTCTCGGCGGCTCGGCCCGGTGAGCCGCCTGCGTCCGCGGCCGGGACGATGCACCCGTCGATCGAAGGCCCGCTCTTGGCCTGGGTTCTCGAGCGCCTTGGTGCCGCGGCGCCGGAGGAGGCGCGGGAGGTCCCTGGTCTCGTGTTGCACGCCGAGTGCGGTGACGGGCGGGTCGTGGAGGAACTTGCAGCCCGGGGTTTCGACGCGCGAGGCGCTGATCCCCGTTCGCCGGTTCGAGCCGATGGCCACACGCGAATTGTCGCGGCAGGCGCCTTGGAGTACCTCGGCGCGACCTCGAGTGGGACCCTCGACGGGCTGTTGCTGACCGGGGTTGTGGATCGCCTGCGGGCAGGCGAGGGTCGCGCGTTGGCACAGCTCGCGGCGCGCTGCCTCGCTCCAGGAGGGGTCGTCGTGCTCGTGAGCACGCGACCCGAAGCAGTCGTGGCGATGGACCCGGTAGTCGCCGACCTCGCGCACGGCCGCCCGCTTCACCCCGTTACGTGGTGCCACCTCCTGGCGCGTTACGGGCTCTCGGTGCTGGCGGTCTTCGAGCCTGACGCGAGTGAACCGGACGTCTTCGCCGTCTCCGCCCAGCGTCTGGTTCAGCCCTTGCTTGGCGGCAAGGACCATGCATGAGGACCCGGCCGTTTCGAATCGACCAGGTCATTCCTTCCGTCGTCGAGCGTGACGCTGTCAGCCACCACACGCTGGAGGCCCAGCGAGTCTTGCATTCGATGGGTTTTGTTTCGGAGATCTACGCCTGCAACATGGGACCGGGGCTCGCCGGTCGGGTCCACCCTCTTTCGGATCTTCCTCGCGAGCGGAGCGAGCGTCAGTGGGTTTGCTACCAGGCCTCGATCGGCTCGCCTGCCGCTGACGCGGTTGCCTCGCATCCGGGCTTGAAGCTCCTCGACTACCACAACATCAGCCCCTCCGAGCTCATCGAGCGATGGATGCCCCACCTCGGTGAGGAGGTCCGGCTCGGGCGCAAGCAGCTAGCGGAGCTGGCGCCCGTCGTCGAGCTCGGATTCGCCGACTCGGAGTTCAACCGCGTGGAGCTCGACGAGGCGGGCTATCGCCACACGCGGGTCGCGCCTCTCATGGTCGACACCGCGAACCTCTACTCGCTCCCCGATGCGCGGGTCGTCGACCGCCTCGAAGCGGCACGCGCGCTCGGCGGTCACGACTGGCTCTTCGTCGGGCAGATGTTGCCGCACAAGGCGCATCACGACGTCATCAAGGCGTTCGCGTGCGCCCGGAAGATGTTCGATCCGCAGGCCCGCCTGCACTTGGTCGGCCGGGAGAGCTGCACGGCGTACGCGGACGCGTTGCGCAGCTTCGTGTCCGCACTCGGCCTGACCGCAGCCGTCGAGTTCGTGGGCTCGGTCAGCCCCGGAGAGCTCTCCGCCTACTACACCGCCGCAGACGTGCTCGTGTGCTGCTCGGACCATGAGGGGTTCTGCATACCGCTGTTGGAGGCGATGCACCACCGGCTGCCGGTGGTGGCCTATGGAGTCGCCGCCGTTCCCGAGACGCTGAACGACGCCGGGATCGTCCTGCCCTCGAAGTCACCTGTGCTCGTCGCCGCCGCTGTTCAGCGCGTGCTGACCGATAGCCGGCTGCACGACGCACTCGTGAGCGCGGGAGTGAGGCGTGCCCGTCTGTTCACTGTCGACGGCGCCAGGCGCGCCTTTGCACAGGCGATCGAGCAGGTGCTGCAGGCCGCTTGAGAAGGCGGGCGGCAAGCACCGCCGGAATGCGATTGTCGGAGGCGATCGTCCGGGTGGTGCGGGTCACTGAGACTGTGGAGCGACCAACATCAAAGACCACAGCACTAACATGACGCGCATCTGCAACATCAGGCGGTGTGCCGCCGCACTCGCATGCGCGTCGCTCGGCATCCTCGCCGGGCCGGTCATGCCCGCCTTCAGCGCCGCAGCGACCGCGCGTTCTTCGCTCGCGCCGTTCCCGCAGGCGAACGTCGACTTTGTCGGATTCGGCAACGGTTCCGGGCTGGGCATGGGCCAGTGGGGAGCTTTCGGATACGCCGCCCTCGACCACGAGACCTACCAACGGATTCTTGCCCACTACTACGGCGGAACGGCGCTGTCGTCCAGTGACAATCTGGCGTCGACGGACCCGGCGATCTCCGTCGATCTCAACGAGAACGACGGAGACCCTGTCGTGGTCACATCTGAGTCCGCCTTCTCATTCGGAGCAACAACGTTCCCGGGCGGCCAAGCCGTCCGGGCAGTTCTGTCGCAGGGCACCTGGACCCTCTCGAGCGCCGCGGGGTGCTCGTCGACGACGTGGATGCCAGTCGCGTCGCAAGTGGCGAATCCCGTCGCCGTGCCCTCCTCGCTGAGCCCCTATGCGACTTCGGCCCAGGTTCTGACAATCTGCGAGCACGACGGGGTAGATCTACCTGTCCGCGGGACGGTCGAGGCGTACGACTCGCCCCGTGGCGCCGTCACGCTGAGCATCCTCCCGATCGAGGAATACGTCCGGGACGTCGTCTCCGCCGAAGTGTCCTGGACGTGGGGACTTCTCGGCGGCAGAACCAGGTCCTCTCAAGTGCACGCATGGGGCTTCCAGGCGCTCGAGGCACAAGCCGTCGCGACGCGGTCCTACGCCGCGGCTGAGCTAGCTGCAGGCGGCTGGGCGGCGTATGCGACTTCGTGCGACTCCGACTGCCAGTCGTACTCGGGCATGGCGAATGAGAGCCCCATGCTGGACGCAGCCGTCACCGACACGGCGGGCCAGATACTCGAGCAGCCCGGCACGCCCGTCACGACTGAAACGGCCGGTACGCCTGCGACGCCCGTGTTCGCCGAGTACTCCGCGTCCAGCGGCGGCTACACCGTGAGCGGCTTGTTTCCCGGTGTCGTTGACCGAGGGGACTCGGTCTGCATCAAGAGCCACTACTACTCGTGCAATCCGTGCCACAAGTGGTGGGCGTCGGTCCCGCTCAGCGCAGTCGAGAAGGCATTCCCGTCTGTCGGCGAGCTTGCCGCGGTGGAGGTGACCCAGCGCAATGGCGTCGGGCCGCTCGGCGGGCGAGTCGAGGCTGTGGAGATCCTCGGCACGACAGGTGGCGAAGTCTCGGCTTCGCCTTCCGCGCTGGCACCATTGCTCAGTGTGAACAATCAGAACCACTGCGCTTCTGACTGGTACGGGGTCACCAACGGTCCCTGAGATCACCACGGTAGGCTCGCAGCGGTCTCATGGGGAGGCGACTTGGAGATCCGGGACAAGCTCTATATCGGCGGCGAGTGGGTCGTGCCTGCACGCACCGAGATGATCGAGGTTCTCGACTCGACCACCGAGGAGGTAATCGGCAGGGTCCCCAGTGGCACCGCGGAAGATGCTGACCATGCGGTCCGGGCTGCACATGGCGCATTCGACCAATGGGCACGGACTCCGCCGTCCGAGCGCGCGGCCTACTCGTCGGACATAGCCGAAGCCCTTGGTGGCCGCATGACCGAGATCAGCCAGCTGATCGCCCGCGAGGTGGGCACGCCAGTCAACGTCTCGGCGATCATCCAGGTCGGCCTGCCGATGGCCACCTTCGCCTCCATGGCCGGGCTTGTCGGGCAGATTCCGTGGGAGGAGACCGTCGGCAACTCGATGGTCATCCGCGAGCCGGTCGGAGTCGTCGGCGCCATCACGCCGTGGAACTACCCGCTCCACCAAATCGCCGCCAAAGTCGCGCCGGCGTTGGTTGCCGGCTGCACCGTGGTGCTCAAGCCGAGCGAGGTGGCACCGCTGAACGCGTTCGTCCTTGCCGAAGTCATGCACGAGGTCGGCTTGCCGCCTGGCGTGTTCAACCTGGTCTCGGGGACGGGCCCCGATGTGGGGGAGGCCATCGCCTGCCATCGCGACGTCGACATGGTTTCTTTCACCGGGTCGACTCGTGCCGGAAAGAGGGTCGCAGAATTGGCCGCTGCGACGGTGAAGGGGGTCACTCTGGAGCTCGGCGGCAAGTCCGCCTCCGTGATCCTGCCCGACGCTGACATGGGTCGTGCCGTGTCGGCGGGGGTCACGATGTGCCTGCTGAATTCTGGCCAGACATGCAACGCCTTGACCCGGATGCTGGTGCCCCGTGACCGCTTGGCGGAGGCCGAGGGGATCGCCGCGCGAACCGCTGAGTCCTTCACGGCCGGCAATCCGTTCGACGACGCGACACGAATCGGCCCACTCGTCTCGGCAGCCCAGCGCGAACGTGTGCGGGCGTACATCCAGAAGGGGATCGACGAGGGTGCGAAGCTGGTCACGGGAGGGGTCGAGGCGCCGGAAGGCCTGGAGAAGGGCTTTTTCGTGCGTCCCACGGTGTTCTCGGAGGTCCGGCGCGACATGACGATCGCCCAGGAGGAGATCTTCGGGCCGGTGCTCTCGATCATCCCCTACGACACCGAAGACGAGGCAATCGAGATCGCGAATGACTCGATCTACGGATTGGCCGGAGCGGTATGGTCGGCCGATGCGGCGCGCGCGACCGAGGTTGCCCGTCGTATCCGGACGGGTCAGGTCGACATCAACGGCGGGAGCTTCAACCCGCTGGCACCCTTCGGCGGCTTCAAGCAGTCGGGCCGTGGCCGCGAGCTGGGGAAGTTCGGGCTCGAGGAGTACCTCGAGACGAAGTCAATGCAGCTGTAGCACCGGGGCGACGGGGCGGGACCTGTAGTGAGTGAGCTGCCGACCCGGCAGTGGTCCCGAACGACGTTGAGCAAGCGGACTTGGTCGCGCATCCGTTTCGTCGTGGGGATCGCGCTCGGCGGCGTCGCTCTTTGGGCGGTGAGTGCTCAAGGCGGTGAGCTGGCGGGCGCGTCCGCGGAGCTCTCCCACCTCGATGCGGGGTGGCTGCTGGTCGCGATAGGAGTCGAGGTGTTGTCGCTGGTGGCTTTCGCGCGCATGGACCAACGCCTCCTGCGCTGTTGTGGTGTTCGCTCCAGCTTGGGGCGGTTCACGGCGATCTCCTTCGCGGCTGGTGCGATAGCGAGCTCGCTGCCTGCGGGGCCGCTCGTGGCCAGTGCGTTCGGTTTTCGGCAATTCCGCCGCCTCGGAGCGTCGGAGGGTCTCGCCGTCTGGACGCTACTGGCGACGCTCGTGTTCTCTTCCCTCGGGCTCGCCCTGCTTGCCATGGCCGGCGTAGTTGTCGCAGAGCGTCAGGGTTCGGCGTTCGACCTCGTAGGGGTCATCGTTGCCGTCTTCGCGATCACCATCCTCGGGGCCGCCGTCTTGTACCAGCGACGGGCACTTGCCAGGCTTCTCGCATGGACACTCAACGTCCTGCATCGCGTGACAGGGTTCCCTCGGCGGCCGGGCCACGCGCTCGTCTCCTCCATCGCGGCCAGCCTGAGCCAGGTCCGTCTCGGCAAGCGGGACCTTTGGAACGTCCTGGCGTGGTCTGTCGCCAACTGGGCTCTCGACTGCTCCTGCCTCGTGTTCGCGTACCTCGCGGTCGGCGCAGGTGTGCCCTGGCGTGGGCTGCTTCTCGCCTATGGGGCAGGGCAGCTGGCCGCGAACCTCCCGATAACGCCAGGCGGCCTCGGCGTCGTCGAGGGGAGCCTTGTGATCGCGCTCGTCGCGTTCGGAGGAGGCCACATCAGCACTGTCGCGGCGGTCCTCTTGTATCGGATCGTGAGCTTCTGGGGCTTCCTTCCGGTCGGATGGGTCTTCTGGGGCGGTCTCACTTGGCGCAACCGGCGCGCCGACCAGATTGCCGCACCGGGCGCCGAAGCTCTGCTGCCGCGGGCGGCACCGGTCCCACCTGGGGAATGGACCCCGGAGGTCCCAGGATGACTCGTGCTGCGGACCGACTCGTGGTCGGTCAAGACCGTGCCGTTTGTGAGAGGGCTGCAAAGCGGTGCCGTGCTCGTGAGGAGGAACGCTCATGAAGGCGAAGCTCGTGGCGCTCGCCGCCGTCGTGACGGTGATCGGGTTGCTCGCTGGTTGCACAGCCGCCCGCAACGTGCTGGGCACACGCGAGAGCGCTTGTTTCAGGGTCTATCCGGAGGCACTGGCGGCGGTCCATGCCCACGGCCGCTTCGCGGGCGAACGGTACCTGCCGCCACGTGCTCTGATCATCGAGCTGCATGACGTCGTCGTCCCAACCGCGCTGAAGGACGCGTCCCGGGTCGCCACGTGCCTGGTCGCTTTCACGGGTCGTTTCACGACCACGAACGTCGAAAGGGGATGGTCACCGAGCGGGGAAGCGGGCCGCATCGCCATCGTCGTGGTCCGCCAGCACGACCTGGTGCTCCTGGCCACGGTGGTCCTCGGCCGGATCCCGCCCCGGCTGGTCTTTGCCCGCGTCTTTCCGAGGTTGAGATAGCTCCCCGGACGTGTTTGGCTGGTCCTCGGCTCCCTCAGACCTGACCCGGCCCGTCCCCGGCTGCAAGCTCGACCGCGACCGAGAGGGCGGCGGCGCCAGGGTCCCGCACGAGGTCGAGCTGCGCGACGGCGCCGGCATCGGAAAGATCGTCCGAGGCGAGCGCGACCAGGTCCACGAGAGACGGGGGCCCGGTCACGCGGCATCGGGCGACCTGGGTTCGCATCGATCCCTTTGCCTCGGATTTCGCTCGCCGGAGAGCGACGAGCACCAGCGTTACGGCGTCGAGGAGCTCGGGACGCGCGTCGTGGCCTGCCTCCGACGCCAGTGGCGCACCGGAGGGCCACTCGGAGTTGTGGACCGAACCGGACCGCCACCACGACCACGCCTCTTCGGTGCAATAGGGGAGAAAGGGTGCGAACAGGCGCAATATCACCGACAGGCTCAGTGCCAGCGCGCGCCGTGCTGACGCGGGACCGGCCTGGGAAGGATCGCCGTAGGAACGGGCCTTCACGAGCTCGAGGTAGTCGTCGCAATACGACCAGAAGAACGACTCGGTGATCTCGAGGGCGCGAGCATGGTCGTAGGACTCGAACTCTGCTGTCGCCACGTCGACGACGGCCGCGAGGCGGGCCAGCAAGGCCGCGTCGAGCGCCGTGAGGCGCGTCGCCGAGAACGGTCCGGGGCTCCCGGAACCGTCCACGCGTGACAGCACGAAACGGCTCGCGTTGAGGACCTTGATTGCGAGCCGCCTGCCGACTTTCATCTGCTCTTCGCTGAACACGGTGTCGGCGCCGAGGCGAGCCGATCCGGCCCAGTAACGCACGGCGTCGGTGCTGTACTTCTCGAGGTACTCGAGCGGCGTGATGGCGTTGCCGAGCGACTTCCCGATCTTCTTGCGGTCCGGGTCGAGAATCCACCCCGAGATGGCGGCGTGGCGCCACGGAAGTGTGGCGTGCTCCAGCTCCGAGCGCACGATCGTCGAGAACAGCCACGTCCGGATGATCTCGTGCGCCTGCGGTCGCAGGTCCATCGGGAAGACCTTGGCGAAGAACTCAGGGTCCTCCTCCCACTTGCCGGCGATCTGCGGTGACAATGACGAGGTCGCCCAGGTGTCCATGACGTCCGGGTCACCGACGAACCCGCCAGGTCTGGAGCGTTGCGCCTCGGTGTAGCCATCAGGGACGTCGGTCGACGGGTCGACCGGCAGGCGCTCCTCGGACGCGAGCAGCAGGCCGTCGGCGACGACCTCGCCTTCGTCGTCGAGCCGGTACCAGACCGGGAACGGGACCCCGAAGAAACGCTGCCGAGAGATGTTCCAGTCTCCTGTCAGCCCTTCCACCCAGGCTTCGTAACGGGCCCGCATGTGCTCTGGGTGCCACTGCAACTCACGTCCTCGGGCAAGGAGCGTCTCGCGGCAGTCGAGGGTTCGCACGTACCACTGCGAGGACGTGACGATCTCGAGAGGCCGCCTGCCCCGTTCGTAGTACTTGACGGCATGGGTGATGGCGCGCGGCTCGCCGAGCAGATCGCCGGACTCGCGCAGGAGCTTCACGATCCGCGTCTGGGCGCGCTTGACCGGCAGGCCCTCGATCTCGGCGTAGCTCGCATTCGCCCGTCCAGGGTCGACGGACTCCCAGCCAGGTGTTCCGAACGGTGCCGGTCCCAGTCGGCCATCCCTCCCGACCACCGAGCGGGTCGGCAGAGCGAGGTCGCGCCACCACGTCACGTCTGTCAGGTCGCCGAACGTGCAGATCATCGCTATGCCCGATCCCTTGTCCGGCTCGGCGAGCTCGTGGGGGAGAACTGGGACGGGGACGCCGAACAGCGGGGTCAACACCTCGGCGCCGAACAGGCTCTGATAGCGCTCATCGGCTGGATGGGCGACGAGCGCGACGCAGGCCGGCACCAGCTCTGGTCGAGTCGTCTCGATCTCGACGGGATCGCCGTCAGTCGAAGATCTCACGAAGCGGAGCCGGTAGTAGAAGCCCGGATCCTCCTTGTCGACGAGCTCGGCCTGGGCGACCGCGGTCTGGAAGTCGACGTCCCAAAGCGTCGGCGCCTCCTGGCGATAGGCCTGACCGCGTGCGAGGAGGCGGAGGAAGCCGCGCTGTGACGCTCGTCGCGACACCTCGCTGATCGTCGTGTAGTGCTGGGTCCAGTCGACCGAGGCGCCCAGTTTGCGGAACAGCCGTTCAAAGGCCTGTTCGTCCTCGGTTATGAGGACGTTGCACAGCTCGATGAAGTTCGGGCGTGATATCGGGACGGCACGTGCGTTCTTCTCGCGCTTGAGACCCAGCGGCGGAGGGATGAAGTCCGGTTCGTAGGGCAGGGACGGGTCGCAGCTGACCCCGAAGTAGTCCTGCACGCGGCGCTCGGTGGGCAGTCCGTTGTCGTCCCAGCCGATCGGGTAGAAGACCGCCTTGCCGGTCATCCGTTGGTAGCGGGCAACGATGTCGGTCTGGGTATAGGAGAAGACGTGACCGACGTGGAGCGAGCCTGAGACCGTCGGCGGTGGCGTGTCGATCGCGTAGATGTCGCCGCGAGGGTGCGCGGGGTCGAAACGGTACGTGCCGTCTTGTTCCCAGCGAGCGGCCCAACGATCTTCGAGGCCTTCCAGCGAGGGTCGATCGGGCACGCGGGGAGTCGCCATTGGCCTAGTACGGTACTCCTGTGTTGCGCCTTCATGACACGGCCCTGGGCCACAGCCGGGAGCTGAAGACTCGCGAGCCTGGCCGGATAGGCCTTTACATTTGCGGTTCGACCGTTTACGGGTCACCTCACATCGGGCACGGCCGTTTCTCGCTCGTCTACGACGTCCTCCGCCGCTTTCTCGAGCACTCCGGGTTCGCGGTGGACCACGTCTCGAACGTGACCGACATCGACGACAAGATCATCGCTCGAGCGAACGAGGAGCGCCGCCGGCCGGAGGAAATTGCCGAGCAGTACGAGGCCGAATGGTGGACAGCGATGGGCACTTTGGGGTGCCTCCTGCCGACTCAGGTTCCGCACGCAACCGCCTTCATCGAGGAGATGGTGGAGCTCGTCGCGGAGCTTGTTGCGCTCGGCTCGGCCTATGAGACGAGCGACGGCGTCTATTTCACGGTCTCCGCGGTCGACGACTATGGGCTGCTCGCCCACCAGAGCCTCGCCTCGCTGCGGTCAGGGGCGCGCGTGGAGGTGAACGAGGAGAAGCGCTCGCCTTTGGACTTCGCCCTTTGGAAGAAGGCGAAGCCCGCAGAGCCCTGGTGGTCCTCTCCGTGGGGCCCGGGCAGGCCCGGCTGGCACACCGAGTGCGTTGTCATGTCGCTCGCCCTGCTCGGAGAGGGATTCGACCTTCACGGTGGCGGTCAGGACCTTGTCTTCCCGCATCACGAGAACGAACGGGCACAAGCCGAAGCGATCGGCAAGCCGTTCGCTCGACACTGGATGCACAACGGCATGGTCGAAGCGCGCGGGGGCGAAAAGATGTCGAAATCGCTTGGCAACGTGCTGACGCTGTCCGACCTCTTCGAGCAGAGTGATCCCCGGGCCTGCCGGCTGTTGGTCCTCCAGTCGCACTATCGAGCGCCGATCGAGGTGACGGCCACGACGCTCAGTGACGCAGTCTCGGCGCTGGGCCGGTTGGATGCTTTGAGCGGTCGGCTCGCCGAGGCGGGCAGCATCGACAGCAAGCGGATCGATCCCGAGGTGAGGGATGCTTTCGTGGAGAGGATGCGGGACGACCTTGACACTCCGGGCGCCACCGCGGTCTTGTTCGACGCGATCAGGCGAGCGAACGTAGCCTTCGACTCTCGCGAGGCGCCAAGGGCCGCCGAGTTGACCCGGGCGGTCCTCGAGTGCTTCGGTGCCGTCGGGCTCGAGGCGAAAGGCGCCGCCGAGATTCCTGAGGCCGTGCTCGAGCTGGGCCGTCGTCGCGACCGGGCGCGGGCGGAGCGTGACTTCGCCACTGCCGACGTGCTGCGCGCCGAGATCGTCGCGCTTGGCTACGCAGTCGAGGACACTTCCTCGGGTACGAGGATCCGCCGCTGAAACTCGTCCCGGCGACCTCGGGGCTGGGCAGCTGTCGCCGGGCAGGCGCGGGCGGGGGGTATCGATCTCGGCTAACAGGTGCCTGGGATGCTCTGCTACGTTGTCGATCGAGAGCAACCGGATCGTGACGACACGCGGGGTTGCCGACATGTCGGGCGGCACCCGGTCTCCGGGGCGCCACCTCCGATGTCGGCTGTTCCAAGTCGGGCGGTCTCGGCCCGGTGCTCTCGTTTACTTGCAATCTGAGACAAAGGGGAACGCCACAGTGGCGACCGGAGTAGTGAAGTGGTTCAACAGCGAGAAGGGCTACGGCTTCATCTCGCAGTCCGACGGCGTGGACGTCTTCGTCCACCACTCGTCTATCCAAATGTCCGGTTACCGGACCCTCACTGAGGGCCAAGAAGTCGAATTCGACGTTCAGGAGGGCCAGAAGGGGCTGCAGGCGGCCAACGTCCGGGCGCGCTGAGTCCGCGCACTCCCGGTGGGCCTGCGGCCTAGAGGTGGGCCCCGCAATCGTCGGGCCCTGTAACGCCGGGCTCGGCCCCAATGTTCGGTTCCACTTGTCGGGCCGTCTGCTTTTCGCGCCCCGACGGGGAGTTGCCCAAGCGCGAGGAGGCTCCCGGTCCGGACCCGAGGTGAACGATGTGTGAGTTCTCGATGGAGCTGAACGATGATCAGCTCCAGGTTCTCAAGTGGGTGCATGGCTTCGCCGAGACTGTGGTCCGTCCGGCGGCGCACGAGTGGGACGAGCGCGAAGAGACTCCGTGGCCGATCATCGAGGAGGCCGCCAGGATCGGGTTGTACTCGTTCGACTTCGTCGCGAACTGTTTTGCAGATCCGACCGGGCTGCTGCTCCCGCTCGTCAACGAGGAGACGGCTTGGGGTGACGCGGGCATCGCCCTGGCGATCCTCGGCTCGACGCTCGCCGTGGCAGGGATCGTCGCGGCCGGCACGCCCGAGCAGGTGGCCGAGTGGGCTCCGCAGTGCTTTGGTCAGGCCGGCGAGGTTCGTCTCGCGGCGTTGTGCGTTTCCGAAACCGACGCCGGTTCGGACGTGAGCAGCCTGAAGACCCGGGCCGTATACGACGGGACGAGCGATACCTGGACTCTGAACGGGACCAAGACCTGGATCACCAATGGCGGCATCGCCGACATCCACGTCGTCGTGGCATCAGTGGAGTCCGAGCTGGGTGCGCGCGGCCAGGCGAGCTTCGTCGTGCCACCGAAGACGCCGGGACTCTCGATGGGTCGCAAGTTTCACAAGATGGGGACCCGGGCGTCCCACACCGCCGAGGTCCTGCTGCGCGACGTGACGGTGTCGGGGGAGTGTCTCCTCGGGGGCAAGGACCGGTTCGACGAGCGGGTCGCCCGTGCCCGCGAGGCAAGGCGTGGGAACTCCTCGGCTGCCATGGCGACATTCGAGGCGATGCGCCCCGCCATCGCCGCCCAGGCGGTCGGGATCGCACGCGCCGCGTACGAGTACGCGCTCGAGTTTGCCATGCACCGCAGGACCTTTGGCCGCCCGATCATCGAGCGTCAGGCCGTCGCGTTCAAGCTCGCCGACATGAGGACCCGCATCGACGCCGCGCGCCTGCTCTACATGCGGGCGGCGTCGATGGCGATGACAGGAAAGCCCTTCACGGCGGGAGAGGGCTCCATGGCGAAGCTCTTTGCCGGCGAGACGGCGGTCTGGGTGACCGAGCAGGCGATCCAGATCCTCGGAGTCTGCGGCTATTCGCGCGACTTGCCCGTCGAGCGTTGGCACCGCGACTCGGGGGTCTACACGATCTTTGAAGGGACCAGCGACATCCAGCGGCTCGCGATAGCCCGCGCCATCTCCGGGGTGCACATCGAGTAGGTGAGGGGGTGGTGCCCGGACGGCTCTCGCTCGATCGGATCGTCGCGGGCACGGCTGTCGCACCTGTGGACGCGACCGCACAGAAGATGTGACTCGTCTCGGTCCCGTGCCGTGTACCGTCCTGCGAGACAGCGGAGCAGGCTAGTGAGGCACGTGTCCCCGAGCCTTGCTTCGGCCGGCTCGACGACGTGAAGGGTCCTCCATGGTCAGCGTCTTCCGATACCACGAGATCTCAGAGTCCTCCCATCGGATCATGAACCCGCTGTCTCTCGGCAAGCTCCGGCTGCTCGGTGAAATATGTTGCATCGCCGCAGGCACGCGGCTGTTGGACCTGGCCTGCGGGAAAGGAGAGATGCTCTGCCTGTTCGCGAGAGACCTCGGTGCTTGCGGCGTCGGCATCGACATCCACCTGCCGTTTCTCGCAGAGGCGCGCGCGCGAGCCACCGAACTCGGAGTCGAGCGGGCAGTCACCTTCATCGAGGGTGACGCCGGCGACCCACCGGAGCTCGGCGAAGGCTTCGACGTCGTGAGCTGCATCGGGGCTACGTGGATCGCTGGTGGGCTGTCCGGCACCCTCGAGTTGATGCGACAGCGGGTAGTGCCCGGCGGGTGGCTGCTCGTCGGCGAGGTCTACTGGGCCGAGCCTCCTCCTGCTCACCTTGAGCAGAGGCACGGGGCGGGACAGGGATTTGCCGACCTCGCCGGGACGCTGGCCCGCTTCGAGGCTGCCGACCTGGAGCTCGTCGAGATGGTTCTCGCCAGCCGCGATGACTGGGATCGTTACGCGGCGAGCCAGTGGCTCAATGTCTCGAACTGGCTCTCGGCCAACCCTGCGGACGAGGACGCCACCGAGATTCTCGAGGAGCGCAATAGCTCACGACACGACTATCTCGCCGACGAGCGCCGCTTCCTCGGATGGGGCGTTTTCGTCCTTCGGGTCCCGAAATAGCGGCGCCGTGCCCGTCAGGGGTCGACCTCGTCTCCGGCATCGGCCTCAATGCCGAGGCACAGCAAGGCCTCACGGACATCGGCGCTCGACTCGACCAGCACGGCTGGCATTCCAGCTGTCCTGGCACCCCAGACGTTCTCCGGGGTGTCGTCGAAGAACAGGAGCTCGGAGACTCGAAAGCCGGTTCGCGCTGCGACGACGGCGAACGCCTCGGGATCGGGCTTGCGGAGCCCGAGATCGGACGAGACGAAGATGAAACGAAAGACGGACAACTCGCTTGCAAAGCGCCCGGCCCACGCGCGCTGGTGCGTCGGGTTCGAGTTCGTGAACGCGTACAGCGGAAAGCGTTGACCGGCCTTCGACAGCAGTGCCGACATCCCTGGCACGGTGCCCAGATAGATGTCATTCCAGCCGGAGACGATCTCCTCGTCGGAAAGACGAAGGCCGAGGTTCCGGCGCAACGCGGTGAAGTAGCCAGAGGCGTCGAGCTCTCCTCGTTCGTGTCTCTCGTAGGCCTCATCGATGGAGAACCGTCGCTCGAGTTCGACGGGATCGCAGCCGGCGCGGTCAGCCCAGATTCGGAATGCTCGCTTGAAGTCGATCTCGATCACCACACCCCCGAGATCGAACAACAGGGCGCGAATTTGGGGCGGCATCCTCAGCCGCTCTGTTGTTCATCCGGCCACTCTCGCATCTTGCAGGCAGCGCGTTGCACGAAATTGAGGCGATATCGTGTAGCTTCGTTCATTGGGGAGGACCGTCAATGAGGTCGAGCTCCGGTCTGTTCCGCCGTGCCGTCGGGTTCGCCGCGCTGTCTTTGTCAGGTCTTGTTCTTGTTCTTGTCGCATTTGTCCCGGCCTCGACCGTCGACGCAGCATGGAACAGCGTTTCCCGAGTTTCGGCATCGGCCATGCCGGGCAAGCCGATTTCAGGCGTCAATGTCCTCGGGTGGGGGTTCGACGACCCATGGGCCATCACCTCAGACGGAACCCACATCTGGGTGGTGAACCGTGGCAGGTCGGTCACCGAGGTCGCCGCCTCGACCGGCATCTTCGTCAAGGTCATCAGCGGCTCGATGTACGGGTTCAAGGGCTCCCTCTGCATCACCTCGGACGGTGCCCACATCTGGGTGGCGAACCCGAACGGCCAGTCGGTCACCGAGCTCTCGGCCTCGACCGGCGACCTGGTCAAGGTCATCCGCAACCCGCGCTACGGCTTCGACGACCCGTGGGCCATCACATCGGACGGCATCCACGTCTGGGTCACGAACCAGAGCTCGGTCACCGAGCTCTCGGCCTCGACCGGCGCACTGGTCAAGGTCATCCGCGGCCCTCGCTTCGGCTTCGACGACCCTGAAGCCATCACCTCGGCCGGGGCCCACATCTGGGTCAGGAACGAGAGCTCGGTCACCGAGCTCTCGGCCTCGACCGGCGCACTGGTCAAGGTCATCCGCGGCCCGCGCTACGGGTTCGACGGCTCCCTGGGCGCCCAAGGGATCACCTCTGGCGGCACCTACGTCTGGGTGACGAACGAGTTCGCCAACTCGGTCACCGAGCTCTCGGCCTCGACCGGCGCCCTGGTCAAGGTCATCCGCGGCCCTCGCTACGGGTTCGACGACCCCTCGAGCATCACCTCGGACGGCACCCACATCTGGGTGGCGAACACCGCCGGGTATTCGGTCAGCGAGCTCTCTGCCTCGACAGGCTCCCTCGTCAAGGTAATCAGGGCCGCGAGCTACGGTTTCAACGGCTCCCTGGGCATCGCCTCGGACGGCACCCACATCTGGGTGGCGAACTCCTCTGTCAACTCGGTCAGCGAGCTCTCTGCCTCGACCGGCTCCCTCGTCAAGGTCATCACCGGCTCGCGTTACAAGTTCAAGGGCCCCGGTGCCATCACCTCGGCCGGTACCCACATCTGGGTGGCGAACGCCGCTGGCAACTCGGTCACGGAGCTCTCGGCCTCGACAGGCGCCCTCGTCAAAGTCATCCGAGGCCCGGGCTACGGGCTCGAAGGCCCATCCGGCATCACCTCGGCCGACGCCCACATCTGGGTGGCGAACACGAACGGCTACTCGGTCACCGAGCTCTCGGCCTCGACCGGAGCCCTTGACAAGGTCGTCAGCGGCGTGAGCTACGAGTTGAACGACCCCGACGCCATCACCGCGACCGCCGCCGACGTCTGGGTGGCGAATGAGAACAACTGGGTCACAGAGCTCTCGGCCTCGACCGGCGCCCTGGTCAAACTCGTCAACGGCGTAGGCTACGGGTTCGACGGCCCCGACGCCATCGCTTCGGGTGGCACTCACATCTGGGTCGCCAATTCCTCTGACAACTCGGTCACCGAGCTCTCGGCCTCGACCGGCGACCTGGTCAAGGTCATCCGCGGCCCGAGCTACCGGTTCGACGACCCCGCCGCCATCACCTCGGACGGCACCCGCACGTGGGTGGCGAACGAGGCTGACGACTCGGTCACCGAGCTCTCGGCCTCGACCGGTGCCCTGGTCAAGGTCGTCAGCGGCGTGGGCTACGGGTTCGACGGCCCCGACGCCATCACTTCGGGCGGTACTCACATCTGGGTCGCCAATTCCTCTGACAACTCGGTCACCGAGCTCTCGGCTTCGACCGGCGCCCTGGTCAAGGTCGTCAGCGGCCCGAGCTACGGGTTCGACGACCCCGCCGCCGTCACCTCGGACGGCACCCACGTCTGGGTGGCGAATGCGGATGGTCAGTCAGTCACCGAGTTCCCGGCTTCCTGACCACACCGGGACTCCGGGCCTGTTCCAATCCTGGCTTGTTCCAAACGGACCGGTCCACACGATGGCCTTTGTCCCACCGGTGGTCTCCTGAGCCTTTCCGTCGTCTCCGTTCTCGTACAGCGTCGCCCCGACAGTGGCCGTTGCGACCTGCCGCCCCGGACCATACGCTGGCCGGTGACTTCTTGAATGTTGCGTCCAGCCCGCGCCGTCAGTGTCGCGGGCGGTCAAGAGTCTCGAGAAGAGGGGGAGCCAAGATGTCGGACAGCGCGCTTTTCATCGGATGGAACCGGCCGGCCCGCGGTCGCGAAGCTGGTGCGGTGGCTTGCTTTGGAGAGGGAATGCAGTATTTCGGTGAACTCAAGAAGCGAGGCGAGATCGAGTCCTTCGAGGCGTTCTTCCTGGAACCTCACGGGGGAGACCTCAACGGCTTCTTCCTCGTGCGCGCCGAGCAGGCGAACCTGGCTCGGCTTCGCTACGTCGACGAGCAATTCCAGCGTTGGATAACCAAAGCCGGGCTGAGCGTGGATGGCATTGGAGTCCTGAGTGCCGTGACCGGCGAGACACTCGGGCAGGGGATGGCGGTGTTCGTCGAAGCCCTAGCTGGGCTCGACTGACGTGACTTCCGGGTGTTGGCGCCCGGTAACTCTCGGAGGCTGCCATGATCCCCACGGTCCTTGGACGAGGTGAGGGGAACAAGCGGTACACCGCCCGTGGAAGCGTGATGTTGTTCAAGGCTCTGGCGGAACAAGACGACGGTGACTTGTCCCTGATGGAGCGCATATTGCCACCGGGCGGTCGCCGTCCGCCGCCCCATCGTCATGCCAACTGCTCGGAGGCCTACTTCGTGCTCGATGGGCTCGTGTCGGTCACAGTCGAGGACGAGGAGCTGACGGTTGGTCGGGAGGACTTCGTCCTCGTGCCTCGCGGGACCACGCACACCTTCGCCAACGTCACCGAGAGCGAAGCTCGCCTGCTCGTGATCCATGCCCCTGCGATGGATGCCTACTTCGCCGGCTTGCACGAGCTGTGGAACCGCGAAGAGCCCCCGTCGAGCGATGAAGAACGGTTGCTCATGGCTCGCTTCGGCATGGAGACGGTCTAGCCGTCAGAGGGTCGGGCAGCATCCCTCCCTGGCCACGCCCGACTTCGAGCCGGCACAGCCCCGGGGTGGGCACGAAGGAGCCGCCCCTCGCCGACGCCATCACCCCGGTCATCGCCCGGGGACGACAGGGCCCGGTTTACCCGAGCGACTTCTCGAACCAGTGGTGGGCATAGCAGTTGTCGTTGTACGGCGGGATCTCGCTGTAACCGGCGGAACGGTAGAGGCCGAGTGCCTCAGGAAGGTGGCTGCTGGTGTCCAACCGCACGAGTCGGCAACCGAGGCGCGCTGCGGCAGACTCCAGGGCGGCGAGCAGCCTGCGACCAACGCCGCGACCGCGCACTGCCGGGTCGACCCACATGCGTTTGATCTCCGCCGTGGTCTCGTCGAGCTTGCGGACCGCCCCGCACCCGATGGCGCGCCCGTCGAGCCGCGCTATCAAGAACCAGCCGGACGGGGGGCAGAGCTCTGCGCCGGGAGCGGCGGCTGTCCGCTCGGGGTCGAAGCCGCCGGGGAAGCGAACGTCGAGCTCCTCGTAGTACCGGGTGAGCAGCTGGACCGCCACCTCGCTCTCCGGTGGCGCTTCGAGCAGCTCGAGGTCGTCTTCGGCTGCGCTCGCCAGAGCTTGGCTGACGGCCGCCGCTGCGTGGAGGCGGGTGGTCGGGAAGACAGGCACCGGAGCGTCGGCTGCCCGGACGAGCAGTTCGAGCTCGGTACAGCCGAGCACCACTCCTTCGGCTCCGGCAGCCACCAAGCGATCGATGATCCTCCGGTGCGTCTCCCGGGATTCCTCGCGAACAACACCCAAGCAGAGCTCCTCATAAATGATCCTGTGGACGACCGTGCGATCGGCGGCGGAGGGGACGATTACCTCTATGCCGTGTGTCGCCAACCGGTCCCTGTAGAACGGCTGCTCCATCGTGAACGTCGTCCCCAGAAGCCCGACCCGGGTGATGCCCGCAGCGCGAATCGCTTCGGCGGCGACGTCCGCGATATGAACCAGCGGGATCGACACCGCCGCCTCGATGGCGTCAGCCACCTTGTGCATGGTGTTGGTGCAAAGCAGCAGAAGGTCCGCCCCTGCCGCCTCGAGGGACTGCCCGACGGCCGCTAGAAGCTCTCCAGCCTCCTCCCAAGCGCCGGTGGCCTGGAGCTGTTCGATCTCGGCGAAATCGACCGAGTAGAGAAGACACCGGGCCGAGTGCAGCCCGCCCATTTCGTCGCGCACGAGCTCGTTGACGACGCGGTAGTACTCCGCCGATGACTGCCAGCTCATGCCGCCGATCAGGCCGATGGTCTTCACGGCGCGATCCTCCCACGGTGACGGCAGTCGGACAGACTCAGCTTTCGGTCGCGGCGTCGCCGGCAAGAAGAACCGGTAGCGTCGAAAGTCGTGGAAACCTGGGATGCCATTCGAGCTCGCCGTAACGTTCGCACCTATGAGGACCGGGCCATCGCTCCGGATCACCTCGACCGGATCCTTGAAGCCGGGTGGCGGTCACCCTCGGCGTCCAACGGCCAGCATTGGGACTTCGTTCTCGTGACCGAGCCTGGCCAGCTGCAGGAGCTGTCGACGGTCTGGACGGCCGCGGGCCACCTGGCACACGCAAAGGCAGCGATCGTCCTTGTGCTGCCCCAGCCTGAGAACGAGCGGTACCGGGCGATCGATCAGTACGACCTGGGACAGGCAACGATGGCGATGATGTTGGCCGCCGCGGACCTGGGCATAGGCAGCGGCCATTCCGCCATCAGCGATCAGGAGGCGTGCCGGCGGATCCTCGGTACGCCGCCAGACCACATCTGCGCCTACATGCTGGCCCTCGGCTATCCGGCCGATCGACCGCTCAAACCGATAGTGAAACCGAACCGACGCCCATTGCCC
Organism: uncultured Acidimicrobiaceae bacterium; assembly: GCA_963804765.1. Lineage (GTDB taxonomy): Bacteria > Actinomycetota > Acidimicrobiia > Acidimicrobiales > Bog-793 > Fen-455. The sequence continues at coordinate 31,936 of CAWDRQ010000019.1, forward strand.
GAAGTGGTTCACCGGGGTCGCTGGTAGCGGGCTGCCCGTTCAACCAGGAAGGAGCGACCCGAAGAGCTTCGTTTCTTCCCTCCTGTCGGCGTCACCGCTGGCCGGCAAGCCGTGCCCAGAACAGGATGCGTTTGAAGGTGTAGAAGTACGGTGCGTGCTCGCCGAGCACCTCGCCGAGCCGTTGCCGGTAGCGCTCCATGAACAGCTCGAACAGGTCCGGTGCAAGCAGGCTCTTGAAGCGCAAGAGAGTCGTGCCCTTCGTCCACTCGACGACTGCCGCGCTCGAGGCAAGGTGGTGGCCGTAGACCTGCAGGCGGACGAGCTGATCTGAGAAACCGATGTCGTCGAGAACCTCGGCGTACCGCTCCGGCGCGCACACCGCGTGCGCCGGAGCGGCCGCGTCGGCACCCATGTGCTCCAAGAAAGGGGCTTCCTGCGCCAGCTCGAAGGCGACGGCATGGGAAGGGTGGTCGGTGTTGGCGGGAACCTGAACGGCGAGCTGACCTCCGGGGCGCAGCTGCGCGGCCAGTTGGCGCAGCAGTCGGGGATGATCGGGCACCCACTGCAAGCTGGCGTTGGCGAAGACGACGTCGAAGCTGCTGCCGGCGTCGAAGCGGCTGATATCGCGCAACTCGAACCGCAGCCCGTTCCCGGCAAGCGGACCGGCCTTGGTCAGCATCGCCTCCGACGCATCGATCCCGACGGTCGCACCTGCCTTCGTGTACGCGTGCAGCCGGGCCGTCAGCTCTCCGGTACCGCACCCCAGATCGATCACGTCGCCGCCCGGAACCGGTTCAACCATCGCGAGGAGGTCGAGGAAAGGCTTCGTCCGTTCGGCGGCGAACTTCGAGTACTGGTCGGGATCCCACCCGTGTGTGATCACCGTCTCGTCCGGCATCGACATACCTCCCGGGATCGCGAGCAGCGCTCGTCTGGCTGAAGCGAGAATAGGGTCATGAAGCGATCGCCCGCCGCCCCGCCCCGCGAGGTCGTGCTCGACGGCTTCGTATTGCGGCGGTACCAACGACACGACGCACCGGCCCTGGCGGTGGCGGTAGGAGAGAGCCTGGAGCATCTTCGCCCCTGGATGCCGTGGATCGCGCTGGAGCCGACAACCTTGGAGCAGCGCGAAGAGCTCCTCGCGCAGTGGGACCGCGATTGGGCCAAGGGCACGCAGTACAGCTATGGGATGTTTAGAGGGCCCCGTGTCGTCGGCGGAGCAGGACTCATGCGACGGATCGCGAAGAACGGTCTCGAGATCGGCTACTGGGTGCATCCGGCCTTTGTCGGTCGTGGGTTTGCGACCCGTGCAGCGGAATCGCTGACGACGCTCGGACTTGGCCTTCGCGGGGTCACTCATGTCGAGATCCATCACGACAAGGCGAACGTGGCCAGCGGTCGTGTTCCATTGAAGCTGGGTTTCGAGATGTTGGGCGAGAGGCCGGTCAAGGCTGCGGCGCCTGGCGAGACGGGTCTGAGCTGCATCTGGAGGATGGATCGCTCCATTTGGGCAGGAAAGGCTTCTGAGCACGGTCCGAGGCGCACGAGCGCACCCGATGCGCCCGCGTCAGCTCGATCGAGCGAGCACGACTAGTCCGATCTCTCCAGCCATTCTGCCAGCCGAGCGGGAAGGTCGGTCAGGGACAAGTGCGCCCGCGCCAGGGCCTGGTTGCGGTCGAGCAGTTCGGTCCTGGGCTCCGCCAACCATGCGGCCAAGGGCGAGGGATCCGCGATATCGAACCAGTGAAAGCCGAGATTCCGGATCTCCTTGCCGACAGGGTACGGTCCGACCGCGAGAGGACGGCGGTAGAGCGCCGACTCGACGCTCGGATTGCCGAATCCCTCCCAAGTCGAAGGCAGGGTCACTACGTCGCAGGCCGCGTAGGCATCTGCCATCGTCGCGTCAGGCCACGCCGGTCCCTGGAGCACGCGCGTCTTGTGCCGGGCCACTTCGATCAACTTGTCGAGCTCCCGCTCGTAGCCGTCCTCGGCCGGTCCGAGCAACCAGTAGACAGCACCGAGGCCGATCGCGAGGCGCAGGCCACCGGCGACGTTCTTGCGCGCGATGGCTCGCGTCGGTTGGAGGACGAGAAGCTCGTCTTCGTTCACACCGAGAGCGGCTCGCCCCGAATTGCGGTCTCCGAGCGGGGGACTCGGGTCGAAACAGTTGTAGAACACGTCGGCGTCGATGCCCCTGGCCGCCAGCTCGCGCCTGGATCGGGCATTGATGCAGACGTGCCGCCATGCCGGGTCGGTCGGAGGCGCCCCGAGACTTGCAAGCTGGGGTCGCTGCCAGGCGAGGTCGTGATGACGCAGGACCGCGGGCCGGCCTCTCAGCGTCGCGGCGACGACTTCGCCCGCTACCGGGTTCAAAGGAAGAGAGCAGAGGTTCTCCACGAGCACCAGGTCCGCTACCGAGAGCGCATCTGCGACCTCGGATCGCAACGCCGGGACGTCGGTGACCGCGGCGTCGATCGCCAGGCCCGGCACCAGCCGATCGGCGTCGCCGCTGCCGGCGACCGTCCTCACCTCGAAGCCCAGACGGCGAAAGGCCCAGACCCACTTGGCGGCTTCCACCGAGACGCCGTCCTGGCCGCCGAGGCGGTAGGAAACGACGGCCACCGTGCCGGAAGCTGGGAGACGCACGCCCGCACCGTAGTCGTCGACGGCGTCGTTGGGGACCTGCCCGCGGCCATGGCCTCACACCGCCTTCCTTGCGACCGGGGGCGCCAGGCTCTAGAACGGGGTGGTGCAAAACAAGGCGTTGATCACCGGCATCACAGGTCAAGACGGTTCGTACCTGGCGGAATGGCTGTTGTCGCAAGGCTACGAAGTAGTCGGGATGGTCCGGCGCTCGAGCACTCTCAACTTCGAGCGGATCGCGCACATTCAAGACCGGTTGACTCTTGCGTCCGCAGACGTCCTCGACGAGGTCTCGATGATCGAGGTCCTGCGCGAGCATTGTCCCAGCGAGGTCTACAACCTCGCTGCTCAGTCGTTCGTGCAGACGTCTTGGGGCCAGCCCGTGCTCACCGGCGAGGTTACGGCGCTCGGCGTGACCCGCATTCTCGACGCGATCCGGTTGACCAATCGCGAGATCCGCTTCTACCAGGCCAGCTCCTCGGAAATGTTCGGAAGGGTCCGAGAGGTTCCCCAGACCGAGAACACGCCCTTCTACCCGCGCAGCCCCTATGGCGTCGCGAAGGTCTATGGGCACTGGATCACCGTGAACTACCGCGAGAGCTACGGTCTGCACGCCTGTTCGGGGATCCTGTTCAACCACGAGAGCCCGCGCCGGGGACTCGAGTTCGTCACGCGCAAGATCACCAACGGCGTCGCGCGGATCAAGCTCGGCCTCGACAGCGTGATCCGGCTCGGCAACCTGGAAGCGAAACGCGACTGGGGCTTCGCCGGTGACTACGTCCAGGCAATGTGGGCGATGGTCCGGCAGGACGAGCCCGACGATTACGTCATCGCCACCGGCGAGACACACTCGGTACGGGAGGTGTGCGAGGTCGCCTTCTCGAGGGCGGGCCTCAATTACCGAGGACCATGTCCAGACCGACGAGCGTTTCAAACGGCCTGCAGAAGTGGATTTCCTCGTCGGCAACGCAGCCAAGGCGCGCGAGAAGCTCGGTTGGAAGACACACGTCGACTTTGCGGGGCTCATCGAGATGATGGTCGACGCCGACCTCGACCTGCTACGCGGCCGGGTTTCCTGACCACTCGGCGGCGCGCGTGTGACCAGGGCGCCGGCTGCCCCGTAACATGGGCGGTCTTCATGCCGCCTGCTGTTCGTCTCCACGAGGCCGTAGCGCTCGCCAGCCGTTTCCCCCTCCTCGCAGGAGCTTGTTTGGAGGTTGGCGAAGGCGAGGTTGTGCATCTGCGCGGCCCGAATGGCGCGGGCAAGACGAGCCTTCTCAAGGTTCTCGCCGGGTTGCTGGCGGTGCACTCAGGCGAGGCGACCGTGCTCGGTCGGGACCTCGTGGCCGATCGGCGTGCTGTGCGGCGCGAGGTTGGCATGCTCGGCCACCAGTCGTTCCTGTACGACGAGCTGACGGTGGAGGAGAACCTGAACTTTGCGGTGCGAGCGACCAGAGGCGCTGTCGCGGGGATCCGCCCCGCACTCGACCGGTTCGGCTTCGCGGGTCGCCTCGCGTCCATTCCCGTAGGACGGTGCTCCGCAGGACAGCAGCGCCGTGCCTCACTGGCGGTGCTCGTCGCGCGAGGTGCTCGGCTGTGGCTGCTCGACGAGCCGCATGCGGGACTCGACCAGGACGGCCGGGATCTTCTCGACGAGCTCCTTGCCGGATCCCGATCGGCTGGGCGCACCGTCGTGTTCGCCTCGCACGAGCTCGAGCGTGCCACGGCCATAGCCGACCGGACCGTTCACCTGGCGGGTGGACGCGTGGTCGAGCCGCCCGAGCGCGCCGAGACGTCCGAGCCAGTCAAGGAAGCACCCGCTCATGTTGCGTGACGCCGTGCTCGTCGCCGGGAAAGACCTCCGCATCGAGATCCGTTCCAGGGTCGGCCTGAATCAGATCGGCCCGTTCGCAGTCGCGGTCCTGCTGCTTTTCGGCTTGGCGCTGGGCCCTGACCGGCAGGTCCTCGCGCCGGCCTCCGCAGGCCTGTTCTGGGTCGCTGTCCTGCTTTCGACGGTCCTGGCGGTTCAGCGCAGCTATGCCATCGAGTCGGCCGACGCAGCCCGAGATGGCCTGCGTCTGTCCGGCCTCGACCCGGCCGGGATCTTCCTCGGCAAGGCCACGGCCGTCGTCGCCCAGCTTCTCGTTCTCGAGGCCGCGCTCGCGCTCGGGGTCGCGTTGCTCTACGGGGCTCACTTGTCGGGCGCCCTTGTCCTGGTCGCCGCGTGCGTCGCCGGCACCCTCGGTCTCGCGGCGGTCGGCACGCTCTACGGGGTCGTGGCATCCGGGCTGCGGATACGAGAAACGCTCCTCCCGCTTCTGTTCCTGCCCGTGGTCGCTCCGGTCCTGCTTGCCGCAACCAAGGCGTGGGACGAGGGCCTCGCGGGAACACCGGGCCGTGCAGGCGCCTGGCTGGACGTGCTCGTGGTCTTTGCCGTGCTCTACATCGCCATCGGCATAGTCGCGTTCGGACCGCTCTTGGAGGACGGATGAGCACCCGGGCCGCTCTCGGAGGACAGATGAGCTCGCCACTTCGCGCCATTCCGCCCGACCGCGCGGCGGTGGCGTTGCGAGTGCTGGGCCTGACAGCACTTGTCGGCGTGGTGGCGACGGTGTGGTTGGGTCTCTTCGTCACGCCGCCGGACGAGTTCATGGGGAATCTCGTGCGCCTGCTGTACGTCCATCCGCCGATGGCGTGGGTCGCGTTCCTCGCCTACGGAGTCGCCAGTCTCGCGAGCCTCCTCTACCTGTGGCCGAGGACCAGAACTGAGCATTTCGACCGTCTTGCCGGCGCGTCGGCCGAGGTCGGTGTCGTGTTCACGGGCCTCACGCTCGTCTCCGGATCGATCTGGGGGCGGCCCACCTGGGGTGCGTGGTGGGTCTGGGACCCGCTGCTCACGACTACGGCACTGCTGTTCGTGCTCTATCTCGGGTATCTGGCTCTGCGGCGTGTGCCCGGCGAGTTCCACGTCCGCGCCCGCCGGTCGGCCATCGCGGCCCTGGTCGCATTCGTCGACGTGCCGATCGTCTACTTCTCAGTCGAGTGGTGGCGAAGCCTGCACCAGGCGCCCACCGTGCTCAACCCGACCACACACAAGACCTATGTGCACGGGTCGATGGCCTGGACGTTGCTGCTCGGCTTCGTGTCGTTCACCCTCGTGTACATCTGGCTGGTGGCGCACCGCTACCGTCTGGCGAAGCTGCAGGACCTCGAAGACACCGAGGGGCTCGAGATCGCCCTCGCGGAGCGCCGAGCAGAGGCGGTGGCCGGATGAACGGCTATGTGGAGGCCGGCTACATCGTCGTCCTCGGCACGCTCGGGACCTACGGGGTGGCCCTTCTGACCCGCGAGCGCGCCGCTCGGCGACGCGTCGGCGCAGCGTCGAGCGCAGTTGCGCCGCAGGTGGTCCCGACCAAGCCCCGAGAACTGGCACAGGCCGGCGACGTCTCGGTGGTGACGCGCCGCGGGGTCGAGGACTCTGGGCTGGGAAACGATCCATGACCGATGTCGGCATGAGAACCGGCGGTGCCACCTCGGCTCGGGAACCCCTCGATGAGGACGGGCCCAGCTCCGGCGACGCGGGGGCCGCTCCGGCCGCGCCGCCGCGCCAGCGGGGAACCCTCGGCCCCGAGCAACGGCGTCAGCGACGACGGCTGGGAGTGGTCGGGGTCGTGATCGTCGCGGCGATCGGTTTTCTGATCTTCAAGGGAATCACCTCGGCGATCGTGTTCTTCAAGACCGCGAACGAGGCGATTGCCCAGCGCGCGACCCTTGGCAACAGCACCTTTCAGCTCGAAGGCATGGTCATGCCGGGGACGGTTCGCACGATCCGGGACACCTCAGGGACAACGGTGGCCTTCGTCGTCGAGTCAAGCGGCGTAAAGGTCGCCGTCACCAACACCGGAGCGCCTCCGCAGCTGTTCCAACCCGGGATCCCTGTCGTCGTGGTCGGCCACTTCGTCGGTACGACCGACCGGTTCGCCTCGGACCAGATCCTCGTCAAGCACTCCAACGTCTACATCGCGGCCCACCCGAATCGGGTGAGAGCACTGAACGGGACGACGCGGTGAACGCCTCTGGGGGGCTGGTCGGGGTTGCGCTCGGCCTGCTCGCGGCGGTGTCGGGGGTCGTCACGATCGGCGTTGGCCTGGCGACCGGGCGCCACTCGTTGTTCCGGCATGCCCGCACGTTCGCGTTCTGGGTGCTCGCCGGCGCGATCGTGGCGACCATCGCCATGGAGCGTGCGCTCCTGGTCCACGACTTCTCGATCGCTTTCGTGGCGGCGAACAACAGTCGTGAGACGCCGATCCTGTACTCCGTCACCGGAATGTGGTCGGCTCTTCAAGGCTCGATCCTGCTCTGGGCGCTCATTCTCGCCGGGTACCTGGCCGCCATGACCCACGTGTTCCGCAAGCGGGCGTCCGATCCGCTCGTGGCCTGGTCAAGCCTGATCGGGCTTTGCGTCGCGGTCTTCTTCTTCGCCCTCATGGCCGGTCCCGCGAACCCGTTCGCGCACGTTGTCGGCCGGGTCCCGGTCGACGGTTCGGGCCCGAACCCGCTCTTGCAGGACAACCCGCTGATCGCCTTCCATCCCGTCTTTCTGTACCTGGGCTTTGTCGGGTTCACGGTGCCGTTCTCCTTCGCCATCGCCACGCTCGTGACAGGGCGCCTCAACGAGGGCTGGCTCGGGGAGACCCGCCGCTGGACCTTGTTCGCATGGGTCTTCCTCACGATCGGCATCGTGCTCGGGGCGTGGTGGTCCTACCAGGTTCTCGGTTGGGGGGGCTTCTGGGGTTGGGACCCGGTGGAGAATGCGGCGCTGCTTCCTTGGCTCTGCGGTACGGCGTACCTGCACTCGGTGATGGTCCAAGAACGGCGCGGCCTCTTGCGGGTCTGGAACCTGTCGCTTCTGATAGCGGCTTTCTCGCTCACCATCCTCGGCACGTTCCTCACTCGCTCCGGAGTGCTGGTTTCGGTGCACTCCTTCTCGAACTCGACGGTTGGTCCGGTGCTGCTGGGTTTCTTCGGCGTCGTCGTAGCCGTCAGTGTCGGGCTGATCGCCTGGCGGGGTGACCGCTTGCGTTCGCCCGGGACGATCGACGCCGCAGTCTCGCGGGAGGGTGCGTTCCTGGTGAACAACCTCCTTTTCGTAGGGTTCGCGCTCGTCGTGCTCCTCGGAACGGTCTTCCCCCTCTTCGTCCAGGCGGTGAACGGCCAGCAGGTCACAGTCGGGCGGCCCTACTTCGACACGATGACCCTCCCGATCGGCTTTGCACTGCTGTTCTTCATGGCGGTGGCACCGGCGCTGCCATGGCGCAAGGCGGCCCCGGGATTGCTCCGCCGCCGGCTCGCGGTCCCGGCATGGGTCGGTGCCGGGGTCATCGTGGTCTGCGTCCTGGTGGGCGTGCGCGGGTTCACGCCGCTGCTGGCCTTCGGTCTCGGCGGATTCGCGGCGGCGAGCGCGGTGCGCCAATTGGTGCTCTCGGCTCTCGGGTCGCACCGCACGGGTGGGGGAGCGTCGCGGGCGCTTTTCGGCCGGGCCAACGGCGGCATGGTCGTGCATCTCGGCGTCGTGGTCGTGGCCGTGGCCCTCGCGGCCGCCAGCTCGTACGGGCAGCGCACGCAACTTGTGCTGAAGCCGGGCCAGTCGGTTCGCTACGACGGTCACATCTTCACCTACGTGGGCTCGAAACAGTTCAGCCTCCCGAACAAGAGCGGTGAGGTCGCGACGGTCCTCGTGGACGGGGCCCCCTTCTACCCGGCCATCAGCGTGTTTCCCGGAAGCGAGGGGATCGGCACCCCGGCGGTGGATTCCTCGGTCCGCGAGGACACCTACCTCACGCTCGCCGACATCGACGTCTCGTCCCATGGTCCGGCGACCATCGACGTCGTCATCCAGCCCATGGTGCTGTGGCTCTGGGTCGGCGGGGCCATCACGGCCTTCGGGGCGGTGCTCGCCGCCGCGCCGAGCCGCCGACGCCGAGGCGCCAGCGACAGGTCCGCAGCGCCGGGTACCGGTGAGTCCACCGAGTCGCCGGACGGCCCGCCAGCAGAGGTGCCCCTCGGCCACCGGGGCGGTCCCGAGGACCCGGTCCCAGCTCCTGTCGGCGCTGGAGCAGTCTCTTGAGTACCCGGCGCCGTCAAGCCAAGCTCGCGCGATGGGCCGCGTGCGGGGTCGGCCTCGGCGCGCTCGTCCTCGTCGCCGTGCTGGCGAGCCGCCCGGCCGCGACGCAGACGGCCTCGAGCTTCCTCATCGGCAAGCCCGCCCCGCCGGTAGCGGGTCGTGACCTTGGCGGCGGCGCCTCGTCGTTGGCCGGCTTGCGAGGCCGTTGGGTGCTCCTCAACTTCTTCGCGAGCTGGTGCCCGCCGTGCCGGACCGAGTCGCCGGAGCTCGTCAAGTTCGCGTACGGCCGTCCCGGTGGCCAGCGAGTTGCTGTGCTGGGCGTCGTGTACGGCGACACGGCGTCGAACGCGGCCGCGTTCGAGCGACAGGTCGGAGCCACCTGGCCATCGGTCGTCGACCCGGGCGAGGCGATCGCGATCAGCTACGGCGTCGACGATCCGCCGCAGTCGTTCCTCATCGCACCCGACGGCATGGTCGTGGACCGGATCCTCGGGGGTGTGACCGTTGGCGGCCTGGACCGCCTTGTCGAGCAAGCAGCGGCGGCGCACCCGTGATTGGCGAGGTCGGCCCGGAGACAAGGCGCAAAGAGGAGCACGTCGGGCTCTCGGCCTTCTCGGTTCTCGCTTCCCGACCGGCGTGGGTGATCGTGGCCGTGGTCGCTCTGGCCGCCCTGGGCATCGGGAGCGTGCACCCGCCGCAGCCGAGCTCATCGGGGAGGATCGCCTACCTCGACAGCGTCATCAAGTGCCCGAGCTGCGTCGACCTCTCCATAGCGCAGTCGGACGCGCCCATCGCGGTCGGGCTGCGGACCGAGGTCGCCGCTTGGGTCCATGCGGGCCTGAGCGACGCGCGGATCGAGCAACTCGTCGTGGCCCGTTTCGGCGAGCAGGCACTGCTCGTCCCTTCCGGGTCGGGAGCCGACGTCCTCTTGTGGGCCGTGCCGGTGTCAGTCGTCGGCGGCGCCGGCGCCCTCCTCGCTGTCTACCTGTGGAGGAGACGGCGCCTCGAGGTGTCCCGGTGAACCTCGGGCGTGCGACCGGCGGGCGGGGTGCAGGCAACCGGACCCGTCGGTGGAGCCCCGACGCGCTGGCGAACGAGCGGGAATTCCTCCGGCAGTCGATCGAGGATCTCGATGAACAGCACGCGTCCGGCGAAGTCGACGAGGCGGACTTCGCGGTCCTGGATTCCCGCTATGGGCGGCGGCTGGCCGAGGTCGAAGTGGCGATAGCCGGCCTGTCGGCCCCCGGCCTGTCGGCCCCCGACACGGCGGCCCCCGGCACGGCGGCCCCCGGCACGGCGGCCCCCGACACGGCTCGCCCCGCTCGTCGAATGCGCCGGCGGCTCGGAGGCCGGCGAACGCGGCTGGTGATCGGTACCGCCGCGGCGGCTTGTTTCGTCGTGGCTGCGACGCTGCTGGCGGCGTCGCTCGCGGGCGTCCGCCTCCCTGGCGAATCGGCGACTGGATCGGTATCCCTGTCGTCGGCCCAGCAGGAGCAGGAGACACTGGACCGTGCCACGATCCTCGGCAGCCAAGGGCAGGCGGCGGAGGCTGTTCAGCTCTACAACCAGGTCCTGCAGACGGACCCGAAGCAGCCCGAAGCCCTCACCTATGGTGGCTGGTTGGTACGGCTCGCAGGGCTCTCGTCGAAGAACCGGCTCGTGCTTCAGCGTGGGGACGCCTCGGTCGCCCGGGCCGTCACGGTCGCGCCCGGCTATCCGGACGGTCACGCACTCCTCGGCGTGATCCTCTACGAGGACTTCGGCAGACCGGGCGCCGCCTCGGTCCAGTTCCGCGAGGCGCTGAGTGCGGGAGCCTCGAGGAACCTGCTCATGTCGGTCGCCGCGATCGCGGCGAAAGCCTTCGCAGCTGCCGAACAGCCCTTGCCGCCTCGCTACGGCGCAGCCATGAAGAGCGCCGCGGCCGGCTGACGCCGTCGGAGGCGGGCCCGGAGCGACGGCGCCCTCGGTGACCGGGAGCACACGGCAAGGCCACGATCCCACTGTTCGCCCAGTTCGGCAGCGTGAACAGCTCGGTACACTGCGCCTGCAATGTCTGACCCCGACCCCATCGTGACGGCCCGACTCGAACTGGAGCCGCTGCAACCTGGGACTCTCGAAGCACTCATCGCCCACGACAGGGACACCGCCGAGCGGGTCCAGGGCAGGGCATTGCCGGACGCGTTCGTCGAGTCGCTGGACGAGTTCTTCCTGAAGATTCAGCTCAGCCGGATGACATCTCGGCCCTCGGGGCGGGCCTGGTGCGCTCGGGCCATCGTTCTGGAACAAGACGGTGCAGTCATCGGGCACTGCGGGTTCCACGGACCGCCGCAGGATGTCGGGCGTGCCGAGATCGGCTACACGGTCCTGCCGCCGTATCGGCGGCAGGGATTCGCCCTCGAGGCCGCCCAAGGTCTCCTCGACTGGGCGCGAACCCAAGGCGAGAAGGTTGTGTTCGCCTCGGTGTCGCCGGACAACGTGGCGTCGCTCGCAGTTGTCGAGAAGCTTGGTTTTCGCCAGACCGGCGTCCAGGTCGACGAGATCGACGGTGAAGAAGGGGTCTTCGCACTCGGATTGTGAGACGGGCACTGGCAGCCAGAGGCCGCCGCCCGAGCGCCCGTCATGTGCCGGTGGCCCCGAGAGCGCGCAGGTGTTCCACCACCGGCCTGAAGGCCGCGGCAAACGCCTTGACGTCCGCTTCGGTCGTCGACCAGCCGACCGAGAGCCGGAGCGAACGGTCGGGGTCGGCGCCCATCGCGGCGAGGACCGGGGACGGTTCGATGGACTCCGACGAGCACGCCGATCCCGAGTGAGCCGCGACGCCCGACCGATCGAGGCCGAGCAGCACTGCCTCGGACAGGACGCCGCCGACCGCCACGTTCACGATGTGCGGCGCCCGCCGGTCGGTGTCACCGAGCACAAGGACGTCGTCGACAGACCTGGCCGCCTCGGCGAGCGCACTCGTCAGGTGCCGGGCGGCGGTTTCCTCCTGGTCCAGCTTCCCCGGCTCGCTGAGCGCAGTTGCCGCCGCGCCAAAACCGACGATCCCGATCAGGTTCTCGAGACCGCCGCGTCGTGCCCGCTCTTGTGCACCACCGACGACGAACGGCTCGAGGCGCAGGCCCCGGCGGACGACGAGGGCTCCGGTGCCGGTCGGGCCGCCGAACTTGTGAGCGCTGAGCGAGACGAAGTCGGCGCCGAGCGAATCGAGATCGACGGGGACGTGACCAACTGCTGCGGCAGCGTCGACGTGAACCGGCACGCCTGCAGATCGGCAGCACGCCACGACCTCGGCCACCGGTTGCAGCGTCCCGACCTCGTGGTTGAACCATTGGCAATTCACCAGCGCCGGTCGGCCGGCTCGATCGTCAGCGAGCAGTGCCGCGAGATGGTCGAGATCGATGCGGCCCGTCGAGTCCACTTCGAGCACGAGGACAGCTCCCTGGCGCAGGGCAGCCGCGCGAACGCAGGAGTGCTCGACGTCCGCGCAGATCATCGGCGCACCGCTGCGGGCCCGGCCCGCCGCGAAGATCGCGGCGTTGGCGGCCTCTGTGGCACCGCTGGTGAACACGACACGGTTCGCCGTGGTCCCGAGCAGCAGGGCCACGGCCTCTCGCGCCCTCTCGATCGTGTCGCGCACGACATGACCCTCGGCGTGCACGCGGCCGGGATCGCCGGCCCAGGGTCCACCGAGCCATTGCGACATCGCCTGGGCCGCCTCGGGCCTGAGGACCGAGGTCGAGGCGTGGTCGAGATAGTGGCGATCGCTCGGGGGCGCTTGCACGCGGACCGCTCTCAGGACAGGAGTCAGCCTGCGACAGTGGCACAGACCTCGTCGCCGCGCGCACGCGACGAGAGCTGAACCGGCACACCGTCTCGGCACAGGCCGTTCAGCAGGCCTTCGACGAGGCCCCGGTCGGCCGCGCACAGCACGGGATGATCGATGGCGGCCTCGCCAAAGGGGCAATGGTCCCGGATGATGGAGTTGGGCGATCCGGTGACCCCCCAATGGGCTGCGAACCCTTGTGCGGTCAACGCGTCTGCGACTGACTTCATGGCCGAGCGCAGCGATCTGGGAGCATCGCCCGGCGCCATCTGCAAGGCGAGCGAGCGGCCGTACTCCGCCCCCACTTCGTGGGCGATCTGCTCGGCCTGGACGGGGTCGACTATGGCAAGGAGGCGGCCGAGCAACGCGAGGAGAAGGCCGTCCCGCAGCGCCGGCACCGCGGTGCTCGTGCTGGCGACGCCCGAGAGGTAGCGCTTTGACGGCCTCCCGACCCCGGCGTTCCCGCGGTCGACATAGACGTCGAGGTACCCGCCCGCGGCCAGCTTGTCGAGGTGATGGCGTGCGACGTTTGGATGAAGGGCGAACTGCTCGGCGACCTCGCCGGCGGTCACGCCCTGGCGCTCGCGCGCGAACAGGTAGATCTGCCGCCGGGTAGTGTCACCGAACGCAGAGGTGATCGCGGCCACGGTCGCCGAGAAACCCTCGTCGGTGCTGACCGGTCCCTGTGACTGGCGCGTGACTTCACTCACACCGTTAGCGTACCGGTGGCCGCTCGTCAGGTGAGCAGGAAGCCAAGATCGACCAAGGACGTCAATGACAGGACTCCGGCCAGGCTGATGACGAATCCCGGCAAGCCTCTCGAGGAGGCCGTCCTTGGCGTCGTCGACCCGGGTCTGTTCCACAGCATCGGAGACCTCGGGCTGCTTCGCTCGCTCAAGACCCTCGACGACCGCACCGAGGTGGTCGTCTCCGTGCCGGCCGCCGGGCACCCGGCGCCGCGTGAGCTTGCCGACGAGATCGCGAGAGCGATTGCCGGCGCCGGGGGCCCACCCTCGGCGCTCGAGCTCGTCGACATGACCGAGGCCGAGGAACAGGTGCTGTACGCGAGGCTTCGTGAGCTCGGTTCAGGATCTCCGGCGCATGAGGCCGGCGGCGAAGCCGCCGGGCCGCAGCGTCATCATGGCGCCGGCCACGGTGCCGGTGGGGACGGCCACGGCGCCGAAGGACCCTCGCCCCGTCCGAACCCTTTTGCCGACAAGGCATCACGCACCCGCGTCCTGGCGATCTCTTCGGGCAAGGGTGGTGTGGGCAAGTCGACCGTGACAGTCAATCTCGCGGTCGCCCTGGCGCGCCAGGGCGCTTCTGTGGCCATCCTCGATGCGGACGTCTACGGCTTTTCCGTCCCTTCCATGCTGGGTATCGATCGTCCCCCTTCCCTCCTCGGCGACCTGCTCATCCCTCCGGTGGCCCACGGCGTCCGGTGCATCTCGATGGGCTTTTTCGTGAAGGAGGACCAGGCGGTCATGTGGCGGGGTCCGATGTTGCACAAGGCCTTGGAGCAGTTCCTCGTGGATGTGCACTGGGGCCAGCCGGACTTCCTCGTGCTCGACCTCCCGCCTGGCACGGGCGACGTCGCGATGTCCATCGCCCAGTTCGTGCCCCGCGCCGAGGTGCTGGTCGTGACGACACCGCAGGTCGCAGCCGAACGAGTGGCACAGCGTGCCGCCGTGCTCGCCCGCCAGCTGCGCCTGCCGGTCAGGGGAGTGGTCGAGAACCAGTCGTGGTTCACCGGTGACGACGGCAAGCGCTACGACCTTTTCGGTCAGGGCGGCGGCGAGACATTGGCCAAGTCCCTTGGCGTGGCGCTGCTGGGGCAGATCCCTTTCCTGCCTGCATTGCGCCAGGCGGGTGACCTCGGCGTGCCTGTCGCGGCATCCGATCCGCAAGGCGAGGCAGGGCAGGCTTTTGCATCGCTTGCAGAACGCGTGGTGGCACTGGGACCTGGGCGGGTGTACCGGTCAGAGCTCTCGATCGGCTGAGGCCGGAATGTGCCGTGACCGACGGAGTGTGACAGCGTGGGCGTAGCTTCGGGGCCGTGGAAGCGGCATCCTTGTCAGTGATGAGCGAGCAGTCGCGGCAGTGGGCCTCGACCATGAGCGGCCACCTCAGCGAGGATCCAGGCGTCCGGACGGCGCATCACCCGACCGTGCCTCTCGGCAGCTCGGCGGGTGTCGCCGACCGTGAGGCTCGAGAGGCCGAGGAGGAGTGGTTGCTGGCGCCGGGTGCGACCCGGTCGGCCGGGGCCGGCAGTCGTGCAATCGAGGAGCTCGCCGATCCGTGGCGTACCTGTTTCGAGCGCGATCGGGACCGGATCCTGCACTCGGCGGCGTTTCGCCGCCTGGCGGGAAAGACCCAGGTCTTCATATTCCCGGCCGACCACCAGCGGACTCGGCTCACCCACGCCCTCGAAGTCGTTCAGGTTGCGAACGCGATCTCGCGTGCGTGCCGGTTGAACCTCGCTCTGACCGAGGCCATCGCCCTCGGCCACGACTGCGGCCACGGCCCCGGAGGCCACGCCAGCGAGGAGGCGCTGTCGCCTTTCCTGCCGGAGGGCTTCGACCACGCGGTCTGGGGCGCTGACGTCACTGCCGCATCGCTCAACTTGTGCGCCGAGACCTTGGACGGAATCCGCAACCACTCCTGGTCGCGCCCGTCGCCCGCCACGCCCGAGGGCGAGGTCGTCGCGCTCGCGGACCGGATCGCCTACTGCGCCCATGACCTCGAGGACGCGGTTCACGCTCAGATCGTGACGAGCGAGGAGTTCCCGTTTCTCGTCGCCGAGCACTGCGGCACCTCGAGGGCCCGCCAGCTCAACGCCTTTGTGACCGATGCCGTCACGACGACGTTGTCCTCGGGCATGGTCGCGATCAGTGAGACGATGGGCGAGGCGCTCGAGGCGTTGCGACGGTTCAACTACGAGCGGATCTATCTCCGCCGCGCCTCGCTCGACCAGTCATCGGCGGTCGTCGACTTGTTGCGCGCCCTCGTCGATCACTACGTCAGCCACCCGACGGCGCTTCCCGTGGGAGCCGAGCTGGTGCCCGACGACCCGGACACGGTTCGGGCCGCGGTCGGGTACGTGAGCGGGATGACGGACCGGTTTGCCTGCACCAAAGCGGAGGAGCTCTTCGGTGACCGTGCTGTCGCCCTGGTGAACGCCATGAGACCCTTGTGAACCTCGCCGGCCGACCGGTCCCCTACGATGACTCGCGGGAGCGGAAGGAGCACTCGTGGACGTGCGCATCGGGATCATCCATACAGTGAGGGAGCTCGACATCGACCTCCCCGAGGGGACCGCGCACGAGGACATCGTCGCGGATGTCGACAAGGCCCTTGCCCAGCCCGATGGCGTGCTCTGGTTCACCGACAAGCGGGGCCGTCGTGTTGCAGTGCCATCGGCCAAGGTCGCCTTCATCGAGATCGGCGGCGAGGGCGAGGACCGGCGCGTCGGCTTCGGAACCAACTGACAGCCGAGCTCGGTGCCCGAGCTCTTCGCTTACCAGCTGCTTTTCGTCACCGGTAAGGGCGGCGTAGGCAAGACCACCGTTGCAGCTGCGATCGCCCTGCTCGCGAGCGAGCAGGGTCGCCGCACCCTTGTCTGCGAGGCCGAGCCAAAGGGAGATCTTGCCCGCTCCTACGAGTGCGGTCCGACCCCCTTCAGTGGCCGGCGCATCAGCGATGACCTCGTGGCGATGTCGATGGACACCGAGGCGTCGCTGCGTGAGTATCTGCGTGTCGTCGCGAGGGTACCGACCATCGGGCACATCGGACCGGTTGCCCGGGCATTCGACTTCGTGGCGACGGCGGCGCCGGGGATCAGGGAGATCCTCACGGTCGGCAAGCTGTGCTTCGAGATCCGGGCAGGCCACTACGACCTCGTTGTCGTCGACGCCTCCTCGACGGGCAACGTCGTCGGCCAGCTCGCGGCGCCGACCGGAATCAACGAGCTGATCCGGGTGGGCGTGGTCCGGTCCCAGACCGACTGGATACTGGAGATCCTCGGCGACCCGGTCCGAACCGGGGCGGTGCTCGTCACCACGCCGGAGGAGATGCCTGTGACCGAGGCTGTCGACCTGGCCGCCCGGCTGGCCAGCGAGACGCCGGTTCATCTCGCGTGCGTGGTGGCAAACCGGGTCCTGCCCGAGCTCTTCGGCCACTCCGAGGAGCTGGTTTTCAACGAGCTCGCCCGCCCCACGACTCTCGAGTCCTTGGCCCGCGAGCTCGAGACATCCAGCGAGCTGGTCGAGGACGTGTTCTCAGCAGCGAGGCTCGCCGTCACCGTCCGGCGCGACGGCGTCGCCCACCTGGAGCGACTGCGCGCCGAGATCACGTCGGACGTGCCGCTGTTGTACCTGCCGTACCTGTTCGCACGCGCGCACGGGCTTCGCGCAGTTCGCCAGGTCGCCCGCGCCCTGTCCGAGGAGCTGTTGACTTGAGCCGACCGGAGCGCCGCCTCGACTCACGTCCCGAGAGCCGCCCCATCACCGGGCGCGCAGGGTCGTCTGCTGAACAGGAGCAGACGCGCCACCTGGAACGACTCCTGTCGGCGAAGGAGGTCGTGGTCGTTTGCGGACCAGGCGGGGTGGGCAAGACGACGATCTCGGCCTCGCTTGCCGCCATGGCCGCTGTGCGTCTCGGAGGCCGCGTGCTCGTGCTCACCGTCGACCCCGCGCGACGCTTGGCCGACGCTCTCGGGATCGGGGGGCTGGGAAACGTGGCCCGCCGGGTGCCCGACGAGGCGTTCGCCGATGCCGGAGTACGCCCGAAAGGTGAGCTGTACGCGGCCATGCTGGACATGGGCGAGTCGTGGGACGCGCTCGTCCGCGGGCATGCGCCCGATCCAGGCACGGCGAACCAGATCCTTGGCAACCCGCTCTACCGAAACCTCACGAGGCGGTTCGCACAGGGCAACGACTACATCGCCATGGAGCGTCTCTACGAGCTTCACGAAGAAGGCGAGTACGACCTCCTCGTAGTCGACACGCCGCCGTCGCTCAACGCGCTCGACCTCCTCGATGCGCCAGGGCGCATCGCCGAGTTCTTCTCCTCGAGACTGCTCCGGTGGCTCGTCGTGCCTTACCGCTCCCGGCTGGTGAACTTCGCCTCCCGGCCCTTCTACCAGGTTGCCGATCGCATCCTCGGGAGCCAGTTCCTGGAGGATCTTGCCGGCTTCTTCATTCTCTTCCAGACCATGAGGGACGGTTTCGTCGCCCGCGCCGAAGCCGTGAACCGCCTGATCCGCGACGTGCGCACGACCTTCGTCGTCGTGACCACTCTCGAGGCGGTGCCGGCGGTGGACGCCGAACAGCTCATCGAGAGCCTCCGTGATCGCCACCTGCATCTCGGTCTGCTCGTTTGCAACAAGGTGCTGCCGGGACCATTCTCGGATCCACCCGTCGGTCGCACCGCCGAGCTGTTGGGCGAGTGCGCCGACGAGCTGGCGAAGTCCGTTGCCGACCGTTTGCCGGTGGACCCCGCGACCGCCACTCGTCCTTCGGGCGAGATGGTCGGCCGGGTGCTTTCCGAAGTGGCCCGAAGCTTCGCCAACTTCCGGCTCGTGGCGACGCGCGAAGCCGAGTTGTTGCGGGAGCTGTCCGCGGCTCACGAGGTGACAGCGACGGTGCCGTACCACCCGGGACACGTCACCGACCTGCGCGGTCTTCTCGAGGTGGGAGCCAAGATCTGGGGCGACGAGGGCGCGGTGGCGACCGAAAAGGCTGTTTTTCGCGCAAGTCGCAGGACCCACGGCCGTCGCGGCACCGGTCGTGGGTCGCCGTCGAGCAGGTCGACAGGGCGCGACACAGACGCGTCGACCCAGGACCGGGAACGTCCTTCGGAGGGGCCGAAATCCGACGCCGGCCCTTGACGGTCTTCACGAAGCTCCAAGGCGCGGCATGATCTCGTTGTCGAACCGCGCCCGCCGAGCCTGCCGGGCGGTCGCGGGCTGCAACATGAGGATGGAGCACATCGATGTCTGAGATCGTGACCGCCGAGGCCGGCCCAGGTGCCCTCGAGCCTGTGCGCGTCGGCCCGTGCGGCCCGGCCTGACGAGACTATGGACCCTTCTCTCGTCCCGCTTCCGGTCAAGATCGTCCCGGGGCCCGACCTGATTCGCCGGTACACGTCGTTCGACGGCCATGAGCGCCGCCATCTGGAGAGCCTGATGGCGTTCTGGAGTCTTCTCGCCGACCTGTCGTTCTCCGACCTGTTGCTGTT
The DNA here is from genome assembly GCA_963804765.1 of uncultured Acidimicrobiaceae bacterium. Classification (GTDB taxonomy): domain Bacteria; phylum Actinomycetota; class Acidimicrobiia; order Acidimicrobiales; family Bog-793; genus Fen-455. The sequence goes on from CAWDRQ010000019.1 coordinate 50,763, forward strand.
CGTACCGGCCACGCGTGATCGCGGCGAGGGTGGCGACGCGGTGCCCGAGTTCTGGACCTCCGAGGCTCCAGGCCTTGGCCGCCTCGGCGCGTTCGTCGTCCTCGGACAGATACGGCCCACGACGAGCCAGACCCTGTACGAGGTCGACCTGGTCGGCCAGGTTCAGTCTGCCGAGAGCCTGCCGAGCCTGGCCGAGGCTTACCAATCCGGGGTGATCGTGCACTCCGAGCAGCCAGGCGCGTCTGCCGACGCGCTCGTGCGCGTCACGAACATCCCCGTGGGTCACCGAGGGAAGGCTCTCGGTGTCCTCTGCCGCGTCTGGTCGCCACGGACCACCCGGCGCCGGGGCACGCTGGAACGGGTCTATCTCGATCTGTTCGAGCGGCTGTCGGTCATGGTCGCAGACGGCCTGTTTCCTTTCGAGGCCGGCCCCGCCGCAGTCGAGGAGGCGCCGCGGGTGGGCGACGGAGTGATCGTCGTCGACGCTCAGGAGCGCATCACCTACGCGTCACCGAACGCTGTCAATGCCTTGCACCGTGCCTCGATCACTTCCTCGATCGTCGGCTCGAGCCTGGCCTTGCTCGGGCTGGAGACCTCGGTCATCGACGATGCGTTCGCGAGCAAGCTTCCCACGATCGAAGAGGTGGAGCGGCCTCCTGACGTCATCTTGATGATCCGGTGCATTCCCCTCATCGCCGGGGGTGCGCTGACGGGCGCGGCGCTCCTGCTACGTGACGTGACGGACCTGCGCCGCAGGGACAGGCTCATTTTGACCAAGGACGCGACCATTCGTGAGGTGCACCATCGTGTGAAGAACAACCTCCAGACGATCTCGTCCCTCCTCCGGCTCCAGGCGCGGCGCCTGGACGAGGCCGAGGCTGCAGGCCGTATCGCCCTGCTCGAGGCCGAGCGCCGTATACGTGCGATTGCCCTGGTCCACGAGATCTTGGCGCGCGACGCGACCGAGCAGGTGCCCTTCGACGAGATCGTCGCGGCGCTCGTGAACATGATCCGCGAGACGAGCACCATCTCGTTCCCGGTGACCATCGAGGTCGTCGGAGGCCTTGGAGACGTGGCGGCCGAAGTGGCAACCCCGCTCGCAGTCGCGATCGCGGAGCTCCTTCAGAACGCCGTGGAGCATGCTTTCCCCGAGCCTTGGTACGGCGCGGGCTCGCCCGGGGCAGGGCCGGGGCCGGGGCCGGCGGGCTTGGGATCTGTGGCGTTCGGTGAAGCGGCGGGGAGTCGGCAGGCGACATCTGGAACCGTTGCGCGCGTCGATCTCGTGCTTGACGAGCAGGCCGAGGTCTTGGGGGTCGTGGTGCGCGACAACGGACGCGGGCTGCCCGAGGGATTCGACATCGACCGGACGCGCAGTCTCGGGTTGTCGATAGTCCGCGATCTCGTCCGAAGTCAGCTGGGTGGCACGATCAAGATGGAGACCGACGGGGGCACCGTCGTCCGTCTCGAAATCCCGGTGAGCCGGCGAGTCAGCTGAGGCGAGAGCAGCTCACCAGGTGCGGCGGCGCTGAGCGGCCAGCCATCCCTTGCGGAGCTTGCGGCGCTCGTCCTCCGAAGTGGCGCCCCAGACGCCAGACTCCTGATTGGTCGCGAGCGCGAACTCGAGACAGGCGTCTCGGGCCTCGCACGAGAAACAGACGGCTTTGGCCGTGTCGATCTGCTCAATCGCTTGACCTGTGGTTCCGATGGGAAAGAACAGATCGGGGTCAGTGTCTCGGCACTCGGCAACCTTACGCCAGTCGTCGCTGTCCCACTCGCTCGAGCGGGTCCAGGTCAGAGCCACTCTGCCTCCTCCATGGCTTGGAAAGCGCGGCCAATGTCCATGGCCGTCCAAGCGCGCCCGTGAACAGAATCACAAAAGTTGCATCCAGCAATCGAACCGATACTGCGGGCTGAACGCCGGTGAAGAGGCGGTCGACTACCGAACTGCGATACCTAATCTTACGGGAGCGAGTGGGATCGTGCAAGCATGTGATCACGATCACAATCAAAGTAATCGATCATTGCCACGAACGTGGCCGTGCCGCAGAAGACCCACGAGCGGAGAGGAGCACGCCCTGACCGAGATCTTTGCCCACCGGGGATCTTGTCATCTCGCGAGGGAGAACACCGTCGCGGCGTTCGTGGCGGCGCGGGATCTGGGCGCGGACGGGATAGAGCTGGATGTTCACCTCACCGCTGACGACGATGTCGTCGTTCATCATGACAGCGAGATACCCGGGCTCGGTCCGATCGCGCGCCTGTTGTCGGCAGAGCTGCCGGCGTGGCTTCCGTCGCTCGGCGAGGCGCTGGATGCCTGCCGGCCACTCCGGGTCAATGTCGAGATCAAACAAGACGAAACCGGGGCGGGACCTGAGCGCGACAGGTCGCTCGCGTTCGAGGTGGCGACGATGCTGGCGGCCCGCAGGGAGGCGCCCCGGATCGTGGTGTCGTCGTTCAGCCTGGAAGCGATCGACGCCGTGCGCGCCTTCGGGCCGGGTCTTGCGACGGCACTGCTCGTCGATCTCGATCACGATCCCATGGGTGCGCTCGCGACGGCGCGTGAGCATGGGCACGCCGGCCTGCATCCGTTCTTCGTCTCGGTGGACGGGGCCCTGATGAAGGCCGCCGGGGACTGCGCCATCGCCATCAGACCCTGGACTGTGGACGACCCGGCCAGGATCGCCGCGCTCGCCGGCTTGGGTGTCGACGCAGTCATCACCAACGACGTGGAGGCGGCCCGCCGAGGGCTCGGAAGGCCCCGCCTGCACTCGCCGCAAGGCCGCCCGGCGCCGCACGGCCGCCCGGCGCCAGCTGAGCAGCCCGGCGCCGCAAGGCCGCCCGGCGCCGGCTGAGCAACCCTGACCCCCGGTTGGCTGCGGGCCGACCAGTCGTAGAGAATCGCCGGATGAACGTTTCCGTCTGTGTGAAGCAGATCCCGGACGTAGCGAACCCTCTCGCGCTCGATCCGCAGGATCACACCCTTGTTCGCGAGGGAAAGCTGATCATGGACGAATCGGACAGCTTCGGGGTGGAGGTGGGCCTCCGGCTGGTGGAAGCCTGCGGGGGTGGCGAGGTGTCGCTCGTGTCGATGGCCCCGAACGGCGAGACGAGCGGGCTGCGCACCGCGCTCGCGATCGGAGCCACGAGGGCCATCTTGGCGTCCGACCCCTTGCTGGCCGGATCGGACGCACTCGGGACGGCCAAGGTCCTGGCGGCGGCCATCGGCCGGCTAGGCCCGGACCTGGTGCTCGCAGGCACCGAGTCCACCGACGGCTACACGGGCACGACACCGGTCCAAGTCGCGGAGCTGCTGGGCTGGCCTTCAGTCAGCTTCGCGAGGCGCGTCGAGATCTCCGATGGCCGGCTCCGGGTCCAGCGCCAAACCGAGGCGGGCTATGAGGAGGTCACGTGCCCTCTTCCGGCCGTCGTGACCGTCACCGCCGGCGGCGTCGAGCCGCGGTATCCCTCGTTCAAGGGGCTCGCGGCCGCGAAGTCGAAATACGTCGAGGAAGTGACCGTGGCAGATCTCGGGCTCGACCCGTCACAGGTCGGCTCTGCCGGTGCCCGCCAGCAGGTGATCTCGGTCCAAGCCTCCGAAGCACGCAAGGCCGGCGAGATCGTCGTCGACCGGGGTGACGCTCATGAGCGCGTGATCAGTTTCCTCGAGCAGCTCAAGATCCTGTAGGCGGGTGGCGCAGGTGGACAAGACCTGGGTTCTCGCCGAGCAGACGCGGTGGCGTGCCGGCCGGCGTCGTTCTCGAGTTGCTGACGGCCGCCCGCGGATTCGGTGGAATCGTCGAGGCCGTCACCTGGGGTCCGAGCTCTGCGGGCGCGGCCGCCGTGCTCGGTCGCTACGGCGCGACGAAGGTGTTCGACGTGGGCGACATCGGAGAGTCGTTGCCCGGGCCCAAGGTTGCGGCCGCCATCGCGGCCCAGGTTTCAGGCGGGAACCGCCCCGACGCGATCCTCGTCGGCGCGACCCACGACGGCCGTGACGTCGCTGCACGGCTGTCGGTACGCCTCGATCTGCCGGTGCTGACCAACGTCGTGGGGATCGACGCCACGGGAGGGAGGCCGACCTCGGTGCACGCGATCTTCGGCGGCTCGACGGTCGTGCGAGCCGAGTTCACCGACGGCATCCCGGGCCTTTTCATAGTCCAGGCGAAATCGTTCGTTGCCGAGCCGGCAGGGCCGGCCGGGCAGCGGTGTCCTGAGATCGTCGCGATCGAAGTGCCCGACACAGGGGCGCGCGACGGGGCAAGAATCGTCACCCGTCACGAGGACGAGCGCAGCGGCCCCGAGCTCGACCAAGCCGCCGTCGTCGTTTCCGGTGGCCGGGGTCTCGGCACGCCCGGCAATTACGCCCTCATCACCGAGCTTGCGCAGTTGTTGAACGGGGCTCCTGGCGCTTCACGCGCCATCGTCGACGCGGGCTGGGTGCCGTACTCCTTCCAAGTTGGTCAGACCGGCAAGACGGTGAAGCCGACGGTGTACATCGCCTGCGGGATTTCTGGAGCGACCCTGCACATGGTGGGCATGAAGGACGCGCAGAAGATCATCGCGATCAACAAGGATCGCCAAGCACCCATCTTCACGATCGCAGACCTCGGTGTCGTCGGTGACGTCACCAAAGTGATCCCCAAGCTCATCGAGGCGATAAAGGCTCGTCGCTGATCCCGGCCGGTTCTCGGCCGGCACGACCGGTGCGCGCGACTCCCCGGATCGTCAGGATTTAAAAGGGGTTTGACGGGCTCCGCACATTGAGCTCAAAGGATATGTATCGTCTGGCGGCCGAGGGTAAACGCGACCCGCGTTTACCAGGCGCGGATGAAGGACTCACCGGTTGCTTTTCCCGACAACTGATTTCGCAATCTTCTTCGGGATCGCCTTCATCGGCAACTGGCTGTTCGCGCCGTTCCCCAAGCGCTGGCGCGTGTTCATCCTCATCGCGAGCTACGTGTTCTACGGATGGTGGGACTGGCGCTTCATCTTCCTCCTGGCAGTCTCCACGGTATGCACGGTCGCCGGTGGTCGCCTCGTCCACCGGGCCCGGCTTGCGTCGGCGCGGCGGGCCTGGATGGTAGCGACCGTGGCCGCCGAGCTGGGTCTGCTGGGCTGGTTCAAGTACGCAGGGTGGTTGAGCGTCAACGTCGACAACGTCGTCCACCATCTCGGGATGGGCGATCCCGTCCCGTTGATCCAAGTCACGCTCCCGGTCGGGATCTCGTTCTTCACGTTCATGGGGCTGTCGTACGTGATCGACATCTACAGGGGCAGTCTCGAGCCCTCACCGTGGTTGGACGTGGCCGTGTTCGTCGCCTTCTTCCCGCACCTGGTCGCAGGACCGATAGTGCGAGGCGCGGACCTGCTGCCCCAGATACGCAGGGCTCACCGACGCGACCCGCGCCGGATTGCCCTTCCGAAGGCGGCGTATCTCATATTCGGCGGCCTGTTCAAGAAGGTCGTGCTCTCCAGCTACGTCTCGTCTCAGATCGTGGACCCGGTATTCGCGAACCCTCACACTCATTCTTCGCTTGAGGTCCTGTTGGCGATCTACGGCTACGCGGTGCAGATCTACTGCGACTTCAGTGGCTACACCGACATCGCCATCGGCTGCGCCCTCCTGCTCGGCTTCCGCTTCCCGGAGAACTTCGACGCCCCCTACACCTCCCGGTCCTTGCAGGACTTCTGGCGGCGGTGGCACATGACCTTGTCGCGGTGGTTGCGCGACTACCTGTACATCCCCCTCGGAGGCAACCAGGGATCGCGGAGCGCGATGTACCGCAACATCATGATCACGATGGTCCTCGGCGGACTGTGGCACGGTGCGGCTTGGACCTTCGTGGCCTGGGGTGCCCTCCACGGCGTCGGACAGTGCACGGGCCACTGGCGTCGTGGCAGACGGGTCAAAAGGGGGCTCTCGGCTCAACGAGAGGGCCGGGGATGGGTCGCATGGCAACGGTTCGCGACGTTCCAGCTCGTTTGCGTGGGATGGGTGTTCTTCCGTGCCACCTCGTTCGGGAACGCGTTTGCGATGTTCGGCCGGCTCTTCACCGGCTGGACCGAGCCGTCCCCGCTGGTGAACTTCGCGGTGCTGCTCGTGATCGTGGTCGGCATCGGGTCCCAATACGTGCCAAAGGCCTTGCCCCTGCGCGCGCAGGAGGTGTTCTCACGCCTTAGCGTGTACGCCCAGGGAACGGTGCTCGCCGGCGTTCTACTGGTCATCACGACGCTCGGCCCGCCGGGCGTCGCGCCCTTCATCTACTTCCGCTTTTGAGACTGGGACCGACTTGTCGAAGGTGGCACGAGCTACTTGAGGATCTTCCGAAAGGCACCTGGACCAGCCGGTCGCGAGCCCGGCCGAAAAGGCGACCGGCTCCAGGACAACCGTAGAGCGCGCCCGCAGGCGGTCAGGTCGGGCGCCGTCTCGGCGCGACGGCCGGGTGCCTCGGCACGGGCTCGCGGCGTCACGGGCTCGCGCGTCACAGGCTCGCGCGGCTCGGCCGGCCTCCGGCAAGACGGCCTCCCGCGCCGTCAGCCCGGAACCGCAAGCGCGTCCCCAAGCCGAGGGCGAGCCCACTGACAAGAGGCGGCGAGCATCGGCCGGCCGCATAATTGGCGTCGGCTTGATCTGTTTCCTGATCTGGGTCTTGTTCGACGCAAACCAGCTGTACCACTCTGCGGAGGCGGGCCAGATCGGGGTTCGCCGCACCGTCGCGGTGATCATCCTCCGCCCGATAGCCGCGATGACCGATGCACTGCGGATCTCCGGACCGGTGAATGCAGCCGATTCTGCCTTGGGGAGATGCGGGATCGGCGGGGCACCCGTGTGCGGCAACGGTGCCACCCTCACCATTCCGCCCGTCACCGTGGCGGCGCCCCGACCTCCGGGCTACCTCGGTCTCGGTGCCGCGCCGCACCTCGGTCCCGGAATCCGTTACGTCCCACCCCCGCCGCCGCCAGTGGTCCTGCCCGGGCCCCCGGCACTCGCGTCCCCGACGGCTTCTCGCCCGCTGACGCTGCTCTCGATCGGAGACTCCATAGGCGAAGACCTCGGTTTTGGCCTCGGGGATGTCTTTTCCACCGATCCTGCCGTTCGTGTCGTGCAAGAGGGGTTGGAGGACACCGGGCTCGCGCGGACCGACTACTACAACTGGCCGGCGACACTCGCGGTCGATCTGCGCCGGTACCGCCCGAAGATCGTTGTCGTCATGCTCGGGGCCAACGACGCCCAGTCGCTGTACCTGTCTGGGACAGGGTACGTTCCGTTCGGGACGCCATCAGATGCGCCGGCTTGGTGGCGCGCCTACACGGCGCGCGTCGCGCTCGTCATGCAAGAGGCGACCGGTGCCGGGGCCCATGTCATGTGGGTCGGCTTGCCGCCCATGGGTCCCGGTTCCACCGTCCCGTCCTGGTTCCCGCAGCAGCTGAACAACATCTTCGTCGCCGAGGCGCGGTCTCACCCCGGCGTGACGTACTTCTCGGCGGCCAGGGTTCTCTCCAACAAAAAGGGCGGTTTTACCGAGTACATGATGATAGGCGGCTCGGAGCAGGCGGTCCGTTCCACCGACGGGGTGCACCTGCTCAATGCGGGCTACGACCTCTTGGCGGGAGACCTCGTCCGACCGATGGAGCGGGCCTGGCACGTGAACCTGCGCGTGAGCTAGCGAGGGCGAAAACCGCGCCGCGCCCTTAGCCGCAGGTCATTGCTGCTCGCGTACTTCTGCGCGTTCGCGCGACAGCTCGATCTCCAGCTCGGCCGCGTCACGCCCGGCCCAAGTGGCGCCTTCGACCGACTTGCCAGGCTCGAGGTCCTTGTAGACCTCGAAGAAGTGCTGGATCTCGAGCCGATCGAACTCCGGAAGGTGGCGGAGATCCTGCAGGTGCTCCAGGCGGGGATCGTGTGCCGGCACTGCGATGATCTTGTCGTCCGGCCCTTTCTCGTCGGTCATCCGGAACATGCCTATCGCTCGCGACCTCACGACGCAGCCAGGAAACGTCGGCTCCTCGACAAGCACCAGAGCATCGAGGGGATCGCCGTCCTGTCCGAGCGTCCCGTCGATGAAGCCGTAGTCCGCCGGGTAACGAGTCGAGGTGAACAGCATCCGGTCGAGGTAGATCCGACCCGTGGCGTGGTCCATCTCGTACTTGTTGCGCTGGCCCTTGGGGATCTCTACGACGACTTCGAACTCCATTGGTAGCCTCATCCTTGGCGCGTTCGGCCGAATCCTGGACGGGCACGCTATCAGCGTGCCGCCGAGCGGGGTGCGGCCGGGCGCATCAACGCAGGCCTGCGATCGTGAGCTTGCCGCGGGGCGGGCTCCTCAGTGCGCGGCGGTGCTCTCGAGAAGCTCGACGAGCGGGCCTTCCAAGCCGGGAGCTGCGACCACCACGGTCGAGGATCCGTCGACCAGCCCTTCGATCTCGGTGATAGTGGCCCCGGCTTCGCGGACGATGACGTCGCCCGCGGCGAAGTCCCACGGCTTGAGCCACGCCTCGTAGAAGGCGTCGAAGCGTCCGGCGGCCACCCCACATATGTCGATTGACGCCGAGCCGCGACGTCGGATGTCGCGTACGTGGGGCAGGATCGTCGCGAGCACCCGCGCCTGATCGGCCCGGTCCTCGGCTCTGTAGGCGAAACCGGTGCCTACCAGCGCCTCGGCGAGAGGCCGGCCCGAGGGCCGGAGCTTGAGCTCGTGGCCGTTCAGCGTCGCCCCCTCTCCCTCACAGGCGGCGAACATCTCGCCGCTCATCGGATTGTGCACGGCTCCCACGATGTTCCGCCCGCCCAGCGAGGCCGCGATCGAAACCGCGAACTCCTCGATGCCGTAGAGGTAGTTGATGGTGCCGTCGAGCGGGTCGATGATCCACGTGACGCCCGTGGAGCCCTTTCGGGAGCTGCCTTCCTCACCGAGGATGCCGTCGTCGGGCCGGGCACGCAGCAAAGAGCCGACGATCAAGGCCTCACTGGCCCGGTCTACTTCGGTGACGAGATCGGTCGGGCTCGACTTGGAGGACGCACCGGTGGCGAGCAGGACCCCACCCGCGACGCTCTCCAGCCGCGCGCGCAGGAGCTTGCCCGCCGCCTCGGCTGCCTCCTGTGCGAGCTCGAGGAGATCGGATCGGTCGTGCCGGCGAGGATAAGGCGCGGTCATCACGTTCGAGCCGGGCGGCGCCCGCCGGCTGGTGCGGCCAAGCGGGTGTGGGCGAGCTGGGCCAGGCGCGCCACGAGCACCTCGATCACGAGCTCGTCCGGCCAGTCCAGCACTCCGCGAAGATCGAGATCGGCATCGGCGACCAGGCTAACCGCGCGGGCGATCCGCTCCGCTCCGAGCCTTCGTCCCTGGGCGAGCACCTTGCGTGCCGGAAACGGCGACATGCCGAGCAGCGAAGCCGCCTCAGCGGGATCGGTTATGCCGCTCCCGTCGAGACGCAGCATCGCCCCATAGTGCCTGTGCAACATCGCAAGCAGCTGGAACGGGTGGCGCCCTCCTGGTCCGAGCAGCCGGCGGGCGGCTTGGACTGCCGTCGCCACGTCGCCGTTGTCGAGCGCGTCGGTGAGCTCCCACGGTGGCGCCGCGCCCTCCTCTCCGAGAAACGGCTCCAATTCCGCCGGGGTCACCCTCCCACCCTCGCCGTAAGCGGCGGTGAGAACGTCCAAGAGCGCATGCAGGCGCGAGACGTCCTCGCCGAGATGGTCTTCCAGGAGGCGTCGGGCGGCCGGGTCCAGGTGAACCGGCGCGGTCTGCAACTGTTCGCTCAGCCACTGCGTGCGTGCCTTGCCGGACGAGCCGGGCGACGTGTCGATCTCCCGGCCCTGTGCCTTGACAGCCTTGGCGAGGACGGCGGGCAGCGCCTTTCCGACCACGGCCAGCACGAGCACGTTCGGGGCGAAGCTCTCGCCGAGGCGCGAGGCGAGCTCGGCGGCCTGTGACGAGTCGAGATGCTCGGCGTCGCGCAGAACGACGATCCGCCGGTCGGCCAGGAATGCAGGCGTGAACAGAGCGTCGAGCACCGGCCCGATCATTAGCTCGTCCTCGCTGTTGGGTGATCGGTGCTCCTCGATGGCGACAGCGAGGCTCCGGTCGACCGGTGTCGCGTCTTCCGGGTCGGCCGGCCTGCCCTCCGGCGATGTGAGCTCGGCGAGAAGCAGTTCGACGCCACGATCCACGAGGGCGGGATCACTGCCCTTGACGACGAAGACGGCGGGGGGGTCCTCGGATTGGGAGCCCAGGGCGGTCACTGCAGCGTCCCCGAGCCGAGCATCGTCTTGCAGGCCTCGCCAGGGCCGGCTTGGCCCGGCCCGGTCTCCGCCTGCAACCCCCGATCGCGTCGGGGTGCCGACTCGGCAATCGCGGCCAGGAGGTCGCGCACCTTGACGGTGCCGGCGACATCGTGGACCCTTACGAGCCGGCACCCGCCGGCGATACCCAATGCCGCCGAGGCCAACGACGCGTTGCGACGCTCGCCGATGTCGAGCTCCAGCAGAACCCCCAAGAAGGTCTTGTTGGACGAGGACAGGAGCAACGGGTAGCCGAGAGATGCGAGCCGTGCAGAGCTCTGCAAGAGCAGCAGGGACTGGTCCGCCGTCTTGCCGAGGTCGAGGCCCGCGTCGAGGATCATGCGATCTGGTGGAATCCCGCTGAGACGCGCGCGCTCGACGCGCGCGAGCAGGAAGCGCTCGACTTCGGCCACGACGTCGTCGTAGTGCGGGGCGGGGTCCGGCACCCTTGGCGCGAGCCGTATGTGGGTGGCTACCACTGCGGCCCCGGCCGCAGCGGCGGCCGAGAGGTACCCGGGGTCGGCGAACCCGCTGATGTCGTTGCCGACGACGGCTCCGGCCTCGAACGCGGCGGCGGCGACCGACGCCCGCCAGGTGTCGACCGACAAAGGCACGTCGAAACGTTCCCGCAGTGATGCGATCACCGGCACGACCCGGTCGAGCTCCTCCTCCTCTGTCACTTCCGGACCAGGGCCGGCCTTGACCCCGCCGACGTCGAGCAGGTCGGCGCCATCTCGGACCAACTGTTCCGCACGCTGGAAGAAACGGTCCGTGTCGAAGTACGAACCGTGGTCGTAGAACGAGTCCGTGGTGCGGTTGAGGATGCCGATGACCAGTGCCCTGATCGTGAGGTCGTAGCGACGCTGACCCAATTCGAGGTAGACGGGATGACGGGGCCACCACACAGAGCTGTGTGTCGGCGGCACGCCTGGGCTCCCGAGCTCGGCAGGATCAGAACAGCCGAGAGGCGAGGGCCCGTCGGTACTGTTCCCGCCTCGGGTCCGAGGGGTCCATCGTCTCGAGGAGGTCGACAAGTTCCTGACGGGCGTCGTCGTCGGTCTTCACGCGCTCGAGCAGTGCACCCATGTGCTCTTCCAACTCCACCTCGCCATCTCCGCCTGTCCCCTCGGGCGGCACGGGCGTACCCGCGATGGCCAACCGGGCGAGGGCTGCGACGCGCCGCGCTTCGCCGGTGTCGGCGATCTTGGCGAGCAGGCTCAGCGCGTCCTCGGGCTCACCGCGGCCGACGAGGATCTCGGCCAGGCCGACGACGGCTTCGGGGCGGTCGGGCTCGAGCTCGAGCGCCCGGCGCAGCGACGCCTCGTCACCGAGTGCGATCAGCTCCTCGGCTTCGCTCGCAACAGGGAGGAGCCGGTCCACGAACGCGTGGACGGCGGTCTCGCCGAGCGCGCCGATGAACTGGTCGACGACCCGGCGTTGGCTGATGGCGAACACGGCAGGTATCGACTGGACCTGGAAGCTCTGCGAGATCTTCGGGTTCTCGTCGACGTTGACCTTGACCAGCTCGACCGCTCCGGCCGTGGCCTCGACCACGCGCTCGATGATCGGGCTGAGCGTCTTGCACGGGCCGCACCAGGGTGCCCAAAGGTCGACGACGACCGGGACGCTGTCGGAACGGACGAGCACGTCGTTCTCGAAGGAAGCGTCAGTGGCATCCAATGTCATCGAGCGAAACCCTAACGGTTCGCCGACGCCTACCCGCGACGGCGAGTCCGGGCGCCGGACGCGACAGGCGCGCAGACTCGCCGGACCTCTCTACGGGATGGTCGTCGGCGTCGCAGGCAGAGTGAACTCGCCGGCCGGCACGGTCGTCGAGAAGCTCGTGATCTCGAAGCTGCCGTTCTGCGACGCGGTGGAGCCGGTCCACGAGACATAACCCAGGACACCCTGGTCCGTCACGCAGAAGGTCCCCGTCCCCGTCTCGCCGGCCGCACCGGTCACCGAGACGCACGAGAGCGACAAGCCGCTGACCGACTTCGACGAGTAGCTGACCTGCGCGCCCGCGGCCTTGGCCGCGGCCTTGAAGTAGGGGAGGTAGAAGTTGGGCTCGTAGGGCGCGAACACGTCTGCCTCGGAGCTGGCCGCTCCCTCACTCAGGCAGATCCCGCCGGTGCCGCTCGCGCTTTGTCCACTGCAGATGTAGCTCTTGGTACCGAGCGTTATGAGCTCGAAGGTGCCCGAGGAACTGGTCCCGGCGAAGAGCGAGTCCGGTGGCTGCTGCGCGATCGTGAGGCTCGTCAACGACTTGGTGGCGCCCGAGGTGATGTTGTAGGTCGCGATGAAGCTCGACTGCTCGCCGGACTGGAACTTCGAGAGCAGACTCGATCCCGACAGTCCGCCTGAAGTGGTCGTCGTCGTCGAGCTCGGAGCGACGGTCGTCGTCGTCGCCGTTGTCGAGCTCGAGGCAGCTGCCGTCGTCTGCGTGGTCGAGCCGGCAGGCGTGGTGGTCGTGGTCGTGCTCGTGCTCGAGCTACTGCAGCCGGCCGCCACTATCGCCACGGTTGTCGCCAACGCGAGTCCCGCAGCGATGCGGTTCCAACTGAGATTGGTCGTAAGCCTCATCACGTGGATCCTCCGCCCCAATCGGGTCACCCACCACCGCCGAGCGTTGAGTGCCGCTACGACAGTTGCCAGGTGACCGCCCGAAAAATGTGTCGTGAGACTAGCTCACGGGCGCCTCTTTGTGGCGGTTTGTCTCCGATCAGGTGAGGGTGTCAGACGACGAAGTACTTGGCCATCGGGTGATGGCACACGATTGCGAGTGTCGTCTGTTCGGGATGGAGCTGGAAGCCCTCGCTCACGGTGACCCCGATACGGCCGGCCGCGAGGAGCTCCACGACCTTCGCGTTGTCCTCGAGATCCGGACACGCCGGATAACCGAACGAATACCGGCCACCGCGGTGCTGCTGGCGGAACAGACCGGTCAGGGTCGGGGCGTCCTCGTCGGCGAATCCCCACTCTTCGCGGACGCGCCGGTGCCACAGCTCGGCGAGCGCCTCGGTCATCTCGACCGACAATCCGTGGGTCGCCACGTAATCCCTGTAGCGGTCCGCAGCGAACAGCTCGGCGGTGCGCTCCGAAGCCAGGGCTCCCATCGTCACGATCTGGAACGCGGCGTAGTCGCGGACCTGTGAGTCCGCCGGCCTGAAGAAGTCCGCGATGCACAGGTAGGGCTCCTTGGCCTGGCGTGGGAACGCGAACCGTTCGAGCTCGGCGGTGCGCTGGTCGTCTGTGAAGACGACGAGATCGTTCCCTTCAGCGTTGACCGGGAAGTAGCCCCAGACAACTTGAGGGACGAGCAAGCCTTCGGCCTTGACCTCGTCGAGACGCGCCCTCAGCTCGGCTCTGACACGCTCTTTGAAGTCCGCGTCGGCCTCGCCGGACTCCGGGCGGTAGCCCCACTGGTTGCGGAAGAGCGCCGTTTCGTTCAGGTAAGAGGTGATGTCGTCCAGGGGGATTCCCTTGGCGACCCGGGTCCCGAGAAACGGGGGCTCGAACAACGCATTGTCCATCCCCACCTCCGGCGAGCGTTCCAGAAGGCTTGCCGGGTCGGTCTCGGCCATCTGAGCGCTCCGCCTCAGGGGGAGCTGGCGGCCGGAGAGCTCGGTCCCGAAGCTCGGGTCGTCGACGCCGCTGCGCTTGATGTGCATCAGCCGGTCGAGCAAGTGCAGGCCCTCGAACGCGTCCTTCCCGTAGAAGACGCGGCCCTTGTACACGGCGCGTAGGTCCTTTTCGACGTAGGTGCGAGTGAGCGCCGCCCCGCCCAGGATGACCGGGTAGCCGGACTTGTCGAGCCGGTTCAGCTCCTGCAGGTTGTCGCGCATGATGAGCGTCGATTTCACGAGCAGCCCGCTCATGCCGATGGCGTCGGCCTCGACCTCCTCGGCCTTCGCGATCATCTCGGACACGGGCACCTTGATGCCGAGATTGTGGACTTCGTAGCCGTTGTTGGTGAGGATGATGTCGACGAGGTTCTTGCCTATGTCGTGAACGTCGCCCTTCACGGTCCCGAGAACAATCCGGCCCCGCCCGCCGGAGTCGGAGCGTTCCATGTGCGGCTCCAAGTGGGCGACTGCGGCCTTCATCGTCTCGGCCGAGCCGAGCACGAAAGGCAGCTGCATCTGGCCCGAGCCGAACAGCTCACCGACGGTGCGCATGCCGGCCAGCAGCATGTCGTTCACGATGTCGAGGGCCGCGTGCCCTGCGTCGAGCGCCTCATCGAGCTCGGCCTCGAGGCCGTTGCGGTCGCCGTCCACGATGCGCCGCTCCAGGCGCTGGTCGACGGTCCAGCCCGAGCGGTCCTCGATCGCGGAGTGCGCCGCCGCGCGCTCGCCTTCGAACGCGTCGATGAGGGCGGAGAGCGGGTCGTAGCCCTCGCGGCGGCGGTCGTAGATCAGGTCGAGACAGATGTCGCGGTCGGCATCCGCGATCCGGTGCAGGGGCTGGATCTTCCCGGCGTGCACTATCGCGGCGTCGAGCCCGGCTTGCACGCACTCGTGAAGGAAGACGGAGTTGAGCAGCTGGCGCGCGGCGGGGGAGAGCCCGAAGGAAACGTTGGAGAGGCCGATCACGGTGTGAACGCCGGGCAGTTCGGTCTTGATCCGGCGGATGGCCTCGATCGTCTCGATTCCGTCTCGACGGCTCTCCTCCATGCCGGTCGACAGCGGGAGAGCGAGCGGATCGAAGAGGAGGTCCTCCGGCTCGAGGCCGTATCGCCCGACGGCGAGGTCGTGGATGGCCCTGGCCGCACGCAGTTTCCAGTCGGCGGTGCGGGCCTGGCCGTCGGTGTCGATGCAGGTGCAGATCACCGCTGCGCCGTAGTCGCGCGCCAGGGTGAGGAAGCGATCGAGCCTGGTGCCGGGGGCATCCCCGTCCTCGAGGTTCACCGAGTTGAGGACGGGGCGCCCGCCGATCCACTGCAGCGCGGCTTCGGCGACCGGCGCCTCGGTGGTATCGATGACCAGTGGGATGGACGACTGTGTCGCAAAGCGCCGTGCCACCTCTGTCATGTCCCGTACTCCGTCGGCACCTGTGTAGTCGACGCAGACGTCGAGCAGGTGAGCCCCCTCACGCGCCTGGTCACGTGCCATCGTGACCGTGGTCTCGAAGTCGCCTGCGAGCATCGCTTCACGGAAGCGCTTGGAGCCGTTGGCGTTCGTGCGCTCTCCTATGACCAGGAACGAGGCCTCCTGCTCGAACGGCGTCGCCACATACAGCGAGGCCGCGGACGGCTCGTACACCGGCGAGCGAGGAGCGGGGTCGAGATTCGAGCAGGCAGCCACGACCTTGGCAAGGTGCTCGGGAGTGGTGCCGCAACAACCGCCGACGATCGAGACGCCCAGCTCGCGGACGAACACGGAAAGGTGCTCGGCGAGCGCGTCGGGCGTCAAGTCGTAGTGCATCTTCCCGTCCATGACCGACGGCAAGCCGGCGTTGGGCAGCGCCGAGATCGGAGTGCGCGCCTGGCCGGACAGGAAACGGAGCGCTTCGTACATCTCGACGGGACCCGTCGCACAGTTCAGGCCGATGACGTCGGGCTTCATCGCGTCGAGCGTGCAAAGCGCCGCGCCGACCTCGGTGCCGAGAAGCATCCGGCCGGTGAGCTCGATGGTCACCTGCACCTGGATCGGTACCTCGCGCCCCGCGTAGCGCATCGCGCGGCGGCACGCCTGGATCGCCGCCTTGGCCTGGAGCACGTCGTAACAGGTCTCGATCAGGAGCAGATCGGCGCCCCCGTCGAGCAGCCCGCGCGCGAGAACCTCATAGGCGTCCCGGAGCTCTTTGAAGCCGACCTGGCCGAGCGTCGGGAGCTTCGTGCCCGGCCCCAGGCTCCCGGCTACGTAACGTTGCCGATCCGCCGTCGAATAGCCGTTGGCGACCTCTTTCGCCAGCCGGGCCGAGGCGCGGGCGAGCTCTTCGGCACGGTCGGCTATCTGGTACTCAGCGAGCACGATGGGCAACGACCCGAACGAGTTCGTCTCGACGACGTCGACCCCGACTTCGAGAAACGACCGGTGCAGCTCTTGGACGACGGCCGGACGCGTGATGCAGAGCATCTCGTTGCAGCCCTCGAGCGACTCACCGCCGAAGTCGTACGCGCTCGAGCTCGCGAAGCTGCAGGTTGGTCCCGGTCGCGCCGTCATAGATCACAATCCGCTCGCGGACCGTCTCGAGGTAGCTCTTCACGGTGCTCACTGACGATAGAGACTACCTGGACGATGTTGCGGGCCGGGATCTGGCGAGGTGCGAAAGCCTAGGAGTCCGGCGACACCTTGGCCACGGCCCGGCGGGCCTGCTCCTTGACGGCCCAGGCGGCGCACTCGGTGGCGAGCGCCGGGTGGAATCTCCATCGTCGCAGCTGTTGTTCGGTCGTCTCCTGATCTTCGCCGAGATCGACGAGGCTGAGCGCCAGCTGGCAGCCGTGCCGGCGGAGGCCTTCGGCAGGGGGCGCAGGCTGGCGCGCCTGTAGGGCGGCTTCGTGCTTGACCTGGAGTGATTCCGGCAGTCGTCGCAGGTGCCGCCGGGCGAGAGGAGGGATCCGCAGCCGCACCGCGAGCAGTCGAGGTCCACGCCACTCGGCCATGTCGAAGTCAACGCAGCGCTTCAGCGTCCGGGCGAACGGCGCGTTGGGGCTCAGGCGCTCCCCGAGACCAAGTGAGCGAGCCGTGTCCTCCGCGTCGAGCTCGATCCCCTCGGGAGACTCTTCGAGCCGGATCGTGAGGTGGCGCAGCAGCCAGGTGGTCGACGGTCCCAGGACCGGAAGCCAGAAGGTCTCCACGTAGGCCGATCGTGGGTCGTGCCCGACCTCGTCGATCACCGGGTCGGCCCAGGGCACTACGCGCAGGCAGAGCCGCTCTTCGCCAGGCGAACCCCCGGGCTCATCTGGGCATGACTTGGCATTTGGGTCGAGTTGCACGAGCACCTGTGGACCTCCGTCGTGGCTGAGCGATGCGATCAGCGAGACTCTGGCCCAGGGGATTCCCGTGCTACCTACCGTTTCCCGCGCGCCGTTCGGAGCGGTGCAGCGGCTGTCGGCATCACTCCGTGGCGCGTCAGGAAGATCCTGACCGACCCTCACCCCGTGGTAGCAGAGGAGCCAACCACGATCACCATGGCGCAGAGCTTCGCTTCTCGCGTTGCCAGTCAGTTCTGCCGACGCCAGCAGGGCGGCCCGTCACTCGAGCCTGATCGCTCGACTGTGGAAAGGGTGCGACGCTGAAGGCGACGGAGCACACGAGCACGTGGTAGTCACCGACGGCGTAGGTCTGGGCCGGACGCCCCCAGGTCTTGGTCGCCGAGACACTGTCGACGCCTTGGTAGACAGGCATCTGGTAGACGAGGAACTGGAAGTGCTGGCCGGCGTACCAGCTGGCGGGGGATTCGTACATGCTGCGGACAAGCATGCCTTTCGGATCCGTCCACACCGGTCGTACCGTGACCGCACCCCTGCTCTCGACAGTGGTGATGCTCGATGCCCAGTAGCCACCGAGCCCAGCCGCGAACCCGCCCTCGATCACATGATCCGCCTCTGCGCTGGCCAGCTCCTCATCTACCAGCTCGCGGTCGCGTTGGCGCTTGTCAATTTCAGGGCTCGTCGACAGTGTGCAGGTCATCTACAACGGCGGACAACTGGGGATCATTTGGCAGCCCAGTGTCAGTGAATGATAGTCGGTGCTTGGTGGCGACCGAAAGAGCCGTTCGGCCCTCTCACTCGTGGCCTGCAATTTCTCAATATGGGCGATTATTGTCATAGCGGCTCATTTTCCAAATCCGAGGCGTTCAAATGCATAAGTTCCACGTGACTCACCTGTTCGCAATCCTCGTCGCGGGAGCGATCTCACTCCCACTGTTGGCGAGCACCACCTCAGCGGCGGCCGCCAGTGCGAGGACTACGTCGCCCATCGAAACGCAACTGGCCGGGCTGAAGGGTGCCGCGATGCCGCGGGCCACCTCGGTCGGCTCGGTGAGCTTCGCGTCCTCTGACCGCCAAGGGGCTATGTCCGCGAATTGGACCGTGGATGCCTCCACCGGCGCTAGCGGGGCGCTCAGCTCGGGAATCGGCACCATCACGATCGTCGCTCCCGCCTCGACCACCTTCCCTTTGTCGAGCTCCGCCTACAGCGTGAACGGCAACCCGGTGACCGCGACCCCGACGGCGGCCGGAGGTACGGTGACGATCACCACCCCGACGACACTTGGGGACTCGAGCGCGTTCTCGGTGGTCATAACAGGGGTGACCAACCCCGCCGCGGGCACCTACGCGAGCAGCTCGTTCAGCGTTTCGACGAGCGCCGACAGCACCGCCTCGAACGCTGTCAGCGGGCTCAGCTTCGGCACGGTCCTCTCAGGCGTGTCTTTCAGCCCGTCCCCGTCGGTCGCCCTTGGGAGCGCCACTTGGACGGTCGGCTTCACCACCAGCGCGAACGGCGCCCTTGGCCTAGGCGACACGATCACGATCCGCGCTCCGGCCTCGACCACATTTCCCTCGTCGAGCTCCGCCTTCAAGGTGAACGGCGCCACGGTCACCGCGATCCCGGCGACGGCCGGAGGTACGGTCACGATCGCCTCTCCGACGCCACTGGGCAATTCCACGACCGTCTCGGTGCAGATGATCGGGGTGACCAACCCGGCGGCCTCCTTCTACCCGAACACCTCGTTCAGCGCGTCCACTACCGCCGACGCTGCTGCCAGCCCCACCAGCGGCCAGACCTTCTCGGTGGGATCGACGACCACGACTGGCCTCGGGCTGTCTTCGGCCTCGGTGGCCTACGGCTCTGAGACCTCCGAGATCTTCACCGTCACGGTCACCGGCCTGTCGGGCGAGGGCTACCCCGAGGGAACGGTCGCGGTCTACAACTCCTCGACAGAGCTGTGCAGCGCCACCTTGGCCCCCGTCAGCAGTTACAGCGCCGTGGTCACCTGTGCGCTTGCGGCCTATGAGCTCGCAGGCGGCGCCTACGACGACGTGTTCGCCACCTACATCCCCGGCATCCCGTCGTCTTCCAACTCCAGCTACGCCTACGGCGCCTCGAGCTCTACCCCGGTCCAGGCCTTCTCGGTGGGATCGACGACCACGACTGGCCTCGGGCTGTCTTCGGCCTCGGTGGCCTACGGCTCTGAGACCTCCGAGATCTTCACCGTCACGGTCACCGGCCTGTCGGGCGAGGGCTACCCCGAGGGAACGGTCGCGGTCTACAACTCCTCGACAGAGCTGTGCAGCGCCACCTTGGCCCCCGTCAGCAGTTACAGCGCCGTGGTCACCTGTGCGCTTGCGGCCTATGAGCTCGCAGGCGGCGCCTACGACGACGTGTTCGCCACCTACATCCCCGGCATCCCGTCGTCTTCCAACTCCAGCTACGCCTACGGCGCCTCGAGCTCCACTCCGGTCCAGGCCTTTTCGGTGGGCTCGGCAAGTGCCACGAGCACCACGGTCTCAGAGTCACAGACCAAAGTCACCTACGGCCACGAATCGGCGTCGGTCATCTCCGTGACCGTCACGACCAACGATGGCGGAGCAGCGCCCAACGGTGAGAAGGTGACCGTGCACGTCGGTGCTGTCACGTGCAAAGCGGCTTTGAAGGGGGGCAAGGGGACTTGCAGGGTCGCCAAGACCGCCCTGCCGGTGGGCTCTTACCCGGTGTCGGCCACCTACGGCGGTGATGCCAACCTACGTGGCTCCAGTGGCTCGAGCGTCTCGGGACTGACCGTGAACAAGGACGCCACGCGCACTTCGGTCTCGGAGTCGCCGGCCAATGTGACCTACGGCCACGAATCGGCCTCGCTCATCTCCGCCGCGGTCACGACCCGCTATGGCGAGGCGGTGCCCAATGGTGAGTCTGTGACCGTGTCCGTCGGCCCTGTTACCTGCACTGCGGTCTTGAAGGGCGGCAGCGGGAATTGCAGGATCGCCACGACGGCTCTGTCGGTGGGCTCGTACCCGGTGTTGGCCACTTACGGCGGTGACGCCAACCTGAGTGGCTCGAGCGTCTCCGAACTGACCGTGAGCAAGGACGCGACGCGCACCACGGTCTCAGAGTCACCGACGAGGGTCACCTACGGCCACGAATCGGCGTCGGTCTTCTCGGTCGCCGTCACGACGCACCACGGCGAGGCCGTGCCCGACGGCGAGAAGGTGACTGTGCACGTCGGTAATGTCACCTGCACAGCGGTGCTGAACGGCGGCGATGGGACTTGCACGATCGCCAACAACGCCCTGGCGGTGGGCTCGTACCCGGTGCAGGCCACCTATGGCGGTGACGCGAACCTGAGCAGCTCCAGCGGCTCGAGCGCCTCCAGGCTGACCGTGTGAAGAGGCCGTAGGACATCCCCGGGTGGCCGTGGGTCGTGCGGACTAAGACGCGAAGAGGCAGTAGTGCCAAACGGCCCTAGCGCGGCGGCGACGAGCAGCGCAGCCTTGGGTCAAAGGGGAGCTTGACGAAGAGAAAGGGGGGCTCGGTGTCTCAGGAACCGTCGCACGTGGCCGCGCCTTTGAGCGAAGCAGGCCCGCACATGCCTGAGGACATTGCGGCGTTGGTGGCCAACCACCCGCTGCTCGCCGGGCTGCCGGGAGACATGGCCTCGCTCGTGACCGGCTGCGCCCGCAACGTAGCGGTGAAGCCCGGGGAGCTCCTGCTGGTCGAAGGAGGGGAAGCAGACACCCTCTACCTACTGCGCAGGGGCCGCGTGTCACTGGAGGCACGCGCCCCGGGGCGGCCGCCGCTCGTGATCGAGACTCTGGAGCCCGGCGCGGGGCTCGGGTGGTCGTGGCTGTTTCCTCCCTACCGCTGGCAGTTCGACGCGCGTGCCATCGAGCCAGTCGGGGCAATCGCGGTAGACGCCGCTTGTCTTCGCTCAAAGGCCGAGGCCGACCCTGTCTTCGGCTACGAGCTCATAAAGAGGTTCGCCTCGGTGATGCTGGCTCGTCTCGATGCCGCCCAGTTGCACCTCTTGGACCTCTACGGGAGGACGCCTCAGTTCTGAGCCGTTGCTGACAAGTCGCTGACAACTTGTCGAAGGGACGCCGAAGGAGGTCCGGCGCGGACTGCGCTCGGTGCCGAGTGCTCCCAGTCATCAGGCCTTTCGCCTCTGTTTGCGGGGCTGGCGACTGCGGACAATCAGAGCAGAAGGCAGTAGAGGGACTACTCCGAGACCATTGACCTACAGGCGGGCATGGCCCGGGAAGCCTGGAGATCGGAGGACACGATGATCGCAGCGATGTCAAGAAGTGAAACTGCAACCCTGATCGGTGTCGTGCTCCTGCTGGGTGTCGTCGTGTTCGGCTTCGTCGTCGGGCCGAAGTGGTGGCACTGGGGGTCGTTCATCGTCCTGACCATCGTCCTGTTCATCCCGTTGGCGATGGCGTTCTTCATCCCGTTGCCCATAGTGGTCGTGCTGAACGTCGCCATAAGCCACAGCGTCTGGCTGAAGAAGCACGGCGCCCCTCCCGTGAAGGGCATCACCGCGTTGAGATGAGGAGGGCAAGTCTCTCCCGAGCGGCTCGTCAGCAGCCGATGCATTGGAGGAGCCGTCGATGATCGCCGATTTGAAGCAAGAGGTCCGAGAGGCCAACCTCGAGCTTGTCGAGCGCGGCCTCGTGTTCGACACTTTCGGGAACGCCAGTGGGATCGACCGAGATCTGGGGCTCGTCGTGATAAAGCCGAGTGGTGTGGCTTACGGCGAATTGTCAAAGGACGACATGGCGGTCGTCTCACTCGAGTCGGGCGAGCATCTGGAAGGTCTGAAGCCGTCGTCCGACACCCCGACACATCTCGAGATCTACCGGTCGTTCGCGACGGTGGGCGGCGTCGCTCACACGCATTCGACTTGGGCGTCGAGCTGGGCACAAGCTCATCGGTCGATCCCGTGCTTTGGAACCACGCACGCTGACTACTTCAAAGGCGCGGTCCCCTGCACTCGTGACCTGACGGGTCAGGAGATAACCGGCGCGTACGAGAAGGAGACGGGACGAGTGATAGTCGAGACTTTCGAAGCACTCGACCCTGACGAGGTGCCTGCGGTGCTCGTCGCGTCACACGGAGTCTTCACGTGGGGACGCGACGCCACGCGCGCTGTTCTTCACGCCGCGGTCGTGGAGCAGGTGGCCAAGATGGCGCAGCTTTCACTCGAGCTGCGCCCGGAGCTCGGCCCGATTACTTCGCAACTGGTCGATCGCCACTTCCTGCGAAAGCACGGAAGCCACGCCTACTACGGCCAGGTGGGTGGCTGACACTGCTGCGAGCGACCCATCCCGGCGAGAGACGAGGTTCGGCCCCCGGTGCCAGCCACTGAGTTCGAGTTCGCGACCGCCGGCCGGATCGTCTTCGGGGCCGGCCGGGCGACGGAGCTCGCGTCGGTAGCCGGGCGGCTGGGATCGCGCGCTCTGGTGTGCACCGGCGCGGATCCTGACCGCCATGTCGGGCTCCTGGAGGCTCTCAGAGTGCCTTTCGCGACCTTCTCGGTCCGGGGCGAGCCCACGGTCGATCTCGCTCGAGCCGCGGTTTCGGTCGCGCGCGACCAGGGCGTGGATCTGGTCGTGGCAGTGGGTGGCGGCAGCGTGATCGACCTTGCCAAGGCCCTGGCGATGCTGCTCGGCAACGGAGGAGACCCGCTCGACTATCTGGAGGTCGTAGGGAGCGGCCGCCTCATCGAAAAGCCGTCGGTACCCTGCGTCGCCCTGCCCACGACGGCCGGCACGGGAGCGGAGGTGACCCCGAACGCGGTCCTCGGCTCACCGGAGCATGGACTGAAGGCGAGCCTGCGCAGCCCTCTGATGCTTCCCTCGGTGGCGTTGGTGGACCCAAGGCTCACGGTCAGCTGTCCGCCCGGGGTCACTGCGTCGAGCGGGATGGACGCGCTGACCCAGTGTCTCGAGCCTCTGGTCTCCATCCGGGCCACCCCGATGACCGACACGTTGGCAAGCGAAGGCCTGCGCCGGGCGGCCGCCGGCCTGCGCCGGAGCTATGCAGATGGCAACGACCTGGTGGCCCGGACCGACATGGCACTGTGCAGCCTGCTCGGTGGGCTGTCACTTGCGAACGCCAAGCTGGGCGCGGTGCACGGCCTGGCCGGCGTGATCGGCGGCACGGTGGATGTGCCGCACGGGATTGCATGTGCCGCGCTGCTCGTGGCGACCTTCGAGGCCAACGTGAAGGCCTTGCGCACCCGGCAGCCCGACAGCCCGGCGCTGGCCAGGTATCACCAGGTGGCCAGGTTGCTCACCGGCCGTGCCGACGCCACCATCGAGCAGGGAAGCGCCTGGATCGGAGAGACCGTGAGGCTCTTGGGGATACCGAAGCTGGCCCGCTACGGCCTTCGACCAGAGCACGCAGACGAGATTGTCGGAAGAGCCCTCAACGCGAGCAGCACCAAGGGCAACCCGATCGAACTGCGCGCGGACGAGTTGTACGCGGTGTTGGCGGCGGCGACATGACAGCGGAGCCCGACCACACCGGAGAGGTCAAGGACGCCGTGCTGGACTCGGTGCTCGGCCCGGGCTGACGCGCCCGCAGGGGCTACTTCCCGCGCTTCTTGGAACCCTTGGCCACGTGCTCGACCGACGCGTCGGACCCCGGGAAGAAGAGTCCTTCATGCCCATCTTCGGTCCAACGGACCTGGTAAGGGGGGCCTCCGTCGGTTCCGAGCACCTTCAGCACCTCGGCGGTTCGGTCAGGTTGGGCAACCGCGTGGCTCCGGACCACAAGGTGATCCCCGGCTTTCACATCCATCCTGGTACCTCCTCGGCATCTGGGATCCCATCGACCATGGTTCAATCGCCGCGTCCCAAGTGTATGGGGCGAACGTCCCGAGTTCCCGGCGAGGCGTTCGCCGGCGTGTCGGCTGAGGCGAGTGCCACTGTGAGCCGTCGTAGGATCGAGTGATGCCCGTGCCGGAGTCGTTTCTCGTCACTCCCGAGGACCTAAGGCACCACGGCCGCCTGGCGATGGACTGGGTCGCGGACTACCTGTCGAGACTGGAGAGCTACCCGGTGCTCGCGAGGACGGTTCCTGGCGAGGTCGCGGCGATGCTGCCGTCCTCTGCGCCCGAGGAGCCCGAGCCGTTCGAGGCACTTCTCGCCGACCTCGACCGGATCGTGCTGCCAGGGACCACGCACTGGCAGTCGCCGGGTTTCTTCGGCTTCTTCCCCGCGAACGCGTCGCCGCCGGCGATCCTCGGCGAGCTCGTCACGGCCGGGCTCGGGGTCAACGGGATGGTGTGGGCTACGAGCCCGGCGTGCACCGAGATCGAGACCGTTGTGCTGGATTGGCTGGTCGAACTGCTCGGCCTGCCGGTTCGGTTCCGCTCGGAGTCCCAAGGCGGCGGTGTGATCCAGGACAGTGCTTCATCAGCGACGCTGTGTGCGTTGCTCGCTGCTCGAGAGCGGGCGACCCGTGGTGGTGCGGCCCTCGCCGACCTGTGCGTGTACGCCTCGGTGGAGGCCCATTCGTCGGTGCAGAAGGGCGCCCGGGTCGCGGGCTTTTCTCCCGCGCACACACGCCTGATCGCCGCCGACGAGACATTCGCGATGGACACGTCCGCGCTCGAGTCGGCCGTCCGCGCCGACCGCGAGGCCGGGCTCGTGCCCTGCTGCGTGGTCGCAACCGCCGGGACGACCTCTTCGATGGGCTTCGACCCCATCCGGGCAGTCGGCGAGCTGTGTCGCGCCGAGCGGGCGTGGCTGCACGTCGACGCGGCAATGGCAGGGTCCGCAGCGGTCTGCCAGGAGCTGCGAAGCCAGCACGACGGGCTCGAGCTAGCCGACAGCTATGCGTTCAACCCGCACAAGTGGCTGCTCACCAACTTCGACTGCGACTGCTTCTACGTCGCCGACAGGGCCAGCCTCATTGATGCCCTGTCGATCACTCCGGAGTACCTCCGCAACGATGCCAGCGAGTCCGGCGCGGTGATCGACTACCGGGACTGGCAGGTACCGCTGGGCCGGCGCTTCCGGGCGCTGAAGCTGTGGTTCGTGCTTCGTTCGTATGGGGCCGAGGGCTTGCGGCGCCATGTTCGCGAGCATGTGCGGCTGTCGGGCTGGTTCACGGGGCTCGTGGTCGCGGATCCCCGTTTCGAGCTCTGCGCTCCGCCGGCGTTGAACCTGACTTGTTTCAGGCACGTCGGGGGCGACGAGGTCTCCGAGCAGTTGCTCGCCGATCTGCAATTCCACCGGCCGCGTCTTCCTGAGCCACACGAGGCTCGCCGGCCGCTACGTGATCCGGTGCTGTGTCGGCGGGACCTGGACGGCGGAACGTCACGTGGAGATGCTGTGGCGGCTCATCGACGAGCTTGCACCAGCGCTCTGAGTCGGCCACGGTCACGGGCGTGTCTTCCAGGAGATCGTGGAGCGCAGCAGCGAGCTTCTCCTCCGGGGTGTCCACCGCGCCCACGACCCTGCGGATGTGGCCGATGTAGGGCTGTCCAGCCTTATCGACCTGCCCGCTGTGGTGAAGTTCAGCCAGCTCCAGGGCCTGCTCTAAGTCCATGGGCTCGGCTGCCTCGGCTCCATCGCGGTGGTGTCCGGCACACTCAGGACCCTACTCGTCCCGCCTCTGGCTCTTTCGCTCGGGTCGGGACAGTCGTAGCGTCACTATCGGGTCCTCGGTGGTAAGCCCGCACCGAAGAGCCGGAGTTGAGGGTGAAAACCGGCCGCGCTGGTAGGTCTTTTGACCTCAGGTGTCGTTCCCTCCTTGGGACGCTACCGAGGACCCACTACAGCGAGCTCCCCGGTTCGGCCGGGGAGACTCTTTTCTCAGGAAGCGGTATCAGTTTCCCAGGAGGGCGGCCTCACCGCCGTCTTGGTTCCCTCAGTGCCCGCACGAGCTGGCTCACAGATCCTTCACCACAGTCCATCACGAAGCCGGACTAGCTCGCCGTGACCGTCGGTTGAGGCGTGTATGTGAATGTCACCGTCGCGCTGGTCCCGACGTTCCCGGCGCCGTCTGTGGCCTGGGCGACGACGCTGTAGTTGTCGCCCGAGGTGAGATTGCTTGTTTCCAGGGGTAGCAACCAGGTCGTGTTGCCGGTGACCGCCACGAAGGTCGGGCTGGAGGAAGCAAAGGAGGTGCCGTTCCACCACAGGTCGGTGGTGGTGTCCTCGATGGCCACGGCCGTGGAGGAAATGGTCGTGCTAGCCCCGGAGTTGGACGAGGCCGTGCCGGTGATCGTCCCGCTCCAGTCGGTGCCGTACGTAGTGCCGTCAACCGGGTAGGTGACGCTCACGGTCGGTGGAGTAGTGGCGGTCGCGGTGGTGCCGTAGGTGAATTTGACCGTCGAGCTGGTGCCGAGGTTCCCGGCGCTGTCGGTGGCCTGGGCGACCACGCTGTAGCTGTCGCCCGAGGTGAGGTTGTCCGCGGGCATGGCGAGCAACCAGGTCGTGTTGCCAGTGGCCGCCACGAAGGTCTGGGTGGCGTCATTGAACGACGAGCCGCTCCACCACTGGCTGGAGGTGGTGTCTTCGATTGCCACCACCGTTGCGTCGATGGTCGTCTCCGCCCCCGAGTTCGACGAGGCAGTGCCGGTGATCATCCCGGTCCAGTCGGCACCGTAGGTGGTGCCGTCAGCCGGGTACGTGATGGTGACACTCGGGGGAGCCGTGGTGGTGCTGAACAAGTAGGTAAAGCTGACCGTCGAGCTGGTGCCGAGGTTCCCAGCGCTGTCGGTGGCCTGGGCGACGACGCTGTAGCTGTCGCCCGAGGTGAGGTTGTCCGGTCCAAGGCCAAGCAACCAGGTCGTGGTGCCTGTGGCCCCCACGAAGGTCTGGCTGGAGGCGCTGAACGACGAGCCGTTCCACGACTGGTTGGTGGTGGTGTCCTCGATGGCCACCTGTGTGCTCGCGACGGTCGCCCCAGCCGCCGACGAGGCTGTGCCGGTGAGCATCGTGGTCCAGTCGGCACCGTAGGTGGTGCCGTCAACTGGGTAGGTGACGCTCACCGTCGGGGTGGTGCTCACCGTGACAGGTCCGCTCTCGACGCTCTCGACGCCTACCCAGTTGGTCGCGTACGTGGGTGTGTCGGTGTACTGCCATGTGCCGTCAGGCACCGACGACTCGGTGCAGGTGATCGTCCCGGTACCCGAGCACGAGGCGGTCACAGTGACTGGCGGACCACCTTCCGCTTGGTAACGCTGCAAGACGTAGTCCGAGGTTGGTATCTCCACACCGCCTGTCGTGGTGCTCGCCTGGGCGAATGAGATCGTGACCGTGTCGTAGCTGGTCGCGCTGAGCGATGCAGACGGAGTCGCCCCCTGAGGCAGCGAGTTGGCGACTGCCTGGGCCGGGTTCGACGGGTCGGTGGTCACGAAGTAGCCGAAGGCCGTCCCCATCCCCGTAATCCCGAGGCCGAGAGAGGCCCCTACGACGGCGACAAGAACTCGGGTGCGCCAAGAGGCGGTTCGGGAGCTGACCATGTGGGCGGGGCGGGTCCGGCTCATGACGAGTCCACCGTGATCGTGAGGGGGACGTTGAAGGTCGCACCCTGGCAGTTGGACGTGGCGGTCGCAGCCATAGTGGCGGCGCTGGCGAGACTTATGGGCACAGTTGCGTTCGCCGGGATCGACACCGGCAGGTCACCCGAGGGAACGTTCAAGGTGACGGCGGAGTTGCCCTCGGTCGTCGTGCAGCCGAAATGGCTTTCGTCGGGGGTGATCGCGCTATCGGCTTCCAGTGCGACCCCGACGAGCGAGACGGGGAAGTTGTTCGGGTTCGTGACGCTGAAGACCACGTCTCCACTTCCCCCAGGAAGCAGAGGAATAGACGGCGTCCCGGCGGTAGCCATGGTGACGGTCTGCATTGTCCCGATACCTGCCAAGCCCGTGCCCGCGCCGTGAGTTGCCAAGTAGCCGTAGGCCGAACCCGCGCCGAGACCCAGAACCAAGGCGACGATCGCCCCGATCACGACCGGGGTGCGACGCCAGCGCCAGGGCCTCATGGCCCTGTGGGGACGCTTGGCCGAGTGCACGCGCCGGGCCATCGGAACCACACCCTCGTCGACGGTCCGGTGGCTCATGGCGTCACCACCGTGCAGTTGGTGATCGCGTCGTGGTAATAGGCGGCAACGGTCCCGTGCCATGACGAGGGCGGCGCGGGCAAGTGGCAGGCGTTGGTGTGGTGGGCCGCACCGTTGTAGGTGTTGTAGCTACCGGCTCCCAGATAGATCGTCTCGTTGCCAGCTCCTCCGTTGATCTGGTCGTAGCTCCCGCCCTGGATCGTGACCACGTCAGTACCCGAGCCGAGTGCGACACCGTTGTAGGACCCGCTGCCCAGAGTCACCGAGTCGGAGCCGCTCCCGAGTGTGACACCGTTGTGCGAACCGTTGCCGACCGTCACTGAGTCTGAGCCGTTTCCGGCCCCGATCGTATTTGTTCCGTTGCCCACGGTGACCGAGTCGGAACCGTTGCCCAGAGTGAAGACGTTGTTCCCGTCTCCGGCCAGGGCCACGTCGTTGCCGTTCCCGTCGGTGAGCACATTGTTCCCGTCCCCACCATAGAAGCAGCAGTCATCGCCGTTGAAGTCGCTCACGCGGTAGCTCCCGCCGAACGCGTAGATGAAGTCATTCCCGTTCGTCCCGGTGATGTTCGGGAAGGCCGGGTTTCCGAATATCCAGTTCGTGTACTTGCCGGTGCACCTGGACGGCAGGGAGACGACCACCTGGGAGATGACCGGCGAGGTGCTCCCCGAGAAGTTCGTGTCCCCGCTGTAGACGGCATAGAGGCTGTCGGTGCCCGCAGGCAGGCTTGAGGTGACCAAGGTCGCCTTGCCCGAGGTCAACGTCCCGGTCCCGAGCAGGCTGTGGGTCCCGTTCGGGGTGCCCAGGTAGAAGCTCACGGTGCCGGTCGGCGTGGCAGACCCCGAGGGCTTGGTCACCGTCGCGGTCAAGGTTACGGGCTTGCCGAGACCGGACGGGTTCTGCGAGGAGGTGAGAGCCGTCGTGGTGGCGCGGTGGGCGGTGACCACCTGGGTGACGGTGTTCGACGTGCTGCCTGAGAAGTCAGTCGGGGCGCCTTGGTAGATCGCCTCGATGATGTAGGTCCCGACCGCGAGGCTCGATGTCGAGTACTTGGCCTGGCCGTGTGCGCCGAGAGAGCCTGAGCCGAGCAAGGTGGGGGTGCCGCTACAGGCCGCTGTCGAGCACTGGTAGAAGTCCACGGTCCCCGTCGGGTTGCTCGGTGGCGTAACGGTCGGGATGACAGTGGCGGTGAGGGTCACCGAGCCTCCTGATGCAGACGGGTTCGGTGACGAGGTGAGCGCCGTCGTGGTCGTGTCGGTGTAGTTGGCCGTACCTGTGTAGACGAACTTGAAGGTGACGCCCTCGCACCTGTCTTGGTTCGTGTTGGTGTCGTAAAGAGAGATGGGCACCGACACCGTGTTCGTGCCGTCCGTCGCACCCACTCTGGCAGGCACGACGAGCGTGGGAGTGCCGGGGAAGGTGGTCTGGCTGTAGTTGAGGTTGGAGATCGAGCACCCGACAGGTGACTGCGATGACGCCGTCGCGATCCTTATGGAGGTCACCGTGATGGGGACCGTCAACGGGTTGTGCGCCGTGTACCACAGGTAGCGCTGCGCTCCTGGGTAGAGGACGGCGGCGACCTGACTGGTGGGAGAGCTGCTGATGGTGCTCGTGATGGTGAAGCCCGTGCCCGAGGTGAGGCCGAACGGTGGCCACGACGTGGGGCCGGTGACGAAGCAGGTGAGGGTGAAGACGAGGGTGCCGGTACAGAGCGCCACTGCGCTGATCAGCACCACTGCCGTCATTCGCCTGAAGTGCTTCATCTCATCTACTCAGTGTCCCAAGGTAGTGGAGAGACCAATGGCAGGGGCCAGGAACACGTGCCGCCTTGACCCTTGCTGCCGTCCAGGCCGAATGGCCCGACAGCGCGCTGTGATGGCCGGGTGGCCGGGCCGCGGGATTAATGGTCCGCGACCCGGCCCTCCGACCTTGTTGAACTAGTGGCGAGTGAGGCTCACCACCGGCCCGTGCTGTTAGTTGGACGTGAACGCCAGGTTCACTGTTGCGCCCTGGCACATGTCTTGGTTAGTGCCGCTGTCACCTAGCGCTATCGAGGCACCTGACGGGTCGTAGGTAAGCGTCCCACCCGGTGTGATCGTGACCTTGCTCGGCGCTGTTGGCTGGGTGATCCCGAACCACGCTGGGTTACACGTCCCAAGGAGCAGCCCTGCGGGCGTCTGGGTGATGGACGAGACCGTGATCGTCACCGAGGTGATGTACTCATCGCCGCCACCGGGGTTCGTCACGCTGAAGTTGATCGGCTGAGACGCTCCACCGGGGTAGAGCAGCCCGGTGGTGCTCTCATTGAACTGCACCGCGGGGATGTAGTACTCACCGGTACCTGGTGGTGGGTAGTTGATGGCATTCGTCTGACCTGTGGTGCACGGTTGGGAACCACCTAGACCTGGGTCATACTGGAAGACGTTCTCGGCGAGACCGGCAGTGCAGTAGCCATTGGAGTAACCGCCACCATTGGCGCTGGTGATGTCGATGTAGTCAGACCCGGTACCAGTAAGAGGGTCTGACCCTACCGTCGGCTGCGTCGGCTCAGTGGACAGGCCGACGTTGAGGCTAGAAGCCATGCCGGAAGGTCCATTGGAGCCATTCAGGCCAGGGCCAGTCTTGAATGAAACGCCGTAAATGACGGTGCCCGGTAGCACGCCCGGAGTCGGGCTGAATTGGCCAGCGTTGAACGTGATATTGAACAGTGTGGCCACATGGTCGGGTGCCGCACTTCCACCCACCGGGATCAAGAACGTCTGGGTGTCAGACGTGATCAGGCTACCCACGGCGTTATTCGCTCCGACGTTGTAGATGTTGAGCGTGATGGGCCACGAGTACGTCGTCGATGCGAAGTTGGCCATCGTCACGACGACGCTGCTTAGCGGGCCGGTAGGTGATGAAAATGTGATCTGGTTGCCCAACTCGGCGACCCCGTCTCCTTCAAAGCTCTCGGCGGCATGTACGTCCGCCAAGGAGCCAGGGATGCTGTTGTACATGGGCGCGCCGAGCTGCGTGATGACCAGGTTGCTGCTCGTACCGACCGCCGTCGAACCCGTACCGCTACCAGTCGAGCTGAAGTACGCGAATGCCGCCCCGCCAATACCGAGGGCGACGACGACTGCCACTCCGACAACGAGCAGCTTCTTGCTCATAAATCGTTTCACTTATTGCTCCTATTCATCTAATGGATGGATGGACTGCTGACGCGGGCGTCGGGTTCGCCACAGACCAGGGCCTGTGGATCATCACGTCGCCCTTGCCGAGGAATCCAGGGGGGTTCCTCCGTACTGCCAGGGACCCGAAGGCTCCTGTTTGCTGCCCGGGGCGCTCCCGTGGGGAGGTCCCTGTTGGTGCGGGCCTGACGGGGCGGGTAGCAATGCCCCGCCTGGCAGAACCGCAACACCTGTGGATCGGACATGCTCGGCTCGGGCCTCGGGTTCGCCGACTTGCCGAAGACCAGATCGGCACGTCGCCTTGCCGAGGAACCCGATGGGTCCGTGGTAGGTGCCACGAACCCATGGGCACCCTTGCATGTTGTCGTGCACTCCCAGGGAGGGAGACCTTGTTTGCGCGGCCCAGACAGGGCGGGACACGACATCCCTCTGTCAGGACGGCGACGTCTTGCCGATCGGGACCGGGCGCGTTCCAGGTCTGACAACGCTGCCGTCGGTGGTTGAAGGCTCATCACGCGGCGAGTTTGCAAGCGGGTACTGGAAGCTGTGAAGTTCGTCCCCCTGCAACCCAGCGGCCCCTCGTGAATATCGCTCACGCGGTTTCCCGCGTGACCATCAGCTATGCGCAGGCGGCCCGCTCGGCGAACAGAGGAAAAAGCTCCGACCGACCGACCCCGCGTGTAACTACATGGATGGGATACCAAAAGGGAAAAAGCAGGCGTCCTGTCAGAATCGATGAGTCGCCTCATGCCAGCGAGCGTCCTTGCGGGCGACAAATCGCTTGGCGGGTTCAGACGGCGAAGATCGCTACGATCGGTGGCCACATCACTGGCACTGACCTCAGAAATCCTGCTGTGGACAGCCAATGACCCCTGTGTAAAGGCTGTCTTTTGTTGAGGCTGAAGAATCCTCGCCGTTCCCACTCACTTTGCTCGCGGGTGTTGAGACACCCTGATTGACGAGCGGGGAGACGGGTTCGCTGTTAGCTCAAGCCAGCCCAAGCGACCACATGGGGACCGGGAATCAAAGCTTCCCTCGCTGCGCAAAGTTCCTATACCCAAAAGCCGCATTTGTCAAGTGGAACGCGAAATGACTTTGCGAGGGCCTAAGTCCATGACCATATTCACAGAGGAGGTGGCCCGCATCCGGGCTGAACTTTGTACCGCGGACTTCCACACATTAATCACTCTTTGTGCTTGCGTGACTACGTATTTACGGTCACATTCGCCTGTTGGTGCGGTCCAGGCGAGCCTGAAATGCCCTCCCACCTGCTAGAACCGCAATATCTCGTCCATCGAGACCGAGGCGCGCCGAAGCGAACCTCAGAGTCGATGAAGAGCCGCCTCACGGCAGCGGGCGCGCTCGCGAGCGGCAACTCGCTTAGCGTGTTCAGTAGGCGAAGATCGGTATGACCGGTGAGCGCGTCACTGGCACCGACCTTCGGGATCCTGCTGTGGACAGCCAAGGACCACTCCGAAATGGCTGTCTTTTGTCGAGAATACAGAAGACTCGCCGTACCCGTTCCCTCTGCTCGTTGGTGTTTAGTCACTCCCACTGCCGAGCGGGGACGGGTTCGCTATTTACTCCAACCAGCCCAAGCAAGCAAATAAGGACTGGGAATCAACGCTTCCCTCGCCTAGCGGACCTTCGCGCGAACAACCGCTTATGTCAAGGGGCTGCGTCAGGCTAGACGTCATATTCATGACAGGTCGTCGGAATGCCATGTGTGTGATTCACTTTTGTGTGCCTCGCTTGTACAGCGTGGCGCGAGGATCGCTTGTCGAGACGATCTCCTTGCCAAGCGGTGCGATGGCGACGGCTGCCAGCTTGAAGTTTCCCAGCCCGAGAGGGATCCCGACGATGGTCAAGCAAAGAATCAGGCCAAGGAACACGTGAGCGATCGCTATCCATACTCCGGCGAGCAGGAACCAGAGCACGTTCCCGACCATGGACGCGGCAACTGCTCCCGGTCGCCGGATCACTGTCCTGCCGAACGGCCACAAAACGTAGGCGGCGAGGCGGAACGAGGCAATGCCGAAGGGGATCGTGATGATAAGGACGCACATGATCACTCCAGCGAGAACGCGTACGCCAGGGCAAGCCAGAAGGCCGACAGGACGAGCCAGATCAAGTTGAGAATCGTGCGCACAGGGTCAGTCTCGCACCCGGCGAGCCGACTGGGCTCGGAGTTCCGGCGTGGTGGAGGGCCTTCAGCTTCAGCAGCGGTGGCTCGGACGGGTGAACGGACTACCGACGAGGCGCACAGGGGTGGCGTGAGTCCTCCTCTGTGTTGCGACGGCGAGAGCCGTTGCTCCTGGGGTGTGCCGAATCCGAACAACACCTTGTGAATCATGGCGAACCGGCCCTCCGAGGTGCCTTTCGAGTCTCGTTCGCCCCTCATTTTCGTTTTACGAAGAGTAGATTCTGTTAGAAGAAAGGTGGAGTTTATGAAGCAAATCAACGAGTCGCCGTAGGGTAACGCGCAGGACTACATCAGGACGATGATCTATAACGCCGACGAGAACATCTGGTAAATCACGGCAGAGTGGTTGTTGTCGCACCTATTGCCGCCGCTCGCAGGCGACCACCCGAATCTCAGCGTCAAAGTGGAACGTAGGTGATTGACCAACGCTTGATTCGCCGCCCTCAAGCGCGGCCAGGCAGAGGTCGATACTCAGGCTGACAGCGCTAACGGTTCGGGTTTCGTGAGAGCTAGTGAGATTGCGCGCCGTAGTGCTGGCGGAGCGACAGTTGATAGGGAGCGGACCAAAGCTGCGCGGGCCATCAATTCCGGCCCACGTGACGTGAGTGGGAGATTGATCTTTCGAGGGAGGACCCAGTGTCTACCGTTGCAGATCAGGACCAGTTGTGGCGTAGGTTCCTGTGTGCACTGTACGACGCAACGGCGGAGTCTCCGAGCAAATCAATGCTGGACTTCCGTGTCGTAGCAGAATCAGTCGGCATCGAAAACGTTAACGAGCAAGCCAATGTGGCCCAGTGGCTTGTTGCCCATCATCTGGCGGAGTGGCGTGCTATTGGAGGACAGATCGGCATAAGTCCTGCTGGGATCGACTCGGTTGAGGATGAAGGGCGCGAGACCGCAGGAGTGACAGTCGTTCTGTCAGTGGTAGAGATTCGCCAGGTTGAGGTACTCCTGGCTGAGATTCGACGAGCCTGTGAACTGAACGAGGTAACCGTCCATGACAGGGATCGCGCCGTGTTCGACGCCGAGATCGGAACCATCAACGCTCAAATCAAGTCGCCAAGTCCCAAGCGGAAGGTAGTCGGCGGTGCTCTCCGCTCTTTAGGCGGCCCGCTGTTGCATGCAGGCGCGGAGGTGCTCGGTGGCAGCGTTCTTCAGTTGGCTCAACACCTGACGAGGTAGTGGAGTTTGATTCTGACCCCGCTAACCTGCCTTGAAGGCGGCGCTCTCGCGGACCTGCACCCGGGCCTACGGTATCTCGCCCGCCAGACCCGGATGCCGACGGGTTTTATGCCATTGCAGGGAGCTTGTCGCTGCCTCGCAGCAGCTCCCTCAATCCCTGAACACCATCTTGTCCAGTTCGTCCAGAAGCTCAGCGCTCCCCTGGATTGGGCATCCAGAGCGATCCACCGCATCGTGGAACTGACGACCGCCTGACCTCACGGCGGTTCTGCCACGGTCACTCGCCGCGTCCATCGGGACGATCTCTCGCCTACCGAGCGCCGACTCACCGTAGCCACGGCCCCGTGCGATACTCGCAATGGTGCATGACGCGGACCGCGACCCTTGGTGCGAGTGGATCGTCCGGCATCGCCCCGGCGGAGACGCCGAGTTCGGTCGTGAGTTGTTTGCCGCCTTCCTGGCCCCACTTCGAGATCGCCTGCTCGATGCTGCGCACATCCGAGAGGGAGATGTCGTCCTGGACCTCGGGACAGGTGACGGGCTGATCGGTTTCGGCGCTCTCGAACGCGCGGGCCCGTCGGGTAAGGCGATTTTCAACGACCTCTCGTCCGGTCTGCTCGGCCTGTGTCGGGACCACGCGGCTGAAGCAGGTGTGCTGGATCGATGCCGGTTCGTCCTCGGCTCTGTGGATGATCTTGTGGAAATCGGCGAGGCGTCTGTCGATGTGGTCACGATGCGCTCGGTTTTGCTCTACGTGAAGGACAAGGTGGCGAGCCTTCGGGAGTGCTACCGAGTCCTTCGACCTGGCGGGCGGCTTGCGCTATTCGAGCCGATCAACCGGTTCATCGTCGCGAACCATAGGCGGGCTTTATGCGGCTACGACGTATCACCCATTGGCGACATCGTTGCCAAGCTCGAAGCGCTCTACGACCGCATCCAAGATCCGGTGGACGACCCTGCGATCGACTTCGATGAGCGGGACCTTCTGAGGCTCGTGACGATGGCGGGTTTCGACGAAGCGCACCTGGAGCTGCGCGCAGACATCGAGCCGAGGATGGACCCCCAGCCCTGGGAGCGTTTCCTGGCCAGTTCAGTCAATCCGCGGATGCCGACGGTCGGCGAGGCCATCTCGCAGACTCTGAGTGTTGAGCAAGCCGCGGTCCTCGAGCGGCACCTTCGCCCGCTAGTGGAACGGGGAATCGGCGAGCACCGCATGGCAAGCGCGCTCATCAGGGCGGTCAAGCATGGCGGGGACGACGATGCAAGGTCACCGTCGAAGGCGGGACGATGACCATGGAGGGCCTGCGCGAGGTCCTCGTAGGGGAGTCACCCGACGGTGTTCGCTGGGTTGTGCGCGCAGGCCCGGGTGCAGACGGCGGCTTCTACACGTCGATTGGTCGGAGCTTCGGGGATGCCACGGCTGAGTCGGGCATGGGTGGCGACAAGCTCTCTCCCGGACAGGTGATCGACTGCTGGATCGGAAAGGCCTCCGGGACCCCGCTCTTCGTCATGGCCCGCACCGCTCCGCAGGTTCAACGTGTCACAGTCGTGCTCGCGAGTGGTTTCCGTCGTGATCTGTCAATGTCGCCGGTCATCGAGGACTTCGACCTCCGGTTCACCGCCGGACGGTTACCCGACGACGATCCGCCGGTGAGCATGGAGGTCGCTGTCGACGGAAGCGAAACCCAGGTTCATGGCCTGAGCCTGAATCCACCGATTAACCCCAGCTGCTGACCGGTAGAGCGCAGTCGCCGTTGACGGCCCTCTCGGACGTCGGTCGACCGGTGTCGGGGCGTAGTCAATCAAGCTCTCTTGCTCGGCTTGGTTGTCAGCGCATAGGTAAACGTCTGCGGCTGCGCCGATCCGCGAGGGCCGCTCAGCTAGGAGCGAGATCGAGGAGGCGAAGCTTTCCCAGCGCTTTGATGAAGGTGCCGGCCCAGGGCCATTTGTCCGGCCCACGAAGCCTCAAGATGCCCGAGCGATTGACAAGGCGCGCAGGCACCGAGAAGTAACGGGTGCGAAGAGTGCGGGTGACGGTCAGCTCGTCCTTGTCGACGATGCCGCCCAGGAAGGCACACCAGCGCACGAGGTCGTGGGCGAGCACCGCGCAGCACAACCAGGCGGAGTTGGCGAAGAAGTGCCCGGAGGGGACGTGGTCCATCCCGGCACCTTCTTTCAAGTCCTTGATGGCGAGCTCTACACGGGCGTGGTCCCGGTGGAAGGCGTCGAGCTCGACGGCTCCGCCGTCCAAGTCGGTGAGGAAGCCAAAGTGCCGCCAGTCGGGCCAGAGCTTCTCTTGGATTCCGACAAGCCGGGTGCGGCGCACGATAAGGCGCTTTTGCTTGTAGGTGGTCTCGGCGACCTCGGCGATGCCGTCTTCGGTGTAGTCGATGCCGACCCAGGCGTCCTCTTCGATCTCGGTGATCGCCGTTGCGATTGCCCTGTTTCCCGTTCGCACCGCCATCGTGTAGGAGACACCGAGGCGTGCGAGGGTCTTGATCGTGTCGTTGGACCAGAACCCCGAGTCGACCCTCAGCACGATCTTGCCTGTCGCCCCGGCCCGCCGGCACCGTGCGATCAGTTCTTCGACAAAGCGCCTCGCCCCACGGGCGGTGTTGGCCGACCCCTTGCGCATGCGGGCATGTAGCACCTCGCCGGTATCGGCCCGAGTCGCAAGCAGCGGATGGTAACCGAGGACCTTGGTGTAGCCATAGCTGGCGCCCTGCTTTTGGTTCCCTTCGACCTGACAGATCGTCGAGTCGACGTCGAGGACGAGACGGCCCTTTGGCCCGGCCCCGAGTGCCCACGCTCGCCGCAAGGTCTCTCCGATCACCTGGTCGAGCTGACGGACATGGCCGAAAGTAAAGGACCGAAGGAATGTGCCGAGCGTAGAAGGCGCCATCACCCTGTGGGAAAGCACGGCTTTGGTCGCCCCGGCACGGAGCAGCTCTACATGGTCGATGTGGCTGGCTCCCGCCACGATCGCATGCACGAGGCTGAGCACCTTGCGACCGGGCAGTGCACCACCCACACGGCCGGTTAGCCGCAGCGTCGAGTTGATCAACGCCTCGAGGCCGAGACGCACGACGAGCGTCGAGACGAGCAGAAGTCCGGCATTGGCGACGAGGTTCGGCTCGTCGAATGCCACCTCGATCCGGTCGAGACCGCGCGATACTTGTCTCACTGAAAGTGCCTCCCGAGCTGTGGGGATCTGATGACTTAAGCACCGTCATTCTCCCAGCTCAGGAGCCCTTTTAGGTGGATCCGCGGGCTGCTTCAGCCCTGGTTAATCGGTGGATCCAGGCTGAGATGGCCGCCACCCCGGTTCCGACCGCCGCCACGCAAGAGTTGAGGGGCGCTACAGCACTCCGTTGCCCTTGGGTGTGCAGCTGGCCCGGGTGGTGTCTCGTCCACGTCCGTTTTGCGTCTCGGTGCCACTCACCGCGAGGCAGAGCACTCGCCGCCCGTGAGCGCCAAGACTGAGGGCCGCGTTGAGGTCCCGGTCGATGGCGAAGCCGTAACCCCAGAACTTCGGCGCGATGGTGTACCCGATCCCCCCACGATGGTGCTCGCTGCTGCGGTAGAACAAGGTCATTGCTGATGCCAGGGCGGTGGTGTGGGCTCCCGCCAACGCGGCGAAGGCTCTCCGGCGGAGTGGCTCCGAGTGGTCGGCAGGACTCGTGCGCGTTCCGCCGCCAAGACTTCAGGCGGCGCTACGACGCGGCCCCAGGTGTCGGGCAGCAGGGTAGTCCGGTACGACCCTCTTGTAGCCCGAGTCGAAGAGCGGCGAGGAGATGAGGAAGTCAGCCGTGGCGAGGTTGCACGCCACGGGGATGTTCCACACCACGGCGATTCGCAGGAGTGCCTTGACGTCGGGGTCGTGGGGCTGCGCCTCCAGTGGGTCCCACAAGAACAGCAACATGTCGATGCCGCCTTCGGCTATCTTCGCTCCGAGCTGAAGGTCCCCACCGAGCGGGCCGCTGTGCAGCCGAGTCACTTTCAATCCGACCTCCTCCTCGATCAGCTGACCGGTGGTGCCGGTTGCAAGGAGGTCGTGCCTGGCCAGGACGCCCCTGTTGAAGCGGGCCCAAGCCAGCAGGTCGTTCTTCTTGTTGTCATGTGCCACGAGGGCAATGTGGTTGCGCGCGGTCGCCAAGAGTGCTCCTTCGGTTGGGTCCGGCTCGACACTTACCGTGCAGTCGTAGCTGCCTTGCTGTTCACGACGGTTCTAACAGAGCAGGCAAGGCGATCGACCGACGCCCGCGGCGAGTGGAGCGCATATCAGCGGCATCGGGTCAGGACGTCGCCTGACGGTAGACCTCGAACGTGGTCTCCTCCGGCGGCGCCGTGAAGCCGCCTTCGATGCCCTCTGCCATCTTGGGCATCAGGACCTCGTCACGGAATTGCTCCCAGCTCTGCTGCGAGTCGTGGATCGCGATGATCGTCCAGCCCTCGGCTGACGGCCCAGCCGCGTGAAACAACTGACCGTCTGGCAGGTTGCCGTCACTGGGATGCACGGCGGCAAGCGACGCCTCATACTGCTCCTTGGTACCGTCCTTGAAGTGATGCACAACTCCGTACGCCATCTCGTGCTCCTCTCCGGCTTGTCGGCCCGACACTGGGACCGAGACATGGCTTCGTGGCACAGGGCCACCGCACCTTCAATCCGTGCGGCCGTGTCTCGCGCGTCTCGCCGAAGCTCGAGGATGATCCTAACGAAGCGACATGAACGCCAGACGGCCTTCGGCCGACACGCAGGTGAACTCTTGCATCGGGGCCTTTCCCGACAGCAGCCGGTTGACGACTCGCGGCCGGAGTGTGTCTGGAGGCGTGCCCGAGGCTCGAGCGAACCCTCTGCGATCCTCACAGGTGCCCCCGGGCGCTGCGAGCGACCGAACCCGTCGGGCCATACTTCACCCGAAGGGAGTGCTGAAACAGTCACTTGCAGTGACGTATGCGCATGACGCGGCTGTCTTGAGCATAGAATATGTCTATGCGAACCCAACGGAACGTCTCCTCTGGTCGCAGACAATCCAGGCACATCGACCCGCGTTCGCTGTATCCGGTTGAGCCCGTGACCCTTCGCGATATCCGCGCCCTCATCGCCAGCCTCGAGCGACTGCCGGGCGCGTCACGATCTGTTGACTTGTTCGTGAAGCGGGTCTCCTCGTCGACCGGCTCCAGTTCTCCGTCACCCGCCTGATCGGGAACCCGATGCTGGTCGTTCAGGTCTTGGTGCCTGCGCGCGACGCGTGACGACCGGCTTCTCGAGCTGACACCGGTCTCGGGCGTTCACAGCCCGAACCTCACCGTGGAGGTTCTTGTCGCTGCTGGGGTGATACGAGCCGGGAGCGCGCGGCCGACCCGCAACCGGACATAGGGCGCCCGCCCCGGAGCTGACGAGACTTCTCGGTCTTGTCGGCGGCCACGACTAGACCGCCCGTTGCGGATGGGAAAGTTGGTCAGGCCGGCGCGTCGGGAAACCGTGTAGCGCGTGTGGCCTGCGAGGCCCGACCGAGGGCGTGCAGGCCCTCCTCGATGGAAAGAAGCGTGGTGGTCTTGAAGGCGCGCACGTCGCCCCCACTGCTGACGGCCATGGACCATGCTGCGACTCCGCGGCTGTCTGGAAACTCGACGACACCCATGAGGTCATAGTCGCCGAAGCAGAAGTACAAGCTCTCGATCGACCCACCCAGGGCCTCTGCGGAGGCTTGCACCCGTTCGACAACCCTTTGCGGCCCACGGCTCATTGCAGCCCACGCCTCTGCGGTATAGCCGACCTGGACGAAGTACTTGGACATGTGGCCTCCTTCGCCAGCACCCCGATCGCTCAACGGGTACACGTCTCGCGACAATGCCCGCGGTAGCAACACTACCGACTCGACCTGGACGATCAACAGTGTCCAAGGCGGCCCACAGGCGAGGAGCTCGCAGACCGAGCCCGGCGAGACGACGAGCACCGCCTCCCGCCACGCACTCGAGGCCACCGGTGCGCTGAGTCGGGGCTGTGGCCTGGCCAGAACCTGCCGCCACGCGCGCCGCTGCCCACCATTCCTGGTAAGCGTTCAAGGGCCGGGCGATTCGCGCCGATACCGCTAAGTGGTGCACGACCCTCGGCTGCCTTGCGAGGATAAGCATTGGGGGCCGTGCACCTTCCTCTAGTTTGCGCAAAGAAGCTGCGCAACGCAGGGATGGTGGCGTCGGACTACCGTCTTCTGACAGCCGCGGAGGCATGCGCAGGCTTTGCAACCCGGCTCATAGGTCGTCCTCGGACCGAGCCGATCGGAGCAGACGACGCCCGACCGAATTGCAAGCCTCGGGCCGGCGCGTGCCGGTCTGGGCTAGGGGCTGGCGGACGGGCGCCCGACCTGACTCCCTAGACTCTGGACTGACGATCTTGTAAGGCGAGTGGTTGCGGTCAACAGGTTGAAACGCTCTCTATTAGTCGGGGCCGGTGGCCTGGGTCTTCTGGTCCTGGCTCTGCTCATTGTGCTCACGAACGCGGTGACGCTCGTGATCACGCTGGCCATCGTGGCCACGATCATCTTCCTGCTGTTCCGGTGGGGGTTGGCAGAGGGACGCAGGACGAAGCTGGGCGGATAGCTCGGCCGACCACAGCTGGCACCGTGACGACCTGAGAACCGTCAACGCTGCCGTCACGGCCCATCGCGTGGCTCGGCGCTTCAAGCGCGCGTTCAAGGGTAGGACTGCCCGAGCCGATACTTATAGATGGTGCACGACCCCTGTCGCGCCGCGAGGGGCAGTGACGGGGCCGTGTGCCGCTTCGCCCATGCGGGATTCCTCAGGCGTCCTTCGGCGATCGGCTCCGGCTCCCGGGCAAGCTGACGTCCGTGCCCGGCTCGAGAGAGGTCGAGCTGTTCCAGGGATGGTTCCTTCGAGGTCCGGGGGCGCCGGTAAGCTCCACGGCAGTCATGACATTCTCGACGTGCGGGAGCTGACAGGTCGTGTCGTCGCCGTGGCGGATGGCCGAGCGGGGCGCAGACGCGGGACACGAGAGGCGACGGCGGACGATGTGGCCGCGATGATCATTCTCGGGCAGTCGGAGACCGTCCTCCCGGCCGGGGTCGTCCCCTCGTTGCCTTGAGGAAGAGGTCGACGTTCGGCCGCCTCGGCGGCGGTGGCGCTCAGGACCTCGGTGGTGTCGGAGAGGGCCAGGAAGCACCCCGAAAGGCGCGAACCCGCGGGGAGCGACCGGTCTGGACCGGCCTCGCGCTCCTGGTTGCCGGGGCGTTCTTCATGGAGAATCTCGACGGGACGATCATCGCCACCGCCGCGCCGCGCATGGCGCGGTCCTTCGGAGTCCCGTCCGTCGAGCTCAATGTCGTGATCACGGCCTACCTGCTCGCCCTTGGCGTGTTCATCCCGGTGAGCGGGTGGATAGCAGACCGTTTCGGCGCCCGCTTGGTGTTCTCGGGGGCCATCGCCCTGTTCACCGTGTCTTCGGGCCTCTGTGCGCTCAGCGCGAACCTCGGTGAGCTCACGGTGGCACGAGTGTTGCAAGGCATGGGCGGAGCGATGATGGTGCCCGTCGGGCGTCTCGTGGTGCTGCGTGCCGCCAGGAAGGCCGACATCATTCGGGTGATCGCGTACCTCACCTGGCCGGCGCTCGTCGCGCCGGTCGTCGCTCCGGCGCTCGGCGGCGCGCTGGTGACCTACGCCTCGTGGCGTTGGATCTTCGTCCTCAATCTCCCCCTTGGCCTGATCGCGTTGTATATCGCCGTGCGCATCGTGCCCGATCTGCGGCCGGACCGGGCAGAGCGCCTGGACTGGCTTGGATTCGCGCTGACCGGCGCAGGGCTCGGTGCCTTCGTCTACGGGCTCGAGCTCGTCACCGACGGCAACGTCTCCTGGGCCAGCGCAGGAGCTGCCGTCGGCGTAGGGGCGATGCTCATCTGGTGGGCCGTCGGCCATCTCCGGCGGAGTGCTCACCCTCTGCTCGACCTGCGGGTACTCCGCGTCCCGACCTTCCGGGCGTCAAGCCTTGGCGGGTCCCTGTTCCGGATGGCGATCAGCGCCGCGCCCTTCCTTCTGGCGCTGATGTTCCAGAACGGCTTCGGCTGGAGCCCGCTCCGCTCGGGCATGCTCGTCATCGGAGTGTTCGTCGGCAACATCGCGATCAAGCCGTTCACCACCCCGATCCTGCACCGGTTCGGCTTCAGGACGGTGCTCATGACCGCGGCGGCCGCAGCCGGCCTCACCCTCGCAGTTTGCCGCGAGTTTCTCCGCCGGGACTCCGCTCGTGCTGATCGTGCTCGTTCTCGTGGTAAGTGGGGTCTTCCGGTCGATCGGCTTCACGGCCTACAACACGATCGTCTTCGCCGACGTGGCGCCGGAGGGAATGGGCAATGCCAACACGCTCTCGAGCACGATCCAGCAGCTGACCATGGGTCTCGGCGTGGCATTGGGAGCCCTCGCCATTCGTGCCGGCACTCCGCTCGACCATCTGGTCGGTGCCTCCAGCACCGGGAGAGGGCCCTTCGACGCGGCCTTCCTCCTGCTTGCTGCAGTGGCTTTCCTTGCAGCCGGCGAGGCCGCGCTGCTTGCCCCCGATGCCGGTTCGGCGATTGTCGTCGCACCGCCAGCTAGCGAGGTCTCGTGACGGCTCGCGGGAACCGAACGACTTCGTAGGAGTCGCGACCACCACCGAGAACGAACAGGCGAGCTTCGGGCCGGGCGGCACCTGGGGAACAAGGGTGTTCGAGTGGTGACGGACGTGCGACCAGCGTCAGACCACAGGTGGGCGGCCGGCTCCGATCGGCATCACCATAGGGTCGAGAACGGCGTCCTCAATTGACGTACGCGACAGTTCACCCGGTCGCGCGCAGGGTCGATTGGAGTTGCTGATTGTCTCGGAGAGCTGTGGCGCACACTTGGCTCGCATTGCGGGAGTCAGGCTGAAGGAAGGGGCTGTGGCCCAGGTTCGGGAGGTCATTGTCGATCTCGGCATGCAACGAATTCATGTCGCCGACGCATGTCGACAGCTCAGTCGAAACTGTGCCTGCCTCATTGTCGAGACGGCTGAGCAAAGAACTTCGGCGGAGAGTCCCCTTCTTGGCATTCGCGACCGAGGACAGCCGAGTATGCAAGCTCTTGATCTGGCCGCGCAATTTTGATGTTTCGGAGTTGAGCGATGCGATAGCCGCGTGAGCCGATACCAGCTCTGCCGAGAGCACGTCATTGCGTGTCGAGAGTGTGCGATTGAGTGCCATCTCGCTCTGATCCTGCTGGCGCCACTTGCTCGCCGCCGAATTCTGTTTCAGGGCCACGAAACCCGCCCCGATCGTCGCAGCAAGCAAGACCAGAGCGATGGCGCCAACTGTTGACCGAGAGAACCGAAGTCGACGTCGCGACTTCTTTGTCTCACCCGATGTCGTCGTAGGCGTGAACGTGGGGTCCGCAGACGTCGGTGCGCTGTACCCGACGACCGAGTCCGTCACCGCGTGATCCTCTGGCTGCTCCAGATCCGGATCCGGCGCCTGCGACGTTCCTGCGGAGTGCGGTGTTTCTGCGCCGCCCGTCTGATCGCCTGACTGGACCTCCGGAGCAGCAGGCGAGCTGAGCTGAGCAAAGGCGGGAAGCTCGTCAGCCAGCCCCGTCTCTTCAACAGCGGACTCGGTATGGCCAAGCGCCCAGGCTTGATGCAGCTCGTCGAGCTCGTCGAGCTCGTCGGGTCCGTCGGCACTGATTGTCGT
Organism: uncultured Acidimicrobiaceae bacterium; assembly: GCA_963804765.1. Taxonomy (GTDB): domain Bacteria; phylum Actinomycetota; class Acidimicrobiia; order Acidimicrobiales; family Bog-793; genus Fen-455. The sequence goes on from CAWDRQ010000019.1 coordinate 95,339, forward strand.
CATTTCAGTGAACGCGGGGCTCGCAGACGTCGGTGAGCTGTACCCGAAGCCCGAGTCCGGCACTGCCTGTTCCTCCGGCTGCTGGAAGGTCGGTACCTGCCACGTCCCGGGGAGGTGCGGTGAGTCGGCATCATCGATCTCTTCGTCTGCTCGAACCTCTGGCGTATCAAGCCAGGTGAGGTCAGCGGAGGCAAGCATCTCGTCAACCAGCCTCGCCTCCTCGGCAGCGAACTCGTCGTCACTACGGGTCCCCGCCGCCCAATCCCGGGCGTCGAGCTTGCCAAGATTGTCGGCATTGATCATCGTCGCTCCTAGCTCCCGCTGATCCCCATTGACAACAGGCGCAACTTGCCCAGCAAGTTCTATCGGCAAACAGGATGGCAAATTGAGGGCCTATCACGGTGAAGTGAGAAGAAGCGTGTCGTGCAGTGGAGCTACGTCAGCCGGGTGGGAAGCCTCCGGTGAACAACGTGGCCGCCGTGAACAACGTCGTGGTGCCGGCATCACAGGTCGCCGCACTGGAATTCTTGACCACGCCGTAGTAGGTGCCGATCGCAGCCTCACCCCAATAGGTGTTGCTGCCCAACGGCGCGGTGACGTCGAGGATGCCCCAGCATTCCCTGGTGCCGGTCGAGTATGAGGTAAGCGCGAGATATTGGCCAGCCACAGCACCGCTCTGGGCCTCAGCGACCGACATGGTCCTCGACGCAGTGGAACTCGAGGTGCCGGTGACAAACTGGAGGGCGGTGTCGATTTGCTGGATGCCCGACGCACCCTGCGTACCGTTCAAGATTCCCACGTAGGACTGATTCGCCTCGGTGAAGTACGTCTTCGCTCCTGTCAGGGCCGTCTGCAGGTTGGACTGGGTGGCAGTGTTGCCTCCTGTGGCGCACACGTCTGCGATAGGTGTATCGGACTGCGGCCCGGCGATCCTTAGGGGATTTTCGTAGGCTTCACCCAGCTTGCACGGCACGCGGCAGCGCCCAGGCGAGTTTCGGGACGCCGCAAGGCCAGCGGGCCGCCAGCGACAACTGCTCCGCTCTGCGAAGATTCCGGGCGAGTGATGAGGGGCACGCCTGGGTCAGACCAGGGCCGTCTGAGACGGGTTGAAGCTTTCGAGCACATAGGTGTAGCGGACGTCGTCGATCCCGGCCGGCTCGTAGACCGGCCTTCTGTCTCCTGTGCAAGACCAACCGAGTCGTTCGTACCAGCACCGAGCACGTGTGTTGCGTTCGAGCACCCAGAGCGACGCCTGCGCGTAGCCGACGTCTTGTAGGTGGGCGACCGCGCAGTCATAGAGGGACCGGCCGACTCCCTGACCCCACAGGCGGGGCTCTACGTACAGTCTCGTGATATGCCCGAACTTGGGCAGGTCGGGGTCGCCGCCCGCGACAATTGCCCCTGCAAGCCGACCGTTCAGCTCTGCTACGTACCCGACCGTGTGGGGTGCGAACTCTCCGCTCAGCCGACGGTGCCAGTCGAGCATCATCTCAGCGGGATCTGGCTTTGGCGCCTCGGGCGGAAAGATCGAGGCGTACGCGACCATCGCAACGAGGCGTTGGAACCCAGTAAGCAGGTTTGCCTCGACCGCGTTGGCTTGGCGAACATCAACCAGCATGGAGACCGATCTTGGCAGAAACCCATCCCACGATGCCTGCGGTGCGAGACGCAGGCATATGACGGCCAAGAAGCTCAGGAGTCGATCTCGAGTGAGAATCTGCCGTGAAGCCGAGCGAGCGATCCCGAGGCGGAGACACCCGCCGCCGATCTCCGAGTCAACAGGTTCTGGTACCCGTCGTGCTCGCTCGTGGGAGGCCTGTTTTACGCGGAGGCGGTCGTGTGCTCGATCACTCCGCCGTAGGTGCCCGTGCAAGGTTCGTGTTGCCGGTAACCTTGCCGACGGTCGCATGCGATGTGGTTCGCTCGACGGTGACCGGGCAGTCCGTCGTACCCGGCGAGAACGCCGGAACTCGCCAGCCAGCCGTGCCACTGAAGTTGATCGAGACGTTGGTCGCCTTGGTCGACCCTGTGGCGCTCAGGAGCTTCAAGCCCGTGTCGATGGCTGTGATGGCCGACACACCTGTGCCACCGCAGGCTCCGAGGTGGGACTGTCTGCTGTTGGGGTAGAGCAAGTTGGCCGGCGCAGCGGCGCCGTTGGCGGTCTTGGCCGTCGACAGGAAAGTCGGGATCACCATCGCAAGCAGGATGCTGATTATGAGCAAGACCACGAGAAGCTCGATCAGCGTGAGGCCCGCCTCTGCGGAGTCCTCGGACCCGAGGCGACGCACACGGAGCCTCTCGGGAACCTTTGACATGGGACCATCCCTCTCGACTGCAAACTGCCGTCCTATGTTGCATCGGACTGCAGCAGGCCGAGCCTTAGGGAATCTTCGTAGGATTCGCCCGGTCGCAGAGCACCCAGCGGTGTGAAATGACCGCGCGGCGACAGCGCTCGATCCGTCCTCGTGGCGTTGGGACGCCTATCCGAGAAGCTCGCGCGCGCTGCGGACGCTCAGGTGTGGTCGGGTCCCCGGTCGACTCTTGCCCTGACATTGGGGAAACGCTCGCGGATCCTCCCAACAGCAGCGCTGGCGAGCGCAAACGCCGCACCTCCGTCGAGCCCTTCTGCGCCCTTTTCGGCGACCCAGTAGACGAGCTGGACGACCGCGCTGAGCTCTTCGGGCGATCGCCTCTCCGTCGGCGGGTCGTATGTAACCTGCAGCCCTTCAGCCTCGAGGATCTGAGCAAACACTTCCGCGCGTTCCGCCGGAGCCTCGATCGTGACTTTGATCATGTGGAGATCATGATGGCGGGCTCAAGGGATCCGCGCAACACTTCGGTGAGTCAACGACTGTGAGTTGACCCGACCGGCCAGCCGGCGGGCACGAATCTCACCGAAGCGAGGCGAGGTACTCGAGGTGCGCACGCGAACCGTCCTGCTCCCACCAGGCGGCGAGCTGGCGGCGGGCGTAGAAGCGGACGGCTGGGAGCCAGAGCGCGGCATTGACTCGTGCTCGCACTCGGACCGGGAGGGCCGCGTCGAGCAGGGGCGCGACGTCCTCCCAGCGTCGTGCCCAGGCAAGCCGGGCGATCGTCGGGAGCCGGCGCAGGAGGGCTGGCCGTGCGGCCGAGGCGAAATCCGGGAGGTGGCTGACTATTCTCGCCACCCCAGAGGCGAGGATGGTCGGCCAGGAGTAGAAGCGGCGCATCGCCTCGAGGACACCGAGCTGGAGCTCGAGGGCGGTCATCTGGGCAGGGGCTGTGACGACGTAGTGCCCGTCGAAGAGCGACCAGTCGTCGCTCAGCAGTCGGCCCTCGGAGATGACTCGGTCCCACAGCCTCGTGCCGGGAGACGGGGTCTCGACCATCAGCTGGAAGGTGTCGATGCCTAGCCGGCGGGCGAAATCAGCGGTCGCCACGGCGCTGGCGGCAGTGTCGGTGTCCAGCCCGGCGACGAACATGCCGTGAACCGCGATGTCGTGGTCGTGGAAGGCGCCGATGGACTGCTCGACTGCGGTGACGCTCTGGTGCTTGCCGATCTGTGCAAGCCCCTCGTCGGTGATCGTCTCGATGCCGATCATCACCATCTGGCAGCCCGAGTTGCGCAGGAGGGTGAGAAACTCGTGGTCGACTTCCGGCCGAGAGAGTGAGCATCTGGCGGCGTCGGCACGGACCTGCGCGGACCAGGTCGGAGTGAGATTCGAAGCAAACATGGCGCGCAGCAGCTCGGTCGTGCGGGCCTTGTTGACGACGAAGTTGTCGTCGTAGAAGAAGACGCGCTCGGCGCCGAGGCCCTCGAGCTCGGCGAGAACCTGGTCGGTGCGTCGGTGGCGGACGGCCCGGGAGAACATCGCGACCACTGAGCAGAACTCGCAGTCGAAGGGACAACCCCATTGGGTCATGAGCGGTTTCATGGTCATCCGGCAATTGCCCTCGATGAGGCTCAAGTCGGGGATCGGCAGTCGCTCGAACTCCTCCTGGGTGCAGCGTGGCCGGGCGGGGTTGTGGTGGGACTCCCCGTCGTCAGTCCGGAAGGAGAGCCCCCGAACCTCTTCGAGCGGACGTCCCTCCTCGAGGCAGGCCACGAGCTCACAGATCGTCTGCTGGCCCTCGCCCCGCACGACGTAGTGGGCGTGGCCAAGCGCCTCGTCGGCGCGAAAGCTCACGTGCGGACCGCCGAGGACGACAGGCACCCCGGCGGTGCCGAGGAGGTCGGCGAGACGGTAGGCGGCCGGCGCGGTAGCAGTCGTCGAGGAGATCCCAACGAGGTCGGCCCCGAGAAGCTCTTGAAGGTCGACCGGCGCGAGTGTCTCGCAGTAGATGCGGACGTCGTGGCCCGACTCGGCGAGCATCTTGGCCATGAGCGGGAGACCGAGACGGGGTAAGAGGAGACGGTCGTAGACGTTGTGGCCGGCCGGACGGGGCTCGACTAGACGGATCCGAAGTCCCATCGTTCTACGCTCCCGCCGGAGCTGCCCGCCCGTCGCCGACCGCGAGCGGGCTCCGTCGTGGCGTACGAACGAAAGCCGTTCCGGCAGCGAATGCTCTTGGCCCGCCCTGTCCGGAGGCGAGCAACTCCAAGTGGCGGTCAAGGGGGCTGAGCGGATCGAAAGACGTACTGTGAGCGTACCCGTGTGCGCATGGACGAGCATGTTGACCCACGACCGCCTTCCGTGGTCGATGTCATTTGCATCGGCGTGGGCACCCGTCGCTACGGCAACAGTGGCACATCGCGTCCTGGCGCACCTGCGGCGGCCTGGCGGCGCTCCTCCGCCTTCCACTGCCTCGCGAGGATCAATTGTGCCGCGGCGCCCAGCTCGTCCATTACCCTCTGGCGCTCGGCCTCGTCGGGCTCCTCGATCACGGTGCCAGACCCCGAAGACCACGTCTCGAAGCGCCCGCGCTCCGGCTTCCAGCCGACACGCCACTCGATGTGGCCCCTGCGTCTCAGCTGCTCATCGAGCTCGTTGGCCAGCTCACGGGCTGCCACTTCCCCCTCGAGCTCTGTCTGCTCACGTTCCGGCATGGGCACACGGTACGCCGCAGACAGTAACGGCGCAGTCCCGAAGAGCCGCCGCCTTGCGAGCAGAGCCGAGACCAGCCGGTGGGGGCCCTACCTGCCCGCCACACACGCTGCTCACCATTTGAAGCGAGTGTTCAAGGACCGAGTGACACACGCCGATAGTGATAGTGGTGCACGACCCCCGAGCGCCTTGCGAGGGAAGCGGGAGGCCGTGCACCTTTCTTAAGTTTGGGCGAGGAAGCTCCGCAACAGAAGGATGGTCGACTGAAGCCCCGTTGCCTGCTCCGCACCGACTCAAGCTATGTGGCACCGCTCGATCGGCGCACTGCTCGGGCTTCGGGTGATCCTTGTGGCCAACATCGTCCCGCTCACAGTGCTCGGAGTGCTGTTTCTGATGTCCTATGAGCGTCCCGTGGCATTCGTTCTCGCCGGTCTCGCCTGGCTGGCCGCTCTCGTGCTGGTCAACTTTGTCCGTTTCACTGACCCCTACGCGCGGCCGCGGGGCAAGCGCCGTGGTTCCCGCAGCGCCTACACGCACTGACCAAAGATCGCGACAACGCGCTCACGGCCAACGCCTGCGCGCTTATCTTCTTGGAACGTCCGGCTCGACGCCGCACGGAAGGAGACCAGTCGGATGTGGACCTGGTGTTGGACACCTGGCTCCACCTTCGCTGGCATCTGGCACGAGACGCTCGTGGTCTCCCTGTGATCGGCGATTCAACTCGGTTCGCACGGTAGCTGACATTGCCTCGCCCCGGTACCAGACGCCGACAGCATCGTACCGGTGCCAGGAAGGGAGCGCTTGACGAAACAGGCAGGGCGCACCAGCCGGGGTGCGTGAGTTCGGCTATTCCTCGGTGGACTCGTCGTCCTCATCGAGGTACTCCAAGAGCCGCTTGTCGATCGAGTCGAGGTATGTGAAGAGGATGTCACTCACGGCCTCCATCCAAAGGGGGTGGACAGCGACTTGTTCGGGCGCGATACTCTCGCTTCCACAAGCAGCAAGTCATTGGGGGGAAAACGAATGAAGCCAGAACGGGCCTTAATAAGACTCGCCCTACCTGCGGTTCTCGCGGTAGGGCTGATCACGGCAATCGGCAGCCCTGCCGGAGCAGTGGAGAAACCCAAGGCAACCGGCACTCTCTACGTTGCGCCCCTCAGGGGCCGAGCGAAGCTTCCAGCCGTCTGCATGACCGCGAAGTTCAGCAATATCAACGTTGCCATCAAGGCCGCAGCCATCGGTGACACCGTCACGGTCTGCCCGGGCACCTACAGAGGCTCGGCATCCATCACGGTGAAGGCCAAAGCCGGGACCATCAGGATCACAAGCGGCGCTCTCATAGAGACCAGGATCCGCCTCGTCGGCATGCCGGGGGCGATCATCGATGCCACAGGGCTCGTCAATGCCATCACGGTCTTCGGCCCGGGGGCCGCGGGAGCCAACGTGCGCGGCTTCACCGCCGAGAATGCCATCGGTGAGGGAATCCTCGCGGCAGGTACCGGCGGGGTCACGATCTCGGACAACACCGTCGTGCACAACGACAACGGCACCTCGAAGAGCCCCTGGCCCTTCTGCACGGCGGCCGGGAACGTCCCGAACGACTGCGGTGAGGGCCTGGGCGTTCTCACCACGTCGAACTCGAAGATCTTGGACAACATCATCGAGTTCAACTCGGGTGGCATCCTGATGTCCGACGATCTCGGCCCGACGAGTCACAACACCATCGAAGGCAACCTCGTCGAGGACAACGAGTCCGACTGCGGCATCACCATTGTCGGGCACAACCAGGGCGGCGTCACTAAGACAGGTGTTCCGCAGCCGAGTGTGGGGGGCGTCTTCGACAATCTCGTCACCGCGAACGTGGTTATCAGCAACGGTACGACGGGCGAAGGTGGAGGCATCCTGTTGGCGGGCCCCGCCTCCTACGACAACACAATCACCTACAACGAGGTCTCCGGGAACGGCCTGGCGGGTGTGACGATCCATGAGCACGGCGTCGACGCCCTGAGCGGCGATGTCATCAGCGGCAACTGGTTCGGGACGAACGACATCACCGGAGATCCTGGCACGCCGGACCAGGTCACAACCGGCGTGTTTGTCGAGCGTGACAGCCCGAAGTTCCCGACTGTCGACATCACCGTGAGGAACAACACGTTCGCGTGGGACGTCATAGGCATCTACGACGTCACGGGAGCACGCGGCCTCACCCAGAGCGGCAATAAGTTCCTGCAGGTCAAGGAGCGCGTGAAACTGTGACCTGAGACCTGGCACATCCCCAGATGGCAAGGCTCCGTTCCCGCAGGAAGCTCGCTCACCGGGCAGAACTGCGGGGGCGGTTCGCGTCTGAGGCAGCGCTCGGGGCCGTGCCTACGGCCACGAACGCGCTGTTCACCATTTCAAGCAAGCATTCAAGGGCCGACCGACCCGCGCCGATACTGATAAACGGTGCACGACCCCCGGCCGTCTTGCGAGGGAGAGCGGGGGGCCGTGCACCTTAGCCTGGATCCACCGATTAACCAGGGCTGAAGCAGCCCGCGGATCCACCTAAAAGGGGCTCTACGCGAATCGAGGTTGGAGAAACCGGGCTCCTTCACCTCGCGGCACCGAGCGTAGCGGAACGATCTCGCCCGTCTCGGGGTCGACCGCTTCGCCGAAGCACCACAGGATCTGGCCTCGAAATCCCGCCCAGCTGCCGTAGCCATGTGCTTGGCGCTTCTGGTTCTTGATGAGGTGGTTGATCGCCTCGGCGAACCCGTTGCTCGCGCCGCCGGTGCGCGCGTAGTTGATGATCTCGGCCCGCCAGGAACGCAGGCCGTTCGCCGCCTTCACGAACGGGGCGAGCTTGGACTGGCGGCAGAAGGCGTCGAAGAGCTCGAGGCCGGCGCTGAAGGCCCCGACGTTGCCCGACCTCCCGATCGCCATGAGCGTGCGGAAGGCCTCCTTCAGCTGATAGGCGAGGGCGAGCGGAGGGTCGAGGGCGCATGCCTCGGCGACGGCCGCCCGCTGGCGGGCACCCCGCTCGGTGGTGTCGGCCAAGAGCTCGTCGCGGGCGCGAGCGAGCGCGTAGCGGGCCTGCTTGGGCAGTCCGGCTCGGCCGGAGCGTCCTTTGGCGATGCGGTGGGTGGCCGAGCGGCGCACTGCCGTGAGCGCGTCGAGGACGCGCCGGTGGAGATGGAAGGCGTCGGCCACGATCAAGGCGTGGGGGAAGACGAGGCGCACCATGTAGCGGTAGGGGACGTGGCAGTCCATGGACACGATCTGCACCTGAGCCCGCTCGGAGCGGCTGTAGAGCCCCGAGAAGGCCCAGACGGCCGCGGCGTCCCTGCCGGGTGCGACGTCGATGACCACGCCACGCTCGGGATCGGAGAACACCGTCGCGAAGACGAAGGGCTTGCGCAGTGCGCACTCGTCGATCGCGAGGTGCCGACCGAGGCGCCCACAGCGCCCCGCGGTGGCGCGTCGACGCCGCTCGCCGACCGCCAGGCGCAGGTAGTGGGAGGGGACACCGAGATCCCGTGCCACGGCCGCGGTGGCGCGGCCCCGGGCGAGATCGGCGAAGAACCCCAGCGCCCTTTCGGAGGCGCCTCCTCGTCCGATCCCCTCGAAGCGTTCGTCGAAGGTGCGCTGGGCACAGTCGGGGTTCTCGCAGACGAAACGACGCACGCAGATGGACAGGACGACGACGAGCGTGCGCACCACGTCGATCACCTCCCGCCAGCCCGTGCCGTTCGTCGTCGCCGAAGGGTGCGCGCACGCCGGGCAGAGCGCAATCGCATGTCGCCCAGCGACGTGGACCAGCGGAAGTCTTCGCTCGCGCTCCACCGTGCGGAAGGTGTTCATGTCGCGCCGACCGAGGCGCAAGCAGATACGGTCAGCCATGGGTCTGGCTCTCCTCTCTTCAGCTCGTTGACAAGCCGAAGTTTGGGAGCCAGGCCCACCCCTATCGGTGGATGGTCAACGCATCACGCCGAGACTTTCAACCCTGATTCGCGGGGAGCCCTAAAAGGCCTCCTGAGCTGGGAGAATGACGGTGCTTAAGTCATCAGATCCCCACAGCTCGGGAGGCACTTTCAGTGAGACAAGTATCGCGCGGTCTCGACCGGATCGAGGTGGCATTCGACGAGCCGAACCTCGTCGCCAATGCCGGACTTCTGCTCGTCTCGACGCTCGTCGTGCGTCTCGGCCTCGAGGCGTTGATCAACTCGACGCTGCGGCTAACCGGCCGTGTGGGTGGTGCACTGCCCGGTCGCAAGGTGCTCAGCCTCGTGCATGCGATCGTGGCGGGAGCCAGCCACATCGACCATGTAGAGCTGCTCCGTGCCGGGGCGACCAAAGCCGTGCTTTCCCACAGGGTGATGGCGCCTTCTACGCTCGGCACATTCCTTCGGTCCTTTACTTTCGGCCATGTCCGTCAGCTCGACCAGGTGATCGGAGAGACCTTGCGGCGAGCGTGGGCACTCGGGGCCGGGCCAAAGGGCCGTCTCGTCCTCGACGTCGACTCGACGATCTGTCAGGTCGAAGGGAACCAAAAGCAGGGCGCCAGCTATGGCTACACCAAGGTCCTCGGTTACCATCCGCTGCTTGCGACTCGGGCCGATACCGGCGAGGTGCTACATGCCCGCATGCGCAAGGGGTCGGCCAACACCGCCCGTGGGGCGAGGCGCTTTGTCGAAGAACTGATCGCACGGTGCCGGCGGGCCGGGGCGACAGGCAAGATCGTGCTGAGGGTCGACTCGGGGTTCTGGTCCAACGACACGATCAAGACCCTCGCACGCCTCGGTGTCTCCTACACGATGGCGGTGCGAACGGGAAACAGGGCAATCGCAACGGCGATCACCGAGATCGAAGAGGACGCCTGGGTCGGCATCGACTACACCGAAGACGGCATCGCCGAGGTCGCCGAGACCACCTACAAGCAAAAGCGCCTTATCGTGCGCCGCACCCGGCTTGTCGGAATCCAAGAGAAGCTCTGGCCCGACTGGCGGCACTTTGGCTTCCTCACCGACTTGGACGGCGGAGCCGTCGAGCTCGACGCCTTCCACCGGGACCACGCCCGTGTAGAGCTCGCCATCAAGGACTTGAAAGAAGGTGCCGGGATGGACCACGTCCCCTCCGGGCACTTCTTCGCCAACTCCGCCTGGTTGTGCTGCGCGGTGCTCGCCCACGACCTCGTGCGCTGGTGTGCCTTCCTGGGCGGCATCGTCGACAAGGACGAGCTGACCGTCACCCGCACTCTTCGCACCCGTTACTTCTCGGTGCCTGCGCGCCTTGTCAATCGCTCGGGCATCTTGAGGCTTCGTGGGCCGGACAAATGGCCCTGGGCCGGCACCTTCATCAAAGCGCTGGGAAAGCTTCGCCTCCTCGATCTCGCTCCTAGCTGAGCGGCCCTCGCGGATCGGCGCAGCCGCAGACGTTTACCTATGCGCTGACAACCAAGCCGAGCAAGAGAGCTTGATTGACTACGCCCCGACACCGGTCGACCGACGTCCGAGAGGGCCGTCAACGGCGACTGCGCTCTACCGGTCAGCAGCTGGGGTTAATCGGTGGATTCAGGCTTATTCATGCCGAAGTCGCTACTTGGGATTCAACGCGATGACCGCGGCGACGTAGCCTCCGTACTCGATGCTATCGGCGAGGACGACGTTCGCCCGGTGGCCCCAAACGGCGAGAATCTGATTCTTTCGGAAGCGAAACCGATTCGGATGTGATGAGGCCCCCGAATCGCTTGAAGAGCAGTTTTCTGGCAGCGTTGGTGACGCCGTAAGCGAGCTGGGTTTCGTAGAGACCTTTGCCGACGAGGGTCCCGAGCGCCGGGGTACTTCTCAGCGGGAACGACTTGAGCTCGGAATCGGCCGATGCGAACGTGGTGTTCGCAACGGGCGCAATCTGCGCGTCGGCGTCTTCAACCTCGATCTTGGTCGGCGACGCGAAAGCGGCCCCAGCACGAGCGGTCTCGACGACAATCGGGTGCACCTTGTATCTCGTCGTGAGCTGCTTGAGATCGACAACATTGCCGGGCACGAGAATGACGACGTTGTGTCCCTGTTTCGAGATCTCGTCGATAGTGGCGTTGGCCAATGAGCCGCCGCCCGTATGGGAGTCGAAGGCGACTCTCGCCATTGTCATACGACTTGCGTCAATGTCGCTGCGAATCGAGAAATCGCCCCACAGGCCGTCTGCGAGAGCTCCCCGGGCACCGTTGTCGTAACAGACTCGGCTCAGGTCCACTACGACGGCCTCGGTCGGATGGATAGCGGCCCAGATCGCGATTCGGTCCAGGTAGTCGTAGAGAGGGAAATCACTGTAGAGGGACTGCACGACTCGCCAACCCTTGGTCGCGCTGCCGTCGCCGTGGCTGGCCATGGTCCGCAGAGCACGTCGCTTCCGGATGCACTCGGAAGCCCACAGGTTTGCGGTGTCGAGGCACCGATCGAGGCCGTAGTGCACGCAAGCTCACCATTTCAAGCAAGCGTTCAAGGGCTGGAGGACCCGCGCCGATACTGATGTCGGGTGCGACAAATGGTGCACGACCCCTGTTGTCTTGCGAGGGAAACCGGGGGTCGTGCACCTCGTCGTCCTGGAGATAACTCCAGGAGACGCTCGTCGATGGAATCCAGGCAAGTGACGAGCAAGTCGTCCATTGGGTCCATCATGGCCAATAACGAGGGCCGAGCCTTGCCAGGGCCGTCGAGGCAAATCTATCGGGACTCTAGCGCCGTCTCAAGGTTGTCGCCGACGTCCTCGATGCTCGGGCCGGTGCACCGCCTCAACAGGGGCGCCACGAGCCTCATCCGCAGGGGCGAGGACATCCACGTCGTCCAGCGCCTGATGGGCCATTCCAACATCGCGACGACCACCAGGTACTTGCACCTGTCAGACGCCGACCTGCTCGACGCCGTCGACCGGGCCTTCCCAGAAAGCTGAGAGGGTGCGCTGATGGGTCGTGATCGCAGACTCGGTACCTGGCGGGATCCGACGGCCGTGACCGGAGCCGCTGGTACGTAGCGTTAGGATCGAAACGCCGAGATAACGCTCCAAGGGGGAACATGATCACGAGAACAAGGTGCCTGGTGACAGTCGCCACGTGTGTAGTTGGACTGTGCGTTTCAGTCAGCGTCTTGAACGGAGCTGCCGCAGCAGGGACGAAGGCCCCAGGGGTCAATGGGATCTGGCTCGCATACGCGTGGGCGACCGGGCAGGGCAAACCTAGCAGCCCCAACCAAGCCTTCCTGCTGAACAACAAACCGGGTTCTGCTCGCGTGACCGGCACCTTGGCGGAGTTCAAGATCCTGGGGACTTTCTCACCGGTGACCGGCAGGGCAACACTTGTGGCGGGCGTCCAACCAGGCGTTACGCAGACGACGAACTACCACGTCAAGTTCGTGTTCAAGTCGAACAGTACCGCTCAGACGAACCACCCCACGTTCTCCGGGTCGTTCGACTATGTGAGGCTGGCGACTGGGAAGCCGGTACCGAACAGCACCGGAAAGGTCACGGCCATCCGATGCTCGTACCAGACGAACGCTAAAGCCATGGCTCTGTGCGGCTTAGATTGAGAAGCAGCCCGCATTCGGGCTACTTGTGATCCGATCTCGGTAGGTTGCCACTTGCAAAAGCGGTGCTTAACGCACGGGATGGGGTTCCCGGATATCAGTAGGTTTCGTCGTACCGGTGGTTCGCAATTCTCCTATTGCGTTCAACACTGGGAGCTTGAGCGGCGGATCGCGGAACAAGCTGCAAAGCATCCGGTCGTGCTGCGGCCTGTAGCGGTGGCCGGCCGGCACTTTGCCCACCGGTGGCGCCATGGCTACGCCACCAGCCTGGTGCGCCGGGGCGAGGACATCCACGTCGTCCAGCGCCTCATGGGCCATTCCAACATCGCGACGACCACGAGGTACTTGCACCTGCCAGACGCTGACCTTCTTGCCGCCATAGACAGGACGTTCCCGCCAAGTTGAGAGCGCTTGGCTACTGCACGTGCCGAATCCTCGGGCGTCCGGTCGGCACTGCCACCATTAACGCGACGGGTCTTGCGTGCCGCAGACTTCCTCGATTCCTTTGAGCATGACTCCGACGTGAGCCTCACCGAGGCCGACAGGGGTTAACTCACCAGTTGTCCGTTATCCTCCTACGGAGTTCGTGACCGGGAGCCTCAGCATCGTCGTAAGGGAGCTGCCCCGCATCAGGTTCTGGTGCGGCGTGCAGCGGTGGATGATGGGGATGACGCCGCTCATTCCGGAGCCAGTGGTACTCGGGGTCGTGAGGGTGATCGAGCGAGTCAAGGAGGGCCTGGAAACGTCTGATGGCAGGCTTCTGCGGAATGTCTTGCGCGGCCATATCGGGACACTACTTCACGCTGAACTTGGACGGGGACCTCGTGGCCGCGGTTGACCGCGCCTTTCCTGCGACCAGAGAGCTGAGTCAGGCTATCCCTCGCTGGTGGTCCGCATCTCGGGGTACATGCCAAGCCACGCATCCAGCACCTTGAGGTAAGCCCGGTCGGCCTTGGTGAGGCCCACTTCCTCGTCCTCCTCGATCGCTCCAAGGAACTCGGCCCCAGCTTCCAGCTCCCGCAGCTCATCGGAGCCATAAGTGGCCACGAAGGCGGGCACCAGCACATACCAGTCCTGCCAGTCCTCCATGACGTGCTTTGGGGAGATCGACCCGTCAAGTAAGGCAGTCGTGTAGAAGCTGAGGCGCTGGACGACATCGAACTTCAGCTCGTCATCCTCATCGAGATACTCCAAGAGCCGCTCGTCGATCGAGTCCAGGTAAACGACGAGGAAGTCACTCACGGCGTCCATCATGGCCGATCACGACGGGACGAGGAGTGCTCCTTCGCTGTCGCCCGCCTCGTTAGGTGCTCGGAGTTCCACGCGCGCGCGTCGGCGTGGAGAAGAACCGATACAGACGGCACGGGCACATGGAACCCGCATCGTCTGCTCGTGTCCCTCCGTGTGCTCGCGAACACACGTCGGCTCTGCTCTGAGTGAAGCCTGAGCCTCAGGCGCTGGGAGTCCTGTAGGACACAGACGGGTACAGCCCTGACTCCGGGCGATGAAAGGTCACGCCGGTTCCGGCTGCTTCGTACCAGCGAGAAAGCGTGTCGGAACCGGGAGACGTTGAAGTGAAACAGCCCCGGTACCGAAGCACAGAGGCTGTCGCGAAATGTTGTCGCTGATCGACTAGAAGGAGACCCGACCCGTGCCAGTGATTGACGAGTACTGGCCAAGCGGCTGGGCGTTGTTGCTCAGGTTGCACTGGCCCTTGTTCTTCCCGCTCTTGTAGAGCGGGAAGATGACGGCGTAGGTCTCGGTGATGTTCACCGTTCCGGTGAGCCCCTTGTAGAGACGGGTGCCGTTGAACAACGTCACCCGACCGGTTACAAAGAACTGCGCCGAGCAGGTCGCCTCGAATACCGCGGGCTGGGCCTTGTTTGCCTTGGCGTTGAGCGCCGTCGAGTTGATCTCGAAGGTTCCCTTGTGGAGCGTGATCCTGACGTAGCCCCCGTTCGAGTCGGTCTTGCCGTTCTTGTCTATCGAGAGGGTCTTTCCGTAGTCACCGATCGCCCCTGTGATGAGAATCGTTCCGCCTGCGCCGTTGCCGGGTGTCGCAAAGACTTTCACGGGACCCCCTGCCGGGGTGCCTGGTGTCGTAGCTGCGAAGCGCGCAGCACTACTTGGTCTGCTTGTTGCGCAGGGTTCTGATGGCGTATCGCGAAACCGTTGGCGATCTGGAAGAGCGCGTTCTCGTCCTTCGTGATCAGCTCGGCCCTGAGGAGCTGGCGCCGCTCTTCCAAGATTGGCAATGGCGGCCGAACGCTTGTCCGCGAACGTCGCCCCACGCTGACGTGAGCCTCCCCCGGTTTTCCGGAGGGGTTGGGAGGCGATATGGCAACGACGATGGGCAGACGGAAGGCGCGCCGCGGCGCCATCCCCAACGCCGCTCGAGTGCCGTCACCGGCGTCGACGGGGACGTGCTAGGTGCGGCTCGGCGTCGTGCCGGCGCGGCGGATGTCCTCCACCAGGGCGGCCAGGCGGTCATAATGCGAACCCTGCCAGTAGATCCGACTGCAGTCCGGGCACGTCGAGAAGTCATTGTAGTCCCGCCGTGTCCGGGGCGGCAGGCGGTGTTCAACGTCCTGCTTCGCCACACGTTCGAGCACGCCGTTGCACTCGAGGCATCGGCCGAACGGGGCGATGGCCCCGAACAGGTCGAACCGGCGCAGGATCTCGACGACCTGGCGACGGTGGTTGGTCTCCCGCACGAGATGGCCGTGTGTGACTTTGGCGTGCTTCAACAGGCCTCGATCCCTGGTGAGGAGGATCCGCTTCTCGTCCACCGAGATCGTCGCCAGCTCGTGGTCGGTGATGTCGTTTCGCCACACTGAATCAAAGCCGAGGAGTCGTAGGATTCGGGCGAGCCGGCCGAGATGGACGTCGAGTACGAACCGCGGCTCGCGTAGCGGTCTCGGACGCAGCAGCACGAGCGACGACACGTCGAGCGCCTCGAACACCGGATACACGCTCACGCGGTCACCCTCACCCACCTGGTGGACGAAGTCCACGGACTCGCCGTTCACCAGGATCACCTCGATCTCGGTGTGTGGCACCCCGAACGACTCCGCCAGGTCCTTGACAGTGGTGCCGGCGGCCACCTCGAGCGTGATCGGCCGGCCACGCCGGTCCGGTGGCAGGAAGTCGTTCAACTCGGCATAGAAGCGGACTTCGACGCGGTGGCGCATTTGCGTCGAGCGTAGGGGCCGTGGATGCCGGATTCCTGTGGGGTCCGCTCCAGCTCCCCGGCCAAACGCACGAGACTCTCGTCCAGACTGGCCGGCGATCTGCGCCGCGGCCTGCGCGAGTCACGGTCCGCTCGGCCTCGGCACCCCTCGGGCCAGACCTCCGCTTCGGGCGGAGGGTTGTGCGTCGTCGATGACCGCGCTGATCGCTACGCCCCCAATCCTTCAGAGCGCCGGATGCGTGGAAGTCGAGGTACGTCGCCTCGACTGGCGGACGTGGTTCGGCCTTCCCGGCCACCACCTAACGCTTGTCTCGGCCAAGAAACCAGCCGCTGGGTACCGCAACTAGCGCAATAACTCTCCGTCTGGGCGGTGGGTCTAATCTCCCGGAATGCCGTCAAAGCCGCCCCGAACAGACGGTTCCGGTGCACGTCGCTCCTCCCTTCGCGACCCATGCGATTGCCCAGGCCATCTCGACAAGAACGCTCCTGCGCGGTGACCGCGTCCACGATGCCCGCAGACCGCCCACCGTTGCACGTGGAGGCACGCAATCGTATTTCGAGTGGTAACCCCCCCCTGTCAGCGGGCAACCTGATCGCCTAAACGCCGTACGGGGCCATTCAGAGAGCCGCTGCTTTCACACGGCATTTGCAACTCTCGGTTCACTGAACCAGCCCCTCATTATTGACGAGTCAGTGACCTCTAGCTTGAGTCTTACTCACGATAATACTACTTTATCGTTGGTCATAAATGAGGAAAAGAGATGTTCTGTGACGCTGCTCCATACCACCGAACAGACCGTCGAGCTCGCCGAGATCGCCGCCGATGCGCGGGACTACGTCGCTGCGAGCCGGGCGGAGAACACGACCCGCGTCTACCGCACCGGCTGGGCGCAGTTCACCGCCTGGTGCGACGAGCACGGGGTGACGGCTCTGCTTGCTGGGGCGGAGACCGTGGCCCTGTACGTCGCCGACCTCGCCAAGGTCGCCAAGCCCGCCACGATCGACTCCCGCCTGGCAGCGATCAGTGCCGCCCACCGGGCCGCGGGGTACGACAGCCCGACGAAGGCTGAGGCGGTCCGTTTGGTGCGCCGTGGCGTGCGCAGGACCTTTGGGACCGCGCAACGCCAAGTGCGCCCAGTCACGGTGCCCGAGCTGCGCGTAATGCTCGAGGGACTCGGCACCGACCGGGCAGGGTGTCGGGATCGGGCACTTCTGCTGCTCGGCTTCGCGGGCGCGCTCCGCCGGAGCGAACTTGTCGGCCTCGACGTGGACGATGTCACAGAAGGGACCGACGGGCTCACCGTCCGCCTCCAGCGCTCGAAGACCGACCAGGAGGGCGCCGGGCGCACGCTCGGCATCCCCTTCGGGTCGAAGCAGGTAACCTGCCCGGTCCGTGCCTGGCGCGGCGTGGCTTGAGCAGTTGGACATCACCGAGGGACCAGCCTTTCGCCCCGTGGACCGCCATGGCCACATCGGCACAACGCGTCTCAGCGGTCAGGCGGTGGCGCTCGTGCTGAAGCGCCACGCCGCCCGGGCCGGGCTCGACCCTGCCGAGGTGGCCGGTCACTCGCTGCGGGCCGGCCTTGCGACCTCGGCTGCTTCGGCCGGTGTCCCCGAGCGCGTCATCGCCGAGCAGACAGGGCACAAGGGCACGGCGATGCTTCGCCGCTACATCCGAGAGGGTTCCCTGTTCCGTGAGAACGCCGCCAGCGCGGTTGGACTGTAGGCGAGATACTCAGCCGGCATGCTGACGCCAGCCTGCCCGACGTCCAGGACTCTGCTGGCGCAGTTCCCTCAACCCTCGTACGAGCTGACCGAGGATCGCAAGCGCCCGCTCACTTGGCGACGGTGAGGGTCTCCTTGGCCGAGGTCGAGCCCTTGAAGTTCGTGCTGCCGCCGTAGCTGGCGACGAGGTGGTAGGTGCCCGTCTTGAGCCTCTTGGCCGACAGCGTGCATGAGACCTTGCCGGATTTCAGCTTGACCACACACAACGACGTCGTCGAGGCCTTGATCGTCACCTTCCCGGTCGGCGTCGTGCCCGGGTACTGCGGGGTGACCGTCACCGATAGGTGTTCGACCTGCTCGTGTCCGTAGGTAACCTTGGCAGCAGACAGCTTGAGGGTGGTCTTGGAGGTCGCCCTTCCGACCGTGAAGGTCTGCGCTGGCGAAGCTGAGCCATCCAAGTTCGCGTCGCCGCCGTAGCTGGCGACAAGGCTGTAGGTGCCCGCTGCGAGCTCGGTGGCCGACAACGTGCACGAACCGGTAGCAGATGACAACGTGATCGTGCACAGCGTCGTCGTGGACTCCTTCACCGTCACCGTCCCGGTGGGCGTCGTGCCCGGGGACTGCGGGGAGACCGTGACCGACAGGTGTTCGACCTGCTCGTGTCCGTAGGCCACCTCGGCGGCCGATAGCTCGAGGGCCGTCTTAGACGTGGCTGGCGACGAGTAGGTGAAGGCGTAGCCGTACTCGTCCACCGCGACGCAGAAGCTCGCGGTCGCGCACGAGACGGATTCCAGACCGTCGTCAGGGTCGATCTGGTCGGGTGACGACCAGGACCTGCCGCCGTAGGTGAGGACGTTGCCACTCTCGTCCAGCGCGACGCAAAAGCTCGCCGAAGGGCACGAGACGGAACCCAGACCGCCCCCCTTCGGGTCGGCGCTGATCGGCTTTGACCACGAGCTGCCGTCGTAGGTGAGGGCGTTGCCGTACGGGTCCACCGCGGCGCAGAAGCTCGCCGACGCGCAGGAGACGTCGAGCATCTCGTAGCCCACGTCGATGCTTTCGGGCGACGACCACGAGCTGCCGTCGTAGGTGAGGACGTTGCCGTCGTTGTCCGCCGCGGTGCAGAAGCTCGTCGTCGGGCAGGAGACGTAGATCAGCGCGTTCTCGTCGATCCCGTCGGGCGACGACCACGAGGCGCCGTCGTAGGTCATGACGTTGCCGTACACGTCCACCGCGGCGCAGAAGTTCGCCGACGCGCACGAGACGGCCTCCAACTCGTCGTTTTGGGGGTTGAAGTCGTCCGCGATGACGTCGGGGTCGACGTCGTCGGGCGACGACCACGAGCTGCCGTTGTAGGTGAGGGCGTAGCCGTCCTCGTCCACTGCGACGCAGAAGCTCGCCGTCGGGCACGAGACGGACATCAGGCCGTCGCCTCCCGCGTCGATGCTGACCGGCGACGACCACGAGGTGCCTTCGTAGGTGAGGACGTTGCCGTTGCCGTCCACCGCGGCGCAGAAGCTCACCGACGGGCACGAGACGGCCTGCAGGTGGCCCCCGCTCGGGTCGATCCAGTTGGGCGACGACCACGAGCTGCCGTTGTAGGTGAAGACGTTGCCATCCTGGTCCACTGCGTCGCAGAAGCTCGCCGTCGGGCAGGAGACGGAGTAGAGGTAGTTCGTCGCGTCGATGCTGTCGGGGGACGACCACGAGCTGCCGTTGTAGGTGAAGACGTTGCCATCCTGGTCCACTGCGTCGCAGAAGCTCGCCGTCGGGCAGGAGATGGACCACAGGACGTTCTCCGCGTCGATGTTGACCGGCTTCGACCACGAGGTGCCGTTGTAGGTGAGGGCGTTGCCGTTGTAGTCCACCGCGGCGCAGAAGCTCGCCGACGGGCAGGAGACGGAGGCCAGGCCTTCCCCATGCGGGTCGATGCTCTCCGGTGACGACCACGAGCTGCCGTTGTAAGTGACGGCCCGGCCGTCATAGTCCACCGCCGCGCAGAAGCTCGTTGTCGGGCATGAGACGGAAGTCAGACCGCCCCCCTT
Source organism: uncultured Acidimicrobiaceae bacterium (assembly GCA_963804765.1). GTDB lineage: Bacteria > Actinomycetota > Acidimicrobiia > Acidimicrobiales > Bog-793 > Fen-455. The sequence goes on from CAWDRQ010000019.1 coordinate 114,876, forward strand.
CGGGTCGACGCTGACCGGCTTCGACCACGAGCTGCCGTTGTAGGTGAAGACGTTGCCATCCTGGTCCACTGCGTCGCAGAAGCTCGCCGTCGGGCAGGAGACGGAGTGAAGGAAGTTTCCCGCGTCGATCTCATTGGGCGACGACCAGGACTTGCCGTAGTAGGTCAGGGCGTGGCTGTGGTCGCCCACTGCGACGCAGAAGCTCGCCGACGGGCACGAGACTGAGGACAGGAGGTTGCCCGCGTCGATGCTGACCGGCTTCGACCAAGAGCTGCCGTTGTAGGTGAGGACGTTGCCGCTCAAGTCCACAGTGACGCAGAAGCTCGCCGTCGGGCACGAGACGGAGAACAGGGCGCCTCCCTGTGAGGGGTGTATCAGCTTCCCCTGTGACCAACCCGACGCAATACCGGCGGCCGGCGAAGCCGCCGACGGCGACAGTAGCCCGGCGGCGAGTATCGCTGAGGTTGCAGCACACACCAGTGCAACGGCTGCGAAAAGGCGAATGGCAGCTAGTTTCGACATAGGGCCTCCTAATGGTTCGAAACTTCGTATCCAGCCTTCGTGAACGAGAGCCAGTCGACCGTCACGGTCCACGCAGTCACCGCGGCGACAGTTGAAGCGCGGAATCTGCTGACAGATGCGGTCAAGCGGCGGGTAGCTCACTTAAGGCCGAGCGGTGTGGCGTAGGACCGTCTGGTCTGGACGAGGCCGGATGGTTGGCCCGGCTCACGAAACGGCTCGCCCGCCACAGGGACCAGCGGTTGCAGCGCGGACCACTTAGGATCCGACATCTGCCACCGATCGAGCCCTCTGGCAGTGTCGATCTGGACGCGCCCCCTAGTTACACGGAGCTTTGGCGACCCACCGTTCCGGCGTCATGAATGATGCTCCCGACGCAGGGCCCACACAAGGGCAGGTTCCTTCCCCGACTGTCAGCACGCCTGAGACAACGACAGTTGACCGCAGCCCGCCGTGACGGCCCGGCAACGTGTAGTGCAGTCGCGTCTCTCGGCGCTCTCGCAGCTCATTGCGCGGCATACCCCACCGGGTCATCTCCTACCTGTCGGTGTGACGGCTGGCTGGGCCTCGTTAGCAGAGCTGCCGCGTTGACCTCGACTCCGACCAGCTTGGCAAGTTCCGCCCACGTCGACACGTGTGGCGTCCACTTTCCCCGCCTGATGCAGGACGCGTACGCCTTCGAACAGCCGGCCCTCTTGGCGATCTCGGTCAGGCGGTGGCGCTCGTGTTGAAGCGTCTTGCCTCCCGCGCAGGGCTTGATCCCGCTGAGGTGGCCGGTCACTCGCTGCGGGCGGGTCTTGCGGCCTCGGCTGCTGCGGCCGGGGTCCCCGAGCGCGTAATCGCCGAGCAGACGGGCCACAGGGGCACGGCGATGCTGCGCCGTTACACCGGCGAAGGCTCGCTGTTCCGTGAGAACGCAGCCGACGCGGTCGGGCTGTAACAAGGGGAAGCTAGCGGGTAGGCGCGCCGGCCACGGTCGAGCTGTTCGCGGGTTACTGGCTGTGCTGCGACCGTCTCGGGCGAAACCATGAAGCTCCGCGGGGCTGACCCGGGCTGCGCTCGGCGGCGAGGCTGCCCAGGGCGCCAGGGTCTTCCTTGCTTCATCGATAACCATCCACTCGCGAGCGTTTTTCGAGCCAACGATGAGTAAGGTGAACCCGTGCGACGTGTCCTGGCAATAATCCTGCTCATCGTCGGAGTCGCCGCCATCGTGGTCGGTGTGCTGTACCTCACGCAGCCGGCTCACTCGCTGCCGACATTCTTCCCCGGGTACGCGGCTCACGTGATCAGCAAGCACTCGAAGCGTGGTTACGCGGGAATCGCTCTCGGCGCTGTGCTCGTCATCATCGCATTGGTGGTGGCATTGAGCGGTTCGCGGCGGCGAGCCCTGCACTCGAGATCCTGACAGCATCAGGTCGGCCTCGTAGCCCATTTCTATCCCCCCGTCGCCACTACGGCCGACTTTGGACCGCCCCACCGTTCTATCCACCGTCCGCCACGTGCCCACACGGGCGAACGTGGCGCCTGTCGCGGCCCCGGGTAGCGAGGAGCGTGATTGACCGCCTTCACCGAGCACCGCGGCTGAGGCAACACGCCCGGCAGTCACGGGCCGCAGCCATCCAGGGTCCAACGTCAGCATCCCTCAAGCTCGGCACGTTGAACAGTCGCGAGGGGCATTTGCAGGCGAAAGGTGTGGGAAAACGCTGGCCAGACGCGCGGCGGCGTGCCACCATTCGGTATGGCAGTCGTTGGTGATCGGGTGCAGGTCTCTTCGAGGAAGGTCGGCGAGGCTCCCCGCGAAGGAGTCGTGACCGGCGTGACCGGGTCGCTCTTGCGCGTGCGGTGGTCGGCAGGGGAGGAGTCCACAGTCGTGCCCTCGATGGGTTCGCTCGCGGTCGTCGGGAAGCAGTCGGGCAGTGGCGGCCGCAGACGGCAGACAACGAGCGCTTCTGCGGCGAAAGGGCGAGCGAGCCGGTGACGCGAGCCAGGAGCTACGAAGAAAAGGCTGAGGAGTGCGCGTACTTCCTGATCCGACCCGACCCGCGTTGCCCCGAGTGCACCGCCATCATGGACTGGCGATCCGCCCACCGCGGGATCGTCCTCACTAACGCGGCGGAGATACGGCTCTCGGACTACGGGTGGGAGACTCGCCACCTTCACATGCGGGACGTGCGGGTCGCTCACCACAAACTCCGCATGCAGCAACGCAAGGAATGGGAGAGGAAAGAACGTTTCCACCCGGTGGCGTAGCCCGGTCGTGCTGAGCCGTGCCGAGCAGCTCGCCATCGTGGAGTACTCCGATGAGCACGGCGTGAAGGCGGCGGCCGACCACTTCGCCGTGGCCCAGAACCGCGTCTATGACTGGCGATTGGATCGGCACAAGCTGGAAGCCGCGACCTGACGCTGTGGATGAGCTTTGGGAGCGGCGCAAGCGGCTCCTGGAGGAGGAGGCGCTGCGCCCCATCCAGGACGCTGCGGCAACGTGGACCCAAGGACGACAAGGCTCTACAACCGAGCGTGCCACAACCTCGACCGGCGACCGACCCTCGCGCTTGCGGCGATTGTCCTGCAGCTCCTGAGAAGCCAGCAGATCACAGAATCCCAAGAGCTTCGGGGCTTTCGCGCGCGATAGCAGCCTATGTCGCGATGACCTCTGAGGCCAAACCAACATCTCCAAGCAATAGAAAGGGGGAAGGGCACGATGACGACGGAGCGGACTGCCGGCGCTGTTGTTGCAGCGGTCCGAACATGGCACTGATCAAGGCGAAACGCCGCCCCTTGACCAACAAAGTCGTGTGGGCATGCGAGCATGCGTGCAGGACAGTTGCCTTCGCTTACCTCGTGAGGACCAGCCCGAGATTAGGGTCCAGGCGACACGACATTGTCGTGTCCACGACGCCTTCACGTCGGCTCCGAGTCACTTTCCCGAGCAAAATGAAGGGAAAAAGGTGCGTCTTGGAGTCGATTGTGCCCGACACCGTGCGTATGGTTGTCGACGCGTTGAAGCGCGCCCAGAAGTGGCCACAAGCAAGCTCTTTGTCCTTAGAGGCCCGCGCATGAGATCGACCGCAGACGTGGGATGGAACCGAAGACGCTCACAAGGGAAAGGGCCGAGGAACCGAAGATGACCAAGGAAAGAGGAGACAACAATGGCCGTTAGAAAGCTCAGCCACGAGAATGAGGTCGCCCCAGAGCTTGCTCCCGCACAAGGTCCCGTGCCGATGAGCTGCCTCGGCGGCGAGATCGTCGACGAGGCAATGCTCCTGGACGGCTACGACGCGCACCTCCAGCTCCTGGAGAACAGGCCGAAGACGACCGCGGGCACCTATCGGACCCACGTGAAGGCGTTCCTACGCTACCTGGCGATCAACTACCCGTCGGTTCGGTTGAGCGAGGTGACCAAGCTCCAGGTGCGGGCGTGGGTCCTCCACGATGCCAACCGGGGGATCGCGCCGATCACCCGCTCCACAGCTGTGTTCGCGCTCCGCAGCTTCTATCGGTTCTTGATCGCCGAGGGCTTGAGCGAGGAGAATCCCGCCGCCTTGGTGACCCTCCGGAGTCCCAATCGGCCAAGGGTCGAGTTCTACAGCGACCCCGAAGCCGACGCCATCATCGAGTGGGCCTCAGCACAGCCGGGTCTCCGCTGGCAAGGGGGCCGGGTGCTCCTCCTCACGTTGCGGTACACCGGCCTGCGCCTGAACGAACTGGTCAACCTGGGCAACGAGGAAGTGGACCTTGATGCTCGTCGGATCTCGCTCGTCGGCAAGGGGCGCAAACCTCGGGTGGTCCCACCTTCTCGGCGACGTGCTCCGCGACTACCTGGACGAGGTGCGGCCCAAGCTTCCAGCTTCGCCATACTTCTTCGCCAACCACAGGGGCAACCGGAGACTCCGCCGTAGCTACGGGCCTCACGCGCTGCACAACCTGGTCGTGGAGGCGGGGACCTCGGCGGGCGTGGCCGGTCGGCACTTTCCCCACCGCTGGCGACACAGCTATGCCACGAGCCTCATCCGCAGGGGCGAGGACATCCACGTCGTCCAGCGCCTGATGGGCCATTCCAACATCGCGACGACCACCAGGTACTTGCACCTGTCAGACGCCGACCTGCTCGACGCCGTCGACCGGGCCTTCCCAGAAAGCTGAGAGGGTGCGCTGATGGGTCGTGATCGCAGACTCGGTACCTGGCGGGATCCGACGGCCGTGACCGGAGCCGCTGGTACGTAGCGTTAGGATCGAAACGCCGAGATAACGCTCCAAGGGGGAACATGATCACGAGAACAAGGTGCCTGGTGACAGTCGCCACGTGTGTAGTTGGACTGTGCGTTTCAGTCAGCGTCTTGAACGGAGCTGCCGCAGCAGGGACGAAGGCCCCAGGGGTCAATGGGATCTGGCTCGCATACGCGTGGGCGACCGGGCAGGGCAAACCTAGCAGCCCCAACCAAGCCTTCCTGCTGAACAACAAACCGGGTTCTGCTCGCGTGACCGGCACCTTGGCGGAGTTCAAGATCCTGGGGACTTTCTCACCGGTGACCGGCAGGGCAACACTTGTGGCGGGCGTCCAACCAGGCGTTACGCAGACGACGAACTACCACGTCAAGTTCGTGTTCAAGTCGAACAGTACCGCTCAGACGAACCACCCCACGTTCTCCGGGTCGTTCGACTATGTGAGGCTGGCGACTGGGAAGCCGGTACCGAACAGCACCGGAAAGGTCACGGCCATCCGATGCTCGTACCAGACGAACGCTAAAGCCATGGCTCTGTGCGGCTTAGATTGAGAAGCAGCCCGCATTCGAGCTACTCTCAAATCACTAAGTAACTTCAAGCTCAAAGTGCTCCCGTTTTCGACCGGCGCGCTCCCCTTTTCGATCAGCATTCACACCTCGCCGTGACGGACGGAAGTAGGCGTCTTGCACATCACCTTCCATATCAGGCGGGCTAGTCGTCTCTACAAGTACACGTGTGGTGGACGATGTACAGACGAGAACGTGTCCTTCGTCAAAACTGCCGCTTTTCCTGCGACTAGACCAGGGGTGCCGCAGCGTTACACGTAAAGTGATGCGGTACACGTATGGTTCAGCATTACACATTAGTGATGTGGGTCCGGTGCCCCGTTTTGATCACATAGCCGCGTAGCACAAAGTGCCGCGAGTCAAGGCTGGACCCCTTGCAAGTTCCCTGTGACTTCTGTACTGTGTACCCACCGAGCCATTTGGGTCGGTGGGGGGGCAAGTCTTACTTTCTGTCCGTGGTTGTAGCGTGCCATTGAGTTTGATTTGTTCAATGGCGTTTGCGAGGTCTATTTCCTAGGTCGTCCCCAGGGGAAAGTGCGGGGATCCGAGCGGCGCAACTGCCGACTCCGACCAAGAGGGGAGTCGCCCATGTACATGCTGCAACTCGCCGAGGAACACCGCGCCGATGCAATGGCCGCTGCCGAACGGGGGTGTCTTGTCCGCGAGGTACGCCGTGCGCGCCAACACCGCGCCGAGGGCCTGTGGATCATCGCTGCAGTCCGTGATCTTGGTTGTCGGCTGCGGGACCGGGCGCTCGTGCACCGCCCGAGACGAGATCTTGAGGTGGCCTAGGCCGCCGTCGGCCACGTTACCCACCCCTGGGACCTGGCCAGATCAGGAGGCCTGCCGATCGCCATCAACCCCACTGCTGCCGACATGGCCCTGGCCACGAGCCAGATGGCCGTCTCCCCAGAGTTCCGACGTTAACGGCTTCTCTGGACCTCAATGACCGCAACCGGGCGCGCCGCCACCATCGACCGTTTCGCCACGCTCACCGGTCACCCACTCTGATTCGCATAATGCAAAGTCAATGCCAGAAGCACTGCGGGTGAGCTGACGATCTCGGACGATGGTTGAACGCTGTGCCCCAAATGTGCTCGGCGACGAAACCAGCTTCTGCCCATCCGTGCAAGTCGGCCCCCGGCTCGGCGGCACCGCAATACCCAGCCAACGGAGGCGCCACATGAAAGCCGCACCAATGGGAACTCAAAGATTCGCGTGCTTCACCGCGGCCAACCCGGCCAGAGTCTGGGCTGTACTGACCGGAACCCATGAGACCGGCAGCTACCTGCATGGGTTGGTCACTCACTCGTCGTGGGAGGCAGATGCACCCATCCACTTCCAGACCACGCAGTCCCAAACGGCCGTCCATTCCTCGCTGACGGGCCGAGTGTTGCACGTCCAGCCACCTTGCCGGCTGTCCTACCTTGTGCAGTCCGGACCTGAGGACCCACCCGTCTATCTCACCTGGCAGATTCGCCCTTGCCAGGGCGGCTCCACGATAAGACTGCAGATTGACGAGATCGAATGCGCGGACAACGACGAGGAGGCCGAGAACACTTGGCTACCAGTCCTCGCCGCACTACAGGCTCTGCTCGCCCGGGATGAGCCGAAACTACCGGGAAGTTCGCGCACCGAGATGACCTCACGATCCACCTTGCTCGGGTTGACACGGCGGCGGAAGTGATAATTGGACCGATTTACATGCGCGTCGATGACACTGATCAACTGGCGAAGGAGGCAGACAGCCGGCGTTGAGGTCAGCGGACCCAAGGACTTCGACTACGGCAAGCCGAAAGGCTCACGCAACCATCCAGTAGCCAACCTCATCCGATTCGGATCTCGGCTACGACGGTCCGGGTGATGTTTGCGAACCTGACCCATATCGCCGGCACCTGGACGCACATCTAGCGGGCCGATCTGGTAACAGCTCCGCGCCGAAATCGGCAGGGATCGGTGTTCACCGACATGCCCTTGGCAACACGGTGGAGGGAACTCCATCGCTTCGAGGTGAACCTTATTGCCAGTCGGAGATCCGCGCCGTCGGCCCGCCGTTGCGAACCCCCACCTCGCTCTCTCGCCACGGTGAGCGAAATTTGGCCAGTCACCGCAGGAGCGACATAACGTCTCGTCTGGGTGGTCATGCTAACGGGCATAGTAGGAGCAGCTGCCATTCAGATCGACGTTCTTTCTTCATTGCCTCCATCGCGTTCTGCGACCCACGGTCTCACGACTCCGTAGCTCCCTCAGCGCCCGCACAAGCTGGCCAAGGACTCCGCTTACCCTCTCGTGCGCCTGCGCGCCACTGGAACTTATAGTTCGTTAACCCGCAGCAGGTCCAGGTTGCGGAACTTCCGCCCCTCGGCGGTCATCTCAGCCATCCGGGCTGCGAACTCGGCCGTTCGGGGATCGTTCGAGTTGGCCATGGCTTCTTCGTAGGAGGGGAACTCGACGATGTGGACATAGGCACCAGGGTTGTCGCGATCGGCGCACAGAGAGACCCGCTTGGCCGTTCGCCATTCAGCGGAATCCACTATCCACCGGTCGACCTCGGCCGAGAACGCCTCGATGTCATCGGTCTTGAACTCAATGAACTGAACGAACCGCATTGGCCCCCTCCACCACTAAAGATCTTTCGGTAATACCCTGACAAATCAGTCATAAAGAAAGACCGGTGTGCCGGAGGAAGGCGAAGCAGAGCTGACCATCGCCACCGATGCGCGCGAGCCCTGCGTTGGCATGTTCCGCTGCTTCGCCGATCGTCTCGGGACAGAGGTTCGCGAGCTCGCTGTTCTTCAGGTTGCCCCAGACCTGCTCGATCGGGTTGAGGTCGTGTCCATGGGGCGGAAGGCGTTCGGTGACGAGCCAACGTCGCTGGCTCGCGACGAATGCCGCCATCTTCTTGCTGCGATGCGACATCAACCCGTCCCAGATCACCGTTGCTTTCTGACCACCAAGTTGGTCGCGAAGCTCGGTGAGAAAGACGATGAGCGCGTCGTCGTTGAACGTGCCCGGCTGCATCGAGAAGAGAAGCATCGCCGCCGAGCCGTCCGGCGCGTACGCGAGCGCCCCCGCCATCGACAGGCGCTTCCAGTTGAAGTGGTGGCGAAGAAACGGGGTCTTGCCCTTCTTCGCCCAGGTCGCCCTCACCGAGGGGAGGAGGCTGAAACCCGACTCGTCTTCGAAGATGATCCACGCGCGCCTGCGTCGGGTGTTTTTTTTACAACGGGCCAACGGTCTCGGGCCCAGGCAGTGATGGCTTCGTCGTTGCTCTCGAGAGCTTTTCTCGCCGGACGCTGGCGCGACCAGCCGAGGCGCTCGCGAAGGATCACCCACGTCTGGGTCGTCGAATAGCCGACGCCGGTCAGGCGTTCGATCACGCTCGCGACGCGTGCCAAGGTCCACAGCTCGGTGGGGAAGCCGTTCGCTCGGGGGCCGCTCGAGAGCGCCTGCTCGACCTCGGCGAGTTGGGTGTCGGAGAGCTTGCGGAGCCGCCCCGCACGTCCTGCGCCGGCCAGGGCATCGATGCCGCCACGCCGGAACGCGGCGGCCCACTGTGACGCCGTCTCGCGCGAGACACCGAGGGAACGTGCAACGTCCGCCTGGGAGACCCCACGCTCGAACATCGCCCCGGCCCGCATCCGGCGCTCCTCGAGCGCCGCGAAGTCGCGACGCGGAGCGACGCGTCTCGGTGCGGATTCAGCGGTCGAACGAGGAACTGGCGCCATAGAGAGAGTTTCCCATGACTATCACGGATGTCAGGGTATTACCAAAACCTCTTTAGTTGAGTGAAGCCAAAGGGTAGCGCCGGACACGCGGCGGCGCTCGGAGAGGGGTGGGCCGTCTCGCAGAGGTAGCGCTACCCGCCGCCGTAGCTCTGTCAGCGCCCGCACGAGCTGACCGAGGATCGCGAGCGTCCGTTCGAGAATTAAAGCTCAGGCGGGACCGCAAACGGTCCCGCCTGAGCTAACCGCTGTCGACCAGGCAACCGAGCGTCCCGTCCGGACTCGGCACCGCCCGGCGTGGCTTCAGCTCTTAACTATGTGCACGGCCGAGGCCGAGATGATCGTGGAGATCGGGTAGCCGTAAGCGCGACCGACGACCACCACGTGCTCACCGACCTTGACGTTGCTAACCGAGGGGTTCTTCACATGGTTCTCGGAGTATTTCGTCGTGCTCGTCACATCGACTGTGTAGATCCTCTTCCCGCATGTAACTGTGAAGCTCACGTTGCCATATGAGTCAGTGATCGGAGCGATCTTTACAGGACATGGGTAGGAGCGGGACTGGACTGGGATGATACGCAGCGTCTTCACCGTTAGGGTCTTGGTTGCAGCCACCCAGGAGCCCCCCGCGATCACCTGCTCACCAGGCATGACATTGGCGCTCGTAGGCGCGGTGACGCCCATCTCTTTGAAGGTGGTCGTAGACGTGAGGTCGATCGTCGCCTGGATGTGACCACCCTGCATCAGCGGGAAGCTTGTACCGCTGGTCGTGGTCGTCGGCACGGCCATTGCGACACCGGTGAGGGTCATTGTCGTCGGTCCAGCCTTCGAAGCGCTGGCCGCGGCAACACTGACACTCGCCACACTGACTCCGAGCACGATCGCCGCCACACCGGCCGCGCGCACGAGGCCAAAAGCACCCCGCTTGTTTCTGGTTACAGGATTAGAGTTCTCACTCGCCATTGAACTCACTCGCTTTCTCCCGCCGCCCCTTAAACCCAATACCGTTTACTTAACGAGGACCCTGATGGCCTGATCGGGAGGCAGCGTCGGTTGCGTCCACGCCCGATGCGTCGGCGGCTTCAAGTGATATGACGTCATCTTCCGCTTCACGCCCCTGGGATGCGAGCGCAGGCGCCGCGGCGGTAGCAGCTCGAAGAGGAGCTCCTCCCTGGCTTTTGCATGCGCGGCGTCGAGCACCTCAGGGGGAAAAACCCGGATGGGACGCCGTCGTTCGGCGAGCCACCCGGAGGGTGCGGGTGAAACTCAATCGGTCGGGATCGGTGTCGGATTCGGTCGCCACTTGGTGCATCAACCAACGAATGGCGTAGTGCACGCAGAAATAGGCGTACACCTCTTGGATGACGCCGTCGGGCATCTTCGAACGCAACACGATGCGAGGTCCGCGTTGATGGGACTTGAGCTCGTCGAGGGTGCTCTCGAACTCCCATCGTTGGGCGTAGTGCGCGGCGAGCTCGCCGGCCGGAGCAGCCTCGGGATCGAGGATCGTCGTCACCAGTCGATAGACGGTGTCGCTCTCCGCCCGTCCGGGATCTTTGATCCCGTACTCGACGACGCGCACCGCCGTGCCGCCATGGGGACGATCGGCACGGGGGTAGATCATCGAGTGGTACGAACCATCGGAAAGACGCTCCGTGACCGGCAGAACGAGGTCCTTGCGCACTCTCCAGCACAGCGCCGCCCCACTGCCGGCGGCCTCCCGGAACCGCTCGAAGCCATAAAAGCCACGATCGGCGAGAAGCAACATGTCCGGGTGGAGCGAGGAGAACAGCTTGGTGGCCAAGCTCGGCTCCGAGTCGTGACAAGCACCGACCGCGACGTCGACAAGGGCGTGGGTTCCGCACTCGCCGAGGCCGACGACCCGCAGCTGCGGGAAGGCCGCGATGCCCTCGCCGCGCCCTGACCCCGGACGGCCGAAGTGCTCGCTGTTCGCTGGGGTGTCGGCGAGGTCGAGCGTCGTCCCGTCGACCGCCATGAGACGCCATGAGCGATAGAAAGCGCCGCGGGTCGTCACGAGGCCAAGTGGGGCGGCGACTGCTTTGAAGAGCTCGATGAGCGGCTCGGGACCGAGGCGGGCGCGTGCTTTGAACAAAGCGGCTTTCGTCGGCACGCTCCACGGACGCGTCCACCCCTCGGCCCAGGAAAGGCCCTCGACGAGCATCCGCATGACCTCTTCGTAGGAACACTGGCTGAACAGCGCCAGGCCGAGTACGTAGTAGACGACGACGCGGGCCGGCAACAGCCGGCTGCGCTGTTGGACGCGATCGGTCTCGTCAAGGATCTTGTCGACGAGCTCAGGCGGGAACACCCGGGTCAAGACGCCAATCGAGATGTGGTCAGACAGCCTCTGGTCAGATTCCGGCTTGACCCATCCCGCCCGAGCCATGGGCGCAGAATAACATCCGTGTCATCTTAAGTAAACGGTATTGCCCTTAAGCCTCGATCCACCGTCCGACCCCCGTTGAGTGACTATCGCGTCCTGAGTTGCTGAGTTCTGGCGGCGTCGCGACTACCTGTAGGCTCGTGTCCGAGGCACGGACGTGTTCGTCTCGCCTGTCACCGATGGTTCTCGTGCTGGAGATCGCCGGGCACTCCGCAAACGATCTCGGTGACATTTGGTTCAGGACCGCAGTGCGCAGAGGCGCTCGAAGCAGGCAGTCCACTGCTCGGCCCAGGGCCAGTTCGTCGGCAAGTGGAGCCGGCGCCGTCGTGCACCCGCGTCATGCGACCCGGAAGGCTGAGGAACCGCCGTCGGATCGTCTTTGAGACGAGCGGGCCGTGGATGTGAAGCCCGAGTGAGCCGAGCCAGCGGATGAGGTTGTGGGCGATCGTCGCACACACCGCCCAGGCACCATTGGCGCCAAAGCGTCCAGAAGGGCAGTGGGAAAGGCCCGATCCCTCCTTCAAGTCCCTGATCGCGAGCTCGACGACGGCGTGGCGCCGGTGGTCTGCGTCCAAGAGGACGGCGTCGCCCACACGGTCGGTGATGAAAGCGTGGTAGCGGAAGGTGGGGAACAGCGCCGGCTGGGGATCATAAAGGCGCGTGCGCCGCACGATGAGGCGATGCCCGTCGCCATAGGTGGTCTCGGCCGCCCACGCCTCGCCGGCATCGGTGTAGTCGATCGGGACCCAGGCCGCTTCCTCGATTGCCTCGATCGCCCTTTTGACCGCGGCGTTCTGCGGTGCGGTGATCGAGTAGGAGACCTTGTGGTCCCGGCAGGCCTTTATGACATGGCGGGAGTAGAAGCCCGAGTCGGCCCGAAGGCTGATCGGGCCGGTCGACCCCGCTCGCCGCACACGCCCGACAAGCTCTCTGACGAACCGTTCCGCCCCCCGTCCCGATCCGGCCGATCCCTTTCGGAACCGGACGTGGAGGACCTCGCCTGTATCTGCACGCGTGCCAACCAGTCGGTGGTAGCCGAGGACGTGGGTGTAACCGAATGCGGCACCTTGCTTGTCGTGGCCATACACCGGACAGATCGTGGAATCGACGTCGATGATCATCGGCTCGGCACCGGGCCCCGCGCCAAGAGACCACGCCCGGGTGAGCATCGCCTCGGAGACCTTGTCGAGCTGGCGGACGTGGCCGAAGCTGAAAGCCCGGAGGAAGGTCCCGAGCGTCGAAGGCGCCATCACCTTGTGGGCGAGAACCTTCGCGGTCGCGCCAGACCGCAATAGGTCGGCGTCGTCGATGCATTGCGCGCCGGCGACCATCGCGTGCACGAGCGTCGCGACCCGACGTCCCGGGAAGGGATGAACATCGACCAGCTCCTCGGCGAGGACTTCGAGACCGAGCATCTCGCTCAGCACAGAGACGAGAGCGAGACCGGCATCGGCGACGGCGTGGTCGTCGTCGAACATCACCGACAGGCGCGACGGGCTGTGCGAAGATGGCATCGAAAAGGTGCCT
>CAWDRQ010000020.1:0-16447 GCA_963804765.1 uncultured Acidimicrobiaceae bacterium
ATCACGCCCGATCACGGCTTGTAGGGCAAAAAGCGCCTCACCGTCAACCCTTGTGAACAGGCCTTTCAAGTTGTGAGCCGCCGAAGTCGGGTCAGCAGTGCAGTTCGCCGATGCGACCCAACAAGAACTTGAAGACCGATTCTCGTCATCGGACTGGGCGCACAATGCCAAGCAGACCCCGCTCAGCGAACGACCCTGCACAGCGTCTCTAGCGTCAGCGTGTCGCGTGTCCGTCGTTACCGGTAGGCGTAGCGACCGAGCGGTTGGTTCTGGGGTGTAATCGGGCTACGTCAAGCCCTCCGACCTTGTCCACTAAGCCGAGTCGAAGCGCAGCAGTTAGCGGCAACTCGACCAGCTCCAGCAACTAGAGGAGCACCCGGTCAAGCAAGCCCGCTTCAAGTTGCTCGCCCTTGGCCCCCACTAGAGTGAGGCGCCTCGACGCACGGACCTCCACATCGCCATGGCTCTGCTGGTTGAGAGAGTCGATCTCCACGCTGAGTACACGACAGGCGGCGATAGCCACCGTGTCCAGGTCCGGATTCACGACAACGATGCGACTCTTTGGACTCGACTTGCGGAGAAGATCGTTGAAGTGCTCATCAGCCAATGCAAACGAATAACCGACAATCACGACCACATCCGCTCGCTGAAGAAGCTCATCGGCCCGCGCCCAGGTTCGCAGCTGCTCCCGAGACATGACCGGCTTGAAGCTGATTGGCGGCACAATCGCAGGTACATCTAAGCGGTCGTCCTGAGTGACATCGAGGCGAAGACCTTCAATGAAGGCAGCGATCTGTTCAACGCCGAGTAAAGCAGGCACGTCGATGGTTGCGCGGTCGTCGAGTTGGAGGTAGCGGTCCAGCCTGCCGTGAAAGTAGTTCACGTGTCTCGCAGTGATTGTGTCGAAGAAGTTGGTGTAGTTGAACGTGATGATGCCAGCGGTGGCGAGAGTAGGCAGATTCGCATAAAGTGACCTAGCGACCACTCCGGGCTTGTTTACGGCAATCGACCGTAGATAAGCCCAGAACATCCAGGCGATGTAGAGATAGGTTTTTTGGTCCGCCTGGGTTCCTTGGGCAAACTTCAAGAAGTAAATCGAGAGGAGTTGTTCAATGTTGCTGGTCGCCGTAATGAATAGCTCAAGAAGGTCGCGCTTCTTATCATCGAGAGACGAGCCGTGGTCTGCAAGGCAAGCTCGAACACGTTACGGAGAGCAGCGCCCGGTCCGTGCGTGAGAGTGATCTTGTTGGGATCAAGGAGATACTCGGCTTGACTGTCGCCGTCGTCGAGTCCTGTGAGCGCTGCCCCGGTCAGGTTGTTTTCGTTCAGCCATGCGGCAGAGACGGTCGATGACTTCGCCCACAGACTGAAGATCAGGGTCCGCTTGGAGCTTGGCAATCGCCGATCTGAGCGTAGGTACGACATCGGACGAATCGCTGAACAGCCGCGAGACGAACTCATCTCCCTGATCGGCTGCATACTTGTCGAAAGAGAATCGCAGGTGGGGAAGTTTCTTTCGAAGAGCCTTGTTTATCTCCCCTCCGTTACCACGTGCGAACTCAGCCAGCGAGGGCATCAGGAACTCACGATCGGCACACCGAACGGCACGTCGACGCCAGCACCGAGGACGAACAGTTGGCGCCGTGACTGCTCGTCCGGCGTTGCAAGTGGCCGACGTTGCACGGTCGGAATTCGAAGCCGCAGCTTCCTCCCGATGTGACGCAGCCGTCTGTCGCTTGCGCCGCTTCTGCGCCGGCATTGCCTCTACTCCTGACAGCGACTCGCGGTCGCACGCAGGGAGTCATCCAAGAGATCAACCCCCGACTTGTTGAGGACAGGATCGTGAACGACCAGCGCAGTCTTACTCGCGAACGATGGTGGCACGGGTTCGAATGAGCTGCATCGAGAGTCATCACCCCTCGGATACCGGCATGGGAAGCTATGGAGTACGCCGGCGAACACGTCCTATTTCTGTCATTCGAACGGACGTTCGATATCATGGGAGCAACAGGAATAACATGGGGGAAAGCGAACGTAAGACTCGGAAACAGAGGATTGACCCCCGACTGATGGCGGCCGGCTGGTCTGTCGTGCCGTACTCAACCGCAGACGTCTCCTCCTACCCGTCAGATCTAGCAGTCGAAGAATTCCCGACCTCTGCCGGTCCTGCAGACTACGCACTGACTGGCGATAAGCAGATTATCGGCGTGATCGAGGCGAAGAAGCTCTCACTTGGACCCCAGGGAGTCCTGGTGCAGGCCGAGCGTTACTCGAAGGGACTGGATCAGGAGCCTCGGTACCAAGGCGAGTTCGGCGTGCCGTTCCTTTACTCCACGAATGGTGAGGAAACGTGGTTCCACGACGTGCGCGAACGGCTCAACCATTCTCGCCGCGTGGCGAGCTTCCATACTCCAGCGGCGCTGCAAGAGATGCTGACTCGCGACACTGAAGCCGAATTCAACAAGCTCCAATCGCTTCCTTGGGGTTCAATACTCCGGGACTACCAAATCGAAGCCGGCACCGCTATCGAACAAGCGGTTCGCGAACGTAAGCGCAAGATGCTCGTCACCATGGCCACTGGCACCGGCAAGACGCTGACGCTGGTGAGCGAGATTTATCGGCTGATGAAGTCCGGAGTTGCCCGACGCGTCCTCTTCCTGGTGGACCGACGGGCGTTGGCCGCCCAGGCCGTTCGTGCCTTCGCCTCGTTCGAAGCGGAGCCTGGACTCAAGTTTGACAAGATCTACGACGTTTACTCTCAGCGCTTTCAGCAATCTGACTTGGATCGAGAACGAGAAGTGGGACCCGAACGTCATGCCCAACTCGCTACTCACCGCTCCGAAGTTGGGCGATGCTTTCGTCTACGTCTGCACCATTCAGCGCATGACCATCAACCTTTTCGGCCAGGCGGCTGTGCTGCCTTGGGGACGAGGACGCTGTGGATGACGACGCCAAACAACTTGACATCCCAATCCACGCCTTCGACCTGATCGTTCCCGACGAATGTCACCGTGGCTACAGCGCCAGAGGAGCTGTCCACGTGGCGTGACACACTCGATCACTTCGACGCCATCAAGGTTGGCCTGACCGCTACTCCCGCACTGCACACGATGGCCTACTTCGAAAATCTCGTCTACCGCTACGAGTACGACCGCGCCGTACGCGAGGGCCATCTGGTCGACTACGACGCGGTCCGGATCAAGTCCGACGTTCGCATGAACGGCGTGTTCCTCAAGGAAGGGGAGCAGGTCGACCAAGTCGACCCCAAGACGGGCGCGAAGCAGCTCGACCTTCTCGAAGATGAGCGAACCTTCGAGGCCGCCCAGGTCGAGCGGCAGATCACGGCGCCCGACTCGAACAAAAAGATTCTTCAAGAGATCAAAAGCTATGCCGATGAGCACGAACAAGCGACCGGACGCTTCCCGAAGACTCTTATCTTTGCTGTCAACGACTTGCCTCACACGTCACACGCCGATCAGCTCGTTGAACTGGCTCGCGACATCTTCGGGAGGGGCGAATCATTCGTTACCAAGATCACTGGTCGCGTTGACCGTCCTCTTCAGCGCATCCGGGAATTCCGCAATCGACCAAACCCAGCCATCGTCGTGACCGTGGACCTCCTTACGACGGGTGTCGATATTCCAGACCTGGAGTTCATCGTCTTCCTTCGGCCCGTCAAGTCCCGCATCCTCTTTGAACAGATGCTTGGGCGCGGTACCCGTAAGGGCGAGCGCTACCCCGACAAGTCCCACTTCGTCATTTTTGATTGCTTCGATGGCACACTTCTGGAGTACTTCCGTGACACCACGAGATGCACTGCCGCAGACCATGCCACATGGGGCTGCAATGGGTGGATCCCTAGGGCCGACCGAACGAGACGGGGGAGGGCGAGGCCCGCCCCTCAAATCAGTAGCGCCTTCGATAGCTCCTGGAGTTTCGTCGACGCGATGCTGGTCTTGAAGTCACGGGGCGCGGTCGGATGGGAGTCTCAACTTGTATGGCGGCTGCCTTTGTCCGGTCGGTGGCAAAGATATCGTCATCTTCGACTACCACCAACCCCTTGCGAGACAGGGATTCGACGGCACCTTCCAGTGAGATTCGTATCTGGGGTCCTAGCCTGCCGTGGCCGGCGAGGGCGCGAGCTCGACGAAACACTTCTTCGCGTTCGTGCGCCCCTTCCTTGAGGCTCCCGACGATCGCCGCCTCGTACGGACGGAGTGTCAGGCGCTCTGGCGCAGCCTGATTAGGGTCGACGTCATCCGAGTCGGCCAATGTGTCCTGGTCCTCCCGAGCCTCGAGGGCAGCGATCACGCGCGCCGTTTGCGCCGCCGGATCCCTTCGCCACTGTCGGTAGGGAATTCGAACAACCCGCCACCCTGCTCGCTCAAGGATCTCTTGGCGCTGCAGGTCCTCGATGCGAAGCTTCCCGTGTTCGTCGAGGTGCCACAGCTCCCCATCGCACTCGATGGCGATTCGCTCGCCCTCCCTCTCAGCCACCAAGTCAATCCGAAACCCGCAGCTTTCATATTGCGGCGTGACACGGATACGGGCGGCCACAAGTGCTTGAGCCACCTCGGCTTCGAACTCGGAATCGGCTTTCGGCACCGCAGTTGCCCCGAAACCCAGAAAAGTCTTCTCGGCATCGCGGCAGTACTCAAGCCATTCTCTGATGGCTCCGCGGCCAGAGGCCATCCCGAAGGTCTCCACCGGAGCCGAGATGAACACGTGAATCTCGTCGCGAGCCCTGGTGAAGCCGACGTTCAACATGCCTTGGATATGTTCCCGATCAGCTTGGCGTGCAGATAGCTGGGCCTGGGTCATGTTGTGCGCGTCGTAGGAAAGCGAGTACAGGACAACATCACGCTCGTCACCTTGGAAACCGTCCGGATTGACAACGACAAGCGAGTGGTCAGCCCGCGTCTGCTCATCGATTCGCTCTGCGACTAGCTCGGAGACAAGCCGCATCTGATCATCGAAGAGGCAGAGGATGCCGACGGTCGCGCCGGCATACATCGGATTATCCAGGAGCCTCTCTAAGTAATTGGTGAGTTCGAGCGCCTCAACTGGGTTCTCCTGCGTCCCGGGCGTCACCGAAGCGCCGTCCACCGTGTGAACTCGTACGATCGGCTCGCGAGGGTCGCCGACTCGGCGATCACTGAGGTCTCGCATGACACGTAGTCGATTCCGATACCACTTGGCATTGGAAAACGAAATGATCGGAGGCAAGGAACGGTAGTGCTCGTCAAGAAAGGCTTCCTCATCGCGCCGAATGTTGGCTAGCTGAAGGAGGTCGGTCTTGGAGGGATCGAGCCATCGGTCAGGGTCGAGACGGTCCATCCCTTGCTCGTGCCAGGCCTGCACGGCGACCTGCTCGGAAGTGAAGGCAAACCTTTGAGCCTGCATCTGCTTGGAGTCACCAGCGATGATGGCTTGTTTCGCGCGATACAGGACCGGCACCATCGACGGAAGATCGCATTGTGACGCCTCGTCGATGATGACCACGTCGAATAGTCCTGGAGTACATGGGAACAGTCGCGCAACATCGTCAGGCGACATGATCCAGCAAGGCAATATCTTCAGGAGCATTTCGCAGCGCGCTGGTTCCGACTTCAGGCGATCGAAGATATGGAAGTTCTTGTAGCTCGTCTGGTTACGCCCCAACAGTGCGGCGAACTCTCGAAGCTGTTGTGCTTCCGCCTTGGTAGCAGTGGACACTCGGTGCTGAGCCGCGGCGTCGAGCACCCCGTCAGCGCGTTCAAGCAGGAGTGCCCGCGCCTCTGCAGCCTTGTCGCCGAGAACATCTGATGTGATGGGCGCGTGCTTCTTCGCAAGCCGATAGGCCCTGCGTAGGTGAGCGCGGGCCTTGATGCGAAGGAGCAGTGATGTTGCAGCGGCAGCTTCACACGCTGCAGTCGCCACGCGATGCTCGTTCTCAAGTGCCACCGCAAGGCGATGGAGAGAGTCGGCAGACGTGTCGGCTGTCTCCTTGAAAGAACTCTCCGAGCGTTCATTCTGTGTCGCGGTTTCAGTCGAGGGCTTGTCCTTGTGCAACGCCATCAAGCGCTCGCGAAGTTCCTGTCGGGAGTCCCTGTCCTGCCGAAGGAGCGTCATCGGCAGCTGCGTCATGTTCAGGGAGGAAAGCAGGGCGTCGACGACCGCGAGCGCCTGGTCCTTCTGTGAGGTGATCAGGACCCGCTTTCCTCGCGCCACAAGGTGGCAGGCGACGTTTGCGACGGTCTGGGACTTTCCCGTGCCTGGCGGTCCCTGAACCACAATCACCTGATTGGCAAGATCCTCCGTGAGGGTAGCTACTCGACGCTGGCTAGGGTTAGAAGGAAAGGGAAAGTAGACGTGTCGCCGGTCCGCGAATTCATCACTCGTCGCCTGGGCCAACTTATCCGTGAATAGCGCTACCATCGCCGAGCCGTGAGTTCCGTCAGAGACTCTGCCGATGTCCGCGAGATCGCTCGCGAGAAAGTAGCTCGTCTTTGGAGCCACGAAACAGGCGGCAGCGTCAACGACAGCAAGCCACTCTCCTGAATTTGGCTCATTGGGACGACCAACGAGGCGTCCGTCCAAATTGGCTCTGATCTCGATGCCAAAGTCGCGACTTAAGGTCTCACAAATAGCCCGGAGCCGGTCGTCGGCCACTGGATACTCAGGGACATCCTCAATGAGGCGGGCGAGAATCCGATCCTGGATCTCAGTCACGCTGGGCGGCCGAAATGGTAAAGAGTTGAAACGCACTACGTCATCAGTGGCTGTCACCACGAGATCGCGTCCGGAAGGATCGATAGCCACCGGTATGGTAAGCAGCGGTCCCCGGATCCTGTCGCCGTCCCGATACCCAATCACATACGGGTAGCCGTAAAGGATCTCCCGTTCGAACGGATTCAGTTCGACAGTTGCTGCCATCTTGTGCGTCGCCTCGAACGCGGCACTCGACTGTTCGAGCACCAACGGCCGTCCGGAGCGAATGATCACCTCCTCTCCGACAGGTATCCAAGCGAACTCATGGGCACGGCGGGTAGGTGATTGCCATCGGACAAAGGCGGCTGATGCAGTGCGCTGGCGTTTGACCAGCTCGGCGTACGTCGAAGTTAAGGCCTCGATGAGGGTCAACTGACGTTTGGACCCCTCGTCGGTATTTCCGCTCATGATTGGTGCCTTGTCCCATGCGGCGTCCTGTCAGCCGCCCGTCTGAGCTTACGTGCGATCCGCGAAGGCACCGGAACACTTGGGATCGGTTTTGGTATGTCCGTCCACCTTGGTCACTTACCAGCTGGCTGGGTCGAAGCTCGACCTGCGCCGGATCGGGTGCTCGTCACCGACCGGCAACCCGCACAGTTGCGAGGCAACAGCTCATCACTTGGCGACGATGAGGGACTCCTTGGATGAAGTCGAGCCCTCGAAGTTCGTGCTGCCGCCGTAGGTGGCGACGAGGGTGTAGGTGCCCACCTTGAGCTTCTTGGCGTAGAGCGTTCACGATTCCTTGCCAGACGACAGCTTGATAACGCAAAGCGTCGTTGTCGACGTCTTGATCGTCACCGTCCCGGTCGGCGTCGTGCCGGAGTGTTGCGGCGAGACCGTGACCGCGAGGTGCTCGACACCTTCGTCACCGTAGGTCACGGCGGCGGAGAGTTTGAGGGCGGTCTTGGGGGTGGCCAGTGACGAGTAAGTGAACGCGTCAGAAGAGTCCACCGCGGCGCAGAAGCTCGCCATCGGGCAGGAGACGGATTCGAGGCCTGGATAGCCTGGGTCGATGCTGTCGAGAGACGACCACGAGATGCCGTTGTAGGTGTAGACGCTGCCCCACCAGTC
Organism: uncultured Acidimicrobiaceae bacterium; assembly: GCA_963804765.1. Lineage (GTDB taxonomy): Bacteria > Actinomycetota > Acidimicrobiia > Acidimicrobiales > Bog-793 > Fen-455. Next base: position 7,822 of record CAWDRQ010000020.1, read on the forward strand.
GACCGCGGCGCAGAAGCTCGCTGTCGCGCAGGAGACGGAGGTCAAGCCGTTCCCCCAGTCGACCCTGACTGGCTTCGACCACGAGCTGCCGTTGTAGATGACGGCGTTGCCGTCTTCTTGGCCTACCGCGGCGCAGAAGGTTGTCGTCGGACAAGAGACGGAATTCAAGCCGTACTTGTCCATGCTGACCGGCTTCGACCACGATCTGCCGTCGTAAGTGAGGACGTGGCCGTTCGAGTCCACCGCGGCGCAAAAGCTCGCCGTCGGGCAGGAGACGGAGGCCATAGTGCCTGCGTCGATGCTGACCGGCTTCGACCACGATCTGCCGTCGTAGGTGAGGACGTGGCCGTTCGAGTCCACCGCGGCGCAAAAGCTCGCCGTCGGACAAGAGACAGAATTCAAGGGGCTCCCCCGGTCGATCCAGGCTGGCTTCGACCACGATCTGCCGTCGTAGGTGAGGACGTTGCCGTCGCCGTCCACCCAAGCGCAGAAGCGCGCCGTCGGGCAGGAGACGGACTCCAGGCCGCCCTGGCTCGGGTCGATCCTGACCGGCTTCGACCACGATCTGCCGTCGTAGGTGAGGACGTGGCCAAGGTAGTCCACCGCGGCGCAGAAGCGCGACTTGGAGCAGGAGACGAACTCCAGGCCGCCCCGGCTCGGGTCGATGCTGACCGGCTTTGACCACGATCTGCCGTCGTAGGTGAGGGCCTTGCCGCTCGGGTCCACGGCGGCGCAGAAGCGCGTCCGTCAGGCAGGAGACGGAGTCCGCGTCGATCCTGACTGGCTTCGACCACGATCTGCCGTCGTAGGTGATGACGTAGCCCTTGTTGTCCACCGCGGCGCAGAAGCGCGCCGTCGGGCAGGAGACGGACTCCAGGCCGCCCTGGCTCGGGTCGATCCTGACCGGCTTCGACCACGATCTGCCGTCGTAGATGATGACGTCGCCGACGTAGTCCACCGTGACACAGAAGCGCGCCGTCGGGCAGGAGACGGACCACAGGCCGCCCTGGCTCGGGTCGATCCTGACCGGCTTCGACCACGATCTGCCGTCGTAGGTGATGACGCGGCCTTTGCTGTCCACCGCGGCGCAAAAGCTCGCATTCGGGCACGAGACGGAGGTCAGCTCGACCTGGCCCGGATCGATGCTGACCGGCTTCGACCACGATCTGCCGTCGTAGGTGAAGGCGCTACCCCCCTCATCCACTGCGGCGCAGAAGCCCGCCCTCGGGCACGAGACGGAGGTCAGCTCGACGCCCCTCGGGTCGATGCTGACCGGCTTCAACCACGATCTGCCGTCGTAGGTGATGACGTAGCCCTTGTTGTCTACCGTGGCGCAGAAGCCTGCCGTCGGGCACGAGACGGATTCCAGGGCTGGCCAGCGTGGGTCGATGCTGACCGGTTTCGACCACGATCTGCCGTCGTAGGTGAGGACGTTGCCGTAGCCGTCCACTGCAGCGCAGAAGTTCGCCCTCGGGCACGAGACTGAAGTTGGCTCTCCTCTCAAGGGGTCGATCAGCGTCCCCTTTGACCAACCGGACGCAGTGCCGGCGGCCGGCGAAGCCGCCGCCGGTGACGGAAGCCCGGCAGCGAATATCGCCGAGATCATGGCAAACAGCACCAGAGTGGCAGCGAACAGACGAATGGCAGCTAGCTTGGGCACTCCGTCTCCTCAAGATTGGGAACTTCGATAAACAGGAGCCAGGTGAACGTTACGGTCCACTCCGCCACCGCGGTGACTGGTGATGTGCGGTGCTTGCTGACACATGCGGTCAACTGACGAGTCGCTTTCATGAAGCTGAGCGGTGAGGTGTAGGTCTACTCGGCACAGATGAGGCCGGATGGCTGGCCCGGCTGAAGGCGATAAGCCAAAAGACGGCACAGGATCCGTCGGTTGCCGCGCGTACCACCCGCCATCTGACGCCTGCCCCAGTCGAGTCTTCTGGCAGTTTCGATCTGGACGCGCCACCTCGTTAGACGGAACTTGAACAGTCCACTATTCGTGACAAATCAATCATGCCGAACTCCGAGATCCGCACTAGAGGCGAAAGTCCTTATCGCGACCCATTTGTCACCACGTTCGACTCAATGCCACACGGGCACCAGCATCGAGATGTCGTCGATCTAGCGAGTAGCGCTGCCGAGGTGCAAGATGGCTGCTCAAAGCCCTTGAGGAGAGAGCACTGATCGGAGGCGTCACATGCGTAGGTTCCGCATAGCCAGTCTCATCGCCGTTGGAGCGATCTCCTTGCCACTGCTGGCGAGCGTGTTGCCGGCCGCGGAACCTACCGCTGCCGCTACCATGCCGGTCACAAGAGTTGCAGCTCTTGGCCTGCAGCGTCCGGATGGCCTCGCGCAAGACAGCCAGGGTGACTTGTTCGTCACCACTATTGACGGCAGCACGGGAAGGATCGTTGAGTTTCCGCGTACATCTGCGGGGTTTTCGAATCCAATCACCCTTTCCTACACTGCGTTGGAAATGTCTGGAATTGCTGTTGACGCCTCAGGGAACATCTTCGTCTCCGAGGTACTGCCGGCCGGGGGCGGTTACATCGTCGAACTCGCCAAGACATCGAGTGGATACTCGAAACCTCGGTACCTGTTCGGCATAACGGGAGTTGGGGTGACCGTCGACGCCAAGGGTGATGTATTTGCCGCCGGGATGCAGGGGGGACTTGAGGAGCTGCAGAAGAGCACCGGTAAGTTTGTTCCTAGGAGCATTTTCACGAAGACCGACGACGTGTTTGCGGTTGCCACGGACAGGAGCGGTGACGTGTACGCGGCCGAACCTGGAATGTCCTCGAGCCTGATCGAGGAGTTCCGTCTCTCAGGAACGACGTACTCTGAGGTCAAGAGTGTCACCGTAAAGAGTTCCGAGATATTCGATCTGGCCGTCGGCTCTTCCGGCCAGGTGTTCGCAAGTGACGATCAACACAACAGCGTCTTGGAGATTGCGGGATTCGGCTCGGCCAGTCCCGTGGTGACGACACTGCCGATCAAGGGCCTCGAGGGGCCGAGGGGCATAGTGCCGTTGAAGGGCGGGGGCATTGCCGTTGCCGACGGGGGCAACGACCGCATCGTTACCTTGACGGCTGCCGGTAAGGAGGAGCTGTCGCCAGAAGAGCCAGGATTGGGAGGCGTGCGCGGCATCGCCGCTGACGGGCAGGGAAACCTCTACGCGGACTGCTCTGAGGGCATCGTCAAGATCAACACGACGAAGACCGGCTACACAACTCCGACTCGCCTGGCGCTGTCTGGGGCCGTCCCAACCGCGATCGCCGTTGACTCCCATGGCGACATCTACTCAACGTCGGGCGCTGACGTCTTCGAGTCGAAGCTCAGCAATGGACCCTACGGCGCCTCCGTGGTGCTGCCTTTCAGAGACGATGGAACCCTTGCTGCCATCGCAGTGACACCGTCCGGTTCGCAAGTAGTCGTTGTCGGCGATCAAGGCGCGGCGGTCTTGGAGTTGACCGCTGGAGCTTCGGGTTACGGCGCTCAGAGGAAACTGGACTTTAAGGGGCTGTCCGACGCAACTGCTATCGCCGTCGACTCGAGCGGAGACGTGTACGTCGTCGACGACGGCACCGCTGAGATCCTTGAAGTGCCGAAGACAGCAAGTGGGTTCGGTGAGCAAGAAACGGTTCCAATCAAGGGATTCGGGGCCGCGGCCACCATCGCTGTCGCTTCGAATGGGGACGTTTTTGCTGCCTTCGAAGGCTCCGACGAAGTGGGGACGCCAGCGGTCCTGGTCCTGCTGCCAAGAAGTGGCGACGGCTACGGGACTCAGGAACAACTCTCGGTGGCCGGGCTCAATGGCCCGACAGGGCTAGTGGTGACTCCTGCTGGGGCATTAGTTATCTCTGAGTCCGACGTGCAGCTAGATGCTTCTGTCGTCGCCCTCGGTCAAGTGTGATCGGATGCTATGCCCGGCAGTGGTCAAAGCCGCCTGAGCATCGGCTGAGCCACCTAGCTGTGTGGGTCCGAACCCAAGCGGTGCCGCTTTGAAGCTCGACGAGGCGAGATAGGGAACCCTGACCTGACCCGAAGGGTTCCCGCGTCCTCATCGCCAGATGCAGCTAGAAGGGTTCAGCCGCCGATCCTGATCATGCCTACGCGAAGGGCGACAGCCCTCTCGGCTTCTTCGAGTCACCGATGCCGACCTTGGTCACCGCCTCGCTGAAATCGAACGTTAAGAGCCTGCCATCGCTGGCGCAGCCTTCTACCCTCACGATCCCAGACCTGCCACCGGCACCGGGACAGTCGAGTACTGCTCGTTCCCTGGACCGCGCGGGACTTGTGTGAGGTTGGCCCCCCAGCAGTCGACCCCTCCAGTTTTGAGTAGCGCGCAGAAACCGTTGGTGCCCTGCGTGACAGCCACCGCCGTACTGAGCCCGCGGGCAGCCACGGGAACGGGAGAATAGGCGGAGACGCTGCTGCTGCCGTTGCCGAGTAAACCGTAGGCCTCAGACCCCCAGCAGGCGACCCTACCGGTCTTGCGCAGGACACAGAATGCTGCTGCGGTGCCGTAGCCAGGAACAATGCTTACCGCATTGGTGAGGCCACTCACACGGACTGGAGTGGTCGACTTGGCTTCGTCCACACCGTTCCCGAGCAATCCATCTGAGTTGCTCCCCCAACACTCGACGTTGGCATCCGCCAGAAGTGCGCACTCAGTGCTCTCAGTGGGGCCGTACGCGAACGCGATGCTCTTTGCACCCGTTATGCCGCTTATTGCGACCGGCACGTCCGACTCCACGCCCCCAAGCCCGTTACCTGTGGCGCCGACGCCGTAGCCCCAGCAGTCCACCCCTCCGCTGGCGAGCACGGCGCAATAAGTTGTCCCGTAACCAAAGAGGCTCTTCGCGCTCGTTATGCCGCGGACCGCGACCGGGACGTTCGAGTACGCCTCGTCGCCTCCGTTACCTAATGCGCCGTAGTTGTTCCCACCCCAACAATCGACCCCGCCGCTCCCGAGCAGAGCACAGGTGGAAAGATCCCCACTCGAGAGGCTGGTGACGTCCGAGAGGCTCGGCGCGTGCGAGATGCCGTGGACAGCGACCGGGACGCCCGACGATTTGAAGCCACCGTCCCCTAACTGCCCTTGTGCGTTGTAACCCCAACAGTCCACGTGCCCGGTTGTGAGGATTGCGCAGGCTGTGCCATTGTCGGAAGTGAAGACGCTCTTAGCATCGGCAATCTTGCGAACCGTCACAGGGGTGTCAGAGATCGCCTCCGTCCCACCGTCGCCGAGCAGGCCGTACTGGTTACTACCCCAACACTCGACGCGCCCGGTCACTAGCACGGCACAGACGAGCCAACTAGCGCCGTTGTTGTCAACGAGACTCTTCACGCCGGCGAGTCCCTTGACGTAGACGGGCACGTACGAGACAGGCTCGGTCCCACCGTCGCCGAGCAGGCCGAACTGGTTGGTGCCCCAGCACTCCACGTCCTGAGTCTCAAGAAGAGCGCAGTAGCCGTTGAGGTGGCCCGTGACTGCTGTCGCTATTGCTGGGAAGTGGATGAAGTTGCTTGGCCATGGTTCCCACGCGTTGGCCGGTGCACCCACGTCGATCTTCTCCCAGTCGTAGTCAGTGGGTGGGTCGGAGATGATGTTCTGCTGGGAGACAACGATGTAGCTGTTGTCGGGCCCAACCTGCTCCACGATCGCGACGTGGCCATAGGGTTTCATACCGTAGGCGTCGTCGTTCCACTCTGCCACCGAGCCGACCGTCGGTGTCGTATCGACGGTCACGCCGTGCTTCGCCGCCGTTGTTGCCCAATCACCGCCATTGCCGAGGTTGTAGTCGGGAGTTGCCACGCCGTACACCGTCGACTCCACGAACGCGGCGTAGTTGGTGCACTCATTTCCGGAGTCCATCCCCCAGTATTTGTTTGAACTGTTGTTCTGGTAGCCGTGAGTCGTGTACGGCGAGACAGAGCATTGGGTGTAGCCGTCGCAGAGACGGGAGGCCGCCGATGCCGCGGTTGCGGAGGCCGTTCCCGGACCTTGCTCGGCCCTCCCGGGGGTTGCGCTAGTCGGCGCCACCTCCGCCAGAGTGACCAAGAGCGCCATCACGGCTACCTGGGTGAGCAAGCCGCGCAGCCTCGTGCGGTTCATTATGCGTACCTCCCACTGCATCAGCGATCCGGTACTCGAGCGTCACCTTAGCTCTGGCGACATCCCCTGAGAGAGTCCGGTTCGACGTACCGGGGGCAGATACGACCACTCATGAGGAAGCAGAGCGGACGTTTCACCCGTCCCTATCACCTATCCCCTTGTGGCAGTGGGGGTCGGAAGCGCGGCTGGTCCGGTGGAGAGTGAGAGGACGCCCCGTTTGTGCTGAGAGGCGTCTTCAAAGGCTGATCCAACCACCTCGCCGGGCGCCCTCCAGGTCGAAACATGCGGGCGTCCGCTTCCCACGCCGGTAGTCGAACGTGGACGTCTTACAACACCCGGCGGCCTCCATGATCTCGGAAAGCGGCGCGGTCCCAAGCCTGGGCAGGATCTCCCGCCGGAACAGCTCCGTGTCGTAGACCGTGCCCGGATTGGCCTTGTCCCACTCAGAGAGCGCCCGCTTGCGGGCCGCGATGGCGGCACTACGCCTGTCCCTGATCTGGGTGCCTTGGCGCGGGTCGGCCGCTTTGTGGGGCTTGTTCAGCCGGACTCCCGTGGCCTGATCCACACCGAGCCCTCACCCGCCGAGGGCGACTGCGAATCGTTTGTCGGCTTACTGTGCGTGAGTGATAGTTGTTGGTACGCGGGATAGGTCAGGCGAGTCGGCGGGGGGAATCGCACCCCCCGCCGCTCTCAGGACCGGACGTGACAGTCTCCCGTCATCCGGCCCCCACGGGCCGGCCGTCGGTGAATGCGACGAGTTGCCAGTGGGCGAAGAGTTTGGGGTTACGTCGGTAAATCCGTTGCAGCCATTCCATCGCCCGTAGGTATCTCTTGCGGAATCGCTTGAACTTGTGCACGGCCCACCTGGTGAGATGCTCATTGATGCGCCATGCGAGGAAGCTCAACTCGGAGCGGTAGAAGCGCCCGTAGTAGTTGATCCAGCCGCGGACTTGGGGGTTGATTTCCTCGGCGACGCCAGACAGGTCCATCCCGGTTCGACGACCGAGGTGCCAGGCTCTGATCTGTTGGCCTTTCGCTTTCCTCGCCGCTGCCGAGATGGCCGGCAAGAAGCCAGCAAAGTAGCCTCTTGGCCCTTTGGCCAGGCGAGTCCGGAAGGTGTAGCCGAGGTTGTGCCGACGTCGGCATAACTTGGGGTTCCATCATCGGATGGTGCCTGCACGTCGGAACCCTCGGCGTCGTTACCTGGCGTGCTGGCCGAGTGACAAGAAGATGACCCAGGCACGCTCCCGGGTTCGGGAACTGACTGGACGCAATCGTCGCCACGTCCCTACCCACAAGGTGGTCGCCGATCTCAATGACTACCTCCGGGGCTGGCGGCAGTACTACCGCTTCGGAAACTCGACCCGCCGCTTTGCTGCTCTCGACGCCTATGTTGTCGAGCGCATGGCGTTGCTCCTCTCCAAACGACACGGCCGACGAGGCCGAGGGCACGGCCTCAAGCTGATCATCAGCTCTGGGAACCGCCTCGGACTCGAACGCCTGGCCGGGACCATCGACTTCGGTCGGGACGTGCATGCCTCCGGTGAAGGGCGTCGGCAAGCCGGATGAGGGAGAACCTCATGTCCGGATTGATGGGGGAGCTGGAGACGGGCCAGCCCGGCAGGCCCTCTGTGGGTCCCAGGTCGGTGTGCTGGAAAATGCCACCACGATGGCCTGGTCGGGACCCAGCTTGCCGGTCACCTACCACCGCGCCAGCTCCCTACCCGACTTCGATGCTGGGGTCCACCTTCACCGGTCAGATCGGCAAAGTGAGGCTCTCGACAAGATTGCTGGAGAGCCCAGCCAGGCTCTCACAGGGGTTTGCGATCCCCTCGCAAATCGCAGGCCGAGTGCCTACAGTTGCCACCGGCCGAGCGACGCTGCGTCGCTAGCCGGGAGGAGGCATGGATGTCCGACGCGACCGATGTCGTCGACGTCCAGATCGAGGCTTACCGGGCCAAGGACGTCGAGCGGTTCCTGTCGTATTACGCCGACGACGCGTCGGTGGTCCTGTTCGACGGTACGACCATGATGAAGGACAAGGAGGTCATGAGGGAGCAGTACGGGAAGCTCTTCGCCGATAGTCCCGATCTACGTGTGACCATTGCCAACCGGGCGACCGCGGGTGAGTTCGTGGTCGACGAGGAACACCTAACCGGCTTCCACTTTGAGGGCATGCCGACTGAGATGACGGCCCTTTCCGTCTACCGGGTCGTGGAAGGCAAGATCGCTCGACTGATGCTCCTACTCTGACCCGAAGTCGCCTGCGCCGTGGGGAAGCGAATCGTTCCGCCTGGGACCGCCAGAACGTGTACGCAGATCGCCAGCGCCCAATCACGGAGCGCGCTACCGGCTGGGCCGAGCAGACGGTTATTCGACCAACATCACCGGACCTACACGCAGCGCCGTAGCCTGAATCGCAGCTGACCAGATCCATTAGGTCAGGCCGATCATGTGTACCAGTCTTCATACTGGCAGGGCCCACGATGAGGACTGCCTGGTGCTGGT
>CAWDRQ010000021.1:0-17531 GCA_963804765.1 uncultured Acidimicrobiaceae bacterium
ATCGTTTCACCAGTGATGTACGACGCGGCAGGCGAGGCAAGGAATGCGACCACTCCGGCGATTTCGTCCGGCGTCCCGAGTCGCTTCAACGGCACACGACGCAATAGCGCGACCGGATCGTGGTCGCCCCGCTCGATGAGTTTCGCGAGCATTGGCGTCTCGATGTAACCCGGCGCGATCGGTTTACGCGGATTCCTGACGCGGCCCCACTCCACCGCGAGAACGCGCGTGATGGCTTCGATAGCAGCCTTGGCGGCACAATAGGAAGCGCGGCCAATCTCCTTGCCGAGCCCGCCGGCTCCGCCGGTCACGACGGCAGCCCTCCCCCCACCCGTCAGGTGGTCATATGGCATACCACAGAATTTAAGCATCTTGAATATCGATGTCAAGCTGCTGCTCCGAACCCGTCGTGACCCAACGACGCTGATGTGAGCCAGCAGCCCGCGCGAGCGTCGCGAGCTGTAGGGCGCCAAAACGTCGATCGGGCCCTTGAGCTGGCTCTCTTCGGCGTCGTCAAGCATCATCAGTCATGGCCCTCCGCCTGTGCTACCTCGTCACGTGCCGGATCTTCGGTCTCTGGGATCTCGCCGACGGACAGCTTTGGACAAGGACAGCGAGCTTGCCGTGTCAGAGCTGCGGCTGCCGCCCGCCCACGAGCTGGACCAGCCCAATCGGGCCGTCACGACGCTCGCTACGGCCTATGTGGCCCAACGGGCGGGTGACTTGGAGCTTGACGCCGCGATCCTCGCCACGCGGGCCGATCTGGTCGATTTCATGCAGGATCCTTCCCATGGACGGCTTGCCGGCGGCTGGCGCAACGACCTGGTCGGAGACGGGCTCCGGCGTCTCGCCAAGGGGAAGGCGTCGCTTTCCTTCGACGGGCGCGGATCTCTGGTGCCGGAGGAACGTTCGTTCCGCCCCATCGATCACTAGTTCAGTCTCCTTGTCCCCTGGCGGGGGCGTCGTGGCGACGTGAAAATGGTGTCGGGACGCCCGCGACGCCGACGCTTCCTTGGTAGTCGAACCCGATTCCCAGACCTGACCGAACAGACCGCGTCCTTCGCTCCTCACCGGTCGGGCGCTGCTTTGTCACAACGATCCGAAAGGGCTTTTTTCTCCTGGGACTTCGACGAAAAGGCGCGGCAGATACGACGAGGAGCTTTTGTGCGGGCGCTTTGTCATCACGACGTCGCTGACGACTTTGGAAGCCTCGGCCGCACAGGTGCTGCGCTACTACAAGAGCCTGCAGTCAGTCGAACGTCGCTTCAGGGTGATGAAGGACTTCTTGTCGTTGCGGCCCATGTTCCACTGGACCGAGGCCCAGGTGCGCGGTCATGTGGCGCTCTGCATGCTGGCGGCCACCATCGAGGCCGTCATGGCACAAGACCTCATGAAAGCGAAGCTGACCGATCCCGACCTGCCGTTCCAGTCGATGACACCACGGCGGGCTCTTTCGGTGTTGAAAGAGGTCCGGTTACAGCACATCTCCGCCGGCGACAAACAGATCAAGCTCGTGAACCGGCGCAGCGCGCTCCAGGCCAAGGTGCTCAAAGCCCTCCAAGTCGACACCTCAACCTGGTCCAAAGCCGACATCGCCTGACCAGGGCGTTCAGTTCACGCCTAGGGGAACACGTCTCTTCCGTTGCCCCATCTACCTGGGACGACGCGAAACTCGCGCCAAACTCCGGCCCGAGACGCCAACGTCCGGGCTCGATCGACCGAGCGGGAAACCGTCAGCCCAGCTACTCGGGTCCACGCGAACGACAAGCGGGCCGAGCCCGTTGACGAGGCTCCTGTCAGCCAGTAACTTCTGACCCGACTTCGGCGGCTCAACTCCTCGATCGCGACCCCGCACCGCTGTGAGCTGGGCGAGCTGTGGATAAAGTCGGGTTTTCGAGGTGTCATGTAGCGACAAATAGGTGCTTGATCTAGCGGACATATGTCATTAATCTATGATCCGTGTACGTGAAGGTTGACCGGGTCCGTAGCGGGAAGAAGGTTTACAGCTATCTGACCTTGGCCGAGTCCTATCGAAACGAGTCGGGCCAGCCCCGGCACCGGGTCGTCGCCCGGCTCGGCGAGGTCTCGGAGCTTAAGAGCTCGGGCGAGCTCGAACGCATCGTCGAGGCACTGTCTGTTCAGCTGGGACGCGGAGCCAGCATCGAGCTCACTGCCGAGTCCGCTCCCTCCTATGGAGCGATGGCCGCTTGTGACGCCTACTTCTCGCGTCTCTTGCTCGACGAGCTGTTCGATCGCCTTGGCCCCCGCCGGCGCTCGGCCGGGCTCTCCGACGCCGTGTTCGCCATGGTCGCCAACCGGCTACAGGACCCATCCTCAAAGCGGCGCTGTGTCACCGACTGGCTCGGGGCCGACGCCGCCTTGCCGGAGGGTCGCGACGCCCCGTCGCTCGACCGTCTCTATCGGGCCTTGGACGCCGTCGCCGATGCCAAGGACGAGATCGAAGCCCACTGTTTCACCGAGCTGTGCAACCTTACGAACCTCGACCTGCGCCTTGTCTGTTATGACCTCACCTCCACCTATTTCGAGGGCGAAGAGAGGACCTCGGACCGTTTTCCCTCAAAGGCCTTCGGCTACAGCCGCGACCACCGCGGAGACCGCCCCCAGATCGTGATCGGACTGCTCGTCACCTCCGACGGCATCCCGATCGCCCACCACGTCTTTTCCGGCAACACCGCCGATCGCTCGACGCTTGCCTCAGGTGATGGCCGATCTCCAGGCCCGCTTCGGGGTCGGGCGCATCGCCCTTGTCGCAGACAGAGGGCTGATCTCAGAAGAGAACCTCGCCCTGGTCCAAGCCAACGGCTTTGACCACGTGCTGGCGACGCGCCTTCACCGGGACCCGACAGTCGCCGCCGTCTTGGAGGCTGCCGCCAGCGAACAGGCCGTCTTCGTGCCCGTCGGTGACGACGGGACCAAAGCGACCGAGGTCGTCTATGAATCACGCCGCTATGTCGTGGTCGACTCTCCCCGCCGCCACGTGCGAGACGACGCCCGGCGCCAAGAGCTCCTCGCCGCGACCGAGGACGGCCTCATCGCCCTCGCCGAACGGGTGCGCAAGGGCCGCCTCGTCGACCCGGCCAAGATCGGCGCCGCCGCCGACAGGATCCTTCGCGACTCCGGTGTCGCCCGGTGCTTTTCGACCAAGATCGCCCACGGGGTGTTCACCTGGGACTACGACGAGAAGGCCATGGACTACGAGGAGAAACTCCTCGCCGGCCGTTATGTGATCACGACCTCGCTCGACAAGAAAGCCGCCTCGACCGCCCAGGTCGTCGCCCACTACAAGGCCCTTCAGTCAGTCGAACGGCGCTTTCGGGTGCTGAAGGACTTCTTAGCCCTGCGACCGGTCTTCCACTACACCGAAAAGCGCGTGCGCGGTCACGTCGCCATCTGCGTGCTCGCCGCGGTGATCGAAGCCGTCATGGCGCTTGATCTCGCCGGAGCAAAGATCACCGACCCGGACCTCGAGGGCCAACAGCTCACCGCCCGTCGGGCACTTCGCGAGCTCGAGCGCATCCGCATGATCCGCTTTGTCGACGCGAACGGCGACGAACGACAGGTCATCACGCGCCCGGGCCCGTTCCAGGCCAAGATCCTCGCCGCCTTCGGCGTCGACACCTCCGCCTGGCGCTCGCGCGTCGCCTGATCAAGCCCGATCACGGTTTGTAGGGCAAAAACAGCTTCACCGCGACCTCGTGAACAGGACTTTCAAATTCTGAGCCGCCGAAGTCGGGCCTGATCACCACGGCACCGTTTTCGACAAACGCGCGCTACGGATTGGGGCGGTCTTCACGGTCTGCGGACCTCCTTGGGATTGGTGCGGTCATCGTCGCGAGCGGTGGACCTCCAGCCCGTCGGGCCCGAGGCTGCACTGCTCTCGTACACCACTCCGTGGACTCAACTCTTGCTTTCTAACGTTCACCCAGCCCAGCACGCCAACTCCACCCGCGCGTGTGCCGTAGGTTTCCGGTCTGGTTACGTCCCCAGTGCCCCCTCGATTAACTCGATTCTCATCCCTGCTGGAGGATTTCTTAGGAAACACGCTCGCCTGCCTCCGCCTCCTACGAAGGTGCTCGTGTTCGCCTCTCCCGGCATCGTCGAGAGGAAGCCGTCAACCTTGCTACTCGGAAGCAAATATGGTGCAGCGAGTCGCCGGATATGGACAAGTCGTCCATCAGGGGACCCGGACCCGTTGGTTGTACGAGCTGCAAGAAGACGTCACCAGCCTCTAGGTGGACCAGCCTTACCTTTAGTTCCTCGAGTTCCTCGTCATAGGCGCGCCTCAGTCCGAAGCGCTCGCAGTAGTACTGTGCTGAACGGTCGGCGTCATGAACGATTACGGCAATATGGTCGATCTCCTGCATACTCTCCTCACTGATCATTGGCTGAAGCCTAACACCCGCTATGTCATGTATCCTATCACGATCCAGCGGTCGACCTCGGTCCCCTTTGAGTCCCTATACGCGTGAGCTAGTCGAAGCGTAACTGTGCCTCGACCTCAGCCTCGACGGCACGCCAGCCCGAGATGAAGGTGTCGCGGAAGTGGAGCACCGGTCCGAATTCCTCGAACTTCTCTGGTGCCAGGCGTCCGAGCTCCCAGGCGTGCCAGAAGTCGGGGAAGCTCGCTAGCAGACGCTCCGCGATGGCGGCATCCGGGGCCCGGTCGATGGCGTGCTCGAGCGGTGGGTTGAGGGCGAGGATGTCGGCGAAGGTGCTCCAGTTGATGGTGGCGTGGTGGGCGGCGCCGACCAGACCCGTCAGGTCCTGCGTGGTACGTGCTCCACCGAATAGCAAGGTCACCGGATAGTTGCGCTCTGCAACCAGGCCCGCACACCTGCGGGCGAGGTAGACGCCGGCGAGCTCTAGCTCATGAGCGGGGATATCTAGTTCTTGCCGCTTGGCGAGCTTCTTCAGGTGGTCGCCCAGAATGCCGGTGATGGGAGATACGAAGAAGGGCGGTCGGATGCCTGTTCTCGCCGTGACGACGAGATACCGCTCGCACGCGGCCTCGAGCTGGTCAAGCGAGAAGACTTCGGTGACGATCACGGGCCAGCCCGACTCGACCACGCGATCAAAGGCGACAAAGCCGGGAAGCGTCGCCGGTATCTTGGGTGTCGCGTTTGGACCGATCGCGTGATTGCCCTGCGCTGCCTCCCAGATCTTCTCCCCGTCGGTGTCGGCCTCGGGCGCGCCCTGGATCGAAACGAGGCCCGCCTTGCCGCCAGTAGCGTCGAACATCGGGCGGAATCGTTCTACCACGCGCGACACGAGCTTCCGCTGGACAACGCCCACCAGGTCGGAGACCGACGCTTCAGGAAGAACGTGGACGGCCTCTGCGACGGCAAGCTTTACCTCATTGGGGGCACGCTTCAGTAGACCGCCACCATATGCAGGATTTGTCGTGCAACCGACAGCGCCCTCGGCTAGTGCAAGGCCAACCTCTTCAATGGTCGGATTGTTGACCCAGACGCGGGACGGCGTATCCGAGACAAGGCGACTAAAGTAGTTCCCACTCATAGCTTCTCACATTCCCTTACGCTCGCCGAGGGTCACCTGGAACGCACCATGTTCGTCTCCCAGGTGCGACGTGACACCGCTCTTTATGTATCTGCGTGGACCACCCACCATTGCGGGCTGAACCAACATACGCAAAGAGCCGGCCGTGCCAGTCACCAGTCCTATGCAACACAAGGCGATCCGTCTCGCTATGCACGTCCACAAGGACCCGATCTCGGTCGGTATCCTTGCCCCGGCCTTGAACGTCCCGCCGTCAAACGGATCTTCAGTCATCAGAAGAAGGCTCCTACAGTGGTGGTATTGCGACCGCCTCCCCGGCCGCCATGGCCGCATCATGTAGAGCCTGTATAGCCCTCTTCCCTTCCACAATCCTGTGAAGTCGGGTCTTCTGGGTGTCGAGAAATACGGCGGCGAGGATGATCAGGCCCTCTATGATGCTTGTAAAGTAGACATCAACTGCGAGCAGGTTCAGACCATCTGTTATCGCTGCGAGGAGCAGGACACCGCCGAACGCTCCGATGATATTACCGCGGCCACCCTGGAGGCTAATGCCGCCGATCACGGCCGCGGCAAAGACCATGAAGATCATCCCATTGCCCAAGTCGGCCGGCACCGACTGAACCTGGCCCTCCAGGATCAAGCCGGCAAACGCGGCCAAGATCCCGCTGATAATATAAGCCTGGTAGACGCGCCTGTTCGGGTTGATCCCCGATGCAAACGCGGCTTGCGGGTTGCCCCCGATGGCGTAAAGATCCCGTCCAAACGGGCGGTGTTTCAGGACAAGGTGTGCGCCGACGAAGGTGATAATGAGGACGATCCCGCAGATCGGAAAGGTCCCGATGGTCGCCGTGCCGAGCCAGTTAAACGACGCAGGAGCACCGGACATCGTGCTCCCGGTGCTCAGCGCCGGGAGCATGCCCTCGAGGACGATCATCATCGCCAGCGTGACGATGAAGTTATTCATCTTCACTTTGGTGATTAGGAAGCCGTTAATCGTCCCGGTGGCGGCGCCGACCGCGAATAGCGCCACGAAGGCGAACACGACGTTGACGTGCCAGCCGCTACCGAAGGTCGGCTGCCCGGCCGCTCCCTGGAGCCAGACGGCGATACCGGCTGACAAGCCGACGACCCCCTCTGCCGAGAGGTCGAAGTTCCCCGTTATGAGGACGAAGGTCTGACCGACGACGAGTATCCCAAGGACGCTCGCGGTGACGAGGATATCGACCAGATTGGGCTCGGTCAGGTACCGGCTGTTGAAGATCGAAAACAGCGCGACCACCACCACCAAGATCACCCAAATCAGGTTGTCGATCAGCAGCAGCAGAATTGGCATCCTGTTCTTTTTCATCTGGGTGCTAGATTCCCTTCAATCGCCAACATAATGTCTGCCCCACTCGTCCCTTGGTCGTCTGGATCGAACTCCGCGACCATCACGCCACGGTGCATGACGAGGATCCGGTCGCAGATGTCGAGCAACTCGTCAATCACGTCGGAAACCACCACGACAGCGACGCCATCGCCGGCCATGCTGACGACGATCCGGAGGATTTCCTCTTTCGCCTGGATATCGACGCCCTGGGTTGGCTCCTCCAGCAGGAGAACCTGCGGCTTCGTTGCGGCGAGCTTGGCGAACACAACCTTCTGCTGGTTGCCTCCGCTCAGGAATTGGAGCTCCTGGTCAAGGTTGGAGATCTTGATCTGGAGCATGTCGACATACCCTTCGACCAGGGGTCGCTCCACCTTCCGCGAGATGAAGCCGAGCCGGTTCGTCACCTTGCGGAGGACGCACAGGCCGACATTTTCTGCAACGCTACGGACCGGGACGATGCCGAGTCCGTAGCGGTCGCGCGGGAGGTAAGCAACGCCTTGAGCAAGGGCCTCCTCGGGCGCCTTCGCCCTATACGGCCGTCCGTCGACCCGAACCGCCCCCTCGCCCATCGGCTGGAGCCCGAAGAGACCACGGACGAGCTCTGACTTCCCCGAGCCTTCGAGGCCCGACAGACCGACGATCTCCCCCGCATGCACGGTGAAGCTCACCTTCTCGTACGCTCCCGGGCGTGTCACGTCCTCGATCTCGAGTATCGGCCGCTCGTGCGCCTCGCGCCTTTTGCGCCCGAAACGAGCGATATCTTGGCCGCTGATCAGCTGAACGAGTCGCCGAACGTCAAGCTCTGACACGTCGAAGTGTCCCACTACCCGGCTGTTCCGCAGCACGGTGACGCGGTCGCAGAGCTCGAAGACTTCCTCGAGGAAATGGGAGATGTAGATGAAGGAGACACCGCGCTTGCACATCTCCCGGACGAAGCCGAAGAGCATCTTGACCTCGTCCTTGGGGAGCGACGCTGTCGGTTCGTCGAGGATGATCACATGCGCATCCCTGGAGAACGCCCTCGCGATGTCGATCATCTGCCGCTCGGACACGCTGAGACTCTCGACCGTCCGGTCGATATCGATATCGATGTTGATCAGCGCAAGCTGTTCCATTGCCTCCCGGCGGATTCGCCTCCAGTCCACGAAGCCGAGTCGCGTCAGTGGTAGCTCCCCACAAAAGACGTTCTCCGCGATACTCAGGCCCGAGACAACGTGGACCTGCTGGGGAACGATGGCGATACCGAGCCCCTTTGCCTGATCGGGCCCCACCGCCGACACCGTCTTCCCTCCGCACGTAATTTCCCCCTCATTCGGAGGGTAGAAGCCGCTGAGGATCGAGACAAGCGTCGATTTTCCCGCGCCGTTCTTGCCGACGAGCCCGTGGATCTCCCCCGTGCGGACTTCGAGGTCAACGTGGTCAAGGGCTCGCACACCCGAGAAGGTCTTCACGATGCCGCGCATTACAACGGCACTGTCTGCCGTCTGCACGGACATCAGGCAGTCACAGTCTGGGCGACTTCGGATCGCGCTAGACCATTCAGGTGCGCCCCGAGAGCGCACACCCCCCGGTACAGGCACCCTGAGGTGCCTGTACCGGTAAGAGTGAGAAAGGGAAACCAACGAACCATCAGAATGTCTACTTTTGGTTCGCCCAGAGACCCGGGAGGTTCACGTTCTTGATCGTAACAGGCGTTGTCTCCAGTTGCATCAACATCCCCTGCGGCGAGTTGGTAATCGCCGCCGGAGACCAGAGGGCGCCCGCCTTGGTGTAGGTGCCGGTGTGGAGCTTCTGGCCGTTCAACACCTCTTGTATAAAGTGGGTGATGACCCCGTCGTCCGGTATCGGCTGAGCAGACATCTCATCGGTGTAGCCTGCCCTAATCGCCGCGGCTCCCGCCGGGCTACCGTCAACGCTCGTGATGATGATGTGGCCCTTCTGGCCAACCTTGTAGAGCCTATGCATAGACTTCAGCACCGCGATCGTGGGATCTACGTATACGTCGTCTGATTGCATGTAGATTGCATCTAGGTTGGGATATTCGGTAACAACATCGCGCGCGATCGTCGAGGCAGTTGGGACGCTCCAGTTGCCATCCTTCGTGATCACAGTGATGCCCTTGTACTTGCTGACCACCGACATGAAGCCGGCGCCCCGTTCCTGCGCAACGTTTTGGGACAGATCGCCGGTGATTTGGAGCACCGTTCCCTTGGGCGTACCATATCGCTTCGTCAGGAGCTGGACGATCGTCGTACCCGCCTGCACGCCGCCTACGAAGTTGTTCGACTCCACGGTCATATCGACCTTGCAGCCAATCACACCGCGATCGATCGTGAAGACAGGAATGTGCTCCGCTTCAGCTTTCCTGACACCCACGCAGACGGCCGAGCTGTCATCGGGGATAATAACGATCGCGTTGAATCCCTCGGTGGCGAGGGTCTCGATCTGATAGACCTGCGTCGCGGGGTTGCCGCCGTCCTGCACTACGTGGAACTTCCAGCCCAACGCCGACGCATACTTCTCGAATCCCGCGAGAATCTGCGGCTCGGCGCCAAGGAGCGCCGGCATCGAAATGCCTATCGTGATCTGCTTGCTGGTCGCGACGTACTTGCTGGTCGCGACGTGCTTGCTAGTCGCGGCGCTCGCCCCACTCGCGAGCGTTCCACCCGCGCCCGCAAGCAGCGCCACCGCCGCCAAAAGAGCCAATCCGGGAGCCAGCTTTGTTTTCCAATTTTTCATTCTTACCCCTTTCGCTTGGTTATCAACTACAGCACTCCTAGAACTACTTACAGGACTACTACTTAACCTCACGCTGATATTGACTCAGGGTGTCAAGCTACGTTAAGCGACTTGACCCCGTCCACCCCAGCACGCAGAGCCTGCTGATAGAGCCCGATGTCCACACCGAACGCAATGAGGCGGAAACCGCGGCGCACGTGAGCTTCGGCGTCTCCAGCACTCGCAGCCATGATCCCGACGGGCTTGTGCTCCGCTTCGGCCGCGCCGAGGATGCGATCGACCGCCCGGAGGAACTCCGGCCGCTCGAAGTGACCGGGGATTCCCATAGTCGCGGTCAAATCGAAGTGCCCGACCCACAGAGCGTCGATACCCGACTGTCCCACGATGGCCTCGACGTTATCGACACCTTCTGGGCTCTCGATCATGGCAATGGTGACTAGATCTCGATTCGTCGTTGTCATTTTTTCATCGGGATCACCCGGAGTGAAATCGTCGTGCGACATCACGAACGCGCATCCCCTGCGGCCGATTGGTGGATAGCGCGTCGCTGCAACGAGGGCCTCTGCCTCCTGTTGACTCTCCATCATCGCCATCATCGCTGCGGAGGCACCCATGTCGAGTGCCAGCGAGCACAGTTGATATTCGCCCCGCGCGACCCGCACGATAGTTGCAAGGCCTGCCGCTTTGCTTACAGCGAGGAGCGTCCTAAGCGTGTCGGTTGACCATCCTGAGTGTTCCATGTCGAGGAAAAGAAAGTCAGCTTTGGCGCTCTTCACGATCCTGGGGAGATTTGCGGTACCGAACTCGCTCGCCATTGTTCCGACAGCGATACCCCCGCTTTGGACGGCGTCGTGCAACTGCAGCTCAGAGGCGAGCATCATCACCACCTTTCACCGAAAGACCAGCCGATCGATTGAGAGGCACAGGCACAAATTGTCTTGTTTCGTTATTCGTCTATGACTCGTGTCATCTACCCTCCGTGAGAATGGCGACCCTAACCGAGGGTAGGCCAACATTTCGAACCAGCGCCGCCGAAGAACCACGTGAACCGTACCATCCCTCGGTAGAGATCGAGGCAGACCTGAGGCTCGAGCCCCTCTACGTGCGCTTGGTCAGTGTTCTCACAGATCGCCATTCACTGTCCTTCCTCCGTCGATAAAGATCGTTTCACCAGTGATGTACGAACGCGGCAGGCGAGGCAAGGAATGCGACCACTCCGGCGATCTCGTCCGGCGTCCCGAGTCGCTTCAACGGCACGCGACGCAATAGCGCGACCGGATCGTGGTCGCCCCGCTCGATGAGTTTCGCGAGCATCGGCGTCTCGATGTAACCCGGCGCGATCGCGTTTACGCGGATTCCTGACGCGGCCCACTCCACCGCGAGAACGCGCGTGATGGCTTCGATAGCAGCCTTGGCGGCACAATAGGACAGGCGCCCGGAGACGCCCAGGCGGGAGTTCATTGAACTCAGGTTGATGACCGCACCCGAACCTGTCTCCCGCATCGCCGGGAGTGCCGCCCGGCAGCAGCGCATCGTGCCACCGACATGCACGTCCATGAGCCCGTTCCAGTCGTCGTCATCAATCGCGTCAATCCGAGCGGGTCGAGCGAAGCCGGCAGCGTTTACGAGCAGGCCGAGAGGACCATGCTCGTCGTTCGACCGTGCGAACGCGGCTGAGACGTCAGACGTAACGGTGACATCGCAAGCGACACCCAGGGCGCCTTCTCCGTTTGGATCGATCTCGCAAGCCGCAGCTAGCGCTGCGGCTCCGTCGAGGTCAGCGAGCGTGACCCTCCAGCCGTCGGCCAAGAGAGCGCGGCCAATCTCCTTGCCGAGCCCGCCGGCTCCGCCGGTCACGACGGCAGCCCTCCCCCCACCCGTCAGGTGGTCATATGGCATACCAAATGATTCTAGGCATCTTGAATATCGATGTCAAGCTGCTGCTCCGAACCCGTCGTGACCCAACGACGCTGATGTGAGCCAGCAGCCGCGCGAGCGTCGCGAGCTGTAGGGCGCCAAAACGTCGATCGGGCCCTTGAGCTGGCTCTCTTCGGCGTCGTCAAGCATCATCAGTCATGGCCCTCCGCCTGTGCTACCTCGTCACGTGCCGGATCTTCGGTCTCTGGGATCTCGCCGACGGACAGCTTTGGACAAGGAGTTTTTCAGACGCTTCGTGCGGACTACGTGGCATTGGCCTAGCTGACTTGATCGATAGGAGCGTCCCGGTTCAGCTCCTTCAACATGCCTGGTCGGCGACGATCTTCTTGAGCCTCCAGTTCCCGCGCTCGAGCTCCTTCAAGCGTTTCGCGTCCTCGGCCTTGATGCCGCCGTACTGGTTTCTCCCACGGTGCCAGGTCGACTCGGTGATCTCGAGCTGCCTTGCCACCTCCTCGATGTTCTGCCCTTGGCCGAGCAGCTTCTCGCCTTCGGCGAGCAAGCGGATGATCTGCTCTGGGCTGTGCCTACGTCGCTTCATGTTGTGTGGTCCTCCCTACCCCATGATGGGGTCTCGGACTCGCACAACGGGTTGACCGTTCACAGGGATCCGGTCAGGCTCAGCACCTGCGAGGCGAGGTTCGGCCGGCGGCGCTCGGCAAGGACGCAGGAGCGCTGGTTGTTCGTCACATAGCGCAACCGGCGATGGCGCTGGCTGTCGCTCCAGGACATTAGATCCTCCCGCGAGCGCACGCAGAGCGCCGCGGAGCCGAATCCGACGAGCGCGCACCACTCGCCCTCTTTTCTCGCGACCTATGCATCACCTCGCCGACCAGGCCTGCACCGCGCCAGTGCTCTGCTCGCAGCGTCTCGTCGAAGCGCTCCCGCTCGCTGGGGACAATCGGGCGAGCGACGAGCAAAGGCTTGCTCGTCGCCACTTCCAGAGCGGGTCCCATCCCCGATCTTGTGGCACCCGAATAGGCAGGAGTGCCAGTCCTGGCGCGTCAGCCGAGGTCCGGCAGGTGCGTCCGCACTTTGCCGGAGCCCTGAGTCGCCGGGTTGACCATTGCCCCGGATTGGGCTACCCTCCTACGCTGGGAGCACTGGAATTCCGGGAGAGCAGTTAGGGCCGATATCCAGCCTTGTTCGGACAATATATAACAATTTGCCACTATCACTTCGTGGGAGCGGGCATTAGTTTCTCTTTCGGGAAAGTCGGGTTAGCTGTATTTAGCCTTGTAGATGGTGGAGAGGCACTGGCACTTGAGGAGGATGATTCGGATGAGTGATGACTGTCCTATGTGCGGATTGAATGCTTGGAAGATTAACGACCTTCCACCGCGAGAATGTGTCTACTCGAATGAACATTGGCGCGTACTTGTCCATAAGAGCGCGCTGCCGGGTTGGCTTGTGGTGGGACTACGGCGGCATGTTGGGGTCCTAAATCAGCTCACCAGCGAGGAGGCATTGTCTCTAGGGCCGGTTCTCGTTGGAGGCACTCAGGCGCTAATTGATGTGTTGGGCTGCGCCAGGAGCTATGTTATGTTGTTTTGCGAGTCAATGCCGCATGTGCACTTTAACTTGGTGCCGCGCATGGAGGATATTCCGGATGGTTTTCGCGGCGCTGGTGTTTTCGGATATGATAAAGTGTCGCGTCTCCTTAGCGACCCCGAACGGGACGATCTGGGGCAGCGCCTGGCAGCAGCGTGGCCTAAGACCTGAGAACGGGCAAAGCAATTCATGTAACGAGTGGCTACCGGCCTCCGCGAGGATGGTAGGGCAGGCAGCTGGCGAAGTGCTACTTGGACGCGGGGCACAACCTCCCGTAGTTCGGTGAATGCGGAGCCGAATAGCCGACGTTTCAGATGAAAAGCGATGGAGCCTCTGCCGGCGTGGGGGCCCGGGCGAGACGGCCCAGGAAGTCGATGGCGTCGACTCCTTGCTGAGATGCGGCCCGCAGCATGCTCATCATGCGTCCCTGGGTGGCAGCGCCACGCCAGGTCCGGTTGCCGCCCCAGACCAGACCTTCCGGTTCACGACCGCTGGCCTGATCGCCTGCTCGGGTGTGTGAGGAAGGTGAACAGTGCGTCTCGCTCGGCATACAGGTGCGCCACGAGCTTGCGGTTCTCGTCGTTTTGATGAGCATCCCGCTCGGTCAGGTCGGCGACCGCCGCCGCCCGCTCGTCGTCGTCGAGGTCCCGCGCGGCCAGCGCCTCGGTGAGGATCTCGCGGACTTGGCGTGGCGTATGGCTCGCCCCCACGGGCAGGTCGGTGATGAGCTCGTCACATCGTCTGGTGAGATGAGCCAGACACGTCTTATGTGTTGCCTTGTCGAAGCGGCGGTAAACAACCCAGCCGTCTCTGACCATGACGCCGGAGTACTCCGGCGAGATCACCTCGCACGCCTCGTCAAAGCCGCGGCCGTCCGCCACCTCGTAGGCGGTCGCCCGGGCGGACGAGACGGCGCAGAGCCAAGCACCCTCGCCGCCCACGCGCCAGCCCGACTCGTCGGGCACGATCATCGGCGAGTCGTTCACCGCTTTGACGATCGAGTCCTGCACCGGGACGAGAGCGGTCGAGGTCGACTCGGCCGCTTGGCTGAGCGCCTCTGCGGTGAGGTTGATCCCGAGGCGGTGAAGCAGGCTGGCCGTCTTTGCGAAGCTCAAGCCAAGCCCGTAGTGCAGCCACGCCGCCCACGCCTTTGCGCTCGGGCCAGCCTGGGACGAGGCGGCACCGAGCGCGTCCGAGGTCTGCTCGGCGTGACGTCCCTGGACTCGCTTCCCACAACCCTTGCAGTGCCCGACCCTGACGTTGAATTTGGTAGTGACCGGGCGCATCGGAGCAAGGTCGACCTGGAACTGCTCGGCGGTCCGCTCGAGCTCGACCTCACCGCCACAGTCCGGGCACAACGACGGCAGCGACACGTCGATCTCCCGGTCGGGGACGGCGACAGGAGCCATGCGATGGTCGTGGCGACCATGAGCGTCGCCGCCCCGGCTTCCCGGCTTCGCCGGCTCCTCTTTCGGGTCTCCCTTGGAGAACGGGGCCGCCTGACGCTTGCCCGAACGGCGGGACTCGGACAGGAGCCGTTCCAGCTCGGTGATGCGGGTGTCGCGTTGGCCGAGGTGCTCGTTCAGCTCGGCAAGCTCGGCAACGTTGCGCTCGAGCAGTTCGCGCAGATGGGCGATCTCAGCGACCAACTCCTTGTAGGAACTGGCTTCTGCGCCCGAAGAAGTGTCGTCTGCCGGAATTCCCAACAATACGTGCAGGGTCTGCTCAGGTGGTGACCCCGCTATCGAAGTACCCCCGAAGAGGACCTGCATGTTGGTGTGGAGGGGACTCGTAGTCGCGGTCGATGCGCGTCCCAGGCAGCAGGCTTGCGGCCTTGTCGTGGACTGCGAACTCCGGCGAGGATAGGGCGGACACCTGGTCACGACCGAGATGGATCGCCTTGCGTTGCATAAGACTGGTGACTGGCACCGCCGGCTCCTTGCGTATGTTGGCTCCGCCAGCAATGGTGGGTGATCCACGCAGATGCGGACCGAGCCGGCCGTTCCATGTTGACTAGCGAGGCGGGAGCGGACGTGCCACGGTCTGCTTCCGGAGGTAGTCGAAGTAGGTATCGGCCGCGTTCACGCCGCCGCCCCATCCGCTCAGGTTCACCCCTCCGTAGGGCAGCCCGTAGGCGAAGACGTTGTCCGCGTTGATCCAGCTACTCCCCGCGACCAGCCGCTCGGCGACCCGATTCGCACGGTCGAGGTCGCTGCTCCAGACGCTGTTGGCCAACCCGTACGGCGAGCTGTTGACCAGCTCGATGACCTTGGCCTCGTCGCAGAAAGGAATCGCGTAGGCGACGGGCCCGAAGATCTCCTCCACGCGCAGATGTTGTCGGGTAACCCGGTCAGCAACGCGGGTGTCACGTAGTAGCCATTCTCGTAGCCGGGAACCAACGTTTGGCCACCCTGGAGGAGGAAGGACGCCCCTTCGCTGGTGCCGCGGTCAAGATAGTCAAGAATGCGCCGTCGTTGTATCTCGCTGACGACCGGACCCATCGTCGTGTGCTCGTCGGAGCCCGGTCCGACGATGGTCCCAGCGAGCAGCTTGCAGGCTCCCGCCACGAGATCATCGAAGACGCGCTCATGGATCATCCAACGAGTAGCTGTGCAGCACACCTGACCGGCATTGAGTGTAATCGCGGACGTCAGCGCCTTGGCGGTCTCCTGCACGTCCACATCATCGAAGACGACAGCAGCGCCCTTCCCACCGAGCTCGAGCTTGCTTGGAACAAGATTGCGGGAAGCCGCCTCTGCAACGAGCTTTCCTACCCCGGGAGACCCGGTGAATGATATCAGCCGGATCCGAGGGCTGGTGCTCAACGCAGTACCGGCTGTCCCGCCGAGCCCGGGCACCATATTGATGACGCCCGGCGGTATACCTGCCTCCTCAGCAAGTTGACAGAAGAAGAGACTCGTAAGAGGGGTCAGCTCGGCAGGCTTTACGATAACGGTGTTCCCCGCGGCAAGAGCGGGCGCTGTCCCCCACGCGAGGAGCATAAAGGGGAAGTTCCACGGGAAGATGAAACCGACCGGTCCACGAGCAAGGTGAAATTGCCGGGCCTCGATCCCCAGAGCGCGATCGGCTCACTGCGGCGGGCATGCACGGAGACGTCGGCAAAGTACCGGAAGCCCTGAGCCGCGAAGGGGACGTCGAACTCCATAGCGTCGCTCACCGGCTTTCCGACGTCGAGCGACTCAAGCGTGGCGATCTCATCAGCACGTGCCTCGACGAGGTCTGCCAGGCGGTGCAAGACGACCGCTCGATCCTTCGCGGAGAGCGACGACCACTGTCCGAAGGCCGACCAGGCGGCTTCTATCGCTTCGTCGACGTCCGCGGGACCAGCTGCCGAGACGGTCGCTAACCTGTTCCCATCGGCCGGATTCAGAACCTCTAAGACCGCGCCGTCTCGGGCCGAGTGCCATTTGCCTCCCGTGAACAGAGGGATTGGCGACTGTGAGAGGAGATCGACGACGGCGCCCAACCTTGCATCACCCATGGCCTGCTCCTTTGGTGCTATCTATCGAGCATTTTAGCGGCTCTACGCGAACAACTGAATCCCATGAAAGAGGGGCTTCCCCGGTGGCAGCCTTCGAGTTCACCATATATCCATAAGCCATGGCGTGATCATACTTGATAGAGCGAACTCAGACAACATCTATTGCAAAAGATCACTCGCTTCTGATGGCGATCTCGCTGCATTCGGACCGGACTTCGGCGGGTCATTTGCGAAGGCCCAGGTAGATGGGGGCACACGGACGGAGTGTTTCCACTACGCGTGACCTGTTTGCCCTGATCAGGCGAGTGTGGCCTTCAGCCAGCTCGAGGTGTCCACGCCGAAGACCCGCAGGATGGTGGCTTGTCGCTGTCGGTCGGCTGACGAGCTCGATAGTGCGCTCACCGGCGCTCACGAGCTCGAGGCGGGCCGCGGCCAGCTCGGCGAGGGCCCTCCTCGGCGTCATGTGCTGGAAGGGAAGGTTCGGGTCCATCACCTTGGCGGCGACGAGGTCCTTGGCCATGACGGCCTCGATCGTCGCTGCCAGCAAGCAGAGGGCGACATGTCCTCGTACGCGCTCCTCGGCCAGTGGAAGACCGGCCGTAGCGCCAGGAAGTCCCTTGGCGATCCGGAACCTGTGCTCGACGTTCTTAAGGCTGCGGTAGTAGCGCAGCACCTGGGCGCAGTCAGCGGCCTTGGCGTCGAGCGAGGTCGTGATCACGTACCGCCCGCACAACAGCTCCTCGTCGTAGCGCCGAGCCTTCTCGTCGAAGTCCCAGGAGAACAAGCCCTTCTGAACCGTCGTCACAAAGCAGCGCCCGACTCCCGAGTCCCGCAGGATGCGGTCGGCGGCGGCGCCGATCTTGGCCGGGTCGGTGAGGCGCCCCGAGCGCACCCGTG
>CAWDRQ010000022.1:0-28816 GCA_963804765.1 uncultured Acidimicrobiaceae bacterium
GGCGTTCTCGCTGGGCTCGCGCCCTGGTATCACCAGAGGCTTCATCGGGATCGGGCACAGCTTGTGCCAGATACAGGGGCGTTGGGATCTCGTCGGCAGTCCTTCATCGCAAAGCCTTGGCCATGGCGTCTGCGGCCTGCCTGTTGGTCTCCGGCGACACGTGGCCATAGATGTCGGCGGTGATGCGGATGGACGCGTGACCGAACACACGGGACACGACCTCGATCGGGACACCTTGGGCGAGCATGATCGTGGCCGCTGAGTGGCGCAGGTTGTGCCACGGCATCGGGGCCAGTCCCAGGTTGGCGCTGACCCGGTGCCAGTGCTTGCGAATGTTCGAGTCGTACAACGCCGTGCCCCGCGCACTCGTGAAGACGAGATCGTCGCTGCCTTGTGTCCCTTCGAGGTTCTGGCGGACTTGGTGAACCTGCAGAGCCTCCATGGCCTGCGGGGTGAGCGGCACGCTGCGGCGGGACTTGTCGGTCTTCGGATCGGTGCGTTGCCTGATCTTGCGATCCAGTGTGCCGGTGACCGTGAGAGTGCCGGCTTCCAGGTCGACATCGGACCACCTGAGCGCCAGCAGCTCCCCTTCACGTAGACCGGTGTGGATCGCGACCACGTAGAGAGGCAACAGCCTGTCGTCGTGCAAGGCGTCGAACAGTTGCCTGGCTTGTTCGGGTGTCAGCACCGGCCGTTCGTCCACCTTGACCGCAGGGGCGTCTGTGAGAGCCACGACGTTGCGAGCGACATAGCCTCTGCGCTCGGCTTGTCCGAGTGCGCGGCGCAGGATCGTGCGGGCGAGCCGTTGCGTGTTGCCACTCTTCCCAGCTGCGGCGAGCACGCGGCCCATCTTCTCGACGTCTTCAGGTGTGAGCCGTGCAAGGCGGATGTGGCCGAGATGGGGCCGGACGTAGAGATTGACGACCTCCCTGTAGCTGCGTCGAGTCGACTCCTTGAGCTTTCCTGTGGCATCGAGGCCGTCCAACCATTGGTCGAGCCACGTAGACACGGTCATGTTGCCGCCTGTGGTGACAATGCCCTTGTCCCGAGCGTCCTGGGCCGTCTTGAGTTTCGCCTGAACCTGTCTCTTGGTGGACCCGTACACCGTTTTGCGAAGACGCTTGCCGTTCGAGCCCTTACCGAGTTCAACCGTGGCAACCCAGCGGCCGTCACTCTCCCTCTGGAAGATGCCTCCCTCGCCTGATCCTCTTCTGGCCATCTGCTTCCCTCGTCCCTGAGCCCGTTCGCCGGCCTGTCCGCAGTCTACCCAGTCAGGACGTTTTCAGCTCCATAGCCTGATTCGTAAGGCTTTTCTCACCTACGCTTGGCTACAGTCAGCTCAAGCGGCGGTCGGTGTTCTAAGCAGTCTGTCGAGCTGGGCTTTGAGCTCGGGAGTCGTCGCTGCCACGGCATCACGTCCCCAAAGGGTTCGATTCTCGTACCCGACAGGCCAGCTATTTGGCGATCCTCCGTGGAGTAGTACCTAGGTAGTCATCACCAAACGCTCGAACGTCCGCGTAGTCGCCCGGACCAAAGGTCGTCATCCACGGTTTGCGCATCCCCGTGATGACAGCGATCGCGGGACCGGGAAGACCCCGCCGCTGCAACTCCTCTGCACCGGCATTCTCCAAGATGCAAAAGAGCCGGAACTGCTCGCGCTTCGGACCCTGCGAGCGGACCTCGTAGTACCCACCCATGTCGCCGTGCATGGCTTCCCAGCGTCCGCCTCCCGAGAACCGTGGAGGAGGCGCTTCGGCGACGGCGTCGAGGACGGCCAAGAGCTGCGCTCTGACCTTGACAGGACAGTCATCGAGGAAGTCGTCAGTCGGGACGGATTCGTCGGCCGCTTTGTAGAAGACGATGTCCCAAGGCATCAGGACATCTATTTTGCACGAGGCAAGCGCTCACGCAGCGGAGTGTGCCTGAGCCTTCCGTGGCTTCGTGCGCTGAGGCTTCTCCGTGGTCACTTCGAGCCGTGCTCCGAGGGCACTCGCGATGGCAGCGATGGTCTTCAGCTCCGGGTTCACTTCGGCCGTGAACAGTCTGCGAACGGTGGACGGATTCCGACCGATGAGCCGAGCTAGTTCGGCCTTAGACACTCCGGACGACTCACGCAGCGAGTCGAGTTGGCGCATCACCTCATCCACCTGAGCGATCTCGGCTCGCGTCCGCAGGTACTCTGCCTTGAAGGCTGGGTCCTGCATCTCCCGGGCACGACGGTGCTGGTAGTGGCCGGTGTCGAGCATCTCGGCTACCTCGCGAGGGGTCTCAGTTGCGGGCATTGACAGTCCTTGTCTCGTCTGTGAGACACCGTGTGGTGTATCTCCTGTGGTACGTAGGGAGTGTACCACCTGTGATACGCCCTGTCATCACCCGGACCGGCGAGCCTGCTTCTGCCTAGCGGCCTTTGCCCTTCCGACCTGGACCAACACGCCGCTGGCGTTGAGCCGGAACCGGGCCATCTGCTCACTTGTCTCGTATTCTTTGGCGATCTTCTCCGCGGTCTTCCCCTGCTTGGCGGCCTGGAGCAGGACCGTCCGGGGGAGCAACAGGCAGCCCCCGAGCCAGTCTGCCTCCTCCTCCTGCTCGATATCACACGTCACGAAGGACATCTCACCCACCTTCTCGATTGTTCGGAGAGTGTGCTGCAGGACGATGTGCGACAGCTCGTGCGCCTGATTGCTGCGGGTCCGCCTAGGGGGGTGGAGGGGGTTGAAGACGACAACCTTCCGTCCGTTGTGTCGGCGCAACGTCGCAGCTGAGAAGGCGTCGTCCTGCAGGTGTTGAAGCTCTCGCAACCGCTCGATCGGCACCAGTCGGTCCGCCGGCATGATTTCCACGCCGAGATCGCTGGCAAGGGCGTCGAGCGGCACGGGGTCGCTCTCGCCACAGCCGAGACGGTCTCTGATCTCCGAGGCGATCCGTTCCGCCTCGCTCTTGAAGCCGCGGCGCATCGGTGGCTAACTCCCGGCGCCGGGGCGGTCCAGGGCCTCCTGGAGCTCGCCCAGGATCTCGGTCAGGAGCCTAAGCGCAGGCGGGTTGAACGTCTTTGCGGCTCTCAGATGTACGGCGAGACGTCGGTCCTGCCGCTGGAGGCTCTCATACATCGTGCGGACGAGGTCGGCGATCTTGGTCGCGTCCTCCGGTGCAAGGGCTGGGTCGAGCCGGAGGTGCTCGCTGATGAGGTCCGGCGTGCTCGCCGCTCGCTCTGTAGCTGAGATGAACCGCTCGGCCGGCAGGCCGAGCCAGTGAACGAGCCGGCGGAAAGTGGCCAGGTCAGGTGCCCGACCCTGCTCCACGCGCGAGAGCGTGGCCACCGGAACTTCTGCTTGGGCGCTGGCCTCTCTGAGGCTCAGTCCCAGCTCGGCGCGGCGTTGGGCGAGAAGCGGACCGAGGTCATCGAGCGGATCAGGCATGTGCTCCAAGAACGGGACGATAGATCATCTTCGTGCCGCTGTATGGTATGGTGTCTCACCAACGGGACAGGAGATTCTTCTCATCCCACAGTAACACTTTAACCGTGTCCTCCAAGGAGGGGTCATGAGCACGACCGAAGAAGCCACCACCACCGAGCAGCACGAGCACCACGACTACACGATCATCGTCAACGGCAAGGAGAAGAAGGTCACCTCTGACGTCGTGACGTTCAACGAGGTCGTCCACTTAGCGTTCAATCCCCTTCCCCCAGGCAAGGACTTCACGGTGACCTACCGCGACGCTGACAAGCCAAAGGCCCACGGAACGCTGGTGGAAGGCGAGACCGTGATCGTCAAGGACGGAACCACCTTCCATGTCACGCCAACTAATAAGTCGTAACGCCGATCTCAAGCGACTGCAGGACGAGGGGTACGAGCTAGAGGTTCGCGGTCCGTTCCTCGTCGTAGGTCACGTCCCGTATCTCGACTCCAACCGAGCACTCCAACACGGGGTTCTCGTGCACCGACGGACCACACGGTGTACTTCGGCGGGTCGCACCCCTGTGACCACAACGGAAACCCGCTCGACCTTGTCGCGGACACGAACGTCCGCACCTCAGAGGGCATCCAAACCAACTTCCGGTTCTCACTAAAGCCGGAAGGTGGCTATGCGGATCACCACCACAAGATGACCACCTATGTCGCGATGCTCTCCGGTCCGGCCCAGGTTCTGTATCCCGAATCCACCGCCACGACATTCCCGGGTCATCGAGGAGGTCGCGGAGGAGTCCGTCTTCGTGTACCGAAACACAGCCACCAGCCGGGCTGGAATCTCGGAGATCAGCAAGCGCCTTGAACTGGGCAAGGTTGCCATCGTCGGACTGGGAGGCACGGGCGCCTACATCTTGGACTTCCTAGCCAAGACCCCGATCAGGCAGATCCACCTCTATGACGGCGATCGCTTCCTTTCTCACAATGCCTTCAGAAGTCCGGGAGCTGCGTCCCTTGACCAACTGAGGGCGTTGCCCACGAAGGTCGAGTACCTCACGGCCATGTACTCGAAGATGCGTAGACAGATCATTCCTCATGGATATCTCGATGAAAACAACGTAGATACGCTGCGAGAGATGGGCTTCGTCTTCCTCGCCCTCGACAAGGGGGAACCGAAACGGATGGTGGTTACCAAGCTGCTCGAATTCGGTGTCCCTTTTACAGACGTCGGAATGGGTGTCTACGAGGTCGACCAAGAGAGTTCGCTATCAGGTGTGCTCCGCGTGACGACGTGCACCTCGGAAAGGACCGATGCGAGCGCACGCATCGATCTCTCAGATGGCGGCGCCGATGACGTTTACTCACAGAACATCCAGCTCGCCGAGCTGAATGCTATGAACGCGGCCCTGGCAGTACTGCGGTGGAAACGCTTGGTCGGCTTCTACATCGACGCGACACATGAGCACCACACGATGTATCACATCGACGCGAATCTACTGACCAACGAGTTCGAGGCATGACCCGGGTCAGCGAACTGCGGTACGAGTTCGTGCGACTCATACCCGAGGATCTCACGCCCGGCACGTTGTACATCTCTGTCGAGTACACGACCGCATCCCATCTGTGCTGCTGCGGCTGTGGATTCGAGGTTGTGACACCGTTGAGTCCCACCGACTGGAAACTCACCTTCGATGGCGAGTCCGTCTCGCTCCATCCCTCTATTGGCAATTGGGCCTTCGCGTGCCAGTCCCACTACTGGATAAATCGCAACCGGATCCAGTGGGCGGGTCGGATGACCCCGGAGGAGATCGCCGTTGGACGTGAACTTGATCGCCGTGCCAAGCGAGAGCAGTTCGGAGAGGCCCAGCCCACTGAGGCCGAACGAGAACCGCGCCCCGGCCTGCTCGGCAGACTGCGGCAGCGAGTCCGTAGAGCACAATCTCGGCTGCCGAAGAACGACCAGTGGTTGTCTCTCGACGCGACGGCGAGCCCACGACTTCCTCACCCGCTGACTTGGCACGAAACAGACCATCGACGAGCGCGACTGTGGCGTGAATCTATCCAGTCGGTGCTTTTCGACGTCGGTCAGAACCAAGACCTCGCCCACGAGTGCGGTAGCAATCCGGAGACGTGACCGGGAGGCGTCGTGACAGTAGTGCCGTCGAATTGAACCGGCCTGGGATCCCCGGAGGCGGTGGCCCATGGCTTTCGCTTTCTCAAAGACCGGCGGCAGAGAGAGTTCGGATGAGGCTGGCGCCAAGCTGAATGCGATCTATTCTGTCGGCCTGTCGACCGTCGATCTCCACCTGCGGGACGACGACCACGTTGTCGCTGCCAATGCCAAGCTCTGCACAGGCGGCTGCGAACACCTGGGCGTACTGGTCCGCAGGTGGCGACGACAGCTCGTAGCCCGAGAACACGCAGCGAAGGGTGGCGCCGCTCCTCGTAAGCGGAAGTCGCCGAGGTTGGGTCTCATAGCCCATGAACCACTTGTCCTCGACCACGTCGCCATCCTCAAGCTCCCGGGAGATCGCCAGCAGGTAAGGATCCCTGTAGTAGCCGTTGAGTGCCCGACCACCAGCACGCAACATGCAGAGCAAGTAGCCCATCGCAGCATGGTCACTCTCGTCGTCTTGCTCGGCGTAGTAGGTGCTAGAGCCGTTTTCCCGCATGGTCGGGTATTTCACCATGTAGTACCGCCAGTCGAAGCGCTGCTGATCCTCGCACCGGGCGAGGTAGGCGCTCGTGATCACCTTCAGAGCGTCCTTCAGGTCCGTCGGTGCACCAGCGATGCGATCGAGGAACGCTGCGAGAACCTCTCTGGTCGGCTGCAGCGAGTCACGAGTGGCGCCAGTCAGCAGGTCCCGCCACGCACTGTCGTGCCGCTTCGAGTCCGTGCCGAACAGGAACGGCCGTGCGTTGGTCCGCTGGCGTTGGTACTCGCCGATGGAAAGTAGAGCCCCCAGGAGATCCGGCCACAGGTCCGGTTGTGACATCAAGAGGTGAAACACGGTCGCCCGGCTCTCGAAGGTTGCCGGGTCGAGCTCGAACGCTCCGAGGCTGCCATGCAAGAGCTCGTGGTCCTCGAGCCGGAACACGGCGGGCTGCAGCTCGGGGTTCTCCTCCAGGAAGACGGCCTTGAGTTTCTCATCCGTGACCTGCGCCTGGTTGAGCGTGGCTACGGCATCGATGTCTCCGTGACGGATGATGCGGTGAACGTCCTCGATGATCTTAGGCATCCGATCCAAGCGCAGTTCGTCGGAGGACGCTTCGATGAGATTGCGGAGGACCCGGACACGCCGCGGAAACTCGTCGGTGACCTCGATGAGGTGAAGCACGACGGCGTAGAGCATGAGGGCCTGTCCGAGCGAGAAGACGCGCGCTCGTCCTCGCGTCTCGCCGTACGAGCGGCAACACACCTCGAAGAGGTTGAGCGACCCTGGCTCGTTGCCGTCAAACCGGAAGAAGAGCCGAACCTTCCGCACAGCGCTCTCGACATCAGCGGCGCTAGCAAAGAACTGCTCGAACGTCTCGGGTATCGAGGGTCTGACCCAGACGTCCAGGGCATCGAAGAGGAAGTCAAGGTGTGCCTCGTGCCGCGAATTCTCGTCACCGAAGACCGCCTGTGTGCGTGGGCCGAGACGCTGGCCGGCGCCGTCGGCACGACCGTCGCGCCATTCGCACACCTCGGTGATGAACTCCAGATAGCGCAGGAACTCGTCGTCGATGAGGTCGTCGGCGTCCCGCACGTTCCACAGGAGATCGGACCACACGGTGTCCACCTTGAGGGCGAACTCAGCGGACCGGGATGACCACTGGATGGTCTTCTCGAAGTGCGCTTTGAAGTTCTCAAACTCGGTGAGGGGCTTCCCTCGTGAGTTCATCTTTATGTACAGGTCCTCAGGCCTCATGTCCTCGCCGTCGGCGGATCCCAGACCTGACAGCGTGAGGATGAGAAACCAGATCGCCGGGCTTTCGGGGTCGCTCAACCGTGTCCAGGCGGTGGTGGCATCGACGTCGTGAAATCGTTCGTGGATCGCGTCAAGCATCACGAGCATCGACTGGATCGTGGGGTCATGTCGCCAGAGGAACAGGTACCACGGCTGGTCCCTGATCCAGTCCGACGGCACCCCCTCCCCGTCTGGCAGCGGATGTGAGACAAGGCTCTCGCAGAACATTCGAGCGCTCTGGCGGGTGGCGTAGGAGAAGCGCTTCCAACCGAGGTCATCGGCGAGGTGGTCGGAGCGGGAGGCGATGTACCAATGCAGCAGGAACAGCGTGGTGAGGCGCTGCTGCCCATCGAGGGGCCGTAGCGTTCCCTCGTCGACCCCGCCGTATACGAAGTCCAGCCCGACGGGCGGGGGCTCGTCGCCGGCGACGGCGGCGCGGAGGACATCGAGGAAGTCGGCGCGGATCCGCCGGACCGAATCGCTCTCACGGCCCTGGGCGTAGTCACGCTGGAACAGCGGGATCTCGATGTGCTCGACGACAAGGACATCGTCGGGCTGGTGGTTTCCGGTCAGGGCTAGGAACGACGTCCGACGGCTCTCGGCGGTGCACGCGTCCAACTCCTCGTGCATGACGTAGGGCTCGACGGCCTCCTGGATGGCCTCGAGGTAAGCATGTCGATCTGTAGCGCTCCAGAAGTGGAGCTGTTGGTTGCCGGTCTCCGTGTAGTACTTGAGGAAGACATTGCGGGTGCACGCTGGGATGTAGGAGCCTTCCTTGTCCCGCCGGATGATGTCACGCCGTTTGACCTCGAATACCGAGTTGTTCAGAGCGGCGTTGTCGCGGTGGTCCAGAAGAGCGAGGTTGGCGATCGAATCGACCTCGCTGTTGTCCGGTTCGTCGGCTGGGGAGAACACGGCGGTCAACTCCTTCTCCATTGCGCTGAACGAGTACTGGGTCACCTCCGCCGAAAACATCTCCTCGATCTGGTCGAGCAGGCTCGACCGATGGTCCTCGTCGAAGTTGGGGAGGTCGGCCAGCGCGTTCCGGTGGAACTCCAACCATGCCCTCCACTGCTCGACGGTGTTGAGCTGCTCGGCGTTCTGGGCGTGGATGTGCTCAAGCGACCACATGCCAGCCGCGTGGGCTCGGAACGAATACCGTTCGGAGGAGTCCTGCATCGCTCTGATCGTCTCGACGTTCATCAGCAACAAGACGTCGGAGGTCTTGCGGCTGCCGTAGGTCAGGTCGCCGACCTCGCCGCCGGTGAGCCCGAGGTGAGCGCGGATCTCGTCGTCGAGCGCAGCATCGAAGGCGCTCCGGCCCTTGTCCGTCGAGAGCTCGACCAGCTCCTCGAACGTCCGCCCGACCGCGATCAGGTAACCGACCTTGTGGAAGAGAGTGCGGTCCTCGTACCATCCGAGCACGAGCGAGTGGAGGTCGACGACGGCTCGCCAGAACCCCTGGGGATCGTCCTCGATCCGGCCTCGTAGAGTTTCGAAGGTGTGGAACATGGGCCGCTCTCGCCCGCGGGGCCCGCCGGCGAGTGTGTCCAGCAGCAGACTGATGTGCGTCGCCTC
The DNA here is from genome assembly GCA_963804765.1 of uncultured Acidimicrobiaceae bacterium. Classification (GTDB taxonomy): domain Bacteria; phylum Actinomycetota; class Acidimicrobiia; order Acidimicrobiales; family Bog-793; genus Fen-455. The sequence goes on from CAWDRQ010000022.1 coordinate 8,936, forward strand.
CTCCTTCGCCTCGCCGGTTGCGAACGCCCATACCTCGGGCACCCTCAGGTCCCGTTCGATGCCATCCCAGTGCGCTGCGATCTCCGGAGCGCGATCAGTCTGACCGGGACCGGCCTGGCTATGGCTCAGGAGCAGGGCCTTCACCAGCTCGGCGTCGGTAAGCGGGATCCGGCCGACGTTCAGCCGGGTGAACAAGTCGGTCGAATCGACGTGCTCCGGGGCCTCGTACCAGAGCACCTTGACGCCATCGAACAGGTAGCCGTAGAGGCGAGTCGCCTCGCGAGTGGTGCGGTGCCCAAATTTCGCGAACCAGTCCTCGATGCACCGGTAGGCGCGGAACATGTGGAAGAAGTCAATGTTGCTGCCCGCGTCGGCCTCGCTCAGCCGGCTCAAGTAGTCCTTGCTACCCGGCCGCGTCTCGTAGCTGATCGAGTAGTTGGTGGTTGCGCTCGGCAGGTGTGTGCCCTTGAGGTAATGGAAGATGAGGTAGAGCGTGGTCAGGCGTTGCTGGCCGTCCACGAGCTCCCACGAACCATCATCACGAGCCTTAACCACCACGGGCTGCAGGTAGTACGTCGCGCCGTCGCTGTCCAAGATGTCCTCCAGGAGCTGGCCGACCTCGTGCTCGGTCCACCGGTAGCCGCGTTGGTAGGCGGGCACAAAGAAGATGCCAGCGATGTCACCAACCGAGAGGATTTTGAGAAGGCCGCCGTCGGCGGAATCAGCCATCACACACCCCAGCGTTCTTGTACCCGTTCGTCCATCCGCCTCACGGCTCCTACGACGGCCAGTCGATGGCCGCCCGCACGGATCCCAGTCCGACAACGAAGAGCAGGACCATGGCACGACTCATCACCGCGCCGATGACACTCGTGCGAGACCCGGCCTAGCACCTGACCGATCCAGTTCATGATCAGCGACCGAGTCCGGATGCCGCGGCGGCTCTGGACTTCCTCAGCAAGTTCGCTATAAGTAATGACCGCGCGGTACTTCTTGGCCGTGTGCTCGAGTGCAGGCCGAGCCACGGCCGTCCAGGCGATCAGCGCGTCCGCGAAATCGACGGCGGAATCGTCAGCCTCTCGGTGGGTCCCGGGCAAGGGCACATATCCATCCTGCACTATGACCATGAGGTGAGCGCCGTTGTGCACTGCGGGAGTTTCGATCACCGGGTGAACACGGCGACAGCAGCTAGGGCCGCGACGAGAACACTGAGATATCGACGCGTCCGGCAGGGCTAGTTCGCGAGCTTGTAGATCTCCTTGGAGACGGGCGCATCGAACAGTTCGTGCGCTCCGATGCCCAAGAGCCCGGTCAGGATGATCGCCCCGGCCTCACGGCCGAACAGCTTTCCGCCCGCGTAGGCGGCGGCCGCCCCCACAACGGCGCCGCCAATGATCTTCGCAGTTTTCCAAGTCACTTCCACACCTCCCTTCATTCATCGTTCCGTTCATCAGAGGAGACCTCGGCGGAATAGTTCATGCACCGCCACACCCAATGCCGCTGCCATGGCTAGAGCGAGCAGCACCTTCGGTTCGCTGTTCCCTCTTTCAATGCTGACGACCGTCTGTCGACTGACACCCAGCTGTCTGGCGAGGGCCTCCTGGGAGAGGCCCTTCTGCAGGCGATACTCCCGTACGCGGGACTCGTATGGCATAGGCCCTGATTATGGCCTCGACAGGTACGTTGTGTCAAGTAAACTATGCATAGCGCCGTTGACATACCGGTCTGACACTTCGGTCGGAGGTCCTCGGGACGTGCGTCGTCCGCCGAGTGCGGAACTATCCGCGCTGTCCGCGGCGGTGCGTTTGACACAGGTTTGACATGGCCCTGCGGCAGCCCCGAACGCGAAGATGCCCTGGCCGCGGAAGCTACTCCTGACCAGGGCATTCGATTAGTAGCGGGGGGCCATACTCGCGTTAGCTCCAACCGAGAGTACGGCGGTGCGGGTCAGCGAAACGCCTTGGCTTGATAACTGAGGCCGGTCAAGACTGTCCATGCGGCGTGCTGCCTAGTGCGGCCCTTGGGGACACCGACGCGGACACCAGTGGTCCAGGTCAACGAACACGCGCAAGGAACCGCCAGGCGCGACCTCAATTTTAGACCGTCTCGCCTGCGAGGCCTCCTAGATGACAAGTGTGAGCTTGTCAGTTCAATCTAGCAAGGCTAGACTTTGTATATGCCTCGGGATCCATATGTCGATGACGTTGCTGCGGCTCTGCAGATGAGCATCGGCTTGTGCATACGACAGCTGCGTCAGATGCAAGCGGGGGGCGGCCTGAGCTTGCCGGAGGCCTCGGTCCTCAAGCGATTGGATCGAAGCGGTCCGAGCTCGGTGACCGAGTTGGCCAAGGCCGAACAGATCAGCGTGCAGTCGATGGGAACGACGCTGGGGACGCTCGAGGCACGTGGCCTCGTCGAGCGACATCCTCATCCGACCGACGGGCGGCGTGCCGTTCTTTCGATCACCAAGTCCGGCACACGCGGTACTGAGCGACAAGCACAACGGGCGCGCCGATCAGGTAGCAAAGGCCTTATCGATCGGGTTTAGCCCTGCTGAGCTTCGACAGCTGATGGTGGCCGCGCCCCTGATTGAGCGGCTGGCACAGAGCCTGTGACCGCCGATCGTGACGCCCAGCGCCGTTCCGTGGTGCTGGTCACGTGTTGTCTGGCCGTATTCATGGCGGGCCTCGACACCACGATCGTCAATGTCGCCTTGCCGTCGATCCAAGGGGCACTGCACGCGTCGGTGAGCGGTCTGCAGTGGACGATCGACGCGTACACCCTCGTTATCGCCTGCCTGCTCATGCTGTCGGGCTCGCTCGCGGACCGCTTCGGCCGCCGTCGGGTCTTTCAGATCGGGCTGGGGACGTTCTCGCTGGGGTCGTTGGCCTGCAGCCTGGCTCCGTCGCTCGGGTGGCTGATCGCCTTTCGCGGACTGCAGGCTATCGGCGGGTCGATGCTCAACCCGGTGGCGATGTCGATCATCGCCAACACGTTCACCGACAAAGCCGGGCGCGCGAAGGCGATCGGCATGTGGGGATCGGTCGCCGGACTCAGCCTGGCCACCGGCCCGGTGCTCGGTGGCCTGCTGGTTAGCGGGATCGGGTGGCGTTCGATCTTCTGGATCAACATTCCCGTCGGCCTGATCACGATCGCGCTCACGCAACGGTTCGTGCCCGAGTCGCGGGCCGAGCAGCCCCGGCGGCTTGACCCTCCCGGCCAGCTGGCGGTGATTGCCCTGCTGGGCTGCCTGACCGCGGGGATCATCGAGGGGCCACGCAACGGGTGGGGCTCGGCGCCGATCGACGCGCTGTTCGCGGTTGCAATGCTGGCGGCGATCGTGCTGGTCGTGGTCGAGTCCCGGCGGCGTGAGCCGCTGATCGACATGCGGTATTTCCGCAGCGCGCCGTTCTCGGGCGCGGCGCTGATCGGGGTGTTCGCGTTGGCGACCCTAGGCGGGTTTCTGTTCCTCAATACGCTGTATCTGCAGGATGTCCGGGGCTACAGCGCGCTGCACGCCGGATTGCTCACGATCCCGATGGCCGCGATGCTCGGCGTGCTCTCCACCGTCTCAGGCCGCTTGGTGGCCAGCCGTGGGCCGAGGCTTTCACTGGTCATGTCCGGTCTGCTGATAGCCGTGGGCGCGATCCTGCTGATCGGCCTTAGCGCCCGCACCGCGGTGTGGTATCTGATCCTCGCCTACCTCGTCTACGGTGCCGGGGCGGGTCTGGTCAGCGCCCCGATTACCAACACCGCGCTCTCGGGCATGCCCCGAGACCAAGCAGGTGTCGCGGGAGCGATCGCCTCCACCTTTCGCCAGACCGGCGCGGCCGTCGGGGTCGCGGTCACCGGTGCGATCATCGCCGGCAGCTCGGCCGGCTTCGTGCATGCCAGCCACGCTGCGTGGGCGGTAGTCGCCGGCTGTGGAGTCATGGTCGTGCTGCTCGGCATGGTCTCGACCGGACGTTGGGCACTGGCGACCGCCGAACGAAACGGCGCACGCCTGGCCACTCAGATGAGCACCGCCCCGGGGAGCCCGACGACCACCCGATCGGCCACGCCGCCAGACACCGCATCCCGAGCGTGGACCGCCATGCATGAGTCCGTCACCGGACAGAACCGCCGGCGTGCCCTTCACGCCACCCTCGATCTCGGGCCCGACCGCATACTCCGCAACCCCGGCCTCCCCATCCGCCAGGCATAGAGAGAAGGACCCAAGACCATGCCCGCAAACCCCATCGGCCTCGCGCTGCGCAACCGACACGCCGGACACCACACGCTCGCCTGGGCACGTCCCGACCTGCAAGCACCCGAGAACTTTACCCTCACCAGCCCCGCTTTCGACCACGGCACTCCCATACCCGAGCGGTACCGTGGCAGGCTCTTCGGGGTCAACATTTCACCCGCCCTTGCCTGGACAACGCCGCCAACCGAAACGGCGGAGCTCGTGCTCATCGTGCAAGACCCCGACGTCCCCCTCGGGAAACCCGCCACCCATGCCCTCACGCTCGGCATCGACCCATCGCTAAGCAGCATTCCTGAGAACGGCCTTACCCACCCCAGCCCGATCAGCGGGCTCAAACACGGCAAAGGCACCCTCGGCCACCGCGGCTGGGCCGGCCCCAAGCCCCCGCGCTCGCACGGACCACACTCCTACGTCTTCCAACTCTTCGCCCTGGACTACCAGCTCGACCTGCCGGACAAGTTCACCCTCGCCGATGCACTCCACGTGATGGCCGGACACGTCATCGCACGCGCCCGACTCGACGGCACCTACGAAATCCGATAACCGCGCACCAGCAGAGCCTGAACCGTTCCGCTGTCCTCCCCACCCCAGACCCAGAAAGAAGAACCCATGCCCATCACCGCCGCAAGCCGATGAGCGAGACATTCCAGCACAACGCCTCAACGAGGCAACCCGACCGCCCAGGCGGGACTGGCATAAGGCCAAACCACACACGAAGCCAACTGAGGGGATCACCATGATTGTTGCTGACATTTTCGGGATGGACGGAATCATCGTCTTGATAATTGTCGTTGTCGTCCTGTTCGGCAGCAGCCAGCTGCCGAAGCTGGCCAGGAACATCGGTTCGGCCGGCCGGGAGTTTCGGAGAGGCCACCAAGAGACTGACGGGGAAGTAGCGCCCGTCGAGTCGGAACTGCGACACGAACTCCCAGTCGCCCAGGCCCTTAGCGATCTCGATGGCAAGCGAGCTACCACGCTTCGCGGTGTCGGCCGAAACGATGATCAGCCTACGGGCGAGGACGCCAAGAAAGGATTTCGGCCGCGAGAAGGCTGACCCATTCGAAAGGCGGCCGAGGCTGTCCTAGGATACTGCTGAGCAACGCCGCTTGAGGAGTTCCGGCCAGTTGACCATGTCTTCTGCCGTGTTGCTCACTCCCGCGGTGGCAGATTCGGCCCGGACTCCTTGCGAAATGGGGCTTCTGGGTCCCTCTCGAGGTGCTTGAGGCGTCTAATCCTGATGCGTGACGTCCCGATCGGCCTTAGTCGGCCGCCATCACCCAGCTCCGTCCGTCATGGGCGATCCCGAGGTTGACGAGGCGCACGAGATTGACGGCCGCGGCGCGGTGGGAGAGCCAGAGCCGGTTGCGCTCGACACCCCGGTAGGCGAGCTTGCGACTGTTCTTTCGCACGAGCCAGGCAATGGTCCGCTCGATCATCGGCCGTTGCCGGCGGTAGGTCTCGCAGAAGGCGGTGCTCTGCGCGAGCACTCGTGCGGCGGCGAGCAGGTCGTGGTTCGGGTGCAGCACGATCGTCCGGCCGGCCTTGGACTTGGTGCAGCGGCGCCGCAGCGGGCAGGTGGCGCAGTGCTTTGCGAATCGTGCACGGCGGTTCTTGTTGATCGTGACGGTGATCCCCTCGGGGCAGGTGATCGTGCCCGCGGTCTCGTCGATCTCGAAGTCGTCGAGGGTGTAGCCGCCGTCCACGGCCGGTCGCAGCGGCATCGGCTTGATGACCGCCGTCATCTCGCCCTGTTCGAGGTGCTCACGCAGTTCGCCCGAGCCGTAGGCGGCGTCGCCGAGCACCTCGGTGCCGGCGGGCTCGTCGCTAAGGAGGCCCGGTGCCTGTGGGGTGCAAGCGCAGGAACCGGACTCTGACCAGGGCCATCGCAGATGTGCCAGGATCGCCCGCGTGAGCTGTTCAATCACCTTCCTGCTCGTTCGAAAGTTGCTCGGGCTCGTTGGGATCGGTCCAAGCCCAGACGAGAAGGACGTCGAGATCGCGGTCCTTCGTCATCAGCTCGCGGTGCTAAAGCGCCAGGTGGCGCGTCCTCGGTTCTCCCCCACTGATCGCGCCGTGCTTGCGACGCTCGCACGATTTCTCTCGCGAGCATTGGGCCACCTTTCTTGTCACCCCAGCGACGCTGATGCGCTGGCACCGCGAGTTCGTTCGCCGGCACTGGACGTTCCCGCCTCCTAACAAGGTCGCTCCGAACGCGCTCGACGCCGAGGTCGTCGCGCTCGTCCTTCGTCTCGCTCGGGAGAACCCTCGGTGGGGGTACCTCCGGATCGTCGGCGAGCTGAGGAAGCTCGGTGTCACAGTCTCGGCGACGAGCGTGCGGAATGTGCTTCGACGACATCGCCTCAAACCGGCCCCTCGACGATCGGGACCGACCTGGTCGCAGTTCCTTCGCGCACAGGCTGCCGGCACGCTGGCCTGCGACTTCTTCCACGTCGACACGATCACGCTGCGCCGGCTCTATGTGGTGTTCTTCATCGACCTGGAACGCCGCAAGGTCTTCTTGGCTGGCGTCACCGAGCATCCGATCGGCAGCTGGGTCACCCAGCAGGCGCGCAATCTCGCGATGGCGCTCGAGGACGAGGGGCGCATCGTCAAGTTCTTGATCCGAGATCGAGATACCAAGTTCGTCGGGCCCTTCGATGAGGTGTTGTCCTCGATTGGCGCCCGGGTCATCAAGACGCCAGTTCGCGCGCCTCGCGCCAACGCGTTCGCCGAGCGATTCGTTGGCACCGCGCGTAGGGAATGTCTCGACTGGCTGCTCATCAGAGATGAGCGCCATCTTGAGCGCGTGCTCACCGAGTTCGTCGAACACTACAACGCAGCTCGGCCTCACCGGGGGATCGATCTCGACATCCCGATCCCTTACGTTTTGCAGAAGCCACTCGATGATGCACTGCAGATTCAGCGAGTCGATCGCCTCGGTGGCGTTCTGCGCGAGTACTCGATCGCTGCGTGATCGAACGTGTCTCGGCCGGTCTGGATGCCGCTCAAAGGAACGCGTGCTGTTTCGATGCACGACCATGCGCACGCCGCCCGCGACGCATAACCGTCTGACGTAGTTCCCGACGCATTTCGCGGTCGATCGCGGAAGAACGCTTGCATCCACGTGGCACGCGGCCGTCCATTCGGCAATCTTCGGACCACGCGACGTCGGATTCCTGTGCTTGCACCCCACAGGCCGTTGTCTGCGGTGCTGCCACCTGGATTCGTCTCGGGGCGTGTACGCGGAGCCGGTGCGGTCGTCGTGACTCCCTCTGTCCGACAGCTGCAGTCTGATGGTCAAGCGGTCTGATGCCCCAGTTGAGTGTAGACGGGCGTCTACCCCGGGGCCATTGCAAGTGGCGACAACTACCAGTTCAGCGGCAACGTGGAACAAGTCGCCGCTAGGCGGCAGAGCGGTCGGTCACCGGTCGGCGCCGCAGGTCGGCGCGCTGCAGTGCCGGGGGGAGGTAGGCGGATTGATCGGGTACGCCGACGTCGGTGCCGGGCGGGACGATCTCGTCGATCCGGTCGAGGATGTCGTCGGACAGGCTGACTTCGAGGCTGGCGAGCAGGTCGTCAAGCTGCTCCATCGTCCGCGGGCCGAGGATCGCGCTCGTCACCCCGGGATGGGCGATCGCGAAGGCCGTGGCCAGGTGCGTCATCGGTAGGCCCGCTTCCTCGGCGAGCGCGATGATCTGCTCGACGGCGTCGAGGCGTGCTTCGTCGCGGAAGTTGGTGAACATCGCGGCGCGGCGCAGGTCGGTTTCCTGGCCTTTGCGGATTCGCCCGGTAAGCATGCCCTTGGCGAGTGGGCTCCATACGAGCGTGCCCATGCCGTAGCGTTGGGTGACCGGCAGTACTTCGGTCTCGATCCCCCGGTTGAGGATGGAGTAGGTCGGTTGCTCGGTGCGAAACCGCTCGAGACCGCGGCGCTCGGCGACCCACTGGGCCTCGACGATGTCAGAGGCCGGCATCGCGGAGTGGCCGATGGCCCGGACCTTGCCGCTGTGGATCAGGTCCGTCAGGGCCGACAGCGTCTCCTCGATGTCGGTGTCCGCATCGGGGCGATGGATCTGGTACAGGTCGATGTAGTCGGTCTGTAGGCGCCGCAGTGAGTTCTCGACCTCGGTCATGATCCAGCGCCGCGAGTTGCCCTTCTGATTCGGGTCATCGCCCATCGGCCCATTGACCTTGGTCGCGAGCACGACGTCGTCACGCCGGCCCTTCAGCGCCTTGCCGACGACAACCTCAGACTCACCGTTTGAATAGCGGTCGGCGGTGTCGAGGAAGTTAATCCCGGCATCTAGCGCCTTGTGGATGATGCGGATTCCGTCCTCATGGTCGGGGTTGCCGATGGCGGGGGCGCCGAGCATCATCGCCCCGAGGGCGTAGGGGCTGACTTGGATGCCGGTGCGGCCAAGGCTGCGGTATTGCATGGGTTGTGCCTCCCGTTGGAGTGATCGAGCGGGTTCAGCGGTAAGCTGAGATATGTGGAACGCTCTTCCGGAACTATACGGAAAGATATTCCGCTTAGCCAATCGGACCAAGTTTCCAACGGGCAGCGGCGCCTACGAGCCGATGCGCGACGCAACGCCGAAGCCCTACTCGACGCTGCCAAGACCGTGTTCGCCAGCTCCGGCGTCGACGCTCCGGCTAAGCAGATCGCCGACGCGGCCGGCGTCGGCGTCGGCACCCTCTACCGCCACTTCCCTCGCCGATCAGATCTCGTCGTGGCGGTGTTCCAGCGCGAGGTCGACGCCTGCGCCGATGCGGCCGCGACGTTAGCTGCGGAGTACCCCCCGGGCGTCGCTCTTGAGAAATGGCTCTATCGGCTGACCGAGTTCGTTGCTACCAAGCGGGGACTGGCGGCGGCACTTCATTCGGGCGATCTGGCGTTCGACGACTTGCCAGCACAGTTCATGGCTCGCTTCGGACCGGCGCTTGAGAATCTGCTCCGAGCGGCAGCAGCCTCTGGCGAGATCCAAACTGCGATCGGCGCCAATGAACTGATCTATGCCGTCGCCAAGCTGTGCCATCCCCTCGGAGAGGAGAGCGCCGACCAGAGCCAGCGTATGGTCACGATCCTCATCAACGGACTGCGCTTCGAGGCCCCGGGATCATCCGGCTGACAGGCTTGATTGCTACCGAGCGCCATAGCGAACGAGCCAACTCTGCGTAGGTAGCGCTCCGAGCTTGCACACAGCGGTGACCGCCCTGCATTCAGTGAATGCATATGGAGCCGTGCCGTTTGTGCGGGCACACAGCTAGTTGGATCAGGGCGGGCTCGGACGATGTCAAGGTTGTAGCCCGCTCGCATCCGGAAACTCAACTGGTGTGACCGCCGGTCGCTGCTCGAGCGGATCGGAAGGCGGCAGCGTCGGTCGGGGTACCGAGTCGGTGACGATGTGCAGGCCGTAGTGTCCGAAAACGCGATCACCCCTTCGACCGGGGGCTCCACAGGGCATCGATCGTTCCGCTACCGTCGGCCAGGTGCGAGGTTGCCGGACACGTGGCCAGCTGTGAAGATCGCATTCGGCGAGCATCTCCTCGTCTGCGTCGAGGGTGAGATTTCGTGGTTTATCGTCAACGGGAAGTTCGATCGTCATGCCCTCACGAATCGGTGTTGCGCCATTGTCGACAGCTTCGAACTCGAGCAGCCCTGCCTTGACGTCCTTGTCGAATGGGTCGGGGACGGTCACAGACTCGCCCATGATTCAAGCGTCTTCTGTATGGCTTTCTGACCGTTACGGGGGTCCATGTACCCAAGTTGCTTCACCATCCTGCCGATTGCGTCAACGGTAAGATCCGCTGCCTCAGCGCGCGACAACGCACCGGTGAGGTTGGCTGCGTACATCATCTGCTGACCAGGGTTCTGTGGTGCCGGGTACTTGAATGAGTTCACAAGTGTGAGATTGATGACATCCGAAAAGGCGTTGTTTCGCATTGAGTTGTCGCTGTTCATGTTGCTGGCTAGGAGCTGAATCTCGCACTTGGTCACCTCGGCATTTCGAGGAAGAATGTCGATCAGCGCTCCCGGCATCTCTGCCGTCACTGCGACGAGTCCCGTGCAGATGAGTTCAGCGACGGTCTCTAGCTGCAGCTTCTGTGCGACCGAGAACCCCATGTCGATGAAGCACGTGACGCTCGAAGAACTCATGGACTGGCCGGGCGCACGAACTTCAGCAAGCGCCGAGATCCCGTTCGAACCGTCTGTTCCGATTCGATATACAGCGTGAACGTCATTTTGGTAGGCGCTTTGCTCGTACTCCCAACCCACAAGGCCAACGAAGGGCGGAGTGCCCAATCCAACCGACGAAGGTCCGTCGGCATACTTCGCGGTTAGCGGTGCACCTTGGAGATTCAGCAGCCGCGCAACGACCTTGCTGGCATTCAGCGCCGCCACCAACTTGTCTCGATCGTCGGCTTCGATCTCGAAGTCCTCGTGGACGTCACTGACTGTTCCCACGACCCTGATGGTGAGCAACGGCAGCTGGGTCCAGCCCTGCGGAGGACTACTCGCAGTGATGTGGTGGTAGTACTCCTTCGATCGCTGTGGAGCGACTCGTCGTCTAGCCCGTTCCGACAGGATCATCACCCGATCGACGAGATCACCAAAGAAGGCGTTCGCCCCAGAGATATTGATCACGTGCGTCTCTTGTTGCGTCGTAAGGCGCTCGGCTGCCTCCCTCAGCTGACCCTCGTGCGCTGCGTAATACGTCGGGTACCGCCGGGTGGCTCGTCGCTCCATCGCTTCTCGGAGAGCGTGGTCCCAAGTGGCCGACCAACCGACGCTTATGAGACCGAACCCGTCGAACACCTCGTCGAGGAGTTCATTCATAGCCGGACCGAAGTTCGAAAGCTCAAGATCCGTGTTTTTGAGCTCGGGCAAGGCGTAGTCACCATGGACCTTGATAACGGTGAGCGGAGCGTGATGAAGCGGTCTCATTCCATGCACTTGCGACTCGCTTGAAATCACTTGCGGGCTGAGATTCTCGTCAGCGAGTGCACGTTCGATAAGGGGATCGAAGTTCGTGGTGATGATCACCTTGACGAGACCCATCGCACAGAGCTGTGCGAGCGAACGGTGAGCCGGGGTTGGCTCGATCGCGTTGTCGGGAGTGGGCTCGAAGAAACCGCGGAGCAAATCGCGCCGAGCGAGTTCAGTCGAAGCGAGGCCTTCCACCAGGTTCGAGTACGAAAGTTCGCCGTACCCTTGCTGCGCCCACCACTCCTCCGGCTTGAGCCCCGTCTCATCGATATCGACTTTGTGGTCACGAGCTACCCGCCGAACGAGTTCCTGGGCGACCCTCCACCCGGTGGGGATCCCGGCATCGGATGACATGCCGCTCCCGATCAAGACGGCATAGACGCCCGGCGAGTCGAACAAACCGCCAGCCAAGGCGACTCGGTAGTCAATCTGGCGAAATTGGCCGGTCACTCGACCTAGCGATTCCTATGTCCCATTGGTCCAGTCTCGCGCGCCGCCTCTCGATCAGCTCCCGACAGGTCCTTGGTGCCCTGGTCCATCGCCAGCTCAGGCTACGGCAAGCAAGCTGCGGTGGAGTCCACGGGCTGATAACATGACGTGTTATGACCGAGGCGCGGGACATCGGGCTTGTGCTCAAGAAGCTGCGCGAAGACGCCGGCCTATCGCAGCGGGAGCTGGCAGAACAGCTCGGCTTGCAACAGCCCGCCGTCGCTCGGTGGGAAGCTGGCGGCGTCCGTATACCCGTGAATCGGATCGAGGAACTGCTGAACCACTTTGGGTACGGAATCGAGTACGACCTGACCGCGGTGCCGATCGAGACCGCTCTGTCGCATGGCGTTCCGATGCAGCTAGTGCGGCGCAGGACCGCGGAGCTTCGAGCGAAGTGGGACGACATGCGCGTTAAAGCTGGCGACTATGAGTTCGCCGTGAATCCGGACACTGCATGGAGCATCGACATGTGGGATACGCGAACGGGCCACAAGGTCCCTGGCGCGGTGGCGGTATATCCCGAGCGGATCGAGGCAGTGGTTACACATCCCGATGGCGTCCTGATCCGCTTCGGCCGCAGAGTTGGCAAGGTTACGCCGAACGCCAAGCGGCACGAAGACGGCAGCCCTGTCTTCTCATACTCGCTCGCGAGTCAGAGGGATCTTGAGCTTGCCGGCGTAGCTGACGATCCGGCCTGGTCGGATCCGAGCGTGTGATCCACTGGGCGGACTCAGCATGACCTCGGGAAAGAAGCGGAAGAAGGGCCCTCCCGTCGCCGCCAAACCAAAGAGGTGTTTCTTCTGTGGTGCCGAGGGTCCTCTGACACAGGAGCACGTTCTCCCCGATTGGCTGCGACACCTTGGATTCAAGGGTACTGGCGTGCGTGAGCTCGTTCAGGACTCGGACGCGCCGATCATCCAACAGGGCGGAGCCTTCTCCAAGACCCTGAAGATCGTGTGCGCCGACTGCAACAACGTGTGGATGAGCGCCATGGAGAATGACGCCAAGCCAGTACTGCTCTCAATGTTCCAAGCTGCAGCGACTCGAAAGAAGACAACGCTCGATTCGCCGGCGCAGCTGACGCTTGCTAGGTGGGCGTTCAAGACAGCGGCAGTGATGACGCAACTCTCAGCTCGAACGGCGAGAACCTTCCCTGCAGCGCACGCTTCGAGCTTCCGAGGTAACGATCGCATCCCGGAGAACATTCAGGTCTGGCTTGGTGCTGCGGTAGTCACTCCGACGACGCGAGGTGATCATGTCGCCCAGTTCCGATACCAGCCGTACAAGACCGACGTGAAGGCAGGAGAAGCTTCGTATTCAGGATCGGGCTATCAGATCTTCGTCCGCCTCTTCAACGTGGTCCTCTATATTCTCGGTTTCGAGTCGACTTGGAGACTTACCGGAGAACTCTCGGACGACCTCAAGAAGGCCCTGGTACCCATCTGGCAGCCCGAGCATCCCAAGCTCTGGTGGCCGCCGTCCTCCACACTTGACGGCTTCGGCGGTATCGACGGACTGGCAAAGGCCCTGGCACCCACTGGGCTCCCGACGCTGGTGCAGGGCCACGGCCCGTCGGCGACCTAAGTGAGGACACCCATGCTCTAATGGCATTCGACGACGAAGTCCGCCAGCTCACCACCGAGGTGTGTGCTCTGGTTGATAGCCGCCTCAGGTGCGAGTCGACGGGCGACCCACCGACGGCTCCAAGCGCCAGCTCGCCGCCACCGTGCACGGCCTCATCGACACCATGGATCTGCACAACGTCACCCTGGTGGGCCAGGACGTTGGCAGAATAGTCACTTACGCCTACCTTCGAACGTTCTCGGACCTGAGGCGGGCAGTGATCATGGACGTCGTAATACCGGGCATCGACCCGTGGGAGCAGGTGCTGCGCAACCCGTACCTGTGGCATTTCGCCTTCCACTCGATCCCTGAGCTGCCCGAAAAGCTCGTGCAAGGACACCAAGGCGAGTACTTCGACTACTTTTACGACGCCATCTCGGCCGACCCGTCGAAGATCACCGCCGAAGCCCGAGCGGTCTACGCGCAGGCTTATGCCACCAACAGCGCCCTGACCGCTGGGTTCAACTGGTACCGAACGTTCCCGCAGGACGCCGCGGCCAACAAGGAAGCCGCCAGCCAGGCGCCGATGGCGACACGGCTGCTGTACCTGCGGGGCGAAAAAGAGGGCGGCCACCTCGTCGACTACCTCGATGGGTTGCGGTCTGCCGGAATGACCCACGTCGACCATGCGGTGGTGCCGAACGCCGGACACTTCACGCAGGAAGAGTCGCCGGAAGACACGTGGCGACTGATCGCTGACTTCTCCGCCATCTGACCGGCGCCGACCGGCGAACCGTTCAATCGCAAGACGATCCTTTGCAGTGATGCCGGCCTGGGCGGCGTCCTCTAGGTTGGCGTCCGGCTAGCCCGTGGCCTGCTCGATCCAGGAACGTAGCCATTGGTCGAGGTCGTGAACGGCAGCATCGGCCCCACTCGGCCCCAAGCCACCTTGGTGGTTGGCATCCCACCTGGGCAATTCAGACTCAAACTGCTCCAAGGCATCGCCGGATAGATGGCCCAGAAGCCAGCCGACTGTCTTCTCCACGTCAGCCAGCGGCCTCTCGGCAGGATCGGTAGGGCCTGTCATGGCCTCACTGTGCCAGCTGGTTTCGGCTCTCGGGCGCGAGCGCTGCCACAGGCCGCGTGCAACGATTGATCTCATGGGTCCATTTACGTTGCCCGTCTACGACAAGGCCCAAGACCTATTTGCTGAGGCGTGTCTGAATGTCTATTGGTATTGGAATGCCACGTTCGGTCAGCACGAAGCAGGGGTGTATGCGCCAATCGAGAGCTTCGTCACAAAGATTGCGATCCTGGACGACGCGCACTACTCCGAACAGCACGGTCAGGCCTATTCCGTGTTCAAGGAGGGTCGTAGGGGCGGGAGGACCGTCAACGGACTCATGTTCGTTCGCAATGCTGAGATCCACTCTGTCACCCGCCAAGATCTGTCTGAACTTGGCCTGATCGGCATCCCCTGGGCGGAGCAATCGGTGCGAGAGCGGCTTGCGTGGCTTCCGTTCGACGAGTTGCCCCCAGACTACGTCGAGCGCTCGGATGGAACTCCTCGAGCGTCACGAAGAGCGATCGCCGCCTACAAGCGTGAGGTCGGAGACAAGACCGTCCTCGACACGATGATGGCAGCTCTCGGGTTCTTCATGTCTCTCGACTCTGAACTGGAGACGCCCGGTGCACTCAAGCACTTTCCACTCCAGGGAGGCTTCCCGCGGTCGTATGAACGGCTCTCACCACTTTGGCCGCCATATGAAGAATGGGCAATGGAGCAGTTGAAGGCTCTTCCTGCCGCATCGGAGCGCGAGGTCACTCGCCAGATTGTCGACAACGGACGTACCGTTGGGTTGGCTGGGTACAGCCCGCCGATCGGGTGGACCAGGAGCGGCTGGTGGGAAACCCTCCACGATGTCGCTCGCGACGTGAAGCGAAAGTACCGGTATTACGTCGTCACGGACGTTGGGAATGTCGATCTAACACTCGTAGAGGGCCGAGTAATCGCTGCCACCGGTGGCGAAAACGTCCTGGATTGTCTACCTACGAACCAGCACGACCTAGACCGCCTCAAAGCTCAGCGAGACACTTTGCTGGACATGCACCTCCAAAACCGGCGGGAATCGTAGGACGCATCGTCGAGCCCGAAATCCCGGATGGAGTGACGGCTATCGAAGCGCGCCAGCGGCCGCTGGAGATGTGCGAATGACGATCGGTTTCCGGGGACGCTGAAGGGACAGCAGGCCGTTAGAGTCTGTGTCACGAACGCCTTCTGACGTAGGACAGGCAACGCAATGAGATGGTTGGCCCGTTGGAGCGACGCTAGCTCCAGACGAATAGCGCACACTTCGAATAGGTGACGTGTGCCAGTGCGGTGCGCTGAGCAAACGGGCGACGTGGCGGTGACTTCGGCGTGGTGCCGGTCGGTGGCGGGTCCTGTGAGTCAGTTCATCGGATGGTGAGGATCTCAACGAGGGCGCCACCCGCCATGAACGACGCGAACGGCAGCAGCATCCGATGGCGGGTGAGCTGACGACGCTCCGCCCGATCACGAAGAGAGCCACGGCCACGACCGCGAGGAGCGTGCCAGTCGAGAGGGCGGACCATCCGAGCCAACCGAGGTAGAGACCGACGACGCCGGCCCACTTGCAGTCTCTTCTGAGCTAACGGTGAGGGTCTGTGGCTCTGTCGTCTCAGCCGTTCGTCACGGCGGTTGGTCTCTGTGGCGACGGCAACATGGTCGAGGAGAGCGGTATCGACGAGCCCTCCGGCGTCGCGGTGACCGAGGTGACGACGCCGTGCTCGAGGTAGGCGCTCCAGCCGATCACCGTGCCCGCCGAGACATGAAGTCCGAGCTGGCTCGGGTCGGTCACGAGGTAGGTCTCCCCAAGGAGAGCAGAAGTCTGGGGGTTGAAGATCAGCTCCTGCTCTTCGCCGGCGCTCGTGTAGGCGACGGCCGTGCCGGTGCGACCAGCCTCGTCACGGACGGTTCCGACAAGCTCGACGCCCGGCAGGCTCGCGGCGACTTCGTAGAGGGCAGCCCGGAGCCCCGGTGAGGCGTCGGTCTCTCGGAGCAGGTCGCCGATGATCGTGAAGGTTTCCGCATTGCCCGGCGGCCCGTCCTCGACCTTGCGCTTGTTGATGACGTCGGCGAGCGCTGAGGGATCGGTCGGGAGGTTGGCGAGGTCGGGCCCCCACAGCAACCCTTTGCCCATGAGCGTGTCGTCGACGTTGCGAGGCGCCGGGCGAACGCTCGGCGAGCCGTCCGCGAGCCAGGCGGCCCGGTCGGCGGGCGAGAGGAAGCTCGGAGCTCCGAAGCTCTCGCGCAGGCGCCCCGATCCATCCGAAGCAATCCAGATGTCCCGGGTGACCGGTACGAGCGCGCTGAAGCTGTGGGTCGGACCCGTCGGAGCTGGCGAACCCGGCGACAGAGCGCCACCGTAGCCATCGGTCGTGAGGTTGACGCTCACCGAGCTCGTAAAGATGTACTGGCCGGCACCGAGCGGCGGAGGGCTCGGCTGATCACGAGCGACGACGGCCTCGTGCCGGAGGGCTGCAGCGACAGCGGGAGCCGGCCCGTCCGGAGTGCCAGGAACGAGGAGCGCCGCAATGAGGGCGGCGGCGGCAGCCACCGAGACGACCGCGAAGACCTGGACCCGGCGACGCCTACGAGGCCGGTGGGATGACGCCTTCCCCGTTGCCTCCTCTGCGGCGATCAGCTCCTCGAGCTGATCGCGGAGCTTCGCCACGACGACAGGAGCTGGGTCGGGAACGCGGTCCATGCTGCGACGCACGAGGTCAAGCTCATCGATCATTGGAATCACCTTTCTGCAACAGGGTCGAGCGGTTTGCGAGAACGTGGCTCTGCGGTGGTGTCGAGCGCGGCTCGGAGCAACTGACGGGCGCGCCACAGGCGGGAGCGCACGGTGCCGACCGGGATGCCAAGGGCCGCGGCAGTCTCCTCGTAGCTGAGGTCGGCCGCGGCGACAAGGAAGAGGACGTCTCGAAGCTCAGGTCCGATGCATTCGAGCGCTTCCTCGAGGCGAGTGGCGTCGTCGATCCGCTCGACGAGGCGGTCGACGGCAAGTTCTGGCTCCGCGAGTCGTCCGACCCGCGACTCGGCGGCGAGGCGGCGGGACTCGCCTCGACGGTGGTGAAGGAGGAGGTTCGTCGCGATGCCGAAGAGCCACGCCCGCACCGCGGCTTGCTCCGGGTCGTAGCGAGCGCGGGAGCGGAAGGCAACAGCGAAGGTCTCGCCGGTGAGGTCATCCGCGTCGGTGGCACCGACGCGTAGCGCGAGATAGCGGTGGACACCGACGACGTGTCGCTCGAACACCATCGCGAATCGTGCCGGGACCGCAACCGAGGCCAGGACGTCTTCCCGGTCGTCACCATCCGCGGATACCCGATCTGCGCCCATCACCTTCTACTTTCCCGCGGCGCTCCGGATAGTTCGCGGAGCGTGGATTTCCGCAGTGCCAGCCGAGCTCGGGGCTTACGCGAGGGCGAGCACCACGACGAGGGCTCCGGCCAGCATGAACGACCCGAAGCGATCTGCTCGGATCGAGCGCGCTGGCCCGAGATCATCCGGGCAGAGGTAGATGGCCGCCAGCAGGACGCCGAGCGCGACGCCCGGGAACAGCGCGTTCCAACCGAACCGTCCGAGCACGAAGCCGAGCAGGCCAGCGAGCTTGCAGTCTCCGAGGCCGATCCCGCCGGGAGCCGCCAAGGCCAGGGCAACGAAGAGGGCGGCAAGACCAACATGGCTGCTCCGGCTCGCACCAGTGCCGACCACCGGTCCGAGGTGGCGCTGGCGAGGGCGAGCAATGCCGGACCGACGACGTGCGCGGGAAGGACGATCCGGTTGGGGACGCGCCGCAACACCAGGTCGGTCTCGCCGACGGCGGCACCGACCGCACCGAAGTAAAGGAACGCCGGCAGTGGGCCGACCAACCGAACCGCCAGCCCATCGCCGCCTCGATCCCGGCGCCGAGTGCACAGCTGGTAAGGATACGGCAGGGCGTGTCGATGCCGGCGAGGACCTGCCCTATGGTCACGACGAGAGACAGATCGGGCGGGCACCGTCTGAGGTGTCGGGGGCGCTGGTGGTGAGCGAGCGGTAGAGGCGGGTGGTGGCGGGCTCGACTTCAAGGTCGAGATCGCCAAGGCGTTGATGGAGGAGCTTCCAGGTAGCGGTGACCGCGTCGATGCGGCCGTGGGCGGCGTGGAGGGCCATGAGCCGGCGGTAGGGCTCCTCGGCGTAGCGGTCGAGGTCGATGGCCCGCTCCAAGGTGTCAGCCGCGGCGTCGGGGTGTCCGGCGTGATCTTCGAGCTCGGCCAGGCGGAGGTGGGCGTCGAGGGCCCGGCGGTGGAGGTCCTGGCGGACCGGTTCGACCCAGGGGTAGTCGCTTCCTTGGAGGAGGTCACCGCGGTAGGTGTCGACGGCCCGGCGCAGTGCGGCTCGGGCCTGGTCGTCGGTGCCCCGGGCGGCATCTGCGAGGGCCGCCTGGAACTCCCACAGGTCGCAGGCGATCTCGGCCGCGCACGGTTGGTAGTGCTCGCCGGTCTTGGTGAGCACGTCGAGAGCTTCGTCGCCGGGACCGCGCAACCGGGCGCGCAGATCGCCGAAGGCACGCCAGAACTGCTTACCGACACGCTCGGGAGTGGTGTCCGGCCACAGCGCGTCGACGGCCTCGTCGCTGGTGGCGCCTTCGGGGCGGACCAGGTACCACGCGAACAGGGCCTTGGCCCGGCTGCGCAGCCCGGTCGCGACAGGCTCGCCGTGGGCGGTGATGCGAAAGGGACCGAGCATCTGGACGACGATCGGGCGGTCCTGTCCTTCCTCCACGAGGAAAGGTTCGGGCCAGGGCTCCCCGGTACCGGGCGGTTCGTCGGCCCGTCCGACCGGGTGCAGGACGGTGATCGGCTCGTCGACCAAGACATCGACCTCGTCGTCATCGGGGTCCTCCTCGTCGAGGCTGTCGGCGACCGCGCCGAGCAGCTCGACTGCTTCGTCGGCTCGCAGGCCGAACAGCTGGGCGCCGGCCAAGTGCTCGGCGAGCGCGGGCGGGTCCGCGTTCGTGACGGTGCGGCTGGCGTCGACGGACAGCCGGCCGATGGCGGCCGGGCTATGGCCGAGGAACACGACGGCGATCCCGAGGCGGGCCGAACCGCCCACCAGCGCCGCCCATCGCCCGATCGAGTCGTCGGGCACCTCGTCGAGGAGCACGACGAGCAACGGCAGCGGGTTCTCGGGGTTCGCCTCCCGGTAGCTCATGGCATCTGGGGCCTCGGCGGCGTCGAAGCGTCTGGTCCGGGCGATCATCTCGGCCTCGACGGCCCGGGCCAGATCGTCTGAGGCCTTGGCTCGCCGTATCGCCGCATCTGGGCCGAGGCCGGGGAGCAGCCGCTCGGCGAGCCTGGCCGTGAGGAGGACCTCGGAGGCGCCGGGACCGGCCCGGACCAGCAGGCCGGCAACAAGCGCCCGGGCGATGTCGTCGGTCGCCTGTCCGCAGACGGCGACGCCCGACAGGTCGGTGGTCTCGACGGTGACGGTCGCACCGTTGCGGGTACCGACCTCGAGGTGTCC
>CAWDRQ010000023.1:0-4546 GCA_963804765.1 uncultured Acidimicrobiaceae bacterium
GGCCGTGCGGAGGCTGCGCACGCCAGCGCGCCGGCGCCGGCGTCGATGGTGTCGCGCCCTTAAAGGTGACGAGCGCGGCTCGGTCTCGGCCGAGCTGGTACTCGCCACGCCGTTGTTGTTGGTCTTGATCATGGGCGTCGTCCAGTTCGCCCTCTGGCAGCACGCGGAACACGTCGCCGACGCCGTCGCCCAACAGGGCCTCGCCGTCGGCCGTCTCCAAGGCGAGACCGCAGCCGCCGGCCAAGTCGAAGCCCAGAGCATCCTCGACCAGCTCGGCACAGGCGTGCTCGTGGGTCCCGACATCACCGCCACTCGCACCGCCACGACCACCACCGTCGTAGTCACCGGCCACGCCGAAAGCGTCTTCGGCCTGTTCTCACTGCCGGTCAAGGCCGTCGCGTCCGGGCCGACCGAGGACTACAGCGACATCTCCAGTGGGTTCAGCAATACCGAAGGGTCCTCCGATTCGAACCCGAGCGTAGGGGTCGGCGGATGAGGCGCGTCGATGCGTGGGTTCGAGGAACCCACTACCTGCGAGGTCTCGGTGCCGACCGGGTGCCTGCGAGACTTGGACCATGTCGACGAGCTCGCCTCTGCTACGACGCGGCCTGCGCCTCGAATACGTCACGCTCGGCTGGAACGTCGTCGGCGTGTGCGTGCTGGCCTGGGCAGCGATCACCGCTCGCTCGGTGGCGCTCGGTGGTTTCGGTCTGGACAGCCTTATCGAGATCGGCGCGTCGTCGGTCGTCATCTGGGAGCTCACCGGCACTGGGGAGGCCCGGCAACGACGCGCGCTCCGTCTCATCGGCGGGGCCTTCGTTGCGTTGGCCCTCTACCTGGCGGTCCAGTCGACGGTGGTCCTGGTCGCTGGCTACCACGCGCACCACAGCCCCGTCGGCGTCATCTGGACCGCCGTCACGGCGGCGGCGATGTTCGCCCTCGCCGCAGGAAAGAGCCGCACTGGCAAGGCGCTCGGCAATCCCGTTCTTGAGACCGAGGGACGGGTCACCTTCGTGGACGGCATTCTTGCGACGGCGGTTCTCGTCGGCTTGGTCCTCAACGTGCTGGCGGGATGGTGGTGGGCCGACCCTGCCGCTGGCTACGTGCTCGTCTACTACGCAGTGCGCGAGGCATGGCACATCTTCACTGAGTGATACCGAAGAGTCCGCTTCCCGGGGGCATTTCGATCCGAGAGCTTGGGTCCTGCGACCGCGTACAGCTTCAGCGCGGACGATCGGCCACGAGGTCGGGATGGTCGACGGTCGCTGTGTAGCGGACCGCCGCGTTGACACCGATACCGAAGAAGTCCTGCAGACGCCGTGCGTCACCGCCGGTCGCATGCGCCTCGTGGAGGATGCGATCGTCTCGGACCGCCTGGACGCCTCCGGGGATGGCGAGGGTGAGCTTGATCCACCTCCGCCCCACTGGCTCAATCCTGTTCGCCGAACGGAAGTGGATGAACAGGTGCGGGTTCGTGCTCGTCGGCCACCGCGCGTCGCGATAGTCAAGCCACGCCCGGACCCGCGAGCGCACCGGGTCGGCGAGCACGATTACCCGGTCCTCGACGCGGAGACGGCCATCGTGGACGTCGATCAGCTGCAGGTCGCGGAGCTGCGACGTACGCAGCCCGTGGAAGGCGACGAGCGCAGCGAGGGCCGCCCGCGCTGGGCTCGGGTCGTCGAGTGCGGTGCGCACGACACCGACGTCGATGGGAAGCGGGTCGAGGGAGTTCGGAACCCAGGCGTGGATGCGCGACGTGGGATCGACGAAGACGAGCCTTCGTCCTTTGAGGATGGTGAAGATGCAGCGAAGCGCCCGACAGCACTGGGCTCGTGGCACACCGCTCTCGGGGAGCGCGGCGAGCACGTCGGCCGTCGCGATCTCGCGGAACGAGACGTGCCCGGACTCCACCCACGCCCCGATGGCGGCCAAGGCCCAGGTGAGATAGAGCCGCGTGGTCGTGTCGCTGCGAGGCCGGCGGCGAGGCGCGGTGGTGCTGCCCCGGCGCATGACCTCGAACCACGTCCGGAGCTCGTGCTCCATCAGCTCGGGGAGCCCGGCGGCCCGATCGTCGAACCACAGCTCGATGGCGGCGACTCGATCGTCCTCCCACCATCCGGCTGCAGCGAGGACCTCGCCGACCGTTCGCGCCGGGAGGCCGACGTCAAAGAGCACGGCAGTCTCGCTGTGGGCGATCACTGCGCCCGGGGTGCTCTGCAGGCTGAGGAGGACGCGAATCCCCGTGCGGACTCTCCACCGGTAGTCGGCCCTCCAGGTCTGTTTGGTCGCGTACTGGCGAGCGAACGCGTCGAGTCCGGCGGCACGCGCAGCGTCGACCGGGGACGCAAGCTTCGTGAAGCCCTCCGAGAGATCGCGCGGCAGGTCGAACAAGACGAGCTGTCGGTGCGTCACCGGTGCCAGCAGAGGTGGAGGCGACTTCTTCTCGCCGGGCCGGGTTCGACGGGAACGAGCCCCGACCATGTCAGCGAAGTAGAGCTGCTGGCCGTTTCTGTTCGGGGTGAGGACATCGCGCAGTCCGCTCCCTGCAAGCCGGGGGCCATAGGCCGCCGTCTTGATGCAGAGCACGCAGAAGCTGCGTGCGTTGACGTGCATTGTCCGCCCGCAGCTCGCGCAGACACCGACTGGGCGGTCCTTGAAGTTGTAGCAACTGCGACAGCGCCAGTCGCGAAGGCGCGTCACGCCCCAGGCGAAGCACTCCCGGCAGCTCTCGACCCGGCGGGGAGCGAAGTAGTGGCAGCGCGAGCACAGTCCCATGGAGAAGTATTCGGTACTCGACCCGCAACGCGTGCACGGTGGCTCCGGGAAGGGGCCGCCGGGCATGCAGTCATAGCAATACGGCGCGCCCCTCCCCGGCTCGGCGCTTGATCTGGCAGGTTGGACAGAGGCTGGGATGCGGCCGAGTCACGCAGGCGGGATGGAACGGTTCCGACCTCCGCGAGGAATGACTCTGGCCCCGGCAGCTTGGGTCGCTTCCCGCTGCGGGCGACGGGCCGCGACCTTGTCAGGCTCGCAGACGAGGAGGTCCGTCGGGCTGCAGTCAAGCACGGCGCAGATCACGTCGAGGTCTTCGAGCCTGATCGTGGTCGGCGTTCCGGTCCAGAGCGCCGACATCTTCCCGGCGCTGATCTCGAGGCCGGCCTCGGCGAGCCGGCGTCGCATCTCCGTCGACTTCCACACGCCGCGCTCGGCGGCGGTCAGTCGCATGTTCCAGCGCATGAGCTCAGTCCTCCCTCTCGCCGAGGCGAGCAGCGACGCGGGCGTTGGCGTTCGCCCACGCGGCTTCGACGTGGTCCGCATGGACATGGATGTATCGGGTCGTGGTCGACAGCCACTCGTGGCCGAGCAGCTCTTGGATCGCCTTCAGGTCGAGGCCGCGCGCGTAGAGCGACGAGGCGCAGAAGTGCCGAAGCCCGTGCGGCGTGAGCTTGCCTTGCCAAGACGGGAGCCACCGCTCGACCGCGCCGGCGAGACCTTGACGGAGCGCATCGTCATGAACCCGCACGCAGCCTTTGTGCAGCGGATCATGCCGTTCGCTCGGGAGGAGCGGCGCGTCCGGATCGGACCAGTCGTCGCCGAACTGGTGGCGGACCTCAGCGAGCCACCACTCCAAGAGGAGGTCCACGGAGTCGATCGCCGGCACGAGGCGGGTCTTCGGACCCCGCCCCCGGCTGCCTTTGCCGAACCGGACGTGCAGCTTGCCAAGCTCGCCCAGGTCTGGGCGCCAGTCCCCGATGTTCAGCATCACCGACTCGTTGATCCGGAGCCCGACGCGACGCCACAGCGATGCCGCGAGATAGTCCCGGGCGGCGGGGAGGAACTTGCGGGCGTCGGGGAGCGAAAGACGCCAGGCGTTGAAGAGGGTGTCGACTTCGTCCTCGGCAGGCGGAACCCTGGCTGCCCCGTAGTCGGCCTTCGCCGGCCGGTTGAACTCGTCGATCGGCTGACAGACGACGGCTCCGGTGAGCGCGTGGATGTCGCCCTGATACCGCTGGAGCAGGAACTCGAAGAACTGCATCAGCGTCCACGCCTTCCCCTGGACGGTGCCACGGGCGAGCTTTCGCGTTTGACGCAGCTCGACCAGGTATCGGTCCGCGTCGGCGGGCTGGGTGGTCCACACCGGCCGAGCCAAGAAGCGTGCGAAATCGAAGAGCACGAAGCGGTCCTGCGCCACGGTCGCATCGTTCATCCCAGACCCAACCATCGCGAGCAGGAACTGGTCGATGAGCTCTTGCTCAAAGTCTTGGACCTCTTCGATCGTGCGAACGTGTCGAGGCGAGCCGATCGAGCGGATCTCTGCAAGCGCCACTGCGTTAGTTCACTGATGCCGCGGTGCTCTCATGGATCACGAACTCTAGTCGGAAATCTCGACGTATCATCAACTTTTCCTGGCATAGGCGCGAACCCATGATGACCAGGACCTTCTCGCGACCTGGGAGAAAAGCTCGTCAGAAAACTGGCGGGAGTTCCAGTTGCCACATGACCGGCGCACTCGGGCGACTGCGTGCCCGTGCCGCCGAGGAGGAAG
>CAWDRQ010000024.1:0-218824 GCA_963804765.1 uncultured Acidimicrobiaceae bacterium
CTCCAGTCAGCTCGTAGCTGTTCTAGGCCATAACCCAGCTCTCCGCTACACAGACTCCAGCATCGAACGGAGAGCGAGATAGTTGAAGTACAAGCATGAGTTCGTGGATCATCCGCCCAAGCGTTGTGCTGGGGCAGCGGTGACCGGAACGCCGTCCCGAACGACCAGACACGTCGCCAGGTGGGGCCGCACCTAACGGCTATGGGCTCGGTTGGACGATCAGGGCTGAGCGATGCTCCTACGTATGTCAAGGGCAACTTTCTTCCAGTTGGCGGTGCCATCGCTCGCGCATCGACGAGCACCTCGTCCGATGGGCCATGCAGAAGTTCAAACGACTACGAGGACGTCCCGACCGGGCATGGCGCTGGCTGGATGCGGCACGGCTGCGACGGCCGAAGCTCTTCGCCCATTGGCATCTCCTCACCTCACCGACACGCCGGACTGTGGGAGTCGTATGACGGGAGACCGTCACGTACGGTTCTGAGAGAGCAGGAGGGGGAGGTTCCCTCCCGCTATTCGCCAAAATAACCCGGACCAGCGCGGCCGGCGCCGACGTCAGGATCTCAGGATAGGGCTCGCCGCCGCGGACCTGTCAACGCCACCACGAATGCGACGATGACGAGCACGGCGCCGAGCGCGATACCCGCGTAACCACGCTTCGTGTGCTTGCTGACCAAAAGCAAGGGACGACGGTCTAGGGCACCAGTATTCCGATCGCGCTCGTCAGCCCGGAGTTTGGCGCGGGTTTCGCGTCGCCCCAGGTAGGTGTGGTTGTGGAGGAGACGTGTTCCCCCTACGCGTGAGCTGAACGCCCTGCTCAGTCGATTTCGGCCTTGGGCCAGGTGGTGGTGTCAACGGCAAGGGCCCGGAGCACGTTGGCCTGGAGGGTGCTGCGCCGGTTCACGAGCTTGATCTGCTTGTCGCCGGCGGAGATGTGTCATACGGCTGGAGCCAGCGCGTCCGCCCTGCGGGGTCGACGATCTCGACTAGCTCGCCGACCTCACGAACGACGGGCGGAACGGTGAGAGCGGAGGGAACCGCCACGTCAGGCCACCTCAGCTCTCAGGATGCAGGACACAGTCGGTCACGAACCCGCCGATGTCCTCGAGACGCAGGATCCCTTCGACGTTCGCCACTGAGACCCAAGGCAGCCAGTTGCGGTTGAGGCCGTAGCCACGGCGGACCGCTAGACACCAGTGTTCCTGCTGCCAGCCCTCTCCGTGTAAGTCGTACGTCCGGCCCGGCAGGGCGAGCATCGCCTTCGTGCCGTGCGTCACGAGACGCGCAACGTCGAGGAAGTGGGCGTTGCCGGTCAGTCGGAAGAGTGCCGCGAACGCCGCCGCGTTCTTGGCGAGGAATCCATCGCACATCGATACCCCTGTCGCGATCAGCTGCTGGCCGACCGTCGACACGCCTCGTTTCCAATGAAGCGACTGGTTGTCGGCGTCGACCGGCATCGGAACATTCCAAATGTAGATCCAGGTCTCGGCCATCTCGGCTGCGACGCGGGCCCGTTCGATCCAGGTGACATCGCCAGTCGACTCGTGCAGCTCTAGGAAGCCCTCCAATGCGATGACCGCGGCCTCCTTGTCGACGACGTTCGGGTTGTCGAGAGTGGCTCCAGCGAAGCAGCCCGCCCGCCCGCCCGTCTGCCAGCAATAGTCGCCAGCCCGGAGCGCCGCGTCGAGGTAGGTCGCCCGTCCGGTAACTCGCGCCAGCGAGGCGAGAAACGCGATCGGAGCCTGCGAAGCGGTGGCCGAACTGTCGATAACCGCCCCACTTTCGGCCTCGAAAGCGCGGGCAAACGAGCCGTCGAGCTTCTGGACGGAGACGAGCCAGTCCGCACCCTGCTCGGCCCATCGGCGCCAGTTTGGATGAGCACAGCCGGCGTGAGCCTCAATCTGCCAAGCCTTCAGCGCTCCGGCGCAACCGTCGGCGATAGAGCGCGTGAACACGGCCGCTCGCCCACCGACCTGCCGATAGGTCGTCATCCTGCCCGTCTCTAAGTCGAAGCCTTCGCCTTGAGGCGGTGCCAAGCCGATCGTCACGAAGGAGTCGAGGATCCGTTCGCCGATCGACCGGTAGCGCGCGCCCACGTCGCCGGCGATCCGTCTTCCGACACGGAGCAAGACGTACGCGGCGTCGGTGTTCGCTCCGACGAACCCCATGATCGCCGGCGACGCCGGTACGCGCTGTCCGGTGACGGCATCCACCTCTAACGGGATCCCGGCAAGCGGGCCAGTGAGCTTCGCCTGGCACGCCAGCACCGAGGTGGTGACGCGCATGACGACGTCGGGATCCACCGGTTCGATCTTTGGCGCGAGCTTGTCCCACGCCCAGTGCCATACCGCAGGGTAGAAGTCCTGCGAGCTCGCGCTCGTTCCCGTGCGATAGACGAGTTGGTAACGATGGACGATTCCTTCGCTAAGGGGATGAAACCTCCGTCGCCAGCCGCGTCGTTGGCACAGGGGGAGCTGACCCGAGCTGTAAGTTACCTCGCCCTCGGTGCCGGGGAACCAGGCGCCTATCTCGAGCCGGTCGCGCCGCGCCGCGCAGCCGAGAGAGGCGAACGTAAGACGGGGATCGATAAGGGTTTCACCACCCGCGATGTCGCCGCTGTCGGCGACCGTGCTCGCGGCTTCGGTACCCTCGTGCAGAACGGCAAGCCATTCGCCGTCGGCATAGCGCACGGCGAACAGCGGAGCGGCGAGCCGGTCTTCACGGCACAGCGCGTAACGCAGTTCTCGGCGGCGCAGCGCGGGGCTTGCGATCGCGTACTTCGGAACGGGCTCGCAGTTGCCGTAAACTGCCCCGGGTGCGAAAGGCGTGACCTCGGACCATCCCGTCGGGGTGTTCCGGGACAGTCCGATCGATGTCATGAAACCATCATCTTCATTGCCACAGACGATGACATCGCGGGAGACGGTCACCTCGCCCCCGCTCACACGCCAGTGGTCGGTGACCTCAAGTGATGCTTCCCTCGTAGGTCGCACCTTGGCGATGCCGACGAAGCCATCGGCGAGAGAGTCGACGACTGCGTAACCTGCGGACCTACCGCTGACACGACCTGACGCGAGGGCGACACGGACGGGCCGAGCCTGTTCGAGCACGAGGTGACCGAGTTCGATCCGGACCCCCCACTGCCGTCCGGCACGGACAAGATCGAGCCGCACTTGCGCCTCGGTCGCCTCGTTGGCTGAGGCCCCGACCGACGGGGAGGCCGGGAGAGAGACCACCTCTCGTTTACCCACGGATCCCAGCTGTCGCGAAGCTCGGCACTATCAGGCGCTGGAAAATGACGAACATTGCTACCACCGGAATCGCGAGGAAGACGACACCCGCCATTTGCACGGTCGTCAGGGTGTAGAACTGCGACTGCAGGCTGTTGAGACCGACGGTGAGCATGTAGTAGTTCGGGTCGGTGGAGAACGTCACCGGGATCATGAAACTGTTCCACGTCCAAGTCCCGGCGAGCAGCGCCTGGGTGGCGATACCCGACATGGTGAGCGGCACAGCGATGCTGAAAAACGTCCTGAACCTCCCGGCGCCGTCGATGGCGGCTGCGTCCTCGAGGTCGACCGGAAGCGTCGAGAAGGACTGACGCATCAAGAAGATGAGGAAGGGGTTGGCGATGAACGGGATGATCAGTGACTGGTACGAGTTGAGCCAGCCGAGTTGCGCGACGAGCAGGTAGAGCGGGATCAGGATTGCTTGCAGCGGCACCATCAGGATGGCGAGCACGACGAGGAAGGCAACTGTCCGACCAGGAAAGCGGATCCTCGCCAGAACGTAGCCAGCCATAGTGTTCACGACGACAGCGCCGATCACAACCCCAGCGGTGACGAACAGGGTGTTGCCATACCACCGCATGATCGGCGCGTTGTCGAGCACGTAGCGGTAGTTCCAAAGTGTCAGGTGCATCGGCGAGACAAAACGCGGGTAGTCGGCGGGCGACTCGAACGACGTGTACAGCGCGAAGAGCAAGGGCCCGATCGCGACGACCGCCACGACCGCGAGGAAGACGTACTTGACGGCGGTGCCGACATATCGCCGGCGGGGGCGTGTCATGATCGCTCCGGCAGCAACCGTCGTGTCACGGCGGTTCCGAGGAAAACGATCGCCAGCAGCACCACTGCAGCCGCGCTCCCGTAACCGAGGTTGTTTAGGCGAAAAGCCTGTTCGTAGATGAAGATCACGAGCGTTGCCGTGGCACCCGCGGGGCTACCGAGAATCGTGCCGCTCGAGGCTATGACGTAGGCCTGGTCGAAGATCTGCACGGCCTGGATCAACCCTGCGACGACGACGAAGACGACGAATGGACGGAGGCTCGGGACCGTTACGAACCGGAACTGTTGGACAGTGCCGGCGCCGTCGACCTTAGCGGCCTCGTACAGCTCGGTCGGGATGTCCTCGATGCCGCTGACGAAGACGACGACGTAGAGGCCGATGTACATGTAGACGTACACGATGACGAGGAAGGGGAGCGCGTAGCGGGGCTCCGCGTACCAGGTCGTGTTCGCCACGCGGAACACGCTCGTCGCGAGGCTCGCAAGCGGGCCCCCGGAGACAAAGAGCTTCATGAAGACGGTCGTCACGGCAACCGTCGAGGTCATATACGGCACGAAGAAGGCGGTTCGGAAGAGAGACTTTCCAATCCCGACGCTGTGCAGGACGGCCGCGAGGAGGATCGCCACGATCGTCTGGGCTGGCACGACGAAGACGACGAACACGAGGGTGATGTAAAGCGAGTGGTGGAACGCCGGGTCATGCCACAGCTGGCCGAAGTTCTGCAGTCCGACATAATTTCGCTGGGAGAAGTGGAACAGGTTGACTCGCTGCAAGGCGAGAACGAACGTCTCGACGATCGGGTAGATGAACCAGAACCCGAGAAGGGCTGCAGCCGGTGCGATGAGTACGTACGCTGCCCTCCAATCGCGCCGCCGCTTCCTTGAGAGGGCTCGACTTGCAAGTCGGGCTCGAGCGAATGTCGCCGAGGGGAGCGCCACGTCTCTTATCCGACCAAGCACGGTGTCGTGGGAATGGGCGACGCGCCCGATCCAGGTCGAAATCCGACCCGGACCGGGCGCCGTCCTTCAGGCACCGATAGCCGGTACCACTGCCAAGTCACGTCGTGCCGTACTGCTTCTGTAACGAGTTAAGGAGCGCCTTAACGGTTCCCTTGTTGTTGAGGATGATGTTCTCGAACCCGGCGACAAGGGCGTTTTGGAACTGGATCGTTGCCGGCGGGTAATCGAGAGTTAGGCCGTTGGCGAGCACACCGATGGTGATCCCGTCATACTTTGGCGTGAGCTGCCGGTACAAGGTGATGTACTTGGTCATTGCGGGGACAAAGCCGAAGGCGGTGTCCGTGGCGATTTCTTTTTCGGCGGCCGCGTCGGTCAGGACTTTGATCAGCTGCATGTCGGCGGACGGGTCCGGTGAGTGCTTGGTGATCGTGTAGGCACCACCGTAGGTCACAACGAACTGCTTGCCAGTTGAGGTCGGGATCGGACGCAACAGGTACGAGACCTTCGGGGCGGTCGACGCCATGAAGCCTACGTACCATGGCCCGCCGTCGGACATCGCAGCATCGTTTTCCGCGAGCGCTTGACCGTCCCACGAGGCACCGACCTGGTTAGGGAGGATCGCCGAGTGGTTGTTGAACATGTCGACCAGGAACTGCAAGCCGGCCGCGTTCTGTGCGGAGTTGATCGTCTTCCCGTAGTTCCAGCTGCCTCCGAATGCCAGGATGTACTGGGTGAGGTGGAACAGGTTGTCGAGAATGGTCAGCCCAGCCTTACCGGTCTTTTGGTGCACCGTCTCGGCATCAGCTTGCACTTGTGCCATTGATGTCGGCAGCATCGTGATCCCCGCTGCCCTCAGCATGCCGATGTTGTAGACGAAAGCGGAGTCCTGCAGGTACAGAGGCACGCCGTACAGGCCGCCATTGTAACTCCATGCGTTGACGAGGGCGGCCGGGTCCGCGCTCAGGTTGACCTTTTCCTGTGCGATGTACTTGCTGACGTTTAGGATCGCACCCTGTCTCGCATACTGGGTAACTGGCGCCGAGTTGTCCCACACGATGATGTCAGGGATCGTCCCCGCCGCTACCTGCGCCGGCATCTCGTTCAGTTGGTCGTCGTAGGTCGCATAGACGACTTGCTTGACAGTTATGCCGGGAAGCTGCTTTTCCGCCGCGGCGATGACCTTGTTGTAGTAGGGGTCGATGTTCGTACCGCCGGCGTACCCGAGGGTGATCGTAACCGTCTGTGCGTGAGAGGTGCTCGTTCGTGACGTGCTTGCCCCCGACGTGGAAGCGAGCGCTGTTATGACAAGAGCCGAGGCCAGCAGCGTGGTGAGCGTTGCGATCGCCCGGCCTCGGCGGCGGGGCCTCGAGCGCGAACCTGGCACGGTAGTTCTTGGTTGAATCGGGCATATGTAATCTCCTTTCGTCAGCAGTTAGTAGATGGCTGCCCCGTTCTCGTAGTCGAAGAAGTTGAGCCGCTCGGTGTCTACGGCGAAGGTCGCGGATGAGCCGGCCTTGAGCTCGCTTCGGGGCGAGACCCGGGCGACGCCGGCTGCCCTGACCCCTCCGGTCTGCAGGGTCTGGAGGCCTTCGAGCTCGTGAGTCTCGGCGGCGGCCTGGGCGTCTTCTGAACGGACGCGTGTCGCGTCCAGCAAGAAGTGCACCTGCAGTTCGTTGCCGAGGGCCTCTATCAGCTCCACGTCGGCGTTGAGGGTCGTCCCCGGTGCGGGCACCGGCCCCAGGGCGGCGTCCAAGAGGTGCTCGGGGCGGATGCCGACGACCACTTTGCGGTCCTTGTAGCCCCTGAGCGCCGGGCGGGCTTGAAGGAGCGCCTCGGACAAGTTGAGTGACTGCGAGCCGATCTTGACCTGTGTGGCGTCAGAGGAGATGGTGGCCTCGTAGAGGTTCATGGCCGGCGAGCCTATGAAGGCGGCCACGAAGAGGTTGTCCGGGTGCTCGTAGAGCGACTGGGGCGAGTCGCACTGCTGGAGCCTGCCCATGTGCAGCACCGCCACCCTGTCGCCCATGGTCATCGCCTCGGTCTGGTCGTGGGTGACATACAAGGTCGCCACCCCCACCCGGCGCTGGATGCGGGAGATCTCGGCGCGCATCTGGACCCTCAGCTTGGCGTCGAGGTTCGAGAGCGGCTCGTCCATCAAGAACACAGACGGCTCGCGAACGATGGCGCGTCCCATGGCGACACGCTGGCGCTGGCCGCCAGAGAGCTGTCCCGGCTTGGAGTTCAGGTACTCGGTCAGGCCTAAGAGCTGGGCGGCCTCGCGGACCTTGGTGTTGATCTCGGCCTTGGGGAACTTGCGCAGCTTGAGCGCAAAGCCGATGTTCTGCGCGACTGTCATGTGCGGGTACAGGGCGTAGTTCTGGAACACCATGGCCACGTTGCGGTCCTTGGGGGGCAGGTCGTTGACGGTCTTGCCGCCCATGCGAAGCGTCCCGGAGGTGATGTCCTCCAGGCCCGCCACCATCCTGAGAGCAGTCGTCTTCCCCGAGCCGGACGGCCCCACGAGCACCATCAGCTCGCCCTCTGCCACGTCCAGGTCCAGCTCGGACACTGCAGGCAGCCCGTTGGGGTAGACCTTGCTCACCTTCTCCAGGTTCACAGTTGCCATGGCGTCTCCTTTTCGTGAAGTGCCGGAGCATCCTGGGATACAGATGGTGCGGTCGGAACCTCACCCTTGTACAAGCGGTCGGGGGCTCTTGTCGACGCCCGGACGACGAGTTGGCACGGCACGAGCCGCGTGCCGTGGGTGCTGCGGCCGTCGATCGCGGCGAGAAGGATCTGTGCGGCCGTCTGCCCGATCTGGGAGAGGTTCATGTCGATCGTCGTGAGCGGCGGTCTCGAGGCGTCTGCCATGACCGTCCAGTTGTCGAAGCCGACGAGCGCGATGTCGTCGGGAACCTTGCAGCCAACTTCCCGAAGAAACTCGGCTACCCCGCGTGCGATCTGGTCGCTTCCGCAGAACACCGCGTCAGCGTCAGGCGCCTGGCGCAACAGGATGCTTGCTGCTTGTCGTCCCCATTCCTCGCTCCACTCGCCATGGATAGGGCCATCACCAGCCATCAAGAGTCCTGCGTCTGCCAGGGCTGCGGTCGCGCCCGCCGCGCGAAGTCGGACTGCTCGAAAGTCCGACGGCCCGGTGATATGTCCTATCTGCTCCCGACCCGTCGCGAGGAGATACTCGACAGCGAGGCGCCCACCCCCCTCGTCGTCCGGCAAGACCGACGCGTCCTCGGGATTGGTCGACTCGCACATCGCATAGACGATCGGGATGGGGACGTCCGAGCTGAGCGGTGCTCGTGGGTCGCTGCGTCGTCCGGTAACGATGATCCCGTCGACGCGGCGGGAGAGCAGCGTGCGCAGGTAGTGCTGCTCGCGAATCGCGTCGTCGCGCCCGTCGCACAGCAACACGGCGATCTGGCCGGCGTGGAGCGCATCCTCTGCTCCGAGCATCACAGGAATGCTGAACCTGCCGAAGCTGTCGTTGGTGATCAGCCCTACTGTGAAGCTCCTCCCAGTGAGCAGGTTCCTGGCCAAGGCATTCGAGTGGAAGCCCAATTGCTCGGCGGCCTTCAACACCTCTGCACGCGTCCGAGTGCTGACACCCTCCCGGCCATTCAGCGACTTCGACACCGTGCCGATGGACACGCCCGCGAGCGTGGCAACGTCGCGAATCGTCGGCGTCCTACGGCGCTTGTGCGCCTGACGGACGGTGGCACCGCGCTCGCCAGCTCGTGGCCCATCATCGCCTTGGGTAGGCATCGCACTAGACATCTCTTCCATCGGATCCTGGTGCTCCATGTCTCTGCTCAGCGTGCCAGGCCCTGGGCGAGACGGTAGTACGCCTGATTCCAGCGGAGAACCAACACGTCCGGGACCGAGCTTGTGGCACCCCTGGCCCAGAACTCAACAGTCCCCGTCGCGATGACGTCGAAGGTTGGGTGTTCACCCGTGCGCTCGCCCCAACCGACATAGCCGAGATCCCCGTTACGGTCAGCAGCGTCACAATCGCGCCCGCCGCCGCAACTGGCTTCCAGTATTTCTCCCTCGTGGCGAACCCTCTTGTAGTGGTAGAGAACGAGCATTAGGTCTTTCGCATCTGACGAAAACCTTTTCGTCAATTTTTGAACGTACCCCTGTAATCACCGTTAGTCAAGGGGCGCCTGTGGGTGCCGAAAACGTCATCCGGACCCATCGACCTGGACTTTTGCTGCTGTGACACTGATGACGAAGATGGAGCCTGGCACTCTCCTTCCTCTACATCGCTTTCGTCCGTTCGCTCCAACTGGTTCGCTCTCGTGGAGTGAGCAACAGGACCTCGCCATCGAAGTCGTCGCTACCTGGCCTTCGTCAGCGCCGTTCAGCTGCTCCGGCTCTTGTGCCGAGACCGCGCCGAGCTTGCGATCGAGATCGTCGCGCTGCGCCAGGAGGTGGCCGTCTTCCCTGTCCTGCCCTGCGCTGGTCAGGACTTTGCCGACTCCTCGTCCCTGATCTCCGAGACCGTGCCCGCGCTCAAGACTCCAACGTGCCCATGCTGCGTACGGCAAGGGTGTCGTCACCAGTGCCGCGATTTCACCGATAATCGCCGGATGGCCCAGGTCTCTACGAACCGCTGAGCAGCGGTTTCGTCGCGTTTGCAAGCGGGAAGTCGAAGGTTCATGGTGTGAAGGTGAGCGGACTCGAACCGCCGACTTCCACGTTGCGAATGCAGATCGGCCTCTCCTGCAGCCAGGTGGTCTTCGCGAAACTCCTGTTCGAAGTGCAAATCAGCGGGCCGCTGACGCCCGTTCGAGACCATCTGGGTCCGGTCGTTCGCGCACGGATCGCGCACGGATCGAACATGTCCGTTTGTGCCCGCTCAAGAGCAGCTAGCTGGGACTACGACCGCGCCCGGCGCCATCGCAGGTGGCCCCTCTGCTTGGCGAAGGAGATGGCACCCGGTGTCGGTAGGTTCTTCTTCGCGCAGACGGCGCCAGCGGCGGTCACCTGGACCACGGCTAACCGGACAACCACAGCGACCACCGCTGTAGCCAGCCCGGCAATAGTCCATTTCTTCATTGGGTTTCTCTCCAGTTCCGGATCGGCTCGGTCCGATCGCTGACGCCGCCAGGTTGATGGAGCCTTTCTCCCAAGACGTTCCCGCGACGGCGGCTGTCCCAGGCCGACACGGGTCACTGTCGAGCCGTCGCGCGTATAGTGATCGCTGGACTAGTTGACTCCAGGCAGGTCCAAGCCCAGCCAGACGCGTTCTCACAAGTGATGCTCCAGCCGGTTCGACACGATGGCAGCCTTACGCGAAGCCGGGCGCACCAAGGAGGAGGAATGACCCAGGGGCACTCTTCAGCACCGGGGACACGTCGGGAGATGCCCCACTTGTTACGCGTCGGGCTCGTTGGGTGTGGTTACCAGGGGACCGCACTCGCGACGGCAATGGGCCGCACGACCACGCTCCGACTCGTAGCCTGCGCCGACCCCGACCAGGATGCGGCCGCCAGGGTCGCGGCTCTTGCGCAGAACGTGAAGCCCTTTTCGTCGGTCGAGGTGCTCCTGGATGAGACTTCAGTCGACGCCGTCCTTGTTGCAACCCCACACCGCGTCTTGTGCCCGATCTCGCTAACGGCAATCCGCGCCGGTAAGCACGTGATGGCGGAGAAGCCTATTGGGCTGAATGAGCAGGAGGCAGCGTCGATAGAAGAAGAAGCCGCGCGAGCAGGCGTGCGGTTCATGGCCGGCTATTCCTGCCGGTTTTCGCTCGCGGAGCATGTCCACGATTTGCTTGTTGCTGGAACGGTCGGCGACATCCAAGCCATCACGGGCGTGTTCTCCTGCAGGCCTCTGAACAATGGCTGGATTGCTTCGACTGAGACTGGAGGCGGGCCCTTGCTGTATCTGGGTTCACACCTGGTCGATATGTTCCTCTGGTTCATCGACGACAGACCGGTCGAGATCTCCGGCAGCATCCGGCGGCGGCCCGACACGAATGTCGACGACACCTCGCCGTTCCAGATCAGCTTTTCCCGCGGAGCGGTGGCGCAGGGCCTGGTGAGCCAGGCGGCATCAACGTTCTTCTTCACGGTCGATATCCATGGACGAGCCGGGCGTGTCACTCTGCGCGGCTGGAGCTTCTTGCAATTCGAGATCGAAGTGTCGAGCTCGGTGAACGCCCGTTTCACTCAGCCCACCGTGATCCGTCCGCAGATCGAAGGCGACAACATCACGATGATGCTCGTGCCGGAACTGGAGGAGTTCGCTCATGCCGTCTGGGAGGAGCGGGAGCCGTCCATCACTGCGACCGACGGACGGCACGTTTTGCGGGTGCTCGACGGGGTCGTTGCGTCGGATCGCCACGGCGCTCCCGTGAGCATCGATTGAAACGCGTGAAAGTGGATCTGAGTATCGCGGCCATAACTGTGATCTCGCGGGACCGGCAGGTCCTGAGCGGCGCAGCGGATGACATAATGCGCCCGTGGTCGCTGAAGCTGGTGACGCCCGTGATCGTGGCGTGGCCATCCTGCGGGTCAACCTGCTCGGCCCGTTCTCGATAGTTCTCGGGGATGTAAGCGCGAGCCCATGGGCTCGGCCGAGCGCCAAGCGCCTCTGCGAGCTCCTGCTCGTGAGCGCCGGACGGCGCCTCGCCAGAGAGGCGGCATGCGAGGCGCTCTTCCCCAATCTCGGTCCTGAGCAAGCCGCCAATGCCTTGTCCAAGGCGCTGTCGATGGCGAGAACGGCCCTTGCAGCGCTCGGGGAGCCTGCGCATAACCTCATACGCGCCGATCGCGGACATATCTGGATTGACCCGGAATGCGGCCTCGAGGTCGACTTGGATCTCGTCGACGAGTTACTGCACAGAGGGCTCAACGCCGAGCCCGGTGCGGTGCGTGACGACACAGTTACGCAGGCACTGGGCTATTCGGGCATCCTCCTTGAGGACGAGCCGTATGAGGACTGGGCGCTCCGTCCTCGCGATCGCCTGGAATGGACACGCCAGGAGGCGCGCCTTGCTCTGGCACGCGACCGGGCGAAGGGTTTCGGCCGCTCGAAGCCGGAAGCCGTGGTCGCGGCCTGGGAATCGTGCCTGTCAGGCGATCCGACCTGCGAGGAGGCCGCGTCGGCGCTGATACAGATCTATGCCGCCCAGCAGCGCTGGTCCTTGGTGGCCAACACCTACGAGCGCTGCCGGCACGCTCTCGAGGAGCTGGGCCTCGCGATGTCGCCGGCGTTGGAGGAGATCCACGATGGTGTCGTCCGGGAAAGCTTGCCCTCGCCCCTCCAGACTGCAAGGACCGAAGCGTCCCGAAGCAGTGCGCTGCTCGCGCGTGAGGAGCGCAAGCTCGTGAGCGTGCTCTTCGCCGAGCTGGCGTATCCGCTTGGAGTCGCCAGGCGCGACCCCGAGGACCTCCGCGAGGAGATCGGCGACGCCCTCGTTAACGCGATCTCCCAGGTCGAGTCCCTCGGCGGGACGGTGACGTCAGTGTCGGGTAGCGGCTTGGCTGCGCTCTTCGGCGCGCCCGATGCCCACGAGGACGATCCGGAACGAGCCGTGCGAGCCGGTTACCGCATCGTGTCTGCAGTTAGGAGCTCGGTGGAGAGACTGACAGTCCGTATCGGCGTCGAGTCCGGGCCAGCGGTGGTTGGGCCAATCGGCGGCGGAAGACGGGTGGAATACGGGGCGGTTGGCGAAGTGGTGGCTCTCGCCGCGGCGCTGCAGTCGGTGGCCGGGGCCGGCTCCGTCCTGGTTGGCCCTGCGACCCGCATAGCCACGGACGACCGTTTCGAGTGGGGACCGAGCGACGAGCTGGCGAGACCGGGCGGAGCCAAGCCGATCGTGGCGTACTACCTGGAGCGACCAAAAGCGCACGTTCTCGGTCACCTTGCCGGACGACACCTCGCAGGCCAGGTAGCCCTCGTAGGGCGCGATGCTGAGCTCTTGGTGCTTTCAGACTCCCTTCGCGAGGCAGTCTCGGGAAAGGGCGGGATCGTCGTCGTCGTGGGCGAGCCGGGCCTCGGCAAGACGCGCCTTGTTTCGGAGTGCCGCAAGCGTTTCATGGCCTGGGTCGGGGCGGGATCGGGTCGTCTGCCGCTGTGGCTCGAGGGCCGAGGCGCCTCCTACGCCTCGTCGACCCCCTACGGCCTCTATCAGCAATTGCTCTCGGAGTGGATCGGGGTGGCACCCGAGGAGGGAGAAGAGGTGCGCCGTCCTGCACTCGAGCGGGCGATGCGAGCGGTCTTCACCGGTGAAGACGCCCCTTTGGGTCTGCTCGCCCGGATGATGGGTCTCGGCGCTGGCGACGAGACGGGCCGCCTTTCGCGCCTGAGCCCCGAAGAGTTGCAGCGAGCGACCTTCGGGGCCTTGCGGGCGCTCGTATCGCGCCTGGCCGCCTACGGTCCGACCGTGCTCGTGCTCGAGGACCTCCACTGGGCCGATCCGACCTCGATCCGGCTCACCGAGCAGCTCGCGGGACTCGTACGTGACGGACCGCTCCTAGTTCTGCTCACGCACCGCCCCGAGCCCGACCCCGGTGTGACCGCGCTCGAGGAAGCTCTCATGCAAGATGGCGCCCTCACTCTCCGCCGGGTCGAGCTTGCCCCCCTTTCTGGGGGAGACGAGCGCGAGCTCGCCCGCTCCTTTCTCGGCGACGGTGCGCCCGACGAGGTCGTCGAGGCGGTACGCAAAGGCGTGGAAGGGAACCCTCTCTTTCTCGAGGAGCGGCTGTCTTCTCTCATCGAGACCGGCGCAGTCTTCCGGGACAAGCTTTTGTGGCACCTCGACACGAGCGTACGCGGCGAGGTCCCCGAGGCCTTGGAGCGACTGATCCGATCCCGGGTGGATCGGTTGGGGCCACTGGCTCACGACGCCGTTGTCGCCGCATCGGTGCTTGGAGTCGAGTTCGGTCTATCGGCCTTAAGGGCGGTGACTGATCTCAACGGCCAACTCGAGGAGGTGGTTGCAGAGCTGTGCGCAGCCGGCCTACTCGCCGAGGTGCCGAGACAGGCCGAGCGCACCTACCGGTTCCGACATGCCCTGATGCAGGAGACAACGTACGAAGGGCTGTTGCGGGCGCAGCGACGGCAGTTGCATGCCCGAGTGGCCTGGAGTGTCGAGGAGTCCTCGTCCGACCGTTTGGAGGAGGTGGCAGCCCTGCTGGGTCACCACTACGCCGCCGCGGGAGAGCGTCACCGCGCCGTGCACCACCTAGGACTCGCCGGCGACCATGCCGCCTCGGTATTCGCCAACGAGGAGGCGATCTCGTCCTATCGGGAGGCCTTGTTGATCCTTGGGGAAGATCCATCAGGTACCGACTCCGCTTCGGTGGAGCTGCGCACCAAACTCGCCGACGTGCTCTGGCGCACCGGTCGTCACGACGAGTCTCGGGAGATGTTCGAGGAAGCGCTAAATCTCGTGGATCCTGAAGAGTCGCTCCTCGCCGCCCGTCTCCAGGTCCGCCTCGGACGGATGGAGATAAACGCCCACCGCTACGACCCCGCAGTTGCCGCCTTCGATGCCGCCGAAGCGCTTCTTGGTGAGGACCCCGGAGGCCAGGACCAAGCGCGGGTGGACCTCTGGCTGGATCTCCAGTTGAACGGCCGCGCGCAACTGCACTACTGGCGCAACGAGCCGGCGCCGGGCATGGCTGTCCTCGAGGCTTGCCGTCCGGTGGTCGAGACCCGCGGAAGCGTGGACCAGAAGAAGACTTTCTACGACTCGCTCGTGATGCAGCAGCTCCGCGAGACCCGCTACAGGGTCGACGACGAGATCCTTGCCAACGAGCGCGCGGCCTTGGCCGCGGCCGAGGAGCTTTGCGGCGAGCACGACCTCCCCTGGGCGTTCTTCATGATGGGCTTCTGCCTGCTCTGGCGTGGCGAATTGGTCGATGCCAGGGAAAGGCTAGAGACAGCGCTCGCGGGGGCGGAAAGGACGGGTGACGTTCTCCTGCGAACACGGACGCTCTGCTACTTGAACGTGGCCGCCCTGCGGAGTCACGACGCGGACACGGTGCGGTGCCTTGCTCCTCAAGCGATGGCGGCCGGGGCGGCGGCCGGCTACCCGGAGTATGTGGCCGCCGCCAAAGCCACCCTTGCCTGGCTGGCGTGGCAGGAGGACCGCTTCGAGGACGTGGTGACACTCGGCGAGGAGGCTCTGCAGCTGTGGGGGACCACGATCGTCTCCTACTCCTGGTATTGGCCGTGCCTGTGGCCGATGATCGCCGTACGTCTTCGGTCCGGGCAGATCGCTGAGGCCATTGACGCCGGCCGCCAGCTCCTGGCTCCGCCGCAGCAGCGGCTTCCCGACGACCTCGAATCGCTACTGGAAGAGGCCGTGGTCGCCTGGGACCACAACGAGAATCGAGTCGCAGGCGACAAACTGGCCGAGGCGCTGCAACTGGCGGTGGCCCTCGGCTACGCGTGAGCGCCAGAAGAACACAACAAGTTCGAACGCAAGTGCAGAGTGGCTCCCGACGCTCTCGGCAACCGAATGGAGGGCCCGCCGCAATGGCGAGCCCTCCCTCGATCCCTGTTGAGAAGGTGCCCAGGCCTCACCGGCCTGGTCTGTGCCGGCTGTTTACTATCGGCTGCTCCACCACACCTGGCCTGTCTCGGTGTGGCGGATGTAGGGGAACGTCGTGGCATCGGCGGCCCAGGTGCCGTCACCCTGCAGGCCGGCGTAGGCGCCGGTGCCCCCCGTGATCAACCAGGTACCAGTTCCCTGGTAGGGCGCGACGGTAGCTGAAGTGGTCGTTGTAAGGTTGTAGACGCCCGAGAAGCTAATGAAGATCTGGCCTTTCGCACCGGTGATGGTGTGCACGGCGTAGACGGTGGAAAGCGTGTTGGTCGTCGAGTTCGACGGCACCATTATGTAGCCGCCGACAGGCGCTGCCTCACCGCATTTGCCACTTGCCGGGGACGATGCCGAAGTCACCGCGTAGGTGGCATCGTTCCAGGTGGGCTTGCCACCCTGGTCCATGATCGCCCCTGTGACCCCGAAACAGGCCACGACGGTGGCGGAGAGACCGTTGTTGCTCGGGTTGGCGTGCAGCCAGGACTGGATCGTGATGGCGCCGGATTGGTGCTCGTGCTTCACTCCGGAGGCGCCAGCGGCGGTCATCTGCACTGCGGCTAACGGGACAAGCACAGCGACCAACGCCGCAGCGAATGTGATAACAGCCCATTTCTTCATTGGGACTCCCTTCAGTTCCGGATCGGGTCGGTCTGATCGCCGACACCGCCAGCTTGAAGGAACTCTCTTCCCGAGATCTTCCCGCGGGGGTAAACAGCAAGGAGCCGTCTGTGTTGTTCACCACTCCCCGGAACTTCAACCCGAATTCCGCTGCTCGCTTTGCAGGTCCGTCTTAACTGTGTGCCTCCTTCGCCTCCTTCGCCGCCTGCCGTTCGTGGTCTGGCTGCGGTGTTGTCTTTCTGCGGCTCTCTTCAATCGACGGCTCAGACTCGGCTCGGGCACTCGGACCCACGCTTGACGCTGTCGATCTACGCACAAGCAGTCGCGGAAGCAGACCGGTCGGCGGCGGAGGTTCTTGGAGCGCACTTCTTGCCGGAACTACTTACGACCGTCGATGGCATCGCGCACGAATCGCACATGCGGGATGATGAGTGAGCCCCGGCTGGACGTCCGTAAGCCTTCTACCAGGGAAAATACCGGTGGAGGTGACATCGCTCGCTTGTTGACGTTCGTGCCTCTGATCCAGCGAAGGTCGTGGTAGCCGAGCCTGCATAATGCAGCCGCCATAGCGCGGCCCTGATCATTCTTTCCGCGACGCTGGCAATGTACCGATAATCGACGGACCACAAGTAGCCTCATCGACGACGATAGCCCGGCGCTCCCCAGACGTGGTCTTCGCGAAAGGCCTGCTTGTAGGCCAAATCAGTGGACCACTGACGCCCGTTCGAGACTATTCGAGTCCGGCCGTTCGCGCACGAATCGCGGACGAGCCAGATCTTCGTGAAGTAGCTCGAGCGCAGCAGACGTGCGAGTGGTGAAACCCGACGAGCCCTGGACGCGCGACACGGTTACCGCAATTCTCCACCGGACCAGCCGTGTTCCCGACCCCCACGTTCGCAAGGGGATAGGTGATAGCAAGGCCTGAAACGTCGGCGGCGAGTTCGATGGATCGTCCGTCCGACCCCAGTGCTACCGTCCGGTAGAAGTCGAACCCCCAGTTCAGGAGACGGACCATGCGACGCAAGCTGTCGGTCCTAGCCGTCATCGCCCTCACTGTGGTGGCCGTCGGAGCCACAGGCGTTGAGGGCGTCTCAGCCGCAACCTCGGCCGAGATGTCGGCTGTTAACTGGGCAGGGGCTCAGGTGGGACACACCGAGTACGAGGGCGTGCCCTGGGTGGATCTGTGCTTGCCCTTCGTGCAGGATGCCTATGCCGATGGAACGGGTCCGCACGTCCCCATACAGTCGATAGCCCATGCGACAGGAGGGTGGAACGCGAACACTGATCCCCAGGACGTTTGGAGTGGCACCCTCAGCGCTGGGACCACCGGAGGGAGTTCCACGACTCCTCCCTACGGAGCGCTGGTGTTCTTCGATGCAAAGTCCGGTTACAACCCGGAGGATTTCAGCCATGTCGAGATCATGGGCTCCAATGGCGAGATGATCGGGACCCCAGGGACCCCCGG
Organism: uncultured Acidimicrobiaceae bacterium; assembly: GCA_963804765.1. GTDB lineage: Bacteria > Actinomycetota > Acidimicrobiia > Acidimicrobiales > Bog-793 > Fen-455. The sequence goes on from CAWDRQ010000024.1 coordinate 17,684, forward strand.
CCAAGCCGTGTTCGAAGAGACTCTGGCTCAGCACGAGGCTGCTCACGATTACAACACCTATGTCGGATGGTGGCTGCCTGATGGGGTCGCGGGATCACAGGCCGTCGGAACGCAGCTCGCCGAACTGAAGGGCTTCGACACCGTCGCCGGTGATGCCTTCGGCACGTCGGTGGCCATCTCGGGCACGACCGCAGTTGTGGGCGCAATTTTCCATGCCAACGAAGCCGGACGGGCTTATGTGTTCACCAAGACGGCAGACGGCTGGAAAGAAACGGCCGAGCTGAAGGGTTCTGATGCCGTTGCCAACGATAACTTCGGCTATTCCGTCGCCATCTCGGGCACGATCATTGTGGTGGGTGCATTCGGCCACGCCAACGGTGCCGGCCGAGCTTACGTGTTCACGTACACGGCTGGAATCTGGAAAGAGGCTGCCGAGTTGAAGGGTTCCGACACCGTCGCTCATGATTTCTTCGGCAACTCGGTGGCTATCTCCGGGGGGACCGCAATTGTCGGCGCACCGCAGCATGGTGCGTCCGCCGGCAGGGCCTACGTGTTCACTAAGACTGCAGACGGATGGAAAGAAACGGCTGAGCTAAGAGGTTCCGATACCGTGCACACCAACTGCTTCGGCAACTCGGTGGCCATCTCAGGCACGACCGCAGTTGTTGGCGCACCTTTCAGCAACTCCCTGGCAGGCCGAGCTTACGTGTTCACCAAAACGGCGGGCCTCTGGAAACAGGTTGCCGAGCTGAAGGGCTCCGACACCGTGGCCTACGACGAGTTCGGCTGGTCTGTGGCCGTATCGGGCACTACCGCAGTAGTGGGCGCACCGCTCCACGGCGGCCTTGGTGGCAGCGCCTACGTGTTCACGAAGACAGCAGGCAATTGGAAACAGGTTGCTGATCTCAAGGATTTCGACATCGAGACCGGGGATGTCTTCGGGGAAGCGGTGGCCATCTCCGGGACGACCGTAGTCGTGGGTGCAGAGCGTCACGCCAACTACGCGGGCACGGCATATGTTTTCACCAAGACGGCGGGCGCTTGGAGTCAAGCGACCGAGTTGGACCACGCTGATACCGTCGTCGGCGAGCGGTTCGGCTACTCGGTGGCGGTCTCGGGGCCAACCGCAGTTGTGGGTGCAACCGGCGATGCCAATAAGGCCGGCCGGGTGTACGTGTTCGAGGTCTGAAGCAAGCCAAGCCAGAATGCCAAGTTTCGCCCTCGGCGGAGAAACGTCCGCGCGAGAGTTCAATCGATCGTCCGTCCGACCCCGGTGCTACCGTCCGGTAGAAGTCGAACCCCCAGTTCAGGAGACGGACCATGCGACGCAAGCTGTCGGTTCTAGCCGTCATCGCCCTCACTGTGGCGACCCTCGGAACGACAAAGTCTGACAGTGCCTCAGCCGCAACTTCGGCCGAAACGTCGGCTGTCAACTGGGCACTCGCCCAGGTGGGTCAGACCGAACACGGTGGCGTGCCCTGGGTCGACCGGTGCCTGCCCTTCGTGCAGGACGCGTATGCCGACGGAATTGGTCCGCACATCCCCATACAGTCGATATCCAGTCCGACAGCAGGGTGGAAACGCGAACACTGATCCCCAGGACGTTTGGAGCGGCACCTTTAGCGCTGGGACTACTGGAGGGAGTTCCACGACTCCTCCCTACGGAGCGCTGGTGTTCTTCGATGCCAAGTCCGGTTATAGCCCGGAGGACTTCAGCCATGTCGAAATCATGGGCCCCAACGGCGAGATGATCGGAACCCCAGGGACCCCAGGCCATGCGGTGTTCGAAGAGACTCTGGCGCAGCACGAGGCTGCTGGCGATTACAACACCTACATCGGATGGTGGTTGCCGGACAGCACTGCCTCGAGCAACGGCGACGGGACACCCACTACTGAGAGCTGCCGCCGCAGCGGCTTACCGCAGTACCTCGTGATCGATTCACGCGGCTCTGGCGAAAGCTACCCGCCCGAGACCGCCAAGGGCGTGGCTGCGACGATGGCCCAGCTGGGGCTGTCGCCCACCCTACACGCCTGGCCGGGCGGGCTTTCCAACGACTCGCTGCATGACGCTAGCGCGCCGGGTGCCGCCTTCGCAGCCGAACTACAGGCGCTCCATCGCACAGCTGTCGTGGCGGTGCTCGGGAACCCCTATCCGGCGTCGGGCGTCGTCGGCGATCCGATCGAGCTGAGCGAGAAGGGGCTCGGAGCGATTGTGAACGGTGCCGGCTCCGTCTTCCATATCGGCTTTCTCGGCTCCTACACCGCCTCGGTGCGGGACGGGACGAACTGGCTCGACCAAGAGGTTGCCCGTGAGGTCACCGCCTGCCCGGCCACCAAGATCTTCCTCACCGGATTCAGCCAGGGCGCCCAGGCAACCGCTGACTTCGTTCAGCGGGAGCTGACCGCGAACGAAGCCAGTCACCTGGGCGGAGTCGCGCTGTTCGGCGATCCCTACTTCAGCCCGGGCGACAGCCGGGTCGACGAAGGCAGTGCCGCAGGAGCAAGCATCGGCTTCCACGGACTGCTCGGCGTGCGTCCGGACTTCACGAGTGCCGTACGCGTCGTTTCCTACTGCGAGCTGTGGGACCCGTTCTGCGACGCCGTGCCGAATAATGCGGCCTGGGTTGCCCAGCTGGTTGCGTTCCACAAGATACACACGACGAGCTACCCGCCCGACGGGCGCTCTGCTGCGCTCGCGCTGTCGCTCCCGGCCGCTCCCTGGCATGTTCCGGCGGTTGCGGCGCCGCCCGGGCTCGCCCGCGCTGCGCATTGGCAGCTCGCCCGCGGCCAGCTCCCGAACCCCTTCGTCGGCTGCAGCCTTTACCTACCGACCGCCGCCGGCATCACCTCCACACGTGTACCGAGCGGTTTGAGCTGGGCGCCCTATCGGAACCCCTACGGCCCCGACCTTTACATCATCAGTTTCGCCGGCGCCGGCATCAAGGTCGACGACGACGTCGAGGAGGACATCCTCGCCCCGGCTGCTGGCGTGCCAAGGCCGGTCCCGCCGACCAGCTTCATCAAGAAGATCGCCTACGCTGACGGCAGCACGCTCGAACGCTGGTTCACTGGCGACGGCACCGAATTCGAGGTGGTGCGCGTTGGCGGTGAGCGCTGCACCTACCTCTTTATCAACGCCTTCGCGCCGTCGGCAGCGATGGATCGACTACTCGCCTCGGTCCGACCGATCAGCGGCACCGTCTGGAGCGGAGGACTAGCGAGACCGCTGCCACGCAGTTAGCGCCCGACCGGTGCCGGTCTCGGCATGCACTCCATTTCTTCTCCTGGAAACATGCCCCGACTGCGGAGGGAAGACGCCCTAGTCAGGGGCGTTATCCACACGTCGGCGAATAACCATGAACGGCAGCGGCCGCGGGATATCCGCGGGATGAAGTCTTGCTACTAAATGCGTCTGTCGGCAGCTGCTGTCGTGTTCCGAGCAGCATTACAGCCCCTATGTACTCTTAACCTACTCTCGTACTTCGGCTCCAACGCCGCCCGGACGGCGTCCGATCCGATCGTCAATTCAGTCTTGACAGTGATGACTTCTGCATGACGGATCAGCCGTGCGTCCTCACGGTTGCGGTCGCTGGTCACACGGACGATGATGTCGGAGATGCCAACACTGGCCCGACACAACGTGAGGCGTTGGGGAGTTGTCTTGTTGATAGCTGCTGTCGCGGTCGGTGGTGGGTTCGCCTCCTATGCATCGCTCACTTCGCCGTCGCGAGCGACTGCATTCAAGCTTCCCCCGATTTCACCACAGACGCGCGGCGAGAGTGTGACGTTCCTCCACGGGCCCGGTGCAGCCGTCGTGGGTCTGCAGCGCGATGTTGCTACTTGGCTGGCGGATCCGCGCAGGCAGACCTGTGATGTGTTGGTTGCCGAGCTGGGCGACCTTGGCACACCAGCAGGTCTCGCGTCGGTCATCGCTTCATCGCCAGATCCAGTTCTTGCAGATCTTGGCGCGGACGAGATATCGCTCCTTCCGAACGCGTTGAACCAGTGCACACGCGCGACGAATAACGCTCGAGGACGACTTCTGATGGTCGACGCCGCCTTGGGCCAACGTGTTGCTCAGCTCCACGGCACACGATGAATCACCGGCCGAGAGCGCAGCGCAGCGCGGAGCGTCCTGGTTGTCCTCGCGGTTTTCGTCGGGGCCATTGTCGGGCTGGGCATGAGGACTCCGCGTGCGGCGTCGGCACCGGAACCGGGCGTGCCGCTCAGCTGGCTTGCTGCCGGCGACTCGTATTCCTCTGGTGAGGGTCTGCCGCACGCGGCAGGCCCGTGTGCCCAGGGCGCCGAGAACGGGGACTCCCAAGAGTGGGCAGCCGTCGCGCACGAGGCTCTGCTCAAAGCGATCCCATCTTTCGCTCGTCCGGTGCTCGTTGCCTGTACGGGCGCCAAGATCGACCAGTTGATCGATTCAAATGACAAGGCTGGCCATCCCGAATGGGACCCATCGATGGGCCGGTTCGATCTTGTGACCTTCACGTTCGGTGGAGACAATGTGAACTTCCGACCGGTGATGGAACAGTGTCTTGGTTTCACTCGCCTAGGACAAAGCTGGGATGACTTCCTTCAACTCGGGACATACCAGCTGCCGTCGACTCCTGGACCCCTTCCTTCGGATCCAGGTCACACCTGTCCGAAGAACTCGATCGAACGAGCGGTCATCAGTCGGCTGGGCGAGCACTACAAGCCCTTCCTTAATGAGGTCGCGAACTGGGTCGTAACGCCTGGCGGCAATATCGTCGTTCTCGGCTACCCCGATCTCATCGAGCTTCCAAAGTACTGGCCGGAGCTTGATCAGAGGCTCGGGTTGTGTCTCGGCATTGGGACCGGAGACGCCATGCTGCTGCGCGGCTGGGCGGGTGACCTCAATGCGACGATCGGACAAGCGGTCTCTGGCTTCGACGCGGAGCCCGCCTCTACGCGGCACAACGTGACGGCGACCTTTGTCGACGTCAACACCGGCGCGCCACACAGTCCAGGTCATATCGCATACGACAATCCAAACCTGTTCGAACCGTCCTCGGGTGCTCGTCACAACGTCTGCGCGTCGGAGAGCTGGCTCAATGGCATATCGACGATTGACTATGGCGCTGGGTCCTTTCACCCGAAGCAGCAAGGCGAGAATGCCATGGGGGCCTTGGCTGCCGAAGTCATTCGCCGGCTTGACTGGTCGCACCTTTCTAGTCCGCCTGAATGGGCCCAGTATTTCTATCCAACCAAGCCCGGTCGTACCTGTGAGCTCGTCGAACGTCCGCTCGTCGAAACCATCGGAAACGACACGCTTACCACGACCGCGAACCGCCATCTCACGCTGGAAGCAGTCAAGCCTCATCCGACCGGCTTTCAGTACACCGTAGCCACGCAGTCGTACGTAGGCACTACGGACGTGGGCCCTGATGCCATTGTTCAGCCGCCGACAGTGCAGAACTTTACGCTGAATTACGTACTTACGCCCGACGGCACCATCGAAGCCCCGCAACAGACAATCGCCGAGTCCGGCATCGATTTCAGGATCCTTGGCTTTATCGTGTACCCCCCGGCAAATGTCCTACAGGCAGGCGGGAGTCTGATGACGACCGTCACGGGTGAGGTGTGGTCATCAGTGCCTTCGATCGAGTCTCAAATACGCGCGGCTGTGACACCGGGTCACAACAGCATGAACTTTCGGCTCGGCTTCAAGGTGGCCGGCATTATCCCCCGCTTGATCAAGACGCCGGCGGGAACGTTCCGAAGCGTCGTCGGTCTCGAGGTCTCGCTGATCTCGGTATCGGAGCTCGATGCCGCGCCAGGACAGCCTTCCGGCTCACAGATCGCGTCGGCCTTTCGATCTCTCTCCGGTACCACTGAGGTCTGGTATGCGAAAGACGTGGGCATCGTCCAAACGGTAACCAAGAGCCTCTTTGGCACCGATACATTGTCGCTTCAATCGTGTTCGTAAGAGGTTCGCGGTAACCAGAACGATCGACCGGTGGAGCTTCGGGCGCTAATCCCGCTTCGCTCGATCGCTGAGTGGCCTCGAGTTTTCCATGTCATGACCCCGATTTGGGGTCTTCTCTGGCCGTAGCGTACGAATACGTAATCCCGTCCGCCATGCCGCGAGCTCGTACTCGTGGATCAACCCTTCAAGGCGACCCCGACGCCGAATTCGCCCGGGAAGACCACCGCGACAAGAGCAGTCTGAACGCATGACTACACCTCGAGGGGAATGGTTCGCTGCAGGTACAGCCTGACCGGAGTTTGGCGCGAGTTTCGCGTCGTCGCAGGTAGATGGGGCATTGGAAGAGACGTTTTCCCCCTACGCGTGAACTGAACGCCCTGGTCAGGCGATTTCGGCCTTGGACCAGGTTGAGGTGTCGACGTGGAGGGCTTTGAGCACCTTGGCCTGGAGAACGCTGCGCCGGTTCACGAGCTTGATCTGCTTGTCGCCGGCGGAGATGTGCTGTAACCGGACCTCTTTCAACAGAGCGAGGGCCCGCCGCGGTGTCATCGGCTGGAACGGCAGGTCGGGATCGAACACCTTCGCTTTCACGAGGTCTTGTGCCATGACGGCCTCGATGGTGGCCGCCAGCACACACAGCGCCACGTGTCCGCGCACCCGGGCCTCGGTCCAGTGGAACATCGGCCGCAACGACAAGAAGTCCTTCATCACCCGAAAGCGTCGTTCGACTGACTGCAGGCACTTGTAGTAGCGCAGCACCTGCGCGGCAGAGGCCTCCGAGGTCGTGAGCGACGTCGTGATGACAAAGCGCCCGCATAGAAGCTCTTCGTCGTATCTGCGTGCCTTGTCGTCGAAGTCCCAGGAGAAGAAACCCTTCCGGATCGTTGTGACAAAGCAGCGCCCGACCGGCGAGGAGCGAAGGACGCGGTCGGCCGCGGCACCGATCTTGGCCGGGTCGACGAGCCTTCCCGCCCGCACTCTTTCCTCGATGGCGATGAGGCCGTCCTCGATGCGGGCGCACAGGGCGAAGTGGCGATACCGGTCCCGGAAGTAGCGCACGGGCGAGAAGACGACGACGAAGCGCCGGGAGTCATGGGTGAGATCGGCACAGAAGCTCAGCGCCTCGGGGACCGCTTCCCACGACGAGCTCGGCGCGTTCGCCAGCTCGAGCACGGCTGCGACGTCGTCGTCGTGGTGAAGGCGCGTGGCCAGCACGTGGTCGAAGCCGTGGGCGCCGACCAGGGCCAGGTTGTCCTCTGAGATGAGGCCCCGGTCCGCGACAAGGGCGATGCGGCCGACACCGAAGCGGGACTTCAGGTCCTCCATCACCCCCGGCAGCGTCGAGACGTCGGCCGTGTTGCCCGAGAAGACGTGATGGGCGATCGGGATGCCGTCGGAGGTGACGAGGAGACCGATCATGATCTGGGGCCGGTCTGATCGGTGATCGCGGCTGTAGCCGAAGGCGAGGGAGGGAAAGGCCTTGCGTCCGACGGCGACCGTCTCGAAGTAGCTCGAGGTGAGGTCGTAACAGACCAGGCGCAGGTCCAGGTTCGCGAGGTTGCACAGCTCGGAGTAGAGATGCGCCTCGGTGGCTTCCTTGTGTTCGGCGAGGGAGTCGATCGCCCGGTAGCACTGGTCGAGGCTCGGGGCCAAGACCCCGGCGGGGAGCGCCACCGAAGCGAGCCACTCGGTGATCGTCCGTCTCTTGGAGAACGGATCTGTGAGCCGATTGGCCACCATCGCAAAGACCGTGTCGGAAAGAACCCGTGAGCGACGGCCGTCGCCCACAGAGGAGAAGTGCTCCTCGAGGCCGAGCCGGCGAAAGTACGACCAGGCCGCCGCTACCGCACCAAAGCTCGGCGAGCCGAGGCCCTCGATCTCGCCGGCCTCCACGTAGGTCCCCTTCGCATAGGTGGCGAGAGCCTTGACGATGCGGTCCAGCTGGCCGGACTCGCGCAGCTCGGACACCTCGCCCAGGCGGAACAGCGTCCGGTGGGTGTTCTTCCCCTCCACACGGACCGCCTCGACGAGCGCCAGGTATTCGTACGCGGTTTCGCCACGATGCTTGACCGTCCGCTTCACGAACATACCGACATCTTACAGCGCTGTAGGTTACAGATGGTGGATTGTTTCGCCCCTACATCTGAGCGCAGAGACCCCATTCGACGAAGAGTTCGCGCAGGTCAGGAGCTTGTGGCGGTTCGGAAGTCGGCAACTCGCGCCAAACTCCGGTCTAAACTCGGGACTGTGCCATTGAAGGAAGGCGAACGGGCTCTACTTGACCGCGTCTGTGGTGCCGTCCCGTCGCCAGCAAAACCCCCGGCAATTGGGACGGATTCGGACTACCCCGACTTCATCACCAACCTGTTGCTGACGGTGCTGGACCTGCGCCTCCAGAACAGGATCGTCGACAAAGCCATACAATTCTATCGGCATAACCGGTGGGATGAGATTCGCATTCTCGACGACCTTGAGCGTGTGTTGACAAAGTTCCCCGATGATGTGGAGGGCAACAGAGCTGCCGCTAAGTATCTGTGGGGTTATCTCTACGGTGAACGCCTGCGATGGTTGCGTGGTCTAGTCTGCTGGGTCCGCCAGGAGGGGCTGATCGACCAGGGTCATCTAAAGGAGTGGGCGTATTCCAGCGACTATGACGGTGACTTCGCCGGACAAATCAAGGGACTCGGCCCAGCTGCGTACTGCTGGCTGTTGATGCGCCTGGGTGTTGACACGGTCAAACCTGACACCTGGTTGCACACCTTTCTGCGTCGCGCTGTTGGTCGGGACCTTGAGGATATGGACCTGGTAGCCGAGGTACGATCCTCCGCCCACCGGGTTGGACGACAGGCTCGTGAGGTGGACGCTGGCATCTGGGAGAACGAGCGGGGGGCACCCGGCGCGATCTGAACCCTAGGGTTTGGCCCGCTCGGTCGCTTTGGTGATGCCCTCAACAGAGATTGAGCCCGTCGATTGGCCGCTGCTAGTCGGGAGGTGTGCAGTGGATGTGATGGCAATCGATTGGTCTGGTCGAGCTGCGGGAGACCACCGCACTATCTGGCGTGCCCACGTGCGGGACGGAACCCTGTTTAAGTTGGAGAATGGCCAGTGCCGTGGTGAGATCATCGATGACCTCATCGAGTCGAAGGATCGCTTCGATCGCCTCGTGATTGCTCTGGACTTCGCCGTCTCGTTCCCCGTCTGGTTCATACGGTGGCACGGCGTCGAGTCGGCATATCAGTTGTGGACTTTGGTCGATGCCGAGGGCGAGCAGTGGCTCTCTACCTGTGAATGGCCGTTCTGGGGGCGACCAGGGCGGCGACGCCCGACCTCCCGGAGCACTTCCGGTTAACCGAGCGTCCGATGGAGCGAGACACGGGTATACAGGCGAAGTCCGTCTTTCAGATCGGAGGCGCCGGTGCCGTGGGAACGGGTTCGATTCGGGGGATGCCCTTCCTAGCACGGCTACATGACGCTGGCTTCTCTATTTGGCCCTTCGACGAACCCGGATGGCCATGCGTGATTGAGATCTATCCCCGCCTATTGACAGGGGCCGTGCGGAAGTCGGATCAACAAGCTCGCGAGGAGTATCTACGAGCCGCGCCTTGGCTGCTTCCTCGGGACCTGTTCGGTCGCGCCGTTTCTTCAGAAGACGCCTTCGATGCGGCTGTCTCAGCCCTGGTCCTCTCGCACAAGGCTTCCCAGCTCGAGTCCCTCCAGAAGACATCGGATGCGCAGACAGCGCTGGAGGGGTCGATCTGGCGACCGAGCAGACTTGACTAACCCGTACTAAAGCGCAGCCCTCTCTCCCTCTGCGGCCACGACGCTGGGCGGACCCAAGCTCCCGATTCGAGACTTTCTACAGGATCAACCCTCTTTCCGAATCCTTCGTGGAAGGGGGAAACTCCTTCCAAAGCTGGTTGAGTCGGCTTACATTGTCTGGTCGCACCGCCACAAGAGATCTCTCATGTCACCGGCTCCACGTTCAGGGCGAGGTGTCGTCCCGAGCCGCTTGAAACGCGCGGTTCAACGTGAGCTGACTCAGACGGCCACCCTCGGGAGAACGGGGCATCATTGGATGGGCCAACACGGCTAGCGAGGTGCTCCTCCACCTCGGATAGCCAGAACTCAGGGATGCCTGCGAGCACGGTGCGGGCCGCGGTGGTGCCGAGCGAGCAACCGGTCGCCCTGGCGACGACCGCTGCCGGGTACCGGTATTACCGGTAACGACGCATAATCGTTAGTCCGCGTATTCGCGAATACGCGACTCTTCGCGCGTGGGCCTAGAAGCACTTCCGGGGCCCTCGAGCGCACGCGACTCGGCGGCGGCTTCGGCGTCCGTGTCAGCGAGACAGCGGTTTGGTGGCCGCGTTCTTCGCGGTGAGGCGCCTCATCGCCTGTGCTATCGGGCCGTAACGATGCTCGCTGCCGTCCCGCGCCCGAGCGATGGGACTTGCCTCGTGGTCCTCGACGTGATCTGCTGCGAGTGCGGGCACCGCTGAAAGAGCCATCGGCCACGATCACGAAGGCCGAGCGCAATGGCTACGAGGAGATTGGAATGGATCAGATCGAGTGGCCAGTTCGTGAGCTGCGCAAACGCCGGAACAAAGACGGGGAACGTCAGCTGGAGCGGGATGTGTTCCGTACGGGCAAACTACTCGGGACGGCGTCATATACGAAAGCGTTCAATGGGAACCTCTTCCCAATCATGGCGGCAGCGGTCCTCATGAATCCGCGGCAGATCGGTTTGTTGGTGGTGCCGCTACACACCGTGACGCCACCAGTTGATGATCCGCGAATCCTTTTTGGCGGAGTGCTTGTGACCCAGAACGATTGCGCGATCATCGCGTGGTCGCGAACGCCACAGGCCGGACAGTCTCACGCCAGAGGGGGAACTCAGTTGTGCACGCTCAGGCAATACCGTATGGCTCTGTCTTGGAAGGTCGTATTGCGGAAGAGACAGGGGCGATTGCTTTGACAACGTCCGATCGGGGACGCTGGCAGTTTGTTACGAAAGCGGTCGACGACCACCGACAGCCGCTCTATCGTCGACCGATCAGACCGCTCATACTGCAGTCGTTTCTTGGAGAGGCGCTCCCCATCCTCCAGCGCCTCGACGCGGAGCACGGCGGGTTCGCACGCATAGCGGACGCCTCCGCGCTCACCGAAGCGCCTCGCCCTCGAGTGGCAGGGCCCGTTCCTCGACAGATCGACGCACAGGGACGACCCATCTCTACACCGAGGCCCGTCGCACCTTCGTCACCACCCGTCGTGAGCGCAGAAAACCCGCGAGATTGCGTTAAGTGCGGGGCGGCCCTTCCCGCGGGATGGCGCTTCTTGGCTTGCAGTGACTGCCTGTTCGAGAAGAAGGGCTAGCCGTTCGACCAGGTAGCTTCCGGCTCGAAGCAGCCTGTTGAGTTTGGGTTGGCCGAAGCAGTTGCTGCCTCACGCCTTCCTGCCCTTCTTGCCGACGAGCGGCGGCGATCAGTAGACGAAGCGAGAGGGGCGTCACCTACACAGGTTTACCGGTATCGACGCGTAATCGATAGCCCGCGTATTCGCGAACGCGCGTTGTGTGCACGGGCTCGTCATGGCTGCCGGGGCTCTTGAGTTCATGTCGTGCCCGGGTCGCCGGCCAGCAGGAACTGCAGCGGCGTGCGCTGCAAGAGATCCCCGTACACGGCGCGTAGCTGGCGTGGCAGCGGCTGAATGTCCGACGCGGTGACCGCCAGCATCGGGCCCGACAGCCCCGCGAGCCTGATCCGCTGGCGTTTCGAGACCAGCTTGAAATCCCCTCCAGGAGCATCGAACGGGCGCGAGAGCGACGTGGCGACCGCGAGCGAGGCCCTTAGCATCACAGCCGAGCACGCGCTGCCCGCGCCCGCCATCCGCCTTCTTGTACGTCAGCTCGAGCGCATCAGCGCTGTGGGGTTACATAGCCAGGACCGTGACGATCTCACAAGGGATCCTCCAGCGAGACTCAGTCCCGGTTTGGGATCTTCGAGAGTTGCCATAGACGCGCAAACCGCCTTGTTCACCGATCTAATCACCGAAATGGTCAGCGGCCGAGAGCAAAGAGTAGGCCGTGTCCGTAGACGACCGCTGTCAGGTTTGCTCCCGGTCTCTCGGGGAGCGAACGCGCCGTTCGCGAATCGTCAGCCGCTCCAATGCTCCTGCTCTTACGTGGAGGCGAGTTCTCGTTCTTCGTGGCAGTGGGTTAGACAGGAGTGCCGTGTCGTCCTTCGTTGCTGGATTGCGCGCCGACATCCTGTAGCGACGATCGCGCGGAGGCCCGCGTCCGGGCGAAGCGGCGGGCGTGATGATAGGTTTTTCGCAACGGAGACGATGGTGCGCACTGGGAAAGGTCGCCGCTGATGAACGCCGCACGGCTTCGCTCACCAACAGTTCTGCGGTACGCGGCGCTGGCATCCGCGGCGGCGCTGGCATCCGGGGCGGCGCTGGCATGGTGCGTACTCGCCGCATCGAGCGCCCGCGCCGGGGTATGGCCGTCGGCCAGCCTCCCGGGCGTGACGGTCGTCTGCGGGCCTGTGCATGACTACTCGTGCGCCGGCGGCGGCTACAACGCCACGACGGCGCAACAGTACGCGTGGGTGTGGGACGACTACGGCGGCAAGTGGGCCTCCTACTACGACGGCGACCCGCACAACTGCACGCTCTACGCCGCCTACCGGCTCGCGCATAACGGCGTGGACGACCCGAAGTGGAGCGCGAACGCGGGAGACTGGGGCACCGTCGCCCAAGACCCGCCGTCGGGAGGGACCCCGTTCGTCACCAACCACACACCCGCGGCCGGGGCGATCGCGGTCTTCTCCTACGGCCAGTACGGGCATGTCGCGTACGTCGAGAGCGCGACCTACAACGCGCAGACCGGGTACACGATTCTCCTCAGCGAGGACAACTACGGCCTCAACGAAACCCGCCAGGAGACGGTCACGCAGATCCCCACTCCCGGGGGCGCGGTGACGCCGGCGTGGCCAGACTGGTTCATCCACGCCGCCGACCAAAGCGTCCTCGGCGACATCAACATGGACGGCCGCGTCGACGTGGTTGACCTGTCGATCCTGGCCAGCGAGTACGGGAAGCAGGCGCCAGGTTGGAACCTCCGTGGCGGAGTGCCGGAGCTCGACGCCGACCTCAACGGCGACGGGTGGGTCAACATAAGCGACCTCGCGATACTCGCCGCGAACTGGGGGAAGCTCGGCATCTCCGTGGACGCCGCAAAAGCCGTCCGGGCGCCCCCGCGAACGCGACCGACTCGAGCCGCCGCCGTCTCCAACGCCCCGCCGTCGTTGATCGCGTACACCAGCCCGCTCGCGCCGGGCGATCACGCCGTGCTCCTCGCCCGCGCTCTCGGCTCGAAAAGCTGCGCCGTCACGTTCACAGGCCCCGGGAGCCGCAGCGGACCGTTCGCGCTTCTCACCCAAGGCCGGGCGTATGTGAGCTTCCGCTGGACGGTGCCCTCCAACGCGGCGCCGGGGGTCTGGACGGCGCGGCTGGCGTGCGCGATGAGCGCCGCGCGGTATGTGAGCAGCCAGCAGCTTGTCCTCCAAGGGGCTCGCGCGCACGGGCCGCTGGCCGGCTCGGTCAGCGCCGTCGCGCGGTCAGCGCCACCGGCCCGCGCCGCGCGGGGAGCCGACGCCGGCTACGTGAGGTCCGTCCGGCCTGAGACCGCGAGCTGGGGGAACCCGGCGGGCTGGTGGAAGCGCACCCCGGACGCCAAAGGTGCCGCGCCGCAACCGGGCGCGATCGCGTGGTGGTCGGCGAGCCAGGTCCCGCCGATCGGGTACGCCGCGATCGTCGACCGCGTCGCCCCAGGCGGAGTGTGGGTCAGCGAGGCTGGCGCATACACCCCAGGGGTGGTCGACCATGCGCTCGTGCCGCGCGCAGGACACGGCGCCCCTGCCGGTTACATCTACGAGACGGCCACCACGATCACCATTCCGCCGACAAGCACGACCACCACCACGACGAGCAGCACGACCACGACCACGATTCCGCCGACAGGCACGCCCACGACGAGCAGCACGACCACGACCACGACCACGACGGTGAGCGCTGCCAGCGCGTCCCTGTACGTGTGGCCGGCGGCTGACAGCGCCCGCGTCGGCGGTACGTTCAGCGTTGACGTCCGTCTGACCCCGAGCGCGGATGGGGTGAGCGCAGCGAGCGCGCAGCTCAGCTACCCGGCCGGTATGTTGAGCGTGCTGTCCGCCGGGCTGCCTGACGAGGATGGCACCGGCGATGTGACGTGGGGGACACCGACGCTGCAGTCAGCGCCCGGGAATCTCACGATCACCGTCAGCTCCCCGACCGCGGTGAGCGATGATCACCCGATCTTGCTCGTCACCTTCCAGGCGCTCGCCGTCGGCACGGCGACAATCACCCCGACGGCTGGGAGTGTCGTGAGCGCCGTCCCGGGACAGTCGGTGGCAGTCACGGATACGGGGGCGAGCGCGACGATCGACGCCGCGCTCGCGCCGCCCGCGACCTCGCAGCTGTCGCTCGCGCCGCCCGCAGGCCCGTCGGATCTCGCGCGGACGGCAACCGCATCCTCTCCGGTCGGCTCCCAGATCACCGTGCCGGTCTATGCGGACGTCACGTCCGGCGAGGTCAACGCGGTCGGCGCCACCGTCGACTACCCGTCCAGCCTGCTGCAGTACGACAGCGCGCAGGTCAACACCGCTGTGTGGGGGGTGACGATACAGAACACCGGCGGGGCGGGGGTCGTGCAGATCGCCACGTCGAGCACCGCGCCCCAGCCTGCCGGGAGTGTCCTGGTGGCGACGATCACGTTCACGGCACTCGCGCCTGGGACGGCGACCGTGACGTTCGACGCGTCCTCGTCGGAGGTCGCTGACGCGAACAACGCGCAGGACTACGGCGTGTCGCTCAACGCGCTCGACGGCACCACCGGCGCGACCTACACGATCACCTCATCCTGAACCGTCGTCGGTCCGATGCAACATGCGGCAGTTACCTCGAGCAGTAAGGCAAGTCCTCACGACACACTGAGAAGGGCCTTGCGGGATCGCGAGACATGCTTTACGCGATGGCGCGACACATGCTTTACGCTCCCGACCCTGAGCCTCTCGCGAGCGGTCACACACTCGCGATAGACGGTCGGCTCGTGACGTGGCAGAGGAAGCTCGGAGCTTCGTCAACAAGACCTTCGGCTAGGTCGTCGCACCGACCCGCTACCTGCCGACGCACCTCGACCTCACGACCGATGGCGGCCGGATCTGGAAGGTCACGCCAGTCGGTTGACCGCGGTGGTCGAAGTGTAGCTAGTCGCCGGTGGTGATCTTCACGCCCATCGCTGCGAGCTCGCGGGCGAGGAGCTCTCGCCACGTATTGGCTCGTCCGAGCTCGATGTAAGTGATGCCCCCGAAGTCGGACGGCAGCTCTACGGTCGGGTCGTACAGGACCTTTACCCGCTGGCGACCGAGACGACCGATGAAGAAGCCCAGCTCCGCGATCACGTTCTGACGAGCGCGGGCTCGGAGCATATCCCCAGTTCCGCGCAGACGACCCTCGTCGTCACCTGAGAGAATCACCAGGGCGTACCCGGCGCGTTCGGCCTCTCGCTCAAGCTTCTCTATGACAGTCGGCGATCCACGGTCGGGCGCGTCTTGGAGCATGATCGGAGCGACTCCGGTGATCCGACGGACTTCCGCCGAGACAACGCGGACGTCGTCGCTGCGCCCGTGGACAACGAAGATCTCGGACGGCTCCTGTTTTCTCTCGTGCGGAAGGGGAGTGTCGGTCAGCCTTTCGGTGGTATCGAACGCGGTGTAGACGGCTCGATGGCTCGCCATCTCTTGGGCCTTTGAAATCAGCACCCCATCCTGCGCTGCTACAAAGGCTTCGGGCGTGAAGACGGTCTCGAATAGAGTCGCATAAGGTTCATTGATCCAAAGGGTGAACTCGTCCTCGGGCCCCCCGTACGGAACGACAGGGCTCGGCTGTTCAGACCCAAGCACCTTCGCCGCTCGGGCAACAAGCTGCCGGTTCTGGCCGGCCGGAGCAAGCATGGCCGGGTCGGAGCTGCTGATCTGCAGGACGGCATCCTTCGTGCGATACAGCACCGCTGCTTGGCGAGCCATGGTCAGGCAGACGTTCACGAGAATCTGTGCCGCCGGCAGGTAACGCAGCTGGCGGATGGACATCGAAAGGTCCTGTTGGAACACCCCGCGCATCTCGCCAGGGAAACTCGGTCGTGCGTTCGCTACGGCCTGCACGTCAACCTCTTGGCGGATGATCGCGAAGTGACGCCGGAGGTCAGTGGTCTTTGGCCACTCTCCCGTCTCCACGAACTGCCGGAACGCCTCGTCGACGACAGTTCGGTTTTTCTCGACCCACTCGGCGTTGGGATCCGTCGCGCTGGCCACGAGCGTCATCATTGCACCGAAGCCCTTCCGAACGAGCGCTCGGGCGTCTTGAACCACCAGGGCGATTGACTGAACCGATGTGGACACTTTGATGCCCCAGATCCGGCCGGCCGCCTGTGGTCGCTCTGCGAGTGACGGACGCTCTCCTTGTGGCGGCCGGAGGCGTCGTCAGCGAGGACGGTCCTGGTACCGACGGGCATGCCGTAGCCGCCGTCGGTGTCGCCCAATACACGGGGCGACAGGATCTCGGAGCCGTGCAACCTGGCGATCGTCTCGTCTGTGTCAGAAGTATTTGGAGCGAACAGTTCCGACAAGAACGCACAGACTCCGCAGGAGGATCTCCAAGTACTTCGCTGTGCCTAATTTCCGACCAGCATGCTCTGGATTTGTTGATTCCAAAGGAACAGGTCGTGCCGGTCGTCACCTGAACCTCTCAATAGCCTGGACGCGCCAGTGCCTCTTATGTAGAGGCGCGCGCACGGGCCGCCTCCAATGAGAGGAGCCCAGATGTCCACCAAGACCACATCGTTCGACCGGCATCGGATCGACGAGATGGCCATCGCCCTGTACCGAGCCGCTCATGACGCTGCCGTGGAGCTCCCACTGTCCTACGCGCGACGTGTCGTCGCGACGATGTCGAAAGGCGACGGAGAGCTCGGCGTGTCGCGGCTCGGCAGCGGCGTCGTGATCCACACGGTTCCGCCAACCAAGGACCGCCTTCCCTTCATCGTTGGCTACGCAGATGGGCGGGGCCAGTGGTACCGGGACGGCAGCAGGCACGTCGAGACCCCCGTCGCGGAGGAGCCAGTCGAAGCCATGGAGATAACGCTGTGAGGCCGTCCCCCATCGAGGCCGCCCGTGCCCGCCACAGCCTGGATCACGTGGCCCGGCGAGCCAGCATCAACCTCTATCGCACCTCCGGATCGGTCATGGTTCGTTGCCCGCTGCCCTCCCACGGCCACTTCGATCGCTCCCCTTCTTTGCAGCTGCACCTCGACGACGGCATCTGGTGTTGACCGACTGACTCGATGAGCACGGCGACGGCATCCACCTTGATCATGACTGATGGTCGTGCCGTCGCCACTCGTGTTCACCGTGTCAGCGCGAATGTTCAGGCTGTCGGCATCACTCAGCGGTGATCTCCGCCACCGCCATTCGGGCCGATGATTCGTCGACGATCGCCTTCTTCTCACCGTAGGCGGCGACGAGGGACTGGACCGCCAGGTTGTTCACCGCGCGGGCAGGCCGCGGCTGACCTGGTGTATGAGCGAGTTGGCGTCGTCGGAGAACAGCCGGTCGCTCCGTCCCGCGAGCGCCAGGTGATGCGCGATGTAGTCGCCGGTCTCCGAAGCGCTCATGCCCTGCAGGTGGTAGCGCAGAGCGATCCGCTGCTCCAAGGCGGCGAATGCTCCGAGGCGGATGCGCCGGCGCAGCGTCGGCTGGCCGCAGAGCACGAGGGAGAACGGGCTCACCGAGTCGAGCTCGGCGTTCATGAGCAGGCGCAGCCCCTCGAGCTGCTCGGGGGAGAGAAGGTGAGCCTCGTCGACCGCGAGGATCACCTTCTTCCCCCGCTCGGCGGACTCCTGCGCGAGGAGGTCGGCCGTCTGAGGGACGAGCGCCGCGGCATGGAACCGGGGGACCCCTCCGAGCGCGCTGACGATCGCTGCGTGCATTCCGCGCACGCCGATCGTCGGGTTGGCGAGGTAGACGACGGTATGGCGCGACGAGTCGAGTCCGGCGACCGCGGCCCGAAGAGCCACGGTCTTGCCGGAGCCGACTTCGCCGGTGAGCACCCCCGCCGCGGACTCCGCGACGAGGAACCCGACCCGGGCGACGGCCTCCAGGTGGCCGGCGTGACGATGCAGCGCCCCGGGGGCGACGTCCTTTCCGAAGGGCATCTTCGAAAAGCCGTAATGGGCACGAAGCAGCTCGATCGTCATGACCGTCCCTCTCGTGTCTCGATGGGCCGGTCGGTGACGAGGTCCCAGCTCGCCGGGCGGGTGACGACGATGCCGTCCAGGTCCTGCTCGCTCGGGCCGGCGCCATCGGGCAGGTCGGTGTAGGCGATCCTCTTGGCCATCTCCTCGCTGTGGCGGGCCTCGATGAGAGCGAGGTAGTCGATCCCGGTGGGCACAGGTGGTGGCTCGGGGTCCTTCGCGACCCGGGGATGGCTGTGACGACGGGTGACGTGCGGCACCGCCTCACCCATCGGTCGGCCCTCGAAGCGGACCTCGACGGCTTCCAGATGGAACGGGTCGAAGACGAGCTCGACTCGCCGACCGATGAGCGCGGGATCGACCTCATATGAGTTGCCGAACAGGTTGACGGTGCCGGTCTTTGTGACCATGCGCCGCTCGGCCCACAAGAAGGCCTCGTGAAGCTGTTCGGCAGACGGCGGAGAACTGGGTGCTCCGCCGGCGAGGAAGCGCTCGATCGGCGCCTCGCCGGTCTCGGTGTGCCGGCGGCGGTGATAGACGGACTCGACGAAGGCGGAGAACAACGAGTTCATCTCGTCGAGGCCGCAGACCTTGCCGGGATCGAGCTCGACCAAGAACTGCTCCCGCACGGTCTTGAAGACGCGCTCGATCTTCCCACGGCCTTCCGGTCGACCCGGCTTGCTGTGATGGAGCTTCATCCCGAGCACCGCGCACGCCCGCAGCAGCTGGATAGAGACCATTGCGCTCCCGTTATCGAGGTAGATGGCCTCGGGGATCCCACGTCGCTCGATGCCCGAGCGGAGTGCGGCCTCGAGGCGGAGCGTGTCCTCGGCGTGTCCCCAGCGATAGCCGACAAGAGCTCGGGAGTAGTCGTCGATGAAGGCGAACAGATAGGTCTTCCTCCCCCCGATGACCGGCCCGTGCAGGGCGTCGCCGGTCCACAGCTCGTTCGGGCGGTCCGCCTCGAAGCGCCCGAAGGCGAGTTTCGGCCGGCTCTCGGACCGGGCGAGGCCGACACGGACGAAGTGGCGCTGCAAGGTGCGCTCGTGCGGTGCCCAGCCCCCGACGGTCCGCAGCAGCTCGCAGATGTGCGCCGCGGTGCGCTCTGGGCGCTCGCGCCGCAGTCGGCAGGCGAGGTCCAGCAGCTCCTCGGGCGTGCGGGGGTTGGCATGGCGCGCCTCGGGCTTCAGTGCCGCGAAGCCGCCGGAGCGGAGCATCCTCGTCCAGCGGTCGATCGTGGCGCGTGACACGTACACCTCGGTCCCTCCCGGCCCGAGGTGGGCCGTGCCGGCCAGCTCTCGCGCGAGCCGGCCACGTTCAGCTCCCGACAGCGACTCGTCGACGAGGCAGCGCACGAGCGAGTAGCGGAACAACGCGACTTCGGTCGCGTGGTCTTCCATGGTCCTCCTCCTTCTTGTCTTCGGCCCTTTCCAGGTCGCCAAGAAGGCTCGCGGGCGCTCAGGACCCTGACGAGGGGGAACTCGTGTTGGTGAGGAGGCGGCCCGAGGTGATCACCGCCGCCCATCCCCACCCCGGGCGCGGACCGAGGCGCCGGGTGGCCGTGGCCATCGCGAGACCGAGCGCTGCGAGCGCGTCGGCGAAGGGCGATCCGACCGGTGTGATCGCCCCGAGGGACGCGTCGAAGGCGTGCGCCCAGGCCCAGCAGCGCACCCGCAGCTGCTCGGCTGCCGCAGCGAAGCGACGGAACCATCCCCGCACGGTGTCCGGCGGGATGGACAGGCGCGCCCCGATCACGCGTCGACCGTCCCCGGCTGCTTTGGCGAGGAGCGCTTTTCCGATCGTCGCGAGCGCGTCGCGTCGGCGCAGGAGACACGAGTCGGGCAACAAGACGTGGGTCTTCTCGCACGACCTGCAGCGTGAGCGTCTCGGGACGAGCGCGGTCTCGACACCTTCTTCACGAAGCGCGCGTTTGCGTGCCGAGCCCCAGGGTCGCAACTCGCCACCGCAACCCGGGCAGAAGAGCACCCCCGCCCCAAGGGACTGCTCGACCGCGGCGCGGTCACTCTCTACGATGAGCACGGATGCCTCCGGGCGTTTTAGGAGGACCCCCTCGTGCTCGGCAAGAGTTGGCGAGGGGGTCCTTGCATTTACTGGACGTCCTCACCCTGTCGTCGCTCGACCGACAGCGCAACCACTGCTGTCAGCTCAGCGCGTCGACACCTTGAATGCCCGGAAACCTCGCGGCGGTGTTCAAGGAATGTGTCGTTCTACATCTGGCACTGCTTCGGCTGCGGCCAGACAGGCGATGTCGTCGAATGGGTGTGCCAGAGCGAGGGCGTGGGATGGCGCCAGGCGATCCGCATCCTCGACTCGGGCTGCGCGCTCACCCGCGCCTGGGCCGCATCCGAAGCGTCGCCCTCCCGCCAGGGGACCCCTGCAACTTCGGCGCGTCCTGTCGAGACACCGGGCCAGACCTGTTACCCGGACCTGTCCCGAACACCGGCGACACGGGTTTTCGATGCTCTGGCCGCCGCCTGGGTTTACTACAGCTCCGGCCCGCTCCATGAGCGCGGCGTGGCCTACCTCGCACGACGGGGGATCGTCGTGGACGTGCTCGAAACTCACACCGGCAGGGACGAAGTGGGCCACACTCCGGCAAGCCCTCGCGGTCTTGTGACCGCGATGCGGGCCAAGGGCTTCGCCGACAACGAGCTGGTGGATGCCGGGCTTGCACACCGTGGTGAGGACGGCCGCGTCACCGACTTCTACCGCCAGCGAGTGTTGATCCCGATCCGAGATGAGCACAGCCGCGTCCGTGGCTTAGTCGGTCGCAACGTCGGCGACGAGCGCTGGCCGAAGTACAAGAACCCGCCCCGTACCCACGCGTATGACAAGTCCGTCAACCTCTATCAGACGCTCCCTGCTCCGACCGCTGGAAGGTGGGGTCAGGTGGTCGTCGTCGAAGGCACCCTCGATGCGATGGCGATCGCGGTTGCCGCCGTCCG
The DNA here is from genome assembly GCA_963804765.1 of uncultured Acidimicrobiaceae bacterium. Taxonomy (GTDB): domain Bacteria; phylum Actinomycetota; class Acidimicrobiia; order Acidimicrobiales; family Bog-793; genus Fen-455. The sequence continues at coordinate 38,949 of CAWDRQ010000024.1, forward strand.
GTCCGGCAGAGCCGGGCAGTTCTGCCCGGTCACCCAGTCCGGCCGGGAGCTGTCTGTTGATCAGCTGGAGCAGGCGGTCTCGCTAAACAGTGGACCTTTGGTGCTTGCATTCGATGGCGACGCTGCCGGCCGAGAGTCGGCGCGTCGCCACGCGATGGCAGCGGTCCGCCTGGGCCACGCCGTGTCGATCACCACCCTACCGGCCGATCACGACCCGGCCTCCTGGCTGGCGGAGAGAGGCACCAACGGGCTCAGGGCGTGGGTAGTGGCCGATGCTCTCGGTCCAGGCCGTCCGTTGCCGAAGCCGGTTCCCGCCGGTATCTATCTTGCAACTCACGTTGCGGCTGTCCGGAGCACCGCTGACCCAGCGTTCCTGGTGACGGCCGACGGGCCGGCACTGTGACTGTCCGGGAGGAGACCCTCGTGAGTGAGTCCTTGATCCCCGACGACCAGCTGCTCGTGACACCCGAAGAGGCTGCGCGCCGGCTGTCGGTCGGACGAACGACGATCTACGAGCTCATGTCGAGTGGCGAGCTCCAGTCGGTCAACATCGGCCGGTGCAGGCGTGTACCGGTTAGCTCGCTGTCGTCGTTTGTCAGCAAGTTGGTCGGCAGCCCAGTCGTCGGGCGACCGAGCTCCGCCAGCTAGCGCCGAGTGTTCGCAACAGCCTGAGGGTACGATGACGAGGCGCCTCACATGTAGCCAAGTCCGAAGGCTGAGCGTGTTGAGGAAGTTATCGCCGACGCCGAGACGCTGGCCTTCTGAACGTTGCCATCCACAAGTCCTACGCGGCCCGACCGGACTGCAACGTGAGCATCGACCCGAGACCAGACTCCGTCGTCGCCTTGGCGGTAGTGATTCGACGCCCTCAGTCTCGTCCACCGATACGACAGGGTCCGCAGAAGACACTGAGGGGATAGCGCATGGCTCATATCAGCTACCGGATCTCCGGCAAGCACGCTGGCAAGCCAGTCAGTCAGCGGTTCCCTGATACGAAAGAGGGGCGCGACGCCGCCCAAAAGTTCGCCGCGCAGTTGGTCGGCGCAAAGACTTCCTACGACGTTCGCGTGCGTGTCGGTGATCGGGAGGTCAGCAAGACCTTCGTCCGCCGTAGGGACGCTCATGCGTACGCGACGACGATCGAGGTGGACAAGCTCCGCGGCGTCGCCATCGACCCGCGAGCGGGCCGGCTGACAGCTGAGGAACTCGGGCAAAGGTGGCTCGACAGCAACCCAGCGAAACGGCCCGACACACGCGCCACCGATGAATACCATCTTCGTGCTCACGTCAATCCCGTACTCGGCAAGCGCCAGATCGCGAGCGTGACGCCGAGCCATGTCCAGGGCCTCGCCAATGACCTTTCGGCACGGCTCGCGCCGAAAACCGTGCGTCGCGCCCTCGGTGTCGTGCGGGCAATGTTCGCTCACGCCGTGGCCGATGACTTGCTTGGCCGCTCTCCATGCCGTGGCATCAAGTTGCCACGGGTCGACCCGACAAGGAGACGGGTTCCGAGCAGTGACGAGCTGGCCAGGCTCATCGAGGCGATACCCGAGTGCTACCAGGCGATGGTCTATTGCGCAGTAGTGCTCGGGCTGCGCTTCTCGGAGGTCGCTGGACTGCGAGTCAGGGAAGTCGACACGCTCCGAGGAATGCTGGGTGTTGCCGAGACGGTGACCCGCGACGCACAAGGGCGCCCAGTATTCGGGCCGCCGAAGTCGGAGGCGTCCCGCCGCACGCTAGCGATTCCGACCCCTCTAACGGAGCTCCTTGCGAAGCACCTAGTGCTTCGCGGCCTTACAGGCGCTGACGCGGACGACCTTGTCTTCACCGCACCCGCCGGTGGACCCATTCGCTACGCCAACTGGCGTAACCGTGTATGGCTGCCAGCATGTCGAGCAGTCGGGCTCGACAGCCTCGGGTTTCACGATCTCCGCCGCGCCAATGCCACGGCCCTCGTAAGACTTGGTGTCGACGTGAAGACGGCCCAGCAGCGTCTGGGTCACTCGGACGTGAGGATGACCATCGGCCTGTATGCGCAAGCCGAGAAACCTGCCGACCGGGCGGCGGCCACCCGACTTGGCGAGCTGTTTATGGCAAACCCGCGGGATGGTCGCGGGATGAGGACAGCCGAAGCAGCCGAAGCGGCCGACGCGCGAGCTCCTGACCTGGGACTTTAGTGGGTGGAGGTGAGCGGACTCGAACCGCCGACTTCCACGTTGCGAACGTGGCGCTCTACCAGCTGAGCTACACCCCCGGGGTGACCGGTGCGCACCATCGCGAGAATTTGTTCGGAGCGCCCCGGTCAAGTCCGGACGACTCAGGTTAGCGGAGCCAGGCCAAACACTCCTAGACGGGCGACGCGTGACCCGACGATTCTGCAGAGGTCGAGCGGTCAGCGACCGCCGGCCACAATCTCGTCATAGTCGAGCTCGAAGGCTGGGCCGAGCAGTTCGTCTTCAGACCAGTCGATCTCTTCCGGAACGTACCGGCCGACTGTGGTGACGGTACTCGCGGGCACATCGGCTGTCTTCTTTCCGCGGAGTTCCTGGATGTCGACGACCTTGACTTCGCGTTCCACGGCGCGCCGGTGGATGTGGATGAGCAGTGCCAAGTAGCCGGCTGTGGCAGCGAACGCCAGTAGCGACAGGTCCCACAGGACTTTCAAGACGGGGATCATACCGAGCAAGAAAAAACCGACCATTGTCGCGACAAGGACGAGCAGAACACGCCGACGGCGTGCAGCTTGTGGCGCGGAACGCCGCGAAGGCCGCTCGAAGACCTCAGATCGCGGTGTCGTGGCAGGTGTCACCGATGACTCCCGGGTACCGGTGTCTGCCGTCGGGTCCGTGCAAAGCGCCATCTCTGGGTTGAGGGCACCTGCTGCCAGCCGCGGGTACGCGCGTCGCATGCCTCGAAGTTGACGGTGGAAAGAGTCGACAGAGTTCGAGAACCGGCGTTCGGAGAGCTTGCGTAGCATCATCGGCGTCAGAGCGATCACCCAGATGACTGCCAGCACCGCTATGACCACCAGGCTCACGCTCCTAGGACCGTCCTTACATTGTCAGAAACGCTAATCAACGTTCTCAGCTGAATGGTGGATGTTGCTCCGCCCGGGCTCGCTTTCCCGGCGCCATACCCCTGAGCGGCCCCCGGTCTTCTCCCACAGACAGAGCTCCTCCACCACCATGCTGCGATCTGCGGACTTGCACATGTCATAAATCGTGAGCGCAGCGACCGCGCAAGCAGTCATGGCCTCCATCTCGACGCCTGTCCGGTCGACGGCCTCAACCTGCGTCTCGACCTCGACGAAGTCGTCTCCGATCGTGAAGTTAAGGGCGACCGAGCCGACGAGCAACGGATGGCAGAGGGGGATGAGCTCGGCGGTGCGTTTCGCCGCCTGAATCCCGGCGATCCGTGCCGCGCCGAGGACATCTCCCTTGTTGATCGCGTTGCTCGCTATCTTCACCGTCGTTTCCGCGAGCATCCGGACCTTGCAGCGGGCGATCGCCCGACGGTGAGTCGGCTCCTTCGGAGTGACATCTACCATTCGAGCCCGGCCAAGCGGGTCGACATGAGTCAATCCTCGGTTCGGCATTGGCGAGAAGTCTATGCCCCGAGCAGCACGCGCGCCCTAATCATGGCGCCCTCGAGACAGGGCCTAGGCCCCGACAGGGGACCCGGCACGCCTCTCCATCAGCTCCCATCTTCACTCGAGCGAGCCGGTGAGCAGTATCTGGACCGCGCCTCCCGTGGTGACGCCGAGGCCGTCTGGTACCAGAGCCAGAGCGTTGGCGGCTGCCAGGGCTGCGAGCTGGTGAGAGCCCTGCTTGCCAGCCGAACGGACGATGATGCGACCGTCCGCACCCATTGCGGCTATTACGCGCAGCAGGTGCAGCTTCCCGTCGGGTCGCCTCTCGAAGTCATCGGCCGCGACGGCCGGGATCCGGCGGGGGAGCGGCGAGCGGTGGCCCGCGAGCTTTCTCAGAGCGGGCAGAGCCACGACCTGATAGCTGACCATCGAGGAGACGGGGTTGCCCGGGAGACCGAAGACCGGGACCAAGCGCCCGCGTGACGCGGCGACGGCCGCGAAAGACAACGGCTTCGCGGGTTTGATCGCGACCTTGAACTGGTGGGCACGGCCCCCGACCTCGGCGACCAATGCTTCGAGGGCAACTTTCACGAAGTCGAACTCGCCCATGCTGACCCCACCGGTGGTGAGGAGCGCGTCGCAGCACTCGAGCCCCTCGCGAATACCCGCCGAGATCGCCTCCTCGTCATCGCGGCGAACACCCAGGTCGATGCCGACGAAGCCGTCCCGCTGCAATGCCGCGAGCAAGCCCTGCCGGTTGGAGTCTCGGATCTGGCCCAACTCGAGCGGCACAGTGCCGCACACGAGCTCGTCTCCGGTCGAAAGGACGCCGACGCCCGGCCGTGGATGGACGGTGATCCGTGTGGCGTTGACGCTCGCCAGCAAGCCGACATGGGCTGGGCCGATAAGAGTGCCAGCAGAGACGGCCAGGTCACCACGGCGCAGGTCGCTCCCTGCCGAGCGGACGTAGGCGCCCGGTGAGACTTGGTCGAGGATTCGGACCTTGCCATCTGACGAACCCGGTTCGGTCCGTTCGACAATGGCGACGCCGTCGGCACCGGGGGGCATCGGAGCTCCCGTCATGATCTGGACCGCCGTTCCGGGCTCGACCGTCTCGGTGGGCGCAGTCCCTGCCGGGAGAACGCCGATGACCGAGAGCTCTACGGGCGCGGCTTTCGTGTCGTCCGCACGCACGGCGTAGCCGTCCATCGCGGTGTTGGCAAAGGGGGGAAGATCATCCAGAGCATGCACCTCCTCGGCAAGGACGAGGCCGAGTGCGTCGCTCAGCCCGACCTCGACCGGGCCGAGCGGCACGCACGAACTGAGCACAATCCGCTGGACGTCTTCGAGGGCGACGAGTTCCTCAACACTGTCTCGGTCCATGATGCTCCTCCCCGGGGATTCCAGCCGTGGAGCCACGATATACTTGGCACTCACAAAGCGAGAGTGCCAAAGCCAGACCGTCGGCGGACGGTGAGGTTGGCCGAGGCGAAGGACAGAAGGGATCCATGCCGACCTACGAGTACGCGTGCAAGTCGTGTGGAGAGCACCTCGAGGTCGTGCAGTCGTTCAAGGACGATGCCCTTACCGACTGTCCCAACTGTGGCGGTGACCTGAAGAAGGTGTTCGGGAACATCGGAATCGTGTTCAAGGGGAGTGGTTTCTACAAGAACGACAGCCGCGCGGGGCGTTCCGGCCTGAAGCCGGCTGCTGCCGGTTCGAGCTCCGGGTCAGAGGTCACGACAAGCCCATCGAGCACCGAGCCGAGCAAGCCAGCAGCCGCGGACGGCACCGCGCCTTCGAAGCCCGCCGCACAACCTGCGCCTGCGGCTTCGACGTCGGCAGCGTCATCCAGCGCGCGCCCCTCAAGGGCCGAAGCGGCTTCCTGAACGGCTGGTCGGTTTTCTGGCCTGGTTCACGACCCGCTCATCGACATCTCGTCGATGGCGAGCGTCACGCCGTTGGCGGCGCCGGGCAGCCATTCGACATCGGACCCAATGGCCACGACGTGCTGCAGCATTCGTTGAATCGTCGAAGCGATCGTCACCTCGCGGACAGGTTCTGCCAGTTCGCCGCCGCGGATCATCAGGCCCTCGGCACCGACGGAGAAGTCACCGCTCACGGGATTGACCCCCGAGTGGACACCGGTTATCGACTGGACGAGGAAGCCGTCGCCTACATCTGCGATGATCTCGGATTGGTCATGTCTCCCGGGCTGCAGCGACAGGGCCTGCGCGCCGACACCTGGGGTTGTCCGGAACCCGCCTCGAACAGCCGAGCCGGTTGACGTTGTGCCGGCGAGGTGACCCGCGTAGGTGTCGTAGAGGAATCCCTTCAGCTCGCCCCCCGCAATCAACGAGTTGCACCGGCAGGCCAATCCCTCCGCGTCGTACCGAGAGGCTCCGTAGGCGAGTGGGTTTGTCGGGTCGTCGATGAGGGTCAGTTCGCCGACACCGACCTGTTCGCTGATGCGCCCGGCAAAAAAGGAGCGACCCTTGACGACTTCCTCACCCGACAGCGTGCCTGACAGGATTCCGAGCAGCGTGGCCGTCACCCGGCGGTCGAGGACGGCGGTCAGCCTCGCGCCCCTGGGTTTCTTCGCCCCGAGCAGTCGCGTCGCGCGGTCGACGGCATCGACCGCGGCGGACTCCAGGTCCAAGTCGACCGGGGAGCGTCCCACCGAGTAGCCGAAGCCCGTCTGGGTGTCGTCGCCATCGCCGGCGACTGCGTGGACGAAGAGATAGCAGCCGGTCTGCCGATCTGTCACCTCGATCCCGCGTGTGGTCGCGATCGCCGTCTCTCCGAATCCGTCGACGTAGTCCGAGGAGACGACTTGGCGGATGCGGGAGTCTCCGGCCCGAACGCGGCGCTCGAGCTCGAGGGCTAGGGCCACCCTGTCGTCGGTCGGAAACGAGACAAGCTCCTCTCGCCAGAGGTCGAGCACGGGCGGCTCCACGCCGTCAGGCGAAGCGAGCCCGGCATGCTCGTCGACCGTTGCGAACCTGGCGTTGTCGCGTGCCTCTACGAGTGCCTCTTTCGCGGCCGACTCCTCGAGTGCCCCCACATAGGAGAAACCCTGTCTTCCTGCCGAAATCACTCGTACTCCCACGCCGGCCGACTCCGCGGTCTCGAGCTGCTCGATGGCGCCCTCGAAGACCCGGACCGAGGTCTCCGTGCCGTGGGAGACATAGACCTCGACCTCCTCATCAGTCGTCGCTTGCTCGAGGACCCTTCGTGCCAAGGTGAGGAGATCAGACACTTGCGGTACCGCCGATCGTGATGCCCGTCACTCGCAGGGTCGGCTGTCCGCAGCCGACGGAGACACTCTGGCCGTCCTTGCCGCAAGTTCCGGGCGACATGTCGAAGTCGTTTCCGATGGCGTCGATCTTGGAGAGCACATCGGGGCCGTTGCCGATCAGGTTCGCGTTGCGCAGAGGCTCTGTGATGTGGCCGTTCTCGATCAGATAAGCCTCGGTCATCCCGAAGACGAAGTCTCCAGTCGCGGTGTTGACCTGCCCTCCACCCAGCTGGGCGACGTAGACCCCGTTCTGTGTCTGCGACACGATCTCATCCGGGTCCTCTTCGCCGGGGAGGAGGAACGTGTTGGTCATGCGGACCATGGGCAGGTCCTGATAGCTCTGGCGCCGGCCGTTGCCCGACGAGGTCCGTCCCTCTTTGCGCGCCCGCAGGTAGTCCCACATGTAGTCGGTCAGAACTCCGTCCCGGATCAAGACGTTGCGCTGGGTGGGCCGGCCTTCGTCGTCGATCACGAGACTGCCCCAGTTCGGGCCGAGCGTGCCGTCGTCGACGAGCGTGACGCCCGGGCTGGCGACCATCTGACCGACACGGCCCGAGTATGCCGAGCTGTCCTTCAATATGTGGTCGGCCTCGAGGCCGTGCCCGCACGCCTCGTGAAAAAGGATTCCACCGCTTCCGCTCTTAAGGACCACGGTCAGGACACCTGACGGGGCGGGGCGCGCCTGGAGCTTGGTGATGGCCCTCCGGGCTGCCTGCTCTGCGACCTCCTCGACGGGGTGCTCGTCGAACACTTCGTAGCCGAGGGTGTAGGCCAGGCTGTGAGAGCCTGTTTGCAGGCCGCCGTCACCGGACGCGACACAAGTCACGAACAACCGGGTGCGGACGCGGTCGTCATCTGCGAGCAGTCCATCCGAGTTCGCGACCAGGATGCGACGCCGGCTGTCTCCGTAGCCGGCACTCACCTGAACGATTGCTCCTCCCGCCGAGCGGGACGCATCGTCGGCGCGGAGCAGCAGGTCGACCTTGGCCGACTTGGGCACCGTGCTCGGGGGCGTCCCCACTTGTTGATGTTCCGATGCTTGCCTCGATAGCGCGGTCTGGCCGATGCCGCCACCACCTTCCCGAGCGACAGCCGCTGCCGCCCGTGCCGCAGACAACAGACCCTTCTCCGACAGGTCGGCCGTATGGGCGAATCCCGTTGTCTCACCGACGATGACCCTGATCCCGGCACCCCGGTCGCGTCCGCTCGACAGTTCCTCTACTTTGCGGTCGTCGAGGAAGATCGAAGAGCTCGAGCGATCCTCGGCGAAGATCTCCGCGAAGTCGCCTCCTCGACGGAGCGCTTCGTGCAGCACGCGTTCGAGGACAGGCGCCTCGACGAGGTCGGGGCGCGAGTTGTCGGTGAGGGTCACAGCGTGCGTCAGAACTTTCGGCCGAGCATGCCTCCGAGGACACCGCCGCCGATTCCCGCGCTCACAGCGCTCGCCTCGTGGTGGTCATCGCCGAGGTAGGGCCTCAGCGCGTGAGCGAGGATCGGCAGTGGCATGCTCTGGAGCCAGATGGTGCCCGGGCCCGTGAGCACTACGACGTGGTGCCCGTCCTCGCCGAACATGCGGTTGGCGATCCCTGGCAGCCGTGTCGTCTGGAAGCTCACGGTTGCTTGGAAAGCTCCGACGTGACCGGGATGCACGCAAAGGCTTTGCCCTGCGGCAAGCTCGTAGGTCGAGATCTCCCCTGAGAGCTCGAGCCAGGCAGTTCCTTGCCCCTCGAGACGCTGCAGGAGGAAGCCCTCGCCGCCGAAGATGGCACCTCCGAAGGTTTGCTGAAGTGCGACCGTGGGTTGGACGCCTGGTGTGCCGCACAACCATCCGTGCCGATGGACTATGTGCTCCGACCCGGGGGCGATCTCGACTGAGAAGATCCGTCCTGGAAGCTTCGCAGCGAGAACCAACATTCCCGGGCCGCCACTGGGCTCGTAGCGGGTGAGGAAGATCCCGGTTCCGCTGGCGACCCGCTTCAGCCCCGCCATGAAGCCACCACCACCACCACCGGTATTCGTGGACTGGCTGAGCTGCATGTTCGCGGACATCCAGGCGAGGTCGCCGTGGGTCGAGACGACAGATTCACCCGGCTCGAGTATCAGCTCGAGCACAGGGAGTGTGGACCCCTTCACTTCGGCCTTCATTGAGAAACCCCCTTGTCATCCGGCCGTGACCCGGCATTCGTCCGGCCGCCGGCATCAGTCTGCCCTCTGTGGAGGTCGGCGTCGAGAAACCGCCGCGATCGCTGTTCCCGCCGCGTTTGGCCGGCGGGGATCCCCGTGTCCCGGGCGGTAGCTCGGTAGCATCCGGACTGGGAGTGTGGAGGGCACATGGACGAGAACGAGGCAGTCGCAGAGCAGCAAATGGCCACGCCGATCTTCAACGTCTACCGGCGTGGATACGACCCGGAGCAGGTCGATCGGTACGTGGCGGACCAGCAGCGGCGGCTCGACGACGCGCTCAGGCGCGCCTCTGAGTCGGAGCGTCGGCTAGCAGCAGCGGTTGGGCAGCTCCGGGAGCTGCATCGCCGCGTCGCCGTCTACGAGAGCGAGACCCGCACAGCCCAACCGCCCGCGCTGGACACTCTCGGTGAACGCGTCCAACGCATCCTCCAAGAGGCGTGGGAGGGGGCCTACTCCCTGCGTCAGGAAGCCGAACGCGAAGTGAACGAACTGCGCGAGACCGTCGCGGAAGAGGTGAGTGAGCTGCGTGAGGTGGCGAGTCGCGAGGCCGCCGATGTTGTCGACCAGGCAACGAGACGTGCCCTCGCGATCCGAGACGAGACCGAGCGTCGCCGACACGCCTACCTGCAGCGCATCGAGCAAGACCGCGAGCCGCGCAGTTTCTCAGATCACTTACCTCTACGACCAGCGCCAGAGCGCCATCGCCGAGTTGGCTCGACTGCAGACCACTGTCCAGGCGGTCGTCGAGGAGATGGCCCGCAGTCCTCTAGGACGCCCGGCGCCGGGCGTCGCCGTAGCGGCGGCGTCTCCTGCGGCGACCGACGGCACTCCGACGCCTCCCTCCGAAGACGACACGCGCCTGCGTCCCGATCGCGTTTTGGGCAGGTCGGATGCTCCCGTGCCGGCCGGGCCACCCGACCAGGCGGGTGGCGCCGCCTACCGCGCCGGTGAACGGGCAGGGCGACACAGTATGTCCTCGGACGCAGAGCTCCCACCCGGGTACGAGAGAAATGACGTAACCGAGGTCGGCGACACCAGGACGCGGACCGAGGCGCATCCGACCTCGGAGCAGCTCCCGCCTCCGGCGCGCCGGTCGGAGAGTCTGTTCGATGCGGAGATGCCCGAGGAAGAACTCCCCGAGGCGAGCCGCTCGGGCAGGCGACGCACTGGACTGTTCGATGCCGAGCAGGAAGGTTGGACCTGAGCAGCGTCTCGCGGACAGCAGGCCGGGTGTCTCGCCGTACGCGGTTGCAGTGAACTCAGCAGGATTCGCCTCGAGGCCGTCGGGAGACGAGGAAGAACAGATCCTGTCCCGTTTGCGCTCGGCAGGAGACCGCTTGACAATGTCGCGGCGACTTCTCGTCCGTTGCCTGTTCGAGGCGTCAGGGCATCGAACCGCGGAGGAGCTCGCTGCGGAGATCCAGGCTTACGCACCCGACGTCTCAATATCGACCGTGTACCGGAACCTGGAGGAGCTCGAGCGTCTTGGCGTAGTCGTGCACTCGCATCTCGGGCACGGGCCCGCGACCTATCACCTCGCGTCCGCGGCGCACGGCCACCTGGTCTGTCGAAGGTGCGAGAGCCAGGTAGAGATTGAGGAGGGATTCTTCGCCGACCTCCGGCGGCGGGCAATTGCCGAATTCGGGTTCGCTATCGACCCCCGACATTTTGCGGTGATCGGGCTCTGCGCGTCATGCCAGGCAGACGGGGAGGATCTCGGGGACTTCACGGCTGGCTGAAGGATACGACGAAAGCCCTCCGTGGCCACCCGGAAGTCCGGGTGGCCACGTATTGGGGGGATCGATTGGCGAGACCGCTCTCGTTCCAAGCGAGGGCGGATGTCCGGCCTCCGCGGCGGCTCTGCCCCTTCGTTGTTCGCATGCAAGGATGTTCGTCGCAGTTCCAGGACACGACCGCCGCAACACCCAAGTATTTGTCAGAAGGGCCGCTAGCTCATCGGGTAGAGCAGGGGACTTTTAATCCCAAGGTGCCGGGTTCGAGCCCCGGGCGGCCCACCACAAGAGTCCAGGTTAAGGGCAGTATCCTCCTTCACTAGCCTGACCTGCTGCCCTCCCACCCAACATTCCACCCAACATTTTCGGAGGGATCGAATGGAGGGATCGCATGCATCGACGACCCGTTCGTACGTGTCGGGGTCAACGATTACAGCGACTCGACGGCCACGGCGAGTGACGTAAATCGGCTCCCCTGATCGGTGGGTCTCCTCGATGGCCTCCGCCAGATGTTCACGTGCTTCACTTACGGCCAGCTCTTTCATGTACGAACCGCACAAGTAGTGGCTCAACCATGCAGAGCGAATTCGTACGCCGTACACCTCGGCCCGTCCCCGGCGAACGAGCAGTGGGCGCTAGCCATCCTCGAGCGCCCTTCTCGTCTCGTGCGGGGTCGGCGCCCGCTCTCCCAAGTGCGACAGGATCCCGTAGACGCCGCACATGGCCAGGCCGAGGATGAGCAAGGACGGTGCGAGCACCTTCGCATTTAGGGCCCCGATGGCCAGCCCTATGCCTGCTGGCAGCGCGGCGCTGCCGACCGCCGACGCCGCGACCTGGAGACTCACCGTCCGCGTGGTCCTTGTGAAGTCCCCGGCACCTACCCTCTGCGCTGTCGTGAGCGTGAGGAGGGGGAAGACCGGGGCAGCCGCCAAGCCAATGGTCATCATGCCTATGACAGCCACGAACCCGGGGCCGGGCAGCGTCATGAGTGCAGCCCCGAGGGGTACGCCCACGACTGCGCCGCCAAGGACACGGGCTGAGCCAACACGCTCTGCAACTGGACCGAGGACAGCCCGTCCGACGAACATCATCGCCCAGTACGCCGACACGGCCACGCCCGCGACCTCGTGAGATAGACCGCGCCCGGTTGTGAGGAACACGTATCCCCAGATGCCGGCTCCGGACTCGATGCCAGTCTCGACGGCGGCGAAGGTCAAGGAGCTGAGGACGACGGCGGTCCTCGGCTCTCGGCGTCTTGTGCCCGCTGATGGCTCGGACAACCCCTCGTCCAAGCCGGACGGGGGCGGCGCCAGATGGCGCGGAGGCGTTTCCCAACGGCGGCGAGCCAAGGTGAACACCCAGCCGAGGGCCGCGATGACCACCGCCATTGTCCCGTAGGTCCAGCGCCAACCGATCCCGTTGCTCAGGAGCGCTGTAACCAGAAGCGGGCCGATGACTGCGCCCAGGCCGTAACTGGCGTGCATCCAGTTGATCTGCCGCGCGCCGAAATGACGGGCGGCGTGCGCATTGAGAACGGAATCGGTCGACCCGAAACCAAGTCCGAAGAGCACGAACCCACCAGTGATCACCCACAGCGACGGCGCGAGGGCTTCCACGACCAACGCCAAGGCAGTCAGTACGGTGCCGATGGCCAGGAGCGGGCCAACGCTCACTCGAGATAGGAGGCGCCCTGTGGCAGCGCTGGAAACCACCGAAGCTGTCACCCCGAATGCCAGCAAGATCCCGAGGGCCCCGATCGGCTCGTGGAAGCTGAGTCGCATCGAGGGCCACAGCAGGCCGAGGGTGGAACCAGGCAAGGCGACGGTCAGATACGCGAGACAAGCCAGAAGAAAGGGAGACACAGTTGGCAACTCCTTTGAGCCGCTGAAGGCGATCCCTATGGCTCGTGGTGCGCTGAAAGGCACCAGGACAAGCCCAAGGGGGGGTTCGCGGTGCCGCACGTCGGAGCAGCACGCGGTGACAGGTCAGTAAGGGACCTATTGCGTCAACGCGTGCGTGGCTGCCCGGGCACCTCAGCTCCTCAAGATCTTCGTTTGCCTGAGCGAAACTGTAGTTGTTCGAGCGTCTCGCCGCCGCTGTCGGGCCTGAGGCCCAATGCTTGGCACGCGGCGTTTCTTGCCGTCACCGAGCTCGCCGTAGCGTCATCTACTACAGCCTCACCTGCTTTGCGGTGCTGCAGCGTGCTCGGGTCTCGGCACCCGGTCGAGCAGACTCGAGCGTGTCCGCGCCAGGCCTACGGACGCGAACCCGATAGGGACTTTCTGCTCTGGCAGTGTCGGGGACTGTCGGCGAGATTGGGAAGCATGTCGAGTGTCGATGGCTGTGGTGGAGCGAGGACATGCGCTTGCTCGACGCCGCCGACAAGTCGAACTGGCTCTGGACGGCGATGATCCGTGTCCCCGACGCCGTCACCGAACCCGTGGCCGTGCTCTGCGCGATCATTCGGCGACCCTTCACCGTTGTCTGAGCCAACCACCACGGGCAACCGGGCCCTCGGCGACGACGTGATGCCGGAGGAGACTATCGACTGGCTATTGGCGGGTGACGCCTCGATTCGGTGGCAGACGAAACGGGATCTCCTCGACCAGCCGCCGAACGTGTACGGGTCGGACCGGGCGCAGGTAGGGACAACGGGCTGGGGCCGCCGGCTGCTCGACTGCCAGGATCGAGAGGGCTCCTGGGCCGGAGGGCTGTACAGCCCGAAATGGACCTCGACCACCTACACCCTCCTGCTCCTACGACAATGCGGCCTGATCCCGGGTGGTCCCGGAGCGCTGCGCGGGGTCGAGTTGTTGTGGGAAGGCGCCCGCTACTTCGATGGTGGCCTCACGGCAGCCGCGACGATCGACAAACCCGAGGTTTGCATCACGTCGATGTACGTATTACTGGCAAAGTACTTCGGTTTCGACGATCCACGCGTCGGCACGGCCGTACATTGGCTGTTGGCGAATCAGCTCGACGATGGCGGCTGGAACTGTCGGGCCGTGCGATTCGATGAACGGCACGGTTCGTTCCACACCTCGATCTCTGTGCTGGAGGCCTTGGCCGAGGTTCGCCTGGCCGAACCTGCCCGTGCCGACGTCACCAGGGCGACGGAACGGGGCCGGGCGTTCTTCTTGGACCACCGTCTCTTCAAGTCCCACAGGCACGGCACGAGCGCGGATCCCGTGTTCACTCAACTGTCGTTTCCACCACGATGGCACTACGACATCCTTCGTGGGCTCGACCACTTCGCTGCCACCGACTGCCCCGGAGACGAGCGATACCGGGACGCGCTCGAGGTACTCGTCGGACGTCAACGCAAAGACGGTACCTGGCCCCTGCAACACAAACACGCCGGCAGCGTCTGGTTCGACATGGAGCGGACCGGCGGGCCCAGCAGGTGGAACACTTTGAGAGCTCTTCGCGTCCTTCGCTGGGCCCGGCGTCGCCTCGACTCCACCTAGGCGCTCTGTCCCAAACGACCGTGACCCCGAGAGTGCCGGCGGCTCGACATCGGGTGCTCGTGAGGTTGGCAGGGTTAGCGCGGTTGGGTCGCGAGGTCGCGGTTCACGTCATCGAGATGATGCACGACGTCGTGCAGCGCGTACTGACCGATGGTCTCGACCGTGAAGCTCGCGCCGTCGCTTCTGGTCCCCCGGCGTTCCCAGGCCGCTGGTTCAGCTCTGTCGAAGTCGCCTGCGAGAGTGCCTGCGGCCCGGGACAGCTCGACGGCGACCGCCTCGGGTTCCTGGTTCTCGTAGTGGTCTTCGACGGCGGTACGGTCCTGGTCCCAGTTCTGGTAACGGGGACCGTCCAGTGTGAGCATGAGGTTCAGGCGTTCGTCGACCACGCGGAACACGTCGCGCACATGGCAGGCGTATTCGAGAGGCGACCAACGACCGTCGCGTACCCTGTGGCGCAACCGCTCGGGATCGTCAGCCAGGATGTTCACCCATTCCTGGGAATTGGCGCGGATCAGTGCCGCGATCTGGTCCCTGGGCACCTCGGACGAAACGAAGCCGCATTCGGGGCAGCGTCGTTCGAGCACCCACGTCCAATCCTTCCTATCAGGGACGATCGTCACGGCAGGAAGGCGGCTCGACAGGCGCGCGACCCGGCGCCGATCTTCCCGTGCTTGGCAAGACCCTCGGAGAGCTTCGTGAAGCCGGAGATGTCGACGAAGGTGACGGTGCCGTCTGTCGTCAGGTGCCGGCGCTGGGGAATGGACGCGATCCAATCGACGACCAGTCGCGGCAAGTAGGGAGCAATGAGCTCACGCTCGACAGTGGCGCGCGCAGCATCGGTAGTGTCGACGCCCGTCGGGGACGGGAGCCCAGACTCGGTGACCACGATCATCTCATTCCCCCGGAAGCCAGAGGGCTAAGCGTACGCGTTCTAGTGGCGGGTCGTTTAGTTTCTGCGATGCTCGGCACCAACTCACGACGACGACCCACAAGGGGCAACCGCAGCGGACCCCACGTCAGGCTCAAGAACGCGACCGGTGCGAGAGCGGGGCCCGGCGGCATGGAACACTGTGAAGATGCGAATCTGGATCTGTGGCGTCCGCGGCTCTACGCCGACACCCGGGTCGGAGTTCGTCCGTCACGGAGGCCACACGTCCTGTCTCGCTGTCGCCCTCGACGGGGAGCGCCCCAGTCTGATCGTCGACGCAGGCACCGGCATCCGCTTGGTGAGTGACCTCTTCAAGGGGAGTCCCGACCTTTTCGACGGTCGGGCGTACGAGGGGGCAATCCTGCTCGGACACATGCACTGGGACCATACCCAGGGGCTCCCGTTCTTTGCTGCCGGCAACAGCGCCGGTTCTCGAGTCGATCTCTATGTCCCCGCGCAGGGTGATACCGAGAGCGTCCTGGGCCGGTTCATGTCGCCGCCGCATTTCCCGATAGCGCCCTCCGGCCTGCTCGGCGCGTGGAGCTTCAATGCCCTCGAGCCCGGAGAGGCAGTCATTGAGGGCCTTTCCGTCCTGGCCCTCGAGATCCCGCACAAAGGCGGGCGCACCTTCGGCTACCGCATCTCCGACGGGCGCACGACCATTGCGTATCTCTCTGACCACTGTCCGACGACCCTGGGCCCAGGTCCGGAAGGGCTCGGGGAGTACCACGAGGCGGCTCTCTCCCTTGCGAGTGGGTGCGACCTGCTGTTTCACGACGCTCAATACACCGACGAGGAATTGCCCGCTTCGCGCCTCTTTCGGTCACGCCTCTTCTGGGTACGCTGTCGGGCTGGCAGAAGCCGCAGAAGCACGGCAGTTGCTGCTCTACCATCACGACCCGGCGCGGACCGACGACCAGATCGACGCGATCGTCGCCAGTTACACCAGTGCCGGCTTGGCCGTAAGAGCTGCGGTGCAAGGAACCGTTCTGGACCTGCCTTAGTGCCGTATCGCCGACCGTTGGGTGCGCGTCGTGCTCGGTCGCGACGATCGCTTCACGGCGCTCGCGGCGCTCTTGGTCCCTGGTTACGATTGTGAAGGAGGCGGCTCTGCCGCCCAAGGGGGAGAGGTCAAGGGGGAGGCTCTGCCGCCCAAGGGGGAGAGGTCAAGGGGGAGGTCAAGCGTTCAAGAAGCTGCTGGTTGGCGCGGATAATTCGGCGACCGCACTGCGCGCCGTCGAAGCGGCCGTTGAGCTCGCGCAGGCGGTCGGTGCCAAGCTGCACATCGTCACGGCCTACAAGCCTCAGGCGGTTCGCGCGCCCGACCTGTCCGCGGAATTCCTCGACGCGAACCACCTTCCTGCGGCCGACTCGTTGCTGGAAGACCTCATCTCGGTCGCGAAGAGGGCCAACGTGGGGGGCGGAGGTCCATGCTGCGACAGGAGGGCCCGCTGAAGCCATCGTTCGAGTGGCGATCAGGATCGGAGCAGACCTACAAGCGCTGCCCAACTAGCGCGGACCACCTAGCCGGCGCGTCGGAATCTCGACGCTGGTCGCTTGTGACTCGACCCGCAGCCGAGACCAGCTGAGGAGCGGTTCCCTTCAGGAGCGACGCGCGGCGATCGCCCGTTCGAGTCGATCCCCATACTCCGGGTCGGCGTTGCCGAAGTAGGAGACGGATCGATCGACAATTTCGCGGTGGTCCACTTGCGCGAGACCGTCCGCGATATTGTCGACAAGGCGTTGCCTGGCAGCGTCGTCGATCAGCCGGTAGAGGGCGCCGGCCTGCCCGAAATCGTCCGTCTCACGCTTGTCCCATTCGTAGGTGCCAGAGACGCCTACTGTGGGAAGTCCGCCATAGTGTGGCTCGTTGGTCTGAACCGGACCGTCGAAGCTGTTCGGTTCGTAGTTCTTCGATCGACCGCCGTTGGCGTCGACGCGCATGGCACCGTCACGGCCGTAGTTGTCTGCTTTCGCGGCGTGCGGAGCGTTGACCGAGATGCGCGTGTGGTTGATGCCGAGCCGGTAGCGGTGCGCATCGCCATAGGCGAACAAGCGGCCCTGGAGCATCTTGTCTGGCGAAGGGCCAATGCCCGGAACGAAGTTGCCAGGGTCGAACGCGGACTGCTCGACGTCCGCGAAGTAGTTGTCGGCATTCCGATCGAGCACGAGCTTGCCGACCGCGATCAGTGGGTAGTCGGCATACGGCCACACTTTGGTGAGGTCGAACGGGTTGATGCCATAGTCGGCAGCCTCGGCGGCGGGCATGACTTGAACCTTGAGCGTCCACGATGGGTAGTCGCGTCTTTCGATTGCCTCGAGTAGGTCGCTGTTATGAGACTCCGGGTTGGCACCCGCGAGCAACGCGGCCTCCTCGGTGGTGAGTGTCGCGATGCCCTGATCGGTCTTGAAGTGGTACTTCACGTAGAACTGTCCGCCTTGGGCATTGGTCCAGGAGAAGGTGTGCGACCCGAAGCCGTCCATCTGCCGGTAATTGGCCGGGATGCCACGATCACCGAACAACCAGGTGAACATGTGTGTCGCCTCGGGCGAATGCGAGAAGAAGTCCCAGACGTTCTCCGGCTCCTGCCGGTTGGTGAACGGATCCGGCTTCTGGGAGTGGATGAAGTCGGGGAACTTCAACGGGTCCCGGATGAAGAAGATCGGTGTGTCGTTCCCTACAAGGTCGTAGTTGCCGTCAAGTGTGTAGAACTTGACAGCGAATCCACGCGGATCGCGAACTGCCTCGGGCGCACCTCGGCCGCCGGCGACGGTCGAGAAACGCACAAATGTCTCGGTGCGGGTGCCCACGCCGTTGAACACCTTGGCCTTGGTGTAGGCGGACATTTCGTGGGCGACCTCGAAGTACCCGTACGCGCCCGAGCCCCTCGCGTGCACGACTCGCTCCGGGATCCGCTCCCGGTTGAACCGTGCAAGCTTCTCGACGAGGTGCTGGTCCTGCAACAGCACCGGGCCGTCAGGTCCTGCGGTCTGTGAGTTCTGGTTGTCGGCAACAGGCGCACCGGACTCAGTCGTGAGGATGCGGGATTCAGGCATGGTCATGCTCCTTCTTGGACGTGGTGCTTGTTCGTGAGGCGGACTGCTTGCAGTTGGAGCAGATACCCCAGAAGGTGACTTCGGACTCGTCGATCACGAATCCGTTCGTCGCCGACGACGGCTCGAGGCACGGAGCAGAGCCGACGACGCAGTCGACGTCGGCGACGGTTCCGCACACACGGCAGACGATGTGATGGTGATTGTCCGTCGCTCTCGCTTCGAAGAGCGCAGCACTTCCGCCCGGCTTGATCCGCCTGGCGAGGCCGGCACCGCACAGCGCCGACAGCGTGTCGTAGACCGCCTGGACCGATACGGTCTGCAGGCGCGCCCTTGTCGCTTCGATGACCTGCTCGACAGACAGGTGGAGCCGCTCTTCGCGCAGCACTTCCAGCACGGTCAGTCGCTGTGTGGTGACTCGAAGCCCGGCGACCCGCAGCTCGCCTAGAAGGTCGGACGACGGGGGCATTCAGATAAGAATACTGCTAAAAATGGATTCATTCCGGTTTGGGGGGGAAGGTTTGCCGACTGTCGACTTGGTCCGGAGGACCCCCGCCCGGTTCGCCCGTCGTGGCTACGGTCGGGCACTCCTCGGCGACGTCCTTCTCAGGTCGAGTCTCGAGGAGTGGCAGTTGTTCCTGAGCTCCGAATCGGCGCAGTTGAAGCTCTGAGCGGTGACGGGGCGATCACCACCTCCCCCAGCAACCTGCGGTCGTTGAGGAGCGGTAGCTCAAATGGGCGAGAACTCGGCCGACACCATGACCTGCGCATCGGCAATCAGCCACATCCGGCCTGGCCTTGTCGCCAGGGTCACGGTGTGACCGTCTTCGACCGGCCCGTGGTGGGTGAGCGCGGCTGACCTTACGGGAGCGCCAACGACCTCGGTCACGGCCGCCCACACCGCCGCGTTGTTCACGTGACCGACGATGTCGAGGTCTGCCCGACGGACGGTCCACGGCCGCCTCGTCGCGTCAACCGGCACGGGCGCTGCCTGCACCCGACCCGACACCCGCCGCCCGGCGACGGCCTCGCCGAACACGGAGTGGAACTCCTTCCCGAGCCGCAGCGGGCGCCCCGACGCGTCGAGAGGCACCCACAGCGCCACCGCTTCGACCATCAAGGTGCCATCGACCTCGAGGTCGGTGCGACGCTCGGCCCAGGCCGGACCCGTACCTCCGCACCACGTCGTGAGGGTGACGAGCTCGGCCAGCGCCGGCCACCTCCCGCCGGCGGCCACGCGCAACGCGGTGCGGCGGACCACCCAGGTCTCCTCGGGGTTCAGGCCGGAATCGGCCCAGTCGTCGGTGGCGACATCTTGCAGATAGCGGGCCACCCCGTCGAGGCGCAAGACGCCGTCGGGCCCGGCATCACTGAGCCGCACCCGGCGATTGTGCGCGTAGCGGCGACCCTGGGCCGGACGGGGAACGAACTCGAGCACCGGCCCCATGTTCTACTCCGGACCGTGCTGGGCGTGTCGCATCAAAGATCTTCAAGCCGAGCGTCATCAGTGGGCCACCGGCGAGGTGGGTTCGTAGCGATACCTGCTGGCGGCGGTCCTCCTGCTTTCGCCGCCGACGGCGGACACGGTGACGTAGGCGGCACCCGAGCCAGGGGGCGCCGTGACGGTGACCTCTGAAGGCGAGAGCACGCGCACACGCGTCGCCAGCTTGGAGCCGAAGCGCACCGACACCCTGCCGACGAAGTTGCTTCCCCGGATCGTCACCCTCACGTTGCCTTTCGCGGGCCCGCTGGCGGGCGTCAGCTTGCCGACCGTCGGCGCCGCCTCGAAGGTGAACCGATCGCGCGCGATGAGGGGACTGAGCGTCAGGTCCGCGACCGACATCACGAGATTGTCGGTTCCCGGCTTTGTCGGCGGGAGGACGCCGATGCAGCGAGTGTCTGTCTCGCAGGAGACGGTGATCCACTTGGTGCCCACCTTGAGCTGGTCCGCTCCCGGCTTGGGGAGGAACCCCGAGCCACCGATGGTCACCAGGGTTGGGCGGCTGCTCGGCCCCACCCTCGGCGAGACACCCGTGATGAGGCTCGTGGTCAGCTTGGTCCCTGTGATGAAGCACGTCAGGGCGGCCAAGCCGGGGTAGTAGTTGCCGGGATAGGCCAGAAGAGGCGTCCCCAACCCGGTCGCCATGTCGTAACCCTTCGCTGCGGGGTAGAGATGTCCGGCATAGGACGAAGGCGCATAGGAGTTGCTCCCACGCGTCACGTCGGAGAACGCGCCGGCGTAGTAGGCGCTGTCGGCAATGGCGTACAGCGTGGCAGGAAAGGTTCCCGTCGCATCTGTCGAGCCGTACTCACCGCAGTACGGGGAAGAGTCGATCAGGGCGGCGGCTGCGGCCCACAGCGGTCCGGCGGCGCTCGTGCCCCCTTCGCCCCCTTGCCAGGATCCGTCCCAATAGGTGACGTACCCGGTTACCGGATCGGCGTCGGCCGAGACGTCGGGAACCTCGCGCATATATGGCGTCTTGGCCCCGCAGTCTGTCGGCGCAGTCACCGAGTTGGGGTTGATGAGTCCTGGGAGGCCTGACTGGTCCTGATAGGGGGGCATGCACCACTTCGCGGACACGCCGCCGCCACCAGCGCCGTTCTTGCTTCCTGAGTCGTTCCAGGCGGTCTCGGAGTTGTCGCGGAGCGAAGTGCCACCGACCCCGATCACGTACGGCTGGCTGGCGGGATCATCGACGGTGAGCTGAGCGCTGTAAGGCGTGCCTTGGTCGCCATAGCAGTCGGTAGAGCCTGTGTCGCCTGCAGCGGCGAAGACGGTCTGGCCCTGGGCGGCGGCCTGGGAGAAGAGGCTGTGTTCGGCGCTGGTGAGTGCCGGGTCGCTGTCCTGTTCGCAATACCCCCAGCCTGTCGACACAACCTGATCAGTGTCGGCGTTCACGATGGCCGAATAGACGTCCAACATCTGGCTCGTGCCGGAGTTGAGCGGTGCCTGATATACGTCGATCGTCGCCTTTGGGGCGAAGCCGATGACGTTTTCGATGTCGAGAGCCGCTTCACCACTGCCGTACGCGCCATAGACGGGGTCAGGACCCGTACCGCCAGCGACCGGGATGTAGTTCACGGTGGCGTTCGTTCCGTAGCACGACTGGTATGCGGCGATGTCCTTCGGCGAATCCGTCTCGAGCTCCACCAACGCGATGTGGACACCCTGGCCGAAGTCGCCGAGAGCATAAAGCGGCGTCACGTCGTACTCGCTCGCCAACTGGTCGGCCGTGTAGCCACCGTAGGCTTCGGCCACTCTCGTGGCCGCCGCGCACGGTGTAGGGGCCGCTGGCGCCGCTCGCTGAAGGGCGAGCCTCCCTGAGGGGTGGACATCGCGCACCTTGGTCAAGCGAACGGCCAAGCTCTGGGGCTGAATGAGATCGCTGAGGCCGATGACCCCCTGTATGTCCGCGGCCACGGACGTCGAGATGCTAGGTGCCGACAGGCTGGTGAACGCGGCGCGCCCGCCAGGCAGCCGGTAGCTCACGAGGCTCACGTGAAAGGCACGGTCGATCACCGAGACCGGTGCCGTCACCGGGATCGAGAGACGGTTCGAGCTCACCTGTCCGGGGCGGAGCCCGTCGGAGCGGAGCACGGTGTCGACTGCGGCCACTTCTGACAACGGCGGTCCGAAGAGCCGACCGAACTGTCCTGGGAGTAGGAAGTGCCGGAAGTTCGATGAGCTGCGATCGGACAAGGACGTGATGAAGGCCGTCACGGCCGACGGGTCCGGCGGTTTCAGCGTGACGTCGAGGTGAATATCTGCCGAGGGCGCCAGCTCTCCGAGCGCGGATGCGTGCTGTGGGACCAGGGGACTGGCGCTCGTCTGCAGCACGGTGAGCGCGGACGTGACACTTGCTTGTGCCCTCGAGGACGCCGCCCAGACAAAGGGCGACGAAGATGCTGCGAGCACGACCACCAGAACAGCCGTGGACCGTCGTTTCGTCATGGTCCCCCCACTCACTCAAGGTCCTTCCGCAACCATAGACCAGTGCCCGGCTGGTCTTTTGTCAGGCGCGGGGATCGCGACGTCCCTGAGAACATCCGGCGAGAACTAGGGCGCATCTCGTTGGCACCCGATACGGACAGAGCACGGCGAACGTTTGGCTGTGGCTCGCCGGTCGGGGACGGGGGAGCGAATCAGTCTGGAGGTCGGATCGATGCGGCGACGTGTTTCAGAGCGCTGTCACTTCCGATCGCGGCCCGCAGGACAGCGTCGGCCCCAGAGAGCTGGACCATGTCTACGCGGGCGCACAGCTCGTGGTTGAGCGCGTCGATCACCTCGACGACGGCTTGTGCGTACGCCTCGCCCCCAGGCGTGAGCACGACGTTGAGCTTTCGGGAGTCGTGCGCATCTTGCTCGGTGTGCACGTAGTTCCGCCGCCCGAGCCCGTCGACGACCTTGCGAGCCGCCTGCCGCGTTATCCCGAGGACCGATCCGAGCCGGCCGATCGGCACCGGTCCACGACGAAGGACCCGCAACGTGGCTGCATCGCTGCGGCGGTAGTCGCCGTAGCCGAGCGCGTCGAGCCGGCGAGCCATTTGGCGCACCCAGCCCTGGCGGGCGAGAGCGAGCAGGTCACCGAACAGGTACGGCGCGGTTGAATCCTCCGGCACTTCACGGCAGACTACCCGAAACGCAACCAGGTTGCCTATCATTCTCCGGGGAGGAGGGGACGGGTGCGTGGACAGAACCGGTGACTTCAGGGACGCGGCACTGACGCGACGGCGTCGGCGCCTGCGGACTGGGCGATGACTTCTATTGCAGGTGTGATCGCCTTGCTGGCTCTCGCGACTGTCGTGGCGAGCCTGGGCTATCTCCATCACGCGCCGACAGGTCTGTCGCCGGTACGCAACGCCGTCAGCCAGTACGGGATCACGGCCTTTCGGTCCGGTTATCGGGTCATGACGATCGCCTTCGGTGTGGCGGGCCTTTCGCTGGCCGCCGGCGTCGACCGGGTAACGAGCGGACGCGGGCGGGAAGCCGTCGTGGTGCTACTGGCCCTCTTCGCGATCGCGCGAGGAGCGATCAGCTGGTTCCCAATGGACGCACCCGGCGCGGACCGGACCTCGACCGGACAGATGCACGGACTTCTCGCTCTTGTCGCCTTCGCCAGCGCGACCTTCGCTGCCTTCCAGCTCGGGAACGTCTTGTCGCTCGAGGCGAGGTGGCGATCCCTTGCGCCGGTGTCATCAGCGTTCGGGTGGGCGATGGTCGCCTGCCTCCTCGGCATTGGCCTTGCTCGCTCATCTCCAGGAGCGCGGGCGCGATTCGGCGCGATCGAACGGGGCTTCTACCTCTCGGCGATAGCGTGGTTCGCGGTGTTCGCATTCGCCTGTGCTGCGAATGCCCGTTGAGCAAAAAACAGGGTGGGGCGCTCCCGGCGGTCAGCGCCTATCGTTGTCCTGATCCTGACGAGCTCGCCACTGGAGACGATCGTGCCGGGGAATCTCTCTTCTGTCGGTGTCTACTGCGCATCGAGTCTGGGGGCCGATCCAGCGTTCGCCGAAGCGGCGGAGTCCTTGGGGCGCGTGCTGGCTCGTCGGGATATCCGACTCATTTACGGGGGTGGACGTGTCGGGCTGATGGGCGTGCTCGCCGACGCTGTGTTGGCCGAGGGCGGTGTCGTACACGGAGTGATCACGCGGGCACTGAAGGACAAGGAGGTCGCCCATCTGGGCCTCACGACGTTGCAGGTCGTCACGACGATGCACGAACGCAAGGCGGTGATGGCCGACCAGTCCGACGCCTTTGTCATGCTTCCTGGCGGATTTGGAACCTTGGACGAGTTCTTCGATGTGCTCGCGTGGTCCCAGCTCGGCCTTCACCTGAAGCCGTGCGGCATCCTCAACGTCAATGGTTTCTTCGACCCGTTGCTCGAACTGTTCGAGTCGGCCGCTCGGCAGCGCCTCTTGCGCCCCGAGCACCGCGACATGGTCGTGATCGAGTCCGACCCCGAGTCGATGATCGGCCGGCTCAGTCGGTGGACGCCGGTGACAGTCGACAAATGGCTCGACCGAGACCCATCATGAGGCGGCTCCGGCGGCGAGGACCGAGCCGATCTCGGTAAGTGAAGCCCTGAGCGGATCGATGGACGCTCCAAAGGCCCTACCATGGCGGCGGTGACGGTGCCGGTCGGGCTCGAGGAGCTGCGTTGTGAAGCGGCCAAGTACGGAGCCGCTCCCTACTTGCTGACCGTGTCGGACGACGGCCGCCCCCACGCGGTCTCGGTTCGTGTCAGATGGGAGCAAGGCAACCTCGAGCTGTCCGGCGGAACCCGTTCGCGCTCGAACGCATCGACACGACCGGACGTCACATTGCTGTGGCCGGCCATCGAGGACGGGGGCTTCAGCCTCATCGTCGACGGCTCGGCGAGCATCTCCGGCGAGCAGATTGTGATACGGCCGGTATCGGCCGTGCTCCACCGCTCGCTTGCCGCGGGCCCTGATCGTGCGGCCGGTTCGGAGTGCAGGCCGGTCCTGAGTCCGGAGTCAGGCGCTTAGGAGCGCGTGCACGGTCCCCAGCGTCGCCCCCGTGTGCCCGCCGCCGGTCGGGCACCATCGGGCCCCTGCCGGATTCGACCTTTCCTGGTTCACTTGTGAGCGTGCTGAAGCCGAACGACCCCGGAACGCTTGCGACTCTGCTCTCGGGCGCCGGGTTCGTCGCGGCGGAGGACGAGGCGGACGAGCTCGTCGCCCGTGCGGCCGGCGACGCCGGAATGCTCGAGTCGCTCGTCGAGCGCCGTCTCACGGGCGAGCCACTCGCCTGGATCACCGGGAGCGTCTCCTTCTGCGGTTTAGAGATCCGCGTCGATCCAGGCGTCTACGTTCCACGCTGGCAGAGCGAGCCGCTCGCGCGTCGCGCCGCCGAACGTCTTCCAGTCAACGGAGTGGCGATTGATCTGTGCACCGGGGCAGGCCCGATCGCCAGGACCTTGGCCACGAGCCGCCCCCGAGCGCACGTCGTCGCGTCCGATGTCGACGGGCGTGCAGTCGCCTGCGCGGCCTCAAACGGCGTGGAGGTCTACTGCGGCGATCTTTTCGCCCCGCTGCCCGGCGCGCTCGAAGGTCGCGCTGATGTAGTTGTCGGTGTGGTTCCCTATGTTCCGACGCCCGCGCTGGCGCTGCTTCCGCGCGACACCCTCACGTTCGAGTCGCCGTTGTCCTACGACGGCGGTCGCGACGGCACCGAGGTCCTCCGGCGCGTCCTGACTGAGTGTTCTCGGTTCCTACGGCGCGGCGGTGCTCTCCTGCTGGAGCTCGGAGGTGAGCAAGTGGACACGCTTGGTGACGACCTCGCCCGACTCGGCTATGTCGACGTCGTCGTTCTCATCGACGAGGACGGTGACGTTCGCGGCATCGAGGTGACGCTGGGAGAACGGCGCTGACGGTGCTCGCGAGCTCGCATCGGAGCGTCTGTACCGACTGCCGCGGGCCTTCGGCTCGAGATCAGGGCGCCGACGCGAGCACGTATGCGACCGCGGTGGTGAGACGCCGTGCCGTCACCAGGTCCAGCATCTCGTTCAGCCCATGTGCGTTGCTGCCGGGCCCGAGCACGCCGGTGACAAGGAAGTTCGCCTCGGGGAACCGTGACGCCAGCTCGGCCAGAAACGGAATCGTCCCGCCTTCGCTCATCGCTCCCGCCGGCCGTCCGAACAGAGCTTCCGAGGCCTCGTCGGTGGCTCGCGCCAGCCATTCGGCTTGCAAGGGCGCGTCGAAGCCCCGCGCCGCGTTCACCACGACCACCCTCACCCGCGCCCTTTGTGGCGGATCTGCCGACAGCGCGTCGGCCACCGCTTCGGCGGCCCGCTCCGCGTCGACGACCGGGGGCAGCCGAAGCGAGAGCTTCACCGTCGTGAAGGGCCTCAACACATTGCCGCCGTCTTTCACAGAAGGCACGCCGTCTATCCCGATCACGGCCAGGGAAGGCATCCAGGTACGTCGAAGGAGCCGGTCGGCGCCTACCCGGCCGGAGAACTCGAGGGAAGGCACGGTCGGGAACTGGCCGAGAGCGGCGTCTCCTAGTTCGCCGGCCATCGTCTCGGCTGCGTCCAGGTAGCGCGCGGGCGGCTCGGCGAGGCACTCCGGAACGAGGATCTCGCCGGTCGCCTCGTCCTCGATACGGGAAAGCAGCTGACGGAGAAGGCGGAACGACGAAGGCACCATGCCGCCCGCGAGCCCGCTGTGGATCCCTTCGGAGAGCACCTCGACGCTGAGCGTGACGACGAGCGACCCACGGAGCGAGATCGTGTTCCAGAGCCGGTCGTAGGTGGCGCAGCCCGAGTCCAGACAGACGACGAGCCCGGGGCCCGGCGCGCCTATGCGGGCCTCGACTTCTTCGAGGTACGGAGCGAGATGAGGGCTTCCGCTCTCCTCGCTCGCTTCGATGAGCACTACACACCGGCCGTGTGGCGTACCGGTTGCCGCGAGGGCTTCGAGCGCGCCGATCGCCGCGAACATGGAGTATCCGTCGTCGGCGGCTCCCCTGCCGTACAGGCGCTCGCCTTCGCGCACCGCTACGAACGGGTCGAGCCCCTCCCTCCAGCTCCCGAGGGGTGGCTGTTTGTCGAGGTGGCCGTACAGCAAGGTGACGAGCCGTGTCACGGCGCCGGGCGTGGCCGGCACGTCCGCGATGATGGCGGGAGTCAAGCCCTCGTGTTCGACGATCTCCACGACGCAGCCCGGCAGCGGCCGCGACGCCGCCCACTCCGAGAGGAGCCGGGCGGCGCGCCCGATCTCACCGTTGTCGGCCCAGCCGGGGTCGAAGTCCGGCGAAAGGCAGGGGATGGCGACGTAAGACGAGAGCGCACCCATGACGCTGTGCTCCCAGAGATTGTCGACGTGGCTGGCGAGCACCTCGGGTTTGGTGGGACACCGATCCACAGCCATTGCTCCTTGCGGCTCGAAAAAGGCTGGCGAAGTCCGCCAAGAGGTGGACAATAGGGCCATGAAGCGTCGTCCGCTTTCAGCTATCGTGCTCGCCGCGGGCGAAGGCACGCGAATGCGGTCGAGCACGCCGAAGCCGTTGCACCGACTGTGCGGGCGTCCGATGGTCCTGTACGTTCTCGACGCGCTCGGCGCGCTGACCGTGGAGCGCGTCGTAGTCGTCGTCGGCAATGGAGCGACCGAGGTGGTAAAGACCATCCAGGCCGAAGCCTCCCCACATCTCGCCATCGAGTTCGTCGAGCAGTTCGAACCGCGCGGAACCGGCGACGCGGTCGCTGTGGCGCTCACGGGTCTCTCCGGCTCTTACGGGGCCGCTGATTTCGACGAGGGCGACGTCATCGTGCTGCCCGGCGACACTCCGCTGCTGGGACGGACGACCCTGTCGTCACTTGTCGACGGGCATCGAGACAACCAGGGCGCCGCGACGCTGCTCACCGCCCGGCTTGATCAGCCGCACGGTTATTCGCGGATCGTCCGCGACAAGGACGGAGGCGTGGCTCGTATCGTCGACGAACCTGACGCCACCGAGCAGGAACGCCAGATCGACGAGGTTGCCACGACGGTCTACTGCTTCAGGCACGGGGTCCTTGCTCCGGCGCTGCGCCGGCTGTCGCCGTACAACTCGCTTGGCGAGTACTACCTGACCGACACGGTCGCGGTCCTCCACGACGCCGGGTACGCGGTCACGACTGTCGTGGTACCGGACCCGGTCGAGGCCCTTGAGGTGAACGACAGAGCTCAGCTCGCTGCTGCCGAGGCGCAGCTGAGGGCACGCATCAACAGACGGTGGATGCGCCGCGGAGTCACGATGTGGGATCCAGAGGGGACCTACCTGGACGCGTCCGTCCGCCTCGCCGCGGACGTCACGCTTCTCCCGGGTGTGATCCTGGAAGGCGCGACGACCGTAGGTGCCGGCGCCGTGCTCGGACCCTCGGTTCACCTTGTCGACTGTGAGATAGCGCCTGGGGCAACGCTCAGCCACACGGTCGCCTCGCACGCGGTGATCGGCGAGCAATGCTCGGTTGGCCCTTACGTCGTCCTCGAGAAAGGGACGCGATTGGCGCGCGGAGAACGCCGTGGGCCGTTCTTCGCACCGGGTGCCGCTGGCACGAGCTGAGCACGGGAGCAGTCTTCGGTCCTAGGCTTCCGCCGCGCGTTCCGAGCACGCGAATCGCACGCCCGGGGCACCCAGAGGAGGCGAGTCGATGGAGATGACGCCGAAACGGCGGCTGGAGCTCGTTAGCGGCAAGACCCATCCGGGGCTGGCGGAGGAGATCGCCTCCTGCCTGGGCGTAACCTTGAGCGAGACCAACATCCGGAGATTCGCCGACGGCGAGATCCATTGCCGTTTTGATGCGTCCATGCGTGGCGCGGACATGTTCATCGTGCAGACCCACTCAGGACCGGTGAACGACTCGATCATGGAGCAGCTGATCATGGTCGACGCTGCCAAACGCGCGTCGGCACACCGGATCACGGCCGTCTGCCCCTATTACGGGTACTCACGACAGGATCGCAAGGCCACGGGCCGCGAGCCGATCACTGCCAAGCTGATCGCTGACCTGCTTTCGGCTGCCGGGGTCGACAGGGTCGTCAGCGTGGACCTCCATTCAGGGCAGATACAGGGCTTTTTCGACGTGCCGGTCGACCATCTCACAGCGGCACCGATACTGTTGGACTACCTGCGCCAGTACGGCGCGAGCAACCTTGTCGTCATCGCTCCGGACGCGGGCCGGGTGAAGGTCGCCGAGCGTTACAGCCAGCTGCTCGACACCGACCTCGCTCTCGTGCACAAAAGGCACCCCCGCGGGACCTACAACGAGGTCGAGGCGATGGACGTGGTCGGCAACGTGAAGGGCCGGCCGTGCGTGATCATCGACGACCTGATCGACACCGCCGGCACCGTGTGCGCCGCCGCCTACCGGCTGGCGGAGGCGGGCGCCACCGACGTATGGGCCATGGCGACCCATGCCCTGCTCTCGGACCCCGCGCTGGACCGGCTCGACGCATCGCCTATCAGCCGTGTGATCGTCACCAACACGCTCCCGTTGCCGGTCTACCTCCGGATCCCAAAGCTCGAGGTGCTCTCGATCGCGAAGATCGTCGCGGATGCGATCCATGCCGTGTTCGAAGACACTTCGGTGTCGGAGATATTCGGCGGCCAGAACCTTCTCTGAGATCTCGCGCGTGGCCCTCGAGGTGCTTATCGCTCGTCCGAGCCGAGCAGGCTCGCACGATCGCCTACAATCGGAGTCCTGTAGCGTAAACGCACCCTAGGTGTGGTCGCGTCCGTCGCTGTACCAGCCCGCCTTCTCTTTTGCAGGAGCGTCACATGGCCGAGATCACACTCAACGTCGAGTCGGGTCGCCCGCTGGGCACGCGGCCGAGCGGACGACTCCGCACAGCGGGGAAGATCCCCGGCGTCGTGTACGGGCACGGCATGGCTCCGATACCGGTCGCCATCGGTGCGCGCGACCTTCGGGCCGCCCTGACGACCGAAGCGGGCCTCAACGCGCTGCTCAGCTTGAGGATCGGGGATACGACGCACCTTGCGATCGCAAAGGTGCTCCAGCGCCACCCTGTGCGTCAGACCGTGACGCACGTCGACTTCCAGGTCGTGCGGCGTGACGAGATTGTCACGGCCGAGGTCCGCATCGCGCTGATCGGCGATTCCGAGGCCGTACACCGTGTCGAGGGCACCATCGACCAGGAGATGCTGAGCCTGCAGATCAAGGCCAAGCCCGGTGACGTCCCCGTCGTCATCGAGGTCGACATCTCCGCGCTCGATGTCGGTGACTCCTTGCGGGTCTCGGACCTCGTGCTGCCCGAGGGAGTGACGACCGACGTCGATCCCGAGGCCGCGGTTGCGATCGCGCACATGCCCCGCGCCCTCGAGCCCGAGCCCACGGCCGAGGCCGAGGAAGCAGAAGCCGCCGGAGGCGAACAGCCAGCCGCTTCCGACGAAGGCTGAGAGCGGGGCAAGCTGTTCCGAGGTATCCGCGCCGTTCGTTCCCGCGCTGTGGGCGAGGACCGAGAGCACGTGTCTTCCGCCGACCTGCTCGCGGTCGGGCTGGGCAATCCGGGTCCCGAGTACGAGGGGACTCGGCACAACGCCGGTGCAGAGGCTGTGCGCCTGGTCGCGCGGCGCCACTCGGAGAAACTGCGTGGGGAGCGGGGATCGGGTGCCGAGGCGACCACCGTCCGGATCGGTGGGAAGACTCTCGCGTTGGCGGTTCCCCAGACATACGTGAACGATTCCGGCCTCGCCGTCAGGGCCCTCGTCCGGCGGTACCTCGGCGCTGAGGAGGCGCTGGGTTCGGGCGAGGGCGGTCGTGGTCGCGGCCCTCTTGTCTTCGCTCCCGGCTCGCTCGTCATCGTTCACGATGAGCTGGATCTCGATCCGGGCGTGGTCCGCGTCAAGCTCGGGGGAGGAACCGCCGGCCACAACGGGCTCCGCTCGATCCAGTCTCATCTCCGCCATCTCGATTTCGCCCGCGTCCGCATCGGAGTCGGCAAGCCCCCGAGCCCGGCGGCCGGGGCGGACTATGTGCTGAGACGTGCCTCGCGTGCCGATCGGGAACTGATCTCAGTAGCCGTCGAGGTGGCCGCCGATGCGGTCGAGTGCCTGCTCCTGGAGGGACCTGAAGTGGCATTGAACAGGTTCAACACCCGGGGGTGAGCCAACCGCAGATGAGCCTCCGGCCGCTCGCAGCCCTTCCCGGTCTGCTCGCCGGCGAGGCCGTCGTCGCCGAGCTTCTCGGTGTCGACGACGCCATCGTCGCGGTCCCCGAGCCAGCGCGAGCGGTCGTGCTGGCCGCCGTCGCCGAGCTGAGCACGTCGCCGACGGTGCTCGTCGCGACGGCGACCGCCCGAGAGGCCGAGCAACTTCAGCACGATCTGGGGCCGTTTCTCGGCACTGATGCAGTCGAGCTGCTACCGGCATGGGAGACCCTTCCTTTCGAGCGCGTGTCACCGGCGACCGAGACCATGGGCCGTAGGCTTCGCACGATGTGGCGCTTGCGCCACGGCTCAGCGGGGCGCTCGGCGCCCGGGCCGGGATCCGGCTCGCAGCACGTGGCAGGTGTCGTCGTCGCACCGATCCGTGCACTTCTGCAAAGGCTCGGCCCGAGGGTCGAAGACGCCGAACCGGTCGTGGTCCGCCAGGGTGCGGATCTGGACCCCGCGGACCTTGTGGCTCGCCTGGTGCACGCCGGGTACCGGCGCGAGTACCAGGTCGAGGCGAGGGGAGAGCTTGCGGTCCGGGGCGGGATCGTCGACGTCTTCGGATCGACGGCAAACCTCCCGATCAGGATCGACCTGTTCGGAGACGAGGTCGAGCGGCTGACCGCGTTCGAGGTCGCAGGCCAGCGCTCGGTTGCCGATCTCGAGCAGGTCGAGCTTTTCGGCTGTCGCGAGGTCGTGCTCACCGAGGACGTGCGCGAGCGAGCGCGGCAGCTGTCGCTCGAGGCACCCTTCGCTCGCGACAACTTCGCGAGGATCGCGGACGGTGAGCTCTTCGACGGCATGGAGTCATGGCTGCCGTGGCTCAGCGCGGAGGAGCACCTCTTCACCGACCTCCTCGACGCGAGCTCCCGGATCGTGCTCGTCGAGCCGCGGCGCCTGCGCGACCGGGCAGCCGAGCTCTTGAACGAGGAGATGGCGCTCAGCGAGAGCCTGGCAACGACCTGGGGGCTCCAGGCCACCGAAGTCACCGCCGGTATGCCGAGGCTCCACCTCGGTTTCGACCGGCTCTTGCAGCACACCTCAGCCAAGGTCGCCTCGCTGCTTCCCGTCGCCGAGAGCTCCCGCACGGTCACGCTTCAAGCCTCGGGATGGCCGCCGGTGCTGGGCGATTCCGCCGGCCTCGCCCGCCGCCTGGGTGAGCTCGCCCATTCAGGCAACCGGGTCGTGATCTGCGCCGACGGCCGAGGAAGTGCGGAACGGATGGCGGCCGTGCTCGACGGCGAGGGCCTTTCATGTGGTCTGCTCTTCGACCAGCCGCAGGACCGGCTCGACGCCGAGATCCGGCGTCCGGGCGTCCACATCGTCGTCGCGCCCTTGGACCGCGGGGGCTTCATCTCCTCGTCGAGGCTCGCCATCGTCGCCGAGCCGGACGTGACAGGCAGGCGGCGGCCGCACCGCCAGGCGCGGCCGCGACCGCGCGCGACGGAAGGTTTCTTCGACGACCTGGCCCCGGGCGACTACGTCGTCCACAACGTGCACGGGGTCGCCCGTTTTGCCGGCATGGTGACCCGGTCCATGGGTAGCGCCGAGCGCGACTACCTGCTGCTCGAGTACCGCGGCGGCGACAGGCTCTACCTGCCTTCCGAGCAGATCGACGCCATCACGCCCTACACCGGCGGTGAGTCGCCGGCGCTCAACCGGATGGGTGGGGCGGAGTGGTCCCGGCAGAAGACACGAGTGCGCGCCGCGGTCCGGGAGGTGGCCAAGGAGCTCGTCGAGCTGTACCGGCGCCGCAAGACCACTCCGGGCCACGCGTTCGCGCCCGACACGCCCTGGCAGGCCGAGCTCGAGCAGGCCTTCTTCTATCCCGAGACACCGGACCAGCTCAAAGCTGTCGACGACGTGAAAGCCGACATGGAACAGGCCGTGCCGATGGACCGGCTGGTCTGTGGGGATGTCGGGTTCGGCAAGACCGAGGTCGCGGTGCGCGCGGTGTTCAAGGCGGTGCAGGACGGGCATCAGGCCGCCATCCTCGTGCCGACGACGCTTCTCGCACAGCAGCATTTCCAGACGTTCTCTGACAGGTTCGCGCCGTACCCGATCCGAGTCGAGGTCCTGTCCCGTTTCCTCACCGTCTCGGAGGCGCGCAAAGTCGTCGACGGCCTGGCCGACGGGTCCGTCGACGTGGTGATCGGGACCCACCGCCTCCTCACGCCCGACGTCAGCTTCAAGAGGCTCGGCCTTCTTGTCGTCGACGAGGAGCAGCGCTTCGGTGTCTCCCACAAGGAGGCGATCAAGCAGCTGACCATCGGCGTCGACGTCTTGACCTTGACAGCGAGCCCGATCCCGAGAACTCTCGAGATGAGCCTGACCGGCATCCGAGACTTGTCGCTCATCATGACCCCGCCGTCGGAGCGTCAGCCGATACTCACATACGTTGGAGAGCACGACGAACGCGCCGTCGCCGAGGCAATCCGGCGAGAGCTGTTGCGCGAGGGCCAGATCTTCTACGTCCACAACCGGGTGCGCGACATCGAGCACGTCGCCGCCGACCTGCGCACGCTCGTCCCTGATGCCCGGATCGCCGTCGCGCACGGCCAGATGGACGAAGGAACCCTCGAACAGGTCGTTCTCGACTTCTGGGCAGGGGCCTACGACGTGCTGGTCTGCACGACGATCATCGAGTCGGGCATCGACATGCCCTCGGTCAACACACTCGTTGTGGACCGGGCCGACCGCCTTGGTCTCGGTCAGCTCCACCAGCTGCGCGGCAGGGTCGGACGTGCAGGCAGGCGTGCTTACGCCTACTTGTTGTTCCCTCCGGACCACGTGCTGAGCGAACAGGCCTACGAGAGGCTCCGGACCATCGGCGAGCACACCGAGCTCGGATCGGGTTTCAAGATCGCGATGCGCGATCTCGAGATCCGAGGCGCCGGGAACCTGCTCGGCAGGGACCAGTCGGGCCATATCGCCGCGGTCGGTTACGACCTGTACGTCCGGCTCGTGGCCGAGGCCGTGTCGGAGCTCAAGGGTGAGCCGATCCGCGTCCCAGTGGAGATCACCGTCGACCTGCCGGTCGACGCGTTCCTGCCGCCGGAGTACGTGGAACGTGAGGACCTTCGCCTCGAGGCCTATCGCCGGCTGGCGGAGGTTCGCGATCCCGCCGCGGTGGAGGACCTGCGCATGGAATGGCTGGACCGTTACGGCCCGTTGCCTCGGGAGGCTGAAGCTCTCGTGGCAGTCGGGCGCCTGAGGGCCGAGTGCGTCCGCACCGGTGTGACAGAAGTGACGGCGTCGGTGACCCGCCCCGGCGGCGGGGGCCCTGGACGAACTGGCGAGGCCGTGGCCCGTGTTGCGCCGATCCGGCTCCGAGCATCGGCCAGGGTGCGCCTCGGCCGCTTGTACCCCCGGGCGATAGTGAAGGAAGAGGTCGACCAGATCATCGTGCCTCTTCCCGCAGGGCCCGATCTCGCAGACCGGCTTGCCACGCTGATTCGCGAGCTCGTGGCAGCCGAGCCGAGCGATGGTGCCCGTCCCGATCCCGATGCGGTGGCTGTCGCCGCGGCCGAAACATTGGCGGCTGGCTTCGGCCCTCGTCGCGCCCCTAGCATCTGAGAATCGTGAAGAGACTTCCTGCCGCGCTGGCAAGTCTGGTAGCGCTCTGCGCCGTGACGTTCGGGCTGTCCGGGTGCAACGTCCGTTTCTCCCCCTACGCCGCGATTGTCAACGGCTCTGAGATCTCCCAAACGCAGCTGCGCGACGCGCTGTCCGCGGTCGTGAACAATGCCGGTTACAAATGCTCGATCGAGTCCGGTGGAACCTCGCAGCTCGTCGGCGCCGGAGAGGGTACCTATAACGCCACCTTCACAGCTGAGGTGCTCTCGATCCTCATACAGGACCAAGTCGCACGCCAGGAGGTCGTGAGGCTGGGGCTTCCAGAGCCGTCGAGCCTGAATCCCGTAGCCCTTGCTCAGCTCCAGGCCGCCTCCGCGCCCGTGAGCGGCTGTTCGGGATCGGGCGCCTCGGTCCTGGCCGCATTCCCCCCGTCCTACCGAAAGCTGCTGCTCAGGTTCCAGGTGGACGAGGACGCCCTGAGCGCCCACCTGGCAGGAACCACGCTCCGCCCGGCTCCGCTCGGCGCTTACACGGCCCACCACAAGACCAAGATGATGCTGGCCTGCGTCTCGGTGATCGAGGCCGGCACCAAGGCGACGGCCCTGTCCCTGCGGAGCCAGATTCAAGGCGGCGCCAAATTCGCGGTCGTGGCGAAGGCTCACTCGATCGACTCGACGACCGCATCCCAAGGAGGCGTCATCGGGTGCATTCCCGACGCAGACTTCAACGCTCCGCTCAACAATGTGATCGCGGGCTTGACCGTCGGGCGCGTCTCGAGCCCGATCTCCTTCAGCTCGGACTGGCTGCTCTTGCTGGTGACCCAACGGCACTCGGAGACCTACCAGCAGTTGATCCCCAGCTTGGTCGCGCAGGAGGCGAGCGCGCTGAACACGTTCTTTCCCCGTCTCATGGGATCGGCCAAGATCGAGGTCGACCCGCAGTACGGCACCTGGAGCACCAAGGGGACTCTTGCCCGGGTTCAGGCCAATACCGGACCGCCGGCCGGCATCGTGCCCAACGCGGGCGCCAACTCCGGGCCGAAAGCTTCCGGTTAGCGGGCGGTCTGCTCTGCACGGCCTTCGTCTCGATCAGCACGCTCGATGAGCGCTGATCCGAGCCGGCGCCCGACCGTCGTCGCCGTCGGACTCGGTCCAGCCGGGCCCGAGTACACGACGTCGGCCGCTGTAGAGGCGCTCTCGAGCGCGCCGGTGGCGTTCCTGCGCACGTCGCGTCATCCGGCTGCCACGAGGTGGCTCGAGCGCGCGAACGTCGTCGGTCTCGACCATTGCTACGAGACCGGCGCGACCTTCGACGAGGTGTACAGATCGATAGTCGAGGTCGTGCTGGCGGGGGCGGCCGAGCACGGCAGAGTCGCTTACGCGGTACCAGGATCTCCGGCCGTTGCCGAACGCACCGTCGAGCTTCTCCGCTCCGAGGATTCGATCGAGCTCGAGGTCGTTCCGGGCCTGTCCTTCTGCGAGCTCGCCTGGGCCCGGCTCGGCGTCGATCCGATCCAGTCCGGCGTCAGGTTGGTGGACGCGGAGAGCTTTGCAGTCCAGGCCGCCGGGGACGCCGGGCCGTTGCTCGTCGGGCAGTGCTGGTCACAGGGCGTGATCTCCTCGGTCAAGCTCTGTTTCGACGCCGATCCCGGGCCGGCATTCCTCCTTCACCACCTGGGTCTGTCCGACGAGGTCCTTGTCGAGGTCCCGTGGTCCGAGATCGACAGGACTCTCGAGGTCGATCACCTGACGTCGCTGTACGTACCTCACGTGGGGGTGCCGATCGCGCGGGAGCTGACACGCTTGGCAGAGCTCGTGCGGGTGCTGCGCGACCTGTGCCCGTGGGATCGTGAACAGACGCACCACTCGCTGGTGCAGCACCTGCTCGAGGAGACCTACGAGGCCATGGAGGCCATCGAGCTGCTGGGCGACGACCCCGCCGGCGCCCCACCCGCAGTGGCCTCCCACGTATCCGAAGAGCTCGGGGACCTCCTGTGCCAGGTGCTGTTCCACGCGACTCTCGCGGAGGAAGAGGGGTTGTTCAATCTGGCCGATGTCGCGAGGAGCGTCCATGACAAGCTCGTGGTTCGCCACCCGCACGTGTTCGGAGACGTGACGGCGACCACGCCGGGCGCCGTGCTCGCGAACTGGGAACGCAACAAACAGGCCGAGAAGCAGCGCACGCACCTGTTCGAGGGAATCCCCGCCGCGATGCCGGCTCTGGCAAGGGTCGCCAATGTCGAGCGCAAGCTGGCGAGCGTGGAGCTGGGCTGGCCGGCGACGGGACTGGATGCTGGAGCTCTCGTCACGGCGTTGGCCGGGATGCTGGTGCTCACCGATCCGGGCATCGCCGTCGACCGGGACACGGCCGCGGCCGTCGGATCGTTGTTGCTCGAGGAGTCCAGGCTCGTCGCGCACCGGGGAGAGGACCCAGAGTCGCTCGTGCGCCAGGCCCTCGACCGCCTAGGTGCCAAGCTGGCCGCGGTCGAGGCGGCCGCGAAAGGCTCCGGGGCCGACCTCGGTTCGTTGGATCCCGCCGTTCGCCTCAGTTTGTGGCGCGCGGCAAACGCCGAGTCCTGAGGTCCGAAGCCGCGTCCGGGAAGCGTTGGCACAAGGGGGTCCTGTCACTTTGCTAACTTGGATCACACCTTTCACAGGAGACACAGGCGAGTGAGCCGGATAGCGCACCTTTCCGCACGGGAGGTCCTCGATTGCCGGGGCAACCCCACTATTGAGGTGACGTGTCGCCTCGACTCAGGTGCGACAGGGAGAGCGATCGTGCCTTCAGGAGCGTCGACGGGTCGTTTTGAGGCCGTCGAGCTGAGAGATGGCGAGGAGCGCTACGGCGGCAAGGGTGTGCGAAAGGCCGTAGGACACGTGGACGGGGAGATCGCCGGCACGCTGTGTGGACTCGAGGCCTATGACCAACGGGCGGTTGACCTGGCGCTGATCGATCTCGACGGCACAGCGGACAAGTCCCGCTTAGGGGCGAACACGATCGTCGGCACGTCTCTCGCCGTCGCGCGCGCGGCCGCGTCGGATGCATTGGCGCCCCTGTACCGCTACGTCGGGGGAGTCGACGCTCACGTTCTGCCTGTGCCGATGATGAACGTGCTGAACGGTGGCGTGCATTCGGACAACAACGTCGATTTTCAGGAGTTCATGATCGTCCCGGTCGGTGCCGCCTCGTTTTCCGAGGGCCTTCAGTGGGGCGCAGAGACCTACCACGCTCTTCAGCGAGTCCTGCACAGCCGCGGGCTGTCCGGATCGGTCGGCGACGAAGGTGGCTTCGCCCCGGACCTCGAGACCAACGAGGAAGCTCTCGCGATGTTGTTGGACGCCATCGACGCCGCCGGGCGCGTGCCCGGCGATGAGATCGCGCTGGCGCTGGACCCGGCGTCGAGCGAGCTGTGGCGCGACGGTGCCTATGTGCTCGAAGGCGAGGGCCGGACGCTCTCCTCCGACGAGCTGGTCACCTACTGGGTCGATCTCGTCAACCGCTACCCCATCATCTCGATCGAGGACGGCATGGCCGAACAGGACTGGGAGGGATGGGTGGCGCACACCGCTGCTCTCGGCGACCGCATCCAGGTCGTCGGCGACGACGTCTTCGTCACGAGCGCCGAGAGGCTCGAACGGGGGATCGCGGCCGGCGTGGCGAACGCCATCTTGGTGAAGGTCAACCAGGTCGGGACGCTGACCGAGACGTTGGCCACTGTGGCAACTGCGACGCGCGCCTCGTACCGGTCCGTGATCTCGCACCGGTCGGGCGAGACCGAGGACACCTTTGTCGCCGACCTGGCAGTCGCGACCAACTGCGGCCAGATCAAGACGGGCGCACCGTCCCGCTCCGAGCGCGTCGCGAAGTACAACCAGCTCCTGCGAATCGAGCAGCAGCTCGGGGGATCTGCCGAGTACCTGGGCGAGGCCGCGTTCGCCGGATCACGTCGAGTAAGACCGTCATGATCCGACGAGCCCGGTTGTTCTTCTTTGTGGCGTTGTTGATCGCTGTGGTCATTCTCGTGGCCAACTTTCCCCTCGGCGCGCTTCTCCAAGAACGGTCGGCGGTCCGGGCCGACACTGCCCAGCTCGTGGCGCTGCAAGCGGAGAACCGCGCGCTTTCGTCACAAGTCCGGGCTCTGCACGATCCGGCGACGGTTGGTCGGATCGCGCATGAGGAGTACGGCCTGATCACCCGCGGCCAGCGTTCCGTGGTCGTGCTGCCCGGGCCAGCGGGCTCCCCTTCCTCCACGCCCGACCCGCTCGCGAACAACCCGATCCCATCCTCGGATCTGCTTCCGAGCGACGCGATCCTCGGCCCGAGCGCGCGAGTCGCACAACCGCTTGTGCACGAGCCGGGCTTTTGGCATCGCGTGCTCGACAGCTTGGAGTTCTGGCATTCGCTGTTCTGATCGATGCCTGCCTGCGGTGCGCGCGAGACGGGGCGGTAGCCTCGGGCGCCACGTGGTGGAGGTGATGGTTCGATGAGGGAAGTGATTGCGGACATCGACCGGTGGCAGGCTGCCGGCCGGCGCGTTGCGATCGCGCGGGTGGTCGGCGTAGAAGGCTCTGGGCCGCGAGACCCTGGTGCCACGATGGCCGTGAGCGAGGATGGCGAGGGTCGCGGGCTCGGTGTCAGGTGGGTGTGTCGAGGGCGCCGTGGTCGCCGAGGCGCTTGGCGTGCTCGAGAGCGGCACGCCGAAGGTCTGCACTTTCGGCTATTCCGACGACGAGGCCTTCGCCGTCGGGCTGACGTGCGGCGGGACGGTGCACGTCCTGGTGGAACCGCTCGACTGGTGACCAAAGGGGCCGACAAGTGAGCGGCGAGCTGTATCGGGAGCTTCGTTCGGCACTGCTCGCCGACGAGCCGGTCGTGCTCGCGACGGTCACCTCGGTCGAGGGCGCGGCTCGAGAGCACACTGTGCTCGCCGCCAAGCTCGTGGTGCGACCGGACGGCCGGTGCCTCGGCACACTCGGCGACCCGGAACTGGACCGGATCGCGACCGCGCGACGCCCTGGCCGCTCTCGACCGGGGTGTGGTGGTGACCCGGCACTACGGCCCGCACGGAGAGGCACGGCGGGCAGAGGTCGCCGTCTTCCTCGAGGTCTTCGCCCCTCCGGCGCGGCTCATCGTGTTTGGCGCCGTCGACTTCACGAGGGCCCTCGTCGAGGTGGGCAAGGTGCTTGGTTTCGCGGTCACGGTCTGCGATCCCCGCCCTGTCTTCGCGACGAAGACTCGCTTCCCCCTGGCCGATGAGGTCGTTGCCGAGTGGCCGGACCGGTACATGGACCGAATCGGCCCCGAGCTGGGGCCTCGCGATGCCGTGTGTGTTCTCACGCACGATACGAAGTTCGACGTCCCCGCCATCCTCGGGACGCTGCGGACCCGAGCCGGTTATCTCGGGGCCATGGGCTCGCGGCGGACGCACGACCGGAGGTGGCTACGCCTGCTCGAGGCGGGTGCGGACGAGGCGGAGTTGAACGAGCGCCTCATGAGCCCGATCGGTCTCGACATCGGCGCCCGCACGCCTGAAGAGACCGCCGTAGCGATCTGTGCGGAGATCATCGCCGTGCGCACCGGCCGGGCAGAAGGCTCCGTCACACCGCTGCGCAACGCGGCGGGCGCCATTCACCGGAGCTGACCGCGCCGCCGCGGCACGTGGCCCGCCGCGCCGCGGCGGCTCGGGCGTTACGCTGCCTGGGATGTCTGTTGCTGCGGTGATCCTTGCTGCAGGGGCCGGGACCCGCTTCAACCGGGATGACCCCGGTGCCAGCCCAGGTGCGAAGCTGCTCGCCAAGGCGCGCGGCAAGCCACTGGTCGCGTGGGCGATCGGCCCGGCCCGCGAGGCCGAGCTCGACGAGCTAGTCGTCGTCTGCGGCGCTGTCGACCTTAGCGGGGTCGTGCCCGATGGTGCGACGCTGCTGCGCAACGAGGACTGGTCCTTGGGTCAGGCCACGTCACTGAGGGTCGCGCTCGACTGGTGCGCTCGGCAGGGCCACTTGTCGGCGGTGATCGGTCTAGGCGACCTTCCCGGGCTCACGGGGGACGCGTGGCGCGCCGTTGCGGCGGCGCGCGGAGGCCCGATCGTGTTTGCGACCTATTACGGGCGGCGTGGGCACCCCGTGCGGCTGGACGCGGAGATCTGGTCGCTGCTTCCGATAAGCGGTGACGAGGGCGCCCGGTCCCTGGCTAACCGTCGACCGGAGCTCGTCACGGAACTAGCGTGCGAGGGCACGACGGTTGACATCGATACTCAGGAGGACCTGCGACGATGGAACTGAACGACGAATTCGAAGTCCCGCTACCAGTCGCCGAGGCTTGGGCGCTGCTCACAGACGCCGAGAGAATAGTGCCATGCGTGCCGGGAGCCGAGCTTCGGGAAGTGGAAGGCGACGAGCTACGGGGAGTCATGAAGGTCAGAGTCGGGCCGGTCACGGTGTCGTACAGGGGGAACGCCCGTGTCGAGTCGCTCGACGGCGACGCGCACAAGCTCGCACTAAAGGCGGAAGGTCGCGAGATCCGCGGGCAAGGAAGCGCGACCGCTGCGATCACAGCAACTCTCTCTCCTTCGGCGAAAGGCACGAAGGTCCGGGTCGCCACGGATCTTTCCGTTTCCGGCAAGCTCGCCCAGTTCGACCGGGACGAGCTGGCCGAGGTGTCGGCCAGGCTCGTCGTCGAGTTCGCCCGCAACTTGGAGTCGATCCTGCCGGTCGCGCCCGAGGCCACCACGTCGCAGACAGCCGAGGCGGAGTCGGCCGCCGAAGACGACATCGAGGCAGCGGTCGCTTCCTACAGGGCCGAGGCCGAGGCCGAGGTTGCTTACGGCGAGGTCGAGGCCACGGAGGAGGCTGCTTCCAAGGAGGCTGACTCTGTCGCGGTGGGCGACGGGGAGACCTACCCTTCGACTTTCGAGCATGAAGAGGAACGGGAATCGCTGATGAGGCGTCTCGCGCCGTACCTGACCGTTGCGGGCTTCCTTCTGATCGCGCGGATCGTTGTTTACTCGCTTCGTCGCCGCCGGCGGTGAGCCAAGGCGACTGGGAGGCCGTCGCCGGGCTGCTCGGTAGGGCGCCCCAGGGAACCTTCGAGGTCGTCGTCCGCGACGTCGCCGGCGCTCCGGTCGTCATCTTGAACGCCCCGTTTCTCGAGGACGGCACGCCTATGCCCACGCGGTACTGGCTCGTGGGGCGGGCCGAGCGGGAGTCCGTCAGCCGGCTCGAGTCGACTGGTGGGGTTCGGGCCGCAGAAGTCGCGGTCGACGCCACCGAGCTCGAGGCAGCCCATGCCCGCTACGCGGCACTTCGAGACGCGGCCGTGCCGCCCGGGCACCGGGGGCCGAGGCCGACAGGCGGCGTCGGGGGCACCCGACGCGGTGTGAAATGCCTCCACGCTCATATCGCCTGGTTCCTCGCGGGCGGCCCCGATCCGGTTGGCCAGTGGACCTGCGAAAAGCTCGGCATCGACCCGGCCCTGTATCGCGTCAGTCGATCCGGGGGCCGAGAGCTGACGGGCGGAAGCGCTCGCGGACCAGTTGCCGCGATCGACTGCGGCACCAACTCCACCCGGCTTCTCGTCGTCGACGCCGGTGGGCGTACGCTCGAACGATTGATGCGGATCACCCGCCTCGGTCAGCACGTCGATCGCGACGGGCGCCTTGATGAAAGGGCGATGCAGCGGACCATCGACGTTCTCGGTGAGTTCCGCCGGGTGATGAACCACCATGACGTGAAGCGGGCGCGGGCGACCGCGACTGCGGCGGCCCGGGATGCCAGCAACACCGACGAGTTCGCACGGCGGGTGACCGAAGTCCTCGGGACGGCGCCGGAGGTGCTCGACGGCGAAGAGGAGGGTCGACTCACCTATCTCGGCGCTACCGCGGGCCTGGCGTCCGCCGAGGGCCCTTATCTCGTGATCGACGTCGGCGGCGGGTCGACCGAGTTGGTGGGAGGTCCCGCCACGGCCCCGATCGCCGTGTCGCTCGAGATCGGCTGCGTGCGTGGCACGGAACGGTTCCTCAGACACGACCCGCCGCTAGCGACCGAACTGCAAGCTCTG
The DNA here is from genome assembly GCA_963804765.1 of uncultured Acidimicrobiaceae bacterium. Taxonomy (GTDB): domain Bacteria; phylum Actinomycetota; class Acidimicrobiia; order Acidimicrobiales; family Bog-793; genus Fen-455. The sequence goes on from CAWDRQ010000024.1 coordinate 81,505, forward strand.
AGGACGGACGTACACCAACTTGTGAGGGCAACGCTCGAGGCACGTCCTGAGCTCGGCGGCGCTGCGCACCTGCTCGGCGTAGCGGGCACGGTGGCTGCGCTCGTTCGCCTCGACCGGGGGATCCTTGTCTACGACCGGAGCCGTGTCCATCACGCACAGCTGCGCCTTGCTGCGATCGAGCGGCTGATCGGCGAGCTGGGCGCCGTATCGCTCGCGCGCCGTCTCGAACGGCCGGCACTGGAGCCCGAGAGGGCAGATGTGATCATCGGTGGCGCCACCGTTCTGGCCGAAGCGATGGTCGCTCTCGGCTTCGCGGAGCTGACCGCATCGGAGTCGGACCTTCTCGACGGGATCGTCGCAGAGCTGCTCGCCGTCTGAGCAAGCGGCACCGCAGGCTTGCCGGGCCTGGGTTCGCTCGAGCCCGGAGTGCTTGCCCGATCAGCTCTCAGGTGCTCGTTTCCCGGTCCGCGAGCGCCACGCCCACCTGGTCGGCGATGAAGGCCGCGACGAGCAGGCGATCTGATGACACCGGCGAGCCGGGGGTCGGGACCATGACGAAGCGCCCGAAGGTCTCACCGCGATAACGGACGATGAGCTCGACTTCCCGACCCGGCAAACCGGTCTGTTGGGCACCCCAGCGCAGTCCGCTCAGCGTGACAACGCCGAAGTGCTCGATACGGGTTGGGTGGCCGTCCGACATCTCGGTCTCGAAACGGCAGTCCCTCAGCCCGAGCAGCGCTGTCAGCTCAGCGGCCGCCCGCGCGACAACAAACTGTGCCGGCTCGCCGGAGGCCACCATCCCGGTGAAGTCGTGGATGAGAGCCATGTTGTTCGCTTCTTCAGAAGCTTCCTCCCGGTGACCGCGGCTGCGGGCGGCGATCTCGGTGATCGCCAGGCCCACAACCAGCAGGCTGATCTCGGTCTCGAGGTCGGCCCGGTGCGCGATGTTGAACGTCTCATACGGCCTGGTGAGGAAGAAGTCGAACCACGCCGCCGTCGACAGTGCGGCGAGGAAGCCGGCGAACCGATTGCCGAATGAACCGACAGCAACGACGACCAGGACCAGCACGAGCGCCGACGCGGGCAGCGCGAAATTGCTCCGGAACGGCACAAGGGCGGCAGAGACGGCGACTGGGAGAAGCAGACCACACAGGGTCGCTATCCATCCCTTGTCGAGTGCCTGAAACCAGCGTCTCATCGGGCGACGTTCCAAGGAAAACGCACGATCTTGACGCTAGCGCCACCACCACCTCTTATCACCCGAGAGTTTGCCCGGGCATCGACGCAGCGCAAGTCCACGCGCTGCACCGACTCGCAGGTGAACGCGCCAGCTGTACGCGTGAGGCTGGCGGATCTGCGACGATAGACACGTGAGCAACCGTGACAAAGGGCGGAGCTGACGTGGCCGAGCTGGCAGTCTCCGGCATCTCGACGGAGTTGGTGGGCCGGCGCGTCCGCCTCCGTCCGTTGCTCGCCGACGACTACGAAGCCTGGAGCGAGGTCCGTTCCCGCTGCCGGGACTGGCTGCTTCCATGGGAGCCACGGCCGGCCGGCGCCCCCTATTTGTCGGAAGACAGGACGACTTTCATCACTCGCTGCTCGATGCGGGAGCGCGAACGGCAATTGGGCACCGGGTACGGTTTCGGGATCTTCGCGATGGGACGCTTTGTCGGCGAGGTCAACATCTCCTCGGTTGCCCGAGGGGCCTTTCAGAATGCCTACGTTGGCTACTGGATCGATCAAGCGCAGGCAGGACGCGGCTATGTGCCGGAGGCTTGCGTGTTGCTGTTCCGCTTTGCGTTCGAGGAGATCGGGCTCCACCGACTTCAGATCTCGATCATCCCGCGGAACCGCCCGAGCCGCCGGGTCGCTCAGAAGCTCTGGTTGCGCGGCGAGGGAATCGCCCTTCGCTACCTCGAGATCGACGGACGATGGGAGGACCACGTCCGCTATGCCGTGACAGCCGAGGAATGGGTCGAACGCCGAGATCGGTACCTACGTCACTGGCTGGCCGGGTCGGCGAGCCAGTAGCTCGCCTGGTCAGCTCAACAGGCTGCGGTTTTGTTCCGAGCCGGGTGCAGGGCTGGCGCTACGGCCCGTCGTCAGGGTTGGCCGGCTGAAACGAAACCCTGCCAGTACATCGGGTAGTAGGCGACGTCCGTCCCGACTTCTGCCGCCTGGATGATCGTCTGGGTCCCGTACGGTCCAGAGCCGACGTAGATCGCGACATGCGTGATCGGTAAGGCGCCGTCATTGGCAAAGTGGTAGAAGAGCAAGTCGCCCGGTTCGATGTCTGCCAGGGTGACCGGGATGGACTCCTCGTCTTGGATGGTCGCCCCGTGCAGCAGGTCGACTCCTGCCGCGGCCCACGCGAGCATCGTGAGGCCTGAGCAATCGACGCCCTGGTGGCTCGCTCCGCCCCACACATATGGCACGCCCAAGTAGGACTCCGCTGCTGCCACAGCCTCCAGACCCTGAGGAGTCGTCCCAACAGGCACGAGCGGTTGTCCGTATCCGGGCTGACCACCACCGGTCCCCGGCCCATAGGGCCAGGCTCCACCACCTCCGCCCGTACTGCCACCTCCACCCGTACTGCCACTTCCGCCCGTACTGCCACCTCCGCCCGTACTGCCACCTCCGCCCGTACTGCCACCTCCGCCCGTACTGCCACCTCCGCCCGTACTGCCACCTCCGCGATTGGCGTGGTCGCGCTTGGCGGCGGCGGCTCTCGCTGCCGCGGCTTTGGCAGCTCTTGCGGCTCGGGCGGCGGCGGCTCTTTCTGCCGCCCTGACGGCCGCGGCGGCCGCGGCGGCGGCCGCGGCAGCGATCTCTTGTTCCCGTTTTATGGTCAGTTGATAGAGCTGCCCCTTGACTTGTCGCAGGGCCGAGTCCGCATCCAGCGTCGCCGCCTGGGCGACGACCCGAGCCCTGTCCGCGGCATGCCGGGCTTGCGCCGCAGCCGTCAGGGTTCTCGACTGGGTCGTCCGTTCGGCGGCCAACCTCCCGCTCACGACGTGCAGCTGGCTCACTGCTGCGCTGAGAGCGTGAATGACGACGTTCGAATACACCGCTGCGCTCTGCGCGTCATTCACGCTCGAGTCGAGGACAGCGCCAATCTGAGAGTCAAGTCCGTCTCCGGTCACGTACGCCTCAATCGCCGCCGTCTGTGCCCGAAGACGCGCACCCACAAGCTGGCGTCGGGTCGCTTTCAGCTGGCTCTCCGTCTTGGCGAGCTCCGCCTGGTCCTCCCGTGCGAGGACCGTCTGCTCGTCGTATTGCTCGGCCGCGATCGACACCTTGTTTTGGTCGGTCGTGATCTGCTCCGCGAGCGCCTGGGCGCGGTCCTGGAGAGAATTGATCTGCGAGTTGGTACGGTTGATGGGGCTGGGCGATGCTTCGGCTGGCGCGGCGACCACGAAGAGTGAAACTGCCATGGAAACAACGGCAATGACGGACCCGACTGCGCATGCCGGGTGCCGTCTCTTGAGCAACATGTCTTAACTTTGGTCACATTAGCCACGACTGTCAACTGAATGGCAGCTGAGCAGGTGCTGTTGATCGACAAATGTGCAGCAAGCGGAGGGTCGGGAGTGATGGACTGATCTCCCACAGTGGCCGCGGTGCCGTCTCGGGGACGTAGCCCAACCGGCAGAGGCAAGGCGCTTAAAACGCCCACAGTGAGGGTTCGATTCCCTCCGTCCCCACCCGTTCCTCTGTCCTCACGCCAGGGAGGACGACCCGGCAACCGACGCGGCCGGCGCCCCGCCTTCGGTCTGGAGGACCCAGTGCATTGGTACGGAAGGAGACGTGGTCGACCTCCCGGTGACCTTGCCGTCGAGGATGAACGTCACTCGAGCTGCGGTCCATTCGATCGTCGCCACATGCCAAGAGGTGTAGGTGACGCCGGTGTTCGCGGCGAAGGCATTGACCGGGTGGTCTCCAACCGTGTGGTCATACGCACCAATCGTTCACGGTGCCCCGAGGTCGAGCGCGGATGGCTGGTCGCCGGTACTGGGCAGGTTCATGCCGCTCGCGCGACGACAAGCAGGGCGCCAGGGACAAGGCCACTGAAGTAGCGGTCCCGTGTCACCGCAATCGGACCGGGAACTAGGGTCGAGGAGGCGTTGAAAGGTCTCGATCCACTCTGGTTGGTGCTCGCCGGGTTCGGTGCCGGCCTCAGCGGCAGCGTGGCGGGCCTGGCGTCGCTCATCAGTTACCCGGCCCTCCTGGCCGTTGGGCTTTCGCCGGTCAGTGCGAACGTGTCCAACAGCGTCGCACTCGTCTTCAGCGGCGTGGGCTCGGTCTGGGGCTCGCGTCCCGAGTTGACAGGCCAGCGCGCCCGTGCTCGGCACCTGGTCCCAATCGCCGTCGCCGGGGGACTCACTGGCGGGCTCCTCTTGCTGGAGACACCTTCCAGCGCTTTCGCTCTAGTCGTGCCGTGGCTGATCGGGCTGGCGTCGCTCACGATCCTCATCCCGCGCAACCCGGCGCGCCGGGCACTGAACGCGGCGCACCGACTGACCTGGAAGCTCAGCGGAGGCGTGTTCCTCGTCGCCGTCTACGGTGGCTATTTCGGGGCGGCGGCAGGGGTGCTGCTCCTCGCTCTGTTGCTCCGTGCCACGGCAGAACCCTTGGCGCGAGGTAACGCGATGAGGAATCTGCTCGTCGGATCGGCCAATGCCACGGCGGCGGTGGCTTTCGTGGCCATTGGGCCGGTCAGCTGGTCGGCGGTGATCCCTCTCGCTGCGGGCTGCCTGGTCGGTGGCCGCCTCGGCCCAATCATCGTGCGCCGGGTTCCAGCGGCACCGCTCCGGGTCCTCATCGGCTGCGCAGGTCTCGGCCTGGCAGTCCATTTGGGCGTGGACGCGTACCGCTAGGCGCTGCGGAGACGCGCTTGCCATCCTTGGTGTGGATGTTCTCAGGAGATGTTGGTGATCCGAGGTCTCGCCCCTGTCGTCGGTCTCTCCGGTGTGGCTGATCGAAACCAGCCTGGCCCCGTGGCTCTCCGGTTGCGGGCCCGGACCTTGCCGCCCGGCCGCCAGAGAGCCGCTCTACAAAGGCGCGTAGACCTGCTTCACGTAATCGTCGAGCATGCGCGTTGCGCAGTACTTGGGCCCCAAAGTGCGCATTGACGCGCGTACCCACTGCAGCCAAAGGTTCGGAATGCCACGCTCGTCGCGCTCGAAGAACAACGGTTTCACCTCGTCCTTGACGACGGCGTAGAGGGTCGCGGCGTCCCGTGCGTCCTTTGCGGCTTCGTCAGGGTCAATGTCGCCGTTGATAGCCCAGCCGTTCGAGCCGTCGAAGGCCTCCATCCACCATCCGTCGAGCACGCTGAGATTGAGACAACCGTTCAGGGCAGCCTTCATGCCGCTCGTCCCGCTCGCCTCGAGCGGGGGACGTGGCAGGTTGAGCCATACGTCACAGCCGGCGATCAGGGTGCCGGCGACGCTCAGGTCGTAGTCCTCGATGAAGACCACGCGATTGCTCACGCCAGGTGAGCTCTTCAGCGCGAACATGTGCTGCGCGATCGCTTTGGCTGCGTCGTCCAGCGGATGAGCCTTGCCAGCGAAGACGAACTGTATCGGTTGATCATGGTTGAGTAGCTCCAAGGCTCTGGCCGCAGGGTGCAAGAGCAAGTCGAGCCGTTTGTAAGTCGCCAGACGGCGAGCGAATCCGACTGTGAGGAACGAAGAGTCGAACGCTTCGGCTCCGGCCTGCACAAGATGGAGGTCCTCGCCACGTGCCAGGCGGTCGACCACGACCTTGCGGCGTATGAGTGTGACCAGATCGCTTCTCTGCTCGCATCGGACTTTCCACAGCTCTTCGTCCGGGATCGCCTCGATCCCGGCCCAGACCGTCGGGTCGGACGAATGGCGTTCCCAACCCTCGCCAAGATGACGGGTGAGCAACGCCCGCATCGGCGGGGCCATCCAGGTCGGGAGGTGCACCGCATTGGTCACATGACGGATCGGCACCTGGTTGGCCGTCCCCTCTGGGAACATCTCGTGCCACATCTCACGTGCGACCGACTCATGGCGCGCGCTCACTGCGTTCGTAGAGCGAGCCGTATGGATGGCCAGCTGCGTCAGGCCGCTGGGTTCACTCGCATCGGATGGATGCACCCGGCCGAGCTCCAAAAGCAGCTCGCGGTCGAAATGCAGCTCGTCGGCCAGTGATCCGAGCACCGGGAGGATCTCCTCGCGGCTGTAGGTCTCATTGCCGGCTTGCACGGGGGTGTGGGTAGTGAACACGAAGTGGTCGCGGCCGCGTTCGAGCGCGTCACGTAAGTCGCCGACAGGGCCTTCCGAAGACCTGGATATCCGCGACGCGACAGCCAGTGTGGCCAGTGCGGCGTGGCCCTCGTTGAGGTGGAAGAGGGTGGGTGTGATCGACATCGCGTCGAGCGCACGAACAGCCCCCACTCCCAAGAGCGCGTATTGCGCGAGGCGGATGGAGCGGTTGCCTTCGTACAGCCGAGTGCTGACCCAGCGCTGCAGAGGGCTGTTCTCCGCGATCTCGGCGTCGAGGAGGTACAGGGGCACGCGGCCGACATCGATCCGCCACACGTGAGCGGCGACGTGACCGTCCCAGATTGGGATCTGGATCGTCAGCGGCGAACCGTCCAGATTGCTGACGCGGACGGCGGGCAGCACTTCGGGATCGACCTCGATCCAGCACTCGTGTTGCCACCCTGACCGGTCGACGCGCTCGGTGTAAGAAGCCCCTCCGGTAGAGAAGGCCTACGCCGACGAGTGGCAGCGCCTGATCCGACGCTTCTTTCAGCAGGTCACCGGCAAGCACGCCGAGTCCTCCCGAGTACGTCGGCAAGGACCTGTGTACGCCGAACTCGGCGCACAAGAACGCGACCAACCCGTCACCGAGGTCGGTCCGAGCCGGGCGAGCCAGGTCGGTATCGAGCACTTCGGCGACCGCATTGACGCGGGTGAGGTACTCGTCGTCGGTCGCCGCCTCGAGCAGCGAGTGCTCGGACAGGTCACGGAGGAAGCGAACTGGATTCTCGCCGCTCAGATTGAAGCGGTGTCCACCGAAATGGCGGAACAACCCGCGGCCACCGGGTGTCCACGACCAGCGGTAGTTGTACGCGATCCGGGCCAAGGGGAACAAGGGCTCGGGTAGCCGACGCGCCAGGCGGTCGACGGCTCGAACCAGGTCGTTCGTGCCGTCGAGGGAGGGCTCTTGACTGCGAAGCGCATTCATCAGGGAGTGAACCTAGTGGTTCGCTGGCGCGGGCTCACATTCGACGTTTCCGGTAGGCCACTCGACCGATGCCACCTTGGCCAAGGACTCCAGTGCCCCCAAGGCCGCGACCGTCTCCTTGGAGACCGAAGCATCGCGGAGCACAGCGAGCGAGGCGCCTATCGCGTCGAGGTCGCGTGACGCCAGTGGAGCTGCGCCAGACACGAGCCCGCCGAGCACTACCGCGTCATGGACCTCGGCAGGGCGTGTTCGTAGGCTTGCCGTGAGGCACCGCAGGGCGAGGAGAGGGTCGCCGTCGGCTCGTCCCGTCAACCGGGCGGCACCGACGCGTGCGATGACGTCGGCACCGGCCTCGGCGAGGGACGTCTCGCGCCAAGAGTCCTCACCGGCCAGACGGCTACGGGCCACGGCACCAACAGCCCCGGTGCACTCGCCTTCGATCTCGACCACGGTGCGCCGGCGCGTCGGGGTGTGTTCGACGACGACGGTACCTGTCGCCCGACCGGCAGCCGTCTCGACGTCCTGAGCGGTCACCGTCCAAGCTCCACGTCGCATCGAGGAACGAGCTGATCTGGCCGCCAGCTCCAAGGCGAAAGCCGCGGCGACCGACCTCGCGTCGACCCGATGCGGCTCTATGGAGCGGACCCAGAGATCGCGTCCGGTAAGTGTCGGATCGGTGTTCGACCTCACGCGTTCGAGGCGCTCCAGGAACCCGGTGGCGACGTCTAGGCCGAGCACGCGATCAGCGGTATCGAGCACGAGGGCTGCCTGCTGCAGTGACAACAGGGTCTCGATTCCCGTCGGATCGGCGAAGAACCACGCGCAGCTCGTAAACGCCGAGAGGAGATGGTTTTTCAGTTCCAGAAGCTCCAGGGCGTGCGTCGTCTCGGCATCTGAGCAGTGGCGGCCGGCTCGTCTGGCCACGAACACCTCGGGCGCCTCTCCGCCCGCCAGCACGACGCCGTAGTCGAGCATCGCGGCCAGGGGATCGCCCAGCAACGGTCGCAGGCCGGCCACGATCGGTTCAGCGAGACTTGCCCGTAGCCAATCGAGCGCCTCGCGAAGCGGCGCCCGCCAGGACTGGTTCCAACCCGGCAGTGAGCCTGTCGTGCAACCGCAGTCACTACGCCACCGCTCGACGCCATGGGCGCAGCTCCACGAAGAAGGCGTGGCGAGTTCGACCTCCCAGGTCGCTGGATGGTTCTCAAGCCACGCGCCCAGGTTCGTCACCTCGACATCCTCGGCCCGCAATTCGCGCGCTGCCCAAGCGAGCGCCATCTCGCCGAACTCGTGATGATGCCCGTAGGTCTCCCCGTCGGTGACGATCGCGATCAGCTCGTCGTCGCCACTGGCTGCCAGCGCGGTTCGAATTGCGCTCACGAACGTCGCTCCATCGTTCAACAGGTCTCCGAACGCCAGCTCTCGCGACAGCGGGCCGTGCCCGAACACGACTGTCATCGAGTCACCGTCGGGCAACGACACGAAATAGGCGCGGCTCGGGTCGATCTGTTCTCCGCTCACGTCGAGCCAGTCGCCCCCAGGCGCACGCACACGGTGCGCCTGCTGCGGCATGAGCACGGTAAAGCGGACGCGGTGACGGGCAAGCGTCGCGAGCGTTCCCAGGTCGACCGCAGTCTCCGGCAGCCACATGCCCTCGGGCGCGAAGCCGAAGCGCGCCTTGAAATCCGCGACACCCCAGGCGACGAGGATCTCGCGATCCTCCGGCTCTGCAAGCGGCAGGATCGCGTGCACCGCCGGTGAACCGAGCGCCGCCCCGCTCGGTTGCCCGCCTGGTCCCCGTGCGGCACGGCGTACGAGGGCGTCGACGTCGGGTGCGTTGGTCGCCAGCCAGCTGTGAAGTGTCCTCACGACGTCAAAGCTCGCGATCGCGAAATTGTCGCACGACACATGAAGGCGTCGATCAGGTGCCAGCACGGCGGCCGCCGTGTTGGGCCTGTAGCACTCCGCGGCGACCCGTTGGTTCCAGTCGTGGTACGGGAACGCGCTGAACTCTGGCTTCACGATGTTGAGCCAAGGATCCGCGCGCTCTGGCTGGTAGCAGTGCAGGTGGAAGCAGACAGCGAGGGTCATCGCCACCTAAGCCGTGGGCCGTAGGACCAGGATTGCGAGCGGCGGCAGTACGAGCGAGGCGCTTTGGTCGCGGCCGTGCCAGGGCGTTCCGGTCGTGTCGAAAGAGCCGGGAACGAGGTAGCCGCTGCCGCCGAACGTCGGCGCGTCGCTGTTGGCGAGCACTTCCCACCGGCCAGCACACGGCATGCCCACGCGGTAGTCGACGCGCGGGACCGGAGTGAAGTTGGCGACGACTACGAGCACGCCGTCGCTCCCGTCACGTCGTTCGTAGCACAGCACGCTCTGCGCCCGGTCCTCGCAGTCGATCCAGGCAAAGCCTCTCTCGGCGAGATCGTCACGATGCAGGGGCGGCTCAGAGCGGTATAGCTCGTTGAGCCGGCGTACCCACGCGGATACACCTTGGTGGGCGGGTAAGTCGAGCAGATGCCAGTCGAGGCTCGCATCGTGGTTCCACTCTGATCTCTGGGCGAACTCGCCACCCATGAACAGCAGCTTCTTGCCTGGTTGGGTGAACTGGTAGCCAAAGAGGAGTCGCAGATTGGCGAATTGTTGCCACTCGTCGCCGGCCATGCGGCTGATCAGTGAGCCCTTGCTGTGCACGACCTCGTCGTGTGACAGCGGGAGGACGAAATGTTCGCTGTTCGCGTAGATCGACCGGAATGTCAGCCTGTCGTGATGCCAAGGTCGGTGAACAGGGTCATGGGCCAAGTAGTCGAGCGTGTCATGCATCCAGCCCATGTCCCATTTGTAGCTGAAGCCAAGTCCGCCTCCATCGACCGGCCGCGAAACCCCCGGCCACGCCGTGGACTCCTCCGCGACGGTCATGATGTCCGGGAACGATGCGAACACTTCGGTGTTGCACTCTTGGAGCAGCTCGATAGCTTCGAGGTTCTCGTTGCCACCGAAGCGGTTCGGGACCCACTCCCCGGGTTGGCGCGAGTAGTCGAGGTAGAGCATCGAAGCGACCCCGTCCATTCGCAAGCCGTCGGCGTGGAACCGGTCGAACCAGAAACGGGCGCCTGAGATCAAGAAGCTGCGGACCTCGTTGCGACCGTAGTTGAAGATCCAGCTCTGCCAGTCCGGTTGCACTCTTTGGCGGGGATCGGCGTGCTCGTACAAATGGGTGCCGTCGAACTGTGCCAACGCGAAGGCATCGGAGGGAAAGTGCGACGGCACCCAGTCGAGGATGACACCGATGCCGGCCTCGTGGAGCGTGTCGACGAACGCGGCAAAGTCGTCAGGTGAGCCGTAGCGCGCGGTTGGGGCGAAGTAGCCGCTGATCTGGTATCCCCATGAACCGTAGAACGGATGTTCCATGACCGGCATGACCTCGACGTGGGTGAATCCGTGACGCTTCACGTGGTCGATGAGCCGCGGGGCAAGTTCTGTGTAGGTGAGGACGCGGCCGTTCTCCTCGGGTACTCGTCGCCACGAACCGAGGTGTACTTCGTAGATCGATATCGGCGCGTCCAGGCGCTGAACTTGTTCGCGGCCGCGCATCCATTCGCCATCGAGCCATTCGTGGCGTGGCTCGAAGACGATCGAAGCCGTCTTTGGAGGCTCCTCATTGGCGAACGCGAATGGATCGGCCTTGTCGAATTCGCCGCCACCGAGCCGCGACAGCAATCGGTACTTGTAGCGCGTCTCAACGGTGGCCCCGGGAACGAAGCCCTCCCAGATTCCTGAGTCGGCATGCGGCGAAAGTGGGTGCCTCATACCGTTCCAACCGTTGAAGTCACCGACGACGGCAACGCGCTCGGCATTCGGCGCCCACACGGCGAAGAGGACTCCTGAGACACCTCCGACGGTCATCGGGTGGGAACCGAGCTTCTCGTACAGGCGGAAATGACGCCCTTCGTTGAACAGGTGGACGTCGACGGAGTCGAGCAGGCTGACCCCCAGCACTGTCTCGGCTCCGCGTGCGAGCCGACCGACCGAACCGGACGAGACCCGTCCCCGGTGCGCTTGAAGCGGTGCCAACGCGTCATGTACCGCCGGATCGTCGACGATCTGCTCCAAGGTGGCGTTCGTCAGACGGTTCCAATTCGGTCGTTCGATGCTCGTTCCCGGCAGGTTAACCGAATCGGGCTGCCCGAGAAGGTCGTCTAGCTGCACGAGCACGAGCCCTGCGTCGCTACGAGCCAGCTCGGCATGGACGGCGGCGAGCACCGAGCCGGGAGTCCTCGAACCGTCGAACTTGTGGAGTTCGTTGGTTCGGGGCTCGTCTTGAACGAGCGCGGAAAGGCGCTCACGCAGATGCGCGCGTCCCGTCCGCGCCTCGTCGGCCGACGAGGCGTCCAGTTGGCCGCATTCGAGGCGCTCGTCGATGTCGTGACCGCTCCACCAACCGGCGAACGTTGGCAGATCGTGGGTCGAGAACGAGGCGACAGAACCTGCGGGCGGTGGCTCGAGCACAGGCTCGTCGCCGCTGCGAATGGCGAACTGCGCGACATAGGAGCGCCGGATGCCTGTTCGCAGCATCCCCTTGCGGACCTCCTCGTCGACTGTGCCCAGGTCCTCGCCGATGATGTCTGCATGGTGGCGCTGTGCCTCGATGGCTACGACGGCCAGCAGCTCGTCGAACGGCATCTTCACGTAGACACCGTCGCGTGGCTCGCTTCCGTCTGGGATCCAGAACAGTCTTTGCAAGCCCATTATGTGATCGATGCGCAGCATCCCAGCCACGCGCATGTGGTGCGCGAGCGCAGCGCGGAACTCCTCGTGACCGTCGGCCCGGATCACCTCGGGCCGCGGCGGGGGAAAGCCCCACGACTGCCCCTGAGCGAAGAAGCCGTCCGGCGGCGCCCCGACCGACACTCCGGTCGCGTAATGATCGCGACGGCGCCAGACGTCGTAGCCGCAAGGATGGACGCCGACGGGCAGGTCGAGAGCGAGGACTTGGCCGCGCTGCGACATCCGCTCCGACAGCTCCGCCATTTGTTCGTGAGCAATCCACTGCGCGTAGACGTGATAGCGCTCATTGACTGGGTCGACGTCGCTCCACCTGAGCAGACCGCCCCGAAGTGGTCCGGGCCAGCTGTGCCAGTCGATCCCGAAGCGATCGACGGCGGCGCGAAAGCGCGCATACTCGACAAGATCAGGGCGCTCGAACATGAAGTTGCGTAACGCCGCCTCCCGACCGGTGGACGAACGCCCTACGGCAGTCGCCATGGAACTCAGGGCCGACCGCTTTGCCGCAATGACGGCTGCGCCGTTCACGATCGTGCCCTGAACCCACGCGTCGCGGCGGGCAGTCCCCTGTGGGCCCGAACCGAGTACTCGCGCTGCTGGGGACCAAGCGAACTCCGGGACGCGCTCCACGTCGATCCAGCGTTCATGCCAGTACCGGCGGCTCACTGGCAGATACGGACTCGCCTCGAACGGCTCGGGTCCGAAGCCGGCGAGCAGTGGAAGCGTCGCAACCACGCTCGCTTGCTCCTTGGCGGAAAGCCGCGCGAGCTCGTCCAGGTCAGTGAGGTCACCGGAGCCCCAGCTGTGGGCAGAGTGCAGTGAGAACAGCGGCACAAAGATCCCAAAGGCACGCCAATCCTCGCCAAAGCGCCCGCGCGCCGGCCACCGGCGCGACAATGAGCGTTGCCCTGCCGACACGACCCCGAGCGCGGACGGTGAAGTTGTGGTAGCCGCACCGTAAGAGGGCAGGCAGCGGTATCGCTCCTCGGTAGATGTCCCGACCGTCTACACGTTCGCTCGACAGCGACACGAGATCGTCGCGACGGATGCGCCACTCGACGCGCTCACCTTCTTCGGAATCGATTGCACATTCCAAATCCGTGTCGGGCGCACGCAAAGAGACCAGGACGCGGCCGAGGGACGTGTCGTCGAGGACTGTCACCGGTTCCACGATCCGCTCGACGCGCGCGCTGTGGCGGCTGCGCAACAGCCGGGCCGCATCTCTGGCCTGGCCGATCGGCGCACCGAGCGCGTTCAATACCGCGAGCAGCACTTCCGGATCGGCACAGCGGCGGACTCCGGTGGTATCCAGGTACTCCAGCACGACGCCTGAGTCGGCTGCAAGACTCCGCAACGCGGCGGGAATCTGAGAGTTCGCGGCCACGAGCGTCAGTCCGACCAGGTGATGAGGCCGGGGACGTACGGATCGGCGAGAGCCGGGTGGCACGGCAGAACGCGGGCAAGGAGGACTGCATCGATACCGGCCTCGTGGGGAACCTGCACGCCATAGCGGGCGACATGGTCCCGATGTCCCTCGAAGTGGGTGGCTATCGGGTAGGGCTCGCCAAGAGTCGGTGCAACCCAGAGCTGCACAGTGACATCCCGAGGTTCCAGAGAACCGAGATGTGCCACGATCTCGGCCTGCACGGCACCGCCTGACGCAATGGTGGCGGACTCGACCTTGACGCGAATTGCAGGCCAGGCGCTGCGCAGCCTTTCAAGAGCAGAGCAGAGCTCGCGCACGCGCACGCCGCCGCGTGCCGCGAACCAGCGCTCGCGGCGAGCACACGGTAGGTAGAAGGACTCGACGTAGTCACGCACCATGCGGTGCGAGTGCCACGTCGGCGCCAAGCTCGCCATCGCTTGGCGAACCGAGGCCAGCCAGGCACGCGGCAGTCCTTGCGCATCGCGGTCGTAGAAGGTCGGCACGATCCTGTGCTCGAGCGCGTCGTACAAAGACTCGGCGTCGCTCTCATCTTGTACGTCGAAGTCCTCGTAGTGCCTGCCGGTCCCGATGCACCAACCGATCGGTGCCGCAGCGGGGTCCGCGTCGTGCCAGACCTCGTCCCACCAACCGTCCAATGTGCTGAGGTTCAAAGCGCCGTTCACTCCCGCCTTCATGCCGCCGATGCCGCACGCCTCGAGCGGCCGTCGCGGGGTGTTCAGCCACAGGTCGACGCCCTGCGCGAGAGCTCGGTCCATCGTAATGTCAAAGTCCTCTATGAACACGACTCGGTGTTCGAGCCTTCGTTGCTGGGCGAACTCGACGACTTCACGCAGCAGCTGCTTTCCGAACTCGTCGTGGGGGTGGGCTTTGCCGCCGAAGATGATCTGAACGGGCCGGTCCGGATCGCCAAGAATCCGTGCGAGGCGGTCGGGATCGCGCAGGAACAGCGTGGGGCGTTTGTACGCGACGAACCGTCCCACGAAACCGATCGTGAGCACGTCGGCGTCCAAGATTGCAGCGGAGGCCGCGAGACGCGTCGCGTCGGCGCCGCGACGGGCGAGCTGCTGGTTGCGGCGGGCGCGGGTGAACTCGATGAGCCGGGCGCGCGCCCGACACCTTGCATGCCAAAGTCCCTCATCCTCGGCCTCAATCAGTTGCTTCCACGAGGCCTGTGATCCCGGTGTCATCTTCCAGTTCGGGCCGAGCTGACGGTCGAGAAGCTCCTCGATATCGGTGGATATCCAGGATTTGAAGTGAATACCGTTCGTCACGTGCCCGATCGGCACCTCTTCCAAGGGCAGCCGCGGCCAGAGGCCGCCCCACTGGTGACGAGTCACCACGCCGTGCAGCCGGCTCACGCCGTTGCGGGTGCCCGACAGGCGTAGTGCCAGGACAGTAGGGCAGAACGAGTCAAGCGGGTCGTCAGGCCGGTAGCGGCCCAGCGAGCTGAGCGTCTCGAGGTCGATTCCGAGCAGTAAGGCGTATGGCGCGAGGTACCGATTGGCCAGTTCGGGCGGAAAGTAGTCATGCCCGGCGGCGACCGGGGTGTGTGTCGTGAACAGCAGCCCGGGTGCGGCCGCCACGCGAGCCTCGGCGAACGAGAGCCCTCCGCGAGACATCAGTTGGCGAATGCGCTCCAGCGCGACGAACGCGGAGTGACCCTCATTCAGGTGTGCTATCTCTGGCTCGCGGCCGAGCGCCGACAGCGCACGGACGCCGCCGATGCCGAGCAGGAGCTCTTGTTGGATGCGGGTCTCCTGATCGCCACCGTAGAGCCTCGCCGTTATGTGGCGGTCGGTTCGTCGATTCGGTTTGATGTCGGTGTCGAGAAGATACAGGCGGTTTCGCCCGACGAGCACGGTCCATACCTGGGCAACCACGTCGCGCCCTGGTAGCGGAACCTTGACCCGCACCGGACGACCCATGACGTCGCGTGCCAGCTCGATGGGAAGGCGCTCGAAGTCGAGAACCTCCCACGACTCTTGTTGCAAGCCGCTGTCGTCAAGCCACTGATGCGACGTTTCCCGATAGAGCAGTCCGACTCCGACCAGCGGAACGCCGAGCGCGCTCGCCGACTTGAGGAACTCGCCGGCCATCGCACCGAGGCCGCCCGCATAGGCAGGCAGTGAGTCGGTGAGGGCGAACTCCGCAGCAAAGTATGCGACTTCGAACCGGCGCTCCTTCCGGTGTGCTTGCGGGAACCAAGTCCTGGCAGTGTTGGCCTCGTAGCCGGACGCGTTGTCGACGACCGCTGCGGCGAGCGATGCAAGACCGGGGTCGGACGCGAGCCGCTGCTCCACTTCGGCAGGTCCTAGACCGAGCAAGAGACGACGAGGCCATTCGAGAGCAGATGGCTCAGCGGCTGGGTCGAGGCGCGCGAAAAGCGCGCGCGTACGCGCTTGCCAGGTCCATCGCAGGTTCGTCGCCACGTCGAGGAGGTCTTCGAACCCGAGGACTTGTTGTCGCGACCTCTTCGGAGCTGACCGACGAGCCGTGATCTCACACCTCCTTCGCGTCATGATCGCGCGGGAATATCCGCCGTGCTGGCGTACGGGCATTACTGGCTGGGTCGCCGACCGCAACGCCGGGGAGCGGGACGTGCCCGCGCCCGCCGTGACCTTGCGACTGATTCCGCGCGCCGATCACCTGATGCTCACCGACATCGACCTCACTGGCCTGGATGGCCGGATGGCCAGAAAACTTGAGCCGATCGCGCGCTCAGAGCGAAGCAATTGCAGGCCGTCTCGATGGCGGACGTGTCGGCGGGGCTTGGCGACGCGGTGGCAACTGGGCCAAGAGCTCTGTCGTGGCGGCCGCAATGGCGCGAACCGCCTTCTCGAAAGCGACTTCAGTCGCAGACGAGGTGGTCTTGACACCACTGACCTTGCGCACGAACTGCCTGGCGGCAGACTCGATCTCCTCAACGGTGGCTTCGGGTTCCAGCCCGCGGAGCGTGGTGATGTTCCGGCACATGTGGTCAGGTTAGGAGCATCGTGGCCTCCGGTGCGCCGGTGCGGTGACAGCGCCCGGCGGGTCGGAGGCCACGATGCGGCGTGGGGTCACTCGGGTTCTGGCGCTCGGCCGCGGCCAGCGTCATTGCGCAAGGTTGCGCAGTGTCCAGGTGCGCAGATTCCTAACGGTGGGGCCGGGCTCCCTGGGCAGGTTGGCCTCGTAATGAGCTTCATCGGGGTCTCCCAGGGACTTTCCGATGCCCAGAACAGCGTTCTCTCCACTCGGGGCAGTCGGGTCGTATGCAGGCGACAACTACGGTCCTCTGTGCCGCCCCGATACACCCGGGGGGTATACTCAAACGATGGAGTCCGTGGTGCGCCGGGGCTACAGCGATGACAAGCAAGCCATCCTCAGGCGCCTGAGGCGCATCGAGGGACAGGTCCGGGGCCTGCAACGCATGGTCGAGGACGAACGGTACTGCATCGATGTCCTTGAGCAGATCTCGGCTGCCACGAGGGCGCTCCAGTCGGTGGCCCTGCAGCTGCTCGGGGCCCATATGCGCCACTGCGTGGCCGAGGCAGTCATGGCCGGCGGTGACGAGGCGACGGACAAGCTCAGCGAGGCATCCGCCGCGATCGCGCGCCTGATCCGTTCGTGAGCCTGGTCACCCGTCCGGGGTCCCTGCGATGACGGGTGCGGTGCTTCTGGCCGACGTCGGCTGGCTCGATGCCATCGGCAGAAGCCTGCGTGAGGGCTTCTTCATGCTTTGGGAGACGCTGTGGCCCCTGATCCTCGGCTTCTCGCTTTCCGGCGCGGTGCAGGCCTTTGTCAGCCGCGAAGCCATGGAGGCGAAGATGGGCGATCACGGACCGGCCGCGGTTGCCGGGCCTCCGGCTACGGCATGGCGTCCTCGTCGTGCTCCTACGCGGCAAGTGCCATGGCAAAGTCCCTCTTCGTGAAGGGCGCGGACTTCGTGGCCGCCTCTGTGTTCATGGTCGCCTCGACCAACCTTGTGATCGAGCTGGGCATCGTGCTCATCGTGTTGATGGGTTGGCAGTTTGCCGCGAGCGAATTCGTCGGCGGGGTCATCATGGTCGTGCTGCTCGCTGCCACAGGTGGTTTCTGGCTGCGAGGGAGGTTGGTCGTCGAGGCCAGACAGCGGCTGACTGAGGAGGCCGGCCACGGGCACGGTCAACCGCCAGCCGAGGGTACCTCACCCCAGCACGAGCCCTGGGCCACGAAACTGCGTTCCAAGGCCGGATGGGCTGATGCCGCCTCCTACACCATGGCGGATCTCAAGATGCTGCGCCGAGAGCTGGCGATCGGTTTCACCGTGGCCGGATTCCTCGCCGTCGTAGTGCCCACCCAGGTGTGGAACGCGGTCTTCATCCACGGTCATGGAGGCTGGACGACGCTCGAGAACGTCGCGGTGGGCCCGCTCATCGCGCTCGTCAGCTTCGTCTGCTCGATCGGCAACGTCCCGCTTGCCGCGGCGCTGTGGAAGGGGGGAATCTCGTTCGGCGGCGTGGTCTCGTTCATCTTCGCAGACCTGATCAGTTTGCCGCTGCTGCTCATCTACCGCCGCTACTACGGGACGCGCCTCATGGCGCGGATGTTGGTGATCCTCTGGGGCGTGATGTCGATCGCCGGGCTCATCACCGAGGTCATCTTCCAAGCTGCCGGCCTGGTACCCGCGGTCCGGCCGAGCCACCTCGCTCCGGCACACTTCTCCTGGGGCTACACGACCTACCTGAACATTGCCTTTCTTCTGCTCTTCGCCGTCCTTTACTGGGCGTACCGGAACAGGGCGCGCCTAGCGGGAGACGAACGCTACGCCCTCGACTTGGTGTGCGGGATGCAGGCCGAGGTGGCCAACGCACCCGCTTGGGCAGTGCAAGCGGCAAACGGTTCTACTTTTGCTCAGATCGCTGTCGGGTGCGCTTCGAGGCGGGTCCGGAACGATTCGCGGCCGAGAAAGACAGGCCCCGGCAAAGCGTCGAGCCCATGTCGGTCCCCGTGTCTTCCGGCCGCTCGGGCAAGAAAGGAGAGGGAAACGGGTACCAACGATGATCATTCAGCGCGGTCGCGCGACCTGGGCCAGAGCCAGGCGGAGTTGAGACCTCGTGGCTCAGTGTTGCCAGACTCTGACGTAGTCGACCCGCATCGTGGCCGGAGCCGTGCTCGCCGGCGTGCCGCTAAGCGCCAGGTTGATGATCACGTACATCGGCGCGGAGGTGACTCCTGTGGTGGTTTGCCGGACTTCGGTTCCGTCGTAGTAGTACGTGCTCGATCCGGGCTGCCAGTCGGCGGCGAAGGTGTGCCAGCCACCGGTGAAGGTTCCGCTTGCGCAAGCCCCGGGTCCGCCGCCTGAGTAGTGGAAGTGGGCGCAGGCCTGTCCGCCGAGGCCCTCGAGGACGTGGTCTCGCCATCAGCGGGCCAGTTCTGACCATCGGCCCAGAAGGCCGGCCAGTCAGCAATGCTGCCCGAGCCAGGTAGCCAGATGCGGGCCTCGATGTAGCCATAGGTGAAGCTGAAGGTTCCATCGGTGGTCACAATGCCGACGCGTAGGGTTCGGTGACCCCACCGCATTGCTCGGCCTAGGCGATCGCCGTCAGGTCGAGTTCCCCGTTGGCCACGCTCACTACTCCGGTCTGAACTCGACGACAGCTTCCTGGTAATGAACTCCGGCTAAGCTCCCTTTCTCTGCCGCGTCTTCATCGCAGTGCTGTGCACGGCGATGACCTGTGCCACCGAGTGGGAGATGGTCATCGTTTTCGCGCGCTCGAGATACCAACTAGCGGTCGATCGTCGCAGAGAAGTGTCTCGCCGTACAGCCTCGACCACCGCCTCGGCCAACGTTTCGGCGGTAGGAGGTCGCACCACGAATCCATTGCGGCCACATTCGATGTGTTCAGCCGCAGAATTCTCCGGAAAGCCGGCAACGACGGTGGGCGTTCCATGCGCAGCTGCCTCCACGGGCAGCATTCCATACCCCTCTCGCCGCGACGGCAGCAGGAGGCAGGTGGCACTGGCCAGCAATTCAGTGAGGCGTTCTTCGGAAACGAAGCCGACGAAGTGGACGGCCTCGGCAAGCCCGCGTTTCGCGAACTCAAGTTCAAGTGCGACGCGACAGGGGCCATCTCCGGCGACGGTCATCGTAAGGTCGGTAACCCGAAGTCGAGCCGCGGCGAGCGTGTCGGGGAGGAGATCGATACCCTTGTCTCTGATGTGCCTGCCGGCGAAGAGCACTACGGGCGAAGTAGGTGGGCCTGACAGGGCTTGCGCGGCCTTGCTATTGGCGGGAAGGAGGCCAGCCAATACGACTGGCGGGCGGCGCATCCCTGCTTCTATCAACTTGCGCCCAGTCGAACGAGCGAACACGAATGAGGTGGTAGTCAACGCGATACAAAGACGTTGCACTGCGAAGCCGACCGTGCCGAAGAGGGAGCCAGCATAGCTACGCCAGTAGCGAGCCGACCACACCTCATGCCAATCGACGGTGACGCGAGTTGTGGTCCCCGCCAGCGCCAGACGAACAGCCAAGAGCGGGAAGAATGGAAAGTTAGCTAGATGGACGATGTCGAATGTGCTCCGCCGACGGATCAGATAGCGGAAGACGCCCCATCCAAAAAGGAGAGTAGGTCCCAATCGCCGGGTTCCAGCGTGGTCGTAGAGTTCCGCCGGACCGGAGACAGGGATCACCCTCATCCGCGCTTGCCTCTCGAGAAAGCCGGTCCATTGTCGACGCGTAAGATACGTGACATCAGCACCAGCCGCAACGAAGGCATCGGAGAGATCTCGATACCAGCGCTCAGCTCCTCCAACCGTCAGAGGAAAGAAGCAGTCATAGATCACGCAGATACGGACCCCACGCAACGCGAGCAGCGTGTCAGCACACTCACTCACTCCGTCAGGGTTCGGATCCTCCGCAAGCACTTGCCATCCTATTCGGAACTAGCGCCACACGACTGTACACGCGTTGACTCTCTGATCTGAAAGCTCTGAGCTCAGCACGCGCGAGGTCGGGGTGCGGGGCGGAGCCCCGCTCAGGGCGGAGCTCCGAGGTTCGGTTGACTCAGGCGGCTTCGGTGGGCTCGACGCTCACGCGGTAACCGAGTGCCTCGATCTGGCGGGTGAGGCGACGAACGTGCGCTTCGGGCCGGCGCTTTTGGAACCAGTCGGCCCCGAGGTCCTCGTAGGGGACGCCGTTGGAGAGAACGTGCCAGGCGGCGACGAGGATCGAGTGTCCGACGGCCTTGTTGGCCCTTGGCGTAGCCGATGGGACCGGTGAGGCGCCGGTGTTGAGCGACGAGGTAGGTGTCGTTCGAACGTCCTTTGGCCGAGCTTCGTACCACCGAAGCCGATTCGCGACCTACGCAACCTCACCCGCTGCCGCAAGGCACAGATCGAAGAGCGCACTCGGGAGGTCGAGCGCCTCGACAAGGAGGTGGCGAAGCCCGTCGCCGTCCGGCGGAGTCGCCGTCACGGCCACCTTCTCACCGCGTTCGTCGAGCACGCACACATCCGGCCTCTTCCTGCCGCGTAACCGACCGTGCCCGGAGGATTTGACATGAGGCGGGTACATCATTGTAGCCGCCTGTTATCCTTGTTTTGGGCGCCTTGGTCCGTGGTTCAGCGCCTTGGTCAGCGAGCCAGTACATACCTGGATCGATGAGTTCGGCTAGGGGCTGTCGCTGACGACTACGACGATGCGCTGACTTCTGTGATCGCGAACGGCTCCCAATTAGGTTTCGGGCCGACCGTCGGCCTTCAGCCAGCCAGATGGTCGACGAGCAGAATAGGAACAGCGAGAAGCACGACCGGAGTTGCCTTGGAGAAGGAGAGTACGTTCAATGAGCCGCTCGAGCGCGTCCTGGTCGCCGAGGATCATGTAGCTCGGCGACGTCGTCTGCGGGTGGTCTTCATCTGCCCCTATGGAGCCGAGCGCGACGGTATCTCCCGCTATAGCTCTGACCTCGCGTCAGAGATGGAGCGCCACGAGTGCGACGTGAAGGTGGTGACTCCTCGGAGGCTCTCCGGCCTCGACGCGACGGATTACCTCGGCGATCTGGTTGGTAACCGCCAGGACTTGCAGAAGCTCAAGCAGCGGCTCGTCGACTGGTCGCCGGACATCGTCCACGTGCAATTCGCCGTCGCCGCCTTCGGAGCTCAGCTGCCCGCGCTGCTTCGACTGCTCGGCGTGCTCCCGGGTCGGACCGTCGTGACGGCGCACGAGGTCACCCGGGACCTCGTGCGGATGGGGTGGCTCGGTCGCCTCGTTTACCGCCGCATTGGTGCAACCGCCAGCTGCGTCATGGTTCACACGCACGGTGCAGCCGAGACGCTTTCGTCGCTCTGCCCTAGGACGAAGGTACGGGTGCTCCCGTACCCGATGGCCCCAGCCCCAATGGAGGGGACCAGCGAGGCTGAGTTGCGACGGCGATTCAACCTGGTTCAGCGTGACGTGCTTCTGATGTTCGGTTTCATCCATCCGCACAAGGGCCTCGATGACCTGGTCGTCGCGTTCTCCACCGCCCGACGGCGACGCTACCAGGGACTCGATCGCCTCGCGCTCGTGGTGGCCGGCGAGGTGCGCCGTCGCTCCGGCGTCTTCCGGCTGATGGAGATCCCCGACCGGTTGCACCTGGCCCGGGTGAAGACGCTGGTGAGGCGTCTCGGCTTGGAGAACAGCACGGTGTTTACCGGTTACGTCGTCGATCGCGACATATGCGCTTGGTTTCAGGCTGCGCACGCCGTGGTGCTACCGTACCGGAGGACTGAGCAGAGCGGCGTGCTCAGTTTGGCGCGCACATTCGCCGTGCCGATTCTCACCAGCGACGCTGGTGGTCTCGGAGAGGAGTGCGACGGTATGTGGACCTTCCCCGCTGGCAACAGAGAGGCACTGGCCAGGTTGCTCTCACGCCTCGACGTCGAGCGTCCAGCGAGAGCCTCCGCTACCTGGGACCTTTCGTCATTCGCCGCCGCGACCGAAGCGATCTACCGGGAGACTCTGTTGACGACCTCGGCATGAAGGAGCCGACGTTGTTGCCTCGCGTGACGGTGGTCTTGGTCGTGAGCACATCGGCAAGCGTCGCCCAACTGGCACGCACCCTCGAGTCCCTCGCTGAACAGTCGCTAACGGTGGAGTACGAGATCCTGAGTACCGTCGCGCTGGACCCACGGCAGGTCTCGCAGGCAGGTCTCGGCCCAGTGGCCACCGCGGCAACCGCTGAGGTCGGCTGGCCCGACCTCAGCGGTTGTCGCGGTGAGTGGGTGGCCTTAGTCGCTGCTGGCGATCGATGGCCGACAGATCGGCTGGCAACGGCACTCGGGGCGTCCGAAGGCGTCGACGTCCTCTACAGTGACGTGATCCTCGCTCAAAACGGGCGATCAACGGGTCGACGCGTCGGGGAGTTCGTTCAGGTTCCACCCCCCGACCAGCTGCTCGAGGGCCTCCTCGACCAACAGTGCATCCCCCGTTCCTCCGCGATCGTTCGCCGGGCGGCATGGGACAGCGTCGAACCCACCGAGAGGGCCGGTGCCGCGTGGGACCTCGATCTGTGGTTACAGCTTCTCGCGGACGGCCGCACGTTCCGCCGGCTCGAGGAGGCGCTACCGGTGGTCGACTATCCAGAAGCATGGACACAGGCAGATCGCTTGCACTTCCTGCTCGGTTCCGTCGCGGCGTACGGCGCAGCCGCAGACCGGCTCGGCCCCCAGGCCGAGCGGGCACAGCAGAGGCATGCCGAAGGCCTCTTAGAGCTCCTCATCTTCAGCAGGTACCAGGGAATGTCGCGACGGGATCGCCTTTCGGTCCTGGCCCTCCCCGAGATCCGCCGATCTGCGCGAACTGCTGGCACGCAGCTTGCCGCAGGGCTGCTGCCCAACGCCTTCAGGTACTACCAACCTGGCTTCGTCAACTTTCGACCTCGGACAACGACCCTCGACTTCTTGGCGGAGCGTCCCCTCCATGACTGTTCGCTTCGGCCGGACTCGCTTTGCAAGCGTACCCCGCTCGTCACAATCGCCATCCCCTGCTACAACTATGGCCGCTATCTCTCGGCGGCGGTCAACAGTGCACTCGGCCAGACCTACCCGGAAGTCGATGTCGTTGTCGTCGACGACGGTTCCACAGACGAGACACCGCAGGTGGTCGCAGACTTCGGCGATGCCATCCGATCGTTCCGACAGGACAACGCCGGGGTTGCGGCCGCCTGCAACTTCGCCGCCAGCGTCGCCAAAGGCGAGTATTTCTTGTTCCTCGACGCCGATGACGAGCTCCATCCGCTCTACGTGCAAGAGCTGCTCGGGGCGTTTTGCGATCGGCCGGACGACGGTTCCCTGGGCTTCGTCTATAGCCAGATGCTGCTGTTCGGGCGCGAACGGCGAATGACCTGGTACCCCGACTTCGACCCTTTCGAGCTGAGTCGCGGGAACTACGTCAACAAGACCGCCCTGCTGCGGAGCAAAGCTCTGCGCGATGCCTCCTTCGATCCGACGCTCGACGGCTTGGAGGATTGGGACTTCTTCCTCACCCTCGCCGGCCATGGATGGACTGGCCAGCTCGTCGATCTGCCCCTACTGCGGTATCGAACGCACGACGACCGCCAAAGCAGGTCAGACCGTGTGCGACCCCGCCGATATCAACGCGCCATGCGGTCGTCCATCGGCGAGAAGCACAACCTGCCCCACCAGCAGATTCTGTGGCGCGGCCGGATGTACGGGTCCTACGTGCGACCTGTTCCCGCCGTGAACGTCCGAGCACGGCTACAGCTCAGCGGGCAGGCCCGACGATCGCGCGGGGAACGAGGAACCCCATTGACCCTAATCTCGCCCCATTTCGACGACGCCGTTTTGAGTTGCTCCCAGGTGCTTTCGGCCCATCCTGGCTCGACCGTTATCACCGTCTTCGGCGGACGTCCTCCTGACGGTCGCTGGAGCTCGTGGGACAAGAAGTGCTTTCGACCTGGACAAGACCCGATAAGCGTCCTGCAGAAGGAGGATCGCGAGGCGTTGGCCTCTCTCGCGGCCTCGCCAGTCCAATTGACCTTCCTCGACGCCGAGTACGGAACCCCCTACGCGACCGAGGAGATCACCGAAGTTCTTGCTCAGCACCTGGACGCCCTCGCCCCGAAGTCTGTGCTCGTTCCCCTCGGCATCTTTCACGCAGACCATGTCGCGACACAGAGAGCGGCCACTCGTCTCATCCGGGCTCGTCCGCACATCCAGTGGATCATGTACGAGGAGCTCCCCTACCGGTTCGAGTACCCGGAGTTCAGAGAAGCGCAAAAGCGTGAGCTGCAACACGACGGCTTCGGGCTCTCCGACCTGACCTTGCCCTACGATCCAGACAAGCGGGCCAAATTGCGTGCGATCCGCGGCTACAAGTCACAGCTCAAGGCACTCGGTAGGACCAGGATCCGCCGGGCCCTGCGCGAGGAACAGTACTGGCAGGTCTCGGTGCTTGAAGAGGCCGCAACGCAAACCGTTCCGAAGGATCCGACGGATGCCCTCCTTGCGAAACGCCGCCGCGACCGAAGCGATCTACCGGGAGACTCTGTTGACGACCTCGGCATGAAGGAGCCGACGTTGTTGCCTCGCGTGACGGTGGTCTTGGTCGTGAGCACATCGGCAAGCGTCGCCCAACTGGCACGCACCCTCGAGTCCCTCGCTGAACAGTCGCTAACGGTGGAGTACGAGATCCTGAGTACCGTCGCGCTGGACCCACGGCAGGTCTCGCAGGCAGGTCTCGGCCCAGTGGCCACCGCGGCAACCGCTGAGGTCGGCTGGCCCGACCTCAGCGGTTGTCGCGGTGAGTGGGTGGCCTTAGTCGCTGCTGGCGATCGATGGCCGACAGATCGGCTGGCAACGGCACTCGGGGCGTCCGAAGGCGTCGACGTCCTCTAC
Organism: uncultured Acidimicrobiaceae bacterium; assembly: GCA_963804765.1. GTDB lineage: Bacteria > Actinomycetota > Acidimicrobiia > Acidimicrobiales > Bog-793 > Fen-455. The sequence continues at coordinate 106,814 of CAWDRQ010000024.1, forward strand.
AGTGACGTGATCCTCGCTCAAAACGGGCGATCAACGGGTCGACGCGTCGGGGAGTTCGTTCAGGTTCCACCCCCCGACCAGCTGCTCGAGGGCCTCCTCGACCAACAGTGCATCCCCCGTTCCTCCGCGATCGTTCGCCGGGCGGCATGGGACAGCGTCGAACCCACCGAGAGGGCCGGTGCCGCGTGGGACCTCGATCTGTGGTTAAAGCTTCTCGCGGACGGCCGCACGTTCCGCCGGCTCGAGGAGGCGCTACCGGTGGTCGACTATCCAGAAGCATGGACACAGGCAGATCGCTTGCACTTCCTGCTCGGTTCCGTCGCGGCGTACGGCGCAGCCGCAGACCGGCTCGGCCCCCAGGCCGAGCGGGCACAGCAGAGGCATGCCGAAGGCCTCTTAGAGCTCCTCATCTTCAGCAGGTACCAGGGAATGTCGCGACGGGATCGCCTTTCGGTCCTGGCCCTCCCCGAGATCCGCCGATCTGCGCGAACTGCTGGCACGCAGCTTGCCGCAGGGCTGCTGCCCAACGCCTTCAGGTACTACCAACCTGGCTTCGTCAACGTTCGACCTCGGACAACGACCCTCGACTTCTTGGCGGAGCGTCCCCTCCATGACTGTTCGCTTCGGCCGGACTCGCTTTGCAACCGTACCCCGCTCGTCACAATCGCCATCACCTGCTACAACTATGGCCGCTATCTCTCGGCGGCGGTCAACAGTGCACTCGGCCAGACCTACCCGGAAGTCGAGATCGTTGTCGTCGACGACGGTTCCACAGACGAGACACCGCAGGTGGTCGCAGACTTCGGCGATGCCATCCGATCGTTCCGACAGGACAACGCCGGGGTTGCGGCCGCCTGCAACTTCGCCGCCAGCGTCGCCAAAGGCGAGTATTTCTTGTTCCTCGACGCCGATGACGAGCTCCATCCGCTCTACGTGCAAGAGCTGCTCGGGGCGTTTTGCGATCGGCCGGACGACGGTTCCCTGGGCTTCGTCTATAGCCAGATGCTGCTGTTCGGGCGCGAACGGCGAATGACCTGGTACCCCGACTTCGACCCTTTCGAGCTGAGTCGCGGGAACTACGTCAACTCGGCCGCCCTGCTGCGGAGCAAAGCTCTGCGCGATGCCTCCTTCGATCCGACGCTCGACGGCTTGGAGGATTGGGACTTCTTCCTCACCCTCGCCGGCCATGGATGGACTGGCCAGCTCGTCGATCTGCCCCTACTGCGGTATCGAACGCACGACAACCGCCAAAGCAGGTCAGACCGTGTGCGACCCCGCCGATATCAACGCGCCATGCGGTCGTCCATCGGCGAGAAGCACAACCTGCCCCACCAGCAGATTCTGTGGCGCGGCCGGATGTACGGGTCCTACGTGCGACCGAGCGTCTCCCGGTGAAATGCACCTGCATGTTGGACGGAAGGCGGCGAATGGGATGCTGAAGAGACTGCTCATTGTTGGATACGGTCGCCAGGGTGGTCGCTACGGTGACGTCGCTTCTCGTTTGAACATCGCCCAGCAGCTTGTCACGGTGGATCCGTTGGAAACGAGGTCTAGAATTGCTACTGGGGAAAGTTTTGACGATCTGGCGCGTGCTCTTCGAGCACTCCGACTACGACGCTGCTATCGTCGCAACCCCGGCGACAACGCATGCCGAAATCGTCAAGGTGCTGCTCAAGCACGGCACCCCGACGCTCGTCGAGAAGCCCATCGCCGCCAACATGGCCGAAGCGCAGTCTCTCGTCGACGTCATGACGTCGACGAGAACGCCCCTATTTGTCGGCTATGTCGAGCGCTTCAACCCCGTCGTTCAGCTTCTCGATGAGCTGTCGCGCTCAGGCGTGATCGGTCATCCCATATCCTTCGCCATGAAGCGGTTCGGGGTGAGACAGTCGGAGCCTCAGGACGTGGACGTGATCCATGACCTGTCGGTGCATGACATCGATCTGGTCCTGTACCTGCACGCCGAACCGCGGCTGTTTGGAGCGGTCGGTTGTGCAGATCCTTCTACCGGACAGATACACACTGCCCAGATCCTTCTTCGGTCGAAGGACGTGACCATCGGCGTCGAGACGAGCAGGGTGGCGGCGCGCCGTGAACGAACGGTATCCATCCTTACGGAGAGCGCGTATCTCGTCGCCGACCTCATCGAGCAGCACGTCGACATCTTCAGCAACCCGACCCACCATCTCGGCGGCGGCGAGTTGGCCGCGTTCGGCACGGTCTCGTCGCATGACCAGGCCGTGCGACTGGTACCGGGGAGCCGCGAGCCATTGGCCGAGGAACTGAAGGCATTCGTTGGGAGTCTTGGTGGCAAGCCAGATCCGGTGCTGGCGACCGCCCACGGTGCGCTCGCTGTCTCGGCGATCGCCGAGGCAGCGAGTACGATGATAATGGCGGTAGGTGCTACGGAATGTGGCCGCCGCTGATGACGCACGACTTGAGGTGTTGAGCGAATGATCAACTGCAATCCGGTCCGAGTGGACGGCGACGGCCTGGACGCGGTCGGAGCCGCCATGAGAAGCGGTATTGTCGCTCGCGGTCCGAGCATCTCGGCGCTCGAAAAGAGCTTCTCGCAGTTCACGCGAGTCGAGAACGCGGCTGCGGTAGCGAACGGCACGGTCGCGCTTCTGCTGGCAGGCATGGTGACCGGGCTTTCCGCAGGCGACATCGTGTTGGTGTCGGGGTTCTCTTTTGCCAGTACGGCGAACGCTTTTCTCGCTCTCGGATGCAGGGTCGTACCGGTCGACGTGAGCGCAAGGTCGTACAACATCGACGAGGGCGCTTTGGTAGCGGCGATCCGCCAGTACCCCGAGGCCCGAGCGCTCGTCGTGGTCGATCTGTTCGGGAACACCGAGGGAACAGACGGAGCGATCTCGACAGCTCGACGGCACGACATGGTTGTCATCGAGGACGCCGCGCAGGCCCTCGGTGCTCACGACGCCGCCGGGGAGCCGATCGGTGGCCGCGCCGACGCAACGACTTTCTCCCTATACGCCACCAAGACCGTCTTTGGTGGAGAAGGAGGCGTCGTGGTCTCGCCGAGCACCGAAATCACCGACCGGGTACGGGCGCTGGCGGATCACCAGACCGTGGACATCGGCGGCCGCACGCTGGTCGGTCTGAACTACCGGATGAATGAACTCGGTGCCGCGCTCGCTGTGAGCCAAATGCCGAAGCTGGCAGCATTCGTTCAGCTCCGGCGCGATCGTGCCCGTCAGCTCGCTGACATGTGTGCCACCGCCTGGCAGCACGACGTCCTGGTTCCGGCCGAGGCTGCCAGACTCGACGATCAGGACGCTCCCAGACACGTGTTCCATCAGTTCACGGTGTTGGCCCCAGATGAGGCGACGAGAGAGACGCTACAAAAACGTCTGAGTCAGTTGAACGTGGAAACACGCCGATTCTACCCCTACTCCTTGTCCGCACTGCCGGGTGTGACCGGGGCGGCAACGCCGGTTGCCGAGGATCTGGCCACGAGGTGTTTCAGCCTGCCGATCGCCCACTCCTTGACCGACATCGAGTTCGCCGCCGTCCTGGACGCGATAGAGGCAGCCGGAGAGTGACGGAGTGGTGCCTCCGACAGCGGATATAGCGGATTCAGCAAATTGAGTCTCGCCTGTATCTCGCATCCATGACGACTCTGCCTTGAGGGGTCCACGCCAACTTAGTTCGCGCGTAGTATCCCGGTCGTGTGCAGGTCACTGAGGAGGCACTCACGCAATTCTTCGAAGCGGTGTTGCCGCACATGAACGAAGTGCAGCGGCGCGTCGTGGCCGGTGCGGCATCGGAGCCCTAAGTACCTTCTACGGGTACCACCGTAGGACACCGGTCGATCGACGCTACAGTGAGCAGTTCTTGGCGCAACATGCCGAATTCATCCGGGGCCGCTGCGTCGAGGTGAAGGATGATACGGACCTTCGCCGTTTCGGTTGGCCATCATTGAAGGTTGCGTTCTGTGAGCACGCAATTTCGCGATCGTCGATCCAGTCGGGTGCGCACCACGGCACCAGCTGCTGGATCTAACCGCTCGCGACGACATTGCTCGCCACGACGCCGTGGACGAACCCACCCCGAAAGTCGCAGCCAGGTCGAAGGCGCCAAACTTGGGTCCGTGCGCGAATGCCGGTCGAGGAGAGCGAGGGCGACGAGGAACAACCGGGCCGCGCTCGCCGCCGTCCGAGAGGAGGTTTGATAGGGTTCGCGGGAGGCCCTATGCGATCCATCTTCAATGTCTTCGTGAGCCCACGGGGAAGCATTGTCGAGACCGAAATCGCCGAGTTGATCGCAACGGCGGTACTCGATCTGGGACACGACGTCGTCTTCCCTGCGCCCGGTCTGCCCGAGACCTGTCGCAACACCGTGAACCTCGTCGTGTCCCCACACGAGTTCTTCCCGCTGCACTCGGACCGCACCGAGCGGGAGTTGCTGCGCGCCGCGGAGGCCAGCGTGTCGATCGGACTCGAGCAGCCCGGCACGTCATGGTTCGAGCTTGGGACGCATTACGCCAGTGTGGGTCGCAGTGTGCTCGACATCAGCCCGTACGCCATCGCCGAGCTCAACCGGCGCGGCCTGGATGCCATGCACCTGCAGCTCGGCTACCACCCGAGTTGGGACCGGTGGGGTGGTGACCCCTCGTGCCGGCACAAGGACCTGTTGTTCCTCGGATCCATAACCGAGCGCCGCTCCCGCTTCTTCGGGGACGCGGCCCCGTTGTTCTGGGACTACGAGACCGACATCCGACTCTTCGAGTCCGCCCGGATCATGAGCGAGCCGCGTGCCAACTTCGTGGCCGGAGTCGAGAAGTGGCAGCTGCTCGCCGACAGCCGCGTGCTGCTCAACGTCCACCGTAACGACGTGCCGTACTTCGAGTGGGTGCGGGTACTCGAGGCGTTGGCTAACGGCTGCCTGGTCGTCACCGAGGCGTCCATGGACTACGGTCCGCTGACCGCAGGTGAGCATCTCCTCGCCTCGCCCTACCAGACGCTCGGTGCCTACGCCGCGAGCCTCCTCGTCGACGAGCCGTTGCGCCAGGAGATAGCCACCTCGGCGTACGACTTCATCCGCATTGAGCTCAAGTTCACATCCCTGCTGGCGCCGATCTGCGAGATCCTCTCCGAGCGGGCCGCCCGGCCAGCCCAGTCGCGGACGACCCCCTACCACCCGCCGTCATCCGACCAGCACCAGGCGGCCAATGGGGAGCTCCTCGAGGCGGTCAGAACCGCAGATCAACCGATCCGCGCCAAGATCAATGAGCTGCTCGACAGCAAGGCGGAGCTAGTCCCGACCCTAGAAGTCCACCAGCGTCCTGGCGACACGCACCACCAGGAGGTGACGACCACCTCGGCGTGGGACGGCTTCGCGGCCCAGGTGACGGTCATCATCACGTCCTACAACCACTGCGACTTCATCGGTGAAGCCATCGCTTCGGTCATGGCCTCCGAAGAGATTTCGGCCGAGGTCATAATCGTCGACGACCACTCCCAGGACACCTCTGCCGCACTTGTCCGCTCGGTGTTGCACGACCACCCTGAGTACCCCATGATGCTCATCGCCAACTCGGCCAACGCTGGTGTCGGGGCGACCCGCGACACGGGCTTCAGCGCGGCGCGCACCGAGCGGGTGTTCGTCCTCGACGCCGACAGCTACGTGTTCCCCTCGGCGCTGCGCAAGCTGTCCAACGCCCTCGACCGCGCGCCCGACGCAGCCTTCGCCTACGGGATCATCGCCCGCCTCGACGGGTCCGGCGTCGCGCTCGACCGCGCGCCCGGCACAGCCTTTGCCTACGGGACGGTCGCTCGCCTCGACGGGTCCGGCATCACCAGCTACCTCCCCTGGGACGTCGAGCGGCTCCTCGAAGGGAACTACATCGACGCCCTGGCGATGGTGCGTCGCTCCGTGTGGGCGCAAGTCGGCGGGTTCGGCGCTCTCTCTAGTCTGAGGGGCTGGGCGGACTACGAACTGTGGCTGCGCATCGCTGCCTACGGCTGGGAGGCCGCGTTTGTGCCCGAATTGCTAGCCTCGCGCCGAGTCCATGGCAACTCCCAGCAAAACACTGTCGAACTCGACACCCAACTGCTCAAGCGGGAGTTCGGCGACCGTTATCCTTCCCCCCTGCCAGACCCTGACGACGACAACACGCTTGCAATCACGGTTCGGTCAAACGATGGCACACTATCTGAGAAGAGGATTGGAACGTTAGCTGAGCCGATGGAGACCCGTGTAGTGCAGACCACGAGCAATCCTGATGACAATCCGAGGATTCTGGCTCTCGAAGCCGAGGTCGGCGTTCTGCGCCAGCGCGTCAAGCAGCGCGAGACTGCGTTGGCCGTCTTGAACCGGCGGCTCGTGGCTCTAGAGCGCCTTGACCACGGTGGGGCCGGGATCCTCGAGCACGCCATCGCCCTTGAGGATGAGCTGGGGCGCCTACGCCAGACCAGGATGTTCCGCTGGTCGGCACTGCTGCGGCGCGTGTACTCCAAGGTCCGTCGCGCGGCCGGAGTGTGACCGCCTTACCGTCCCGCTACACGTCGGACTTGACCAGAAATGTTCGCGCACGTGGCGCGTGAGCAGCCTGGCCCACAGTCGCCGCTGCATACTCCTCGGGCTGTGCGGGGCGGCGGGATCGAGGGCTCAAGCACTCGCAGCGTCTCATGGGTCCCGTTTCGGGCGTCGTCAAATTGAGGGGACTGCCTGCGTCCCCTCCAGAACTTGTGGTTCCTGGGGCGATCGCCGTGCACAGCGTGCGTTCGTGGAAAGACTGGACCGAGACCGAGATTCGGTCTTTCCCCCGCGATCGGCACCGGAGCGCCAGCGTGAACTCCCAGGTAGGTGGGCGAGAGCATGCTTTCGGGAAAGTAAGTTCGGACTAGACGCTTGCGGCGGGTGATCGACGGGAGGCTGTCTATGCGGCCACCGGGCCGGCATCACCGTCCCCTTAGTACCAGCTGGCGCAGCATGCCCAGATAGGTCGATCGCTCAGTCGGATCCAGCAGAACCGAGGCACTGAAGCACACGGCGAAGACTCCGGCACTAGCAGCTACGAGCACAACCAGGTTCGAGAACAAGTGTGGCCTACTTGCCACCAATCGTAGGAAGCCATAGGCGACCGCGTTGACAGTCACGGGGAGAGCGAGGCGACGCAGTAGGCGAGAATAAGGAAGGCCGATGAGCCGGCAGGCGAAGGGCATGTAGCACGCGATAGCCATCACCGTGAGCGGGATGGTTGTGCCCAGAGCCACGCCGACGATCCCGATCCGCCTGGCGAGCACGATGCTCAACACGAGGTTCGTGATCGCCTCCCCGAGTGACAGCAGCGAGATGACCCTGTACCGATCGAGCGCGAGGATCACCTGGACCGACGCGCCGTTGAGTGAGGCGATCAGATAGCCGATCGACAGGACGACGAGGGTCGAGTACGAGGCCTCAAAGGAGCGCCCGACCCACAGTGCGAGAAGCTGCCGACCCCAGACGGCGAATATGACGACACCCGGCATCGCCACCGCCGCGACCATCCGCGTGGCTTCGAGGAGCAGTCGGCGGAGGTCGTCCACCGCTTGTTGTGCTCGCAGCGACGCAGCGGCCGTGAGCGACACCATGTTGAACTGATCGCCAGCAGTCTGAAGAGAGGACGCCGGGCCCAGCGCGACCTGGTACGAGGCAACTGCTGGCGTGCCGAGCACGGCTCCGACCACGATATTGTCCGTGTCGAAGATGAGGCGGCCGGCGAGGTTCAACAGGAAAACCCAGACGCTCATGGAGAACATTCGGCGGGCAACAGTCCAGTTGGACTTGCCTTGCCGCGCCCCCACACCGAACTTCCTGCTGGAATGGCGGACTTTGACGAGGTAGCCGATGATGCTCAGGGCCGCCGCGAGGCTAACGAGTGCCACGACGCCGAAGCCGGCGAGCAGGAGCACCATCCCGACGCCTACCTGCACCGCCTGGATGCAGATCGTGAGGATGTTCACGTAACGGTAGTCCCCGTAGGCCTGGTGCACGACGGTGTAGATGGCCGAAGGGAAGGAGACGCCGACTCCGATGCCCGCAATGAGAAGCGCGACTTGGAAGATGTGGAGCTCATTTCCAGAGACCTTGAACACACCACCGACGAACGGTTCCACGCTGAGGACGATTGCGAAGATGACCGCCCCGATCACGCTGAACAGGGTCACCGCATTGCGGACGATGCTCGTAACTTCGTCACTCGCTCCACCGTGGGCGCGCTCAGCCACCATCTTCATCACCGTGATGCCGACACCCAGATCGAGCAGGGCCGAGTACGAGAGGATCGACCCCGTGAGGACGAGGATTCCGAATTGACTGTGGCTCAGTCGGTGCACGACGAATGCCGTGTAAGTAAACCCCGTCACCATTACGAAGCCCATGCTCAAGTAGTTCCAGATGACGCTGCTGACAACCTTCGCTGCCCTCATCGCGCTGGTTCAGCCCTTTGACTCGGGGCATTTGTGGAGGTTGCCGTCACCGTCCTCTGCAGCACCTCCTTCGTCTCCTGGGCAACTGCTGCCCACGACCTGGCGTGGGCGTAGCCAAGCGCCACGGCTGACATTTGCGACCAGCGGCCGGTGGACGTCGACGCGGCCTCCTGTATTGCCCCCGCAAGGCCTGCGAGAGTGCCGTCGTAGCGCCACGCGCAATCTTGTGGGACATCGGCGAGCGTGGCCAGATCGGGAATGATGACCGGGCAACCGGCCCCGAGGGCCATCAACACGCTTGAGCTGCTCGTCGTGCGTCGGAAGGGGAGCACGACGGCGTCCGCAGAGACGAGGAGCATCGCGAGCGTTTCGTCGCTCACGTAGGAGAGTCGAAGCTCCACCGGGATCCGACAGCGAGCCGCGGCTTGGACGAGGCGTTGCGCGAGGGCTGGATCATCGTACATACCCGCCACCACGCACGACGTGCCGGGCGGGATGTCCTGGGTCGCCAGCACTTCCAAGAGGTCCTCGACCCCCTTGTAGGCGGACACCCTCCCGGCGAAGAGGATCCGCAATCCCGCCTGGGGTTCGACCCGCCGGGCGCCCTCTCGACAGATCAGGAGAGCTGGCGGGCCGGGTGCAATCACGGCGGTCGGTGGTAAGGCGCACCTCATCGCGACGAGCTCCCTCAGCGTTTCCTCGTTGTGCGCTATGACGGCGGCACAGCGCGCGGTCAACTGTCGTCGCCCGAGCTCGTCATCGTCGAACACCTGGTCGTGCGGGACGACGTTGTGGGCGGTCCATACGACGGCGACGCCGATGACCCGGCACCACTCGAGCAGGCAGACGAAGTACCAGCGCATAAGTCGGCGGATGAACTGGCGACGCCCGACCACGGGAATGGCGAAGCGGTAGACCCAATGGAGGTGAAGACACTTGAATCCGCGGATCCGGTTAACCGCGAGCTCGAAGGGCAGCAGGATCAGATTGAGCGTATGTCGGCCGCTGAGCTCTCCGATATAGCGATGGTGCACCTCGAGCTGCTCGAGGTTCTTGTACAGCAGCTCTTGATACGGGTTGGAATCGCGTGGGTAGACCAACAGGCGCATGCCGCCGGGCCTCATCGCAGTGCTTCGACGAGCGCTCCGGCGCCATAGACAAGATGGTCGATGAGGACCACGGCCGGCCGTGAATGTCGGGCTCGCCATGCCGGGATCAGCAGGAACAACGGGTACGCGGGAAAGGCCAGTGTAAGAGGAAGGCCCAACAAGAACACTGGGTAGGCTACCAACACAGGATCGCTCCGGACAAGTTCTCCTGGGGTCGTGTGAAACTTGCGGTGCAGGCGGACTCGGGCTTTCCCGTAGCGGTACGACCGACGGATCTGCCGCCGCCGTGAACCCCAGTCGTGTACAACAACCGCCTCAGGAACGAAGCGAATTCGGACTCCACTGCGTATTATTCGCCACGTGTAGTCGATGTCCGAGCCGTACTCGAAGCTCTCGTCGAACTCTCCGGCAGTGTCGAGGACTCGCCGCGATATTGCGAGATTGATCGTTGGAGCCTCCCCCAAGTAGCTTGGCAACTCGGTCTCGTCACGCTGGTATAGAAAACCCCAGGGACCTGTTCCCCTGGTGAGTCCGGCCGTAACCTCTTCGGTTCCCGCGACAATCGGCGCCGTCAGCAACTCGAGCCAGTGCGGGCCGAGACGGCATCCTGCATCTGTGAACACAACGATGTCCGAGGCAGCAGCGGCCAGAAGCCCTTTGTTTCGCTGGTGCGGGATCGTCACCATCAAGTCCTGCGGATCAAAATCAATCCACCGGACCGCGCTGAACTCTCGCCGAATTGAGTCGAGGCGTCCCGAAGAGGCGTCGACGACCACCACCGAAACTCGCGCCTCCGAGACTATATCCGCGAGGTCAACCAGGGTGTCCCGCAGCGCCGGTTCGTCCTTGCTGATGACAACGACCGAGATCATCGATGGAATACCTCTGTCGATCCGGTGGAGTAGACGACGTTGAAGTACTGATCGAGGAACGACGCAGGAAAGACGACCTCCACTACTCCCGAGCTCGTCGGACCCCAGGTCAGATGATCGACGATGTTAGTCGTCGAGGCGAAGACCCACGCGCGTCGGTCGATCGTTTGAGGTGTGATGTCGTTGAACACCTCATTGCGGAGGCCTGTGAACTGGAACAACCGAAGCTGACCGTAGTTGTCCGCGTAGATCACCCGCGGAGGAGGCACGGCGGCCGCGAGCCACTCCGCCGTCGCCTTTTCCTGTGCGCTCGGATAGAATTTGGCATAGTCCACTCCGCTGTTGTAAAGAATCAAGGGCGGATTGCCACCGACAACCGGTGCAGCAAGACCGGAGTTGCCTATGAAGGCCACGACCAACATCAGGCTGAAACCTCCGAACAACGCCGGCCCCACCCATGCTCGCGATTTCAGGCGCGTCACCACCATCTCAAGGAGTAGCGCATCGAGGAGCGCAAGGACGAAGAGGCACTGGAGATAGAGCCGCGACGAGTTATAGTCCGCAGCCAGCGTGCCGCTGAGACGGCTCGCGGCGAGGACGACAAGCGAGGCCATGCCTACGAGGCCGATAGTGCGCGACAGGGGATCCTCGCGGCGCCGCAGGGCGAACACGAGCGCGCCGGCCACCCCGAGCATGTTGATCACCTGTTGCACGAGGAACTCTGCCTCGGCCAGGCGCGAGGCTATGAGCGGGGCATGATCTGGGAGCGTCGGAAGCGTCGCGGCACGCAGGTTGTACACCGGATCCTTGGCGGCGGCCAGCGGAACGAGAAAGTGCATGTGCTCCGCGTAGTAAGTGGCGATAGCGCGTTGATACTGCATCGGGGTCGGAGGTGGCTCGCGGAGCCCGTTGAAGTAGGCGCTGATTATGTTCTCTCCTTTGCGCCGACCCGGAAGCAGCTGAAGGCCACTTCGACGGAGCGACTGGGCAACATAGGTGAGGTCGTTCGCCGAATGAGTGACCGGCAGGTACCAGATCACCGCCGCTAGCGACATAACCGCCGCGGCAATGAGCCAGGGTAGGACGGGAAGTGGAGTTCTCCCGCTCCGCGACACGAGTACCGCCAGGAGTGCGGCCAAAAGACACAGCAGGATCGTGATGTATGCCGTCGAGTAATGGCATACGACGAGCGTCACCCCGAGGACCGATACCAGTCCCAGCTGTGGCCTCCGCCCAAGCGAGGTGTCGAGCAGCGCGCCGATGATGCCAGCGAAGATCAAGAGCGCGAGCTCCTGCCTGGCGAGCTGCGGCTGCTGGCTGAAGAAGTACGACTGCACGATGACGATCGCAGCAGCGACGAACGCCACGCGGCGAGAAAAGAAGCGCGCTCCGAGCGAGAAGACTGCGACCGGGAAGAAGGCGAAGAGCGCAGGATACCCGAGCTTGAAGATCCAGACGTCCTGGCCGCCGATGAGGGCGTGCAATGACGCCGGCAGCACGGTCAGGCTGAGCATGGACTCGTACGGGTTTAGGTGACCTGTGTGCCAGACACCGCTCACGACGGTCTGGTGGAAGTCGAAGTACTCGGCCGTGATGTCGGAGCCAAAGAGGTAAGAGCTGCGCATGCTTGTGAGCAGAATCAGCGCAAGACCGCTGCCGTAGAGGACTAAGTTGATCTGCCGGGGGTCCAGTCGATTGGCCAACACCGTGCACACGGGAATCATGACGGCGACCACGACAAGGACTACGGTGGCAAGCGCATTGCCGTCGCCGGCGTTGATCCTCGTCGTGGCCACGACAGAAGCAAGCGGCAAGAATAGGGGCCATAGCGAGCGCACCCTTCCGATGAGGTCGGAGCTCTTCAGCTCGCAAGAGACTCCCGCCCGGTGCCCGAGTCGTGCGAGCCCGAGCAGAGCCAGGTTCAGCCCAATCAATAGGGGCAATCGGCGCAGCGGCTCGTGCACACCCAGTAGAGGGCCGACAAGATCCACCACGAGAGTGGTGCCAATAAGAACCGCCACCGACGCGCACGGCAGATATGCGACGTATCGGCGGATCGACGGCGCAGGGATGCGCAGCGCTTGGAGAAGTAACTGCCCTGGGAGCACCGCGAGCAAGAGAACGACCACCGCACGCAGCAACCAGAGGGAGTTCGCGACGACCGCGACATCCAAGACAGCGATCTGGATGAGCCACGCGGCCGGGGACAGAGCCCGTCGCCTGGGAACAGGGCGTCTCGACCAGGGGTGTGACGCCCTGTTTTTCACCGCGCGTTGGGACACGCCAACCACAGCGTGATCCTCGCCGATGAACGCTGGAGCGAGACCAGGAGTTCCGTGCGCTCTCCTGAGCAGTCGGCTCGAACTGTTCTCGCAACCACGACCGTCCGATTCCCGGTGACGATAGAGCGGCCTGACGCCAGCCGGATGTGCGCCTTGCTCGTTTCGTCGGAAACCTGCCAGACGAACGAGCGAGTCGCCAGCCCGACGTTGTCCACGGCGAAGCGGATACTGAGTCGACCCGAAGCTGGCAGCATCGACGGCAGTGCCTTCGCGTCCGGGAAGTACAGTTCGACGAAGGAAGCGGTCGGCCGCGATAGGCCAGCAGCTCTGAGCACGGAATGGCCGAACCCAGTCTGGACGACGAGAAGCACGAGCGCTAGGACCCCCGCTGTCGCAATCCTCCCATGGCTTCGTCGTGCTACACGGCCGCCGCCCACTGGTAGGAAGAAATCAGATTGAAGGGACATCTCAATTCATGAACTCCGGAATGGTGAGCCCCGGGGCGAGCCGAGCCGTCATGCTACCGCACAGTGCGGTCACGATCGGTCCGCCCGCGTTGACTCATCAGAAAGGTCCGCGTAACCGCGGCGGGCTCAACCAGTCATCGCAACGAGATCGGCAAGCTTCTCTGATGGTTTCATGAATCCGAGCGTCTCGCGCGGTGTGTTGTTGAGACTGCGCGCAAAGTGAGCCGGTGCTTCGCTCAACCAGGGTCCCGACGGCAGAACCGTTGTTCTTGCCGATGATGAGGCCCTCCCGGTGGCCGGGAACCGCTCGGTCCTCGGCCTCGGCAGGCCGTTCGGAGATCATGACCATGTCGGGGTTCTGTCCCCTGCCCGCAGTGCGACGCCTCGGGCGACGCTGCGCCCTGCCGGTCCGCAAACAGCGGAAAAGCTCCCGGCGCAGCTCACCACGACCCTGGACGAACAGGACTTCAGATCGCCTTGTGGCTCACGTGCGCCGTCGGGTCGTCGGGGAACTCCAACCACAGCCGGCGAGCGATCTCCTCGGGCGACCATCACTCCTCGAGCCACGACTCGACCTGGGAGGCGAGAGGTCCGGCAACAAGCTTCGCAGTCTTCGGCCGACGTGCTCGTTCATAGCTCCATGGTGCGCCCGAACGGCTCGATAGTGCCACCGACCACCGCTTCCCGCGACCTCGCGAGAGGTGGTCGAGGTCGCTCGACCGATTCGTTCCCCGATCGCGTGCAGCGCTTCACTGCCGCGCAGCCCGAGACTGATCTCCCCCGTTCGCGAGGGAGAGCCGAACCGGGCCGGGTGACCACACGATCTGCAGCGATTCGCGTTTTCCCGGGCCGTGCAACACACGCGTCACGGTCTGGCGTGAACAGCCAATCGCCGCGGCGATCTCTCGCAGCTTCTTGCCGTCGCGCCGGAGCTCTCGAACCAGTCGTCGTTGCTGCATCGTCAGGCGTGGTTGTCGCACTTCAAACCTCCCAGTCGGATCAACTCAAAGGTTGTCGACCCGCCGGGTTGTTACGTGGTCTCTTGAGCCCGCCGTGGCCAACCGCCTCAGCTCTTCGGCTTCCAGGCGGCGCACGATCACCGAGTCGCTTAGTTCGGTCGCCCTTCTGCCCACCGTCCGCCTACCGGGCCTCGACCAGTGCTACCGGGCGGTCGACGCCGTCTCTGAGGCAAAGGACGCCACCGAGGCGCACCTGTACAGCCAGCTGCGCAACCTCACGAACCTCGACCTCCGCCTTGTCTGCTACGACATCACCTCGAGCTACTTCGAGACCGTCGCCGTCGGTTGCGGGCGCTATGTGATCACGACCTCGCTCGACAAAGACGAGGTACCGGCCGCCCAGGTGGTGCGCTACTACCGCAGCCTGCAGTCAGTCGAGCACCGTTTTCGGGTGTTGAAGGACTTCTTGGAGTTGAGGCCGATCTTTCACTGGACCGAGGGCCGCGTGCGGTGCCACGTTGCCCTGTGTGTGCTGGCCACACCATCGAGGCCGTCATGGCCAAGGACCTCGTGAACGCCAAGGTGATGGACGCCGACCTTCCCTTCCAGTCAATGACGCCGTGCAGGGCCTTGTCTTGATTGAAAGAGATCCGCCTCGAGCTCGTCTCGGCCGGCAATCACAACATCGAGCTCGTCGGCCGGCGAAGCGCCCTCCAGGCCAAGGTACTCCGGGCCCTCCAAGTCGACACCTCGCCTTGGACAAGGCCACAATCGCCTGAACAAGGCATTCACCTGACGCGTAGTGGAAACACTTTTCCCGCGCGCTGCCGTCTACCTGGGATGACGCGAAAGTCGCGTCAAACTCCGGTCCGGACAGGGATTTCGACACTAGAAGACATGAACACGCGTTCCCGAAGGGTTTCGTGCGACAGCCTCGGGGTCGAGGTCAGGAGCCTTCTTTGGAAGAAAGTCTTCAGGATCGTCGCGGCTGGCTCATCGGGATAGCCAGGAAACTGGCGCTAGGCTCGGCTTCCTTGACGCGTAACACTCCGTCCCCTAATACTGAGGAAGAGTCCCCAAGCGTGGATGCCGAATCAGCGGCGGCTGGCGCTCCGCTCGTCAGTGTCGTCGTCTGCACCCTTAACGGAGTGAAGCGCCTCGATAGGTGTCTCGCTGCCGCACGGCGGCAGTCGCTCGGAGAGCGTCTCCAGCTCGTCGTGGTCGATGACGGTTCGACAGACAACAGTGCCGGGTTGGCGGCTGCATACGGAGCCGAGGTGATCCGCCACGCCACCAACCAAGGCGTGGCGGCGGCGCGCAACACTGGAATCGCGGCTGCTCGGGCTCCCATCGTCGCGTTTCTGGACGATGACTGCGAAGCCGACCCGGAGTGGGCCGAGCGTATCCTCGGTGGTTTTACTGAGGGAGTCGTCGGAGTTGGGGGACTGACTCTGCCGGTGTCGAGCGGCGGCTACTTCGGCGGCTACCTCGAGCGCAACAATCATTTAGCACCGGACGAGATCGAGTTGGCCCGGGACACTCGTACCGTCTATCGCTTCGCTCGCTACCTGCTCCGAAACGCGCGCGCCGCGCCGTCAGGCGAGCGAGCCGTCTACTGCTTCGGCGCCGCAAACGCTGCGTTCCGAGTTGCCGTCTTGCGTGTGCTCGGGGGCTTCGACGAGCGCTTCCGGAGCGGCGAGGATCTCGATCTGTGCCTGCGCATAGGGGACGAGCAGCCCCCTGGCGCACTCCGCTTCGAACCCTCGGCGATCGTTCACCACTACTTCGACGCCGATCCCCGTTCCATCCTCCGTCGTTGTCGCTTCTACGGCATGGGAGGGGCGCGGCTGTACTGCAAACGGAGGGATCTGCCCCCGACCGTGTACCCGTTCCCGGTGCTCATCGCGGGACTGCTCGTCTGGTCGCGAGGTCGGGCCTCACGGTTGCTTGTCGCGCTCCTCCTTCCACAGTTGCTTTTTTCGAACGGTTGTCGGAACGCGATTCAAAGACGCTCGCTGGCACCACTCCTCGACTGCTACATGAAGCTGGCCGAGGAAGCGAACCTGAACCTAGGGTTTGCCGTCGGTCTCTGGTGCTCTCGCGGTCGAGAGAGGGTCACGCCGGGTGCGACCAACGCCATCTGAGCCTTCATCTAAACTCTTGATGCCTGCTCGAGGATGATGTTGGTCGCCTTCTCTGCGACAACACGGAGTTCGTCGATGAGGGCGCGCAGGCGCCGGTCGTTCCCGATCCACTCCTGATAGAGCTCAGCTTCTCGAGCACTCAGGCGCCGGTTCACCGTTTTGCCCCCGACTTTGGCAGTCCATTGGGAGTACGGCCCGTGCGGATGCGGCGGATCCGCGTGGCAACGGCAGTTCGCCTTGCCGCAGTAGTTGTAGCGAGGGGCCACGCTGCCCGAGCGGATGAAGCCGATCTCGGTGAGCTCGCCGAGAATCTCCCGATAGCGCTGCTCGTAGTCGGCAAGACCGGCTGTTCTTCCTCGGGCCATCGCGTCCATTCTCCCCGAGCCGGGCATCCACGACTAGTTATCCGATAGGATCCATACTATCGGCCATGGCCACTGACGGCGACGAGGCGCTGCGGTCGTTCCGCGAGCACCTCGACGGTTCCTTCACTTTCTGGGGCGACGCGCTCTTCGAGCTTTGCGACGCCGTCTTGTGCGGCGTGGCCCCGTTTCCTCGATCCCCTTGCTCAGCCTCGAGCCAGAGTTCTCCCGCAGCCGCGGCAACAAGGCACTCAGCAAGGGCCGGATCAACGAGGACCGATCGCGCAGGCTCCTTGTCGCCAACCAGCCAGTCGCTTGGCCGGCGGTCTTAGCAGTCGATGCCTCCACCTGGGCGCGCTGCGACGCGGAGACGAGCCCAGGTCGCGGCTTTTACTACTCGGCCTCCACGCATTCAGCCGGCCAGCCAATCGTTGCCGGATGATCCTATCAGTGGATCCCCCAGCTCTCATTGGCCCCGGACAGCTGGACCGCACCAGTCGACGCCATACGCGTCCCGCCGGGGAGCGACGCGACATCAGCCACCGTCGAACAGATCCGTCGCCTCGCCGGCCTCCTGCCAGAAGACGGCGAGGTGCTCGACGCCGGCTATGACCCGATTGCCATCGGTCACGACCTCGCTGGCGCTCGCGTCGAGGTTCTCTGCCGTATCCGCGACGGCAGCGTCTTCTACGCTGATCCTCCTCCTCGCCCCAACCGACCACCTGAGAGCGGCGGACGGCCTCCACGGCATGGAAAACGATGGAAGTGCTCCGACCCTGCGACCTGGACGCCGCCGCCGGACAGCCTCGCCGCCACCGATCCCCGCTAGGGCACCGTCACGGTCACTGCCTGACACGGCGTGCACTCGCGGCTGTTGTGCCGGGGTCACCGGTCGGCCTACCAAGCACCTCCGATCGTCAAAGGCAGCGCGATCCGAGTCGACGTCGAGCACCTGCCAGACCGACCGCCCGCACGAAGAAGACGCGCTGGCTGTGGTGGTCGGGCGAGGGTGAGCCCGATCTCGACCGGTTCTGGCGCGTAGACCTCGACATCGGTCGTGTCCAGGTCAATCGTCGAGCGTGTGGCGACGAGCTTCGACCGACGTTGCTCACCGAGCGCGGCGAAACCCCGACGGACGAGCTCGCCTATCGCCGGTTCCATGTCGATGAAGATCGCGTCGTCGAAGCGGCGCGCCGGCCGATGAACGTCGTCACGGCCGGGATCTGCGGAATCGCGCGCGGCGGTGCTCCCGCGCAATCGACGCGCTGGAAGTCGAGGTCGCACATGAAATCCCCTCCAAACAGCATCGTCTCGGCGACCGAAAGCACCGTCTCGCCGGCGCTGAGACCGCGGCCACGTGTCTTCACTGGCCCGATATGACTGTCGAGCGTTGACGAGATCGTGAGGACGCGATCGAACTCGGCAACGAGGTGGATGCCCGCCCAGGTGAAAGCCACTTTGTCGCGTATTGCGAACAGACGTTCGCGGGCTTACTCACCGATCTAGGGCAGAGCCACTGCACGAATTGCCTAAAGTCACGCTCCGTGGTTGTCGATGCACTCTAAGTGCGCAAAGAAACCAAATCCGATAGCAGGCGTCAGTGCGGTCGACGTGAGGTGGCTAGCCGCGCCGTAGGCGTGGCGAGGTTCGCGGGGGCTCGCGACTACTTCTACAAGGCCTCGCCCATTCATCGCCGCCGCGCTTACGCGGGTGGGGTTGTCGTTGCCGTCGCGCTGGCTGCGCTCGTCAACTCCCTGGTGTTTTCTGGCACGTCTGGGGCAGCCTCCTCTCCGGTGGGCGGCTCGACGATCCCCGTCGTAGCTCCGACGTTGAGAATCCACGCGCCCGTCTCCGCCGCTGCGATGTTGAGAGTCCACGCGCCCGTCTCCGCCGCTGCGATGTTGAGAGTCCACGCGCCCGTCTCCGCGATTCATGCATCGACCAAGGCTCGAGGCACGATCACTGCGTTCATGGCGTGGAAGACCAAGCACCCGACCACCACTCGGCCGACCAGGACCACCACTCGGCCGACCAGGACCACCATTCGGCCGACCAGGACCACCACTCGGCCGACCAGGACCACCACTCGGCCGACCAGGACCACCATTCGGCCGACCAGGACCACCATTCGGCCGACCACGACTCGGCCGACCACGACCACCACTCGACCGACCACGACTCGGCCGACCACGACTCGGCCGACCACGACCACGACTCGGCCGACCACGACCACGACTAGGCCGACCACGACCACGGATCCGCCGACCACGACCACGGATCCGCCGACCACGACCACGACTCGGCCGACCACGACCACGGATCCGCCGACCACGACCACGGATCCGCCGACCACGACCACGGATCCGCCGACCACGACCACGGATCCGCCGACCACGACCACGGATCCGCCGACCACGACCACGGATCCGCCGACCACGACCACGGATCCGCCGGCCACGACTACGACCACGGATCCGCCGGCCACGACCACGACCACGGATCCGCCGGCCACGACCACGACCACGGATCCGCCGGCCACGACCACGACCACGGATCCGCCGGCCACGACCACGACCACGGATCCGCCGACTGTTTCGACAGGGCGCCCAGCGGGGCTCATCCAGGCGGGCGACTCGAAAACGAACTGCATCTACGTGGGGGATAGCACGGGGCTTCCAGCGGTCGAACAGACGATTGGCATTACCTACAACTGCATCGAAACCTTCGACGCTGACCCGGCGTGGTCGGACTGGGTAAGCCCTTGGGTAACACACAACCCGTACGCGTCGTCGTTCTACGTGTGGCTCAGGGCCGACCCGACTGGGCATCAGATCATCATCACGCAGACCCTCATCCCGACAAGCGTGAGCACCGACCCGAACTGGCTGGCGGAGTGCGCGACCGGGGACTTCAACACCTACGCCACGCAGCTCGCCACGAACCTCGTGAGCACCGGCTTCGGCTACTCGGTGATCCGCCTCGGCCCCGAGATGAACGGCGACTGGGAGATCGACAGCCTCGGGGCCACAGCGGCCTCGTGGCAGCAGTGGGGACAGTGTTTCGCTCAGGAAGTCACGGCGATGCGGGCGGTAGCGGGCGGAGACTTCCTGTTCGACTGGAACGTGAACGCTGGCACCGATACCAAGATCCCATTCGCCGACTACTACCCCGGCAACGCGTACGTGAACATCATCGGCGTTGACGCCTACGACGAGAGTGCGGCGATCCCGGCCGTCGGCCAGCCGGGACGGTTCGCTGCGCTCGCTGCCGAGCCCGGCGGAATCGACGCGGTGGACGCGTTCGCTGCCGCAAACGGTAAGCCGCTCAGCATCCCCGAATGGGGAGTCATGTCGACCCAGGGCGACGACCCTGCCTACGTGACGGGCATGGGAAGCTTTGTCGCCACGCACGACGTTGCTTATGAGTCCTACTACGACGTAGGTGACGCGAACGTCTACCAGCTCGACCCGGGGCAGGCGCCGCTGTCGCTGGCTGCATATCTCAATGCTTTCGGCTAAGGGTCGCACTATCCGTTTGTATCATTGGCCTGGTGCGCCAATTTCGAGGATGTTTGTGCTGGGAATCGCCCGCTCCTCGCCCTCTTACGTCTACTCCGACCCCCGGTCAGATCGGCAGCCCGCTTTCGCACCGCTCTGCACTTTCGCACTCACCGACGCTCAAGTGATCAGTCATCCAGGCGATCTTGATGTGGTCGCAGACCGGGGCCGCGAGTCCGCAGTGCTTTGCCAGCGCCATCAACGGCACCGGTCCCAACCGCGACACGAAAATTGGGGTCATCAAACGATGCCGGCGTTCACGCCGGGTCATGCGACATCGTATCTGTCAACTGTTCTCTCGAATCGGCTGCTCCGAACTTCAAGCACTCCCATTACGCCAGCTCAGAGGGCACCTACACGGCCTGCCCGGCAAGGCGGTGCGCTCTCTGGTGGCTGCCGTCAGCCTGGTGACTGTTACGATAAAGACATCACCGCCTGCCACGATCCGTGCGTGGAGTCTGACTGCACCCGATGGGTCTCGCATAAGGGATGCAGAGAATCTCGCGGTCGTGCGTAGGTAGAGAGAGAGGTCAGCATGGGGTCAGAGTGCCGGACCGGCAGGGCCGGTGTCCGATTGCGGCGGATTGGGCAGCCACTGATAGGACTGCTGCTGCTTCTGACGTCCTGCAGCGTAGCCGCGTCTGCAGCAGGCCACCCGCCCTCTCCGGTGTCCGGCAAGGCTGAGGGGCGGTGGGTGCTCACCTGGAGAGACGAATTCAACGGATCTGACGGATTGAAGCAGTGGAGAGTCCAAGTGGGGGGTTGGGACCTGCAGCAATTGCAGTGGTACGACGCCAACGCTCTTTCGCTCGATGGGCACGGACATCTGGTCATTACGGCTAGTCATAACAGTGCTGGCCACTTGTGCTGGTATGGGTCTTGCCGATATAGCTCCGGCAGGATCGACACTTATGGGATCTTCTCCCAGACTTACGGCAGATTCGAGGCTCGCATCAAGCTCCCTGCCGGGAGGGGACTATGGCCTGCGTTCTGGCTCGAAGGCGCGAACGTAGGTCAGGTCGCTTCGCCCGGTGAAATCGATGTAATTGAGACGAACGGCCACAACTCCGAGCTCGTCCAGAGTTTCGCCCATCTATACGATAATCGCTACAAAGCCTTCTCCCTCAAGTTGCCCAAACCACTATCAGCGGGGTATCATGTCTACCGCATTGATTGGACACCAAAGGGAATTACCTTGTTCGTTGACGGACGAGCATATGGACACCTGAACGCTTATGCAGGCTGGCCTTTCAATCATCCGTTCTTTATCATTATTAATCTCGCCGTCGGCGGAATCTGGCCTGGGCCGCCTGACTCGAATACACGGTTTCCTGCGCACATGCTTGTGGACTGGGTTCGTGTTTATCGCGAGGTCGCCCCACCAAATATCAGGTCATGATTGAACCACCGAGTCCGGTCTGGTAGATCAACTCGTTATGCCTCTGGACATGGGTGCTTATGCGACCACCTGGGACTGGTGCACGCCCGACAGCTGGCGGGGGCGGCGTACCCGGTATCTCACCGGTACGTCGGTGCCCGGATAGGTCGCACCAATAGCGTTGAGATCGGCGACAAGTCCGTGCAACGCTCTGCGATGAATCGGGGTATCGGGGGGTCGAGTGTCACCGTGATGCCTGTGTCGTCGCTCCGGATGTCGCCTGGCAGTTCAGCGAAGGTCCGCAGCAGGTCGCGGACATCGTTCGGGTTCGAGTAGTGCCGTTCCAGGCGCTCGAGGAGCCACTCCTCGGCGTTGTAGGCGGTGATCTTGATCCGGTCGGCGATTGCTTTGTGCTCCCCATGTAGGACCATACGACCCGTTCCGGACTCGGCGACGGTGACCTTCCGCGGGAGAGCCTTCTGCGTGGCCTTCAGTCCCGACTTCAACGGGTGCATCGCGAAGTCCCTGGTCACGGGACCACGATTGAGATGTGTTCCCCCTACACACCGCTGCTGAGCTGGGACGACGGGATCAGGTGATGCGGGCTTGATCCCAGGCGCTCGTGTCGACGCCGAAGGCGTTCAGCACCTTGGTTTGCAAGGCGGTCCGGCGGGTGACGACCTCGACTGTGCGCTCGCCGGCAGCGAGCGCGACGAGGCGGACCCGGTCGAGCTCACCAAGGGCGCGCCGGGCCGTGAGGTGTTGGAAGCGAAGGTCCGGGTCGCGGACATCGGCCCTGCGCAGGTCCCGTGCCATGAGCGCCTCGATCGTGGCCGCCAGCACGCAGATTCCGATGTGCCCGCGTACCGCGCGACTCGGTGAAGTGCCGGACGGGGCGAAGGCCCAAGAAGTCCTTCAGTTCCCGGAAACGGTCCTCGACGTCGAGCAATCCGCGGTAGGCGGTGACGACGGATGCTGTCGAGGTCGACGACGCCGGAAGCGACGTCGTGAGCACGTAGCGCCCGCAGAGCAGATCCTTCTCGTAATCCATCGCCTCGTGGTCGTAGTCGTAGACAAACCGGCCCTTTCCGATCTCGAGGCTGAACAGCCTCGCCACCCCCGAGGCGCCGAGGATGCGCTGTGCCGCCCGGCCGATCTTGCCCGGGTCGACAAGCTCACCGTCGCGCACGCGCCATTCGAGGGCTACCAGCTTCTCCTCGGTGCGCTTGACGAGCTCTTTCGTCCTGGCAGTGTCACGCCGCCACCGCTCGGGGGAAGCGACGACGACACAGCGGGTGTTGTCGATAGCGACCTCGGTGGCGAAGCTCGACGCAGAAGGCACGGGCACCCAAGCCGTCGAGGGGCCGACCGAGGCCGCAAGCGCCTGCTCGCACAGCTCGTCTCGATGCAGCCGGGTAGCGAGCACGTAGTCGATACCCGCCGCAGACAAGGTGTTCAGGTTGTCTGCGGTGATGATGCCCCGGTCCGCCACGAGACAGAGCCTCCCGACGCCAAAGCGCTTCGACAGATCCTCGGCCACGACCGGGAGCGTGCTCGAATCACGCGTGTTGCCCGGGAAGACGTGATGGGAGATCGGGATGCCCTCGGTCGTGGTCAACAGCCCGAGCATCACCTGGGGTCGGTCTGGTCGGTGGTCGCGTGAGTAGCCGAAGGCCTTGGAGGGAAAGCGCGTCGAGGGTCGTGGGTCTCCCTCGAAGTAGGAGGAGGTCAGGTCATAGAGCCCGAGCCGGAGATCGAGGTCGACGAGGCTGCAGATCTCCGAGAACAGATGGGCCTCCGTCGCCTCCTTGTGCTCGGCTACAACGTCGAGTGCCCGGTAGCAGCCCTGAAGGCTCGGCAGTTTCACGCCTTGTGGGGCCACGACGTCGGCGCGGAGCCAGTCGCCGATCGCCCTTCGCTTCGAGCACGGGTCGATGAGGCGGTTGGCCACCATCACGAACACCGCATCGGCGAGTGAGGAGGAACGGCGCGCCTTGCCGATCCGGGCGAAGTGCTCGTCGAGACCGAGTTGGCACCAGTACCGCGTATGCCGCCTCGATCGCCCCGACGGCTGGAGCATCGGGCGCCGCCGAGATCGCCGACGCCTGGCACCAGGTGCCCGCGGCATGGCGGGAGAGTGCCTCGATGATGCGATCGAGCTGGCCGGAGCTGCGCAGCTCGGATACCTCGCCGAGGCGTAACAGCGTGCGCTGGGTCACGCGGTGGCCGTCTCGCACCGCCTCGACGAGCGACAGGTACGTGTACTCGGTTTCGCCACGACGCTTCACCGTGGTCTTCACATACACAACTCATATATTAGAGCTGCGTCACCCCAATGTCGAGCATCATTTCGCCCCTACACCTACATTCCCCGCTGAGAACTCCTTGGATGATCTACCTGCTCAGAAGCTTGCGAGGCAGTTCCCGGGGCTCAAATCAGGATGAGAGGCGTTGAACTCGGGTCAGTCGGCCGATTTCAGTTTCGAGCGCTCGCTGCCGGCCGACGGCACCGCGTTGTGCGGTCTTTAGTCGGCGGGTGCTGCGGCCACGGTCCTTCTCGAGCACGGCGTCACCGAGAGACGCCTTGAGCTTGGCAGCGCGTTGGCGTGCCTCGGCGATCCGACGCTCGAGACGCGTGATCTCGGGGTTGGGGACGAGCGCCTTGGGGTCGGCCGGGTCGGCACCGTAGCTGATCAGCTGGTCGAGCCCGTAGTGGGCGCCCATGTACTTGAACAGGTTCTCCTGTCGCCACCGGGCGATCATGAGACAGGCGAGGCGGGGAGCCCGAAGCCCGAGGCTCGTGATGATCGGCGTCTGGTGGCCGTCCCTGGCGCGAACGACGACTCTTCGCCACGGGCCCTTTCCGCTCACCCACGCTCTGTCCTCGGCCATGTCGAAGCGGATACGCCGTCCCTCGAAGCGGGTCTCCCGGCGCGAGAAGGCACTGTCGGGTAGATCCGGCTCTCCCCTCTGGTAGGTGATGAACCCGATGCGCTCGGCGTCGAGCCACATGAACAACTTGTGATCGAAGCCGCCGCGGTCGAAGACGAGCGTGAACTTGCGGTTTCCAAGGACCTGACGAATGGCGGCGACGATGTCGGGCATGGCCCTGGCCAAGTGGGCCGACAGCTGCTCGTTCAGGTACAGCAGCGGCCGGCCGTCCTTGTCGCCGACGAAGTAGGCGTGCAAGCCGGGCATCGCGAGGCGGCGCTTGGAGCTGTAGAACTGCTGCACGGGGCGCTTGCCGAGTAGGACTTCATGTGCCCGTCGACGTAGAGGTACCCAGTGGCGATGATGCCCGCCTCGACCCAGCACCGAGCGAGCCGTCTGCCGAAATCGGCCGAGTGCAGCTGGGCCACCATCGCTTCGAGCTTGCGGCGCAGCGTCTTCACGCAAGGAGCCCGGTCCGTCCCTACGAGCGCCCCGAACTCCGCTCGGCGAAGGTGCTTGGCCGACTCGACCGTCGGCTTTCCGAGCAGCGCCATGAACAGCAAGCTGAGCGTCACCGCCCGCACGCCGAAGATGACCGAACGGGGAAGCGAGAAGCCCTGGCGTGCCGCGTCCACGAGCCCGAGTGCCTTGATCGCCGGGAAGTAAAGAGCGAGTCCCATGCAACGGCCCCTCGTGTGCTCTGGAAGTGCAGCTGGCGGGTCGAAGCCATTCGCCTCGAAGGCACGATCATCGCGGAGCTCTGGCTCGACGAGAGCTCCCGACGCGAGCGGGAACCGAACCTCGGCATCGTCTCGCTCAGCCTCGCATTGCTGCATGCCGCGACCGCCGGGGTGATCGTCGGTCGAGCCGCCGAACAGCTGTAACTCGACCGTCGCGGGCCGATGGTGATGAGCGAGACGTCGGACGTGCGACTGCGACAGGCTTACTCCTGTCCGCTCCTTTACGAGGCGGACCAAAGTCGGCACGTTCAGCTGGTCAGCCTGGTAACGGACGAGATCGATGACCTCCGGCGTCACCTTGTGAGGACCCTTCGGGCCCGGCCGCGCGGCAAACAAGGCCGCCACGCCTCCGCTAGCCAGCCGCTTCAGGCGACCGACGGTGTTCCGATGACATCCGAAGGCGCTGGCGATCGCTACGTCATCAGCCACACCGGTGCTTGACAGCATTGCGATACAGACTGCTTCTGCCCCCTTGTCGTCGGCTTCATAGACATAGACAGGAAGACCTCCAACTCACACGGAGCGTCTCCCGTCGGCCTCGATCAAGGTGACACGCCGGAATGTCTGACCTTCGGTGGCCTCGTCTACATCGAAGGAAGAGGGACTGACAGGCGATTCAGCAACACCCTCCATAGACAGAATAATAGTCGTCGACAACAACGCAATGGAGGATCAGCGCACCAACAATAATGGAGCAAGCGGTCCAGGAGCTTTAGCCGAATGTCCAGTGGTCCGACTCGTAGGCGGTTTCGCCATAGCGCTTCACAGTCCGCTTGACGAACATATTCCAATCTTACAGGACCATCAGTCACCAGTGGTGGACCATCTCGCCACTTCATTCTGCCCCAACTACCCCTACTCTGGGGCTATCCAAGCAAGTCAGGAATTTGCGATATCTCAGCGGGGTCAACTCGCGCCAAAGTCCGGCCAGTGATACCCACCTCACGACGGTACCATTGACACGCCACGAGCTTCATGGCGACTAGAACTATACGATCGCCCAATCAGACTCTCGGTGCGCCCTTAGCCTTCGGCTTTAGCGAAAAGCTAACCTTCTGTTCACCAAACCTGCCCATGAAGAAATCAGCATATCCCTTGAACATCGCTCTTGCTGTCGACCTTCCGACTTCGGACGAGATACGCAGATCAGACCTTACGGTCACTGCTGACCGATACAATGAATACAGGAGGGCTAGGAATGGGTAACGTCCATTTGCGATGCGCAGCAAGAGGAGGAGATTTCTAGTCATATAGTAGTGATAGGTGATCGTTCCTCCGGCCTTACCATGACGTACATCGTGATGAGCTATCGCAGTCGGAAGGACCGCGATAGCCAGGCCCGCCTGTTTAAAGCGCAAGGACCATTCCGTCTCTTCATGATAGAGGAAAAACCGGTCGTCCAAATAGCCAGCTTTGCGCACGCCAGCGACCCGGACTAGCAGTGCCGCGCCGCACGGACGTCCCGTTAGATAGTGTGAATCGGGGCCATTAGGGCGATAGCTAGTGTGGAGGGCTTCTCCTGTCCTGAAGTTGGTGTCAGAGCCGGCGTAAAGAACTCTGTCATCCATATCAAGTATTATAGGCGAAACCATTCCAATCGTATCGTCCCGCTCGCAGCATGCAACGAGACGCTCTACGGAGTTCGGGTCGATCGTCAAATCGGGATTTAGCAACAGACAATAGTCGAAATCGCGACTAACAGCGATCTCCAGCCCTATATTATTGCCTCCCGTATAACCAAGATTGGCGTGAGAGCGAATAATCTCGACGTCTGGAAAGTGCTCCTGAACGACCGATACGGTCGAGTCACTCGATCCATTGTCTATTACTGCGACGCTAAGATTCTTCCCCATGCCTTCGAGAGAGGCCAAACATGCGCCAATGTACTTCTCGCTGTTCCAAGTGACGACGACAACAAAGAGGCTCGCTGGCCTTCTGGAATTGGGGTCCAGATCTTCGACGACAGGGATGGCAGCATTGTTGAGGGCAGGGCCCCGGGCAGACGCGGCAGTCGATCTCGAGACAGGCTCAGGCTTCACGGCGATTGCCGATTTTCCTCGCGCACCGACTGGAAGTACAAGAAGTCCCGGGCTGTCACTGGCGTCCCTTCAGCACGCAGGGGCGATGTCGGGCGTGGGTCCGGAACGAGGCGAGGGCGGACGTGCCGCGCACGGCTCCGAGGACGACGTCATCAGTGGACTCAGAGAAGCGATCACGAAACGTCATCGTACCCGCGGTGTGCGGTCACGATCGAGGCTCACGCGTTGACTCTCTGATCTGAAAGCTCTGAGCTCAGCACGCGCGAGGTCGGGGTGCGGGGCGGAGCCCCGCTCAGGGCGGAGCTCCGAGGTTCGGTTGACTCAGGCGGCTTCGGTGGGCTCGACGCTCACGCGGTAACCGAGTGCCTCGATCTGGCGGGTGAGGCGACGAACGTGCGCTTCGGGCCGGCGCTTTTGGAACCAATCAGCCCCGAGGTCCTCGTATGGGACGCCGTCGGAGAGAACGTGCCAGGCGGCGACGAGGATGGAGTGTCCGACGGCCTTGTTGGCCCTTGGCGTAGCCGATGCGACCGGTGAGGCGCCGGTGTTGAGCGCCGAGGTAGGTGTTGTTCGAACGTCCGTTGGCAGCCGCCGATTCGGCGAGGATCGCACCGAGCCACTTCGACCCCTTGCGGGTCTTGCCAGAACGGCACTTGCCAGCGGACTCGTTGTTGCCCGGACACATCCCTGCCCAGCTCGCGAGGTGCGCGGCGGTGGTGAATCGACCCATGTCGGCGCCGATCTCGGCGACGAGGGACTCCGCGGCACGCTGGTTAGCGCCGGGGATCGTGTCGAGGAGGGCAACCTCACGGTCGAAAGGGGCGATCACCCGCTCGATTTCCTCGGACAGCTCGGCGATCGCCGCGTCGAGGAAGTCGACCTTGGCGAGAATCGTCCGCACCAAGAGCGCGTGGTGCGCACCAAAGCGACCGACGAGGGCCCGTTCGAGGTCGGGAATCTTCTTTCGCATCGTCCCGCGAGCGAGCTCGGCAAGGACCTCGGGGCCGCGCTCGCCCGCGACGAGCGCGGCGGGCATCGATCGCGCCGACTTGCCCTGCAGGTCGCTCGCCACGCTCGACAGCTTGACGCCGGCGTTTTGCAGAACCTTGTCGAGGCGCTGGACCTCTCGAGTGCGCTCTTCGATCTGTGCCTTGCGGTAGCGGGTGAGGTTGCGTAGGTCGCGAATCGGCTTCGGTAGTACGAAGCTCGGACGCACGAGCCCGTGCTCGACGAGCTGGCAGATCCACTCAGCGTCGGCCGCCAGTAGACGCCCGTCGACTCCATCCCGACGAGGTTCACCTCTCGGAGACGAGCCAGTGCCGCAGCGCGAGCAGCGACGCGGTCGTCCCGAACGTGCGCGTCTGCTGTTGGCGCTTGCCTCCTCTCCCCGGCGTGCGCACGCAGGCGACGAGGGTGTCCTTATGGACGTCGAGCCCGCAGCAACGTTCGACGACCGTGTCCATGTCTCGCTCCCTCCGGCCCCGGCGTCCGACTATGAAACGGGCTCGATCGCACCAATGAGAGATCGACGTCGCCGGGCGGCCCCTCGCACAGCTTTCACCCGTCGCAACCGGGTCCGCCAGGGCCAACGGGGACTATGAAGAGGGACCGGTTGTCAAGGTGTAGGGCTGTGGGCCGTCTGGCGGGGGGATGGAACTCTGATCTCGCTAGTGTCTCCTCACAGGAGGACCAGGTCTGGTGGGAGAACTCCGGCTGGTCCGATTCATCAAGGGGTCGTCATGCGACCAGAGGCGCGGCGTGGGACCTTGCCGGAGCGAACATCGAGCCCGTCTGGAGCATGTGCCAGATGGCCTCGGCGAGTTTGCGGGCGATCTCGACACGGCGATCTTCGCGCCGCGTTGGCGGCCGAGACGAGCCTTGGTCCGTTGGTAGTGCTCCTTGTAGGCATCATGGTGAGCGGCATGCGTCGCGGTCTCGATGAGCGCCCAGCGGAGGTATTTCGGTCCGTTCTTCACCAGCGGCCCGCGCCAGTCGTGTCCGCCAGACTGGTTCACATAGGGCGTGAGCCCCTGGCACCGACTGGAGGAGTGTGACGTAGGGGTGGCTTGCGCCGCTCGTGCGAAGCTCCTTTTCGATGAGGTCGATCTCCTCGCCGAAGTCGTCGGTCAGATCGAGGGCCGCGGTGATGTTCTTCGGCCAGGGCTCGGGGAGCTCGAGGCGCGTGAGGAACTCCCGCCCGGCCATCCCGAACAGATCCGAGACCGGACAAGGCTTCCCAAAGCTGATCAGGCTCGAATGGATGCGGTTTTTCAACATCACCAAATGGCGCACAAGATGGAGCCGGAACCGAGCCCACTCCCGCTCGGCGCGCACAGCCGGGTCCGGAAGCCAGATCGCCGGCACGAGGTCGTGTCGGCTCAGCTCGGCGAGCACATAGGCGTCGACCTTGTCGGTCTTGCAGGCGAGCGGCGCGATGCCTTCGCTTTTTGCGCCATCGGCGATCTCGACATCCCAGCCCAGAAGCTCGAGGGTGTCGTGGACAAATCTCGCGCCAGTCATCGACTCGATCGCGGTGTGCACCGGGCCGCCATAGGCGGCTACCTCTCTTACGAAGTGGCGAAGCCCGTCGCTGTCCGGTCCGGCGGAGTCGCCGTGACGGCCACCTTCTCACCGCGTTCGTCGAGCACGCACACATCCGGCCTCTTCCTGCCGAGATCGAGTCCGAGGTACAACATTGTGTTGGGACCTCCTTGGTGATTGGTTCGGAAGAGAACCCAAGTGTGTTCTCACCGGGGAGGCCCCGCTTCAAGACATTCATCAGAAAGCTCAGCCCGGCGGGCATCCGCGAAGTAGCCACCGTCACCGGTTACGCCTCGGCGATGGACCTTTTGATGGGGCAGCGCAAGGCCGTGACGACCAAGCGCGCAGCGGCCTATCGGCGTGGGTCGAGAGCGACAAGGCGAGAATCCTCGACGAGCTCGTCAAGCTGACGGACTAGCACCGCGACCACGTCCGCCGGGCGCTGCGAGAGGTGGGAAGGATCCGTCCGGCGCGGTCCCGTGCCCGGCGACGGCCGACCTATCCCGATGAGCTCCTCACCGGCAACAGACAGATCAAGCTCGTGAACCGGCGCAACGCCCTCCAGGCCAAGGTGCGGAAGGCCCTCTCTGTCGACACCTCAACCTGGTCCAGGGCCGACGTCTGACAAGGGCGTTCAGCTCACGGCGTAGGGGGAACACATCTCTTCCGCGACCTCAACCACCTGGGGCGACGCGAAAGTTGCGCCAAACTCCGGTCTGAAGGCCTCCTTCAAGGACTCTGCTCCCAGTGACAGCGGGCCAACTGCAACTTGCAGATCGGAGGGCTGTGTCAACTCCGCCGTGAGTTCTTGTAATTCGCTCGCAAGAGCCGGACGTACGTCGTTCTTCCTCTCCGATAGGTGCTTACACTCATCGACGGGATTATGAAACGGCCTTGGCGCCATGAAGCGGTCGGCTCGGGGAGTTCTGGCCTCCATCACGTCCGCGACCATTGGATAGAGCAACGCGAAACCGGTAAGAGAGATTCCGTCGATGAGCAGACTCTGCGCGAGCGAGGCGAGCGCCTCGCCTCGTCCGAGTGGCGATGACCCGAGGATGTTGTGGAGCAGTAGTGCAAGGTCGATAAGGGCTCCTACAAGTCCGATGACTAGGCCGGTCGGCAGACAGAGTCGCAGCCATCGCGCGCGAACGCCGGAGGCTTGGCCGCATAGGATACGGGAGCATTGAGCCAAGACCAGGCCAGCAACCAGTGTCTGCGCGCCGAGAACGAGCACGATTCCCGAAAGGAACACGGGTTGCCAGCGCAACGAACCAAGCGTAAGCCCTGTCGGACTAATTAGGCTACTTGCCTGTAGTGCCAAACCCACGGCGAGGAGCAGCGCTCCGGGACTGACCAGCATCAGATGGGGCGCGAGCAAGAAAATCTGGCGAAGATGGCGCAAGCCATCCGAGATCGTATTGAGCTTGGATTCTCCGACCCGCTCGTGATACTCGGTCGGGGTTTCTACCACTCTGAAACCAGCACGTCCCGCGCGAATGAGCATTTCGGACGCAAATTCCATTCCCGTCGAGGTAAGGCCGAGAGTCAGTAGTTGCTCCCGCCGAAAAGCTCGGAATCCGGACTGGCTGTCTCGGATCGGGACCCCCATGCTAGCGCGTCGAACTAGGTAGCTCAGTACCGGTGTGCCAACGTAACGGTGCAGCAGGGGCATCGTGCTTCTGTTCGCTTCCGTCAGGCGTTCGCCCAGAACTAGGTCGGCTGAACCGTCGAGGATCGGAGCCAGCAACTTCGGAATTGCCGTGAGCTCATACGTGAGGTCCGCATCTGCCATTACGACGACATCTCCGAGTGCACTTTCGATACCAGCACGGAGCGCGCTGCCGTAGCCAGGCTGAGGTTCCACGATCACGCGAGCGCCATGTTCCATCGCGCGCGGTACGGAGTTGTCGCTCGACTGATTATCGACGACCAGAATCTCTCCCATGAGGCCAGCTTGCGCCAGAGCACCCTTTGCCTCATCGACGCAACGGCCCACCGAAGCTTCCTCGTTGAGACACGGGAACACCACACTAATGAACGGCGTCGGCCTGGTCAGCTTGAAGGGAGCGAAGCTCCGTGCGTCCGGGTGGACTGACGGCGACCTCATGACGCCACCATGTTCGGCGGCTTGGCCCCGGATCCCGGAACTAGAGGAACCGGTTGGGGTATCGACTATGACGGGTGGCGATATCACCCCACAGTCCCCGAAGAGTTCCTCAACGGTGAGTTCGGTTGTTCTCTCAGCTTCTCGTCGCATATGTATCCTATTCGGATCAATACTCAATGAATGATGTGGTTATCTCAGGACAGCAGGAGCATTGCTAATCGGTGGTGAGCGATGTCGGCGTCGTCATTAGCCGTGGTTGGTCGTGTTCGTAGTCATCTGAAGAAGGGCGACCGATGCCGAAATATCGGAATCCCGCTCGTCGTACTCGTTGTGGATTGAAGATGTTGCGTCCATCGAAGAAGACGTCTCCGCGTGTCAGTTGGCGAAGCTCGGAGAGATCGATCGTCAAGAACTGAGGCCAGTCGGTAGTGATGACCACCGCATCGACGCCGCGCGCCGCTTCCAACGGATCGCCCAAGGTGCGGATCTCGGGTTCGTTCGCGATGGCGCCGACCACCGGGTCATACGCGCTGACGAACGCGCCACGCTGCACAAGCCGACGTGCGATGTCCAAGCCTGGCGAGTCTCTCAGGTCGTCGGTTCCGGACTTGAAGGCGAGTCCGAGAACGCACACCCGCGCGCCGCGGAGCGTCTTCAAGTGTCGGAGCAGCTCGTCCACGACGAGCTGGCGTTGACCGTTATTGACACCCATGACGGCCTCGAGCAGCCGGGGCTGATAGCCGTATTCGAGAGCGGTACTGATCAACGCCGACAGGTCCTTGCCGAGACAGGACCCGCCCCAGCCGATTCCCGCCTCGAGAAAGCGTCCACCAATACGAGAGTCGAGACCGATCGCTGCCATGACCTCGGTGACGTCGGCACCCACGAACTCGCAGAGACGGGCGACCTCGTTGGCGAAGCTGACCTTCGTCGCCAAGAAGCTGTTCGACGCATACTTCGTCATCTCCGCAGTTGCAAGTCCCGTCTGGACGAGTGGAACGGGGTCACGATGTCCAACATCCCCGGGGATCTGCTGATCGAGGATCGGTCTGTACGCTTCGATGACGCACTCCCGGGCTCCGGCGTCGTCACCGCCGACGACGACACGATCGGGATGGAGGAAATCCTGAACGGCATTGCCCTCGCGCAGGAACTCCGGGTTTGAGACGATGCTAAAGAGACGGGCTGCATCCGAACCCGTGCGGAGCCGATCCTCCATCAGTGACTGCAACCAACGCCCGGTTCCCACCGGCACGGTGCTCTTCGTGACCATGACGTGGTGGTGGCGTAGGTTGTCGGCAATGGCACGCCCGGCTGCCGCCATTGCCGACATGTCGGCATGGCCATCCGCGCCTGGTGGAGTACCGACGCAAAAGAACATGATGTCGGAGGCAGTTGTCGCCGCCGCAAGGTCTGCAGTAAAGGTGAGGCGCCGACTGCGCAAGGTACTTGCGAGCAAGTCGTCGAGTCCGGGTTCGTGGAACGGCGCCTTGGCATTGCTCAATTGGGCAACCTTGTTCGAATCCGTCTCGACACCGATGACTCGGTGGCCGACGTGGGCGAAGCATGCTGCAACAACGGTTCCCACGTAACCGCTTCCAATTACTGCAATTCGCTTGCTCACTGGATCACCGACCAGTCGCATGAGTACTCGCTCGGCGTATTTAGACGGCGCGGATCCTTGTAGTCGGCGGGCGCGCCACTAACGCGGAGTTGAGAGATCTCGCTGCGAACTGCCGACAACAACTTGGCAACCGCCGTGCGATGTTGAAACTCAAGAGAATCCGTCATCCTCGTTCACTTTGCTAGCAGGTTCCGAAACTACCGTCTACTCCAGCAAGGAACGGGTTCGCTATTTGCTCCACCCAGCCCAAGCGACCACGTAGTAGGCTGGGGATCGACGCTTCCCTCGCAACGAATACTCTACCGGTAGCGAGGAGTGATTGCTACCGGTAGAACCCCGGGGCAGGCTTGACTGCCAATGAGGCACGCCAAGGGCGACTCTTAGGACTCTCCTGAGCAGGGTTTATGCGAGAAGACTGCGCAAAGTAGTCATATGGTTACCCTATGCAGTCACGCCGAGAGTGAATAGATGAACACTCGGAGTGCACAACAGAGGCGCTTCTCGAAGGAGACGGTCTACGAGACTGAGACATTGACCTCGATCATGACACAGGAAAGGGGCGTTCGACCCTCCGCGTTTGAGTGCAATTGGAAGCTCTAGGATCGCGTCCCGCGGAGAAGTGTGAATCGGCCGAGTCGAAGTGCGCTCGACGCGCGTTGAGTTTGTCCGCCATGCGCTCCAAGTAGGGGTCTGAGCTATCATGCGAGGGCTTTGTTCGTCCTGGTGCTCCACGGTGAGGCGATGTTGTTGGCCCGGTAGCGATACCGGTAACCGGGTTTCGCCTGAAGCTGGATGCGAAAGCGCCGGGTAGCCCAGGTCAGCCGACGCTCAACCGCCAGCTGCGCATGGGGATCTTCGCCCCCTTGGACCGGAGGATCGCGACGCGCTTTTCCATAAAGGCGATGGACCCCGGTGAGTCGGCTGCCTATCTCCGCGACCACCTGGAACTGGCGGGGAGGGAGGAGCCGTTCTTCGCCGATGATGCTGTCGCACGCCTCCACCGCGTCTCGAATGGACTTCCCCGGTCGCTCAACAACGCCGCCGCAGCGGCGCTCATCGCCGCCGCCTCAGACAACAAAGATCTCGTCGTCGACGCGTGTGCGAAGAAGGCCGTCGCCGAGCTCACCCGGGACTGATCGTGCTCATCGACGCGGACAGAGGACCGCCATGGTCGTGAAGGCCTGCCGAGCCGTGCTCACGGAACGCTGCCGGCTCATGTGCAAACAGCGTGGCCGCCAACGGTTTCTAGCTGAAGCGGACGCGCGAAATCTCGGTTGGCCTGCTCTTGAGCTCAATTAGACCACAGAGAGTAGTGAAATAACCGCGGAGAGTGCTAAAGCTGGGCTCAAGAACTGCCGACAGTATCCGTTATGCGAGAGAACGCGGGAACACGGTCGAGAAGGACAGCTGAAACAGAGTTCAGACATCGTCTGAAGGTGGCAGTAGGGGTCGGGGCTGTACTGGTGGCCTCGATCGTCGCCTCGCCATTCGCAGCGGCCGCGGCGCCTCATGGTGCGGTGGCCGCCTCCCGTTCCGCGAGGGTCGGCTCCAGCCGCGACGTCCTGGTATCTCTGACGGCTTCGAACAGCCGTCAGAGGACCGGGGCGCTGGTGCCCGGCAGCAAGACGCCGGCTCCGCGGTGGCCCCACTGGGGCAGCCCGAACGCAGCGTTGCTCGTGAGCAAGACGCCGGCTCCGCGGTGGCCCCACTGGGGCAGCCCGAACGCAGCGTTGCTCGTGAGCAAGACGCCGGCTCCGCGGTGGCCCCACTGGGGCAGCCCGAACGCAGCGTTGCTCGTGAGCAAGACGCCGGCTCCGCGGTGGCCCCACTGGGGCAGCCCGAACGCAGCGTTGCTCGTGAGCAAGACGCCGGCTCCGCGGTGGCCCCACTGGGGCAGCCCGAACGCAGCGTTGCTCGTGAGCAAGACGCCGGCTCCGCGGTGGCCCCACTGGGGCAGCCCGAACGCATAACCGTCGGCAAGAGAAGCGCGATTCGTAACAGCTGACGGAGGACGAAGACCGCGCCGCCGAGGACGATGCTGGCGAGCAGAGTCCTCGGCGGACTTTCGCTGTACGCCTGGCGGTCTCCGCGGGGCCGTGGAACATGGGTTCGAAGCCGTCGCCGGTCACAGCGATCGCCTCCCCGGGTCCGCGTGCCGTGTGACCGTTTGGGGCTCTCGCGGAGCTTCCACGGGCTCTCGATCAGTCGGGTCAACACTCGACACCATGCCCGCTCGCTCGCCCTCGTCGGCATGGTCGGTGGCCTCCGGGACAGCGACGGCGGCTTTGCTCTCATCGGATGTGGCGGACGCGCCCGCTGTCGCTGGCGCTCGCCACGGATCGGTGACCCCGCTGTGAGCGAGACACCGGTCCCGCCACAGGAGCCAGCCTGCAAGGGCTGCTCCGACGCCGACGAAGGCGAGAGATGCAATTAGGACGGCTTTGTCTCCGCCTGTGCTGTGCGGGAGAAGGACGTACTCGTCGTTGAACCGAGCGGCACCGTACAGCGTGACGGCGGTCGTCGCCACGATCCCGATCGGTCCGCCCCGGCGGGCAATCCTTCGTTCGACCCACAGCGTGACGACGTAGACGACCGAGTCTTCGAGAGCCTGGAATATCGGCACCGGCACGCGCCTTCCGGCTTGGCCCGCGTAGGCCATGCCGTACCACGCGTGCGTTGGGTTCCCGCCACCCTGATACATGAGCTGAGGCCCGAGCAGCCGGCCCACCGTCCACGCGATGACCAGGACCGGCGCGATCAGGTCGAGAGCCACGCTCAGGCGGAGCTGGGGGCACCAGCGCCGCGCGCAGATCAGCCCAGTAGGCACGCCGCCGAGTAGTCCGCCGAAGCTCGACAGGCCTCCGTGCCAAATCGCGAGGGCGTCCCCGGGGTTCTGGGCGTAGCCCTGGGTCCCCTTCAGGTTCGCGACAACGTGCACGGCTCGGGCACCGATGATGGACGCGACGACGATCCAGATGAAGGCGCGAGCGAACCAGGCATCGGGATAGCCGTGGTCGCGGAGTCGCTTGGCGAAGTAGCGGTACCCGAACCAGAAGGTCAGTGCGAGACCGATGCCGTAGGTGTGAACCTGTAACGGTCCGAGATGGAAGACGACGGGTATGGGCTTCACGGCTCCCCCATGATCGCGACAACGGTAGTGCCACCGTGAGCGGTCCACGCGCCGGTCGGACGGTCCGGTCGAAGGGAAGGAAGCTCGGGCGAGTCCCGGTCTGGTACGTCGCGCGGGTCCGCTACGAACAGTGGCGGACGGGCCAGGAAACGAGGAGAGCTCCGCGCGGCAACTGGCAGGAACCAGGGTTGCGGCTCACGTTTCCGCTGCGTCTTGCGCGAATGGCGACCATGCCGGTGGGAAAGAAAGACTGGTGTCGAGCGCGAGGGGAACTCAGAAGCGCGAGGCCTCAGACGCGGAGGGACCCCGGGTAGCCGGTCAGCTTGCGCCTCCGTACTTCCCGGGGTCATCCCCTGGGCGGCTCGCCCTCCTGTCTGACGGCCGGGAACCTTGCGGCCCTGCCGGCGCCCGAGCCTTCGTGCGCGCCCCGAGAGGCACACCTTAGGGCGGAGGTCCGTCCACCTCTCCTCTGTCGGCTTGGACCTCGCACCAGATGCTCCGGACTCCCCTGCGGGCTTCCCTCGCCTTTGGCGTTTGAACCGTACCGCTTTCGGTTAGACGAGAGCTTGCGCCCTCGGCCGGACTGCGTCAAGCGTTTTCGCGAAATCCACCATAAGTTCACAGAACTTCTCACTTTTCCCCCTTCCATCCCCAGATCGGTCCCAGACTCGTCCACAGC
This sequence comes from uncultured Acidimicrobiaceae bacterium, assembly GCA_963804765.1. Lineage (GTDB taxonomy): Bacteria > Actinomycetota > Acidimicrobiia > Acidimicrobiales > Bog-793 > Fen-455. The sequence goes on from CAWDRQ010000024.1 coordinate 144,167, forward strand.
TGGCGGGCAATCGCGAGAAGATTCGGTGGACGAGGTGTTGCCGAACGAGAATCCCGGTTGAAGAGATGAGACAGGCGGACGATGAAGGGTCCCGAGGCCCAGCAGGGCTCTCGTGGCTTCGGGACTCGAGGTGCTTCGCGAAGTTCGGCACGTCTGGACCCATTTCGTGGCTTCGAGCGACGGCGCGGGATGAGCGGTGTCCTCCGACTGTCCAAGGGCGCCCTCACGCTCACGCCAAGCGGTTACAGCCGGATGGCCGGAAGGCGGCTGCGACATTGTTTCGTCAACAAGGGCGGCCGAGGAACCGACCACGAATCGACCACCGAGCCCGATCGGCCCTGACGCGGTGGTAGGGTCCGCTCGGCGGTGCGGTCTGGAGGCGCGATCTCGATGACTACTGATTGGGACGGGCAGGGGCTCCCGCCTGCAGCGTTGGCCAGGATGGAGCGGGGCCGCTCCTCGGCCGTTCGTAGCAGCCTGCTCTCTGTGCCGGGCCACGTCGGCGTGGAGGCGTGTGGCTTCTCTGTGGTAGGCGAAGTGATGGGATGCATCGTCGAAACGATCGGGTTCACGGGCTGGGCGGGTTGCGGCTACAGCGGCTACGGACTCGTGGGCGGCGGCGCCATGTTCGGCGGCTACGGCCGGGTGAGCAGCACCGTGACGAGCGGGCAAGCCGGCGGCTGGGTGGGCTACGCCCCTTATGTCGACGCGCTGTACCACGGCTTCGACACGGCGCTGTACCGCATGTTGCTCGAGTGTCAGTCGCTTGGCGGCGACGGGGTCGTCGGTGTGCGTTTGGAGCAGCGGCACCTCGGCCAGGGCAACCGCGAGTTCGTGGCACTCGGCACTGCAGTCCGGGCAGCTGGCGGTCAACGGCCGGCTCGGCTCTTCTCGACGACGTTGAACGGCCAGGATTTCGCCAAGCTGTTGCAGGGCGGCTGGATGCCGGCTTCGGTCGTGATCGGGATCTCCGTCGCGATCCGCCACGATGACTGGGCGACCAGGAGTCAGGCCAGCGCGTGGACCTACAACACGGAGGTCTCGGGCTACACCGAGCTGGTGAACCATGTCCGGGCCGACTCGAGGACCCAGCTCACCAGGCGCGTAGCCGCGATCGGCGCCAATGGGGCGATCACGAGCACGATGCAACTCAGCATCCACGCCCAAGAAGTGGGCGAGAACCACACCGACCACGTCGCCGAGTCCAGGCTGACCGGCGACGCCATCGTCCGGTTCCAGGCCGAGGGCGCCACCCCGACCAAGAGTCTCAAGATCTTGCCGTTGTTGAACCCACAAGGGAGCAAACGATGACCATCGAAGCCAACGAACTGGGAATCCCCGAAGATGCAATGCGACGACTGGCCGAGATGCGGCCGGGCCAGCCGGGTGCATTGTTCACCTCCGACCTGAGTGTGAACGAGTTCCTCCTGGTTCGGGAGGCAGGTTTTCGCCCTCTTGGCCTCGTGCTGGGATCGAGCATCTATCACGTTGGTCTCCAGATCGGCCGGTGGAGCCAGAACATGGAGCTCGACACGCTGTCGCAGGCCATGTACCACGCCCGCGAACTGGCCATGACCCGTATGGAAGCCGAGGCCGACGCCCTAGGTGCGGACGGCATCGTGGGGGTTCGCCTCGAGATCGAGTTCAAGGAATTCGGCAACGACCTCGCCGAGTTCATCGCAGTCGGCACGGCCGTCAAGTCCGACGACAAGGGCAAGTGGCGTAACGACGAGAACAAGCCCTTCACTTCCGATCTCTCGGGTCAGGACTTCTGGACGCTGATCCAGGCGGGCTACGCGCCGCTCGGCATGGTGATGGGCAGCTGTGTGTACCACATCGCCCACCAGGGAGCCTTGAAGGCTATGGGCAACGTCGGTCGAAACGTCGAGATACCCAAGTTCACCGAAGCCCTCTATGACGCCCGCGAGCTCGCGATGAGCCGGATGCAGGCTGAGGCGGAGCAGCTGAAGGCTGAAGGTATCGTCGGCGTCCAGTTGCTGTCGCTGGCGCACAAGTGGGGTGGCCACACGACCGAGTTCTTCGCCATCGGCACCGCGGTTCGGCCGTTGCGCGCTGACCACATCATCGCCAAGCCGCAGATGGTCCTCCCACTTACCGACCGGTGAGTTCCGAGATCGTCCCGGGCGCCGGACGTGCCGGCGCCGACAGCGGAGAGGGTCCCGGCGAGCTTCCCGTTGAGCGTGGCGCTGACGCGGCCGTCGTCGACCTCGTGGCTGCGGCGATCCGTGCTGACACCGCCGATCTGGACGCATATCACCGTGTGCTGTCCGCGACTGTGTCGGACCTCCTGCCGGTCGGCATGGTTGAGGTGGACCGCGAACGGACGATGAAGGACCGAATGGCCGGAAGAGAGGGCCGCGCGACATCTATCCGGATCCACCTCGGTGACCGCACCCTCGAGCTCGTCGCCCGACACGGAGGTTTGGTCGCGACTGTCGCCCGCGAGGTGCGGGGCGTGGTGATCAGCCGCCAGGAGATCAGCGTCGCCGAATGGACCCAACTGCTGGCTCAGTACCTAGCGCAGTTGGCGGCAGAGAGCGCGGACGCGCGGCTCGCGCTCTCAAAGCTTCTTGGCGAGGTCTGAACGGCACTGCCGCCGGCCACCTCGCAGAGCAGCGGAGCGTGCCGGCGTGAGGTCTGCCTACCTACCCGAAGCGTTGATGCGGCGCCTGGTCTGGCGGGCGGCGGCGAGGTCGCCCGGTCCGCCACGACGTTCGAGCTCGGCGATGACCGCCTCGCGGTGCTCGATGTCGACATTGCCGCCGTACTTGAACTTCGCACGGACCACCTCGATGCCGATGCGGATTGCCCGTATGGTGCGCAGCTGTTTCTCGTGAGCCGTGAGCGGATCGGCGACCTCGAGACCCGGTTGGAGCGCTTCCAGCTGGCGGCGTAAGACGGACGCGACCTCTCCAGGGTCGGACACGATTGTGGCGCTGCCTTCCAACTGGACGGCTGCGTAGTAGGTAGTCGGGATGCCCAGCAGGGGGTCCTCTTCCCCGATGGCCTTCCACGAAGAAGGTACGAAGGTCCAATCACCCGCGACGCTCATGAGAACCCAGGGCTGTTCCTCGATCGCCTCAAGGATCGGGTTCTTGCCCACGAGATGGAGGATCACTTCGCTGCTGTCGAGGACGAACTGTGTCGGAACGACGACGGGAACCTTTCGCTCTTTCCCGGCCGCGACAAGATGGCCGAAACCCTGACTTGTGACGAACTCGCGCCACTCCTCCCCAAGACCCCTGTCGACCTTTGCGACGTACACGTGCCTTCTCTACCAGTCGTCCGTTGTCGAGGCTTCGCCGGCGCGCTCAACCGGGCTCACAGGAGCCGGTTCCACCGAGTGCTCTTCGATCATGACGTCAGTCTCCGCCGTTCTTCATCGAATCGCCAGAGCCTGTCAGCCGCAGGCTGACCCGGAAGTCCGCGGATCCGGTCTGCACTAGGGTCGTTGCGTTGCAGTATGCCGGAGAGCAACGAGGAGTGGTTCACGATGAAGGCTCTCGTCAAAGCGAAGCCTGAAGCAGGCTTGAGCTACGAGGATGTGCCGATACCGGAAATCGGACGGGGCGACGTCCTCATCAAAGTGCTGCGAACCGGCATTTGCGGGACGGACCTGCACATCTACTCGTGGGACGCATGGGCGCAGGCGAACGTCCCGCCACCGCTGATCATCGGTCATGAATTCGTCGGGCAGATAGTGGAGCTCGGCATCGATGTCGACGACCTCGAGCTGGGCGACCTCGTGAGCGGCGAAGGCCACCTGGTCTGCGGGCGGTGTCGCAACTGCATTGCCGGCCGGCGAGTGCAGTGCGCCCGGACAAAGGGGATAGGGGTCAACTTCCCGGGAGCGTTTGCGGAGTACATCGCGTTGCCGGCCATGAACGTGTGGCGTCATCTGGCCGGCATAGACCTCGACGTGGCGGCCATCTTCGACCCGTTCGGGAACGCGGTGCACACGGCGCTCACTTTCCCGGTCCTCGGCGAGGACGTCCTCATCACCGGGGCGGGCCCGATCGGGATCATGGCGGCGATCGTCGCCCGTCACGCTGGTGCTCGTTACATCGTCATCACCGACGTGTCCGACTACCGGCTCGAGCTTGCCCGTTCCGTGGGCCTGACACTCGCGGTCGACGTATCGCACGCGCGCATCGCCGACGCGATGGTCCAGCTCGGCATGCGTGAAGGATTCGACGTCGGTCTCGAGGTGTCCGGCCGCGCCTCGGCGCTCCAAGAGATGCTCGCCAACATGGCCCATGGCGGCAAGATCGCCATGCTGGGTCTGCCGAACGAGGACTTCGGGATCGACTGGTCCCACCTTGTCATGAACATGGTCACGATCAAGGGAATCTATGGCCGGGAGATGTTTGAGACGTGGTACTGGATGTCCGTGCTTGTCCATTCAGGCGTCGACATCTCCCCGGTGATCACGCACAGATACGCGGCCTGCGACTACGAGGCGGGCTTCGAGGCCATGCGCCTCGGGCGTTGCGGCAAGGTCGTGCTCACCTGGTCCGAAGCCTGATCGGAGGTTCGCCATGTTCAAGCAAGTCCGCGACGACCTCAGCGCCCAGCTGGAGGAGATCCGGTCGGCGGGGCTCTTCAAGCTCGAGCGCGTGATCGCCACCCCGCAACAGGCCATGGTCAAGGTGTCGGGTGGCATGGAGGTCCTGAATCTCTGTGCGAACAACTACCTCGGCCTCGCCGACGACCCTCGTGTCGTCGCCGCAGCAAAGGAGGCGCTCGACCGCTGGGGCTACGGGACAGCAAGCGTGCGGTTCATCTGCGGTACCCAGGAGGTCCACAAAGATCTCGAGCGACGGCTCTCCGGCTTTCTCAAGACCGAGGACTCCATCTTGTACTCGTCGTGCTTCGACGCGAACGGCGGTCTGTTCGAGACGATGCTCGGCAAGGACGACGCCGTCATCAGCGACGAACTGAACCACGCCTCCATCATCGACGGCATTCGATTGTGTGCCGCACGGCGCTACCGCTATCACAACCGGGACATGGCGCATCTCGAGGAGCAACTGCAACAGGCCTCCGACTCACGGCGCCGGCTGATAGCGACAGACGGCGTGTTCTCGATGGACGGCTACGTGACGCCCCTGCGGGAGATCTGCGAGTTGGCAGAGCGCTACGGCGCGATGGTGATGGTCGACGACTCGCACGCCGTCGGGTTCATAGGTGAGCACGGACGCGGGACGCCAGAGTTGTACGGCGTCGCAGACCAGGTCGACATAGTCACCGGCACGCTCGGAAAGGCGTTGGGCGGCGCGAGTGGCGGATACGTGAGCGGCCGCAAAGAGATAGTCGAACTCCTGCGGCAGCGTTCCCGGCCGTACTTGTTCTCCAACTCCGTAGCCCCGTCGATCGCGGCCGCCTCGCTCGTCGTCCTCGACCTGTTGGCCGAGAGCGACGACCTACGGGCGAAGCTCAGGGAGAACACGGCTTGGTTCCGGGAGCGGATGACCGGTCTCGGCTTCGACATCCTCCCGGGGAATCACCCGATCGTCCCGGTGATGCTCGGCGACGCCGCGCTAGCGACTCGCATGTCTGATCTGCTCCTGCAAAGAGGCGTCTATGTCATCGGGTTCAGCTATCCGGTGGTCCCCATCGGCAAGGCGCGCATACGCGCGCAGATGTCTGCCGCGCACACACGCGACGATCTCGAACGTGCTGCTACCGCCTTTGACCAGGCGCGAGCCGAACTGGCTTGAGAGCCTGAGGAACATGTACGACCCGACCGGGGCCACGACGCCTTCCCGGCACCCGGAAAGGGCTAGATACGATGCCGCGAGCGTGCACCAGATCCTCGACGAGGCGCTGGTCTGCCACGTCGGCTTCATTGCCGACGACCGCCCTCGCGTGCTCCCGATGCTCTTTGTTCGCATCGGTCCCGCCGTGTTCCTCCACGCCTCGACCGGCGCTCACATCGCGAGGATCGCGGCCCGAAAAGGCGGGCTGGAGGTCGCCGTGGAGGTGAGCATCGTCGATGCGCTCGTCTTAGCCCGCTCAGCGTTCAACCATTCGGCGAACTACCGGTCCCTGGTCGCTTACGGGACGGCCACCCTGGTTCATGATGCAGGCGACAAAGAGGAGGTCCTCGCGGCCTTGATGGAGAAGATCGCCCCTGGGCGCACTGGCAGTGCCCGTGGACCGACACAGGCCGAGCTACGCCAGACCGCCGTCATGGCGCTCCCGCTCGTCGAGGTCTCGGCCAAGATCAGGACCGGACCGCCGCTCGACGAGCCCGAGGACCTGTCCCTCCAACATTGGGCCGGCCTCGTGCCGATCCGCGAGGTTCGCGGTACCCCGGAGCCGGCGCCGGACCTGGCGCCGGGCATAGCGCTGCCCGCACATCTGCAGCCGACGGCCGAGGTTCGCGGAGGCACCTGAGGTGCGGGCGGTCGTGCAGCGGGCGACGTGGGCCCGGGTGAGCGTCGATGGAGAGATCGTCGGGTCGCTCGACGGCCCAGGCCTCGTCGTGCTGCTTGGCGTGACCAACGGCGATGGCGAGAAGGAGGCGCTCGCCATGGCCTCCAAGCTCTGGACGTTGAGGATCATGCGCGACGCGGAGGGACGCATGAACCGCTCCGTGGCCGAGGCCGGGGGCGGGCTGCTGGTGATCAGCCAGTTCACCCTTTACGGCGACGCCACCAAAGGGCGGCGACCCTCCTTCGTGGCCGCCGCGCGGGGCGAGGTCGCACAACCGCTTGTCGATCGGGTGGTCGAGCATCTCCGAGTCCTTGGGGCCCGGGTCGCGACGGGCCGCTTCGGCGCGGAGATGCTTGTCGAGCTCGCCAACCAAGGCCCAGTGACCGTGATCCTCGACACGGCGCGGTGACCATGGCTCGGATCTGAAAGGCTCGGACCATGCGTTATGTGATTCTTGGCGCCGGCGCAATCGGCTGTGCCATCGGTGGGCGCCTCTTCGAACACGGCCATGACGTCGTCCTCATCGCGCGGGGCGCCCACCAGGCAGTGCTCGCCAGCGAGGGGCTCGAGTTGCGCGACCCTGAAGGTACGGTGAGACTTTCGGTCGCGACGGCCTCGAGTCCGGAGGCGGCCGGTTTCGGACACGGCGACGTGGCCGTTCTCGCTACCAAGACCCAGCACAGCGAGCCACTGCTGATCGAGCTGGCTGCTTGCGCGCCGCCGAGCACGCCGGTGGTCTGTGCTCAGAACGGGGTGGAGAACGAACGTCTCGCGCTGCGACGTTTCTCTAACGTACAGGCGATGTGCGTGTTCATGCCCGCTACCCATCTCGAACCAGGTGTGGTCGAGGTCCCGGCCTGTCCGCTCACAGGGCTTCTCGATGTCGGGCGCTACCCCGCAGGCGTCGACGAGGTGAGTGAACAGGTGGCCGCAGATCTGAACGAGAGCAGTTTCGACTCGATCGCGGACCCGAGAGTGATGGCTCGCAAGCACCTGAAACTGCTTTCCAACCTGGGAAACGCGCTCGAGGCCGCGTGCGGCACGCGTTCTGAGGACCCGGCGGCTCGAGAGCTCTGGCGGCTTGCTCAGGACGAGGGCTCCTTGTGCTTCGCAGCGGCCGGGATCGAGGTTGCGGATCCCGCCCTGGACGCCGAGCGTCGTGCATCCCTCGGTGCGTTGAGACCTGTGGGCGGTCACGTCCGCTCCGGCGGCTCCTCGTGGCAGAGCCTTGCTCGCGGGACCGGCAACATCGAGGCCGACTGGCTGAACGGTGAGATCGTTCTTCTGGGTCGACTGCACCAGGTCGCGACGCCGGTCAACGAGTTGCTCTGCTCAACAGCGAACCGGATGGCCAGGGAAGGGATCGCGCCGGGATCGATCCCGGCAAGAGACCTGCTCGATCAACTCTGAGCTGCCGCGACCAGCCCGCAGAGCTCCGAGGTTCGTTCGACCGGCGTCACGCGCTCGACGACGATGTTGTCGCTGTCGACCCAGGTCGCGGCCTGAACGAGTGCGGCGGTTACGTAGATGGCGGCGTCCTTGGTTTCGAGAGAGACATGTTTGGCGACGAGGGTGTGCCCAACTCGACCGGGGTCCACGAGGCCGACAAGCCGTTCGCCACCGAGGACCGGCATCGAGAAGTACCCATGTACGCGTTTGGAGAGGGGGACATAAGCCTCGAGACGATGCCGGAAGCCGAACAGACGCTCGGTTCTCTCCCTGTACCAGGTGAGGGAGTCGAAGGGCGAGACGAGCACAGCGCGGCCCTTCATTCGTCGCTGGAGTGTCTCGAGCGCCGCCTCCGAGGTGAAGGCCGGCTGGTCCCATCCTTCGACCCTGGCCGGGAGCAGGCCCGTCCTTTCAAGCGCCCGTTCGACCTGTCGGCGCGTGAGGCCGTGATAGGCGGCGAGGTCGGCGGTCGTCGCCACTCCCAAGGCCATAGCCGCAGCCTTGACGAGCCGGTCGTGGCAGGCATCATCCGAGAGCTCGACCTCGAGAAGTTCCCTGGGGATCGCATGCTCGGCGAGGTCGTAGATGCGCTGGAAGCCCTTGCGTCGACGGCAGGCGAGCTCACCGATGTCGAGGAGCCATTCGGCCGCGATCTTGGTCTCGGTCCAGTCCCACCAGGGGCCACCTTTCTTGGCACCACCGAGCTCTCGAGCCGAGAGCGGCCCTTCGGCCCGGATGCGATCACGAACGTATGAGCAGCTCTTGTCAACGTCCTCCAGACGGTGCCACCGGCGGCCACGTGCGACGGCAGCCCGGCGTTTGAAGCCATACGCGGGCCAGTCCTCGAGCGGAAGAACGCAGGCCGCGTGTGACCAGTACTCGAAGGTCGCGCTCGGTGGTCCCCAGTAGGCCCTCTCGATCCGGGTGCGCCCGATGGGCCCGAGGCGGGCGAAGGCGACCAGTTCGTGGGAGCGGGCCAAGACCGAGATCGTGTCGAGCTGTACGGCGCGCAGGCGCCCGAGCATCGCCGCGAGCCCCCCGTCCGGGCGCGGTCCGAGGAGTGCCTGGGCAGCGAGAGCGACTCTTCGTGCCTCGCGGGCACTCAAGGAGATTCCTGGTCCGGCCACGGCACCTTCCTAGTCGACGCCATGGCCTCCCGGTACCGACTCCGGTCGGAGACGGCGGGCGCGCCCACCCGGTGCAGTGGCGTAGTGTCCGTCGTCTGATGGAAGAAACGCCGTATGAGATCCCGAGAATCCCGGCCTCGGCCGGCGCCCTGATATTTGACGCGGCCGGCCGGTTGTTCATCTTGAAGCCGACTTACAAAGCGGGTTGGACGATCCCTGGTGGACAAGTGGAAGCCGATGGAGAGACACCCTGGGAGGCGTGCCGGCGCGAGGTTCGCGAGGAGAGCGGGATCGAGATCGATAACGGGCGGCTCGCATGTGTCGACTTTCGCCGGCCACACGAGGGCCGACCGGGCGGTGTGCGCTTCCTGTTCGACTGCGGTGTGCTCGACGCCGAGAGGTTGAGACACGTCGAGGTGCAGCCCGAGGAGATCGCGGAGTTCGGTTTCGTGCCCGTGGCCGAGGCGCTCGAGCTGCTGAGTGGGCCGCTTCGCCGCCGGGTCCGTGCCGCCGTGAGGGCCCGTACGTGCCAGTACTTGGAGAACGGAAGACCCGTCGGCGGTGTGCGCAGTTGAGCCAAGATCACGGCAGCGGTGACGTGAGCGTCACCTTCGAGGCAGCGATCGAGCGCGAGCTGGGCGATCTTCGCCACCGCGACCTGCATGGTCCGGCCTCGGCGTTGTCGGAACGATACCGGTTCGGAGACGTGACGGATGACTCCAAGGACTTTGCCCCCGGACAGGCGCAGGCTTACCTCGCCACACGGGTTCCGGCCACGTTCGCAGCGACCCGCAGAGTGCTGGCCGAACTCGGCTCACTGAGGCCCGGTTGGGCACCCAGCAGCATCCTCGACTTGGGTGCGGGTCCGGGAACTGCCACTTGGGCGGCAGTGGCGGTGTTCCCCTCGATCGCACACGCTGAACTTGTCGAGCGCGAGCCAGACGTGGTTGCGCTCGGCGTTCGGCTCGGCAGGAGCGGCTTGTCGGACCTGTTGGCTGACGCCGTGTGGACCATCGGAGACGCAGCGGAGGTCACAACTCCGAAGAGCGATCTGGTTGTCGCTGCGTACGTTCTCGGAGAGCTCGGACACGACCGGGTGCGCCAGGCGCTCGATCGATGGTGGAAGGCCACTCAAGGCGAGCTGGTCCTCGTCGAGCCCGGGACCCCGGCAGGCTTCGAACGGCTGCGAGACGCAAGGAGCGCGCTCATCTCCTGGGGAGCGCAGGTGACCGCCCCCTGCCCGCACGACGGCCGCTGCCCCATGAGAGGTTCCGATTGGTGTCACTTCGCCGTGCGCCTGGAACGGTCGAGCTTGCACCGGGAGCTGAAGGGTGCACGACTCGGATACGAGGACGAGAAGTACTCGTATCTGGCCGTGTCGTCGAACCGACCGTCTACACCCGTGGCCCGACTGGTGCGCTCGCCGCGCCCTCGCAAGGGTCACGTGCGGCTCTGGCTGTGCGAGGCAGGAGGCCTCGACGAGCGCGTCATCAGCCGGCGCGACGGCGAGATCTACAAGCGCGCCCGTACGGTCCGCTGGGGAGGTCGCCTCGAGCTTGAGTCCCCCATATAATGCTTGCTGGCAAGCAAGTAAATAGGTGGCTCAAGCCTGACCGAACATGACGAGGTTGCTCAAAGCGGGGGATCGGAGCTGAGTGCTGCGCGTCTTCGCATCGCAGTGGCGAGGCTTTCCCGGAGGCTCCGGCCCACCGAAGCCGCCGGGTCGCTCACAGCGACGGAAGTGGACGTTCTCGTGGCTGCCGAGCGTCGCGGACCGATCCGCTTGTCGGACCTGGCAAGCTTCGCCGGGCTCAATCCGACGATGCTTTCACGTATCGTTCCCAAGCTCGAAGAGGCAGGCCTGATCCGTCGGCTTGGCGTCGAAGGCGACCGCCGCATCTGTCGCGTGGAAGCGACCACGAAGGGGCACCGCCTGCTCGAGCGAATCCGCTCCGAACGCAATGACGCGTTGTCCAAGCGGCTCGGGGAGTTCGGTCCCGCCGAACGCGAAGCGGTGCGCTTGGCACTTCCGGTCTTGGAAGAGCTCGCTGAGCGGCTTCTCACGCCTGAGCCAGGTCCGCCGAGGGGGGACAACCGATGAGCAGAGTGTCCGACATCGGTCGTCGCACGTTCTCGGCGTTGTCGGTTCCCAACTACAGGCGCTACTTCTTCGGCCAGTCCATCTCGCTCATCGGGACTTGGATGCAAACGGTGGCCCAGTCCTGGCTCGTGTACACGCTCACGCACTCCGCCACGGCCCTCGGATTCGTGGTCGCGTTGCAGACTCTGCCCGTGCTCCTCGTCGGGCCCTATGGAGGCGTCATAGCCGACCGTGTCGACAAGCGCAGGCTGATGATCGTTCTGCAGTCGCTCATGGGCATCCAGGCTCTCGTCCTCGGATTGCTCGCGGTCACCCACGTCGTGCGTTTCTGGGAGCTGTGTGTTCTCGCGGTCGTGCTCGGCCTCAACAACACCTTCGAGAACCCGACTCGCCAATCCTTCGTTCTCGAGATGGTGGGCGCCCGCGAGCTTCGCAACGCTGTGAGTCTCAACTCCACGATGGTGAACGTGGCGCGGGCCATCGGGCCGGCCATCGCGGGACTGCTGATCGCCACCGTCGGTGAAGGCGCGTGCTTCCTGATCAATGCCGTGAGCTTCGTCGCGGTCGTCTACTCGCTTGCCTCGATGGACACGGGCGCGCTCAGCCCGACCGAGCCGACCGGCCGTGCGAAGGGCCAGTTGCGCGACGGGTTCCGTTATGTCAAGAGAGAGCCGCGGCTCGGTGTCCCATTGCTCATGATGGCGCTTGTCGGGATGCTCGCCTACGAGTTCCAGGTGACCCTGCCGGTCGTCGCGAAGCAGACCTTCCACGGGGGCTCGGCGACCTACGGCTTCCTCACGGCCGCCATGGGCATTGGCGCGGTGCTCGGTGGCCTCGTCACGGCGGCTCGTGGCCGCACGGGGCTCCGTCATTTCACGCTGGCCGGCTCACTGTTCGGGATCGCGATCGGCCTGGCTGCGCTCGCGCCGGTGCTGGCCGTCGAGCTCCTCGCGCTCGCGGCCGTCGGCTGGGCGAGCGTGACGTTCATCGCGACCGGGAACACGACGTTGCAGCTCCAGGCTGAGCCCACCATGCGCGGTCGCGTGATGTCGTTGTGGGCGGTCGCGTTCCAGGGGACGACACCTATCGGTGGTCCGCTGATCGGGTGGGCCGTCGCCATGGCAAGCGCGCGGATCGGCCTCGGCGTGGGCGCAGTCGCCTGCCTCGTGGCATCGGGCCTCGGGCTGATCGCCATGGCCAAGCTCGGGATGCTCCACGGTCGGGGCCGACGCGGTCAGGCGGCTCGAGATCGCGAGGAGCCCGTTGCCGAAGCCCCTCTGGGACTGGCAACCGAGGGCGATTGAAGCTGGGCCGCCACAACAGCGTGGCACGACTGCCGCGTCGGGGGCAGGATGAGGCCATGGCTGACACCGACAAGTACGACAAGGCCCTTCTCCGGCTCCAGCAGGAGCTGGTGAGCATGCAGCAGTGGGTCCGCGAAGAGGGCAAGCGGGTGGTGATCGTTGTGGAGGGCCGCGACGCAGCGGGAAAGGGGGGCGTGATCAAGCGGATCACCGAGCACCTCAACCCACGTTGGTGCCGGATTGCAGCTCTGCCTGCCCCGAGCGACCGGGAGAAGACCGAGTGGTACTTCCAGCGCTACATCGCCCACCTCCCTGCAGGTGGGGAGATCGTCCTGTTCGACCGCAGCTGGTACAACAGGGCCGGGGTCGAGCGAGTCATGGGATTTTGCACCGACGAGGAGTACCGCCGCTTCTTTCGCCAGTGCCCGGCGTTCGAGCGGATGCTCATCGACGACGGGATCATCTTGGTCAAGTACTGGTTCTCGGTGAGCGACGAGGAGCAGGAGCGGAGGTTCAAGGACCGCCTCAACGATCCCCTCAAGCGGTGGAAGCTGAGCGACATGGACTTGGAGGGCCGCAAACGCTGGGTCCAGTACTCCAAGGCAAAGGACGAGATGTTCGCCCACTGCGATCTGCCGGACTCACCCTGGTACGAGGTCGAGGCCGACGACAAGAAACGGGCCCGGCTCAACTGCATCGCGCATCTCCTGTCGATGATCCCCTACGAGGACCGCAAGCAGTCCAAGCCCAAGCTGGCCGCGCGGACACCGGTAGGCAACTACCAGCGGCCGCCCCGAGACCGGTACCGCTACGTCCCCGACTATGCGGCGACGATCACCTGACTGTCAGGTGAGCTGTAGCTCCTTATAGTGGCTCCATGTCACTTGAAGGTGAATACGAGCCGAGCCGAGCTGAATGGGTCAGGAACCAGGTTGCCGAGTACGAGAGCTCCGCAGGCCAGCGGGCGAATACCCTTCTGGACACCGGGTTGCCCATCATCATCGTCACCACCCGAGGCAACAAGAGCGGGAAGATCCGCAAATTCGGCCTCATGAGGGTCGAGCACGACGGGGAGTACGCCTTGGTCGCCTCCAAGGGAGGAGCTCCGACGCATCCGGTCTGGTACTACAACGTGATCACCGACCCTGCGGCTGTGATGATCCAGGACGGGCCCGAGCCGTTCGATGTGGTCGTCCGGCAGGTGACCGGTGACGAGAGAGCGGTCTGGTGGGACCGTGCGGTGGCGGCTTACCCGCCCTACGCCGAGTACCAGACCAAGACCACGCGCAAGATCCCGGTTCTAGTCGCCACCCGGAAACGTCACTAGTAGTCCGACTTCGCAGGAAACCAGGTCAGCGAGAACCGCATCGCGCGTTCGCGTTCACCGGGCGCGGTCCCCGATGGTGGTCGCTGTGGCTCTGGGACGCGCTCGGCTCAGCCCTTGCCGTGACCTCGGCGATTGCCGTGGCCGCCAGTCAGGTTGAGTGGGGGCACGATCGCGACCGAGGTCGCTGTCAGCGTGCCGGAGGCAAGGGCGCCGAGGGCTATGACGCGGCTGCCGACGCAGACGTCGGCGAAGGTTGCCGATGACGGCGCCGTGACAGCGGCGTCCGAGAAGGTCGTGGTCGCGGTGACGTCAACTGTCGTGACGAGCCGCGTGGCACTGGCGACCACCGGTATGGGCCCGATGCCGCCCAGCGTGAAGCTGCCCGCGTCGCCCGCGGTGCCGCAGGTGGCCGTGGCGCCCGCCACGGTCACGGCTGTGACGACCCCCTGGGCCTGGGCCGGTACGACCGTTACCAAGGTCGCCGTCAGCGTGCCGGAGGTGAGGGTGCCGAGGGCTACGACGCGGCTGCCGACGCAGACGTTGGCGAAAGTCGGCGTCGTGACGGCGGGGTCCTTGTAGGTCGTCGTCGCGGTGACGTCAACGGTCGTGACAAGCCACGGGGCAATGGCGACCACCGGCGTGGGCCAGATGCCGCCCAGCGTGAAGCTGCCCGCGTCGCCCGCCGTGCCGCAGGTGGCCGTGACGCCCGCCACGGTCATGGCGGTGACGACCCCCTGGGTCTGGGCCGGTACGACCGTTACCAAGGTCGCCGTCAGCGTGCCGGAGGTGAGGGTGCCGAGGGCGATGACGCGGCTGCCGACGCAGACGTTGGCGAAAGTCGGCGTCGTTAGAGCGACGTCTGTGAAGGTCGTCGTCGAGGTGACGTCAACGGTCATGGCAAGCCGCGGGGCATTGGCGACCATCGGCATGGGCCAGATGCCGCCCAGCGTGAAGCTGCCCGAGTCGCCCGCCGTGCCGCAAGTGGCCGTGGCGCCCGCCACGGTCATGGCTGTGACGACTCCCTGGGCCTGAGCCGGTACGACCGTTACCAGGGTCGCGGCCAGCGTGCCGGAGGAGACGGTGCCGAGGGCTATGACGCGGCTGCCGACGCAGACGTTGGCGAAAGTCGGCGTCGTGACGGCGGGGTCCTTGTAGGTCGTCGTCGCGGTGACGTCAACGGCAGTGACGGCCTGGCGCATGCCGCCGGCCAGCGTGAGAGTGCCCGCGTCGCCCGCGGTGCCGCAAGTGGCCGTGGCGCCCGCCACGGTCATGGCTGCGACGACCCCCTGGGCCTGGGCCGGTACGACCGCTACCAAGGTCGCCGTCAGCGTGCCGGAGGTGAGGGTGCCGAGGGCTATGACGCGGCTGCCGACGCAGACGTTGGCGAAAGTCGGCGTCGTGACGGCGGGGTCCTTGTAGGTCGTCGTCGCGGTGACGTCAACGGCAGTGACGGCCTGGCGCATGCCGCCGGCCAGCGTGAGAGTGCCCGCGTCGCCCGCGGTGCCGCAAGTGGCCGTGGCGCCCGCCACGGTCATGGCTGTGACGACTCCCTGGGCGCCGTTGTGCTGGCGTGGGGATATCCGGCCGGCGGATGCGGCGCCGGCGGTGAAAACCGATCCTGCGAGAACGACTACGACAGCCACCGGGACGATAATTCCGAGGTGCGATCTCTTCAGTCTGCTCAACATCTGCGGCCTCCTTTTCGGGGCGCGAAAAACAACCCTCGCTAACCTCAGTCTATCGGCAGCTGGGCCTCAGTGATTTAGCGCGACCTACAGAGCCGAACTGCCTGATTCTTGGTGTGCTGACCCAGGCGAGGAGGTAACGACCTGAGCTGCACTGTCGGCGAACGACCTCGATGTCTTGGCGGAACTAAGGTCGCCCCCGGCCGCCGCGCGCGGATCGTGAACGACGAAGCTTGATGGAGGCCTGGCCGCACATGCCGACAATCCGAGCCCGTGGGTTGACGAAGCGTTTCGGCGCGGACGTCCTGGCTGTTGACCACCTCGATTTCGACGCAATCCCAGGCGGGGTCACAGGTTTCCTGGGACCCAACGGTGCCGGCAAGACCACCACTCTGCGGATGCTCCTCGGGCTTGTGACCCCGACATCGGGCTCGGTGCTCATTGACGGGCACCGTTACCGTGACCTGCCCAACCCCACGATGCGGGTGGGTGCCGTGCTCGAGGCGTCGGGATTCCATCCGGCTCGTTCGAGCGCGCAACCACCTGAAACTGATCGCAACGATGGCAGGCATACCTTTCAGCCAGGTCGACGAGTGCCTCAACCTCGTCGGCTTGTCCGAGGTCGGGGATCGGGCCGTCGGCGGCTTCTCAATGGGCATGCGCCAGCGCCTCGAGCTCGCGCGTGCTCTGTTGGGCAAACCCGACATTCTCGTTCTCGACGAACCGGCCAACGGCCTCGACCCTCAGGGCATCGCGTGGCTCAGGGACTTTCTCAAGCTGTACGCCTCGGAGGGGTCGGCCGAGCGCGATGGTGGACGCATCGTGATCGTGTCGTCACACCTGCTGTCCGAGGCGCAGCTGATCGTGGACGACGTCATCGTTCTGACGGCCGGCCGGCTGGCGGCTCAAGGCAGGCTGCAGGACCTGCTTGCCCGGTCCAAACGGTCTGTGAAGGTGAGGACGCCCGATGCCGAACGCCTGATTCAGGCGCTGCGCGCCGCGAATCTCCCAGCAGCGGCGCGAGACGGCTACGTCGTGTGCGAGGGTGGCACACCCGAAGCCTTGGGCCCGATCATGGTCGAGAACCGCATCGAGGTGCACGAGATGGTCTCGTCGACTGAGTCGCTCGAGTCGCTGTTTTTCGCGTTGACGGGCGGCGAGGGCATGCAACTGGGGCAGGCGACGGAGTTGGCAGGCGACTACCGGCGATTCAACGACGGCCCGTCGGCTTCGCCCCCGGCGTCAGCCTCCTCTTCGGCTACGCCTGCGGCACCGCCCTCTACCGGGCTGATCGGGGATCAGCGATGACCAGGTTGCTCTGGGCCGAGTTCCGCAAGCTTTGGACTATCTGGTCGACCTATGTGCTCTTCGGCATCGTCGTGCTGATCGACCTGGCGTTCGGCTTCGCCCTTGCGTTGGCTCCCGGCGGGCGACACGGCGGCAGCGCCGGCATCGTTCCGCACGGCTCGGCTCAGTGGTTCGCCAACGTATTCTCCGTGCTCGATGTCTCGCGGCTGCTCGCCCTTGTCCTGGGCGTGATCATCATCACGGGTGAGTACCGCCACAAGACAGTGACCCCGACGTTCCTCGCGCAGCCGCGTCGGGGCCGCGTCGTGATGGCGAAGCTGGGGATCGGCTTCGGGAGCGGTGTCGTGCTGGGCGCGCTCACCATGTTGACGGGTCTCATCCTCGGCTTCGTGCTCGTCGGCATTAAGGTGCATTCCTGCTTGACGCCAGTCGGCGTGAGCCAGGGGATGTCGCAGGCGCTGTGCAGCGTGCAGCACGGTATGTACTACGTCGCCACAACCCACAACATGTGGCACGACTGGTCGAGGATCGCGCCCGGTGTCATCCTCGGGACGGGTCTGTTCGCCATCTATGGCCTCGGACTCGGTGCACTGCTGAAGAACCAGATCGTCTCCATCGTCGTAGGTCTGGTCTTCACCTTGGTGGTGGAGTCGATCGTCGGCGCCATATGGCCGACGATCGGGGAGTACCTTCCAGGACAAGCCGCCACGGCGCTCGAGGACGCCACTCGGACGAGCTTTGGGGGCGGCACCACTCCGCTGCTGCCTTGGTGGGGTGGGGCCATCATGCTCCTTGTTTACGGCATCGCGCTCGCTTTCGTAGGCACCTTCACGACTCTGCGCTCCGACATCACTTGACGTCTTGGGCCGCCGAGCGCTGCGCGGTCAGCGGTCCCTAGGGTCGGAGAGGACGACGTCGACAGACCACCGGCCGGGATGGCCTTCCACGGGGCGCCCGTCAGTGGCGGCGACGTAGCGGCCGCCGGGCACCACATTTGGGAACTCGACAGGGTCACCCTTTCGGGGCCGTTCACCCTCGACGATCGTTGTCGACCCCTCGGACAGTCGCGCACCGAGCTCGACCATCTGCTCGATTCCGGCCTGAACACGCTCCTGATCGCGACTGCGCATCCCCGAGACGATGTCCTCCGCTGCCTGTGAGTACGGTTGGGAGTACAAGAGGAAGTAGCTTCCCTTGACGAGCCGGGCCCAACCGTGGGCGATCTTGACCGCCAGCTCGTAAGTGTTCTTGGTATCGGTATCCGTCAGATTCTCATGCTTGAGCCGGCTGACCAGCAAGGACGAAGCATCGATCAGCTGACCGAACTCCTCGTCGATTCCCTGCTTGTTCCATGATCGGCCGAGATCGTGACCGAACTGCAGCGCGAATCCGATTTACGACCGTCTCGACGGCCGAGTACCCGCGAATCGTCCGCTCTTCGTCTTTTTCGGTCAATCCCTTCACGAACTCGTCGCAGGCGGCGGCGAGCGGCTGTGTCAACTCGGGTCGTTCTCCGAGCTCCGCCAACCACGCGAAGCCCGTCCACGCGGCAATCGCCTCCCTCACGGGCGACTCATGGGTCCCTTCCCCAGAGTCCTTCGAGAACAGCTCTATGGCATTTGCCAAGTGAGTGTGGCTCAGGCCCCATATCGTCCGTTGCGAGTCGCTCTTGGTCCAGCCGAGGTCATAGCTCATCTGATCTTGCTCGGCAGGACCCCAGTTCGCCATGCGCAGGTTCCTTCAGATTCTTGGCGACATCACCGACCGCTGAACGGCGTTGGGAGTGTCGCACAGACCAATTTCGTACAGGAGGCAGAGGAGAGGCTCACGAACAACACAGCTTAAGGCTAGCTGTAGGGCCGGCGAAATTGGCAGGAACGACTTCCTCGACCGCGTGGAGCGCCGCGCGCCCTGGCACGCGGCCCGGCGACGACTGGAATCCCTAGCGACGGCGCCCGGCGACAGTGTCGGGGACGGCCCAGTCCCTAGCGACGGCGCCCGACGACCCATGCCGTTGCCGCAGCACCGATGGCGGCCCATGCGGCCAGGACGATGAACGACGTCGTCACGTGATCGACGACGCCAAAGGTGAGCCCGGCTCGAATGACGACGGCCATGTTATAGAAGGGCAAGAAGTAGTGGGCGGTGGCGAGCCAGACGGGCAGCTGCGACGCCGGATAGACGATCGGGGAGAAGAGGAGCACGACGAACATCAGTGCGTTGGTGACGACGTTGGTCACGATGGGGTTGGAGACGGCCAGTGCCAGGCCGTAACCGACCGTGGTCGCCGTCAGCGCACAGAGCAGGACAGCGGGGATGAGAAGGGGCGAGACCGACAGGTGCACGTCGTAGCGCCACGTCGCCACGAGGAGGGCGAGAACCGAACCAGGGAGCGCGAGGAGCGTGTAGAGCACGAAGGTGGAGGCCGCCTGGGCACTTCTTGGTGCGGGCAGCGACCAGATGTAGTCGAAGGTTCCCTCGAGCTTCTGCTGGGCGACCGTGCCCGGAACCATCACGAAACCGAGCGGTATGAGCGCCAGTGTCGGTGCGCCCGTCGTGATGTACAGGGCCCTCATGACGCTGATGTGCGGGTAGAAGAACCCGTACAGCAGCGCCATGCCGGCCCCCATCATGGTCTGGATGACCACCATCATCGCCGCCCATTGGCGCATGCGGCCGTAATCGAAGCGCATCATCGTGACCAGGCTGGCAACCCAGTAGCCGATCCCCGAGCGCAGCTCTGATTGCGGCAGGTGCTTGGGGCGGCCTGCGAGGACGCCGGCGGTCATGGTCGCCGTCCGAGCGCCCGTCCGGCGAGTGCCGCACAGACGACCGCCCACACACCGAGCACGACGTACGCGGACATCACTGCTGTATGGACGCCCGGTGTGAGCGCTGAGCGCGTGACGACGGCCATGTGACGGAACGGGAGCCACCAGTTGACCGCACCGAGCCAGCGCGGCATCTGGGAGAGCGGGAACATGACAGGAGCAAAGCCGAAGACGACGAAGACGAGCAGTTGAGTGATCAGCCTCGTCGCCATCGGGTTGCCGATCGCGTGCCCGATGGCGTAGCCGAGCATCGTGCCGGCGAACGAGGTGAGCAAGACGGCCGGGACGATCATCGGTGAGACCTGCAGCGGCAGGTCGTAGCGCAGCCGCGCGACGCCGAGAGAGACGATCATCGCCGGCACACCCCCGATGAGGCAGACCGTGTACCACGCGGCCCCGGTCACGGACCGGCTGACCGGCATCGAGCGTAGGTACTCGTAGCTCCCGTTGGACTTCTGGTCCGCCACGAGCTGGGGCCCGAGGATCATCCCGACCATCAACAGGTTTATGACGGGCACGCCGGTCGACACGAACAGGGCAGCTGTCATGGGGATGTGCGTGAAGAAGAGGGAGATGCCGAGCACGAAGCCCACGCCCGACAGCAGCTGCACGGCCGTAAGGGTCACGAGCCATATCCGCAGGTCGGCTAGATGCCATCGCACCATCACCGCGTAGTCGTGCAACCAGCGCTTCGCCCCGCGTTCGACCGTGCCGTGGGGGACGATGACCGAGGCAGGCAGGACCTCAGCCATCTTCGTCGTCGTCTCCGTCGTCCGACATGTGGGAGGTGAGCCGGATGTACGCGTCCTCCAGGGTCATGGCGCCCAGCGCGTACTCTTCGGCTGAGCCCACGTTGGTCATCTCTGCCGCCCAGGTGATCGCGGCGGACGCGTCGGCTTCGGCGATCGTGGTGACGAGGTTGTTTCCGACCCGTACTGCCGGACCGGCCCACGGCGGAAGGGCTGGCGTGGCCGTTCCCGGTGCGAGCATCAGCTGCAGGCGAAGCTGCGACCGGTTGGCCGTCTTCATCGAGGACGGCGTGCCTTCCGCCACGAGCCGGCCCTTGTGGATCACCGCCAGGCGGTCGACGGACTTCTCGGCCTCGAGCACGTTGTGGGTCACCAGCAGCACGGCGCACCCGTGCGCGCCGAGGGCGCGGATCTCCTCCCATAGAAGGCGCCTGCGCAGCGGGTCCACGTCATTGGTCGGCTCGTCGAGGATCACGACCCGCCCAGGACGCACAATGGCCATGCAGAACCCGACGAGGCGCCTGACACCGCCCGACAAGCTATGCCCGAGAGCGTTCTTCCATTCGCCGAGATCGAGCGTGTCGATCAGCGACGCCGTGCGCCCCCGGACCGCCCTGGCGCTGCCGCCCCTGATGCGGCCGGCCAGCTCGATCGCCTCGGAGACGTGAAACGAGTTGATCGGCATCTGAACTTGCGGCAGGTACGAGCACAGCTGCCGTGCCGCATCAGGGTCCACGACGAGGTCGAAGCGACCGAGTGTGATGCGACCGGAGGTCGGCTTCAAGAGGCCGATCGTCTGTTTCACGAGCGTGGACTTGCCGGCTCCGTTCGGGCCGAGCAGTCCGTAGACCTCGCCCGGCTCCACGCGAAGAGTGATGTCGTCGTTGGCGACAACTGCGCCGAACCGTTTCGTGAGACCGTCGACGCGGAACGTCCAGTCGTCGGACGGCCCCGTTGACGGCGTGGACGAGCCCGTCGGTTCGGACGGTGGTTCGGCTGGCGGGGGCGACATCACCGCCAGTCGTCAATCACGTAGCAGTTGGGCTTGTCGTAGCCGGGTTCGTTCCCCCGATGCATCGCGATGCCGTGGAATTGGGCCCGGAACCCACGTTGTCGAAGTGCGGTGTAGGCATGTTCCCGTCCGAAGTTCACCCCGGCGGAGAGAACCGAGGCACCCGCCGCCGCCGCGAGGCCCTGGCACGCGTCGATGAGCTGTCCGAACGACCGGGCCGCCCTGCGACCGGGCCTGGCCGCCCCGAACTTCACGTAGCACGTGTCGCTTCCGGCCTCGGTCCCGGGACCGATGTGGCATACCGCCACTGCCTGCAGGCCCGAGGCGTCGGAAACGAGCACCGTCTCGCCGAGCTTCTGGTCGAGCACCGCGTCGATCTCACGGGTGACGTCCAGGCCGTCGAAGACCGCGGACGTAAGCTCACGGACGCCGCTCTTCAGGCCGGCGCGGTCGTGCGACGCGACCTCGGAGAACCGGGTGTAGGAGACTGCCCGTTCCGGCGCAACCACCGGCGCGGCCATCGCGGCGATCAGGTACCGGGGCCAGAACCCGAAGCCCTGGTAGAGGCCGACGTGTTTCGGGCTCTCGGCAAAGGTGAGCAGCCCGACGTGCCGCGTCTTCCACGAGGCGAACAGGTCCATCGTCGGCTCGAGCAGCTGCTTGGCTATGCCGCGGTCCCAATTGCTCGGGCCGCACCGTCAAAGGCCCGAAGAACCCGACACTGCCCCAGTTCGTGAGGAGATTCGAGCCGACGAGCTCGCCGTCCAGCACGGCTGCGAAGGCCGCTGCCGGGTCGGCCCGCCAGCGAGTTCGCACGAAGTCGGCATCGCCGAAGAACTTCTCAGGCTCAGGCGCTCCCATGAAGGTGCCGAACGCAGTGCGAAAGATCAGGTCGGCCTGGTCGAGGTCGCGCTCGGAAAGAGGCCGGATGACCACGTCGCTGCGTCGGGTTGAAGGTCGTGTCGTGGTAGAGCCCACCTGCGATCTCCCACGTGAAATTGGCCTCGATCCAGCCCAGGGATCCGATGCTGGTCACCCTAGGTCCACGAGTGCAAGGTCCTCAAATAGTTGGCCCTCTCGAACGCGCTCGCGTCGACCGAGGTCGCTTGGGACACCGAGCCGCGCAGCTCGGTGACCGAGGTGTAGTCGTGCTCGGCCAGCCAGGAGCGCAACTCGGACTCGACCGAGCTGACGTGGTTTGGGCCGAACTGAAGGATGGCCGAGGTCATCATGGCCACGTCTGCGCCCACTGCGAGAACCTTGGCGACGTCGGATCCGGTGTGGATCCCGGACGTGGCGGCCAGCGACGGGCCCGATCCCAGCTGGGGGCGCAAGATGGCGATCCAGCGCAACGGCAGGCGCAGCTCCCAGGTCCGGGACAACTCCACCTTCGGCACCACGTCCATCGTTTCCAGGTCCAGGTCCGGCTGGTAGAAGCGATTGAACAGGACCAGCCCAGAGGCACCGGCCGCTACCACCCTGGCTGCGAAACTGGCCATTGAGGAGTAGTACGGCGACAGCTTCACCGCAACCGGCAGTGACACGTTGGCGCACACGTACGCGACCAGCGCCAGGTCCGTGTCCTCCACCTGTCTCGCGGTCAGCCGCGGGTCGGTGGGGACCCGGTACACGTTCAACTCGAGGGCGTCCGCACCGGCCTCGACGAGGAGCTTGGCGTAGCGCACCCAGCCACCGTTGGACGAAGCGTTCAGGCTGGCGATCACCGGCGCCTCCACGGCCTTCTTGGTCTGCTCGAGCAGCTCCAAGTACTGGTCGGCCATGCTGGTGAAGTTGGTGACGGCAGGAAAGTAGTCGAGCGCCTCGGCGAAACCTTCGCTCCCGGCCTCGAGAGCAAGTGAGAGTCCGACCTCCTCGGCGACGATCTCCTCCTCGAAAAGTGACGGCAGGACGAGGGCGCCCACACCCGCGTCGGCGAGCGCTTTGGCGCCGTCGACGTCTCGTGTGAACGGCCCTGCCGATGCGACGATCGGCGACGACAACTGGAGGCCCAGGTAGGTCGTCCTCAGGTCTACTGAGTCCGGTCCGGTCATCACTCGACCTCCTCGTCTTTGCGATCTTCAGCATCGGGATCCGCTTCGGGCTCCAGGTCGGACACGACCTGAGGAACCGTCCGCTGCACGGTGGCCAGCTGCTCGTAGTAACGCCAGCGCTCGGCTACGTCGGCCTGTGCCAGCGGTGCCAGGCGAGCCGCCTGGCTCGGATAGGTCCGGGCCAGGGTGGCATAACGGGCCTCGGTGGCGGCGAACTCGGCCAGCGGGATCGATGGCGCCTTGGAGTCGAGCTGGAAGGGCTGGCCTGCCTCCGCCAGCGATGGATGGAACCGGTACAAAGGCCAGTAGCCGGACCGGACGGCGTCCTTTTGGTGCGTCATCGACTTGGTCATGTCGATGCCGTGGGCAATGCAAGTCGAATAGGCGATCACCAGCGAGGGGCCGGGGTAGGCGTCGGCCTCGAGCAGGGCCTTGGTTGCTTGCAGGTCGTTGGCTCCCATGGAGATCTGGGCGACGTAGACGTTGCCGTAAGACCGCGCCACCGCACCGAGGTCCTTCTTGGGCGACTCTTTTCCTGCCGCCGCGAACTTGGCCATTGCCCCGCGTTGAGTGGCCTTTGACGCCTGGCCGCCGGTGTTCGAGTAGACCTCCGTGTCGAGCACGAGGATGTTCACATCGCGGCCCGAGGACAGGACATGGTCGAGCCCGCCGAAGCCGATGTCATAGGCCCAGCCGTCACCACCGACGATCCACACGCTCTTGCGGACCAAGGCACTGGTCAATGTGAGCAAGTGGCGGGCGGGTGAGCCAACAGCGTCGTCGCCGGAAGCGGCCAGGCGGCCCAGCTCCTCGTTCAGCCGGGCGACTCGTTCCCGTTGCGCGAACACAGCCTCCTCCTGGTCCTGGACGGCATCCAGGATCGAGGTGGCCAGATCCTCACCCACCGCCCCGGCGAGCGAGCGGAGCAGGGCTTGAGCCCTGCGTTGCTGGGCCTCGAGACCGAGCCGAATGCCGAGGCCGAACTCGGCGTTGTCCTCGAACAGCGAGTTGGCCCAAGCCGGCCCGCGCCCTTCGGGGTTCATAGCCCAAGGAGTCGTCGGCAGGTTGCCGCCGTAGATCGACGAGCAGCCCGTGGCATTGGCCACAAGCATGCGGTCCCCGAACAGCTGGCTGGCCAGCTTCAGGTACGGCGTCTCCCCGCAACCGTCACAAGCTCCGGAGAATTCGAACAGTGGCTGAAGGGCCTGTGAGCCTTTCACCGAGTCGTGGGGCAGGAGGGAGCGGTCCAGTTCCGGGATGGACAGGAAGAAGTCCCAGTGAGTCCGCAGCCGCTCGCGGTGCGCGAGCGCAGGTTCCATGTTGATGGACTTGTGCTTGGCCTCGGTCTTGGACTTCGCCGGGCACACGTCGACACAGACTCCGCAGCCGGTGCAGTCGTCAACGGCCACCTGGATGACCATGTGGTGACCGGCCAGATCCTTGGAACGGAAAGGCTTGGACAAGAACCCGTCAGGAGCCCCGGCGAGCGCTTCTGGAGCGAACACCTTCATCCGGATGACTGCGTGCGGGCAGACAATCGTGCACTTGCCGCAGTCGATGCAGACGTCCGGGTCCCATATCGGCATCTCCAACGCGAGGGCCCGCTTCTCGTAACGGGTCGTCCCTGACAGGAAGCGGCCGTCCGCCGGAAGGGCGGACACGGGCAAGAGGTCGCCCTGACCGTCCATGATCATCGAGGTCACGTGCCGGACGAAGTCCGGGGCCGACTCGGGGACCGGGACGCCGATTGATCCGGGGGCGGCAGCCTTCTCGGGAATCTCCACTCGAGCCAGGTTGGCCAACGCCGCGTCGATGGCGGCGAAGTTGCGGTCCACGATGGTGCGACCCCGCTGGCCGTAGGCCTTGGTGACCGAGGCCTTGATCTCCTCCGCCGCCTTTTCGGCCGGCAATATCCCCGAAAGAGAGAAGAAACAGGGCTGCATCACCGTGTTGATCCGGCCGCCCAGGTGGGCCTCGGCCGCGACCTTGTTTGCGTCGATCACCCAGAACTGAATGTGCTTGTCCTGCAACTGACGCTGCACTTTGCCCGGAAGCTGGTCCCACACCTCGGGGGGCCCGTAGGGGCTGTTGAGCAGGAAGGTCGCTCCGTCCCTGGCGACGTCGAGGATGTCCACGCGGCTGAGCAGGCCGAACTGGTGGCAGGCGACGAAGTCGGCGTCGCTTATGAGATAGGTCGAGTTGATGGGCGCGGGTCCGAATCGCAGGTGCGAAGCGGTCATGGCGCCCGACTTCTTCGAGTCGTACACGAAGTAGCCCTGCACGAAGTCGTCGGTCGCGTCGACGATGATCTTGGCGCTGTTCTTGTTGGCGCCGACGGTGCCGTCCGATCCCAGTCCGAAGAAGACGGCCTGGACCTCGTTGGCGGGCCTAGCCGGGCGGAAATCCTTGTCCCAAGGAAGGCTGAGCGACGTCACGTCGTCGAAGATGCCGACGGTGAAGTGGCGCCTGGGCCGATCGCTGCTCAACTCGTCGAGAACTGCCTTGGCCATGGCCGGCGTGAACTCCTTGGAAGACAGCCCGTAGCGGCCTCCGATGATCCGCGGCGCTTGGCTGAAGGCTGGCTCGGCGTCTTCCATCCCCTCGTCCACCGCCGCGCGAACATCGAGATAAAGAGGTTCACCGACGGCACCGGGCTCCTTGGTCCGGTCGAGCACGGCGACCGAGCGGACGCTCGGCGGCAGGGCGGACACGAACTGTTCAGCGGGGAAAGGCCGGTAGAGGCGGATGGTCACCATCCCCACCCGCTCGCCGTCCTTGACGAGGGCGTCGACCGCCTCGCGTGCCGCGCCGACTCCAGAGCCCATGAGCACGATGACCCGTTCGGCGTCGGGAGCGCCGTGATACTCGACGAGGCGGTACGAGCGTCCGGTTCTCTCGGCGAGAGAGTCCATCGTTTCCTGCACGATCCCAGGCACGGCGAGGTGATAGGGATTGCATGCCTCGCGAGCTTGGAAGAACACGTCCGGGTTCTGTGCGGTGCCCCGCACGTCGGGCGTGTCGGGGTTCATTCCCCGGAGGCGGAACTCGATCAGGGCATCGTTGTCGATGAGCGCGGCTATGTCCTCGGTCGAGAGCAGGGCGATCTTCGCCAGCTCATGGGAGGTCCGGAATCCGTCGAAGAAGTGGAGGAACGGCACGCGCGAACGCAAGGTCGCAGCGTGGGAGATCAGGGCGAAGTCCTGGGCCTCTTGGACCGAGCTGGCTGCCAGCATGGCCCAACCCGTCGTCCGGGCATGCATCACATCGGAGTGGTCTCCGAAGATCGACAGGGCATGAGTCGCGATGGTGCGGGCGGCGACATGGACCACCGCCGGAGTCAGCTCTCCAGCGATCTTGAACATGTTGGGCACCATCAGCAAAAGGCCCTGCGACGCCGTGAAAGTCGTGGCCAGGGCTCCCTTTTGCAAAGCACCGTGAAGGGTGCCCGCTGCGCCGGCTTCTGACTGCATCTCGATGACGTCGGGCACTTGGCCCCAGAGGTTCTCTCTGCCCGCGGTCGTCCAGTCGTCGGCGAACTCGGCCATCGGCGACGCCGGCGTGATGGGGTAGATCGCGATCACTTCCGAAAGGGCGTAGGCGATACGGGCAGCGGCTTCGTTGCCATCGACGCAGACCCATTGGCGTTCGTCCACGCTGTCTCCTTGGCTTGTTGGACTACTGTCCCCATTTCTAGTTCAACGGTGACGAGAGGACGGCGGGCGACTGCAGCGCCTGAGACCGGATCGGTGCGCGTGCCATGTTGTCTGCCCGACGGGCCACCATCTTGCGGAGGTGAGCCTCTGATCCGCGGTGGGTCGCGAGCGCACAGCGCATGCGCCGCTAGCCATGGGGGCAGCTCAACTCGGGTCCCCAGTCTTGGTAGTTGTCCGAGCGGGAGAACCTTGCCCGCGTCTTTGAGCTAAGCGCGCGTGTCTGAGCTAAGAAGGTCGACATGGAAGAGCTGAGACGTGGCCCGGCCCGCGTCGCCGAGGAGCTCCTCCGTCTCGGCGTCACAAGCGCCGTGAAGGAGATGCCCGAGAGTACGCGGACAGCGGCAGAGGCCGCAGACGCCGTGGGTTGTGACGTCGCCCAGATCGTGAAGTCGCTGATCTTCCGGTCCGTCGTCGGCGACGAGGCGGTGCTGGTCCTGGTGTCGGGTGCGGACCGCGTTGACGAGTCTCGCCTGGCAGAGGTCATCGGTGAGCAGGTGGAGAAGGCCACCGGCAAGTTCGTGCGAGCCCGCACCGGGTATGCCATCGGAGGCGTCCCACCCGTGGGCCACACCCAGCCTGTTGTCACCTATCTCGATGAGCACCTGCTCAATCATGCTCTCGTGTGGGCGGCAGCCGGCACGCCGAGGGCTGTGTTCTCCATCAAGTCTGCCGACCTCCTTCGGATCACGTCAGCCAAGGTCGTGGCCATCGCTGCCGTCCAGCCACCGGTCACCGATTGAGCGCACCGGCACCCAGCTGCCGGATGCGCGAGTTCCACCGCCCGTCGTCAACATGCTGGAGCAGGACAGGCGACCGATGTCGGGACGAACCCGTTCGTCGCAGTCGGTACGATCCGTCCGTGCCGCAAGGGACGGGTAACTCGCCCGACGCTCGGAGCTACGTGCGCGACCCCATCACCTCCTACGACGCCGTCCCGACCGAGGAGCGCCACGCCGCACTACGCCGAGACATCCGTCTTGTTGCTTCCCTGCTCGGCGAGGAGCTTGCCCGTGTCGAAGGCAAGGAGTTCCTGGACCTCGTCGGACAGATACGAGGTGTCGCCAAGCTCGAGTGGTCAGAAGGTGAGCGGGCGCCTGGCGGCGGACTCGCTGAACAGCTTCCGAAGATCCCAACAGGCACGGCCCTTCTCCTCGCGTGTGCCTTCGCTGCTTACTTCCAACTCGCCAATGTCACCGAGCAAGTCCACCGCGCGGCAGAGCTCGGCCAGGCCCGGCGAGCGGAGCGAACCTGGTTGCGGGACACCCTCGACCGAATAGCGGAGCACGGCATCGACCGGAAGAGCGTCGGGGCGACCCTTGCACGCCTCGAGTTCCGTCCCGTGTTCACGGCACATCCGACCGAGTCAGCGCGTCGTTCGGTCCTGTCGAAACTTCTCGATGTGGCTCACATGGTGCAGGCGTTGGGGGCTAATCCGACGCCTGCAGAGGAAAGACGACTGATTGCCCGACTTCGCGAGACGATCCTGCTGCTATGGCAGACGAGCGAGCTTCGAGTCGGTCGTCTGCGACCCGAGGACGAGGCTCAGAACGTCCTCTACTACCTGTCCCAGCTATACGACAGCGCCGTGCCGACGCTCTTGGAGGATCTCGACGACGAGCTCGAGCGACACGGCATCGCCCTCGGGTTCTCAATTTCCACCCTTCGCTTTGGCTCCTGGGTAGGCGGTGATCGTGACGGCAACCCATCGGTGACCCCGACCGTCACGACAGACGTGTTGCTGATTCAACACGAACTTGGGTTCCGTAAGCTCATCGGGCTCATCGACCAACTGACGCGGGCGCTCTCGAACTCGACGGCGATAGTGGACATCTCTGGCGCGCTGTTGGCGAGCTTGGACGCTGACCGTGTCTCGTGCCCCGACGTCTATGACCGATACAAAGGCCTCGACGCGGAGGAGCCCTATCGGCTGAAGTGTTCTTACATCCGCCAGCGGCTTGCCAATACCCGTGAACGGCTAGCAGCAGACACCGCGCACGTACCGGGTGAGGACTATGCGGACGTAGAGGGATTCATCGATGAGCTCCGGCTCTTGCGTGACTCGCTCGTGGCCAATCGCGGCGAGGCCATCGCCGATGGCCTACTGCGGCGCATCGGTCGTCTCGTCAGGACCTTTGGATTCCACGTCGCAACCCTCGACATTCGCGAGAACGCTGAAGCTCACCACAAGATGCTGGGTGAGGTCTTCGATCAACTCGGAGAGCTCCAAGGGCCGTACGGGGATCTTGACCGCTCCGAACGGAGCGCGGTGTTGCGGACCGAGTTGAGTGGCGAACGGCCTCTCGGAGTGTCCCGGTTCGCGCTCTCGCCACGCGCTGCCACGACCTATGCGACCTTCGAATCGGTTGCGGCCGCGCTTGACCGTTTTGGTGACGGAGTGATCGAGAGCTATGTCATATCGATGACCGAAGGGGTAGACGATGTCCTCGCCGCCGTCGTCCTCGCACGTGAGGCCGGGCTCATCGACTGGCGTGGGCGCTGGGCCCGGATAGGCATCGTCCCGCTCTTCGAGCGGGTAGCGGAACTTCGCGGCTCAGGCGCCCTATTTGAGGAGCTTCTCTCGGATCCGGTCTACCGGGCCGTCGTCTCGGCACGCGGAGACGTCCAAGAGGTCATGGTCGGTTACTCCGATTCGAACAAGGATGCCGGTATCACGACCTCCCAGTGGGAGATCTACAAGGCGCAGGGAGCGCTGCGCGACGTCGCACAGCAGCACGGGGTTTCGCTCCGACTCTTCCACGGTCGTGGAGGGACGGTCGGGCGAGGCGGTGGGCCGTCAGCCGAGGCGATCCTCGCTCAGCCCGAGCGAACTGTAGACGCGTTCCTGAAGGTCACCGAGCAAGGCGAGGTCATCTCCGACAAGTACAACCTCGCGGAACTTGCGCGAGAGAATCTCGAGGCGAGCCTTGCCGCGGTGATCGAGTCGAGTCTCGTCCACAGCTTGTCGCTTCGTTCGGGAACCGCGTCAGATCGCTGGCACGAGGCGATGGAATCGGTCTCTTCGGTCGCTGAGCGCGCCTATCGGGGACTGCTCGGGAACGCGGGCTTGGCCGAGTACTTCATGTCTTCGACACCGGTTGCCGAGCTCAACGACTTGAATCTCGGATCGCGTCCGGCATATCGCCCTGAATCGGGATCAGACCTCGCAGCGCTTCGTGCTATCCCCTGGGTGTTCGGTTGGACTCAATCACGCCAGATCATCCCGGGGTGGTTCGGCGTCGGATCTGGACTCGGCGCAGCTCGCGATCGTGGCGCGGGACAAGCCCTCGGTGAGATGTACGAGAAGTGGCCGTTCTTCAGAACGTTTGTGGGCAACGTCGAGATGACTCTCGCGAAGACTGACATGGATATCGCATGGTTGTACGTGAAGTCGCTTGTCGATCCGGGACTGCACGCGATCTACCAGGAGATCGCCGAAGAGCACGCCCGTTCGGTCGCCGAGATTCTCAATCTGACGGGCAAATCGAGTCTGATTGAGGCGAGGCCGCTCCTGCGGAGAACCCTCGCGGTTCGCGCCGATTATCTTCGGCCGGTCCACTACCTTCAGGTCGAACTGCTCGGAAGACACCGCTCCGGCTCCGAGGAGCCGGAGTTGCGACGCGCACTGCTGATCACGGTCAACGCGATCGCGGCAGGATTGCGTAACACCGGCTGAAACCTCGAGGCCGCGGCCAGCCCGGACGGAACCGCCTGGATGCGGCTTCTTGGCGGCGAAACGTCGGAGACGCCGGCCAGTCCCAAGTTCAACGCCTCTCATCCTGATTTGAGCCTCGGGAACTGCCTCGCAAGCTTCCGAGCAGGTAGATCATCCAAGTCACGATCGCTGACGGTTACCGGGAGTCCACCGACTCCTGGGCGGGGCATTGCTCAGGGACCTGCGTCATCGCGACAGGCGGGCACCGGTGGTCGCGGTCGGCGACGGTGCGCTCGGGTTCTGGGCAGCCCTTAGAGACGTGTTCCGCGGGACCAAAGAGCAGAGGTGTTGGGTGTTCACAAGTCCGCTGCGAACACAAATCAGAGTCAGCCCAGTGCTGCTCCGATGACGAACAGAACTCCAAAGCCACCGACCACGACAGCGACCGTCCAACCCGCGATAGCCAGTCGACCCGAGATTGACTTATCATCCATAACTGTGCGATCCCGCGCGAGCAGGATCAGTATCACCAATCCGAGGGGCGTTCCGAGCCCTCCGATCACGCTCGCCGCGACCAACATGCCGATGACCGAGACCTTCGCGAGCGTTACTGTGAGCGCGAGACCAATGGACGCCGTCAGCACTCCATAGA
The DNA here is from genome assembly GCA_963804765.1 of uncultured Acidimicrobiaceae bacterium. Taxonomy (GTDB): domain Bacteria; phylum Actinomycetota; class Acidimicrobiia; order Acidimicrobiales; family Bog-793; genus Fen-455. Next base: position 175,587 of record CAWDRQ010000024.1, read on the forward strand.
ACTCCCGGGCGTGGTGTATCGGTTGGGACAGTCCCCGTCGCCAATCAAACTGCGCGCCAACCACATAGGCAGTCGTGGCCACAAGCACTGGGAGTGCCACCACCGCGGACACGACGAGTCCTATTGCAAAGAGGTCCGCCGCCAGTGAACCGGCGAGAGGCCTCAGAGCCTGGGCTGCCTCCCGCGCAGACGTGACGGTCTGATGATGTTGGCCCAAAGTCGCCCCTGCGGCAACGAGCATGAACCAGAAGACCACCGCGGTGAAAACGGCCCCAATGACGGCTCCAACCTTGGCCCGGGCCAAACCCCGGCTATCGGCGGCGTCGTCGGGCACTTCTTCGAGTCCTCGCCCGATGGTCTCCCATACATATACGTAGCTGGTCAACGTGGTGCCGAGTAAGGCTAGGCCTCCTGCCACCATGGCGGGCCGCAGCGACAATGTCGGTACGAGACTGTACCTAAGGACGTGAGTCCAGTCAGGATGCGCGAGAACAGCGGCTGCGCCGAAGGTCAGAAAACCGAGGAGCAAGTAGCGCAGCACGCCTACGACTTCCTTGTACTTGCCAACCAGCAACAGCCCGACAACGGCCAGCCCCAGTGGCACAACCAGCCAGCGGGAGTCGACGCCCGCCAACAGCCCGATCCCGGCGGCCCCTGCTTGGATATCCGCCGCGATCGTGGCGATGTTTACGACCACCACCGACATCAGAAGCGTCATGGCCGCGCGTCGACCAAAGCGTTTCAGAGTCAGCGTCTGGAGATCGTTGTGTGTCACCGAGCCGACGTGGGCGGCGATGGTCTGAACGACTCCGAGCATGGGAGCGACCAGCAAGGCTAGCCATGCAAGTTGGTACACAGTAGCAGCGCCCACGGAGGCGGCCGTGCCGACGTTGGTCGGGTCGTTGTCAGACGCTCCCGAGAGCAGCTCAGGCCCGATGCTCCCCAGCAAACGCGCGATCCGACACCAGGCTCGCGTCAGTCCTCTTTCGCTCATGGCAGACATACTGGCTGAATGACCACTCTGAACCCGTGACCGCCGCATCGATACTTGTCTCAGCGAGCTGACTGGAAGCTCGAGAGCTCGACCGGATGCGATCTACGCACCCGACCGAGGGCAGTTACGAACCGATATCCTCGGCGACCTGATCAATCAGTACCGACCGTTCAGCCAACGGGGCGGATGAGGTGTCGGCCCGAACAAGCGGACGTTAATAGACGGGAGAGGAAACGACGTGTTCAGTCCCCGTATCGTCGACCGCCGGCTATCTTGCTGGGACTGACCGAGGTGTCCCACCATGTGGCCGCCAGGGCGCCTCAGCCGCTAGGCGTCATTCGATGTCGACAAGAACCTTGCCGACGATGCCGGCCTCGACGGCTTCGTGAGCGGCTGCGACGTCGTCGAGGGAAAAGCGGTGAACCGGTAGCTCGGTGAGAGCTCCGGCGACGATCGCCCCATTGATGTCGTCGACAGCATGCATCAGTTCCTCTCTCGGCACTCCGTAGAGCAACACGAAGCGAAGGGTTGCGTTGGCGTTCATGCACGCTCGCACCGGGAGCACAGGATCCTCGGCAGTCGCCGCGAAAGTCACGATCGTCGTGGCCGGACCGGCGAGGCTGAGGTCAAGCTCGAGGTTGGCGGCGAGGTTCACCTCCACGATTCTGTCCATCGACGCAGCGAAGCGATGGAGCTGCTCACGGGCGTCGTCCTTCCGGTAGTTGACCACAAGGTCCGCACCGGCAGCAGCTGCCAGGCTGGCCTTGTCCCTGCTGCTCACCGTGGTGGCGACCCGAGCCCCGCCGTGGCGCGCCAACTCGATGGCGAAGTGACCGACCGCCCCGGCCCCGCCCGCGACGAGCACCGACCCGCCAGTTACTGGGCCATCGGCATGCAGGCAGCGGTGCGCAGTCATGGCGGGCACACCGAGGCTCGCCCCAAGGTCCATGGACGCGCCAGCCGGCAATGGTACGGCCTGCTCCTGGGGAACCACTGTCCACTGAGCAGCGGTTCCCCAGCGGCGAGTCGCGGCGAACCAGATCCACACCTCTTGGCCAATCCGGAGTGGATCGACGCCGTCGCCGACGGCATCGACGATCCCCGCTCCATCCTGGTGAGGTATCTGAAACCCGTCGACAGGCCGCGCCGTCGCGCCCGATCGGGTCTTGTAATCGGTCGGGTTGACCCCTGACACGCGGACTCGAACCCTGACCTCGCCAGGCCCCGGAACGGGGCGGTCAACCTCCTCGACCTGCAGCACATCGCGCGCCGCTCCGGTCCGTACATAGACTGCAGCCTTCATGACGATCCTCCTTGTTCTGTGTGCCAAACTAAACTTGACGTAGCCGAGAGTCGACTGCAGACGACGTGTGTTGTACCAGCTCTCGATGTACTCGAGCACTGCGCGGTAAAGCCCGGCTCTCGTCGGCCACGGGGGCTGGAGATGAGTTCGTGCGGGCCTTTTCATGCGCCGACATCGACCTCGACAGCGGCGGGCCGGCAAACGAGGCCTGACCCGGCTGGTTCCCCTCGGCCTCGAGGTGCCCTTCGGGCGTTGCGGCAACGGTCTTCTCGGCCAACTTGTGTTCAGCGTCGTCAATCGCCACCAGCGTGTCGGTGCGCTTGTGCGCGTCGACTTCAACGACAACCATGGCCGTGCCTCCTTGATCTCTCGTCTCGGGGGTGCGCCGGCCGAGTGGGGAACACGCGTTTATCGAGGTTGTGACCAGGCTCCTATCAAGTCACTCCGCTCGACCAGTCGCGCGTCCCGCGGGGGTGGCACATCAAGAACGGGCCACAGCACCGCTGGGAAGCGAAGAAAGGAGCCAACCCGCGGGACGCTCTGGAATCGTCACATAAACGCGAAAGAAGCTGTCGCTCGCTTCAGCAGGTCGACATCCATCTGCAGTCGGCGGTTCTCGCGCCGGAGCCGGATGAGCTCGGCCCGCTCACCGTCGTCGATCTCTGCCTGGCGAACCCAGGTCTGCACCGCGGTCTCACCCAGGTCGAAGTCCTTGGCTACTTGGCCGATCCGACGGTCACCTTGCTAGCACAGCTCGACGATCTCAGTCGGCCTTGAACTCCGGGGCGAAGGACCGATGGGGACGGGGCTTCTTCCGTTCCATGGTCTCCATTTTGCACATCCTTTCCAAGGCCGTGCCCTGATTGTGGATGTCCGTCAAAGCGGAGGAAGCCCAAACCCGGCGTCCTAATCGCTACTGCGAAGCTACCCAAAACGGGCTGGGCAGCGAGGTGTGTAACACCGCGAGCATGTATTCAACATCGCCACTAGCGAGAGCCCGCCTCCTATTCGGAGGTACCAGCTACTCGACGCCGCGATACATAGCCGCTCCACGGGCGAGGTTCTCCAAAGTTACTACGTCAACCCAGACGCTTTCGAAAGCGCGTTGAGAATGAGATGGCCTCTGTCAGGGCACAGGATAGGACATCTATGGGACCACCGTCGATGGTACGGAGCCCCACTCCGCGAACTTTTCGGACTCCCCTTGGAGCATGTGATAGCAGTGCTCATCGGCGGGAAAACTTCCGGTGCGAACGTCTGTCACGTACTGAGTCAGGGCAGCAGTAGCGATGCCGGCGATGTCCGCGTACTTCTTTACGAACTTGGGCGTGAACGCCTGGAAGATTCCGAGCACGTCGCTGACGATCAACAACTGACCGTCAACCTCGGTGCCAGCTCCGAGGCCGATTACCGGGATCGGCAGTTCTTCACGAATGAAGCCGGCTACTTCCGGTGGCACAGCCTCGATCAGAAGCAGCTGGGCACCAGCCGCGTAGACGGCGCGCGCGTCCTCAACGACTGCCTTTGCCGACTCCAGGGTGCGACCCTGGGCCTTGTGGCCGCCGAGCTGACCGGAGCTCTGCGGTGTCAAACCGATGTGTCCACAGACGACGATGCCGGCGTCACGGATCGCCCTTATGCGGCTAGCGACGCGCACGCCGCCCTCGAGCTTGATAGCGTCAACGTCAGCCGCTTGGAGGAAGCGGCCAGCGTTACGCACGGCTTCCTCGTCGGAGATCTGGTAGCTCATGAAGGGCATGTCACCGACAACAAACGCGTTCGGGGCAGCGCGACGGACGGCCTCGGTGTGGACGATGCATTGATCCATGGTTACTGGCACGGTGCCGGAATAGCCGTAGATGCACATGCCCAGCGAGTCGCCCACCAAGATCATGTCGATGCCGGCTTGCGCCTCAAAACTAGCCGTGGGGTAGTCGTACGCAGTAAGCCAGGTGATCTTCTCGCCGCGGCGCTTCATGTCGTGCAGGTCCAGCACACTCTTCTTGGCCATTGCCATCTCCTTTATATAGACCCCAAAGGGGCCAAGTCCTTGATCGTTCGTGAAAAACAGCTTTGTCCGGCGCAACTTCGGTTTGCAGGTAGGTCAGGGATGCGCCAGCAGTAAAATAAATCCTTCGTTCACGTCCTGCTAGTACCTTTCCCAGAAACGCTATCGCCAGGATATCGCACTGTTAGGTTTTTCTCGTAGAACAGCCAACCGATTACCATAAGGCCACCATATCCTGTTGACCACCGGACACTTGACTTATTACATGGCGGTATGTTGTCTCCGTGAGCACGGACCTGCAGTTTTCCGCCGCTCTGGCGAGAAGCCCCACATGGCCAGTGTGTGAGAGACTCACTGTCAGATTTCACCAGGTGAAACGGTGTTGACAATACCTTAGCATCGGAGTAGAAGGACGTTAAAGACATCAAAGGTTGTGTGAATGCGGCTGGTGTTCGAGTGGGGGCGAGCGCCTTTTCGCGCGACTTGTCAGCTGGCGGCCAGGACGAATGGCAATGTGCGGGAAATCATCGGACTGCGAGAAGATATCGGAAAGGACAGGATTTCAATGAAAAATAGCGAATCAGACGGTCGCGACGAGGAAGCGGTCGCGAGGGAATTCAGTCGCCGTGCCTTTCTCGCTAAAGCTGGGGCGGCCGGGTTAGTGGTTGCTGGCGGCGGGGCTCTCACGAGCGCGTTGTCGGGTGCCCCCGCCTCTGCGACGACCAAGGTACCTCTCCTGGTCAAGCGTCCCAGTTCGGTGGTCGGCAGTTTGCCGAAGGCGCTTCAGCAGTATTACGAATTGGCTACGACAACGCCTCTCGGGCCGAGCCTTTTCCACAATTGGAAGCCGAAGAGGAAGCCACCGTGGAAGATCGGGTTCGCGAGTTCTTTTGCAGGAAACTCCTGGAGGATAGGAACTCTAACGCGCCCTCAACAATTATCTCATTCCGGCGTACAAGAAGGCTGGCCTCATTAGTGAAGTGATCACCCTACAGTCGAACCTGAGCATTCCAGTACAGATCCAGCAGATTAGACAGTTGGTATCCGAAGGCTGTGATGCCATCTTCACGATCGCCGCTCCGGCGACCTCACTGAACGACGCCATCAAGTATGCCTACGACAATGGCGTGCTCTTCGTTGTGCAGCAGGGTGGAGTGACTTCGCCTTACACGCAGCAGGTCAGCGGCAACTACGCGCTCTGCGGAAAACTGCAGGCAACAAGCCTTGCCAAGAGCATGGGCGGGAAGGGCAACGTTCTCATCGTCCAGGGTATCCCGCAGACTGAGGCGAGCGCGGACTTCCAGAGAGGCCATGAGGTCGGCCTGGGGTCCCATCGCGGTATCAAGGTCGTCGGCGTCGTCGCTGGTACGTGGGTCGATTCCGTAGCAAAGACGGCAGTGCTAGAGTTTCTTACCACCCACCCAACGCCTCTCGGCGGGATCGCGACGCAGTCGCCTGGCGACCTCGGTTCCTTGCAGGCCCTTCAGGCAGCAGGTCGCCCAGTGGTTCCGATGACCATCGGCGGCGAGATGGGTCCGCTTGTCTATTGGAAGGATCACCCAAGCTGGATCGAGTCGATGTACCAGGCCTGGCCTCCTGGTGACGAGATGCAAGAGTGCTGGGAAGTCATGATGCGGACCATGGAGGGCCAGGGTCCAAAAATCGCCAGTATTCTGATAGGGGCGGCCGCGGTTTACCACAAAGACCTCGCCAGTCTCCTTCCTGCCAACACGAGCGTCACCTCGAACCAGTGGATCGAGCCACCCCAGAGCACTTGGTTCCCGAGCACTACGATGGACCTGTACTTCTCTCACCCTGCCGATCCGCTGACCTGGCGGCCGTGATCACTCGGGAGTAAGAACGGGGAGGAGTGCTTGCTGGCTGTATCGACCAGCAAGCACTCCGCAACACGGGTCAGCTCAATGGAAGTGATCAAGAAATCAGTAGAGAGGACGGAGTAGTGGCAGCAGCTGTGCCGCCACCGGTCGGTACGTCGCCGCTGCTCGGTACCGAAGCGGTAATTGTGCGCAACGTCAGCAAGTCTTTTGGAGCCACAACAGCGCTTCATAACTGCTCGTTCACCGCGCGTTCGGGTGAGATCCACGCTGTCGTCGGAGAGAATGGCAGCGGCAAGAGCACGCTTGCGAAGCTATTGGGTGGTGTTCTGGTTCCCGACACGGGCGTCGTCCAAGTCAACGGCCTCAACCCAACCAGCCCGGTTTCGGCACGGGAGATTGGGATCGCCGTCGTATTCCAGGAGATCCTGTTGGCCGACGGGGCATCGGTCCTCGACAACCTTTACCTCGGTCACGATGGCTTATTCAGAGCGAAAATGTCGCGGGAAGACAAGCGGGCGCGAGCTCAGGAGGACCTAGAGCGCTTGGTCGGCACGCCCATCGATCTCGAACAGGACGTGCATGCCCTAACGCTAAGTGTGCGCCAGTGGATTGTGATCGCTCGCGCGCTGCTCAGAAGACCGAGCGTCGTCGTGTTCGACGAGTCGACCGCGGCGCTCGACTATGCGAGCAGCGAACGGTTCTTCCAGGAAGTGCGCCGACTCCGGGACGCTGGTGTGTGTGTGGTGATGGTCACGCACCGGATCAGCGAACTTACAGGGGTTTGTGATCGCGCGACCGTTCTCCAGGACGGCAAGAACGTCGGTACGCTCGAGGGAGACCAAATCGTTGAGAAGCGGCTGCTCGAGCTGATGAGCAGTAGGACCGAATCGGCCGTGCAAGAGGAATCCGCCTCAGCATGGACGCGTTCCGGGGTTGAGCCTGATGCCGAAGAGCGACTTATGGTGTCGGGGCTCAAACTGTCAGGACAAGCGCAGCCATTCGACCTGGCCTTCCGCGCCGGCGAGATCGTCGGACTGGCCGGCCTCGAAGGCCAGGGCCAGGTCAAGTTCATTCGGGCGGTGGCGGGCATCGATCGAGCAGTGTCCGGCCGGATATACCTGAGCCAGCACGGGACCAGACAAGCGGTCGGGTCGGCGAGGTCAGCAGAGCGGGCCGGCGTTGCCTATGTCACCGGAGACCGTAAGGCCGAGGCGCTCTTTCCCAACCTCTCCGTCCTCGAGAACTTCGGCATCCTGGGCTACCGACGAGGTTCGCGGTGTGGCTTCATCGATCGAAGACGGGTCAAGAAGACGTTCAATGAACAGGTTGGGAGCCTTTCGATCCGTGTGGGGCGGGCGGGTGCTTCGATCAACTCGCTGAGCGGGGGCAACCAGCAAAAAATAGTGATTGGTCGCGCGTTGGCCGCTTCCCCGCTCGTTCTCGCGCTGAACGACCCGACTCGCGGAGTGGACATCGCTGCGAAGCATTACCTGCACGAACTGATGAAAATGCTGGCCCTCGCGGGCAACACGATACTGCTTCTCTCGAACGAGATCGAAGAGTTCATCGGCTTGTGCGATCGGGTGGTCGTCTTCCGGTCAGATACCGTTTTCAAGACGCTTGCGATCGAACAGGTCACGAGCCAAGATATGCTCGCGGCGATGTTCGGCTATGCCGAACGACCAACTGCCTTTAGCGACCCAGTCCGATGAGAGCCTCGACTTTGTCGGAGGCGGTGTAGGCAGAGATGCGCGAACGGAGCTGGGTGGACTCGCGCTACAAGAGCTTGGTGCGCCGACAGACGTCCCTCGTCACGCCATTGATGTTATTCGCCGTTCTGCTGGCGATCTCGGCAGCACGCGGTCCCTCCTTGTTCACGGCCAACGGGCTCGACGGAGCAATGATAGGTGCTGCCCCGTTGGTGCTCGGGACGTTGGCGATCACGACGATCGCCATCGCAGGGCCAGCCGGCGTCGACCTGTCGATCGGTCCCGCCATGACCCTGGTCAACATCGAGATCGTCATCGAACTTCCCAAAGTCGGCATTACCGGACCCGTGGCAGTGTTCGCCTGCGCGATCGGTCTTGGGATCGCGCTACAAGTCGTGATAGGAGCGATCGTCGCGCTCCTTCGTGTGAGCACCGTTGTCGTGACCCTGGCCTTCTACTTATTCCTCGACGGCTTGAACACGGTGCTCCTTCCAGAACCTGCGGGCACAGCCCCGACCTGGCTCGCGAACTGGGGATCCGAGTCCCACTTGTTGTCACCGGTTCTCTACACTCTGGTCGGCTCGTTCGTGTTGTGGGCCCTCATATCGCGGACGACGTTTGTCCGCAACGTCCGGCTGATGGGGGCTGATGCCCGGACAGCCTTCGTTAGTGGCGTGCACCTCGTGCCGACGCGTATCGGCGCGCACATCATCGCCGGCGTCTTCGTCGGTCTGGCAAGCATCATGTACACCGGGCTACTCGGCTCGGCTGACCCAACGGCGGGCAGCTCCTACACGCTGAGCGCCGTGACAGCCCTGGTCATAGGCGGCGCGAGCCTGACCGGAGGTCGGGCAAAGGGTCTTGGTGCCGTACTTGGTGCCACGGACATCTGGCTCATTTCCTATGTCCTCGGAACGTTCAATTTCGGCCTAAACGCGAGCTACTGGATTGAAGTCGCGACGGGGGGCGTGCTCGTCGTCGCCCTGCTCGTGGGTGCCATCTTCGCCGACGGAGATCTCGCGCGCAGATGGCGAGTGAGGATGCTCCGAGGGGACAGGTCGACATAGCCATGACGATACTGGCCAAGGCACGGACGACCCTCGCCTACCAGGGTAGGGCGACGATGGCCGGCGTGATGCTGGTAGTCCTCGTCGTGCTCGGGTCGGCCACCGTCAGCGGTTTCTGGTCGCTAGAGAGCCTGCGTGCCAACCTTCTGATCGCATCGTTTCTCGGGATCGCAACGATCGGCCAGACCCTCTGTGCACTTGTCGGGGGACTCGACCTTTCCATCGCGTTCGTTGTCGGAGCAGCCAATATCGCGCTCTTGCGGCTTATGGACGGAGGAATACCAGTTGGCGTCAGCATCGTGATAGTCCTGATCCTGGCTGCAGCCGTAGGTGGCCTGAGTGGCGCAATCAGCAGCAAATTGCGCGGCGCGACTCTTGTCGTCACTCTCGGTGTCGGCACCGCACTGCTCGGTCTAGTTCAGATCCTCGTCAGCAGCAGCGGCGTCTCGGGCGGCACGGTCGAGGGCAGCGTGCCCGGCTGGATGCAGGGGCTAACCGCTCTCAACGGCCCGATTGGAATCGCTCCTTGTGTCATCGTCTGGGCAGTGTTGGCCGCCCTGACGATCCTGTTTCTCCGACGCACATGGATCGGTCGCGGCTTGTACGCAATGGGTGGTAACCAAATCGCAGCCCAGCGCGCGATGATGCCGACGCGAACTCTCTGGATCCTCGTCTTCAGCCTGAGTGCAGTGATGGCGGCAGTCGCCGGAATGATCTTGCTCGGCTTCACAGGGGGCGGGTACTCGGGCGTCGGCGACCCATACTTGTTTACCACGATCGCGGCAGTGCTAATCGGAGGGACTTCGCTTGTGGGTGGTCGCGGGGGTTACGGACTCACGGTTCTCGGCGTGCTCGACCTGACCGTGCTACAGACGATCCTGTCGGGGTTCAGCCTGTCTGCCGCTGCGCAGGAGGCGATCCTCGGCTTGTTGATCCTACCGCTGGCCACCCTCTACGTGCGGAGTCCGCATCCACGCATGGAGATTTGATGCCGCCCATGAGCGCAGTGAGCTGATCTCTGAAGGAGACACGTTCGCGTGCCTGAAGTGGGGCCTCCATGCGGCCAGGCCGGAGGGCGTGAGGCACAAAACGCGTCCTCCTCGCGCCCTCCGCACCTCCGGCACGAAGAGGTCAGCCGCGCAGTGCGGCTGCGATCTCAGCGCAAGACGCCATCTCGGCGACGTTCGTCAAAGCGTATTCAAGGCTGGCGCGCTGCCAGTCGTCGTTCACAGTGGACGTGCCGTCGGTCGCGACAAGCACCCTAAAGCCGGCGTCGGCTGCGTGGCGAGCTGAGTGCTCGACAGACATGTTCGTCCAGGCTCCGGTGATGATGACCGTATCAACACCCAAACCGTGCAGCAGGATCTCGAGCTTTGTGCCGAAGAACCCGTTCATACGAAGCTTCTCAATGACGAAGTCGCCGTTCACCGGCTCAAGCCCCTCGACAGGGGCAGCTCCCCAGGTGCCTCGAACAAGGGCGTTCACATCCTTCACGCCCTGGAAAAGAGGCGCGTTAAGCTTGAGTCCTACCGCTCCAGGTTCCACGATGTAGTGGACATGAATGACAGGCGTTCCCTGGCGGCGAGCGGCGGCCGCGAGAAGCGCGACGTTTGATACAACCTTCTGGGATTTGGCATGCAATGGCGCCCCAGAATCGGCCCAGGCCCCACCATCGCTGAGCACGTCGTTTTGCATATCCTGGATGATCAGCGCCGCCGTCGACGGGTCGATCCGAAGCAACTTATCTGCAGTCATCGTTCTCCTTAGTGCATGTACGACAAGCGGTTGCCAGCAGCGAGTAACTCAATCCGATACAGCGAGGTAGAGGCGCAAATGAAAAGTGTCTTCCAATCGGCACCGCCAAAGTTGAGGTTGCCGACGTTCTCGGGAACAGGTATCCGCCCAAGGAGCTTGGCAGTCGGGCTGATGACCCAGATCCCACCGGGCCCGGTGACGTAGATGTTCCCGCGCTCGTCGCATTTCATCCCGTCAGGTATACCCTCATCTATATCCCCGGACCCGATCTTGTCGAAGAAGACGGACCCATTACCGAGGGATCCATCAGCGGCGACATCGAATACCTTGATTAATGCGCGCGGACTGTCATTGATATAGAGGAGCGACTCATCAGGTGAGAAACACAGGCCATTTGGCTGCTCAAAGTCGTCCACCAGTAACTGGAGATCGCCACCCGATGGCGGCACACGATATACCCCCTGGAACGTAAGGTCTTGCGAGCGCTCGATGCCAAACCCTGGCATACGACCGTACGTGGGGTCGCTGAAGTAGATGCCGCCGTCGGAGGCAACCACGACATCGTTTGGACTGTTGAGCTCCTGCCCGCCGAAGTGCGACGCCACCGTCTCTCTTTGTCCGTCTGCGCGCTCGCGAACAACAGAACTAGTCGCGTGCTCGCAGACCAGCAGGTCACCATTTGCCTCGTACGTCATGCCGTTGCCTTTGTTGCTTGGTTGCATCACCACGCGCACGCCATCCTGCGCGTCCCAGCGGCGTCGTGTATCACCGGGCATATCACTAAAGAGCAGGAACCGGCCGACACTGTTCCACACGGGACCTTCGGTGAAGGTGAATCCCGTGCCGAGCTTCTCAACTTCGGTGTTCTCCGGGACCAGCTTGTAGAAATCAGCGACGTTGGAAATGTCCATTATCTGCCTCTTTGTCTTGGGTCACGAGATAATTACGAGCTATATTATCCTGCTGCGTTGCAATGTGTCGAATAGAGTTGCAGATTATCTTGTCTGGCGCGCACCAAGGCGTAGCGGCGCGCATGTTGCACTGGTCGGATCCGGGTAACGCAAAGACCCGCGTCCTGACCACCGAGGAAGGGCCCCGTCGTCACCGAGACCTGACGACCGCCTCGGTGACGGGCGGTGGAACTGCGGTCGGGAGCACGACGGCTCCGATTTGTACGCATTGTTCGACGAGTGAGGAAGTCTGCGAACAATGTGCCATGTTTGCGTCCGTCGAACCCTCGGTCCTTGACGTGCCAGCAATCGTCGAAGCAGGCTTGGCCGACTCGGACGCGCTGCACACGACACCACCGCTTCAGGGGACAAACGGTCTGGGTGTCTGGGGACCGTGCTCACGTCTCACGGGGACTATGTCCCACCTCAGCACTGATGGGCATAATAATATAATAGTATCAGCTCAGGGCGTGCACGCTCACACGGGTGTGCTCGTTTTCGACGATGCCTGGAATCCAGGAAGGTATGGCAGGATTGATCCGTTGGCCGCAGGTCTTCGGTGGTGAGAGAGCGAATAGGATGGCACGAAAGCAAGGCGCCGAAGCAAGAAGAAGTGGGAGTCTCGAAACACGTGCTTCGCGTGCCGTAAGAGGCACGCTTCCCGCTCAACACATCGTGTCAGAACTGCCTGCTTCGGATGGTGACAGGCAAGCTACCCGTTCGATGGCGGGTGACCTGCTCAACGTCGTGGAGAGACTCGCCGGTTTCGAGCGGATTGGTGTCACACCACTGGCCCATTTGCTGGAGATCCCGGTGGCGACGACTTACCGGGTACTACGGCTCCTCGAAAGGACGGGCTACGTCGAACAGCACAAGACATCGAAGGAATACCGGCTAACGCTTAAGTTTTTCGAGCTCGGCTGCGAAGTAGCGAGCAAGACGACGATACGCGACGTAGCCACTGTGGAGATAGAGAGGCTTGCCGATCAGACTGGGATGACGACGAATCTCGGGGTGCTTGTCGGCGGCGATGTCCTCTACCTCAGCAAGATCGAGACGGACGACTTGTTGACCTTGAATCTCCCCCCCGGGAGTCGGGCACCCGCGACCTGTACGGCCATGGGCAAGGCCATGCTCGCCTTTGACACACGCCCGGTCGAGAGCATCGTCGGCGAAGGGCCCTACAACGGCCGAACGGACTACTCGATCAGGACTCTCGACGCGCTCAAGAAGGAGCTCACGGCGATTCAGAGTGCGGGCTATGCCGTCGACCGTCAGGAGCTTGCCGTCGGTCTCTGGTGCGTTGCGGCCTCAATCCCTGGACCCCGCGACGGCCAAGAGGGCGCCATCAGCGTTTCCGCCTATCGCCCTGGGATGGACGAAGTGGAGAGTGAGGAACTCGGCGAGATCGTTGTCGGTTTTGCCAGTCGGATCTCCAGTCGGATAGGTGATCTAGGCCAGATGGGTGACCTCGGCCCGTGGTTCCGGTAGCGGAGTTTTCTCCCGGGAGACTGGAGGGCGCGGCGGTGTGGTCGTCTTAGACGCGCCGCTGGCCGTAGGGCAGGCATGCATCCTGGCGACGTAACACGGCAACCTCGTGACAGAGCGTCACGATTTCGATGGCTTCCTCGAGGTCATCGACAAGGCGGTGCCTGCAGGTCTCGCGATCCACGTCGCGTTGGACAATGCCTCGACCCATAAGACCCCGGCCATTCACCGTTGGCTCTTGAGCCACCCCCTGTCCAGTTCCACTCCACACCCACGTCGTCGCGGCACCGTCACCGACCGAGTCGAATGGCTCCGACCGAGACGCTCAAGACCCACGTCGCTCACGGCTACGGCTCCCGTGACCTCGTCGCCGCGACGATGCTCAAGCACGCGGGTGGAACTCCTAAGTCTCCCGCCACGAACGCGTCGCCAGCATCGACGGCCACCTGCGACGGCTCAGAAATCAAGCCTGACCAACGGACTTCTGCTTGACACGACCCCGAGGGCCGGTTGATGGAACGCTGGTTCGCCGAGCTCACCAACAAATGGCTGCGGCGCGGGACGCACCGCAGCATCGAAGAGCTAGCCGCATCCATCACCCACTGGGTGGAACTTGGAACGACGATCCCCGCCCATATGTGCGGCGCAAGACGGCCGACGAGATCTTCGACGGTCTGGCGGCATATTGCGAACGAATCTCAGAATAAGGAGAGAACCAGGAGACTAGTCAAGAGTCGAATCGCGCGACGTTCTGATCGCAGCCTCCAGAGGCTGACCCGTAGACGTACGCGCTGCCATTACGCAGAGCGCCGCGGCCAATCCGACAGTTATCGCTGCGACCGATCCGCCGGCGGGTGCCGGCTCGGCGGCAGAAACGGGCGCGAAGAAGCTGACGAGCGATGACTCGAGATAGGGCGCCTGGCTAACTGAGCCCGACAATCTCGCCATTCTCCTCGAGGTCGATGATCTCCGCCGCCGGATGCGTCGAGAGGCCGGGCATCGTGCTCATGTCACCGCAGATCAGGTAGACGAAACCCGCACCGACCGAGGCGCGTGCCTCGCGAACCGGCATGCGCCAACCGGTCGGCGCCCCCTTCAACGTCGGGTCCGACGAGAGCGAAAGGTGCGTCTTGGCGATGATCACTGGCATGCTCCCGAAACCGTTCTTCTCATACGCGTCAATTTGCCGGTTGGCCGCTGGCAGGTAGTCAACGCCGTCAGCACCGTAGACCTTGGAGGCGACGATCTCGATCTTCTCCCGAAGCGGTGCCTCGTTCGGGTACAGCAAGTGGAAGTTAGTCTTCTCGTCGGCGGCCTCTACGACGGCTTGCGCGAGCTCGGTGGCTCCCTTTCCACCGTTGGCGAAGTTGGTGCAGACCGCAGCCCGCACTCCCATCGAATCCGCGATCTCCCGAATCGCGGCGTGCTCGGAGGGGAAGTCACCTGGGAAGGCGTTGATGGCAACGACGGGGCTCACACCGAAGATCTGGATGTTCTCGATCTGTTTGCGCAGGTTGGCACCGCCGATGTTGACCTCTTCGGGGTTCTCTTCGAGGATGGCGGGGGGCAACGGACGACCGGCGGCGACCTTATGCCGCCCGGAGTGCACCTTCAAGGCCCGCACGGTGGCCACAAGCACCGCCGCGTCGGGCTTCAGGCCTGAGGCACGGCACTTGATGTTGAAGAAGCGCTCGGCTCCCATGTCCGCACCGAAGCCAGCCTCTGTGAGCAGGTAGTCACCGGTGTGGATGCCGATGAGGTCGCCGACGATCGAAGAGTTGCCGTGGGCGATGTTGCCGAACGGACCGGCGTGCACGATCACCGGCGTGTTCTCGATCGTCTGGAGCAGGTTCGGCTTGAGGGCCTCGCGCATTATCACTGCCATCGCCCCGGCGCCCTTCAGGTCTTCGGCCGTCACCGGCTCGCCGTCGTCGGTGTAGCCGACAACGATGCGGCCCAGTCGGGCCCGCATGTCCCTGAGCGACGTCGAGAGCGCCAATATGGCCATGACCTCGGAGGCTGCCGTGATGTCGAAGCCGGTCTGGCGGGGGACGCCGTCGAGCTTGGTCCCGAGCCCGATCACGATGTTGCGAAGCGCCCGGTCGTTCACGTCGAGCACGCGTCTCCAGGTGATGTTGTGCAGATCGATCTTGAGCTCGTTGCCCTTTTGCAGATGGTTGTCGACCATCGCGGAGAGCATGTTGTGCGCCGCGGTCACCGCGTGCATGTCGCCTGTCAGGTGGAGGTTGAAGGTCTCCATCGGCACGGCCTGGCTGTAACCACCGCCGGCGGCGCCGCCTTTGATGCCAAAAGTTGGGCCCATCGAGGGTTGGCGGATCGAGATCGTCGCCTTCTTGCCGATGTGCTGCATGGCCTGGCCGAGACCGACGACGGTCGTCGTCTTGCCCTCGCCGAGCGGCGTGGGGGTGATCGCCGAGACGACGACATACTTGGCTTTGGGTCGGTCCGCGAGCTCAGCGATGGCATCCAACTTGATCTTGGCGACGCTCTCGCCGTAGTGCTCGAGCAGGCGGCGGTCGATTCCCATGTCCGCGGCGATTTGAGCAATCGGCACGAGATGCGCCTGGCGCGCGATCTCAAGGTCGCTCGGCATAGCCATGTCAGATCTCCCTTTCGGTCACCGTTGACTGAGATACTGAAGCCGGCGCATGGCTACCGGCCAGCGCCAAAGTGACACCTCCCGGAGGTGTGATCTCGCCGGTGCGGACGCGAGCGGGCTCCTGTGAGATCCTTCTCGGACGATGTCAGCCTCACTCTAGCTTTAGGGATCTGGGCGGAGATAACCGGCTCAGCCGCCTGCGGACCCAGGAGGGCGATCATGCGCGAACACCTGCTCTATGTCAACGGAGACTAGTGCAAGGGCGTGGCCGGGACCGTGCCTCAAACGGACGCCTGCGATCGGTGATGATCGACCAATGTCGCGGCGTTGCAGTGAAGTCCACGTTGCCGACCCTGTCTCGACCTTCTGGGCTGGGAGTTCGCTCTGGAGTACCGACACGCTCGTCATGGCAGACGACCCGATCAAGGGTTGGATCCTCCCAACGGGCATACATGATGATCTGGCCGATCTCCTGTGCTGACGCTGGTTCGGAGGAGAAAAGGCCCTGGCTCCAGTCACAACCCGGGTACTTGACATGCGCCAGTTATGACTTTTCTCTATACCCTCCGCGATGGTCACAAGGGAGAGTAAGTTACCCAAGCGGCCGGAGTATTGGAAAAGCCTGTATCTGTCGACGTGACCCGAGTAACGGAGGACTGGTCGATCTTCAATATGTCCACCGGGAACTCTCGTAGGTAGGAGAGTGAGGCGTATCCGTTCCCGAAGCGGGCGATGCCGATGCTCACGCCGAGGTCGCATTCGATCGGCGTGAGCAGCCCCGGGGAGCTGTAACGCAGCTTTCGGTTGTGGAAGACCTCAAGGTTCTCGAAGATCGCTGTCGCGAGCTCTACGCCTGTGTTCCCCTCAGTCCGGACTTTGGCGCGAGTTGACCCCACAGAGACATCGCAAGTTCCTGACTTGCGCGGATAGTCCAGGGGTTGGGGCAGTTGGCGCAGAATGTAGTGGCGAAACAGTCCCACCACTGGTGACCTATTGTCGTGTAAGATTCAGGTATGTTAGCCAAATGACGGCGAAGCGCTATGGCGAAGCCGCCTACGAGTCAGACCTCTGGACATTCTGCTAAAGCTCATGGACCGCCTGCTCCATTATTGTTGATGCACTGATCCTCCATTGTGTTGTTGTCAACGATCATTATCCTGTCTTGGAGGGTGTCGCTGAATCGCCTGTCAGTCTGGCTTTCTTCGATGTAGATGAGGCCACTGAAGGTCAGACATCCCCCACGTATCACCTTGATCGAGACCGACGGGAGAAGTAGGCCATGGATTACGAGAAGGAACTGCTCTGCGGGCGCTACGTGCTCACGACGTCGCTTCCGGCGTCGTCGACCTCGACAGCATCCGTCGTCACCGCCTACCGCGGATTGCTCGACGTCGAGGACCGTTTCCGGGAACTGAAGGACTTTTTGGGCCTTCGCCCCGTCCGGCACTTCACCGAGTCGCGCGTACGCGGGCACATCGGAATCTGCGTGCTGGCGGCCACGATCGAGGCGCTCATGGCACGGGACCTGTGCAGGGCCGATGTCCGCGACCCGGACCTTCGCTTCCAACACCTCACGGCCCGGCGCGCCCTTGGTGAGCTCGACCGGGTCCGCCTCGTCGCGCTCGCTGCCGGCGAGCGCACAGTCGAGGTCGTCACCCGCCGGACCGCCTTGCAAACCAAGGTGCTGAACGCCTTCGGCGTCGACACGAGCGCCTGGGATCAAGCCCGCATCACCTGATCCCGTCGTCCCAGCTCAGCAACGGTGTGTAGGGGGAACACATCTCAATCGCGGTCCCGTGACCAGGGACTTCGCGAGGCACGCGTTGAAGTCGGGTCGGTGTGATCGGAGCCCGGAACCGCCTATGGCGCCTCGGCGATGCTCTGGACGGCTCGTAACCCACCGGCCGGTCAGGTCGGCCGCCGTAGCATGAACCAAACATGGCCCTTATCCAATCAGTCAATCTCGGGGTGCTGCGACCGGTTCGAGCGAAGGTGGGCTCCGCATGTTGACGATCACGGAATTGCGCAGGCATAGGCCCCAAACGATCAAGTAATTCCCCACCCCCTCGATCACCGCTTTCCGCAGCCGGTCCTCCGAACCAAAGCTCTCCTCGTCCAGACAGGACAGGGAGAAAGGAACATGAGGAGGACATTCACAGTGATCGACATCGTCGAGATCCTGAATCACTGGTACTCCGGGCGTTCCCAGGCTGCAGTGGCTCGCAGCCTCGGGGTCGACCGGCGGACCGTCAAGAAGTACGTCTCGTCGGCCGAGAAAGCGGGCATCTCACCTGGGGGCCCGCCGATCGGCGAGGAGGCCTGGCGGGCAATGGTGCGCGGGTGGTTCCCACAGCTCTACGACACCAGGCTCGTCCGGCCCACCTGGGACGACATTGCCAAGCACCATGACTACATCGCCGATCTCGTCGGCATCGTGCCGGTGTCGGTGATCCACCAGCGCCTCAGCGATGAGGCCGGGCTGGAGGTGAGCGTGGCGAGCCTTCGGCGCTATGTGCGGGCCCGCTTTACAGAGGACGTGCGCCGGGGCGAGGTCGTCATCTGGCGCCCGCCCGTGGAGCCCGGGGACGAAGCCCAAGTGGACTACGGCTACCTCGGGACCTGGAGAGATCCGAGAAGCGGCGCGAACCGCAGGGTGTGGGCGTTCTCGATGGTGCTCAGCTTCTCCCGCCATCTGTTCGTCTACCCGGTGCTTCAGATGGACCAGCAGGCCTGGGTGCGGGCGCACACCGAGGCGTTCAGCTTCTACGGCTCGGTTCCCCGTCGCATCGTGCTCGACAACCTCCGCGCCGGGGTCGTGAAGCCCGACATCTACGACCCCAAGTTGAACCGGGCCTATGCCGAGCTCGGTGCCTACTACCGGTGCCTCTTGGACCCCGCGAGGGTCGCTCACCCCAAGGACAAGCCCAGGATCGAGTCGGTCCAGGGCTACATCCGCCGCAGCTTTTACGCCGGCCGGGACTTCTGTTCGATCGAGCAGATGATCTCCGAGGCGAGGCGCTGGTGCTCAGAGGTGGCAGGGCGGAGGACCCCGAGAGCCTTGGAGGGTCGCACCCCTGCCGAGGTCTTCTCTTCTGAAGAGGCCGGGGCCCTCCTGGCCCTGCCGGATGTGCCCTTCGAGCTTGCCAGATGGTCACGCCCCAAGGTGGCGCCCGACGCCCATGTGAAGGTGGGGAGGACCTTCTACTCGGTCCCGTTCCGGCTCATCGGCCAGCGTCTCGATGCCCGGGAGACGTCAGAGATGGTCCGGCTGTACTTGAACGGCGAGCTCGTGAAGACACACTCCTTCCAAGCCCGGGGGCGCAAGACCGACTGGGCCGATCTGCCGGCCGAGCGGGCGGCGTTCTACATGCGCACGCCGGTGTGGTGCCGGGCCCAGGCAGTGCTCGTCGGCCCGGCCGCTGACGCCCTTGTCGGCGAGCTCTTGGCCGTGAACGCCCTCTACAGGCTCCGCCAGGCCCAGGGAGTGCTGACGCTTGGCGAGAAGTACGGCGACCGGCGTCTCGAGGCCGCCTGTGCCAAGGCGCTCTCTGCCGGTGACCCGTCCTACAAGACGGTGAAGGGCATCTTGGTCGCCGGCACCGAGAACGAGGCCGTCCAGGCCGTGCTCCCCGGCCTTGATGTCCCCGCCTTCTTGCACGGCCCGGATGCCTTCACCGGAAACGAGGAGCGATGAGCGGCCCGGCGGCACCGGCGACCTCGCTCGCCCCGGCGCTTCGCTCTTTGCGGCTCACGGGCATGCTCGAGACCTTGGAGACGCGCCTTTGCGAGGCGAGATCGGGACGGCTCGGACATGCCGAGTTCCTCCAGGTGCTCTTGGAGGACGAGATGGCACGACGGGAGGCATCAAGCGTGCAGCGCAGGCTGAAGGCGGCCCACTTCCCGACAGAGGCGACCATGGAGGCTTTCGACTTCTCCTACAACCCCAAACTGCCCCAGGCCCAGATCCGTGACCTCGCCCGGCTCGAGTTCATCGAGGCCGGCGAGGGGCTGATCTGTTACGGTCCGGTCGGTGTCGGCAAGAGCCACGTCGCTTGCGCACTGGGTCATCTCGCCTGCAGGCGGGGCCACGACGTCCTGTTCACCACCGCCAGCAGGCTGCTCGCCGAACTGGCGGGCGGCCATGCCGATCGAAGCTTCGAGGCTCGTTTGAAGAAGCTTTCGAAGATCCAGCTCTTGCTGGTTGACGACTTTGCGATGAGAGAGCTGACCGCCGCTCAGGCGGACGACTTCTATGAGCTCGTCTCCGAACGCATCGGCCGGCCCGGCCGCTCGCTCGTGCTGACCTCGAACAGGGCACCGTCGGACTGGTATCAGCTGTTCCCCAATGCTGTCGTCGGCGAGTCGACCCTCGACAGGTTGATCAACACCAGCCACCACCTCTTGATGGAGGGACGGAGCTACCGGCCCAACCGCCGGCCAGCTACAAGAGTCGGCTCAGCGCGGTGAACAACTGCCACGCCCGCCCGCCGACGTCAACGGCCGCTGCGGGACGCCGCCACGGTGACAGACGGCTGCGCCGCCGGCTCGGCACGCCTCGCCTTGGTCACCGGGCTGCGTGTCCTCGCTGGGCTACGCCCTCCGTTGACGTCCGTCGGGTGGGCGTGGCGCATCGCATCCATGAGGGCGACGGGGTCGCCCTCGACGAGACGACCAAGGGCGTGACGCGCTAGAACATCACCGGACCGGTTGTGGAATTACGTGATCGACCCCCTGGGCAATTACGTGATCGTTCGCACCGCAGGCATCAACAAGGTGCCCACGTCGAGGCCGGTGACGATCTCGGCCCCCGGACCCAAGGGATCGGGAGCAAGCGGACTTGCGGGCGACGTGATCTGTGACGCCAAGAACCGCGGCGGCGATTGTCAGGCCGTTTATGCCTTTGCCCGGGAGGACCTCGACTGGTGGCAGGCCGATCTAGGCAAACCGCTCCAGGCGGGCGTGTTCGGGGAGAACCTCACCACGAGTGACCTCGATGTCACCGACGCCCGCATTGGCGAAACCTGGCGCATTGAAGATGACGTCGTCCTCCAGGTCACAGGTCCTCGCGTTCCTTGTGCCAGCTTCGCGGTGTGGATGACAACTAACTCGAGGAGGTGGCGGCTCTTGTTGAAGCACATTCGCCGACTCCGCCCGAACGTTCAGGCAGTTGGCGGGGCACCCGTGCCCGATCGCTCGTGACGGCCGAGACAATCCGACCGTTATGGTTGAGACGTGCACACCGGGCCTCGCTTTCGTGTCCCGGCGCTGATCGCCGCCGGTCTCTTAGGCGGAGGACTCTTGCTCCACGCCCCAACCACTGCCGGTCTTGCTCGTTCGGAGGCCGGACCGACCTGGTCGGCCAGGACGCCCAACGTGCCCGGCGCGTCGATTACTTCACTCGTCGCGGTGACCTGTGTCACCCGTGCCGACTGCTGGGCTGTCGGCGATCGTTTCAAGTCGTCCTCGTCGGACGCTGGACCTGGCCTCATCGAGCACTACATCAACGGTGACTGGACGCCGGCCGCCGCGGCCCCCGCACAGCCGCGGACGCTGGACGAGCTCTCCGGAATCGGCTGCCTGTCGGAGAGGGACTGCTGGGCCGTCGGCATTCGCAGCGGCTCGCACCCGGGGAACCTCCTCGAGCACTACGGGGCTAACGCAGCTTGGACGGTGGTCGATGCGCCGGTACCGCAGGGGGAGTTGTCCGCTGTGACCTGTGAACCCGCCAACGGTGAGTGCTGGGCGGTCGGATCGTCGAGTGACTCCAGTCGCGTTATTACGTTCCGACTGGTCGGCGGCGTCTGGCACTACGTGAGGCCCGCACCGCTTTCGGCGTCGTTCGTCCAAGTGAACGGGGTAGCCTGCGCGACCGAAGACGACTGTCTGCTGGTTGGATTCGCCACGCCGAAGCACGGTGCCGGCCGGGCCTTGGCCGAACGGTGGAACGGCCGTGGCTGGTCGCGGGTCTCAGTCGCCGGCGAGCTCTTGGGGGGCGGTTCGTTGGCTGGCGTCGACTGTCCGCCAGGTAATTCTCCCACCACTTGCTGGGCTGTCGGCCAGACCGTCACGAGAGGCTCCGGCCTCATTCCGATCCACCCCCTCGTCGAGCGTTGGAACGGGAACTCGTTCACTTTCGTCCACAGCCCGCCGGGAGGCATCGGCGACTACCCTGAGCTCGAAGCGATCGCGTGTGGAGCTCTGGGCGCTTGCCAGGCGGTCGGTTCACGCGGCTCTGGAGAGGATGACGCGCTCGTACTCACCCAGGGGTGGAACGGGTCCCGTTGGTCGACGGAAGCAAGCCCCAGTCCGTTGTACGGCTTTCAAACGCTCACCGGCGTGGCCTGCCCTTCAGCCAATGACTGCTGGGCGGTGGGAGAAGGCCTGAACCGCACGGGGTCGGGCAGCCGGATGATCATCGAACACTTCTCAGCATCCACCTAGGCAGGCACGAAGTGGGACATCGTGGGCGCCGAGAGCGTGCCAACCCGACCACGTCTGCGGGAACACCCTGACGAGTCCTGTTTGCTCGCTTAGGTGACCTCGTCGATCCAACTGAGGTAGGCCGGTAGGCCCTGGTCCACGGGCAGTAGCAGGAGTTCCGGGGTCTCGTACTTGTTCAGAGAGACTATGGCCTTCTCGAGATCGGAGTACAGCTCCTGGCGAGTCTTGACCAGCAGCAGCACCTCGCTCTCGGCGACCATCTCACCCTTCCAGGTGTAGAGACTGTCGATCGGCAACAGTTGGACGCAGGCAGCCAGCCGTTCGCTCAGGAGCTCTTCGGCGATCTGGCGGGCGTCCTCGGAGGACTTCACTGTGGTCAGGACAACCGCATAGGAAGCTGTCAAGGGCACCTCATTGGACGAGTTCATTCAATGGCAATTGTGCAATTGTATTGACGGTTGCTGCACAGCGACTGCACTGCCTGAGGCAGAGAACGCGGCCTGCCCGTGCTCCGAGGAACTCAAAGCCCCTGTTGAACCGTCAGGATGTGGTGATGGTCGCCACTCCCGCTGTCGATGTCCTTGTCCGTACCGGTACCGCGCACCGATTACACGAGTACACCCACGACCCGGCGGCATCCCACGGCCGGGAGGCGGCAGAGGCCGTCGGAACAGAACCGGACCGCGTGTTCAAGACCCTCGTCATCGCAGTCGCCAGCCACCTGGCCGTCGCGGTGATACCCGTCACCACCGAGCTCGACCTGAAGGCTTTGGCCTACGCCTTAGGAGTGAAGCGGGTGACGATGGCCGAACCGGCGGAGGCCGAGCGCGCGACCGGCTACGTGGTTGGGGGCATAAGCCCGCTCGGCCAGAAGCGCCGCCTTTCGACTGTTGTCGACGGGAGCGCTTCGGAGTGGCCGACGGTGTTCGTAAGTGGTGGCCGGCGTGGTCTTGAGATCGAGCTCGCCCCCGCAGACCTAGTGGCCTTGACCCGAGCGCTGCTTGCACCGGTCACTCGCGCGCACATGCGGCAGAGCCGCCAAGCCAATGCTCGATCCGGCACGCGGCGGCTCGGTCTGGAAGATCTTCGACTGTAGCCGCAGGTTGCAGCTCGTGTCGGATCTTACCGCGCCGTCGCACCTTGGCCGATCCAAACGGCCGTCCGGCGGGTCGTGCGCAAAGGCGTGCAACTGAGTGCGACACTCATCGACTGGCTCTCCGAATCGGACCTGGTTGCTCGGGGTTGTTTCCGATGACATCTCGCAGCGCGGCGCGGAGCTGCTCAGGGGACAGCTCGCTGAGGGCAGCAGCGAGATCAGGGTCGCCGATCCTGGTGGTCGACTCGCCAAGCTTGATCTCGATGACCTGAGGGCGCGACGGAGCGTCGCTCGTCTCGCTAACGGCGATGTTGGTCAGCTGGGATTCCACTGATTCCGTTGTCACGCCGAGCATCTCGAGTGCCCTGTTCGCTTGGCACGCATTGTCCGTGAGCATGGCGAGAAGCAGTTGTCCGGTGGTCATCGGTCCCGAGCCCGCAAACTTGCGTGCCAACCGCATCGCGTCTACCACTGCCGGCGACTGGGGGGAGGCCGGTCCCGGACCGTTCGGCATGAGTTCGAGCACTTGAGTTCGCACTTCCTCCGCGTCCACCCCGAGGAGCCGCACCGCTTCGCCATTGTCCTCGACCACTCGAAGTGTCCCCAGCACGAGGTGCTCGGTCCCGATGTAGTTGTGGCCGAGTCGGAGCGCCTCACGCAGCGAAGCCTCGAGGGCCTTCTTCGCCTGAGGGCTAAACGGCACCTTGGAGCCGCGGTGTTCCGTCTTGGCACACGCGACTGTTCCCGTCACGTTGGCCCGCAGCTGTTCCAGGCTTACCCCGAGTTGACCGAGAGCTCTGGCGCCAATGCCGTCGCCCTGTACAAGACCGAGCAGGAGGTGCTCGGGCCCGATGAAGCTGTGGTTGAGGTTTCTTGCCTCGTCCTGTGCAACGACGAGGACACGGCGGGCTCGTGGAGTAAATCGTTCGAACATAAGATGGATACTACGGCCCATGTCAAGACAGTGATATCTGATATGGTAATCGACCGTGACTTCTGAGAACCCCACTCGGCGAAGCTCTCTCCTGGGCGAACACGAGAAGGTGGCCGACGTCGAAAGCGCCGTGGTCGACTGGGACGACCTACTCGCTCAGCTCGCCGCACAGCCGCAAGATGAAGGCTGGGTGACACTGGAGGAAGCATCAGGTGCGGCCGGAGTCTCCCGCTCGACCTTGCGCTCGTGGTATCGCGGCGGGCAGCTGCCGTCGCGAATGGTGGCGGGGATCCACGGTCCGCAACGGCTGGTGCCGCTCGACGTGGTTCTCGATCGGGCGCTTCGGTCGTCACACGTTCGCCGGCAGCTGGAGCATGCACGATCCCTCGAAGCCGAAGTTGAGGAACTGCGACAGCGCCTCGCGGCAATCGAACGACACCTGGGTCTCGAGTAAGCGGCCGGACCATAGTCCGGTGCCGCGGCCGGAGGCCCCGCGCAGTTCCGATCGGTTGCAGCTCTATCTTCGAAACGGCTGTGATGAGGCGGAGGATCGAACTCCACCACCTTTGCAGCCTCCAGATCGGCGGACAGAAGCGCGGCGCGCCTACACCTCCGGGGCGTGAGCCGCTCCGAGCGACGGCATCTATCAGGTCCAGCGTCGATGGAGCGATCCCGGTGACCGAGACGGGGCCTGCGTCTGGTCCACCGGGTCCATGGCGACGCCATGCCGGAGGGCAGAGGACTGCCGCGCCAGGTCAACGGTTGATTCCCCAGCCAGCTTTGCGAGCCAGGCTCAGCCACCAAGTAACTTCAGGTTCGAGATGTTCATGTTGTCGACCGGAGCTTTCGTGTTGTCGGTCAGCTTTCATGGGTCGCGGTCCGCACGATGCGCCGGGGCGCGACCGGTCCAAACGCGACAGACTGCGGCGTCATTCGATAGATGGAGGGCAAGATGGAGTTCGGTCAAATATCGTCCGATGAGACCCAAGAGCCAGCCTCGACCGCTGAGAAGTACAGCGATGAGGCAAGATTCGTCGGACCCAGGATCGCCGGACGCATGGCCCGTCTAGGAACCGAGACTGCTTTCGCGGTGTCGGCCGAAGCTGCTGCCTTTGCCGCCGAGGGTCACCGCGTCTATCCGTTCCACCTGGGCGACATGAACATCCCGACGCCGGGCAACGTCGTGGAGGCGTCGTTCAAGGCGATCAGAGACGGCAAGACCGGCTACTGCCCGAGCGCCGGCATCCCCCAGCTGAGGGCGGCTGTGGCCGCTGACTTGAGCGCTTCTCATGGCCTCAGCTACAGCGCGGAGAACGTCGCGATCCAGCCGGGGGGCAAGCCCGTCATCGGCAAGTTCATCCTGGCTCTCATGAACCCCGGCGACGAGGTGCTCTACCCGAGCCCGGGCTACCCCATCTACGAGTCGCAGATCGAGTTCCACGGCGGCGTCGCGGTGCCCTACGGCTACCTCGAGGGCGAGCACGGCTTCCTAATCGACTTAGACGCCCTCGAGGCTGCCATCACGCCGCGCACGCGTCTGCTCATCTTGAACGACCTTCAGAATCCCATGGGCGCCGAGTGCTCGGCGGCGGAACTGGGGCACCTCGCCGAGCTCGTGCTGCGACACGACCTCACGGTGCTCTGCGACGAGGCCTACTTCGACATCCGCTACTCGGGTGCCAGTGCCTCGCTGGCGTCGCTGCCGGGGATGGCCGAGCGCAGTGTCATCCTCTACACGTTCTCCAAGAAGTTCGCCATGACCGGCTGGCGATTAGGCGCTGCCATCGGCCCGAGAGGGATCATCGAGGTGATCGCCAAACTCAATGTCAACGACGAGTCCTGTCCCAACCATTTCATCCAGTACGGCGCCGTCGAGGGCCTCACGGGCGACCAGAGTGGTCCTCGCCAGATCATCTCGATCCTGCAAGAGCGACGAGACGCCGCCGTCCGGATCTTGAACGAGATGCCCGGTGTCCGCTGCTACACGCCGAACGCGACCTTCTACCTGTTCCCCAACGTCACCGGTGCCATGGCGAACAAGGGACTCGCAGACGTCGAAGACTTTCGACGGGCCCTACTCCACGAGACCGGTGTGTCGGTGTGCTCACGCGTGCATTTCGGCCGCCCTCAGCCTGGCGAGACCGAGCAGTACGTGCGCCTTGCCTACTCGGGCATCGACACGCCACAGATCGTAGAGGGACTCGAGCGCCTAAAGGTGTATCTCACAGGAGGTCAAAGTGATGTCTAGGCGTGCGGTCTGCGTGTCGGCAGGCGAGACGACGACAAATGGCGAGGGCCCGCTTTCCAAAGCCGAACTCGTCGCTTTCGAGACCTTCGACATGCTGTACCGCTCGCTGTGCGCGTTGCTCTACAACTATGTGCCCACGTCGGGGCATCCCGGAGGCTCGATCTCGTCGGGTCGCTTTGTCGCCGGCATAATGCTCGACGGCCTCGACTACGACCTCGCCGCCCCCGGGCGCCAAGACGCCGACATACTCTCGTATGCGGCCGGTCACAAGGTGATGGGCCTGTACGCGATGTGGGCGCTTCGCGACGAGATCGCGCGTCTGGCCGCGCCTGAGCTCTTGCCCGGCAACGACCGGGATCGGCTGCGCCTCGAGGATCTGCTCGGCTTTCGCCGCAACCCGATCAACGCGACGCCGCTGTTCGCCGCATTGCATGCCCGTGCCCTGGACGGTCACCCCACT
Source organism: uncultured Acidimicrobiaceae bacterium (assembly GCA_963804765.1). GTDB lineage: Bacteria > Actinomycetota > Acidimicrobiia > Acidimicrobiales > Bog-793 > Fen-455. The sequence continues at coordinate 202,498 of CAWDRQ010000024.1, forward strand.
CCGGCGACGCCCTTCGTGCGCCTGGCCACCGGGGCTTCGGGTGTCGGTCTCGCAGGCTCGATCGGCCTGGCCATCGCGGCGCGCGACCGCTTCGGCGAGAACTGCCCGCGCATCCACGTCTCAGAAGGCGAGGGCGGGCTCACGCCGGGGCGAGCGAGCGAGGCTCTGGCTGCTGCCGGCACGGCGTCGCTTGCCAACGTCGTGGTGCACCTCGACTACAACCAGGCCTCGATTGACAGCGACCACGTCTGCCGCGAGGGCGACGTGCCTGGCGACTACGTCCAGTGGGAACCGGGTGAGCTCTTCTACCTACACGACTGGAATGTCGTGCAGGTCTCAGACGGCCACGACTTCCAGCAGGTCGTGACCGCCCAGCGCCACGCGCTGGCCATCGACAACGGCCAGCCCACTGCGGTCGTCTACCGCACGCGCAAAGGCTGGAAGTACGGCGTCGAAGGCCGGGCCTCACATGGTGCCGGACACAAGCTCTGCTCTGCGGGCTTCCACCAAAGCCTGACCGAGCTGATCGACGAGTCCGAGGCGACCCTGCCCATCTGCGACCTCGCCAACCCGCGCTGCGCCGGGCCCGGCGGCGACGAAGTTCGCGAGGAATGCTTCTGGGAGGCGCTGCAGGTCGTGCGCCAGCGCCTCGAAAAGGACCTGCCCGCTGTGCAGATCCTTGCCGGAAGGCTCACCGCTGCCCGCGATCGGCTCGAGCAGCACGGCCGAGTTGTGCGTCAGGCGGCGCCGCGTGTGGAAGCCGTCTACGACCTCGCTGCCCGCGCTGCGAGCGACATTCCCGAACAGCTACGCCTCGAGCCCCGCGCGACGACGACGCTGCGCGAGGCCCTCGGCCGCGCGTTGCAGCTCTTCAACCAGGCGTCCGGAGGCTCCTTGCTCGCTGCGTCGGCCGACCTGCTCGGCTCGACCAGTGTGGCCACGATCGCGGCAGCTTTCGCCCCCGGGTACTGGAACGCCGTAACGAACCCTGAGGCACGGCTGCTGTCGATCGGCGGCATCTGCGAGGATGCCATAGCCGGTGTTCTTTCCGGCATCTCGGCATATGGCCACGCCATCGGCGTGGGTTCGTCCTACGGGGCCTTCATGGCACCACTCGGCCATATCGCCGCCCGATTGCACGCCATCGGCGCCGAAGCGCGGCTGGCGTCAAGCGGCGAGCCCTACCGGTCGCTGATACTGATCTGCGGTCATGCCGGTCTTGCGACTGGCGAGGACGGCCCGACTCATGCAGATCCGCAGGCGTTGCAACTCCTGCAGGAGAACTTCCCGACCGGCGCGGCTGTCACCCTCACGCCCTGGGAACCACAGGAGATCTGGTCTCTCTTGGCGACCGCTCTTCCGCGACGGCCGGCACTCATCGCTCCGTTCGTCACCCGGCCCGAGGTGAAAGTTCTCGACCGGTGCGCTCTCGGTCTCGCCCGGCCCGAGGAAGCGATAACCGGCGTTTACCTTCTGCGCCGGCCCCGTGGGACGGGCGACGTGACGATCGTGCTGCAAGAGAGTGCGGTGACCTACGCCTTCGTGACCGAGACGCTGCCTCTGCTCGAGACCGTCGGAATCGACCCCCGGGTTTATTATGTGGCCAGTGCCGAGCTGTTCGACGCGCTGCCGCTCGAGCGTCGCCATGCCCTTTTCCCCGAAGCACATTCGCTCGAGGCCATTGGCATCACCGGATTCACGCTACCGACCCTGTATCGCTGGGTACGATCCGACGCCGGCCGTGAGGCGACTCTCCATCCCTACCGCCAGGCCCACTATCTCGGCAGCGGCAAGGCCGAGGTCGTACTCGCCGAGGCCGGCCTTGACGGCGCCACCCAGTTCGCCGCGATCAAGCAGTACCTGGACGCCAAGGTTCGCTCGAGCGGCTGATCTGCACTCATCGCGTCGAGTGGACCGGCCCGTGATTCGGGCCAGAGTCCAACGAACTCACCCTCAAGCCGAGAGACCCGTTCGAGCGCGACGACTCACCTAGCACCCTTCGACCACGAGCGGCATTGAGGAGCTGCCAAGCATGGAGGAGCTGCCAAGGATGCTGTGACCTTGATCGGATGTGAAGTGTCGCCTCAGACATCTGTCGACATTGCAGAGGTGGCGTTCCAGGCGCTCATGGACGTGAGGATGACTTCTTCCTCGTTTCACACGTCCGCGAAATGTGGCCTGTCGATACGCACCGGTCCGGGACAGGCGCGCGACAAATCGGCGCGCCGAACTCCGCCCCGACCCGGCCGCTTTGCCGCGACGGAACGACTGAACGACGGCGATGTGCGGCTACGACAAGTCCTGGACGGATAGTCGTACAGAGAAGATGAGGCGCTCATCCGTCACTCCCGGGTTAGTCCGAGCACGGTGGTCGACCCTCTCTAGGACGAATCCGAGCCTCTCTGCCACAGCGACACTTCGGACATTTGCCAGGTCGCACCCGAGTTCTACCTTGGTCACACCGAGAGGGCCGACAGCCAGGTCCTTGAGTGCACGGACGGCATCGGTCGCATACCCGTGTCCTTGATGATCGATGTGAAGCCAGTAGCCGAGCCGGACCACGCCCGAGCGATTCTCGTCGACATCCATGCCGATGCTGCCCACCATCGTGCCGGAACCGTCGATGATGGCGTACTGGAAGCCGACTCCCGCGTCGAACCGGGATGAGTGGAGCAGCACCCACTGTTCCATCGCCGCCTCCTCGATCGGCCCGGCGGCGAACGACATCCAGGGCCGGAGATGATCGAGACTCTCGTTGGCCGCCTGTGCAAGGAGTCGTCCGTCGCCAGGTCGGAGACCACGCAGCGATACCAAGCGCGCAACGATCTCGGCCGGCGGTGCCTGTTGTGGCATCCCTCACTATGCCTCCATTCAGGTCAGCCGCCAAGAGATGCCCACAGTGTTGTGGCTGATCGTCGCATCGAGTCCCGTGGCACGCTGTAGATCCTGCAGCGCGTTGCGGTCGTTGGGTCGGGTGGGGCTGGCAGATCCACTTTTCCGAAGGAGCTCGGTCAGCAGAGCGGCCTCCCTGGTGACCCACCTCGACCACTAATACTGGAAGCCCGGTTGGGTCGAGACCCCGGGCGAGGAGTGGCGCGCCCCATCCTTACCGCTGGGGAGAGCTGGATCATCGACGGCAACTACGGCGGAACATTCGATCTGCGATTCAGCCGAGCCGACACGGTCATAGTGTTGACGTCACCCACGAAGATCAAAGCCTTCATCAGTTACGTCGGTGACAGCTCTCGGTGAGCTCCGGAGAACGCCTCATCTGGACGGACGGAGCCAGCTTCGGACCAGTCCGGCTCGGGTGAAGCCGCCGGACCTAATCAGTCGACCCAGACGCTCTTGATGTTGGTGAACTCGCGGATGCCGGCAACCGAGAGCTCTCGTCCGTAGCCCGAGCGCTTGACACCGCCGAAGGGGAGGTCGAAGCAAGAGACCGTCATGGCGTTGATGAAGACCATGCCCGCCTCGAGTTCGCTGGCGAAGCGCCGCTGCTCGGCCGGGTCCTCGGTCCAGATGCTGGAGCTGAGGCCGAACTCGGAGTCGTTGGCGAGAGCGATCGCCTCGTCGAGGCCGTCGACCCTGAAGAACGACGTCACCGGCCCGAAGATCTCCTCGCGGTAGACGCGCATGTCCGGAGTGAGCCCCGTCAGAGCCGTGGGCTGGACGAACCATCCCGGACCGTCCACCGTCCCACCGCCGCAAATGGCCTTGGCGCCCTTGGACAACGCGTCTTGAACCTGCTCGTTCACCTCGTCGCGGCCCTGCGCAGTGGCAAGTGGCCCGACCTGGGTCGCCTCGTCGAGGGGGTCGCCGACGACGAGCGTGGACATCGCCTCTGCGTAGCGCTCGAGGTACTCGTCGGCGATCGCCTCGTGGATGATGAAACGCTTTGCAGCGATGCAGCTCTGGCCGTTGTTCTGGATTCGCGCCCACACGCCGATCTCGACCGCTCGCTCCAGGTCGGCCGACGGCATCACGATGAACGGATCGGCGCCACCGAGCTCGAGCACCGTCTTCTTGATGACGTTGCCCGCGATGGCGGCTACCGAGCGCCCGGCGCCTTCGCTCCCTGTCAAGGTGGCTGCCGCCACGCGGTCGTCCTCCAAGATCGCCTGCACGCGGTCTCCGCCGACGAGAAGGGTCTGGAAGACGCCTTCCGGGAAGCCCGCGCGACGGGCCGCGTCCTCGATGTTGAGCGCCGACTGGGGCACGTTGGAGGCGTGCTTCAAGAGAGCGACATTGCCGACCATGAACGTCGGTGTCGCGAACCTGATGACCTGCCAGAGCGGGAAGTTCCAAGGCATCACGGCAAGCACAGGACCGATCGGCTGGTACTTGAGGTACGAGCCGTGCTTTGCAGCCGTGGTGGTGACGGGCTCGTCGACGAGCATGGCCGCGGCGTGCTCGGCGTAGTAGCGCAGCACGCCCACGCACTTGGCCACCTCGGCACACGCCTGGACGATGGGCTTTCCCATCTCCAAAGTCAACGTCTTGGCGAAAGAGTCCGCTTCCTGCTCGAACACGTCGGCCATGGCGCGCAAGAGTCGAGCGCGCTCGTCGAAGCTGGTCCGGCTGTAGGAGCGGAAGGCAGAACTTGCAAGGGCAAGTCTCCGCTCGACCTCCGCCTCGTCGTAGGGCTCGAAGGTCTTGAGAGTCGCGCCGGTCGTTGGGTTAATCGTCGCTATAGGCATGGCGCAGTTGTAACACCCGTGTGGGTCCCATGGCCACTTTGCACGTGCGTCCTTCGTGCGGCCTTGGGCTCGCGCTCTTCAGGGCAAGCACAAGCGGAGCGAACCTCCACCCGGTCACGCCCCAGTGGGGGATCCGCTCCGGAGAGGCTTCGATGCCACTCTCCAGTGCGGCCAGCTTTCCATTCGGCTTGGACAGACGTGACATCACGAACACGCCTACACCTTTCCCTCAGGACCCATCGAACTGAGAATCTCGGGGTGGCGTAGCAGCTCGACCCGGGTCCGCCTGACGTGGCTTCGGAGGTAGGCACCGGCGTCGGTTGTATCAGCTCGGTGAAGTGCGTCGAGCAGGAGGTCGTGCTCGGCGTTGACAATCCAGTGACTCCCGGCACCGGTGAGCATCATGTAAGCCTGTCCGTAGTGCTGCGTGGAGTTCCAAAGCCTGGTGACGGTGGCGAACAAGGGCTCCATATCGCAACGCGAGTAGCCAAGGAAATGGAACTCCCGGTCGAGTACGAGGAACTCGGCCACGCCCGGCCAGTTCTCGATTCGGGACTGGAGCTGCCCGAGGCGGTGCAACTCGGCCTCATCCGGGCGGGACATGCTCTCTGTCAGCGCCAGCGGTTCGAGTTGCTCCCGCATCCGGTAGAGCAGGTCCACCTCACGACTTCCGAGCAAAGGCGCGCGCGCTCTTGTTGGTCTCGAGCTCGGTGAGTCCCTCCGCTTCCAGCATCCGCAGTGCCTCTCGCACAGGTAGGCGGCTGGCACCCAATCGTTCCGCGATCTTCTCTTGTCGCAGGCGCTCGCCCGGCTTGATGTGGCCTCCGAGAATGGCCTCGCGTAAATACGCCGCCACCCGTTCGCTGGCGGCTGGCCTGCCCACCTTGTCGAGGTTCGCCGAACTACTTGCCATGTGAGTTCTAGTCCTTCGTAGCGCCCGAGCGGTCGAACGCATTGCCGTCCGGATACGGCACGAGCTCGAACTGCATTCCCCAAGGGGCGAGGAAGTACACCCATCGCTGGCCCTCGTTTGCTCCGCTGCTCGCCGTCGGCTCGCCGAGGGCGGTGACTCCCTGCTGGCTCAAATACGCTACGGCTGCGTCGAGATCCTCCACGTACAGCGACACATGGTGACCATCGACGTCGCTGTTGCGCGGTTGGACTTTGCGCTGGTCCGGCGCCGAGTAATGGAATACCTCGAAGACGGCTTTTCCTCCGCACCTGAAGAGGTGGTTACGAGCCGCCGGGTCCACGTTAGGTACCGGATCATCCAGTCGCCGTCGCGCTCGAAGGGCCCGAGCGAGCACAGGTACTCGCAGCCGAGCACGTCGACCAGGAAGGGTTTCGCCTGGGCCAGGTCGGACAACTCACGCGAATGTGACGTTCGGCCCTTACAGCTCAAGGAAAGAGCGAGTTATCTGAACCCGGGAGAGCGAAGGGAGCACATGGTGTTGAGCGCGGGTCGGTCTGGTCGAGGTGACCTCCCGGTTGAGGCTGTGTCGGCGCGGGGTCCTGAGTTGCTCGACTGCGCGGCGGTCAACAAGGACACTGCTTTCACCCAAGACGAGCGAGCGGCGTTCGGACTTCGCGGCCTGTTGCCGTGGCGAACCATGACAATCGAGGAGCAGGTCGCCCTCGAGCTGGAGCATCTCCGCCGAAAAGGTGACGAGCTCGAGCAGTACATCGGTCTCGCCGCGCTGCAGAACCGCAACGAGACGCTCTTCTACCGGCTGCTGGTCGATCACCTCGAAGAGCTCGCCCCGGTCATCTACACCCCGACGGTTGGGCGTGCCTGCCGGGAGTACAGCCACGTCGTGCGACGGACGCGGGGGGTGTGGATCACCCCCGACGACATCGACCACATCGAAGAGATGCTCCGCAACTCAGGTCAAAGCGGAGTCCGTCTCATCGTCGTCACCGACAACGAGCGCATCCTCGGCCTGGGCGACCAGGGAGCGGGCGGCATGGGCATCCCGATCGGCAAGCTGGCACTCTACGTGGCGGGAGCGGGCCTGCACCCGCAGCTCACGCTGCCGATCTCGCTCGACTGCGGGACCGACAACGAGGAGCTGCTGCACGACCCCCTCTACCAGGGCTACCCGCGCCGCCGCCTGAGAGGCGACGCCTACGTCGCTTTCGTCGAGGCGTTCGTCGGCGCGGTCAAGAAGGTGTACCCCGATGCCTTGTTGCAGTGGGAGGACTTCAAGCAGCACAACGCCATTTCGCTGCTCGACCGCTATCGCCATCGTCTCCCCTGTTTCAACGACGACATCCAGGGAACGGCCGCGGTCGTCTGCGCCGGCATCCTCGCCGCACTCAAGCACAAAGGCGCGAAGCTCTCGACACAGCGTCTGGTGCTCCTCGGGTCAGGGGCCGCCGGCATCGGCATCGCCCGGCTCGTCCAGGCCATCATCCGCTCGGAGGGCGCGACCGAGCAGGAGACCCGTCGCGCGGTGACGATGCTCGACTCGCAGGGTCTCCTCTTCGAAGGGCGCGACGGAGTGCAGGACGACAAGCGTCCCTTCGCACTGACCAGTGACGAGCTGACCAGCTCCGGCTTCGAGCCGAGCGACCGCTACGACCTCGAGACCGTCGTCCGCCACGTCGCGCCCACGATCTTGATAGGCACGAGCGGCAAGCCCGGTGTCTTCACCGAGGCAGCGATCCGCGAGATGGCGGCGCGGACGCCAGAGCCCATCGTGCTCCCGCTCTCCAACCCGACCGCGAACTCCGAGGCCACGCCCGCCGACGTGCTCGCATGGAGCGACGGCAAAGCGATCGTGGCTACCGGGAGCCCGTTCGACCCGGTGGAGATCGGCGGGCGCACTCATGTCGTGGGGCAGGCGAACAACGTCTTCATCTTCCCGGGCGTGGGGCTCGGAGCGGTGGCTGGGCGAGCCTGGGAGGTCACCGACCAGATGTTCCTCGTGGCGGCCACGACTCTCGCGGACATGGTGCCGACCGGGCGGCTCGAACAAGGGGCGATCTATCCGCGTCTCACGGACCTGCGCTCGATATCGAGAGCGATCGCCATCGCGGTCGCCCGCGAGGGTCGGGACGGGGGCGTGGCCCCGATGGCCACAGATGCCGAGCTGGAGGCGGCCGTTGACGCCTGCATCTGGGCGCCCCAGTACGACTGCCTGGAGCCGCCTGCGAACGAAGGAGCTGCAACCGATTGAACGCCGCGGTCGAAGGGCACCAAGAGCTCGGTCGCGTCGTTTGATCGCGACAGGGAACTCTTCTCGTCACTTGGCACTCCCCGCTGAAATCCAAAGCGCCGAATTGAACCGTGATGCTTGATGGTGATTTGTGGGAAGTGAGCGACCTCACGTTAGCCGGACAGACGGAAGAGATACCGTGGGGCAGCGCCGACCAGCCGATGTGTTCAATTGCGATTGGCCGGCGAATGGAGCGCCACCGCTATTCGACTAATAAGCGTCTGGCTACGCCGTGAAGGGCGCAGAAAGTCAGTCCTCACCCTCGGGAAGTGGGCGGGGGGAGGCGGCGCTGAAGGCGGGTGCGCCTGAATCTGCAGGCTCCGCGTTGAGCACGACCGGAGTCTTGTCTTGCTGTAAACGGGCCTCTGGGAAGGGTTCGTCGTGAGTCTTGGCGGCACGGTAGAGTCGCCTTCGCGAAACCAGCGCTGGCAAACGTCTCACGCGGCACCGGCGGTCCTCCGGGGCTGATCGCTTCCTGCTCATCATGCTTTCCCTCCCGGATCGTGCCGGCAGTGGAAGTGGCTTTCACCCGACTTCTGCTTGGGTCCGTGTCGCTCGCCGTGTTAACAGTGTCACAAACCCGAAAGTCGCCGGACCGCCCACGCGAGGGCCGAGTTGTCGTCCTCTCCGTGACCTTGAGCGATGAGGCCATCCTCCAGGGTCGCTGCCAGCGAGGCCACGGGAAGCACCGCGCCGCTGCTGCGAGCCAGCTCGAGAGCGATGGTCATGTCCTTTCGGTGCAAAGCGATCTTGAACCCGAGCGGATAGTCGTCCTCGATCATACGACTGCTTCGATTCATCAGGATCCAAGAGCTGGCGGCTCCCCCCGAGAGCGCGCTGACAACTTGTTCCGCGTCCAGGCCTGCTTTCAGGGCGAGGACGATGCCTTCAGCCACGCCCAAATACGTGCCGCACAAGATCACCTGGTTGACAGCCTTCGCGATTTGCCCAGCGCCGAGTGGACCGAAATGCGTGATCGTTCGTCCCATTGCCCGCAGCACCTGATCCGCTCGCTCAACATCTGCGGACTCCCCGCCCACCATGATTGTCAGAGTCCCCGCCACAGCGCCTTCGGAGCCGCCAGAGACGGGGGCATCGACCATGGCGACCCCACGCTCTTCGAGGCGCGCCCCGAAGTCTCGTGCACTGGCCGGGCTGATTGTCGAACAATCGATCAGGAGGGAGCCTGGTGCGAATCCCTCGGCCAACGCGCCGGGTCCAAAGAGGACTTCGTTCACCTGTGGCGAATCGGTCACACAAGTCACGACCATTTCACTTGCCCGGGCCACGTCGGCTGGCCTGTCTGCCTCGCGCGCGCCGAGCGCCTTGAGCGCTTCCGCCCGGCCCGGCGTACGGTTCCAGACGGTGAGGCTGAACCCGGCCCGTGCGAGATTGGCCGCCATTGCCGCGCCCATGGTCCCGAGTCCCACAAACCCAACGGACTTCTTCGGTGGCACGTCGCCCTCTGTGTCGGTCAAGAGTCTCCTTTCGCGAATGCCCATCGAGCCTGGAGCTTGGGTCGGGGCGCCTCTCGTGTGCTTAGGTGCTACCGACGTGACCCTACCCAATCGCCATGCATCAAGTGAGCCCGATTCCACCGTTGGAGGTACTGGATGAAAGCCATGCCTAAGTCGGAGTGTTCATCCAGCCCCAGCACTGCGATGTCGTGAGCTAGGGGCCGCCGGGAGACAGATCGACGAGATTGGGTGCCGACGGCATATGGGCCTGAGACCATTGCCTTCCGATAGACGGAGATCCCCACGGCGGCTATTTCGAGGCATGGCCGTTGCTGGCTGCAACGGCGGCGGAGACGGCACGCCGCGAGTATCCTGCCGCGGTCGTGAGGATCGTCCGCGAAGCGGTGGGGGCCACGACCAACTGGCCACCCTCGCGGCCGACCCGTTGCAGTCGCCACAGGAAACCACTGATGACCACCGCGACTCTTCTCTCTCGTCCTGTCAGCAGCACCCGGTCGCAGTGTCTGTACGCGCGGCGCGGCTTCGTGCCGCTGGCAAGGCCGGAGCGATGGATGGAGCGCCGTTCCCGCGAGCCCTGACAAGACCCCGGTTGTCATCTGCAACCCACTGTTTGTTCCACATCGCGTCTGGGCGTTGATTGCTCGAGCCGAAGGCTGAAACACTTGTGCAGTTGGCGTGGTTGACGGTCGCCGGGTCCGTTGACCGGCGATGAGTACCACATTCTGTGATACAATCGAGACATGGCACGAGCGATCTCTGTCCGTCTGGATGATGAGGCGGACAAGGCCCTACGAACCCTCGAAGCGACAGGCATGAGTCAGTCCGAAGCGATCCGCGCTGCCCTACTCGGCGAGGTCAGGCACCTACGCAGAAGCAAGGAACTCGCGGCCGAGGTGGCCTCTTTGGAAGTCGACGCCGCCGACCGCGAAGAGATGTTGGCCATCGCCGAGCTGATGGAGGCGCTTCGTGCTCCGAGGTGACGTCTACCGATTCCGGTTGCCCAAAGGCGTGGGGCACGAGCAACACGGCGACCGGTACGCGGTGGTCGTTCAGGCTGACGAGTTCCTGCCTAGGTCAGTGGTGATCGTGGCGCCGACCTCCCGAAGCGCGCACACAGCGTCGTTTCGACCCGAGGCCGAGATCGTCGGTAATACCACCCGGGTTCTCGTTGAGCAGATCGGCGCCGTGGACGCTCGACGTCTGGGCGAACGTGTCGGTCATCTGACCCACGAGGAGATGTGGGGCATCGACGAGGCACTGGCTGCGGTGTTAGGGCTGGACTAGGCACGGTATTGGGACTAGGCAGCAACCGACCGGAGTGCCGGCGGTCCCACAATGCTCTGGGTGTTCGATTCAGCGCGCTCGGAGGAACTCGAATCCCCAGCGTTCTGATCCGTAGAGCCGTGCCGCCCAGTCGTCGTGGGCGGGGACGGCTGGTGGCGGTGGGTCCAATAGGCCTTCTGGCGAGTATGCGGCACGTTCAGAGTGGTGCAGTTCGGGGGTGTCGTCGTAGCTTGTATGCCCGAAGTCTGCCCCCGGACGCGGGAGGCGCGACGCGTCCAACGTGCCGAGTGGCGCTGAAGGAGTCACGAGGTGCTAGGTCGGGGGCACCCCACCGGAAGGAAAGTTCGTGGTATTGAGCAGAAGGCTGACAAACAGGAAGCTTCAGGCGTTCAATTGCCGGTCCCCTCTATGAACACCTCTTCGGCTCCTTCGAGGAATCCTTCCCAGTACGGACCTTCGAAGTCGGAGGAGCCTTCAACGCTCATGTGCTCTATCCCGTTCGTGACTATCTCCGAGCCGCTATCAATTCGGCGTCGGAAGCTCTCCACGAAGCCGCGCAGCTCATTGGCGGTTGCGTAGTCACGTGCCCATACGGTCCCGTCCCCGTAGCCTCGGTGGCGTTCCTCGACCTCATGTTCGGCGAATGAGATATCCAGTCGAGAAGCCGCCACGTCGTCGCTTGTCGGGTCCTGAGCCTGGGCGGCTTCGCCTCGTGCCGCTACTGTCTCTGTGTATTGCTCTTGCAGGTATTCATGGATGGCGGTCGCGGCCTTGCGGCCTGCCCCCATTGCCAGGATCACGGTGGCGGCGCCGGTCACGATGTCGCCACCGGCGAACAGGCCCTCGCGGCTCGTGGCGCCCGTTTCCGGGTCGGCGACGATGCATCCGTGAGAGTCGACGTCGAGACCGCGGGTCGAATGCGGCACGAGTGGGTTCGGGTTCGTGCCGAGGGCTATGACGACGAGGTCGGCCTCGATAACGAACTCTGAACCCGGCACGGGAACCGGACGGCGACGACCCGACTCGTCGGGTTCACCCAGCTCTGTGCGAATGCACTCGAGGCCCCGTACCCAGTTGTTCTCGTCGCCAAGGTAACGCTGAGGGAGCGTGAGCCAGTCGAAGATCACGCCTTCATCGCGCGCCCGCTCGAAGTCCTCCGCTCGTGCACCCTTCTCGTTCTCCGAGCGGCGGTACACGATGTGGCCTTCCTCAGCGCCGAGGCGGATCGAGCACCGCACTGCGTCCATCGCGGTGTCACCGGCACCGATCACTGCGGCTCGCCTTGGCCTATAGACGGGCGTGTCGTACTGCGGGAACGCGTACGCTTTCATCAAGTTGACACGCGTCAGAAACTCGTTGGCCGAGTAGATGCCCTTCAGGTTCTCCCCGGGAATGTTCATGAAAATGGGCGAACCCGCACCTGTACCCACGAATATGGCCGAGTAGCCGAACTCGTCGAGGAGCTCGTCGATGGTGACTGTCTTGCCGATGATGACGTCGCGCACGAACTCCACGCCGAGCGCCTTGAGGTGCTCGACATCTTCGTCGACGATCTCTTTCGGTAGCCGGTACTGGGGAATCCCGTAACGGAGCACACCGCCAAAGGCGTGCAGAGCCTCGAAGATCGAGACCGGGTAGCCGAGCTGAGCGAGGTCGCTGGCCACTGTGAGTCCGGCCGGGCCGGATCCGACGACCGCGACCTTCTGTTCCCGCCACACCTGCGCTGCAGCGGTCTCGCCACCGTCGTCGCCGTGCTGACGGACCCAGTCGGCGGCAAAGCGCTCCAACCGGCCGATTCCCACCGGGTCCTGACGGCCAGTCAGGGCGCAGGTGGCCTCACACTGATGCTCGACCGGGCACACGCGTCCGCAGATCGCTGGGAGCAGGTTGCGCCGGCGGATCGCGCGGGCGGCTCCTTCAAAGTCCCCTATGGCGATGCTGCGTACGAACTCCCGTATCGGCACGTTGACGGGGCACCCAAGCTCGCAGACGGGGTCCTGGCAGTTGAGACAGCGGCGGGCCTCGGCGACTGCCTGCTCGACCGTGTAGCCCTCAGCAACCTCGTCCCAATCCCGCCGCCGCTGTTCAGGGTCACGGCAGGGCATCTCCGTCTTGTGTGGATACACGATGGGCATGTCGCCTACCTCTCCAGTCCCGCCAGCTCGCAAGCCACCTTTTCCTGCTCCTTGTAGATCTTCAAGCGATCGTCCGCTATGTCGAAGTCGACTTGGTGCGCGTCGAAGAAGGGGCCGTCCACGCAGGCAAAGAGCGACTTGCCGCCGACGCTCACGCGACAACCGCCGCACATGCCCGTCCCGTCGACCATGAGCGGATCGAGCGAGACCATCGTGGGCAGGCCGCGCTCTCGCGTGGTGGTCGCGACGGCGCGCATCATCGGCATCGGGCCGACGGCGAAACAGTGCGTAAACCCCGCTCCGGCGTCCAGGAGCTCCTCCAAGCGGCCGGTGACGAACCCGCGGTAGCCGACTGAGCCGTCGTCGGTGCACAGGTGCAACTCGTCGCTCTCCTTTGACAACAGTTCGGAGAGGATCACGAGCGAACGTGTCCGAGCGCCGATGATGGAGGAAACCTTCACCCCTCGCTTGCGCAGCTCCCGCGCCAACGGGAAGAGCGCGCCCGTACCGAACCCGCCGCCGATGAGCACCGCGTGACCGTCATCGGGAAGTGGCACTGCGTCACCGAGCGGACCAACGAAGTCCAGGAAATCGTCACCCAGATCCAAAGCGTTGACGAGAGCGCTCGTACGACCGACCTCCTGGACGACGATCGTGATCGTGCCGGCGTCCCGGTCGAAGTCCGTGAGACTGATAGGGATCCGCTCGCCAGTCTCGGTGACCCGGAGAATCACGAACTGGCCGGGGGCGGCGTTTCGCGCCACGAGCGGAGCGTGCACGACGAACAGCTTGGTGATCGCCGTCAGATCGTGTTTTTCGATGATTCGTGCAGTCGTGTCCATAGCCAATCCGTTGTTATAGGAGAGGGTTGTCATTCATCGCCTTGAGGCGCAGCCAGCGACGCTGGACCTCGGCCTCGATCGCGGCGAGCGTCGCCTCGTTGCCAGCCCGGCAGAGGTGCTTCGTCTTCCCCATCAACTTCAGCCAGTCGGCAACGGGCGTCCGCCGCCCGATGGGCTCCGGGTCGTAGGTGATGTGAGTGATGCCGCGCTCGATCTCGTAGAGAGGGAAGAAGCAGGAGTCCACTGCCGCCTGTGAAATTTCGACGCCTACGCGGTCCTCGACCTTCCAATTGAGCGGGCAGGTGATCAGCACCTTGCCGTAGACCGTGCCCATGTGCTGTGAGTACCACTGCGCCTTGGCGCCCTTGGCGACGAGATCGTCGGGATAGCCCTCCACGCCCGTGAAGACGTACGGGATGTTGGTCGCCGCCATGATCAGCGGGGTGTCCTTGTGGTGGAAGGCCTTGCCCTGCTCGCCAGGACCGACATGGCTCGTCGATGTCATGTGGCCGAGGGGCGTCGAGTAGCTGAGCTGGCTTCCCGTGTTCATGTAACCCTGGTTGTCGTACTCGAGAATGATCATCCCGTGCACGCGAAGTGCGGCGCCGATGGCCGCACCCATGCCGATGTCCATGCCGCCGTCGCCGGTGACCATCAGGAATGTGACGTCCGAGTCAGCGGGCAGCTCACCGCGGCGTACCCGCTCGTGGAACACCTCGACGAGCCCACTCAGCGTGGCTGCGCCGTTCTGGAACAGGTTGTGCAGGTACGTGACCCGATGTGACGTAAATGGGTAACCGGTGCTGACGACCATCGCGCAGCCTGTCTGGTACAGCACGACGACGTCGCCCTCGATACCACGCAGGAACTGGTCAAGCGCCGGAAAGATGCCACAGCCGGGGCAGGCGCCATGGCCTGGGGCGACTCGCTTGGGCTTGGTCGCGAGCTCCCAGTAGGGAGGCGCCTCCACATCGAGCCGGCCGTCTGGGCGCGGCCTGATCTTGAGCAGCCCGCTCGTCATCTCCTCGCGAGTGAGCGCCGGCGTGCCGTTCGGTGGCCGCGACTTCTCGGGATCGCCCGGTTCCACGCCGTAGTAGTCAAACGGCACGTCGACGGTGCCACTCTCGGCCGCTTGCAGCGTGAGGCGGAAGAATGCCTCGGCGTCCTCCGCATAGAAATCACGGCCGCCGAGACCGTAGACGCGGCTCAGGCAGAGGGTGTGGTTCTCCGGGTCGTCCTTGAGAGCGGACTTCACTTCGTGGGTAATGTTGGCACCGTGTGCTCCGTAGGAGCTGGAGCGCTCTCCGATGAGAACTGCCTTTACGCCTCGCAGGGCGTCACGGATGGTCTCGGCGGGGAAGGGCCGAATCACGTTGGGGCTGAGCACGCCGGCTCGGATTCCCTGGGCGCGGAGCCGGTCGACCACGTCCTTTGCGGTCTGCGCCGCCGAGTTGATCAGGAGAACGGCGACCTCGGCATCGTCCATGCGATAGAGGTCGACCGGGTCGTAGCGGCGGCCGCTCAAGGCCTCGTATTCAGCGACAACCTCCGGGATCGCTGCCAGCGCGGCATCCATCGCCCGCTCGAGCTGGTACTTGTTGTTGATCAGATCGGGGTCGTTCATGTACGGACCGATTGTCACCGGATGCCGCGGGTCGAGTGCCCTCACCGGCTCGGTCATAGGGCCCAGCCACTCCTGAACCGTGAAGTCCTCCGCAAAGGTGAAGACTCGCCGCTTTTGGTGGCTTGTGAAGAAACCGTCGAAAGCCACGATCGCCGGTAAGCGGACGTCGGCCCGTTCGGCGACACGCAAGGCGATGAGGTTTAGGTCGTAGACGGCCTGCGGGTCGCGAGCCATGAAGATCAGCCAGCCCGTGTTCAGGGCGAAGTACACGTCGGAGTGATCGCCGCGGATGTCAAGCGGCCCACTCACCGTCCGGGTCGCAAGGTCGAGCAGCATCGGATAGCGCGACCCCGACTGCACGGGTAGCTCCTCGAGCTGGTACAGCAGGCCCTGCGCGCTCGTCGCGTTGAAGACGCGGCCACCGCCCGCCGCGGCCCCGAAGCAGATCCCGCCCGCTGAGTGTTCGCCGTCGGCGGCCACCATCACGATGTCGTGCTCGCCGGCAGCCTTCATCTCGTCAACCAGTTCGGCGACCTCTGTCGAAGGGGTGATCGGGAAGTAGCCCATCAGGTGGAAGTTGATCTGCTTGGCGGAGATCGCAGCCATCTCGTTGCCGGTCCGAAACCCGACAACCTGGCGGGACCCGGTAATCGGCTCCAGTGTGGGCGTTGCGACGGCCATCAGGCAGCTCCCTTCTTGGTCTCGAGCCAGGCGAAGAGCGGGACTCGATGCTCCTCGGCCCAGCCGTCCTCTTCGCGAATCTCGGTGAGCGAGCCCGTCGGGCAGGCGTCAACGCACTTCAAACAGCCCTTGCAATAGTGGTAGTCAATGCCGAGCAGTCGCACCGCGGGCTCGCTGTCGGCGTCGTGAGACCAGGCGAAACAGAGATCGGGACAGACGATGTCGCAGATCCCGCAGTGCACGCACGTGGCCGGGTCGTAATCGGGCAGGAAGCCTTGGCGCGACGTGGTCAGGTTCTTGCGGATGCTGTTGCCCGCGTCGAGGATCGCACCGCCGATCGTCGCGTCGAGGTAGCCGAACGCAGG
>CAWDRQ010000025.1:0-38171 GCA_963804765.1 uncultured Acidimicrobiaceae bacterium
GACCCTCGACAGCATCATTCGGAGTACCGCATCTGCTGCTTGGCCGAGAGGGGGCGTGAGCCACCCACGCCGCTTCGAGAGCGTTTCGGGCCTTGATCCTGAGGTGGGGGAGCCTGCTTGGAGAGCCGCTAAGCGCCCCACGACCGACTGTTCACCAGACCTGGCGGATCTTCAATCAGCGCAACGACCGTCGTTGTCGTGTCCGGGCATGTCTCGTTGGTGGCGCCGCGCTCGTCCTCAATCTCTTGAACGGAATCGTCCTTTGACATGCTGCGACTTGGACTTGCGAAATTGCTTCCAAACGTCGCTCACTTGCCAGTTGTGCGCCCCCAAGTGGTTCGCAAACTCTGTGTCGGCGGTCTCTGCGCCGGCGGTGAAAGTCTCACCTTCGGATGTCCGAAGCGTTATGCGGCATCGCGGCCGAATCCTCTTCTTTTCCGGCTGAACTTCGTTTTGTTTGTCGTTCACATTCGCGGATGATACGCCCCCGCCGCTGCATCGAGCTAAGGAGCGTGAGAGGTGGAGCGGAACCCGACTCCCCCTATTGGTGCACCGGCGTTTCGCCCGACTCGCCCTCGGCGGCGAGAAGACGGTAGCGGCTCGCGCCGTGAAACTCTGGACACTTTCCTCTTCGCCTTCCCTTGTGACGAGGTGGATCCGCAACCTTCGGTGAAGCGATGACGGAACACGAACGCTGAGCATGGTCATCGCCCAGCGGCGGCGTCGGGTACGGGTGACGTCTCCTCGCCAGCGAGAAGCGCTCCGAGCTCCTCGATGTCCATGGACGGGATGACCGGCTGCTTCTCGTGAGGTTCCGGTTCTCTGGACGGGATGACCGGCTGCTTCTCATGAGGTTTCGGTTCTCTGTTCTTCTCTTTCTTCGTCACGTCCCAGCCTCCTTGCCGACATCGGTTCGACCAAGCCATTGCGCCATCGCGAGACGGTCTCGCTCGTAGCGCTGCGCCCGAACAGCGGCACGCCGTTCGACGTCGTCGCGCTCGCGGACGGCCCCGGCGATCGTGGTGGCGCTGTTTCCAGGCGCGAGGGACCAGTTCCTGTTGTCAACACGGAGCACGCATCCGAGGTCTTCCCAGCGCTTGAGGTGATAAATCACTGTTTCCGCGTGAGCCCGGCGATTCACACAGAGGGCGACTGTCTTTTGGGGTTGTTCCGTCAAGCACCGAGCGAGCACGATCGGCGCGTCCGAGAACGCTTAGAAACGGAAGTTCCTCGGGCACTTGTTGCATACAGGCCCCCCCAGTGCCCAGTAATGGGGGGGCAACTTCCGTTTGGCTCTTCTCCGGCAAGACAGCTGAGTACTGATTTGCCGTGAGAGCAAGAAGGCCCACGGTTGACGTTGTCCAGACACGCTTCTTGGGTTCATGTCGCAGCAAACTCAGCTCAACGAGGTCTCTAATCCGCGCCGACGCACTTTCTCTTGCAATGCCACAAGCAATCCCAGCGTCACACGACGGAATCGTCGCGGCGGGAACGACCGTTCTCTGTTCTGTGACGATTCGTGCGATTACGTGCTCGACGAGGGGAACCCCCGTCTTCGCCCGTCGGCCCCAGTCGATCGCACGCAGCCGTTCGGTCCATGCCTGAACGTCGAGCTTGCCGACGAGCTTGTCAGCGACACGCGCAACACGACGACTTCGCTCCACGCGGCGAGTCCGTCCTTCACGGTTTGTCTCGCCTCGTGCTCGGGAAGACCCGACGCGACAGCCCCATCGACGAGCACGCGCATTGCCTCGCCCTCGTCAACTTCGCCTCCGGCCACCAACTCGCCAATCGAGCACGCCTTGGCGAACGTCGTGTTGTGGCGTCTGCCTTCCGAAGTCTCGGCAAGAGAGAACGCCTCCCGCGTGAGAGCCGCCGAGCCGTATGCCGTACATCCGGGCAAGAGCACCGAGGGGCGAGACTCGCCCCCGCCCAGCAGCTTGAGAAGATTCTTGAGCTGTGCCGCGTTGCACCGCTCGTCGCGCAAGATCACGAGTGCACGCTCGGCCCCCTCGACCGGTTCGGACCGATCCGACCCAGTTCGGTGCGGAGCGAGCGGCGGACGGATGTGAGCGCTCGACGAGTTAGTGAGCGGAGCGGTGTCGAGCGTTCTCCACCGCGCCCGCATTGGCCTCGACAGCTTGCGCATCTCCGATTTCATGATCGGTTTGTCGAAGCGCACGAGCACGTGCCAGCCTGTCGGGCCTGACTTGCACAAAACGGAACTGATTCCGGCCTCGGCAAGCAGCTGTCGGGCGTTATGAGAGTCGGCCTCAGCCTGTTCAGCGGTGTTCTTGCCCTTCCCGTCAAAGTCGAGCGCCAGCGACCAGTAGCGCCCAAGGTCGGAGATCTGCGGCGTACGCCTTGCCCGAAGCAACCGCTTCGGCGGATCATGGCGTAACCGACACCGCTCGTTGTCCACGCCAATGAGCGTCGCGTTCTTGCCTGGGACTCCGAGCGCCCTAGCGAGAGCCAAAGCCAGCTCTTGCTCCCGAGAGCGGCACTGTGGGTCGATTGGGCGGGTGCGGATTCGGTTCATGCCCTTTACATGTCTCGGGCACCGCACGATCCCCGGACACGTCCAATCTGGAAAATGTGGAAGCGTCCGATTCCGGCCAGTAGGGACCGCTGGGCCCCTGGAGAATCCTCTAGTGCCCCGAGCGGGAGCAACTCGAAGCCCGGGGGACCACCGCCCGGGGCGATACGTAACGGAGGGACGGAGACCTCCGTCGGACCCGGCACTGGTTGTCGCCTAACTGTTGATCCGGGCTCGTTTTGCCCTTGTCCGACGTCTCGTCTGCACGTGCGACGAATCGCCTCGGCCGAACTAGCGGTTGAAGATGGCGGGCTCGTAAGTGACGGCGACCAGAACGCCGTCCATCATGAGTTGGCGGAAGTGCCGTGCGAGCCGCCGCGGAACTGGGCCACCCCTCACCAGCACCCCGAGCTCCATGTTCGCCGTAAGGGCGTGCCCGGTGAGGTTTCCGCTCGTGACGAGGGCCGTGTGCTCATCCGCAATCGCAGCCTTAGCGTGCATCGAACCATGCCCGCCATTGGGCAGTGCCTCGCGTTGGTCGGCCGGCCACTCGTAGAACGTCACTGCTCCACCCAGCTCCACGAAGGCCCACCGCGGCCCCGAAGCCCCGCAGCGTTCCCCCTTCGGCCTCGCTCGTCTCAAGCACCAGACCGACGTCCACTCCCCGAGCCGCAGCAGCGGCGATAGCGGCGGTGATGTCGGCGACCCTGTAGGCCGCGAAGCTGATCAGGATAAGTGACCGGCTGGCGGAACCGATGACGTCGAGCAGAACTTCGCGGGTCAGGCGGACCGGAACCTCTGGGGTCGCTGGGCCGGTCCAGGCGATGTCGATGGACTGCGAGGTTCGTAGCCGCTCGACAGCATCGGCCCCCGCTCGCAACGCGATGGCGAGTGCGACCCCAGTAACGCCAGCGGTCACCTCCCAAGCATCGAGCAGGTTCCGGGCGTGTGCACGAAGCGAAGGCGTCGGAACAGCAGCCGTCGTCGCCGAACGGGCGTCGGGTCCGGGGGTCTCGTAGCGAGCGACAGCCTCAGCCAACTTGCGAACCTGGCTGGCGGGAAGCGACAAAGCGGCGTCTCGTACGGCGTCGGACGGACGCGTTCCCCAGCTCCGTCATGACACGAACGGGAATTCGGTGCCGACTTCAGCGAGGGTCTCAACAAGTGCGTTGCGGTCGAGGTAGCGGTTGCCACGCTCGCAGCTCGTCTCAGGGAGGAAGAGGCACGAATGACGGCCGCGGCGTGCAATACGGGGTCGGTCGCGTCGGGCCGGTGACCCGAGCAGAAGGGGTCGGAGGAGCAGAGCCTGGCCCGGTTCAGTGCAGCGTCGAGGATACGAGCGAACTCGTTGGGGTCGGCGAGTGCGACGAGTCCCCCGAGAGTCCCCTCTGAGTCGGGGGCGGACGTGTACAGAAGGACACCGGCCATGGCGCTCTTGATGTCCTCACTCTCGCGGGCATAAATGCGCTCGCGAATGGAGGCAACCGAGTAGCCGCATTCGAGAGCAAGCTCGTTGACGAGCGCGTGGGAAAGGGAATGGAGCAACACGTAACGCTCGCCTGGCCAGCCGAGGTTCACGTCGGTGAGCCCACGCCGGCGTCGCCACTCCTGATGTGCACTTCGAAGGGATTCGAGCTGCTCGCCGCCCCCCACCGTCGTCTCCCAGTCGCGCATCGTCTGCTCGTCCAGTCGCACGAAGATGCCTTCGCCGCGCACCTCCGCGGCGGGGACCCATCCAACCTTCGTTCGGGAGATAGGGGCGTACGGGAAGCCTCCGGCGATGTCGGAGAGCACCCCGGAGTCCGGGCCGTCGATGCGGGTGAAGCCGCAGAGGGCGACGACCTCCCGGAGGCGCTCGGCAGGGGTCACCGTGACCGAGGAGTATCGGTTCGGCCTCGCGGGCGCACCGAGCCGGAAGTCGCACGAGACTCCGGGACTCCACGTGGCGCGACGAAGACCTCCCATTCTGGGCCGAGGAGATCGGTCTCCTCTGCGTGACCCGATTCACCTGCTCGGCGGCCCTCGATCGCCACCCAGACCTCGTCGATCTCGAATGACGCCAAACGCCTCAACCCTGGGACCATGTTCACCGCGAACCTGAGCATCTCGGGCGAGTTGACCGGTGCATCCGGGGCGTTGAGTTTCGGCCAGCACTCCGCCACGGCCTGCTCCACCGAGTCGGAGCTCGCCGGGATCGACAACACCGAGCGAGTGGCCGCGAACCACACGTTAGACGCACCAAGCAGCAGAGGGCGGACCTGCTCGCCACATCCGGCCTCGAACTGCCGGATGTGGGCATGGCGTCCCCGGCACTGTGGCAACACCCCGGCGGCATTCTCGCCGAATGCGGCGGCCATCACCACCTTGGCGCCGCAGGCTTCGCAGGTCACCAGCATGTCAGTAGACCGGGCTCCGGCACCGATGTCCTTGGCATGGAGGCGCCAACTACCCGAGGGACAGACCCCGCCGGTCGAGCGATGGGTGAACTCCACCCAAGGGAACTCGTCGATGTGGCCGTTGTGGCACACGACGACGAACCTGGCTGGAACCGACGTCGGTGGATTGCCCCGAACTCTCGAACAGTTCTTGTGCACGTAGCGGGTCTGGTCTGGTCGGAAGGGGTTCTCGGAGAGTTCGAGCAGACCGGCGTCCAAGGTGGTCAGGAGGTTGCAGGCCGTGCAACGCATCCATCGGGGGAACGGGATGACTGGCACGCCGGTCCACGCCCACTGCTCGAACGGGCTTCGCGTCTCCTCCAGCCAGGGTGGCGAGTGCAACGCGGTGACGTGTCCGAGACCGAGTCCCTTGTCGGCTCGAATAGCAGTCAAGAGCCGCTCCTCGGCGATCTCGCCCGCATACTCGGTCTTCCAGTCGTCGATGCCGGCGACGATGACCGAGAAGTTCGGCAGATCGACCATGGCGCCTACTCCGAAGCTGTACATGAGCTGACTCGGGCGCATTCCTCCCACACGCCCGGGAAAGGACTTCTTGCCGGCGGCCCTCAAGGGGCTCACTCGGCCACCTCCTCGGCAGCCACGTCGTCGCGGTCCTCGACGGTGATGGTGACGGGACCGGAGGGACGGCCCGAACCGAACTTCCATGCCGGGGCCGGCGCGATCGGTCCAGTCGGCTGCGTCGAGGATGAAGTTGACGTTTGGTTCGGTCTCGCGCAGCGAGTTCGGCACGGCCCACAGAGGCCAGTCCCCCAATGTCGGCGGTTCGAGGAGCGCAGTGGTGGTCGCTGTCTGCGAGTAGCCCAACGTCGCGCCGCCGGATGCTGCCTTCTGCTGCTGGCACACCCAGTCGTCAAGGCGTGCCTGGAGCATGTCGCGCACGAGGTCCGCTGTGGCCGGCTTGCTCGAAATCTCCTGCGGCGCGGGCCACGAGGCGCTCGATGACCTGGGCCACGAGAGGATGGCCGGCCGTCTGGACCTTGTCCGCGCCACCGTTCGGATTCCAATCAGTGACCTGATCGCCGTGCTGACGCAGCAGGGCGACAAGCACCGCAGTGAGACCACGGTCGAGTGCCCGTGCGGAGAACGGGGTTGCCGACAGGGCCTCGACGTGGCGGTAGAAGGTGGCGTGGTAGTGCTCGAAGGTCTCGTAGTGGGAGAGGTCGCGAGGCCGTGCCCAGTTGTAGAGGGTGAGGATGAGTCCGGGACCGGCTGCGATACGGCCAACCCGGCTCGTTGCCTGGATGTACTCGGCCGTAGCCTTCGGCTGGCCGACAACGACCATCAGCCCCAGCCGGGGCACGTCGACACCTACCGACATCATGTTCGTGGCGAGCAGAGCGTCGATGGGGCGACGTCCTGATGCCTCGGATGCCGGACCGTGGTGCACCGCGAGTTCGTCGAGCCGTCCTTTGATCTCGCCGGAGCTCACCCGACTGGTCAACTCCCGAACCACGAGTCCCGTACGTCTGGCAAGTCCACGGCGGTCAGCGTTGCGCAGGCGGCTCCGAACGTCGTCCTCGACGAGGCGCTTGGCGCCGCCGAGCTCGCGAAGCGAGTTGAAGTAGGCAACGAGCGTCATCCACGGGTCCGCGTCAGCGCCGTACTTGTCGAAAAGCACCTGGGCGGCGGCAAGGGTCGTGGTGAATACGCGGGTCTCAAGCGAGGCCATCCGCTGCCCCGGAGCACAGATGCCGAGGTAGCGGCGGCCTGGTGTGGTCTCCGGCGAGCGTTGCCGGGCGAAGAAGCTGTCCTCCACGTCGAGTACCGGGGGCGGGAACACCTCCAGACCACGCCAGAACAGGGCGTACACCTGCTCCGCAGCGCGCCGGACGGTCGCGGTCGAGGCGACCACCTTCGGCCGAACGGTAGAGCCGTCGAGTTCCCAGCTCGCCAGCTCGTCGATGGCTGACTCGTAGAGCCCGACGAGCGTTCCCAGAGGGCCGGAGATGAGGTGGAGTTCGTCTTGGATGATGAGGTCAGGCGGTCGCAGCGGATTACACGGCAGGGTATGTGCAGCCGGCAGCTGCGCGGTCTTGCGGTGCGAGTCGTTCTCCGAACGGGCGGGGGTGACGTCGAGTTCCGCAGAGCGGTAGCCGTGACGTTCACAACGGCGCTCCGCACGACCGAACAGGAGGTGCAATGGACCCTGCATCGGCAGCTGTGCCCACTTGTCCGCTGTTGAGATGAGGAGCGCTGGAAGGAGACGGTAGATCTCCTCGTCCACCGTGAGGACCGGAAGGCCTTCGCGGTCCGAGGCGCCCTCGGTGAAGGGGCAGCTCCCAAGTGGGTCGCTGCAGAAGACGAGCGTCCTCCAGCGGTCGGGGTCGTAGCGGGCATCCGATCCGGGGTCTATGCGCCGACCGCACCATGGGCAGGAGGTGAGCTGTACCGGCTGGGAGCTTCGGACCCGCTTTCCCGAGCGGGCGTCCTCCAGGGCTGCCTGAGACTCCTTCCCGCGGTTCGGCGTAAGCGAGGACCC
The DNA here is from genome assembly GCA_963804765.1 of uncultured Acidimicrobiaceae bacterium. Taxonomy (GTDB): domain Bacteria; phylum Actinomycetota; class Acidimicrobiia; order Acidimicrobiales; family Bog-793; genus Fen-455. Next base: position 7,472 of record CAWDRQ010000025.1, read on the forward strand.
CACCCACAGGCCAATGCGGAAGCGGGTGTCGCCCCAACGCGCATCATCGGCGATCTTGGTTCGACGCAGCAGCTCGCAGGCGCACATGAGCGCGGCCGCGCGTCGGAACTGGTCGGCCGTGAGCAGCCGAAGCGTGTAACGCATGAGCACTGCCACGCCCTCGCCGTCGTGGCCGCCGACGGTCCCCTGCAGGCGACGAATCGCGAGCGTGAAAGCGGTAAGTCCGAGATAGGCCTCCGTCTTGCCACCACCAGTCGGGAAGAACAGCAGGTCCACCAAACCGGCATCGTGGCTGCGTTCGGGGTGCGCGGGGGCTGTCAGGGCGGGGATGTTGAGCAGCACGAACGCCAGTTGGAAGGGCCACCAGGAGCGGTTCGCCGCCTCGTCGGCGACGGCCAGCGCGTGCGGCAATGTCGAAGTCCTCGTCCTCTGGCGCCCTCGTGGCGGTGGCGACCGTGTGGATGCGTTGCAGGTACATCGCCTCGTTCGCGAACTGGAACGCCTCGGCGGCCGCAGCGTCGCGTTCGAGGACGTCGATGCCCGCTCGGATCCGCCTTGCAGCCTGGCGTGCCGTGCCGAGTGCGACTTGGGCCGCCGTCTCATGTCCCTCGATGCGGTTCTCCCCGGCTGCAACCCGTGCCTCTTGACGGTCGAGCCAGCCTTCGTAGGCGCCGACCAGTGGTTCGAGCGCAGCGCGGAACTCGGCCTGTGGCGTGTGCGCGAGCGTTGCCATGTCGAGAACAGCGACGCCGAGCTCCGGCTCTTCCTCAGTGGTTGGGGCCTCGGTCCTCGGCACCTCGAAAGCCGGCACCATCTCCGTCTCCAACCGCACGGCACGCGCCGGATCGACCTGCGGCGTCCCTACACCGGCCAGCACTGCGTGGACGGCCGCCCCGTGCCCCGTCGCGAACTCGACGTGGTTTCGGTACTGGAGGTCCAGCAACGCGACCTCACGCTCGGGGTCGTGCCCGTCGGAGAACGTTCCGTCGCCAGACAAGGCAGTCGCGCGCCCGACGAATACCGGCGCTCCCTCCGGGTGTTCGTCGCTCGGTGCGCTCAGCGAGAAGCGAGCCTGGAACAACCACTGTTCGTCCGAGTTGTGATCGGTCTCTCTCTGTTCGTTGACCAGGAAGACACTCACCAGCCAGCTCTCTCCGTGTTCGCGAGGTCCGGCCGCGTACGACCACGCCAGGATGCTCGGCGGTCACTGGCAGCGGCCCGAAGCCACCCTCACGCAACGAAATGGTCACCGACGCCGACACGGAGTAGCGCTGCCACACCCGTGAGGAGCCACCCGTAGCGGCGGCCCGGCCTGGTGAGTCCTGAAGAGCCACCGGCTCGGTCTCGTCGGGTTCGCGCACCTCCTTCACGTACTTCCCCCAGACAGCCGAGAGAACCAGTTCGTCGCACTCCTCGACTACGCACGACAAACCAATGGAAGACGGGAACATCGACAACTTGGCCGCCGGCGTATCGTGCTCCGTCGTCTCGCCTGGAAGATCGGGCGCGACATCGCCCTCGACGGCAGGTTCCTCATTGCGTTCTGGGTCGATGCCGACCGTGCTGGCGGGCGCCAGAGCACCGAGCATGTAGCGGTCTCGCACGAGGGCACTCGCCGAGAGCAGCTGCTCATCCTCTCCCCCGACCGGGCCGATCAGGTCGGCGACGATCATCCTCTCGAACTCGGCTCGCATCTCGACCGGCGAGGGCACGGTGCCGGACGGGTCCGGCTGCTCATGCGTCGAAGCGTCAGTCGTCATGCGTCGTCTCCGGCGAAGAGCGTGTTGCCGAACAGTGTGTTCTGCGCCATCGAGGCACCTGACGGCTCCTGGTCCGCCGACGCCTTGCGCGCCCTAGGTGCGACTTGGCGGCCCCTTCCGCGCACGCCGCCAGGCTCTTCGGCCGCGTGGCGTTCGTGGTTCAGCTCCAGGAGACGGTCGAACAGTTCGACGCGCGTATCCGGGCCAACTGTGAAGCGAACTCCCTGGCGAGTCTCCCAGAAGTCGTGGTCGAGTCCGAGGTCTCCCCAGCCGTAGGCGGCAGCTACTTCATGGTCGAGATCTACCTGAAGCCTTCGTAGCTCGACGATGTCGGCGGCCTCTTCTTTGGCGTCATGCACCCGCTTATACGTTGCCGTCAATCCCTCCCACCTGTCGAGCATGAGTTGCCTTCGATGGGCATCGAGCGCACACCCCGCTCCAGCGACAGCGTTAGTCAGCTCAGGCTGTGGGAATGTCTCGAAGCAATCCGTCGGCGTGTACCGCAGATCGGTGCGCATCGTCGATGCCCTCGAAATGGCCCACCAGTAGTGAAAGGCACTGGCAAGTAGACCAAAGTGAGCGTCATCGTCATAGGCGAATACACCGAGCGTGTGAGAGAAGACCTGCTTTGTGTTCACGAATGCAGGAGTGACGGTCTTGCTCGTCAGGGCGATCACAAGAACTCGTTCCATCCCGTCGATTACGGCGTAGAGATCGACGGCTCGTCGTTCATAGAGCCAATACCGTTCGCGCTCTTTGGGTTTGTTCTTTAACTTCTCTCGGATCGGTCGCACTCGCTCTTCGACGAGCGCCCTGCAGTCTGGGTATTCAGCCGCGGTTCAAGTGGCCAGTCAAAAAAGTTGATCGCCCACCTGCTTGCCGAAGCATCTGGCCGCGAGTTGAGGTCCTCGCCGTTGAGATAAGGGAACAACACATCGCGATTACGGGGATCGCGATCGATCAGCAAGTTGGCCTCGTCTGCCTCCAATACGAAACCAATGCCATTTAAGAACGAGCCGATAAATGACTGTCCAGCGTTCGCTTCAAGCCGATGCGCTAGACCGCCTACACGGCTGCCAGCATCGAGAGCAGAGGTAATGCTGCTCACCAGCTGACCGTCAAGCGTGGCACCTCCCTGCCAACCACCGTGACGGAGCCAAACCTGTGCGATTTCGAGAGTCGCATCGCCCGGCCACGGCCGGCTTTTCACCGCCCGGTAAATCGACCAACCGTTGGCCACGAGCCAATCGAGAGCGACCTCGCGGATCTCCCTGGGCGATGGTATTCGTCGCCAGGAAGCCGAACGTGCTAGCCACCTGTGCTGCCCTAAGAAAGAAGTAGGCCACGAGGTCGGCATTGCCTTTTCTTCCACTAGCGATCACCCCGACCAGGTGTTCTCGGTAGTCGACGCCGTTCGGACCTGAGATGCGTTTACCGCCGAGGAACGGTGGATTCCCGACCATGGCGTCGAAGCCGCCTGAGCGGCCCTCGAGAAAGACTTCCGGGAATGCGAGCGGCCAGTGAAGGGGCCGGCGAGGGGGTGCTCCCTCCGGGCGTCGTTCGTTTAGCCAGGCATTAGCCCGGTCAGCCAAGGCCGCCAGCGAATCATCCCGGTCCTCGTCGCGCGCGTCCAATGCGTAGCGAACTGCCTGCGAGACGCCAGCAAGGCGAACATTGTGGTCGTCCTTGGAGTTCCCAGCGGTTGACAATGCTGCACCAACCACCAAGTCCGCTAGCACCTCGACCATCCTCATCGCTCGTTCCGCCTGAGCGAGCAGACGTGACTTTTCCTCGACATCCCGAACAGTGAACACAGGAGATGCCTCGATGCGGTGCCGAAGCTCGAGCGCCTCCTTCACCAGTGGTTCGAGGTCGCCGGTGAAGTTGAGGGGCCTCGCCGCCTGGTGCAGGTCCATGTGGAAGTGCTCCACCTGCGCGAGATCTGTGATGCCAAGCAAGGAGTCCCCAGCGCGAAAGCATGGTCGAGGAAGCTGAACGGTCGTTCCTTTGCCATGGTGGTGAGCCAAAGCGACAGCTTCGCCATCTCGACGGCCATGGGGTCTCGGTCCACCCCGTAGAGACATCGTTCGGCGACCTCTCGGCGTGCTGCGATGAGCACGTCATCGACATCGTCAGCGGGCTCAGCACCCGGCGTGGCCGGGGTGACTCCCTCGGCTGCCCAGGGCCTCGACGAGACGCTCGGCGAGAAATCGGCAGGCAGCGGTGATGATGGCACCGGACCCGACCGCTGGGTCACAGACCCGCAGGGAGAGGATCGCCGCGGAGGACTTGAGCTTCCACTCGTCGGGCGGCGCTCCGTCCGCAGGACCGGGCGAGTGAACCAGCGGCTCCAATGCGTACCGGACCACCTCGTCGGCGAGTTCCTTGGTGGTGTACTCCGTGCCGGTGTCCCGCCGGTGGGACACTCTCAGTGACGCAAACCGACCCGGGGAGCAGGACCATGGGGCAGGCCACGGATGTCGTCACGCAAAAGCCACCCGTAGCGCTGGACCCGCTCGAGCTGCGCGCTGTCGTTGTCGCACGCGGCGCGCAAGTCTTCGCCGAAGGCTGTCGTCAAGCGGCTTGTCGAGGACTTCTCTCACCTGCTTCTCGCTGTGCTTGGTCAACTCGACGAGGTGCTCAACAAACGCGTCCGCTCCGCGGACTGCTTGCGCTTCCAGCTCGTCGAGCGTGACCTCCGATTCCTCGCCCGACTTGCCGACAAGTCCGAGGGTGACCTGCTCCACTCGGCGGGCGCCGTGGTCGAGGAGACCTTCGTAGACGTGGCCGATCTGCTCGACGTCGAGACTCCGAAACGAAAGGCGACGCGCTTCTGCGACCCCGGCCTCGCGCATCTCGAGCACCTGCAAGGCGGTGAGGATGCCGAGCATGGTGCGGTCATCAACGGGAATGGGCGTGCTCGGGACCTCTCGCCAAGACTCGCCGGGATGTCGGCCTTCGAGGAACGGATAGCGGTCAGGGTCGAAGAGCCGGCCCCCATAGGCAGGGACGCGGAGATAATCGTGAGCGAGCCCGCCGTGAACCGCTCGGAAAGTGGCGAGAAGTCGCGGCCAAGCGCTCCGGGTGTGTTCGAGGGTCTCGTCGTTGCCGATGGCATCGGCCACGTCGCGGCAGTGCTTGACGCAGTGTCGAGACCGCGTAGGAGCGGTCATAGAACTCGTCACCCAGGGGGAGGAGGCGGCGCTCCTCGGCGGAGAGGAGGAAGACGAGGCGCATCATGACCGTGCAGGCGGCCTCGTAGACGTAGTGGGGGTCGAGGCCTGTGAGAAGCACTCCGGCGCGCGTCGCGGTTGGCCCTCGAAAACGCCGCAACGAGAAGCTCGACCGCTCGCCGCACCTGGAGACCCAGTTGGCTGGTGACATCTGCCTGCGCGGAAGCGGACTCGGCGAGCAGCGCCTCGAGCCGGTCCTCGTCAGCGACGGAAAAGATGCGCTTGGCGCCGAGGACCGAGGTGAAGCTGTCGAGCAGCGTGCGCTCGGCCGCCTCGGCAAAGACGTTGGCGACCCATGTCGCTCGCCCCACCGGCCCGGTGCGCGGCGCCCAGACAACGCAGAAGCGGTCTCCGTCAGTCACGAGACCGAGCTGCACCCCGGTGAGCCGGCAGTGTGTGGCCATGCGGTCGATGGGGCTGGCCGCCCATCGCTCGTCGGAAACGTGAGCGCCGAAATCGGTGCCTGCGGGCCAGCATTGACACGAGCAGGCGCGGCTGGCTGGTCTCCGGGTCCATGACCGCGAGATCCGGTCGGAGGGTGACGCCGTGCTCGGAGAGCGTCACCACAAGGGTTTCGGGGATGGCCTGGCCGTCTCGAATGGCGGGGCCGAAGGAGAGGAGACGACGCAGGGTCCACTCCACGAACGCTCGGCGGGGCCTCGTCGCGGCCGAGATCGTCAACCAGCTCGCGCAATTCGACGCAGCGCGCCGTCGGCGTGCGATCGAGCCCGTCCGGCCAGGCTCGGCGCAGCACGGGAAGCGTGAGGAACGGGCCGACGGGGTCTACAAGACCGAGCCAGTCCCGTGGCGGGCCACGACCCGCGTGCTCATCGCGACCCTCCCGAACTCCGAAATGCTTGGGCGAGGGCTTGGTCGAGGCCCTCCTCGCACAAACGCCGCGGAACGAGGAAGGTCGACCGCGGCGGGGAAGATGCGCAGTATCTGGTCCTCGTAGCGAGACCGTAGAGCGACCTCCTCGCGGTCCATCTCGCTCGGGATGGCCTCGACCCACGCTCGCGAGCGCGTCGAGATCGCGGGTGAACTGGGCACGTTCATCGCGGTCGAAGTCGAACATCAGCTGCTCGGGCCTCTCAACGAGGGCCAGTTCGGAAAGGATGCTGTTCCGCAGCTCCTCCAAGACAGCCCGCATCGTGGCGACGTCTTCTTCCACCTGGACGCGAGTGCACGTTCCAAGCCCTCGGCACGGTCGGCGGCGCGGCTGGTAAGAGCACTGCGTATCGGCTCTTCGAAGTTCGGCCAAGCCGCAGCGAGTGCTTCGAGAACATACGCGGGTGGAAGCTGGTCGGTAGCTGCGTCCAGCACGCGCACGAGCTCACCGACGCCGTATCCCTCCCGGCTGAACCGCCCGGCGGCGACGCGTCCGCCGGCAGCGATGACCTCTTCGTGCAGCCGGTGCCCGCCGCGACCGGTGATGACAAGCCGGGCATGCGCAACGATGACCAGCTCGGTGAGGTCCGCGTCGGGGACGACCCGGGCAGTCACGCGGGAGAGGTCGACCTCATCCTCGGTGGACCAGATCCGCCCCCGGAGCAGCCGCATCGCCTGGACGACGAGCGGATGGCCCAGGTGGGCGAGCACGACGTCGTCAGCAGCTCCTGCCGCCACGTCATGGTCGAAGGTGATGGGACGGACCCAGTCGGGGTCGAGGTGATCGGGGAGGTCGATGATCGTCCGCGCCCAGCTGCCAGTGAGCTGGCCCACCTCGAAGACCGGGCCGGCGGGACGGCGGTCGTTGGGGGGACGGTCGAGGGTGGCGGGCATGAGCGGCGCCTGTCGTGCCAGCTCCAGGCCGACGCGCACGACATGCTCGACGGCCTGCGGGCTGAGCCCGAGTTCGGTGCGGGTCCGGCTAAGGCGCTCAGCCAGACGAGCCACCTCCTCCCGGAGGTTGCGCTCGACACGCAGCACACCGGCTCTGGGGCGTTCCACCGGCTGTACGTCCACAGTTGCCTGGGTGTCGCCGAGCATGTGACGCTCGACCTGATCGGCGAGCAACGGGCCGACGCGGCCGAGGTCTTCGCGCGCCTGGTTGAGTTTGATGGCGAGGCGGCTAAGGAACTGGAGGTCATCTTCGAGGCTTCCGGGCGGTGCAGATTGCCAGCCGGACCCGATGAAGTGGTAGATGAGAACTTCTGGAGCGGATTGCAGGTGCCGGTCCACCCGGCCGTTTCGCTGCTCCATTCGCGCCGGGTTGAACGGAGTCTCCACGTGGACGACCCGGTGACAGTGGAGCTGCAGGTCAATGCCCTCTGAGGCGGCGTCGGTCGCGAGGAGGATCCGCAGCGGCCTGCGGTTCGGGGTCGGCCTGGAACTCGGCCTTGATTCGCTCCCGATCCTCGGTGTCCATGCCGCCGTGGAGCAGCGCGCACGCGGCGTCGCCCTCTCGGGAGGCGGTCGGCAAGGAGTTCGTAGAGGTAGAGCTGGGTGTCGCGGTACTCGGTGAAGACGATGACCCGCTCGTCGTTCCAGGTGCGCCTCCTGTCGGACCGGCCATCCGGGCACGTGTCGTCGAGGAACTCGAGCAGCCGCGGTCGCCTTGGCGTCGGGCTTCTCTCGCCACTCCTCGGCCCAGGCTGACCATCCCCTGGAGGAGCTCGACGCTGGGTGTCGTCGACGGTGCCGCCCGCCTCGGCCGCAGCGGCGAGCGCCTCCTCGACTGCCTCGTCGTACTCCGCCTCGTCGTCGACGTCATCCTCGAGCCGGTCGAATGCCGTCTGCAGTAGTCGGAGATCCGGCGCCGCTCGACCTTGTCGAGGCGAGCGTGCGGAGGTGGGCGCCAAGGGTCCCGGCGAAGGCGGCAGGCGAGGAGAAGAGCCGCTTTTTCAAGAGCAGCGTGACGAAGTCCGCTGCTTGACGGGCCGCCCTGTCCCTCCCGAGGTGGACATCCGGGACTTGGTGTACTCCCGCAGGAGTCCGTGCACTCGGCGTTCGTGGTCCGGATAGGTGACCTCAAGCTCGATGATCCTGCGCTCGGGAAAGCGCGGCGTGCCGTCGGCGTTCGCCAGAGCGGGGTCCACGCGGAGGTCCGACTTGAGGCGGCGAACCATCGCTCGTCGGACCGACGCTTCGGCGGGGGTGGCCCCACGGGCGAAGCGCTGGGGATCGAGGAGTTCGAGCAAGGCCGTCCAGGATTCGCGGTACCCGTTGTGAGGCGTGCCAGAGAGATAGAGGTGGTGCTCGAAGTGCGGCGCGAGCCGCGGATTGCCTTCGTGCGCTGTGAGTCCGTGGCATACCTGCCGCCACCCGTCGGCGCGACGTTGTGGACCTCGTCGATGAGGAGGAGGTCGAACGCGCGTGGATAAGTAGGTTCTGCGGGAAGCACATCCCGAAACAGCGACATGGCCCGAGGGCGCTTGAGCCAGTCCATCGAGACAATGAGCCGGGGGAAGTGCGTCCAGGGGTTCGCCGCGAGCCCACGCTCGCGGCGCAGCTGGCGGACGAGCTCGGCGTCCACGATGCGAAACTCGAGGCCGAACTTCTCTGCCATCTCGGCCCGCCACTTGAGACACAGGCTGGCAGGACAGACCACCATGACGGTGCGCACCCGGTGGCGTAGGACCATCTCCTGGACGACAAGGCCTGCTTCGATTGTCTTGCCCAGGCCAACGTCGTCGGCGATGAGCAGGTTGACCCGAGGCATCGAAAGGGCGCGCACGACCGGGTCGAGCTGATAGTCCTCGATGGTGATGCCAGAGCGGAACGGGGCCTGCAGAGCCTGGGAGTCGGCAGATGTGATGGCACCCCATCGCACGGCGTCAAGAAAAGCGTCGAGGCGGGCCGGATCATCGAACCGACCCGCGTGAGGGATCGGGAGCGTCTCTTTCTGCAGGATGGCCGCGTCGGGTTCAACCTCCCAGATGACCTTCAGCTCCTCTCCGAGACCATCGTCCTCGACCGAGGTCAGTTCGACGAGATGCTGAACCTGGTGGGTATCACCAAGGACGTCGGCGTCAAGCGAGCCCCTGAGGATCTCGCTCACAACCCAGTGTCGGCCTCGCACTCTCACGAGCTGGTTGAGTTCGGGCGTCGCCACTGCCGGCTGAGCCTGGAGGACGGTCACGGCGTCTCCAAGCGACAGCCTGGAAAAGTGCGGCCTCGTTGGCGTCGACACGACCAACATTTCTGGCCGATACGGTTCCGCAGAGTGACAGCGCCAACCTGGTCGAGGAAGTCGTCGGTCTTCGCCATGTAGTCAACATTCTCCCTTGGGCGGAGGGATGGCGCGTTCCTCCGACGAACGGGGCTCAATACCGAGGCGCTTGAGCTGGCAATCACTCGAACCGACGCCATCGAGCTGCGCGCACTCCGGGCAGACCGCCCAACCGAACTGCTGGGGGTCGGCCGGCCCCACACCGTGGTCTCCGACACCGAGCAGCAGCGCCGTGACCTGAGGCGCCTCTGGTTTCGGTCGCCATCGACCACGTCCTGAGTGCAAGCAACGTGACCTGGCGGATCCCGGCGGAGGACCACCCGAATCCGGGGTGATACGCGCCCCCCCGGGTGCGCTCGACAGCAGTGCCCCAAAACGGGAGGCGATCACCGAATGAAATGGACTACGCCCGAATCGGCAGAATATTACGACCACTCTACGACTCCTACCAGGGCCTTCTTTTTGGGCTCTGATCAGGAGTGATACATGAACAAACTAAAGTTCGCTTTATGGAAAAAGCGGCGTTGTGGGTCAGGGTCTCGACGGCTCACCAAGTAGGAGAAAACCAGCTACCGGACTTAGAGAAGTTCGCTGCGCACCACGCTTACGAGGTCGTGGAGCGCTATGAGGTGTCCGAGTCGGCTTGGAACGGCGGGAAGGACGGCGGCGAGTACAAGAAGACCCTGCAACAGGCCTTGGACGACGCGTGGCAGGGCAAGTTCTCCGTGCTCATCATCTGGGCTCTCGACAGGGTGACGAGGGAAGGGGCAGAGGGGGCGCTCCGCATCCTCAGGCAGTTCCGCGAGCGTGACTGCACCGTCGTCTCCGTAAAAGAGTCGTGGCTGAACGGCTCGTCGGAGGTCCAGGACGTGCTCGTGGCCTTTGCCGGGTGGATGGCAGCCCAGGAGTCAGCCAGGCGCAGCGAGCGGATCCGGGCGGGCCTCGCCAGGCGCAAGGCCGAGGGGAAACCGGTCGGTGGACAGCTACACGGCCGTGGCAAGGACAGACAGAAGAGGCGGACCGAGGGCTACAAACAGGCCTGGGTCAAGCGCAAGGCGAAGGCCGCTGCGGGGTAACGGAGAGGTTACGGCGATACGCCTGTCATGAGACCGAATCCTGACTGAGGCGTCGAGTCAGGAGCTGTCCACTTCAGAAGGGCTCCAGGCAGCACGCAGCAAATGTGAAGGGCCGCCTCTTCCGTGTGTTCCACCACTCGGTCACGTGTTCCCACGACGGGTCAACAACCCTTCCGATTGGCACGATGGCCACGACCTCTGCGCCCGCCCCATTGAGTACCGACGCCGCACTCTGTGCACGGGCGCCTGAGGTGAGGGTGTCATCTACCAGCAGTACCCGCTCGCCGTCGAGACGCCTCGATGGACGGTAAGCGTTGTCGTTGGCGCGATTGTGATCGGCGGTGGCCGAGCCGCGCTGGAGTAGCTCCTCATATTCCGCGAAGAAACTCGGCACCGAGCGAAGGGCAGACACCAGTGGGTGTTCCCCGACTCGGCCGCTTGACGATGGGACGGAAGTAATCACGTTCCAGTCCCTGCCAGTCTCGGAGGCGATGCAGCCGCGGTGCTGGTCCAGGAAGTGGCACAACAGCGAAGCGACCTTCAGTGAAAACTCGTGCTGCCGACGAGGGTACCGACCGCTCTTGTAATGACGCAGCAAGTGGTGAAGTTGTGAAGGGATCTCGTAAAGGCTTACCGGCACGATGAGCCCGCATGGTCGCGTCACTTGGCTCTCCACCCGCCAGCAGCTGTAGCAGCGCTCGAATCCTGCGACAGGGTGGTTATGACAGCGCACGCAGATGCCGTCTCCTTCGAACGGCACGGGCACACAGATGTCAGCAAGAGGTTCGGCGATGTCCCGAACCGTGGTCATGGCCGCTTAGAAGAGCGACAACTGAGCCGACCTGTCCGCGTCCTCCTCGGCTTCCAGTACTGCCAGTACGTCCTCGGCCGACTTGACCACGGTTGTCCCTGGCCTCTGGGCATAGTCCCGAGCCCACTGTTCCTGTAGCACTAGCGGCTCCATCAGGAACAGCCGCTTGCCGTGCTCGAGCGCAAGCCGTGCCTGCATCCTGGCGCCGCTCATCCCATTCGCCTCGACAACGACGGTTCCCATAGCGATGCCGCTGCTCACGACATTGCGCAGTGGGAAGTTCTCGGCTCTCGGCGGCGCGCCCGGCCAGAACTGCGAGACGAGCGCGCCGTCCGCCGCTATGCGCTCTGCAAGTGCCCCGTTCTCGGCGGGGTAGACGCGATCGATTCCCGTCCCCATCACCGCGACGGTTCTGCCCCCAGAGTCGAGCGTCGCCGTATGAGCCTCCGTGTCGATCCCGGCTGCGAGCCCGGACACGACCGTCACGCCCCGACGGGCCAGCTGGCTCGCTAGATGACGTGCCTGTCGGAGTCCCTCTGTTGAAGCCCGCCTCGTACCAACGACGGCGACCGACCGCTTGTCGTCGGCGTCCAGGGTTCCCCGGACGAACAGGAACGGCGGTCGGTTGTAGATGCGGCGCAGGTTCACGGGGTATTCGTCGTCTAGCACCGTGACGAGGCGCGTGTCGCTCTCGTCCAGAAGCCGGTCGAGGGTGAGGTGCCAGTCCTCGACCATCGCCGTTGTGACCTGGTCGGCCAGGGCCTTGGCGATGGCCACTTCTCGTTCCTCACGCAGGGCTGCGGTCCCGTCGGCCAGGGCGATCGCGCTGCCCGCGAGTTCAAGCAGGTCGGAAACGTCGTACCAGTGAGCCTTTCGCGCCGTCGCAGCCTCTGTCAGCGCCAGGACTGCTGCCTGCTCGCTTCGACGCGTCATGGTTGGCGGTCGGGGCGAGGCGAACATATGTTCGATATTACCTGCAGGCAACCCCGTAGCTCGATACTCATTCGTCCGTCACGTCCTGCCCATCCACCTCCCACTCATGCAGCCATGAACGACGCGAGACTGTCCGGCCTGGGAGACTGAAGCTGTCTGTCTCCAGCCGCTATGGCCGACGTCGCTCGACTGGGTAAAACAACTTCAAATCGCCCGGTTAGGCGTCGGGACTGCACACCGGGTCTACTTGACCTGGTGTCGCGCTCAGGCGAGTGTCCGCTTCTAGCCCACTCGCCGACTCTTGCCGTCGATACGCCGGTCGTCAAGAGAGCCGCCCGACCGCGGCGGCCCTTTGCATGGACCGGTGCTCGGTGTGCCCTGTTCGCAGCCGCCCCAGTACGGCATCACATAGGGGATGCCCGACTGGCACACTCAGAAGCTCCCAGTCGTTGTCCGGGACAATGCGAAAGAATGGCTAATCGCCACGCCGCTTTTTCCTGAACCCGATGTACTCAGCACGAGGCCGATCGGTTGGCTCGAGCCCTCGGTCCATTACTTATTTGAATCCACCAGACCTGAGGCGATTGCGTACCGAGAATTCGTCAACCGCTGGTACGAGAACTTTTCCGATCCCAGTGGTGCCTTCGGAGCGCGTTTGCGTAGCGAGGTCGATGTCGACCATCAGCAAGCTCTCGATGAGCTGTTCGTTCATCAGCGTCTGCGCCGGCGCTTCAACGACGTCCGCTACGAAGAAGGCGGCACCGGACCCGATTTCCGCGTCTACGAAAATGACAAATGTGTAGTGGCGATTGAAGTGTTATCGCTATTCCAGCGCGAAGACTGGAGTGGCCCACAGCGTCGCCATTTGCGACTCGCTGACGAGCTGAATCGTCGAGTGCCACCTTCGGCTGGCTACATGGTGTCCTTCGAGGTCGAGCATGCAGATCGAGATCCTTCGCCACGGAGGTTCGCCGAGTTTGTGAAGCGCGAGCTAGTTGCGCTCCCGCCTCATGAGGATGTGGCAGCGCGGCCGTTTGAGGCAGGAAGCCAACTACCTCATGCCCTGTACGAGGAGAACGGCATTCGGATCACCGTTCGATTCATGCCAATGGTGGCTGATGCGAAGGCAAAGACCGACCCCGATGCACGCATTGTCGGCATGGGAGCTGCCATTGGGGGCGCCGTCAACAGTGGCGCTCGGTTGAAGGATCGCCTCACTGCCAAAGCAGGTGCGAAATACGGAATCGACGGTCTGCCGTTCCTAATTGTTGTCGGGATCCACGACCCGATGTGTTCCGATGTTCAGGTGTTGTGGGCACTGTACGGGGGCGAATCCGTAGAAGTACCAAGTGGCAGGGTGATTCGAAGCAACGATGGCTTCTTCGGCGTAGACAAGAAGCGGGTAAGTGGGCGTCAACGACGGGTGTCAGCCGTCGCGACGGTGCAATTCGATGCAACGTTAGAACCAGAAGACGCCAATATCGCGGTCTTTCACAATCCGTTTCCTGATCGCACGTGGCCGCAAGATGCATTTTCAGGGAGTCGAGAATTCGGTCTGATTGAGGAGAGCGAAGACTTCCTGCGTCTTGATTGGATATGAGGGTTGCAAAGCAAGGGGCTGCAAGCATGCCCGCCTCTGGTACCTCTAGGGCAGTGCCTTCAAACAATGACTAACTGGTAGGCGGTCCAGGAAATGGCACAACGATCTCACCGAAGGAATCGCATTCCTGTCGGGAGAATTGCCGGGCAGTCATGGCGGCAGCAATTGCGTCGCGCTGGTCCTGGTTGGTTCGTGCCGGGATTCCACTCAACGGCAAATGGACAAGACACTGCCTCGTCCAGCGAGCACGACTGCCAACTCGACGACCGAACCACCTTGTCCAGGATGCGGTCGGAAAGACCTCGATGACTTCAACGTTTGGTGTTATCTCCACGACTTGAAAAAGATCGAGCCCGCGCAGAATCCACCCGTAGTACGGAGACGAACCGAGCGTGGTTGCGTCAGGTGTCCATCGGATGCCACATACCGATGAATTGAGCAGAAGCTCGCAATCTCGGAGGTGCTCCCCATCTGGGGCGGCAGTCCGGGGACTGTCGATCGCCACGACCTTGGGCTTGTGCTCCTCGATGAGCGCGACGACTGCTGCCACATCCAGTCGGTCTTGCAGGACAACGAGTCCAAGATCCGAGTCAATCAGGGCAGCGTCAAATCGTTTGCGCTCTCCTCCTACGTCTACGCCGAGCCACATTCTCTCTCTCGCTCGCTCTAGCTGTGTCCCGAAACGCCGGGCTGGAGACGTCAGGTCATCGCCTCACGGACGGCTTGGACGACGGCGGTTTCATCGACAGGGTCGTTGGTGTTAACGGTGAAGTCGAACGCTTCCGTTTGCGCTCGGTCGGTCGCCGCTTGGTAGATGGCGATCGCCTCTTCGACCGACACTGGTGCACGCACCTCAGGTCGTGATCGAAGCCGTTCGACCGATATTTCAAGCGACGCGAATATCCACCCCCGCAGGACTCGATTGCCCGCTTGGCTGAGATCATCGGCCAACTGCCAGTCGCTCTCGAAGGCTCCAGTCGCCTCAACGCAGACCGGTCCTGCAGCTAATGATGCCGTCACCGCCTCCTCGGTGTTTGACAACCAACCCGTGACGGGATCCGGATCGACCCCGCGCGCAACGAGTTCAAGAACGACGCGGTCGCAGTCCACGTGTCGGAATCCGAGCTCGCGCTCAAGCAGGCGAGCGATCTGCGTCTTGCCGACGGCCTTCGGTCCATAAAGCACGATGACCAGGCCCATGGATGTAGCTTCGCACCGCAGACCTTCAACGCCCTCGATCTGGCTGAGGTAGCGACTGGAATCCCCGTGTCACCAAACGCTCCGGCCGCCTGGCTTTAGAACGTCGCCCCGAACGCCGGTCATACGCGCATCAGAGGTTCCGAGACTTCAGACAGCCGCGTCGACTCGTCTCCGGTGCACCTGGCGGGATCGCGAGCCGTACGTCTAGTTGACTTCCAGTTCTTCTCCGGGGTCGTACAAGAGTGTCGACGTCGATCCCGTCGATGGCTTGGAAGAGCCTCTCGGTGGCGACCCGGACTTCAGTCTCAACGGCCATCCTGAGTTCTCGCGCCAATCGGCCGATGAGCTCAATTGCCGCGGAATCGGCCCCGATCTTGATAGCTGCGAGCTCACCATAGCCAGCAACGCCTTTGGGTTCCGGTTCACCCTGCAGAAGCAGCACGGTCCGGAAGTGCTCCGACTGCTCGTCGACGCGATGAGCGATATGTCGGTTTGCCAGTTCCATCAACATGTCGTGCGTACTGATCAGCTCAGGCGCAAGCTGGTTGACGAAGCCACGAGGGACGTTGCGCCGCGAACGTCCAGTTCCAAGCTGCCCTGACCCGCCAGCAAAACCTCGCCGATACGTGATGGCGATCGACGTCCAGAGTGCACGGGTCAGCACGGGATCCGCATCCTGGCCCAGGGATGAGAGCTTGACGCGCTGCATCTTCCACAAACTGCAGGTCAACTACTTGCGACAGTAGGTCGGCCCGCTCACCAGGGAGTCGACCTACCAAGTGCTTCGTGACAAAGGGTGGCCGGCCTGGGATGCCAGCCCTTAGGGAGACGGTGGAGCCCTCGACGACAATCTGAACTGGGAACTTATTGGGCACGATCTCCGCGCGCGCCGGACGATTTCGTACACCCGTTTCGGTCGAATCCGTACAGCTGTTTCGGAGTTTTCGTACACCCTGAGGGAGCCGCCGCAGTCGCTGGCGTGAGGTAGGCGCTCGTCGCAACGCTCCTCGGACCGTCGTGTCCGAGGAGAGAGCGTGCCAAGACCCCGCGTTGCCATGCGCAAGATCCGAGACGTCATCCGGCTGTCGCTCGGCGAGGGGCTGAGCCTCCGCCAGATCGGGCGGTCGCTCGACCTGCCCTTCACCACGGTCGGCGATCACGTGCGCCGCGCCGTCGCGGCTGGGCTCTCCTGGCCGTTGCCCGAAGGCCTTTCCGACGCCGAGTTGGAACAGCTGCTGTTCCCCCCGCCAGCACCCTCGAACATCGCCCGGCCGATGCCGGACTGGACCTACGTCCATCGCGAGCTGCGCAGAAAGGCGGTGACGCTCGAGCTGTTGTGGATCGAGTACCGCGAGGCCCACCCCGACGGCTACGGCTACACCCAGTTCGTCCACCACTACCGGGCCAACAAGGCGACCGTCGACGTCGTCATGCGACAAGTGCACCGCGCCGGCGAGAAGCTCTTCGTCGACTTCCCCGGCATGAGGATCCCGATCTGCGACCAAAGGTCCGGGAAGGTCTCTTTTTTCGCCGAGCTGTTCGTCGCCGTCTCCGGCGCCTCGAGCTACCTCTATGCCGAAGCCCTTCGCTCCCAAGAGCTCGCCTTTTGGATCTCGGCCCACGTCCACTGCTTCGAGGAGATGGGCGGGGTCCACGAGATCGTCGTGTGCGAATATGTGGCGCGGAACATATTCCGGCTTCTGTGCCCGATCGCGTTATGTGGCCGGTGAATGCTGAGGTCCAGATATGAGCTGGCAGACGGCGTGACGCAGGCTCGCTTCGGCACATAACGCTGGGCCTTCGGCAAGGTGCTTCCTCTGACTCACCGAGAGAGAGGAAGTTGTCCATGTTGGAGCAGTACTTCATCAAGCCGGCGACGATCGATCGGATCCGTGGTTCGTGGATCGCCCCGCAAATCGACACGTACCTCGCGTGGCTCGTCGACCATGGCTACGGCACGAAGAGCGTCTGGCGTCGAATCCCCAGTGCCTTCGCGTTCGGAGAGTTCGCTCGCGAACGAGGGGCGAACGCCGCGGCCGATCTGCCAGCACACATCGAAGCGTTCGTCGCCGAACGCGTCGCGCTCCACGATGCACGCACTGGCTCGACGAGACCGATGACGAAGGAGGTCCGCGGCCCGCTCGAGCAGTTCCTCTCGGTCGTGCTCCCCGACTTCGAGGCCGAAGGGGAGGTCGACCCACGACGAGCCGTTCGCCGATGCCGTTCCTGGCTTCTTCGAGCTACCTGGTCGAAGAGCGCGGCCTGCGCCCCGCCTCGATCTACCAGTACCGTCACCACCTCGACCGCTTTGCGGCCTACCTCGGCCGGATCGGCGTCCGCTCGATCGGCGAGCTGTCGCCGACGATCCTCAGCGCCTACATCGCCGAACGCGCCGGCGCTGGGCTCGCGAAGAGCGACGGTGCGCGACAGTGCGGGGTGCTGCGGGTGTTCCTGCGCTACGCCCATCGCGAAGGCGTGCTGGGGCGCGACCTCTCCGGCGCCGTCGGAGTGGCCGCAGGTCTACCGACTGTCGGACATCCCGCGGTCGATCTCCTGGGCCGACGTCGAGCGAGTGCTCGCCGGCAGTCGATCGCCGCACCCCGTGCGGGAAGACGGGACTACGCGATCTTGCTGCTGCTCGTCACCTACGGCCTGCGGGGCCGTGAGGTCGCGGCGCTGACGCTGGACGACATCGACTGGAAGCGCGAGCGGCTCGCTGATCCCGGAGCGCAAGGCCGGGCATTCGACCGCGTTCCCGTTGTCGCCCGCTGTCGGCGAGGCGATCGTCGACTACCTCCGGCACGGCCGACCCAGACACAGCGACCGGCACGTGTTCTTCCGCGCGCTGGCGCCGGTCAGCCCGATCGGCGCGGCCGCGGTGTCCTCCTGCGCTCGCGCACTACCTGCTGCGGGCCGGGGTCGAGGTTCCCCGACCGGGATCGCACACGCTGCGCCACATCTGCGGTGCAACGTCTCGTCGACGCCGACTTCTCGCTGAAGACGATCGGCGATTTCGTCGGTCACCGCTCGCCGGCTCCACCGAGATCTACGCCAAGGTCGCCGTCGAGGCGCTGCGTCGAGGTCGCCCTCGGCGACGGCGAGGAGGTGCTCGCGATGAGCCGAGGGCCTGGCCACCGTTGTCGAGCGACTTCCTCGCGCACAAGCGGGCGCTGGGCCGCAAGTACCGCACCGAGGAGGCCGACGCTGCGCCTGCTCGTGCGTTTCGCCGCGATCAGCACGGCGCGACCGGCTCGACCAGCTCACTCCGCAGTTGCTCGACGACTTCCTCGCGTCGCGGCCCAGGCCGCGAGCCGCGAAGCTTCAACCACCTCGCTGGGCGTCGTCGCGCTGGCTTTCTCGACTGGGCGGTGACCCAGCGAGTTGCTGCCGGCATCGCCGCTGCGAAGACCCGGCGACGACGGGCGACCGATCAGCGCGATCCCGTTCCTCTTCGATGCTCGCCCAGGCCCGCCGGCTGCTCGAGGCGGCGGCGGCGCTTCCGGACAACCCGCGAGCGCGGCAACGCGGGCCCACCTACCGCACGATCTTCGCCCTCTGCTACGGGCTGGGGCTGCGTGCGGGCGAGGCGTGCGGGCTGCGCGTCGGCGACGTCGACCCGGACCGCGGGCTGCTCGTCGTGCGCGGCGGCAAGTTCGGCAAGAGCCGCCTCGTCCCCCACGGCCCGCGTATCGGCCGAACTGCTCGACCGCGCAGGTCGACGTCGCCGTGCGCGGGGACTCGACGACGCCCCGCTGTTCAGTTTTGACGGCCGACGCAGCGTCCATCCCTGCACGGCCAGCCAGGTCTTCCATCGCCTGGTCGCGAGCCTCGACCTGTCCGTTCCCGACGGTGTCTCGCCGCCACGTGCTGCACAGCCTCCGACATTCCTTCGCGGTGGGGTGCCTGTTGCGCTGGTATCGCGAGGGGCTGGACCCGGCAGAGCCGGCTCCACCAGCTCTCGACCTTCATGGGCCACGTCGACCCCGACCTCGACCGCCGTCTACCTCACGATCACGCCCGCAGCTGCTCGACGAGGCCAACCGGCGCTTCGAGGCGTTCGCGGACCCGGTATGGTCGGAGGGAACACGGTGAGCGCGTCGGCGCCGCTCGGGCCGATCATCGCACTCGTTCTTCGTCGACCACCTGATCGCGGTGAAGGGACTGCGTCCGGCGCTCGGTGCGCAGCTACCGCGACACGATCCGGCTCTTGCTGTGCTTCGTCGCTGCCGACAAGAAGCGTGCAAGATCACGCGGCTGAGCGCTCGAGGACCTGACCTTCGAGCGGGTCCTCGGGTTCCTCCGCTACCTCGAAGGAGAGTCGTGACAACCACGTCCGCACCCGCAACCAGCGCCTGGCGGCGCTGCACACCCTGTTCGACTACATCGCCAGCCGGGAGCCGGAGATGCTCGGCGTCTGCCAGCGGGTCGCGGCGATCCCGATGAAGCGTGCCGCTCCCGCCGAGACGCGCTACCTCGAGCGCGACGAGATCGAGGGGCTGCTTCGCCGGACCTGCCGCGCGAGGGTCGCCTCGCCCTGCGGGACCGCGCCCTGCTGCTCTTCCTCTACAACACCGGGGCGCGGGTGCAAGAGGTCGCCGACCTACGTGTCGGCCATCTCGATCTCGGCGAGTCCCGCTGGTTCGCCTCCATGGCAAGGGCGACAAGTGGCGGACCTGCCCGCTGTGGCGCCAGACCGCGTCGTTGCTCGAAGAGCTGCTCGACGCGTCGAACGAGCGCCACTGGCGATGGAGACGCCGGTGTTCACCTCGGCGACTGGCGAGGCGCTCACGCGCTTTGGCATCTACAAGATCGTGCGGCGCCACGCCGCTCACCTCGACGACGCTCGCACGTGAGCGACACGTGAGCCCTCACCTGTTCCGCCACACTGCCGCGGTTCACCTGCTCGAGGCTGGCGTCGAGGTGAACGTCATCCGGGGCTGGCTCGGGCACGCCGACCTCACGACGACCAATCGCTACGCCGAGATCAATACGAGGGCGAAGATGGAAGCTCTCCGCAACACCGAGCCCCCTGGTTCTTCGGTGGGATCCCGCCCTCGTCCCGTCTGGAGGTCGGACGAATCGCTGCTCGATTGGCTCTCGTCGCTCTGATCGTTATGTGGCCGGGATCGGCAGGCCGCCCAAGCCGTCTTGGGCACAAGTGGTCACCGGCCACATAACGCGATCGGGCACAGAACTGCGACAACCTCCGCTCGGGCGTCACACGTTCGCACCGCTACGAGCCGGACGTCAACGCCACCTACCAAGATCACTCGCGCAATGACGGCCACGGACACGGATCGACGCGTGCGCGACTCATTCGACACGTTGGGGACAGACAAAGCTCCGAAGTGGTGCACCGCTTGGCGCACGCGATCGTCAGGATGGGACCTGAAGCCGAACCAGTTCGGTAACCCGACCAGAGCGCGCGAGCCGAACACCATGTAAGAGCGAGGTGATCCGAGCACCAATCGGCGGGTAAGGACGCGCCGCCTACGCCCATAACGCGCGCCCCGAAGCGCGCTCACGCGCGTCACCGAACCCGGGTCAGCGGGCGTGTTCTCCGCGCGACCGTACCCTTGTGCCGATGCGCTCACGACGACGGTCCCAGCCGGGGCCTATCGCTCGACTGATACCAAGTGGCACGCGGATGTCCGCCGAGGACTACGAGGTGTGGCTCGACGCCAACACTTGGGATCCTTCCCGGGGTACGGCGCTGACCATTGAAACCGACCTGTCTCCGGCGGCATGGCTGGAACCGAGACTTGCGGCAGGGACCTATGAGGTTCGCATGTCATCGCCACTGGGGTTCGAGGCCTACGCGCGCATTTTCTTCCCGTTCGTCATCTCGTTGGTGGGCGCTGGCGGCGAGGTGACTTGCGAATACGTGACCTGGCGCGAGCTTGCGCGCCGGAATGGACGCGTAGCGCATGCCCTGATGGAGCGCGAAACGATCGACGTCGGTCCCGACGGGAGGGCGGGCGACCACGATACCCACGGCTCATTTGGACCCGAACAGTTCGACGCCCTCCTCGGAGTCCTTCGTCGCCACACATCCTCAACCGACGCGTGGTTCCTGCTGTGGGAGGGGTATGGCGATCTCAATCGCCGTGCCTTCGACGAAGGTCTCCCGAAGGTGAGCCATCCGATGCGGAACTTCTTTCTCCTCAGAGGTCCGATCCAGGCATTTGAGGACTTCCCGCGCACGCCCAACTACTGGTGGCCTGGCGATCGAGCCTGGTGCGTGTGCAGCGACACCGACTTCGAATGGGCGTACCTCGCCGCATCCGCCGCATGCGCCGACGAAGTGCTCGCGGTGCCAATCGTCGACGCCATGCGAACGCGACCCGAGAATCCGGCCCGCTTCGAGATGGACGTCATCAATCCGAGACCTCTTGACGACCCGCGGTCGCCGTAGCCGCGTCCCCTATCCGCGGGTCACCCGAACCGATGGGACTGCCCCGAAACACCTGCGATAGGTGAGGCACATTCCTCGGTGCGCGCCCCGCGTTGTTGGACCCCGTCGGCGACGAGCGCGGCTACCGGCGGAGGCGTGTCGGCAACGCCACGATCCGACCGACGACGAGGGCGAGAATCGACGCGTCCAAGACGCTCGAAAACTGTGGAGGATGGACCGAAGAGTGAACAGCGAGCGCAAGACACGCGGCACTGGCCAAGGCAACGAGCGTTGACCACTCGCGCTCAGGAAATCGTCCGCTGAGGAAGAGCGCGCGACCGAGCTTCCGAGCAACGCGTTCGAGATACGGGGTCGTCACCACATTGGTGGGAGCTGAGCGACCCAGGTCGTCAACGTCTGAGACGACCTCTTCGTCGAACAACTCGTCTTCGAATGACGCCGCGCTCGCGAAGCCGTTCGCTGCTTGCCATTCGAGAGACGCCGAGATTCGCGCCCAAGCCCCGGCGACCTGGCGGAATCGCTCTGGTGATCCTCCTCGGTCGGGGTGGCTTTGTTTTGCACCGCGTCTATAGGCACGTTTCGCATCGCGTAAGGACGTGTCGGGCTCAATCCCCAACAGAATCCAGTCCGCACTCGTCGGCAACTCGATGTCGTCCATCCGAAAAACAACTCTGGCGCCGGGGGTGTGACACAACGTCCGCTTACGCTTCGATTCGTGAGACTGTTGCGACTAGTGGTCGGGGCGATGATGCGTTCGTATCCGCTCCTCGTGCTTCTGCTCATTGCATTGGTCGAGCTCGGCGTCGCGCGCATTCCCGGGATGAGCGCCCATCGTCACGTCCTGAGCGAATCTGCCGTCATACTCCTTGTTCTCGTCGCAACCGGTCTCGTCGGCGTCCCACGGGCTGCCCGCCGTGATATTGAGCGTGTCTCCGCAATCGACGAAGTCGACAAGATGAGCGGGGAGCAGTTCGAGCAGCGACTCGCGCTCCTCTTCCGCCATCTCGGGTACCGCGTCGCGACGACCAGAACCTCCGGGGACTTCGGAGCAGACCTCGTGCTCGAACGCGGCGGGACGCGCACCGTCGTCCAGGCGAAGCGGTGGGACGCCAACGTCGGCATCGAGGCCGTCTACGAGGTCGTCGGGGCGAAGGCCCATTACCAGGCGAGTCGGGCCATCGTCGTCACCAACGCGGCGTTCACTGAAGCGGCGGAAATCCTCGCCAAGGACAACGGCGTGACGCTCGTGGCGCGCGGCCAGCTCATCGAGATGCTGGCCCGCCAGGGCCTCGGGTGCACCGCGTACCGGATTGTCTCTAGCTATGCGCCAGATCGCAAGCGGTGCCCGGTTCCTCCTGTCTGTCGTCGGAACCGTTTGTGTCGCGGTCCTCGGACTCATGGTCTTCTTGCTCGCCCGGAGCAGCGCGCCGCAAAGTCGTGTCTCGTCACGCGTAATCGCATCCACCGGACGACCCGCCGCTTCGCATAACGGCGCAAGGGAATGGTCGTGGTCGCGTCAGAGTGTGGGTGAGCGAGAGGGACGGACTCTCGGGCGGACGATTTTCCTGCGTTCGTTCTCCGCGCCCCAGTGCCGGCGGTCGGGGACACCGTCAACGCTTGATTGAGTTGCACATTATGGGGCGCGGTTGACACTCCATAGCCGTCGATCGGGGCGGGGACGGAGTCAACAACCGACGTTGTTCGGCGCGATGTTCTGTGTTCGCGAGTGTCACCCAAGCAGGCGCTTCGACGATGTGCCCTGTCCGTCGCTCGAGCGCGCGTTCTGGGGCAATCACTGATATGCGAACGCCGATTATTCCCAGAAGCTGTCGGTGGCTCGGCGAGTCGTGTTCTTATCGTTCTGCGCGTCGAACTCGCTTTCCCTGCCGGCGGGCAGTCGTCCGAGGTTCGGAGCCGGATTCAGTCACCAAGCTCATCGCCGTCTCGACGATCCAGGCTTCGATCTCGTCGTAGGTCCACCCGTGATCTCCGCTGAGCGTGCGCCAGGTCGCGGGGAGTGACAAGAAACTTAAGATGTCGGCGACCTTGGTGGTATCGGTTCTAGGTCTGATCGCGCCAAGGACCTCCAGTCGCTCAACTGCGATTCCCCATACGGCGCGATGTATGACCAGTCCTTCTTCCCATGCCTCGGCGGCGACCGGCTCGAAGGGTGCGGCGGTTTCAATTGCGCGCATGAGGTCGCCGGAAGTCTCCAACAGTCGCCTGATCCCCGTCACCATGCCGGAAATCACGCCGAGCGGGTCGCTCGCCACTGCCAGCGCGCTCCGGCTGTCTTTCGGGATCCCGGCCCGTACGGGAATCAGCTTGCGCAGTTCGCCCAAGATCGCAGGCTTGGGGCCCACGCTTACATAGACAGTGGGCACCGCCACGTGCGCCGCCGCGGCGATGTCGGCCACGGTGGTCCGGGCGTAGCCGCGCTCGACGAAGAGGGCTCGGGCTGCGTCGAGGATGGCCTGGCGGGTGTCCGCCGCCTGCTCCTGCCTGCGTTCGGAGTGGTACCTGGCCCTTGACACTGTTCTTCAGCTTAGATATATCTCATTCATTAGAAGCAATGTGTTACGAATCTGGAGGGGTCGATGTCGCGGTTTCTGGTTGCCACCTATCCGAGCCCCGGGCATGTCAACCCGGCTTTCGCTGTCGTTGAGGAACTCACAGGGCGAGGTCACGAGGTGCGCTGGTACACCGGACGTCGCTTCGCCGAGGTGGTCGCCAAGTCCGGAGCGCATTTTAGTCCCATGCCCGACGCCCTCGACTGGGACTACGCGGATCTCGACGCCGGATTTCCCGGTCGTGCCGGGCTCAAGGGCCTGAAACAGAACAAGTTCGACATTGCCGAGATCTTCGTGCGACCCCTGCGCGACCACCTACCCGCCCTGAAGGCGCTCCTCGTCGATGAGCCTGCCGACGTGTTCGTCTCCCACACCGCCTTCTATGGCGGAGGATGGCTGCATGAGCTGGGTGGACCGCCGAACGCGACCCTCGGCGATACGTGCCTCGCCTACCCGAGCAGGGACACTGCCCCCTATGGGATGGGGGCACAGCCACGCGGTGGCTGGGTGGGCCATTTCCGCAACAGGGCCTTCGACGCCATCGGCCGAGCCACGGTGCTCGCTCCGGCGACGAAGGCAGCGCGAGAGGTCCGTAGCGAGCTCGGTCTTCCCTCCACGCCGATTCGGGGCCTCGAGTTCGGTCTTTCCCAGTACCTGCACGTACAGCTCTGTCCCCGCGGCTTCGAGTACCCGCGGTCGGACCTTCCTTCTCATGTCCACTTCGTCGGCGCACCAGTGCCACCGAAGCCCGCGGAGTTCGATCCGCCAAGCTGGTGGCCGAGGCTCTCGGAGTCGAACCATGTGGTCCTCGTCACCCAGGGGACCATCGCTACCAACCCGGCGGACCTTGTCGCACCCTGTTTGGAGGGACTCGCGGACAGCGATGTCTTCGTGGTCGCCACTACCGGTGGTGCCGATCCCGCTCTCCTCGGCAATGCGCCTTCGAACGCGGTCGTCGAGAGGTTCGTGCCGTACGTCGCGTCTGCTGCCCCATGTCGATGTCATGGTTTCGAACGGCGGCTTTGGTTCCGTGCAGTTGGCCATTGCCAACGGTGTTCCTATGGTCGTGGCCGGCACCAGCGAGGACAAGAAGGAGGTGACCGCCCATGTCGGTTGGTCAGGCACGGGGATCAACCTTCGTACCAGCCGCCCCTCGCCAAGAGCGATCACCGAGGCTGTGGAGCGGGTGCTGAAAGAACCGATGTTCCGAGAGCGCACCATGGCGTTACAAGCACAGACGGCCGGCCGGAGCCCAGCCGGGGCCGCCGGCGATCTCCTCGAAGACTTGGCGATCACGAGCAAAGACTCGCCTTGAGTACGCGGCAAAAACTGAGCTTCGCAAGCTGAGCCGTCGAGTGCTCAAAGTGTTACGGACCGTTACGGAAAGAAGATGTTCTGAGAGCGTGGAGCGCGGGTACAGAAGGACGGCGGCGGACGCGGTCACCCGGACGCTCCGAATCGGCGTTACGCGCTTTGGTACCTGCCACATAACGCGCAGCAATTTCATTCCGCGGACTCGCCCGGATGTGCCGTTCATGGGCGCGCTCCGGGTCGGCACCAAACTCCCGGCCCCCGCGCTCCCCCGGCCGCACCGCCGACCCCGCCACCGGCGCCTCGGTGCCCCTGACGCGGTGACATCCGCCAGCGACGTACGGGGATGGTCCTGCTGTCACACCCCAGCAGTAAAAAGACGACCGTGCAGCCGAGCGGAGATCTTCGGATGGAGGCGGTGGCGCCGTGACGTCGAAGCGCGACGCGCCGGACGGCGTGCACGAGGGCTGCCGTGTCGAGCGCATCTCCCACTGGTACCGCACCGCGGGAGGGGGCGTGCACGGCGAGTACCTCCGGGAGGAGGGGTGCCGCGTCGAGGTCCGCGGCGGCCGGGCGTTCGTGACGGAGGCCGACGGGACGGCGTGGGAGATGGACGTCGCCGAGCGGGGGTTCCACGCCTGGGGCCCGGACGGGCGGCGGGTGTTCTGACGTACGGGGGCCTGTGGCGATGTTGCAGGTGGCGGTCCGGACGGGTCCGTCGGGAGAAGGAGGCGGCTCTGACTATGGCTGGTAGCAGGGTTCCGACAGACGAAGAGCTGACGACGGCGTGGAGAACGCTCAGGCGGTTGATCGCACACGAGTACCCGTCCGGATACTCGCTAGCCGAGATCGTCCGCGTCTGGGGCCGCATTGAGGTCCCGATCTCGTCGGCAGCCGCCGAATCGGCCGTCGAGAAGGTCGACAGGTGGATCTTGTCGGGGCAGGTGGGCGGAGGGCCGACAGTCCGACCTGTGGGTCAGGGTGCCGACCGCGGAGGCTGTTCTGACGACCGAGCTGTCCGACCCCCGCTGGTACGACGAAGAGGAGCGACGCCTGTGGCGCGAGGCTCGCTCGCTGAACGCCCTCGCCGAAGTCGTCGCCTCGTGGCTCGAGGGGAGGATCTGGTTCAGCCCCTGGTTCTACGGACCCCTCGACGAGGAGACCCTCCCGCTGGCGCCGCTCCTCGCGCGGCTCAACCGCCGGGCCGGATTCGTCACGGTCGACTCGGCACCGGGCTCCCGCGGGGACGGCTGGGCGCAGCGGGCGTACCTGTCCGGCTTCTGCGACCGGTCCTTCGCGAGGAAGATCAAGGCCGCAACCGCCTCGACCCGTCTCGTCGCCGTCGTCTGGCCGCCCCTCCGCGCGCCGGGGCCGGTCCGCGCCGCCGCCCGAGCGAGGGAGGCCGCGAGGTTCCGGAGGGCGGGCACTCCCCCCTTCCCGCCCGCTTTCGGCTTCGAGGGCTGGATCCCGGCCGCCGTGGCGGGCGACCTCCTCTCGGGGGAGGTCCTGGACGCCCTCTCCCGGGCCGCCCGGGTGACCGTTTTCGACCAGCTGCACGACCGCAACGACCTTCTTTGGCAGGTGCTGGACCGCGTGGTGGCGGGGGCCTAGGCCCCCGTCCTCCCTGGCCCGGGGAACGGCAGCACGACGCCCTCTTCCCGTGGCGCGGGGCTGAAGCCCCTCCAGCTCGGCCAGCGCCCCCTTGAGCTGCTGGATGAACACGACGAGGGCGTCCCCGGACAGGCTCACGCCCAGGCGCAGCGGCCTCTTGCTCTTGCCGATCGGGAGGCCGCGCAAACCGTGGAGCACGAGCCGGGCCTCGGGGACCCGGTAAGCGACGACGGCGCGCCGACGCACGAGGTCCACGACGAGGACAAGCTGTCTTTCCTCGTCGGCGTAGCAGCGGAACGGAAGCTCGTCGAAGGCTCTGCCGAGGCGGCTAGTGCGTTCGGCCACCGAGAGCGCGTCGCTCACGGTCGGCCGTACGATTCTGCCTTTCACGCACGGCATTTTGGCGTGCCGGTGTGACGCTCCGGCCCGTCCGCGCCGCCGACGGCTCCCATCGGTTGTAGCCACCGTGCGGATAGTGCCTGGTGGGCACCCTGACGGGGAGGACACCTTTCCTCCCCCAAAGACTCATCCCGGACTTGAGGTACAGCGCCCCGCTGTGCGCCTGCACGAGGTCGTACGGGGGTGTACGGCGCACCGACCCCGCGTCCGGGCCGTCCGATGCGTCCTGGGGCCGTCAGACCGGTCTCAGGCGGGCTCTGGCGCCCGCGGCAGGGCGCCGATTAGGGCGAACGAACCGCCCCCCGCGGGCGGTTCGTCCTAATCCCCCGATCGGGCAGCCTCTTTTGCGGTCCGGCGCTCCAGTTCGGCTCTCAACTGTGCGAGCGTCGCAAAACCTCTGTCCGGCGAGCGGAGTCGCGAAAATCCGTCCCCGTGTTTCCCGGTAAGGGCTCGGACGCAAGCGGCTGGGGTGTTGTAGACGCCGGGGTGCCTGCCCTCCACCACCCGGAGCCTCCCGTCCGGCTCCACGACGCACTCGTCGGGTGGCGCGGGCGATTTCCTCGGCAGCAGGAGTATTTCGCCAGGCGAGAGCGCTCCGGCGTCGACGAGGGATTTCAGAGACGGGACACTCGGCACTCCGCGGGGGCGGTCGGGTCCTAAGAGTTGACCCAATCTCGTGCGTGTGTAGCCGAGACGTCTCGCCGTTTCCGACAATCCGAGCTGCTCGGCGAGCGCTCGGGCCGCCGCCACGCGGCGCGCCTTGGCGTCCTCGATGTCCTTCCCGGCGTCCATGAACTCCCGGACGAGGGTCTCCTGATCGGCTACTGGTCTCATCGAGCGCCAGCGTACACGGGTGGCCGGACTCAAGCGTGCATGGCTGTTACACCCCAGTGTCATTATGGACAGCCGTACACCGAACCTCGAGCCGGAGGAAAAGGACCGCAGGATGAGCGCCGAGCCGCAGACCCGCCGTGGGGACGCACCGCCGAACGCCGAGGCGCATTTCGACGTCGACGACGCGGCCGCCTGGACGAAGGCCCTGGCCGACGTATTCGAGACAGTCGGCTACAGCGTTGACGAGGTCCAAGCGGTTCTTTCCAGCCTCTCTCCCGCGTACGACGCGGAGTTATACGCGACCGAGGCGTACCTCGAATTCAGGTGCGTGCCGGTGAGCGTGGCCACGCTCGTCGGCTTCGTAATCGGGGCGGACGCGGCAACGTCGAGCCGAAGGACCAAGAAAAGGAAGCGGGGATGAGTACCGAGCCGCAGCGTCGCGAAGGCGGCGAGGCCGAGCCGACGACCCTTCGCCGCCGCGGCCGCATCGTGGGCGCCTGCACGTACCCCGACCCCATCGGCAGCTTTCCCAGCTGGTGGTGGTTCCTCCACGAGCTGTCTCCCGGTGAGCGTTCGGACGCGATTGGCGAAGCCCTCAAGGCCCTCGTCCATGAGGGCGAGCAAGGGCGCATAGGCAAGGCCTTCTACGAGGCTTTCGCCGCCGCCTCGCAGGACGAGGTTATCGACCCTGACGTCGTCTTCCCTGCCGACCCGGCCGACTTCGACGCGTTCGATAGGGCGATGGCGGTCTTCAAGGGCCTCCACCTCAGCCCCGTCGAGTTCGTGCGGGTTGTAGGCAGCGCCCGGCCCGTCGAGTTCGCGCGGGCTGTAGTCGACGCCTTGGAAAAGAGGCGGGGATGAGCACCGGGCCGCAGCGTCGTGAAGGCGACGAGACGGAGCCGCGCTTCGACGTCGACAAGCTCGGCGAGGCGCTAATGGTCGTCTCGGCGGCCTGCCACACGGCGGGATGCGCACATCTCGCTTCCGAGGCGTTCGGGTTTAACTGCGAGGACCTGGAGCACGCGCTCGGTCTCGACACCTCGCATATTGCCAAGGACGACCCATTCGTCTTCGGCATCGAAATCGGCATCGCGCTCTCAGACGGGACGTCGCGATGAGCGCCGGGACGACGACCCGGCGGAGGAGCCGCTCAAGGAAGCACGATGGCGCGCCGGCTCCCGAAGACTTCGCCCCCTGTTACGCGCACTCCGCCGTGACGAGCGCGGACGTGACGGAAGTCCTGCGTGATTGGGCCGCCCAGGGCCTCCCGCCCCATCCGTCGGCCGCCCAGGCCGAGCGCCTCCTCAACCTCTTTCTCGCCACACAACCTCAACCCGCGAAGCGTCGAACAGGTTCCCGCCCCGCCGCTTAGCCGGCCCGATGTTTACGTGGTCGACGAACGTGTCGAGCGCGACCTTGCGGCTCTCGAGCGGCAGGCCGTCCCACCACCCCACTATCTCGGCGACCCCTTTCGGTATGTGCAGTGGGGTCGTCGGTTCGCCGCCCATCCGCTCCAGCGCCGCCCCCTCCTCGTCGACGATCTGCGCGAGTTCGGCGTAGAGCTCGGACAGTTCCTTCTCGGCGTGGCGCCCCCTGATCCACCGCTCGCGACCGAGGTCCTTGAGTCGGGCCCGGTCGCCCGCGAGCTTGCGCTCGAGTTGCAGTCTCCGCTTGCGCTGGTCCTCGCCGACCGCGCGCTTCGACACGGGCGCGCGCGACATCGCGGCGAGAAGGCGGGTCGTGACGAAACGATCCAGGGACGCGTAGGAGATGGAGACCCGTCCGCACCCTGGACACCCGGGGTCCTTGCGGCAACGCCAGCGGACGAACACGACGCCCCGCTGCTGCCGCCGGAACACGTGCATCGCCGACCCGCAGGCACCGCACCGCACGTGCCCGGCCAGGAGGTGCTGACGGAACTCCCGTCGGCCCACGCGACTGCGGCTGACGTCGAGCGCGTCCCTGAGCTTCAGGGCAGTGGCGTCGTCGAAAATCGGTTCCCACTTGGCGGGCCAACGCTCGTCACCGTGGACCCGGTACCCGGCGTGCCGGACATGCCCGAGCGTCGCTGACAGGACGGTGCTCGACCAGTCGCGGTCCGTCGTGGTCTTTATCCCACGTCGGTTCCAGTCGAAGCAGATCTGACGGAGGGACTCGCCGCCGAGGAAGCGCGTTGCCGCCTCGCGCAGTAGCGCCGCCTCGTCCTCTTTGACGGTCATGCGGTCGTCGCCGTAGCCGAATGCTCTCGAACCGCCGCCGTGCGGCTTGCCCTGCTCCGCGCGCTCCTGTTCGGCGCGCGCGACGCGCTCGCCGGTCGTCGCCGACTCCAGTTCCGTTAGCGACGCCATGAGGTGGAACATGAACCGCCCCTGCGCGGAGGACGTATCGAACTGTCGGTCCGACGCACACGCCACCATGACGTTCTTTTCGTCGAACACCTTGAACACGCGCAGCAGCTCGTGCATCGACCGCGAGAGTCGGTCGAGCTTCCAGAAAAGGACGCCGTCGACTGCCCCGGCGTCGATGTCGGCGAGGAGCCGGTCGTACCCCGGGCGCTTGACCCCGGGCTTGTAGGCGGACGCGTCGGAGTCCTTGTAGACGCCGGCGACCGACCAGCCTTCGTCTGCCGCGAACTTGCGGCAGTCCTTCTCCTGGCGCTTCGTGCCCTCCTTGGTCTGGTCCCTGTCCAGGGAGATGCGCACGTAGATGCCGGCGTGCCGGGGTTTGACGACCTCTGACCGGCTCCGACGGGCCATACACCAAATAATATACTCGG
>CAWDRQ010000026.1:0-108663 GCA_963804765.1 uncultured Acidimicrobiaceae bacterium
TCAGGCCTTTGCCGCCTTTGGCGTGACAAGGTTCGTGTCGGGTTTGTGGGCGGTGGTGTCGGGCTTTGGAGTGGCGGGCTTCGGGTCGGCGCCGGAAGTGTGGGAGGCGTGGAATCTTTCTTGGCAGCCTCTTTGTATTTCTCGCTGCGGTAGTCGGTGGTATAGAAGCCGCTGCCCTTGAAGAGCAAACCGCCGCCGCCACTGATGGCTCGCTTGACTTTTCCTTTGCCCCAGTGCTTCTGTGCACAATGCTCCCGGGGACAGACAGACAGCGACCGGGCAGAAATCGGCTGAACCTGCTCAAACTGATGTCCGCACTTCTCAACAAATGACCTGTACGTTGGCATAGTCGTTATCTTATTAGTCGGCGAACGAGCCAGGGTCAAGAACGCTCCTTGCACTGGACGCCGCATTCGCACCCTGTTTGCATATCGGGCGTCATTGGCGCGGTGACGGTGAGTTCATTGGGGGAAGAGGAAGGTGACGGTGAAGTGCAGGCCCCAGTCGTGCCGGAATCTCCCTGAAACTCCGTTGCTGCCGAGCTTATGAAAGTGTAGGCTCTGGGTCTGATGTGTTTGGCAATACCGGGCAAGATCGTGAGCATCAGCGGCGATGAGCCACTGGAGCGAATGGGCAAAATAGATTTTGGCGGCGTCCTCAAGGAGGCCAGCTTGGCGTATGTGCCCGAGGCCGAGGTCGGAGATTACGTGATCGTTCACGCGGGTTTCGCGATCAGCCGTTTGGATGAGGAGGAGGCGGGGAAGGTGTTTGAGTATTTGCGCGAGATGGAGGACTTGGTCGAACTGGAAACAGGCGGGGCGGGGCGAGGGGCGAATGGATCGGGGACTTGATACACTGAATGAAGTATCTCGATGAATACCGGGACGCGGAGGCGACGCATAAGTATGCGCGCGAGATCAGCCGCATCACGACACGGCCCTGGACACTGATGGAGGTTTGCGGGGGCCAGACGCACGCCATCGTGAAGTTCGGGCTGGATGAATTGCTGCCTAAACAGGTGACCCTCATTCATGGCCCCGGGTGCCCGGTATGCGTGACACCAGTGGAGCTGATTGACAAGGCGCTCGAAATCGCGGCGCGGCCCGGGGTGATCTTCTGCTCGTTCGGCGACATGCTGCGCGTGCCAGGGAGCGCGAAGGACTTGCTGTCGGTAAAGGCCGGCGGGGGCGATGTGCGCATCCTCTATTCGCCTGTGGACGCCCTGAAACTGGCTGAGCAAAATCCTGGGAAGGAAGTTGTGTTTTTCGCTGTCGGTTTTGAAACAACCGCGCCGGCGACGGCAATGGCGGTTTATCAAGCGGCGCACAAGGGGCTAAAAAACTTCTCGCTGCTGGTGTCGCACGTGCTGGTGCCGCCGGCGATCGAAGCGATTTTAGGTTCGCCCGACCGCCGGGTGCAGGCTTTTCTCGCTGCCGGACACGTCTGCACGGTGATGGGGTTTGAGGAGTACATTCCGATTGCCGCGAAGTATCGAGTGCCTATCGTTGTGACCGGGTTCGAGCCAGTTGATATCCTTCAGGGGGTGTTCATGTGCATCGAGCAATTAGAGCAAGGGCGGGCAGAGGTCGAGAACCAGGTACAGCCGGTCCGTCCGGCAGGAAGGCAACCGCCCGGCCCAGGAGCTTATGCGGGAAGTGTTCGAAGTGTCCTACGCAAATGGCGCGGGGTAGGCGAGATTCCACGCAGCGGCTTGGGCCTGCGGAGCACTTACGCCACTTTTGATGGACTGTGCTGATGACTCCTATCTCCGTGCGAATAATCTCGAGCACGTCCTGCCATCGTTTGGTGTGCGGGTCCTGAACCGGGCACGTTCGTGTGGGCGAGCTCGTCGATGAGGGCGACCTCGGGCTTTCGGGCAAGTACCGCCGCGAGGTCCATCTCTTCAAAGGCGGTGCCCCGGTAGTCGACGACCTTGCGAGGGACGATCGGCAGGTCTCGGATCTGCTGAGCTGTGAGCTCCCGGCCGTGCGTCTCGACGAAGCCGATCACCACGTCCGTGCCGCGCTTGTAGCGGCGCCAGCCCTCATCGAGCATGGCCCAGGTCTTGCCGACGCCAGCCACAGCTCCGAGGTAGACGCGGAACTTTCCCGTCGGCTCAACGCCTTGATCGACTTCCTGGGTTCTGGCGGTGGAGTCGGCGTCGCTAGCCACTCCCACCGTCCGACCCCAGTATCTATCCGAGGCCTCTGGCTGACGCAGCAAGCCGCAGGCCGGCAACGGACAGATCTCGAGGCTCTGACACAAAGGTTGAGACATTCACGGCAGGGCACTTACTCCATCTTGGCCAGGGCCTCGTTCAACTGGAGCACGACGATGTAGTCCGAGCCCAGGAACCCGAACTCAGCGGAGTTGGTCTCACGGGCAATGAGCTTGTCCAGCACCTTCGGAGACAGTCCCGTGGCCTTGGACACCATCGGGACCTCGGCGTACGCGTCGGCCGGGGTGATGTCGGGGTCGATCCCGCTTCCAGAGGTGGTGACAAGGTCCTCCGTAGGGTTCACGCCCATCTTGTGCCAGTAGGCGATCAGCGCTTTGGTGTCGGCGAGCAGCACCTTGGACCGGGGACCGAGGTTGGTTGCGCCGGTGTCGCCGCTCTTGCCGTTCGCGACGAGTGGGTTGTCCCCGACGCCGGCGTACGGCCCGAAGTCGTCGGGGCGCCCGTGGAAGAACTTCGGGCTGGTCCAGTTCTGGCCGATCAGCGTCGAACCGTTCGCGGTGATCGAGCCGTCGGCCTGGTGCTTGAAGAGGACCTGGGAGACGCCAGTGCCCGCCAAGGGGTACAGCAGGCCGAAGAACACGAGGCAGAACAGGGCGAGTACAACTGAACGTCTTAGGTGAGTGATCATCAGTACGCCTTCAGTGCGGTAAGGATCAGGTCGATCAGCTTGATGAATATGAAGGGAGCGATGATGCCGCCGACTGCGTAGATGTAGACATTGCGACGCAGGATCGCGGCCCGCTGGCGGCTCGGAACTTCACGCCCCGAAGTGCCAGCGGGATGAGGGCGATGATCACGAGAGCGTTGAAGATGACAGCCGACAGCACGGCACTTTGTGGGCTGTGCAACCTCATGATGTTGAGCGTCTTGAGCTGGGGGTAGGTCGCGACGAACAAGGCCGGGATGATGGCGAAGTACTTCGCCACGTCATTCGCGATCGAGAATGTCGTGAGCGCCCCACGGGTGATGAGCAGCTGCTTTCCGATCTCGACGATCTCCAAGAGCTTGGTCGGGTTCGAGTCGAGGTCGACCATGTTGCCGGCTTCTTTGGCAGCGGTCGTGCCCGAGTTCATGGCCACGCCCACGTCAGCCTGCGCGAGCGCTGGGGCGTCGTTCGTGCCGTCCCCGGTCATGGCGATGAGCTTGCCGCCCTCCTGCTCGGACTTGATTAGGGCCAACTTCGTCTCGGGAGTCGCCTCGGCGAGGTAGTCGTCGACGCCGGCCTCTTGTGCGATGGCTGCCGCGGTGAGCGGATTGTCGCCGGTGACCATCACAGTGCGGATGCCCATCGCACGCATCTCGTCGAAACGCTCACGTATGCCTTGCTTGACCACGTCCTTCAGCTCTATGACGCCGATGATCAGCGGTCCGTCGGCGACCGCGAGCGGCGTGGATCCGGCCCGCGAGATGCGCTCCACCGCGGCGTCGAGGTCGTCGGGGATCGACCCGCCCAGCGCCGTGACCCATGCCTTGACAGACTCGGCGGCCCCCTTGCGGATCCGGCGGGGGCCGAGATCGAGCCCGGACATCCGCGTGGTTGCCGTGAAGGGGACGAACTTGTGGTCCACGCCGAGCTCCCGGGCGCGGATGTCGAAGCGCTCCTTGGCCAGCACCACGATCGAGCGTCCTTCCGGAGTCTCGTCGGCCAGCGACGCCAACTGGGCGGCGTCGGCCACCTCCTGCTCGTAGTGGCCGCCGACGGGGTAGAAGTCCGACGCCATGCGGTTGCCGAGCGTGATCGTGCCGGTCTTGTCCAAGAGCAGCGTCTGTGTGTCGCCCGCCGCCTCCACGGCCCGGCCGCTCATGGCGAGGACGTTGCGCTGCACGAGCCGGTCCATGCCGGCAATGCCGATAGCCGAAAGAAGCGCGCCGATCGTTGTCGGGATCAGGCAGACGAGCAGAGATACGAGGATGACGACAGATACGGTCGCCCCCGCGTAGTGACCGAACGGCTGCAGGACGACCACCACCGGAATGAAGATGATGGTGAGGACGGCGAGCAGGATCGTCAGGGCTAGCTCATTGGGAGTCTTCTGGCGGTTGGCCCCCTCTACCAGGG
Source organism: uncultured Acidimicrobiaceae bacterium (assembly GCA_963804765.1). Taxonomy (GTDB): domain Bacteria; phylum Actinomycetota; class Acidimicrobiia; order Acidimicrobiales; family Bog-793; genus Fen-455. The sequence continues at coordinate 4,299 of CAWDRQ010000026.1, forward strand.
TGATCATGCGGTCAAGGAAGGTTTGTCCCGGTTCCGCGGTGACCTTGACCACGATGCGGTCGGAAAGCACCTTGGTGCCACCGGTGACCGCCGATCGGTCGCCACCGGACTCGCGGATGACGGGGGCCGACTCGCCGGTGATCGCCGACTCGTCGACTGACGCGATGCCTTCGGTGATCTCACCGTCGGAAGGGATCAGGTCACCGGCTTCACACACCACGAGGTCACCCTTGGCGAGCGCCGCGGCGGCGACCAACTGCTCGGTGCCATCCGGCAACAGCTTGCGTGCCTCGGTCTCCGAGCGCATCTTGCGCAGCGTGTCGGCCTGGGCCTTCCCTCGACCTTCGGCCATCGCCTCGGCGAAGTTGGCGAAGACGAGGGTCAAGAACAGCCAGATCGTGATGGACCAGTCGAACAGGCCCGGATGCGCGATCGACTCGACGAAGGTGATAACCGTGCCGATGAGAACCACGAACATCACGGGGTTGCGGACCTGCACCCGGGGGTCGAGCTTCTTGAAGGAGCCAATGATCGCCTGGCCGAGAATCTGGCGGTCGAAGAGGCTTCGCGCCTGGGCCACACCGTGGGGCACACTTGGAGGCGCGTTTCCAGTCGCGACTGCCGTAGCTGAGCTTGCGCTGCTGCGGGGACCAGTTGAGTCGTTCATGTTGGTGGGCTCCATCAAAAGAACTTGGCGTGTATGAGTTGCTCGACGATCGGGCCGAGCGAGACTGCGGGGAAGAACGTGAGGCCGCCGATGATGAGGATGACGCCGATCACGAGCCCGACGAACATGCCGTTGTCTGTCCGGAAGGTGCCGATCGACTCCGCGACGGCTCCCTTTGCCGCCAGAGATCCTGCCAGTGCCAGTGCCGGGACCATGATGCCGAAGCGTCCGAGGAGCATGTCGATGCTCCCGATGACGTTGTAGAACTGGGTGTTGCCCGTGAGCCCCGCGAAGGCCGAGCCGTTGTTGTTGGCCTGAGACGTGAGAGCGTAGAGGATCTCAGTGAAGCCGTGCGGTCCGGCGTTGAGCGGGCCTGCCCGTCCCTCGGCGACCGAGACGGCGATTCCGGTCAGGATGAGAACGATCATCGGCATGACGAGAGCACCCAAGCCAGCCAGCTTTACTTCCTTGGCTTGGATCTTCTTGCGGATGTACTCCGGTGTTCGCCCGATCATCAGCCCGCCGATGAACACCGCGATGATTGCGTAGATGAGGATCGTGTACAGGCCGCTGCCGGTTCCTCCCGGAGTGACCTCGCCGAGCATCATGCCGGTCAACAGCCCGAATCCGCCCATTGCGGTGTAGGAATCGTTGGACCCGTCGACGGAGCCGGTCGAGGTCTGCGTCGACGCGATGTCGTAGAGAGCCGACTGGGTGTCGCCGAATCGGACCTCCTTGCCCTCCATGTTGCCCGTGGGCTGGCTCTTGATGCCCGCCGCCGCGACGGCGGGGTTCCCCACGTGCTCGGCATAGGAGGAGAATCCGACCCAGGCCCCGAAGAGGATGACCATCGCGGCTAGCAAGGCGACTCCCTGGCGGATGCTTCCCACCATCTTGCCGAAGGTGTAGGTGAGGGAGAAGCCGACGCTCAACAGCAAACAGAACGAGAGGAAGTTGGTGAGCCCGGTCGGGTTCTCGAAGGGGTCCGCGCCGTTTGCGTTGAAAAAGCCGCCACCGTTTGTGCCGAGCTGTTTGATGACCTCCATGAAGCCCACCGGGCCGACGGCGATGACCTGGGTCATGTTGTTCAAGACGTCGTGGATGTGCACCGGACCGCTGAGGGTCTGCGCCGCGCCCTGTCCGACGAAGATGAGCCCGAAGACGAAGGCGATGGGCAGCTCGATGTACAGCATGCAGCGTGTGATGTCCACCCAGAAGTTGCCGATCGTACGAGAGTTGCGGCGTGCGAAGCCGCGGACGAGGGCGATGGCCACGGCGACTCCGACGGCCATGCTCACAAACTGCTGAACAGTGAGAGCGGCCATCTGCGACAGGTACGACATCGTCGACTCGCCGTCATAGTTCTGCCAGTTCGTGTTCGTTACGAACGAAGTTGCCGTGTTCCACGACAACGCGGGCGACACAGCCCCGAGGTGCTGCGGGTTGAGGGGAAGCGAGCCCTGGGTCCGGATGATCAGATAGGTGATCAGGATCGAAACCGCGGAGAATACGATCAGGGAGCCGGCGTAACGCTTCCAACTCTGTTCCTGTTCGGGACTGGTACCTAGTGCCCAGTAGACGGGTCGCTCGATGAATCCGAGCCAGTGCACCCGGCCCTCGAAGACAGAGGCCATGTACGAGCCGAGGAACCGCCACGCGAGGCCCATCACCACCACGAGGGCGACGATCGTCCAGAAGAACTGCATCAGAACCACTCCGGCTTGAACATGGCGATGCCGACGTAGATGAACGTCAGTACCGAGACGATGAGCAGCACGACCTGGACGGCGTTCATATTCTGTCCAGTGCCCAGATCAAGCCGAAGAACACGAACACGAAAGCGACAGTGCCCAGCACAGCAAGGAAATCAGCCATGCGGGCCAGTATCCGGCGGGCCGCGTAAACAGGGCGTAAATAAAGTGCCGCGAACCGTAAATGAGACATAAACGGGCAGCGTGGCACTGGTTAGCTCGTAGAAGGATGACGTTATGAGTGGAACGGTCGTCGTCGGGGGTGACGGCTCGGAGGCGAGCAAGGCTGCAGTTGGCTGGGCGGCACGTCAGGCCGAGTTCCTGGGCGCCACCCTTGTCGCGGTCAACTCCTGGGGGCCGATCTACCCGGTCGGCGTCGAGCCCGAGGAGAAGGCCCGTCAGGAGTTGACGAAGGTTCTTGTACAGATACTCGGCACCGATCGGGCTGCGGCGGTTCGGCTCGTGTTGTCCCCGGACACGCCTGGGCACCTGTTGGTGCAAGAAGCTGTCGATGCCGACGTGCTCGTCGTCGGCAGCCACGGTCACGGCCACGGTCACTCGATCCTCACCAGTGCGCTGCTCGGATCGGTGAGCGAGTACTGCATTCGTCATGCCAGGTGCCCGGTCGTGGTCATCCGGGCGGCCCAGCACGGCTGAGGTGTCTGCCCCTCCACCAGGCCCGCGCCGCACCAGGGATAAATCCGCTGGGCGCGGCTCGGTGGCGTAACGTTTGGTCAGGTGCGCCGGGAAGTCTGGTCGGCAGTTTTGTTCGTTTGTTCGCCAACCGCAGGGAGACCGGGTGCGCTACCTATTTGTCGGGATCGCTAGTGCGCGAAGTATAGGGTCTTTCTCCATCTATAGGAATATCGCTATAGATGTCAGGATGCGCGACCGAAGAGTGCTAGGAGTTGCTGGAGGTCCGCCAGGCGTTGCCCTCGGTGGCGGAATCGAAGCATGGCTCGGCCATGCTCTCGAGAACTGGCTGAACCGGCAGCGATGAGGCGCGGCTGCAGAGCCGGAGGATCAACTCGTGCTCAGGTTGGTGTTCCGGCTCTGCCTCTTCAGTGGGACGGGTGCATTCGCGCACCACACTTTGAGGAGTCTGCCGCATCTATCGCCCGTGTTAGACCCATCGACTTCCGCGATGAGGAACCTCCGCCGTCGAGGCCACCCACGTCTTGCTCACGCGCCCTCGTGGCCACCCGACCTACCACCCAGCCCTACGCCGCAACGTGAGCGCCGCTGTGCCTACAGCGCGGCCTCCTGCTATAAGTGCTCCTCCCTCTGCGCTCTTCCCGGCCAGGGACGGAGCGGGCGGAACGGAGGGGACTATACGGGCGGGTCATCGCCGCTCGCATCCTCGTGCGTATCCCCTCGCGAGGCGGCTGAGTCGTTCTCGGTCTCATACCTGACCACCAGTCGGAGTCCGGGACCCCCGTTCGTCTCGACTGAGGTGACGCTTATTCTCAGGTTGTCGAGGCTGACGCCAAGTCCGGTCGCGAGACGTTCCATCGCCTCGTAAGCATCGGCGAAGACAGCGGGCGTTGTTCCGGCCCGCACCACCTGGGCCGTCCAGCTGTCGCCGATCGGTACCGGGGACGACTCGGTTTCCCGCAGCTGCGCGGCCGGGCCGAGGAACCACGGGCTGGCGCGCTCCTCACGTCCCTGGTAACCCGAGATCACTTGAATGACCTGCTGGCGCACATGAGTCAGGTCGGCGCCCAGGCTGACGAGGACCTGGGCGGCGACACCCTCGCCCTCGCGCACGAGGCCGAGCAGCATGTGCTCGGTGCCGATGTAGTTGTGACCCAGTTGAAGCGCCTCACGGAGGGACAGCTCGAGGACCTTCTTCGCACGTGGCGTGAACGGCGGAGACCCCGTCGGGGCGGACCCCGCTGGCCCGACCGTCTCCTCGACTTTCTCACGCGCAGCCTCGAGCGAGATGCCAAGGGACTCGAGGGCCTTGGCCGCGACCCCCTCGCCTTCGTGAATGAGGCCGAGCAGGATGTGCTCGGTCCCGATGAAGCTGTGATTCAGGAGGAGCGCTTCCTCCTGAGCCAGGACCAGTACCCTGCGTGCCCGATCGGTGAATCGTTCATACACAGGTCCATCCTCCCACCGCGCGGCGGACGGGTCTCGACGTCTGAACACAGGTCCATCCTTCCACCGTTCGCCCCCCCTCCGGCGGGCTGGCTGGGCCGGGCGCTTGTGGCGCCGGCCCGCCGCCCGTCTGGTCCGTGGTCCGGGGTGGCGTCTCGCGGCGGTCCTGGTCGGGGCGTTTTGTCCCCCCTTTTCGTGACGACCCGGGCCGAGCGCATCTGTCGCGCGATTGCCGCACAGTCCCGGTTCGTCGTCACGAGAATGGCGTGCCTATCCTGCGCGTAGGCGATCAAGTACTCGTCGGAAGCGTCCTCAAGGTTTGCCTGATGCGCGGTCCATACCTCGTGGCCATGGCCGCGGAGCCACGACGCTACGGCCGACGGCACGCATTGATCGACGAAGAAGCGCGGCAGCTAGCCCGCCTGACGTTCAGCGGCCGCTCGCACGTCCGCCGGGGTAAGGCCCGGATACTCGGCCACGATCCGCGAGGCATCCCATCCCGCAGCGAGCAAGCGTTGCACGGCCGCAACTGGTATCCGTGTCCCGGCAAACACCGGCGTTGAGCCGAGGCGCCCTCGGTGCTGCTCAATCGCTCCGGCACGACGCCGGAGCTTGCGATCACGTTCGGCTGCCTTCGCAACCTCTGCGCTGAAGCGATCGAGCGGGAGAACCAGCTCCATGACCAGCTGTCCGGAGAGGGGTTCACCCCATGTCTCGTCAGGCTCTTGGATGATGACACGCTCCGCGCTCCGACCCCTGACGACCGCGACACGCAGCTCCGCGAGCGGAGAAGCGAAGCCGCGTTGTCGCAACTTGCGCACGATCTTGCCTAGCAGCTGCAGCGACACACTCTCGCGGAGCCACAACGCAACACGGACCTCTAGCAGGTTGGCGAAGGACCACAGCCGGATATGCCCGCGTCCCCGGGCCTCGTCGACTTCCGCGCTCACGATGCCGTGATCGAGCCAGTAGGTGAGGCGTCGACGTGAAACGCCCGTCAGGCGCATGACCTGCTCACTCGTGAACACTGCACCCGGATTATCCACCAGAATGAGCACACTAGCGTGCTCATCGCATGAAGTGGTGGTCTGGTGCCTGGGTGTCATGCCGCTGAGTAAATCAAACAGGTGTTCGCTAGCGTTGGCATCATGCCCGACCTGCTACCCAAGGAAGTCGAGATCCTGCGCCGGTCGATCGCCATGCCCCCGCACGTCCTGAGCGGCCGTAGCCAGGAGTGGGCAATCAACCCGCAGACCGTCCAGGAACTCTGAAATGGTCGGCGAGGATGCCAGCACGGGGTGAAGTCCCCGTGGAAGGCTTAGCCTCGATGCGGAGTGACCCGGGGAGGTCCGACATGCGAACGGTTCTCCGTCCCCTTGTTGCAGCGGCGGCGCTGCTCGCCTTCGCCGTTCCCTCGCTGGCAAGTGCCGCGAGCACCGCGGCGGTCCCGATTCGCCACCTCCCCGCCAGTGGCGCCACGATCAGGTGGACGGTGATGGTTCACAACGCCAAGACGTGCCGCTGGTCGTCGTCGCCCGAGGTCGCAGGCTTCGACGGAACTGTGAAGTGCAAGCCCGGCAGGGTCGTTCGACCGGCCACGTTCCAAGCGAACACGTCAACTGCGACGAAGGATTACACGCTCAACCTGGTCATGCGCGGCTCGACCAGGACGGTCGTTCACCTGAAGGTCGTTGAGGCCGGGACGCCAGCGCCGACCACCACGACAACGACCAGCACGACAACGACCAGCACGACAACGACCAGCACGACGACAACGCTGCCACCAACAACGTTCCCCGGCTCGACCTCTAACAACTGGTCTGGGTATGTCATTACCGGAGGAAGCGGCGGATATCAATCGGTAAGCGCTAATTGGGTGGTCCCGACATTGGACTGCTCCTCAGTGCCGGGTGGCTGGGCAGCGTACTGGGTGGGTGTCAACGGTGCTGGCGATGATTACCCCGGTCTTTTCCAGGATGGAACGCAGTCCTACTGTGCTGACGGGCAGGAAGTCGACTATGCCTGGTGGACGGACGACGATGACAGCTACAACGCTCAGTACCTCTTCGCGGTCTCTCCCGGCGATGCCATTGACGCCGAGGTTTACCAGGACGCTTCAGGTTATTGGGACTATTACGTCAGTGATCTCACCAGTGGATCGTCGTCGTCAGCCCCCGAGTCCTTCTCTGGTCCTGGAACGTCCGCTGAGTGGATAGCGGAGGACCCCGGCAACCCGAACACCAATGGGCTCTATCCCCTCGCGGACTTCGGGTCGGTGACCTTCACGGACCTGGGCTTGACCGTGCCGTCCGGTTCTTGGACGGTTCCTCCTTATTCCGATGCAATTGAAATGACGACTGACGGATGGGTCGAGGCGTTGCCTAGTTCGATACAAGGCTCCGGCACATCGACTGCTTTCACCGTTACTTATGAGACACCCGGCGAGATGAGTTCCGCGGCTGGAAGCGCCGTTGTGAGGCACGCCCAGTCGACGTTCGTGGCGCCCGTGCCGCGGATCGCTCCGCAGCGTCGAGCAGGTCAACCAGGAAGTCGATCGATTCCCGCTCCGAAGCTCGGGCTGGCTCGCATCAGGTGAGGACATGCGCAGGTGACTCGACCGGCTCCACGTCGATCGAGCGGTTACCACCGGCGTGACTGCAGGATCGTGGCCGCCGGCCGCGGTCCGAGCGACCACTGTTCGCTCACTACAAGCAACTCAACAGGCGGCAGGTGACAGCCCTGTTGATCGAGAGCGCGTCAAATAGTCGATCCGGCGCGGGCCCCTGCCAGGGCGGACCGGCCTTCGGGCGGCGACCCTTCGTGTCCGTCGCGACCGCCTGTCCGTTTGAGTGGATAGGCACCCGCGGACCGGCCAAACTCTGGCATGGACGACTCCCTGGTCCCAACCAGCGATCCCGGCGATGTCGAGACCCGCCTGGCCATGCCCCTGGCCGAAGCAACGCTCACCCAGCGTGCGGTCCGGCGGGTCCAACCCGGCCCGGTCGACGACTGCGTGGTGCTTCGATGTCTGGAGCTGGCCCTGGAAGCGCCGACCGCCTCGAACGGCCAGAACTGGGAGTTCGTGCTCGTAAGAGACCGCGCGGTGAAGGCATCGCTGGCAAGGCAGTACCGGCGGGCGTGGAGCGTGTACGGCGGGCTTGGCCGGCTGGTCAAGACCGACGAGCAGACGACCAAGATCCTGAAGTCCGTCCAATGGCAGGTCGAGCACTTTGAGGAAATCCCAGTTCTTGTCGTTTGCTGCCTGCGAGGTGGCGCCCGAGTGCCTTTCGTCCCCAAGCCTCCGGTCGCGGTGTCGAGCCACTACGGGTCGGTGTACCCCAGCGTCCAGAACCTCCTGCTGGCAGCGAGGGCCGTCGGCCTGGGCGCTGCGCTCATCACGTTGCCTCTGTGGTCCAACACCGTGGCACGGCGGATCCTCGAGTTGCCCTTGAGCGTGGAGCCGTGCTGCATCGTGACCCTCGGCTGGCCGAAGGGCCATTACGGACGCAAGGCGCGCAAGCCGATCGGCACTGTCGTCCACCTGGACCGGTACGGCCACCAGCCTTGGCGTGACGAGGCGCCGGCCTGATCAACCAGGTGCAATGATCGCTAGGTGCTGAGGACCTCCTTGACCGACGAGATCGACGCGGTACCTGCTGCCGTCGACGGTCTTCGCCGGCGGGGCGTCCTCGAGCGAGCGCTCGAGCCAATCTCGACGGCCAATGGGACGCCGTCGGCCGACTCGTCATGAACGACGACCAGACGACCAAGCCCGATACGGGTGTTCAGCAGGCCGTTCGGGCAAGGGCATCTGGGAGCAACCGCCATGTGTTCGCCACCTTGTACGGCGTCGCTTGCTGGGTTCTCTTCTGCGTGCTCGGGACCCTGGTCTGGCCCGCCCTCCTCGTGCTGCCGAAGCTCTCGTGGCGCTGGAAGCTCACCCGGGCCGTGGCGCAGCTTCTGTGCGCATGCCTCGCCATCCCGTTTGAGACGAGCGGCGCGCCGTTGGCCGGAAGATCGTGCGTGTACGTGGCCAATCACGTGAGCTTCCTCGACTCGTTCGCGATCGGCCTGATGTTTGCGGAGCCGGTCGTCTTCGTGGCCGGCGGAGTCCTCTCGCGTCAGCGGGTCGTCGGTTCGTTCCTCCGGCGCATCGGGGTCGTGTTCGTCAAGAGCGAAGACGGAAGGCGGCTTTCGTCGGTCGAGTCGGTCCTCTCGACGCTGGAGGATGTCGTGCGCTCCGGGCGCTCGATCGTCTTGTTCCCCGAGGGCGGGCTAACGGCCACTCCCGAGCTCCGGCGCTTCCATCTCGGGGCCTTCGTCGTCGCCGCCGAGTCAGGCTGCCCCGTTGTCCCGGTGGGGATCCTCGGGACGAGAACGATTCTCCCCGCAGGTCGACGCCTTCCTCGACACGGCGCGTTGCGTCTGGTGGTCGGCGAGCCCCTGCTGCCCACCGGCAGCGGCTGGAAGGCCGCCCACCAGCTCGCGGACAAGGCCCACGAGGCGGTCGAGGCACTCCTCGCCGAAGGCTGAGGCCGGGTAGCTTCTGGGCATGGCCACAGTCGTGTTCGTCGGTGTGACGACCGGCTCGTCGCTCGTCCATCAAGCGATCATCGTGTGGCAGTCGATCCTTGGAACAGCGTGCAACGTGCGCGGCCTTGACATCGCTCTGGACGCTGACGACGACACCTACGTCCGATTCCTGAACGATCTTCTGAAGGACGACAGCGCCGCAGGGGCCGTCATCACCACTCACAAAGTCAGGGTCTTCCGCGCCGGGCGCGTCCTCTTTGCCGAACTCGACTCGCTCGCTCTCGTCTGTGAAGAGGTCAACGCCATCAGACGCACCCCCGCCGGGCTGTGTGGCTGGGCCCGTGACCCGATCTCGGTTGGACGAGTCGCCGACCAGATCTGGCCTGAATCAGAAGGAGAGGTCGTCTGCCTCGGCGCAGGCGGCACAGCGCGGGCCCTTGCACAGCACCTGTTCGCGACCCGTGGACCCGTGAGGTTCGTCTGCGCCGATCCGGTCCGCTCCTGCGTCGAACACCTCGCTCGGACCACGGGATGCCCAGTCGCCGGACACGTCGGCGACGGGCCCTGGGATGATCTCATAGAAGCAGCGCCGCAAGGGTCTCTGATCGTCGATGCGACCGGGATGGGCAAGGACCGGCCCGGTTCGCCCATCACAGGTCGGGCACGATTCCCGTCGCGCGGAGTCGTCTGGGAGCTGAACTACAGAGGACACCTCGACTTCCTCGACCAGGCCCGAATGCAAGAGAAGAGCTCAGAGCTTCAGGTTCACGACGGTTGGCAGTTGTTCTGCCACGGATGGGCCGCAGCGCTCAGCGCGGTGCTCGACCTGCCCGACGACGACAAGCTCGGTGACCGGTTCGCTCAGGCTACGCAGTCGCTGAGGCCCGGCGTCGCCTGACCAGCTTCGTCGAACCTGGTCCTCGGGGCTCGCCGTATCCGCTCGATCCGCCTTTGCTCCGGCTAGAGGCAGTCGATTTGGTGTCGTTCGTTAACATGTCTTGAGGATCCAAGTTGTGATTTCGGAGTTGGCGCGGACTCCAGCCGGGCTGCGCAACCCGAATGAGGTGTAGCGATGGTTTCGAACACGAGAGGCTCTCGCCTGCCATGGTCGCAGGAGCGCACCGTTGCCATCGTCGAAAGCCATCGCGCCGAGCGCGGTGCACTGATGCCGATCCTGCGCGAGCTGCAGGATGTGTTCGGCCACATCGATCCCAGGACCGTCGATCTCGTGGCTGAGGCGCTGAATCTGTCCAAGGCCGAGGTCTACGGCGTCGTCACCTTATACAAGGATTTTCGCTGCGAACCACCGGGCACGTCGGTGGTCCACGTGTGCCGGGGGGAAGCCTGCCAGTCCATGGGTGCCGAGCGGCTCGCCCGGCACGCTCGTGAGCACTTGGGCGTCGACTTCGGTGGCACGACCTCAGACGGCGCGGTGACCCTCGAGCAGGTGTTCTGTCTGGGCAATTCCGCGCTCTCCCCGGCGGTGCTCGTTGACGGCCGGCTGAAGGGCAGGGTCGACGAAGCTGGCTTCGACGGGCTCGTCGCCGCCTGCAGGTCCCAGACACTCTGATGGAACCTGTGGTCGTCTTCGTACCTCTTGACGCCGCCGCACGCTCGGTCGGCGCCGATGACGTCGCGGCAGCGATCGTGCGGGAGGCTGCCGTTCGCCAACGTGAGCTCCGCCTCGTGCGCAACGGCTCCCGTGGGATGTTCTGGCTCGAGCCCCTCGTGGAAGTCTCCACGCCAGAAGGCCGCGTCGCTTACGGCCCGGTCCAAGCACGGAGCGTCGGCGAGCTCCTCGACGCCGGGATGCTCGACGGCGCGCCGCACCGGCTGTGCCTGGGGCAGACCGAGGAGATCTCCCACCTGAAGAGGCAGACACGTTTCACCTTTGCACGGGTAGGGGTCAACGATCCGCTCTCGGTGGCAGACTACGAGGCAACAGGGGGCCTCGCCGGGCTGCGCCGAGCGCTCGAGATGACACCTCAGGAAATCGTCACGGCAGTGACAGATTCCGGCCTTCGAGGCCGGGGCGGGGCGGGCTTCCCGACAGGTGTCAAGTGGCAGACGGTTCTGAACATGCCCTCGGACCTCAAGTTCATCGCCTGCAACGCGGATGAGGGCGACAGTGGGACCTTCGCCGATCGCATGCTCATGGAGGGCGACCCCTTCCTGGTGGTGGAAGGCATGGCCATTGCCGGGCTCGCAGTCGGCGCGAGCGAGGGCTACATCTACATCCGCTCCGAGTACCCCGACGCCGCCGCCACGATAGCAACGGCGATCGACATCGCCTACCTGAACGGCTGGGTCGGACCCTCGGTGCTCGGGACGGACCGCTCCTTCGACCTGCACTTGCGAGTCGGGGCAGGCTCGTACATCTGCGGCGAGGAGACCGCCATGCTCGAGAGCCTCGAGGGCCGGCGCGGCATGGTTCGGGCCAAGCCCCCGCTCCCTGCGATCGCCGGCCTCTTCGGAAAGCCAACCGTCGTCAACAACGTCCTCTCGCTCGCCACGGTCCCTCCGATCCTCGCCAAGGGTGCCGGGGCCTTCCGCGAGCTCGGCGTCGGGCGTTCCCGCGGGACACAAGTCTTCCAGTTGGCAGGCAACATCAAGCACGGTGGCATCGTCGAAACTGCCTTCGGCGTCACACTCGGCGAGCTCGTCGAGGATTACGGCGGTGGCACCGCGACTGGTCGGCCGGTGCGGGCTGTCCAGGTCGGCGGTCCCCTCGGCGCCTACTTGCCGACCAGCCGTTTCGACTTGCCCATGGACTACGAGGCCTTCGCGGCGGCTGGCGCCATGGTGGGGCACGGGGGCATCGTGGTCTTCGACGAGAGCGTGAACATGAGCCACCAGGCACGCTTTGCCATGGAATTCTGCGCTGAGGAGTCATGCGGCAAGTGCACGCCCTGCAGGGTGGGATCAGTGCGCGGCGTCGAGGTCATCGACCGCATCATCGCCGGAGACAACCGCGAGGCCAACCTGGAATTGCTCGAGGACCTGTGCGAGACAATGGTCGACGGATCGCTCTGCGCGATGGGTGGGCTCACCCCCTTGCCGGTGCGGAGTGCCTTGGAGCACTTCCCCGAGGATTTCGACCACGTCGAGGCGGTCCAGCTGTGAGGCACGACCAGTTTCGTGGCGGCCGGGTGTCATAATGACATGTAGCGAGAACGCAGTCAGATCGAACCCCAAGCCCCCGATGACCCGAGGAGATGAGCGATGACGTTGCTCAAGGAGCACGACCTCGGCACGCCGGCTCGGCCAGGAGCAGCAACGGTCGGCCTGGAGATCGACGGACTCGCCGTGACGGTGCCCGAGGGCACTTCGATCATGCGCGCTGCCGGGCTCGCCGGAATCGACGTGCCGAAGCTGTGCGCTACAGACAGTCTGGCTGCATTCGGCTCATGCCGCCTGTGCCTGGTGGAGATCGACGGCCGGCGCGGCACACCAGCGTCATGCACGACTCCGGTGGAGCCTGGCATGAAGGTCTCCACCCAGACGCCGCGCCTGGCCAAGCTCCGCCGCGGCGTGATGGAGCTGTACATCTCAGACCATCCCCTTGACTGCCTCACCTGCGCGGCGAACGGGGACTGCGAGCTCCAGGACATGGCAGGAGCCGTCGGACTGAGGGAGGTTCGCTACGGCTACGCCGGTGACAACCACCTCGACACCAAGAAGGACGAGAGCAATCCCTATTTCGCCTTTGACGGCTCCAAGTGCATCGTCTGTTCGCGCTGCGTGCGGGCCTGCGAGGAGACCCAGGGGACTTTCGCCTTGACAATTGCGGGCCGCGGCTTCAGCTCGAAGGTCGCGCCGGGTGCTGGCAATTTCCTGGGCTCCGAGTGCGTCTCCTGCGGGGCATGCGTGCAGGCGTGCCCGACCGCGACACTCGAGGAGAAGACGGTGATCAGCCTTGGCGTGCCGAGCCGAAGCGTGATCACGACCTGCGCGTACTGCGGGGTTGGCTGCTCGTTCAAGGCCGAGATGCGGGGGGACGAGGTAGTCCGGATGGTGCCCTACAAGGACGGTGGAGCCAACGAGGGCCATTCGTGCGTGAAGGGTCGCTTCGCTTGGGGCTATGCGACGCACAAGGAGCGTGTACTCACGCCGATGGTCCGTGACGTCGTCACGAGCCCGTGGCACGAAGTGAGCTGGGAAGAGGCCATCTCCTACACCGCAGACCGCCTGAGATCGATCCAGGCTCGCCACGGCACCGGTGCCATCGGAGGGATCACGTCCTCGCGTTGCACCAACGAAGAGGTCTTCGTCGTGCAGAAGATGGTGAGGGCCGCCTTCGGCAACAACAACGTCGACACCTGCGCCCGCGTCTGCCACTCCCCGACCGGATTCGGCCTGAAACAGACATTCGGCACCTCGGCCGGCACTCAGGACTTCAAGTCGGTCGACAGCTGCGATGTCATCGTGGTCATCGGGGCGAACCCGACTGAGGCGCACCCGGTCTTCGCCTCCCGGATGAAGCGCAGGATGCGGGAGGGTGCGAGGCTCATCGTGATCGACCCGCGTCGCACCGAGATCGTTCGCTCGCCGCACGTCGAAGCCGACTACCACTTGCAGCTGCACCCGGGGACCAACGTGGCCGTCGTCAACGCCATCGCACATGTCGTCGTAACCGAAGATCTCGTGGACCACGAGTTCGTGGCCGAACGCTGCGAACCGGACGACTTCTCGAATTGGGCAACTTTCATCTCCTCTCCCGAGTACAGCCCCGAGGCGACCGAGGAGATCACCGGCGTGCCGGCCGAGGACCTGCGAGCAGCAGCCCGGCTGTACGCGTGCGGTGGCAACGCAGCCATCTACTACGGCCTCGGCGTCACCGAGCACAGTCAAGGCTCCACGATGGTGATGGGTATCGCTAACCTCGCCATGGCGACGGGCAACATCGGCCGCCAAGGCGTTGGCGTCAATCCTCTCCGGGGCCAGAACAACGTGCAGGGCTCGTGCGACATGGGCTCGTTCCCACACGAGTTCCCCGGCTATCGCCACGTCTCTGACGACACCGTCCGCCATCTTTTCGAGGAGACGTGGGGACGCTCGCTCGACTCAGAGCCAGGGCTGCGCATCCCCAACATGTTCGAGGGTGCGATCGAGGGGACCTTCAAGGCGCTCTATGTACAGGGCGAAGACATCGCACAGTCCGACCCGAACACCCGCCACGTCCAGTCCGCCCTCACATCGCTCGAGCTTTGCATTGTGCAGGACCTCTTCTTGAACGAGACCGCGAAGTTCGCGCACGTCTTCTTGCCGGGAACGTCGTTTCTCGAGAAGGACGGCACATTCACCAACGCCGAGAGGCGCATCAACCGGGTCAGGCCGGTGATGGCGCCGAGAAACGGCAAGCAGGAGTGGCAGGTCGTTTGCGATCTCGCAACGGCGATGGGCTATCCGATGCACTACGAGGACTCGAGCGAGATCATGGACGAGATCGCGAGGATGACGCCTACTTTCGCCGGAGTCTCGTTCGCAAAGCTCGACGAGGTCGGGAGCGTCCAGTGGCCGTGCAATGAGGCCGCGCCTTTGGGCACGCCGATCATGCACATCGGGAAGTTCGTCCGCGGAAAGGGTCATTTCGTCGAGACGCCCTTCATACCCACAGACGAGCGGACGAATCGTCGCTATCCGCTCATCCTGACGACCGGTCGCATCCTGTCCCAGTACAACGTCGGTGCCCAGACAAGAAGGACCAAGAACGTCGAGTGGCATACCGAAGACCTGCTCGAGATCCACCCCTACGACGCCGAAGAGCGCGGTGTCGTCGAGGGCGGTTGGGTGGCTCTGACCAGCCGCTCGGGCGAGACCGAGCTACGAGCCCACATCACCGATCGCGTACCCCAAGGGGTCGTGTACACGACCTTTCACCACCCGGTGACCGGCGTCAACGTCGTGACCACGGAACATTCTGATTGGGCGACGAACTGCCCGGAGTACAAGGTGACCGCCGTCCAGGTGCGCGCACGCTTGCACACAAGGGCCAGCCCAGAGTTCCCGAGCACCCCGTCGGACCGGGTGGACTCCGACCTCCCTGCGTTCCGCTGAGGAACAGGCAAGATGACACGGACCGACCTGGTGCGCATGGCAAACCAGATTGCGGCGAACTTCCGCCACCATCCGCAGGCGCAGGCCGCCGCAGAAGTGGCCAACCACATCCGCATGTTCTGGCCGCCGCTGATGCGACGCGAGCTTCTCGACAACGTCCACAACGGCGGCTTCGACCCGCTCGTGGTCGCTGCGGCTGATCTCCTTGCGGAGGCGACGCCGGCGTAGCACGCACTCCCCGACCGGGAGCAGGCTGTCGGTCGAGCCCTCGCGCCGGGCAGCTCAGCTGTCGCCGCGGCTGGATCAGGCCGCGAAGTCGATCCGTTCGCGGTGGCAGTAAACGTTGAACTTGTCACCACGAAGGAAACCGACGACGGTCATGCCGAGCCGCTCGCCTGCTTCGACCGCGAGGCTCGAGGGCGCGGAGATCGCACAGGTGATGGGGATGCCTGCGACCGCCGCCTTCTGCACGATTTCGAAACTCACGCGTCCCGACACCAGCAATACCGCCTCCCTCAACGGCATCTTGCCGGAGAGCAGAGCGTGACCGATGAGCTTGTCCACCGCGTTGTGACGTCCGACGTCCTCGCGTGACTCGACCAGGTGCCCCCCAGGATCGAACAGCGCCGCGGCGTGCAGGCCGCCGGTCCGCTCGAAGATGTGCTGGGAACCGCGCAGCGCGTCAGGCAACGAGACGATGGTCGAGCGGGCGACCACCGGCCCGGGCTCGATCACCGGACAGTTGACCTCGACTTGGTCGAGCGAAGCCTTTCCGCAGATCCCACAGCTCGACGAGGCGAAGAAGTGCCGTTCGGCGAAGTTCGTCGTGAAGGGCACGGTGAGATCCACGGTCACGACGTTGTAGTGCTGCTCCTCTGGCGCGACGTCGCAGTAACGGATTCCCGCAACCTCATGGAGGCCGTTGACGAGCCCCTCGCTCACGAGGAAACCCGCCGCGAGCTCGAAGTCGTTGCCCGGCGTCCGCATGGTCACGGCGATGCTCACGGGCTCCTGGTGCCGGCCCTTTACCTGGATCGCCATCGGCTCCTCGGTGGCGAGGCGGTCCGGCCGCTCGAGCCCGGTGCCGGCCTCGTTCGCCGCTAGCACGCGAATCTCGGTAGTAGCACGACGGGTGGCGGGACGGGTCGAAGACGGCTCTTGCAGCTGCGCGGACCGCCGGGAGGCGCCCGCTGCCACCTCGGACATGGCCGCGAGTCTACCGAGCAGGGCACGCTTCACTTCGTGCTCGTGGACCTCACCGCCCCACGCCTTTCGACCCGCCGCGGCGGCCGCCCGAGCGCGAACGCCGGCTCGTCGCGTGGCCTGTCACTCCAGCGCAGACTCCAGTGGTTGACGGTGTCGCGCGGCGACGATCGCGATGGCCACAATTCCCACCAGACCGCAGCAGACCTGGACCGCGGTCAGGGGCTGCCCGAGGATGACCACGGCGGCCAAGGCGGCGACGACCGGGTTGCTCGATCCGATCACCGACGACACCGAGGCGTCGACGTAACGGTGGGCCCAATTCATCACGAGGTGGGCGCCTCCCGGCACGATCGCGAGCAGAGAGATCCACAGCCAGTCGCCGGCTTCGACTCCAGTGAGGGACTGCCCTGACAGCGCCACGATCAACGTCAAGGTCGTCGCGGCCACGATCGTCACGGCGGCGGTGTACTCCAACGCATTCTGGGTCGCCCTGGCGTGCTTGGACGCAAGCCAATAGGCCGACCAGGACAACATGGAGCCGACGGCGAGCAGGTCCCCCAGCAGTTCGTGGTGGCTCGTCACACCGGGGCCGATCACCGCGGCGGAGACGGCGGAGATGGCCACCAAGATCCAAAAGACGTCCCATCGTCCCATCCGTTCGCCGAACAGGGGACGCGCAACCATGAGTACCAGGGCGGGTTGAACGGCACCGATGACGGTCACGTCGACAACGCTCGTGAGCTTGACAGCACAGAAGAACATGGCCATGTCCGCGGCCAGGAACACGCCGCCGAGCCATGACGCCCGAAAATTGCTCCAGCTCAATCTGCGGCTGGACGCATACACGACGACCGAGAGGAGTGCGGCGCCGAGCCACAAGCGATAGAAGCACAGCACGAGGCCGGATGAGGACGCCAGTCTCGCGAAGATCCCTCCGAACCCCCAACCCACCGACGCCAGAGCAGAAGCGCCAAGACCAATCGCCTGACGCCTGGAGCGGGTGGACGTGGCGGCCAGGGTCGTCATCTGGGACGATCGTACCGGGACGCAACCGGTGACAACTAAGGCGTCTCCGGTGGAGGCGCGCCCCTTGGATGGCGCCGCGAGGTTCCGGGTAACCTCGCCGCCATGAGCCTCGAGCGGCGACGTGTAGTCATCACCGGCCGAGTGCAGAACGTCTGGTACCGCGACAGCTGTCGGTTCGAGGCCACGGCGCGCGGCGTCACAGGATGGGTGCGCAACTGCTCAGCCGGCAGCGTGGAGGCCGTGTTCGAGGGATCTCCCGAGGCTGTCGGCCAGATGATCTCGTGGTGTCGCAAAGGCCCCCGCGGGCGCGAGTCGACAACGTGGAGGTGACCGCAGAGCCGGTGCAGAACGAGACCGGTTTCCTGATTCGGTAGTCGCCGACTTGCGTCCGTCACAGCTTCGTCGACCGTGGCCGGGCGGCCTGCGCCGAGCCGATCGCCGCGATCGGCGACGGCCGGCTCGGTCGTGATGTCAGATAAAGAGCTGGATGTCCGCCTTGGCTGCCATGTCGATGAAGCTGGCCGCGCCAAGAGTCGGCTGCAACCCGTCGATGAAGTCGGACGTCGACAGGCCGTACAGGTCCATCGACATCTGGCAGGGGTGCAGTCGCACGCCGACGTCCATGGCCATCTCCATCAGTTCGGTCACGCTTGCGACCTTGTGCTGCTTGGCCAGCAACTTGATCATCGACGTGCCCGCCCCGGCAAAGTGCACCTTGCTCAGCTTGAGGTGCTCACTGCCGCCGTGGTCGAACAGCGACTCTGCTTTCTGCATCCAGTTCTTGCCAGTGACCCGCTTGTCGTTCTTCTGCAGCACCCGTAGCCCCCAGAACGTGAAGAAGACGTCGACCTCGAGGCCAGAGGCGGCACCGGTGGTGGCCAATATCATCACCGGCCACACACGGTCGAGGTCATTGCTCCAGCAGATGATGGCCATTCGCTTCGGCTCGTCCTCGTCGGAAGCGGCCGTGGCAGCCACGGTTGCGGCGTCGGTGTTCTCCATGTCACTCCTCTCCTAACTCGGCGGCGACGGCCTGATGGGGGTCGGGCGCGCCTGGCGGTGCTGCGGCTCCGGCAGATGAGCGAGATCAGCGGCCGTGCTTATATTACCTTCCTACTAGAATATATGGTTAATATGCGGTTTTGCTTCGGCCGCTGCAGAGATCATCCCGCGATCACACCGGAGCCCGACCAGGCGGCTGGAGCGTGCGTCACGCGCTCGCCCGCATCAAACGCAGGTGATCCCCTCGGCATCGAGGAACCGCCGGTACGCCTCAATGCCCTCCGGCCCGGTAGCGAGATCGGCGACCTCGTTGTCCCAATCGGAAGGCCGCAGCGTGGCAACCCATCCGGCGCCGTAGGGGTCGGAGTTGATCAGGCTCGGCGATGCGATGAGAGCATCGTTGACTGCCACGATCTCGCCGCTTATCGGTGCAGAAACCGGGCCGACCCATTTGCCGCTCTCCACGGTTGCGATGTTGCGTCCCTTTTGGACAGCCTTCCCCGTCGCTTTCGGCGTCACGGCGACGATGGTCTTCGCCAAGTTCTGCGCGACGTCGGTCATCCCGACCGTCACGAGATCGCCGTCCCGGCGGGCCCACACGTGCTTGCCCACCACGTAGTACAAGTCCTCGGGAAGGTTGCAGTTGTTGACAGTGGTCATCGTGTCGTCTCCCGTCGGTCACTCACGTCGTTCTGCTCGTCGGCTGCCTGCCGGTCCGCCGTCTCGTCGTGCTCGGCGACAAGGTGATGGACCAGCATGTCGAAGGCGACCATGCGGATCTCGGTCGCGAACTCGGCCAGGAACTCGCGATCGCGGACGCCCTTCCGTACCAGCTGCTCGTGGCGGGCCCCGCACAAGGGACAGCTGATCTCATAGAAGACCTTGCCGTCGCGCCAGGTCATGGCGACCTGGTCACCGTGCTGCTCCCCCAAGTGGGCGTGGAGCGCCCGCGGCCCAGCCGCTGTTTCGCACCAGGGGCAGTTCACCGTGTCGCCTTGCCTGGCGCCGACCGGGGCGCCCCGATCACACGGCGGGCCATCAAACCGTCAGCTCCTCGACCATGCCGGGCGCGGCAGGCCTGGTCACTGCCTCGTCGACCAGAAGGGTGATGTCCCTCACGGCGAGTCGATGGTCAGCCCCGGCGGTCTTGGCCGCATCGGAGAACATGGTCACGTCCTTCGGGCACGCGACGACGAACTGGCTTACGTCCAGCTGGAGCGCCTCGCCGATCCGGTTCTCGCTCGGCCGCTCCGTGAGGAAGCTGTCGTCCATCCAGATCCGGCCGCCTCCCGCGCCGCAGCAGAACGTGTCGGCGCCGTTGCGCGGCATCTCGACCAGCTCGCAGCCGAGCGCCCGCATGATCCGCCGCGGCGCGTCGAGCACGCCGCTGTACCGGGCCAGGTAGCACGGGTCGTGGTAGGTGACCCGGTAGCCCAGTGGGCGGACGGCGATCTCGCCGTTCTCCAACAGCTCCGCGAGCAATTCGGTGTAGTGCCAGACCTTGTAGCTCGCCCCCAGTCGCGGATACTCGTTCCTCAGAGCGTTGAGCGTGTGAGGGTCGGTCGTGAAGATCTCATCGAACTGGGCCCCGCGCAGCGCCTCGATGTTGTGCTCGGCGAGCATCTCGAACAGACCCTCCTCGCCCACGCGGCGCACGTCGTTGCCCGCGTTGCGCTCCGCGTCGTACAGCAGGCCGAAGTCGACCCTGGCGTCGCGCAGGATCCTGGCGAGAATCCGGGAGCTCTCCTGAAGTCGCTCGTCGAAGCTCGCGAAGTCGCCGACGAACCACAGGTACTTCACCGGCTGCTTGCGGGCATCGGGGATCTCGAAGCCCAGCTCGCGGGTCCACCGGGCCCGCATCCGGGCCGACTTCCCGAACGAGTTGCCCTGACTCGCCAGGTTCTGCAGTGCCTGCTGCAAGGTGGGGTCCATGGTGCCCTCGTCCACCAGGGCGCGCCGCAACTGGACGATGGTGGGCACATGCTCGATACCCACCGGACAGACCTCCACGCAGTGCATGCAGGTGGTGCAGGACCACAGCGTGGCAGCGTCGATCACGTCGCCGGCGATCCTCACCTCATCGCCCTTGGCCAGCGGGCCCGTGCACTGCGGCCGCCTCTCGCGGTCGAGCAACGTGATCCCGCCGGCGGAGGTGTCCACCCACTGGCGCAGGTCGAGGATCAGGTCGCGGGGCGACAGCGGCGCTCCGGCGGTGCGCGCCGGGCAGACCTCGTGGCAGCGACCGCACTTGGTGCACGCGTCGAGGTCGAGCAGCTCCTTCCAGGTGAAGTCAGAGATCTCCTGATAGCCCGGACGGCTCGCCGCGGGCGCGGGCAGGGTGAGGGTCGCCGAGCGGTCGGTGGCGAGAACGTTCACCACGTCGGCCAGCATGTGCATCGCCTTGGAGTACGGGATGTAGGCGACGAAGCTCAGCGCGAGCGCGGCGTGCACCCACCACACGACGGTATGTACCGTGACCGCCTGGGCCGGCGTCACGCCGGAGCCGGACAAGACCTCCGCGACGGCCCGGGCGAACGGGCTGAACACCGTGAACCACGGCATGTTCTGACCGAGGATCCGCAGGCCGGTCAGCAGGTAAGCGGTGACCAGGATGAAGATGAGCAACCCGAGGAAGACCCAGTCGCCCTCCACGAGGCGCTTGCGCGAGTAGTCGCCGGCCGGCGTGCCCGCCCGTGCGTAGCCGAGCCGCCACGGCCTGCTCACGCCCCGGCGCAGCGCCATGTAGATCAGGGCGACGAGGAACGCGAACCCCATCGTGTCAACCACGAAAGTGAAGACGATGAAGAACGTGCCGTGGAAGAAGCTGTCCTGGTGCCCGACGATCAGCTTCGAGACCTTCCGGACGACGTCGGTGTCGATGGTGAGTATGACCGTCGCCAGGAAGGCGGCAGTGAAGCCCCAGAAGACGAAGAAGTGCGCCACTCCGGTCGCGCTGTTGCCCTTGGCCACCGACGCGCCGCTTCCGACGGCGCGCAGCCGGCTCCCCAGGGCGGCCCTGATGGTCGGCCAACGCCCCGCCGCCCGGCCCATCCGGTACTTGCGCACCCGGAGCCAGACTCCCCAGCAGAAGACGACCGTCGACACTGCCGCCACGGCGTAGAAGATCGCTCTGCCAACCGGGCCGATACCCTCGAAGACAGGCCTGGTCACTTCAGTCGCGATCAGGCTGAGCGGGCCTGTCATGGTCAGTTCCGGATCTTGTCCAGGAGCTCCGGGACGAGATCGAGCAAGTCGACGGTCGTGCCGCAGTGGGCGACGCCGAAGATCGGCGCTCCGGGGTCGGTGTTGCAGGCGATGATCAGCTCGGCGTTCCGCATGCCCTCCAGGTGCTCCGGAGCTCCCGAGATGCCGAGGGCGAGGTAGACCCTGGGCTTGACCTTCAGGCCGGACTGGCCGACTTGGCGCGTCTTCGGCAGCCATCCGGCGTCCACCACCGGACGCGACGCCGAGAGCGGGACACCGAGAGCGTCGGCGAGCTCCAGCACGATCTCCATGTTGTCCTGCGACTCGATCCCGCGGCCCACAGACACGAGCATGTCGGCCGCGGCGATGTCGAGGTCTCCACCCTCGGCCTCGACGACCTCGCGAAGGGACATCCGAAGCGCGGCGAGCCCGGCTGGCGGCGCCACACCGACGATCTCCGGGGCGATCGCGGGCTGGTTGGTCGTGTCGCTGAAGCTACCCCCCAGCACGGTGACGATCCCGCGCTCGCCTGGCAGCTCGACCTCGGCGAGCACCTTCCCCCCGAGGACCTTCGCGGTGGCCATCACCGCGCCACCCTCGATCTCCAGCGCGCTGACATAGGCGACCATCGGCACGTCCCAGCGCACGGACAGGGCTGCGCCGAGGTCCAGGCCGATGGTCGCGTTGGACATCAGCAAGAGCCGCGGGGATCGCTCCGCCAGCACCTCGGCCAGCGCCAGCTCATAGGCCTCAGGCAGGTACTCCTCCAGGGCCGGGTGTTCCACGGAGACCACGATGTCGGCGCCGTCGAGTTGGGCAGCCAGGGCACGCGGGCCGAGCAGGGCCACCTCGGTCACCCCGCCCAGCGCGGACGCCAGCTCGCGCGCCTTGCCGATCAGTTCGTAGGTCCCCTCGGATACCTGCATGCCAGTGTGCTCGGCGAGCACCATCACGTTTCCGCTCACTGCTTCATTCATCCCTTCACCAGACCACGTGCGCGAAGCAGGCCCACGATCTGGTCCGCTACGTCGGCGGCATTGCCCGTCAGCATCTCGGCGTGCCCGGTCTCCTCCGGCTGGTGCATCCGTCGCACGACCAAGCCGCCGCCTGCCGCACGAGGCGACACCGCCACCTCGGCCAGGCCACCGGCCTGCATGGCCTGCCTGATCCGGGTGATCGGGGCGTAGCGCGGTGCCTGGCGTGCGGACTGGAGGCCTATCACGGCGGGCAGCTGCACCTGCAGCTCGTGCGACCGGCCGGCGGAGAACTCCTGGCGGACAATGACCGAGCCGCCAGCCCCCTCGACGCTGACGGCAACCGACACGTGCGGCAGGTCGAGCAGGGCGGCGAGCCTGGGCGGAAGCTGCCCGTCCAGGTCGTCGGCGGCCTGCACGCCGGTGATGACCAGGTCGGCAGGCTGGGCGGCGAGATACTCCGCCAACAGCGCGGCCCGGTCGGCGGTCCGGATCCCCCCAGATCCGGACGGCCCCGCAGCACCCGCTCCGGCGACCTTCACGGCCGCATCCGCGCCCTTGGCCAGCGCCGTGTAGAGGACCTGGTCTATGTCGCGGTCGCCGGCGAGGCCGACGGCTACGACCTCTGCCCCGCCGGCGTCCTTGAGGAGCAGTGCCTCTTCCAGAGCCTGGGCGTCCCATTCGCTGACGACGAACGTCAGGTACTCACCGTCGATGCCGGTCTCGTCCGCGGTGAGCTCGATCTCCTCGACAAGGTCGGGCACCGCCTTCATCGGCACTACGATTCGCACTTCAGGCCACCTCTCTCAGATTTCACTTGACGACGTCGTCCAGCCACAGCTGCTGGCCGATCTCCTCGAGATCGCTCGCCGTAGGAGCGAACGGGTAGTCACGGAACGGCTCGGCGGGCCGGTACGAACCGTAGGGCCTGGTGCATCCTGGCTCGCCATTCTCGCCCGGGCAGCCGTTGGTCATGAACGCCGTGCCCGCCGCCACGACTGTGTCAATCGCAGAACGGCCCGCCTGCAGGCGGGTGAGGCCGCCTTCGTCGTCGAAGCTGAACTGGTCCAGGCCGTAGCCTTCAGCCTCGATCAGGTACCTGGCCAGCTGAACCCGGCGCCAGCGCCGGAGCGAGGGCTTCGGCTGGGCGGCCATCCGTGAGTCCGGTTCCGGGTTGAAGCAGAACAGGTAGGAGAAGATCTGCCGGTCCCGAAGCGCGACGAACAGAAGGAGCAGGTCCTCGTCGGTCTCGCCGAGGCCGACGAGGGTGTGCACGTTGACCTTCCAAGGCCCGAAGATCTCGCGGGCGTCGGTGACGATCTCCCAGTACCTGTCCCACTTCAAGCCGCCAGCCGGGACCTTCGTGCGGATATTGCCGAACAGCTCCTCGGTGACGGCGTCGAGCCCGATCCCGATCATGTCGACGCCGATAGCCCTGAAGTTCTCCAGGCGCTCGCGCTTGAGTGTCGGCGGCGCGACCAGTATCGAAATCGGCGTCCGGACGCGCTCGGCGATCCTGCCGCGTGATGTCGCAGGTGTCGCGGTAGGCGCGGCCGTGGGTGACCATAGAGACGCAGAGCCGGGTCAAGCGCGGCTCGAATCGGGCCATCCTCTCCACCAGATCGTCGGTGCGCACGAGCGGCCACTCCACCCTGATGAACGACTTTTCCTCGTAGCTGCCCGGACGGGTGCGGGCCAGGCCGCAATAGCCGCAGTCGGACCGGCATCCCTCGTCATAGCTGAGCAGCAGGTTGATGCCGCCGAACCCGAAGTCGCGGCTGAACCGGCCGGAGCGCATCCGCAACGCGATCGCGCTCGCCATCGAGATCCGCACGTACTCTGGGCTGGTCCGGGCCGCGGGGCCGGCTGCAGGCCACCGCGGAAGCTGGCGAGCCACCATGTCGTTTCCTTTCAGCCCGGCGCGGCAAGGTAGCGCGGACCCGAGGCGCTTGCCGGCTCGACCTTGGCCCACCGGCCCGCCTGGCGGCCTGCCTCGAGCACCGCGGCAGCAATCTGTTCGGCCGGAACACCGAGCGCGTCGGCGGCCCCCGAGCCGGCGACCACGGCGGCGATCGCATCGTCGTCCAGTCGTCGCCAGCGCAGCCCGGACTCCAAGGCCACGACCGCCTGCGGCAGCTCGTTGAAGTCCCCTGCCACCATCGCGCTCTTGACGAGGTCACCATGGGTGGTGAGGTAGATCCGGGCCAGTCCTGCCGGCGTCTTCAGCACGGCCGATCCACTGGCGTCCTCGGCGACGCTCCGTTCGCGCAGCCAGGACTGCGACCGGTACCGGCCGGCGGCTAGCACCTCGGCTTGGGCCACCTCGGCCGGATCAGGCACACCGGGCTCGAGGACCACCCCGAAGATCTCGGCGAATCCGCCGGCGATCGCCGGCCGCAGCATCGCGGCGTCGTGCCGGCGGCCGGTCTCGACCGAGACCGTCGTCAACCGCTGCCTCACCGCGGCCACCGCCTGGTCGGCCAGCTTCGCAGCGGGTATCTGCAGTACCTGAAGCATGAACTCGACGTCCAGATCACCCAGGACGCTCGCGTGGAACAGCATCGCTTCGGCCGGGTCGACATAGAGCCCGAGACCTGCGATCTTTCGGCCGCCGACCTCCAAGTCGTTCTTGCCGCGGAAGCTCGCAGTGATGCCCAGCCGAGCCAGGCCGGCCGCGAGCGCGGCCGAGAGCCTCTCGATGATCTCCCGGGGACGCTGGCCGGCCGGTGCCCGGTCGAAGTAGGCGACGCCCAGCTGGCCGGACCCCATGACGATCGCTCCGCCGCCCGTGAGCCGGCGGCTGACCTGTGTGCCGGTTCGGCGACAGGCTTCCAGGTCGACCTCGGCGGCCAGGTTCTGGTACCGGCCGACCAGCGCGCAGTGATTGCGGTAGCTGTAGAGCCGCAGCGTCGGCGGGCAGTCCGGCTCGCCTCGCGCATATCGGCCCATCAGCGCCTCGTCCAGCGCGAGTCCTTCGGCGGCCCCGGCGCCGTCGTCGGCCAGTAGCCGCCACGGCCCGCTCATCCCGCCACCTGCACTGCGGCCAAGCCGCCCTCCTGTGCCTCTTTCCAGGTCAGCGAGCAGCAGTACTCGAACAGCCGGGGACGAAGGCCACGCGACCCTCGCGTACTCGATGGTGCCCTCAGCCGGGTAGGCGATGCCGTTCAGACCGATGTCGACAGCGGCCTGGTCAAGGTCGCGCTTCGCGGCACCGAGCGGGCGGGCACAGCCGAGATTGATCGTGGTGGCGGGCGCGGTCAGCCGGGCGGTGGCGAAGAAGTCGGCCACCTGATCGGCCCGCGGCGGCGGGAGGTGCGCCATCGGGGTGCCGGCCAGCGGCACGAGCACGACCAGGACGAGAGTCGAGACGGCGTAGCGCGTGAGCATCTCCAAGGCCCGATGCTCGCCGAGGAAACGGCCGTAGTGGAGGCCGAGCACGATGTGCGGGATGATCCTCAGCCCGTGGCCGGAAAGCAGCCGCAGCGAGCGGTCTACGTCGGCCACGGTCAGGTTCAGGTGGTAGACGTCGCGCAGGGTCTCGTCGGCCCCGATGACGTCGAGCATCACGCCGTCCGCGCCGGATCGTGCCAGCCCGTCCGCGAGCTCGGGCGAGACCAGGCCGCAGTGCACGATGACCGTCATCCCGAGGTCCTCGCGGATCCGACGGATGTGGTGCAGATGCGCCAGCAGCGGCACTCCGCCGGTACGAGTAGAACCGCCGGACACCAGCAGCCCCTCGCTGCCCTGCTCGCGCAGCCGTGCCGCGAGCGTGAACAGGTCCTGACCGGCCCGGACCGACACCATCGAGTCGAGCATCTTCGCCTGGCAGTGGTCACAGGAAAGAGCACATGCTGAGCCTGTCACCGACACCGGCAGGAACCGGCGCGGGTTGGCCGGGACCCATTCCGAGGTCTGCCAGCGCTTCAGGCCGGGCGCGTAGAAGTCCATCACGTCAGGGAAGTTCGCCCGCCGCACGGCCGCGCAACCGAGCAGCGGTTCCAGGGCGGTCATTGCGCGATCACGCCCATGCGTCGGTAGTCGGCGATCTTGGCTGCGAACCACGTGGTGATCTCGTCCCGGTCGGCCAAGAGCCCCGGCGGATCGCCGGCAGCATCGCTCAGCGTGGCCTCGATCAACCAGCCGGCCCCGTACGGGTCCCGCTCTGCGAGCCCTGCGTCGATGGCCACAGCGTCGTTCACGGCCAGCACGGTGCCCGATACCGGGCTCACGAGCGGTCCGACGAACTTGGCCGCCTCGAGCTGGCCGAACGGTCGCCCAGCGGTGAGCTCGGTCCCGACCGGGGCCAAGGACAGCTGGGCCAGGGAGCCACTGGTCTCGATGCCCAGGGCGTCCATGCCGACCCGTGCCCGGCCCGGCCCGGTGGCCAGCACCCACATGTGGGTCTCGGCGTGGTACCGGCGGTCGAGCGCGAGGGGGAAGCCCGCCACGATGACCTGCTCAGGTTGTTCCATCAGAACCTCCCGGGGTCGACTGTGGCGAAGGCCGCGGCCAACCGGCGTCCCGGGTCGCCGAATCCGGCCAGCACCTGGGCGACCGAGCGCAACGGGATTCCGGCGAGAGCCCGCTCGACCTGCTGGGTTGACCCGTTCAGTCCGTCGACACGTAGCCGCACCTGCTCCACCGTCCCGCGCACCACGCTGGCGGCAACCTGTACGCCGTCGGATCCCGCCGCGAAGGTCCACACGCCGGCGCGCACCTTGACCTGGCGAGCACGCTGCCGGGCACCGGGTGCGGGGGCAGGCCGGTCCGGGCCGGCGAGCCAGCCGTCGCTGCTGAACCGTTCGTCAAGTTCGGCGACTGCCGTCAGCTCGACACCGGTCAGCTCGCCTTGCACCGCGGCGAGCCCGAGCGCCCCGGCGTACACGCTCGTCATGGCGGCTTGGAAGGCGGCCGGATCGACAGGAGTCGCGGCCACGAAGCGCCGCATCAACGCCAGCGTCTGATCCCGCTGGGCGGGATCTGCCATCGCGAGCACCCGGGCCGCCCGCTCGTGGTCGAACCGCTCGATCAGGTTGCCGCAGAGCACCACGGCGTCCTCGATCTGGCCGGCCCCATGCCCGCAGATCTTGCGATCGCCGACGCAGACCTCCAGGTCGTCATCCAGAGCGGCCGGAACCCCGACCGAGCGGAACGCCGTGACTGCCGGTTCGAGCAACATGCGCAGCGCTTGCCACCGTGGCGTTGGCACAGCCCGGCCCGGCAGACAGATCTGGAAGAACAGCTGGCCCGCGTCCAGGTAGACCGGACCGCCACCGACCATCCGCCGCAAGACGGGCAGCCCGTTCGCCCTGCAGTAGTCATGGTCCACTTCGTCGATCCCGCGGTGGTAGCCGATGCACACGTACGGGACAGCCGGCCGGGTGAACGAGAGCGTGGCCGCCTCGCCGGCCGAAACCCCGTAGCCGATCGCGTGCCACAGAGTCTGCGAGCGCAGCGGCGAACTGGGCCCGAAGTCGATCACACGCAGCGGTTCAGCCACCGACCTTCCCGTCCCGCGTCGCCTCGTCGATCAGCTCGATGATGTCGCAGACCCGGAGGTCCTCGTGACCGGTCGACTTGGCAGCATCGCTGAATCTGGACACCTCATAGGGGCAGCAGACCACCAGGACATCCGCTCCGGTCCGGGCGGCCTCGCGGACCCTGCGCTCGGCCAGCCGCTCGGTGGTGTGATCGCCGGTGAAACCGTCCAGCCACATGCCACCACCGCCGCCGCCGCAGCAGTAGGCATTCTCCCGGCAACGGCCCATCTCGACCAGCTGGACGCCGGGAATCGCCTCGATCAGGGCCCGCGGCGCGTCGTACTCGCCGTTCTGCCTGCCCAGGTAGCACGGATCGTGAAAGGTCACTCGCAGGTTCAGCTCCCTGGCCCAGCCGATCTGGCCGACGAGCGGCGCCAGGAGCTGGGTGTAGTGAAGCGCGTCGAAGGTGTGCCCGCGCTGGGGATACTCCTCGACCAGGGCGTTGAAGGCATGCGGGTCAGGCGTCACGATCCGCTGGAAGTCGTACTTCGCCAGGGTCGCGGTGACGTCCTCGACCAGCACGTCGAACAAGCCCCTCTCGCCGGCCAGCCGCTGAGAATCACCGAGCGTCTTCTCCTCCGGGCCAAGGATCGCCCAGTCGATGCCGAGTGCCGCGGCCACCCTGGCGAACGCGCGGGCCGCGTCCTGGCCGCGAGGGTGGAAACTCCAGTAGTCCTCCACGTAGAAGAGCACGTCGACAGGAGCTGGGTCCGTCGCCAGGACCCGCACCGGAACCCCGGCACTATCTGCCCATTGGGCCCGGCGCCGCTGGTTCTGCCCGAGAGCGTTGGCGTGCCGGAAGGTCTTCTCGAACACGTCCTGCAGCTCGGCCGGCACTGCCGCACCGCTGAGCGCAGCCTCGCGGACGGCCGGCATGATCGCGATCATGTCGACCCGCTTCGGGCAGACCCGCAGGCAGTTCCCGCACGTGGTGCAGAGCCACAGGTCGGGGTCGGCGAACAGGTCGGTGCCGGTCTGGACCTTGCGATGGATCTTGCGCGGGCCGTAGTCGCCCACCATGTCGACCGGGCAGACAGGCGTGCACTTCCCACAGCCGTAACACCATTCGAGCGACTCGCCGCCCGGCAGCCTCGAGATCGCGGCAAAGCCATCCGGGCCGTAATCGGTGAGGACCCGCGGCTCGAACATCCGGTTCCACATCGCCGGTAGGTCGACTTCGCGCCCGGAGATGGTAGAGGCGACTCTCGCCTGATCCTTCTCCACTGCAACCGGCCGGACCTTCCGGCCACCGACGGGCATGGTCCTAGCCCTCCAAGTGGTAGACGCCGAGCAGGCGGCGAACGAGATGGGGCAGCGCCGGGACGACCTGGTTGAACTCACGGGTCAGCCGCATCTGCAGGACCGTGTACATGTAAACCCCGTACACCGCGGCCAGCAAGACGTCCGCGCCGAACAGGCCGGGGCCCGCCGCGGTGAAGCCGGCCGCCTTGCCGGTCTCGTCGACAAAGGCCGTCGCACGCCCGACGCTGAGGTACACAGCCCCCCTCGTGGCTCCGGCACCCAGATCAGCGTCGTCGGTAGTGATCAGAGCCAGTGCGCCGGTCCGGGCGTCCGGGTCCCATATCCACCTCGTCCAGAGCCAGTACCGCTCGGGCGAGGTGAAGTGCAGGAGTTCGGCGGGGAGATCGAAGCCGGACCCGCCAAGCGCGGCCACCGCGGCACGGCCGCTCAGAGCGGCATCGAACCGATCGACCCGGTCTGCCACCGGGTCGCCGTCGGCGAAAAGCCCCGATATGGCAGCTGCCAGCGGCCCCGGGCCGATCGAGTCCAGGATCTGGTCGGCGCGCCGCCGGGTCGCGAACAGCCACCGCAGCACCTGGCGCAAGGTTGCGCGGTCCCACGAAGACGGCTCGCCGGACAACAGCTCCCGCAGCGCCGAGGACTTGCGGCCCAGGTCAGCGGCAATGCCCTGCAGCTCGGTCTCGCTGACCCGGTCCATGATCTCGCGCTGGAATTCCAGCGCGCTCGGCGTGTCGACTACGGGACCGGTCGTCATGTCGCCATCGTCTCAGTTCGCGGCGCTGACCGAACGCGACCGCAGGTAGCCAACGGCCTTGATGGCCGCGCCGGCTGCCGAAGAGACGGTGTCCTCGAGATCGGCCGGGCCGAGCGCCGCCCCGCAGGCGAAGATCCCTTCCCGGTCGGTGCTGACCGGGTCGAGCGGCGCGCCGACGGCGTCGACGAAGCCGTACTTGTTCTGCTTCACCTCGAGCAGCTTCGCGACTGCACGAGTACCCGGTGAGGGTTCCATGCCGACAGACAGCACGACCAGGTCCATCAGCAGCTCCATGGGCCGACCCATCGTGGTGTCCTCGCCGCGCACCAGCAGGCGGTCGCCCTTCGGCAGGACCTCGGTGATGAGCCCCTTGACGTACTGGACATGGTGCTGTTCCTGGGCCGGCCAGTAGATCTCGTTCTCCCAGTAGCCGTACATCCGCATGTCGATGTAGAAGATGAACACCTTCGAATCGGGCAACAGCTCGCGGATCTCGATGGCCTCCTTCGAGGCCACCCCGCAGCACACCTTCGAGCAGTACTCGTTGCCGATCTGACGGTCACGGCTGCCCACGCACTGGATGAAACAGACCCGCTCCGGCGCCTGGCCGTTGGAGGGGCGAAGCACCCGGTGCTCGGACAGCATCACCTCGAGGTCGGCCTGGGTGATGACGTCGGGGAACTCGAAGTACCCGTACATCTGGGTCGACCGACCAGGGTCGAAGTGGCCGAACCCGGTGGCCACGACGATGGCGCCGCACTCGACCGTCTGCGCTCCGGCCCCCTGAGCACCGTGCAGCGTCAGGCTGAACGCCCCGGGTTCGCCCGCGACCCCGGCGAGCTCGGTACCGAGCCGGACTTCGATGAGCGGATGGGCGGTGACCGCGTCGATCATCCCCCGGATCCGCGGCTGTGCAGGCTCACCTCGCGGGGTCAGGCCTGCATAGCTCTCCGCGACCGGAGTGCCGCCGAGGAAGTCGCGCTGCTCGATGAGCACAACCTCGCCGCCGACCTCCGCGACACAGAGTGCCGCTCGCAGGCCTCCGGGGCCCCCACCGATGACAGCAACCTTGTCCGAGGACATTGATCACCTCAAGTGTCGTGTTCGTGCCTAACGGGCGCGAACTGCCGCCCGTTCTTGTCGTACGCGCCGGCGCGCCGGCCGGCTCAGTCTCCGCCGCCACTCCGGGGCGCAACCACGTCGCGCCTGCGGCTGCCTGTCAGGCATCGACGTCATCCCAGTCGAGATAGTGCTTCTCGCCGCTCTCCAGCCTGCGCAGATCGCTCTGGAACTCTGCCCACGCCTTCTCCCAGTCGATGCCCAGCTTCTCCAGGAGCGGCCGGTAGTCGGCGGAGTGCCAGTGCAGCTGGCACACCCGGTAGGGATGCGCCCCCATCGCCAGGGCCGCGAACTGTGCCTCGCTGAGCACTGCGATCCCGACGTTGCGTTCGTGCGCCATGGCCGCGAACTGGCTCTTGTCCAAGGTGGTGACGCACCCGGTGTCGTGAGTCAGCACGACGTCCGGGTTGGCCTCCTCCTTCATCACCTCTATCTTCCGCAGCGTTGCGAAGGATCGGGTGAAGTCCCGCTGCACCAAGATGTGCCTGAAGCCGAAGCCGCAGCAGTCGAACCAGGTCGAGTAGTTGCGCACCTCGGCACCGAGCGCCTGGGCCAGGCCGGTCACCACCGCGGTGCGCTGGCCGCCGTAGATGTCCGGGTCGTAGATCGCGTCGCCCTCGACGAGCTTGTAGTAATGGCAGGCCGGGTGGACGGTCACCACGATCCCCGACATGTCACGGACCTGCTTGGCGGCGATCTCGTTCCGAAGCGCGTGGAACCACTCGGAATAGTGCACGATCTCCTCGGGCAGCACGAGCGGCTTGCCCAGCTTGGCCATGATGTCGCGGACCTGCGCCCGGAGCTCCGGGTGCCCGATGAGCTCCTCCCTCACCTCCTTGTAGTGACCGTAGGAGGTGCCGCAGTGGATCAGCGGGAAGTAACCGCTCTCGTAGGCTGCGGCGAAGTTGCGGACGGCGACCGCGGCCTGGGCGGCCGAGTTGGAGGTCGCGCTGGCGTAGTAGTTCCAGGCCGTGCATGAGGTCTGGTCCGACGGGTCGAGGTAGTCATAGCCGAGATGGCGCATGACCCAGAAGATCGAAGTGGAGTAGCCCGGGATGTGACCACACTGCCCACAAGACTTGTGGTGCCACAGGTGCGCCTTTTGGATCCGCTTCTCGCGCCCGTACTTGGTCGAGAGGGTGACCGCTTCCCGGTCGATCTTCTGCACGATCAGCTCGCCCTGGCGCTCCAGCTCGAGCAGTTCGGCGCGGGGATCTTCGAGTGACCGGCGGTCCGCGACCTGCTCGGTGGCCGCCTTGCGGCGCCCGAGCAACTCTATGGGAATGGTCACAATCGGATCCCTTCTTCCTCGAGGCGTTCCTCCATCAGCTCCAACAGAATCGAGTGCAGGCCGCGATCGACTTCCCCGATCATGTCGAGGGCGCCGGTCTCGAGCCAGATGAGGTACAGCTCGACGAGCGTCTTGTCGGCCACGGACCACCCGGCCGAGGTCGTGTGCATCGTCTCGGCAGGCAGTGCCGCGGCGCCACAGGTCCAGGTTGTCCGCCACGTCGGCGGTCTCCGGACCCCAGTCGGGGAAGGCGTCCGACCGCAGCATGTCCGGCGAAACCTGGGTGCCGCTGGACATGATCTTGTAGATGATCCGGGAGTAACCGACCAGGGCGTCTTTCGCCGAGGCGAGCCCATTGTTGACGGCCACCTCTCGCATGATCGTGATGATCCCACCGGGATTGTTGCCCCGCGGGCAGCGCAGGCAGGAGAAACACTGAGAGCACTCCCAGATGTCCTCCTGCATCTGCTGGTAGATCAGGTCCACGTCCTCGCGGGCGGCCGCCTGCGCGATGCGGCGCGGGCTGAAGTCGTAGAACTTGGCAGACGGGCAGGCGGCAACACAGATGCCGCACTCGTAGCAGCCGTACAGGTAATCGCCGAAGCGGAAGTCGCCCTTTACCTCCTCGAACAGCCGCACCTTCTCCTGGTGGGACACCTCGGCGTAGCCGGCGACATCCGGGGCCTTGTAGTGGGCGTCGGCATCTGTGCGCCGGGCGGCTGCCTCGATCATCGCGAGGCCTAGAAGCTGACCACGGCGTCGGCGGAAGCCGCGAGGTTGTTGAAGGCGGCGCCGCCGATCATCTCGACCCCGTCGATCAGGTCATCGAGACTCAGGTCGTTGAGGTCCAGCGACGGCTGGCATACGAGCAGCCTGACGCCGAGGTCTGTGGCCTGCTCGATGAAGTAGCGCAAGGGCTGGCCCTGGTCACCCTTCGGCCCGAGCTTGTCCACGACGTCCTTGCGCAGCAGCGTGGGTCCGTACATCGTGAAGTAGATCATGACCTCGAACTCCATCGCAGCCGCAGAGGCCGCGAGATAGAACGGTGTCGCGCTACGGCCCGGATCGGCTATCCCGTGGGTCTGCACATAGAGGATCTTGGTTTCAGAGTCGTCGGCCCACATAGCCGGACTCTGTCACTTCGCCCGGCGGATCAGGATGCGGAAGACGTCAGCCTGTTTTTCGATGCCGAGCAGGTCGTTGCCGGTGCGGCTGCTCCATGCCCGCATGTCCGGCTCGACGCCTGGGTCCGTGGCGAGCAGTTCGAGAACTTGCCCCTGAGCGAGATTCTTGATCGCTTGCGCGGTCTTGACGACTGGCAGCGGACAGGCCAGCCCCGTGCAGTCGACAACCAGGTCGGCGACGGCAGCTGAGAATTCGGGCACAACATCCCCCTTCGGGATCGTTCGGGCTCTTGCCAGCTTAGCTGGCATCGTGCCGCTGGCGGATCTTTTCTATATTAGACATCGCATCAGGAGATGATGCCGCGGGTGGAAGGTCCGGGGCGCTATCGGGTGAACTTCTCCACCGCCGCGACGAACGCCGGCTCGTCCTGGGTGATCGCCCCATAGCCCGCGCCCGGAAGGACGACGAGCGTCGCGTGCAGCAGCGCGACGACCAGCAGGTTCGCGTTTGCCGGAGGGAAGACGACGTCGTCGGCACCCGAGACCACGAGTGCGGGAATCGTCACCTGTGAAAGACCCTTCGCCAGAGCTGATCGCTTCCAGACCGAGGCTTGCAGCGCGGCCTCCGCTCTGATCGTTGACGTCGTCAACCAATCAGTGGTTCCCGCAAACAGGCTGTTCTGCCACAGCACTCGCTCCTGGAGCCCCGCGGTCGTTGGCGGGAAGAGCAGCGCCGACAGCGCCAAGGGCGTGGCACCCGGCGCCGCGAAGAGCACGCGCGACCTCCGGCGCAGGCTCCGGCGCACCGACACCCCCGACCGAGGTGTCGACGAGAACGAGCGACGACGCGATCCCCGGGTGACGCTCCGCGAAGCTCAGGGCAATCTCGCCCCCGAGACCCCAACCAAGCACAACCGGATCAGACAGCCCAATGGTGAGGACGAGTCCAGCGGTCATGTCCGCCAGCCACGCGAGCGAAAGCGGCGCCGTCGGAGCCCCCGAGTACCCCGCTCCCGGAAGGTCGAACACCGTCACGCTGTAGTGACTGGAGAGATCGGACACCAACGCCGGGTCCCACCACGACAAGGTCCCGTCCTGTCCCGCTATGAGGAGGAGATCCGGACCACTCCCTGAGGTCTCGTACGCGATCGGAACCATCCTCGACCAAGCAGCGCTCCCTTCCGAGACGGCTGGAAGGACGGCGTCACCGGGTGGCAACGCAGCCACGCGAGCACGAAGGATCGACGTCCCGGCGACTGGCACCGGAAGCGTCGTGGTCGTCGTCGTGCTCGTCGTGACAGGTGTGGTCGTGGTCGTGGTCGTCGCGGGCGCGGTCGTGGTGGTCGTCGTCGTGCTGGTGGTGGCTGTCGAGGTCGTGGCACGCCCACCTTCGTTCGAGCTGCAGGCTGCGAGCAGGACGACGATTGCCACCGACAGCGACAGTGCTGCGAACCGCTCCGCCTCGCGCCGGCGATCGCGCGCGAGTCCGGCTGGACCACGCGCGAGCTTCGGGAACATCAAGCGGAGCCCTTCGGGGAACGGTCCGGCGCCGCCTCGACCTCGGGTTCGGAAGCTTGACCGCTCGACGGGACCCCGGTCACGTCCTTCCAGTGAATCCGCGCCAACCGCTTCGCCGACACGTAGTCGTTGTCCACGTACCAACGCGCGGAGCGCAGGATCGCCTCCACGGCAGGCCGGGAGCGGTACCCCAGCTCTCTGCGGGCCCGGGCATCGCTGAAGATCATGCGTGTCGCGGCCATCCGCGCGCCTTCGAGCGGAACGCTCGGCTCCCGGTGCAGGAGCCGGCCTTCGACGAAGTCCGAGGCGTGCGCAGCGACAAGCGCGACCTGGCGGGGAACCTTGATCGCGGCCCGGGGCAGACCCGTTCCCGCAGCGAGGATGTCCAGGATCTGCCGGAGCTCGAGGTTCTCGCCCCCCAACACGTAGCTGCGTCCCTGGGCGCCCCGCTCGGCCGCGAGCAGGTGCCCGGTGGCGACGTCGTCAACGTCGACGACGTTCAGCGCCGTGTCGAACCAGCCAGGTATCCGGCCGTTCAAGAAGTCGA
Source organism: uncultured Acidimicrobiaceae bacterium (assembly GCA_963804765.1). GTDB lineage: Bacteria > Actinomycetota > Acidimicrobiia > Acidimicrobiales > Bog-793 > Fen-455. The sequence continues at coordinate 39,975 of CAWDRQ010000026.1, forward strand.
GCACCGTCTTGCCGGTCGGTGTCGGCGCCCGGTCGCATGGCCCCAGAGGCAACGTGGGTTGGACGAGGACCACCGGCAGGCCTTCGGCTCCTGCGCGCAGCACCTCGTGTTCGGCCACGTACTTCGACTGCTTGTAAAGCCCGAAAAGGTGGCCGATCCGCGCCCACGCGGTCTCGTCTGCCGCGCAGCCGTTCTCGGTCCCGTCCAAGCCGATGGTGCCGACGGTGCTCGTGTAGACGACCCTTTCAACCCCCGAGGCTTTGGCCGCGTCGATCACGTTCAAGCTGCCACCGACGTTTACGTCGTAGAAGTCCGCGGCGTTGGGTGCCCAGAACCGGTACACGGCCGCGACGTGAAAGATCATCCGGCATCCACCGGCCGCGGCGAGAACGGCCGGGCCATCGCGCAGATCCGCCACGACGGGCTCGACGGCGAGGCCGTCGAGGTTCGAGCTTGGCACTCCGGGCTGGAGCAGAGCGACGACCTCCACTCCGCGTGCCAGCAGCGCCCGGGTGACAGCCGAGCCAATGAAGCCGCTCGCACCCGTGACGAGGATCCTGTCGCCCGGTCTGATAGCCGTTGGCGGCTGCACGCCCGAGCCGCTCTGGCCCGCCGAGCTCAGGACGGCTCCCGCCGGAGCGCGCTCTTCGCGAGAGTCCTCCCGAATTCGAACAAGAGGGAGGAATTGCGGTGGGCGTCCTCGAGCACGTCGTCGAGCGCTTCGACGAAGTAGTCCACCTCCTCCTGACCGGCGATCAAAGGCGGGAGCAGCTTGACGACGTTCATGTTGTCGCCCGCAACCTGGGTCAGAATCCTGTGTCGATGGAAGAGGGGCCCCACGACCAGCTGCGAGAACAGCCCCTTGCGGGCGCCCTCCATCATCTTCCAGCGCGACTTCAGCCCAAAAGAGCTCGGCTCGCCAAAGACAAGGCCGATGATCAGGCCCTTCCCACGCACCTCGTGGAACAGCTCGTACTTCTCGACGAGCGGGGCCAAGCCCTTCATGAAGGCCTCCCCGGTCACTCGAGCCCGATCGACGATGTCCTCGTCGTCGATCGTCTGCAAAGTGGCGAGCGCGGCCACCATGGCGAGCTGGTTGCGCCCGAACGTCGAGGAATGGACGACAGCGCGCTCCATCTTCGAATAGACACGGTCGAAGATCTCCGCCGAGCACATCATCGCCCCGACGGGGATGTAGCCGCCCGACAATGCCTTCGACACAGTGATGATGTCGGGCCGCAGGCCGTAATGCTCATGAGCCCAGAGCTTGCCCGTCCTGCCCAGGCCTGTCTGGACCTCGTCGATGACGAGAAGAGTCCCGTGCTTGCGGCACAGCTCCGCGGCGGTCGCCCAGTACTCGTCCGAAGCGAGATTCACGCCCTTTCCCTGGATGATCTCGAGGACCAGAGCCGCGACGTCGTCACGTTGGAGCTCGCGCTCGAGCGGGCCGATATCTCCGAAAGGCACCTCGTGGCAGCCCGGCAGCAGCGCGCCGAACCCCTCGCGGAACTCCTTGCCGCCGTTGAGCGACAACGCCCCCAAGCTGAGGCCGTGAAACGCGTGATCGGCGTGGATGATGCGGGGCCGCTTGGTCGCGTATCTCGAGAACTTGATCGCGGCCTCGATTGCCTCTGCGCCCGAGTTCGAGAAGAAACATCTCTGGATCCCGTCATGGGTCCTGGCAACCAACGCCTCTGCCAGCAATCCGGGCAGCAGCGCCGCGTCCAGCTGAACCAGGTTCGGGAGGTCCATGTCCAGCGCCTCGTGCAATGCCTTCTTCAGCACGGGATGCCCGCGGCCGAGAGCGAAGACACCGAATCCCGCTAGGAAGTCGAGATAGCGCTCCCCGTTCCGGTCGTAGAGGTACGAGCCTTCTCCCCTGACATAGAAGCGATCGAAGCCGAGGGTCTTCAACACCTTCACGAGCTGGGGATTGAGGTACTCACTGTGGAGGCGGAAATTCTCACCTTGGCGGGCCTCGATCAACGAGCTGAGCTCGAAGGTCATCGCTATCCTCCTCAGCGGTCACGTTTCGCCAAAGCGTAGTAGCGATACGCTCGAGTAATGAAAACGACCCAAGATCAGTGCCATATCGCGCCTGATGAGGTCCATGGACGGCTCGCCGATCACATGCTCGTGGACGGCTTCCCTATCGTGCTCGATCTGGTGAAGAGCCACGGGTGCCGGCTCGTGGATGCCAGGGACAGCACCGAATATCTGGACTTCTACACCTTCTTCGGGTCGTCCCCCCTCGGGATGAACCCTCCGGGTCTCTTCGACGACCCGACGACGCGGTCCGAGCTCGTCGAGGCCGCTGCGAACAAGCCGGCGAACGCCGAGGTCCCGACGGTTCAACTGGCCGAGTTCGTCACCACCTTCGCCCGCGTGCTGGGAGACCCGGCGCTGCCCCATCTGTTCCTCATCGAGGGCGGCGCGCTCGCTGTCGAGAACGCCCTCAAGTGCGCGTTCGACTGGAAGTCGCGGCGCAACGAGGCCGCGGGACGCTCGGGGGAGCTCGGTACTCGAGTCCTTCACTTGAGGCACGCCTTCCACGGCCGCAGCGGCTACACGCTCTCGCTGACCAATACCGACCCGGTCAAGACCGACCGCTTCCCGAAGTTCGACTGGCCACGGATTTCGTCTCCCGCAGTGCGGTTCCCGCTGGAGCTCCACCGGGCCGAGGTCGAGGCCGCCGAGGAGTCGGCCGTCGCCGAAGCTGAGGCCGCGTTCGAGGCGTACCCGCACGACATCGCCTGTTTCATCGCCGAACCCATTCAATGCGAGGGCGGCGACCGCCATCTACGGTCCGAGTTCCTGCTCGCCGTCCAGAACCTGTGCCATCGCTACGACGCCCTCTTCGTGCTCGACGAGGTGCAGACGGGAGCGGGGTCGACAGGCACGCCGTGGTGTTACCAGCAGCTCGGACTCTCTCCAGATCTCGTCGCGTTCGGCAAGAAGGTCCAACTCGGGGGCGTCATGGCCGGCCGGCGCGTGGACGAGGTCGACCAGAACGTCTTTTGCACCTCGGGACGGATCGATTCGACCTGGGGCGGCAATCTCGCCGACATGGTGCGCTCCCGGCGACTGTTGGAGCTCGTCGAACAGACCGGTGCGATCGCGAACGCCGCAAGCGTCGGCCAGCATCTCCTCTCGAGGTTGGTGGATCTCGAGCACACCTGGCCGCAGGCCGTGTCCAACGCCCACGGGCGCGGCTTCATCGCCGCGATCGACCTTGTCACACCGCGAGCTGCGAAACTCTGTGCTCACCACTCTCTGGCGTGAAGAGCACGTCGTAGCCTTCGGCTGCGGCGAGCGCTCGCTCCGGCTCCGGCCGGCGTTGTCGATGACATCCGACGAGGTCGATGCCGGCTGCGACGCCCTGAAGCGAGTCGTCGGGCGGCTGGGCTAGTTCGGCTTGGGAAGCTTCGAAGTGCCCGTGTAGGGCACGTTCATCGCCCCGATCGCGTCGAGGTCCACTTCCACTAGGCAAGGCCCCCGTTCCCCGAGCGCTCGCCTGACTGCGCTCGCGTAGTCGCCGATGGATTCGACCCGCTCGGCTCGGACCCCGAACGCCGCCGCGAGGCCACAGAAGTCTGGGCGCCCCAGGTCGACGCCGATGAGGCCTTCCCGACCCCCGTACTGGCTTTCTTGGATGTTGCGGAGTATCCCGTAGCCACCGTCCACGAAGACGAGGACCACTATCGGAAGCTCCTCGTGCGCGACAGTCGCGAGCTCGGTCGCCGAGAGGAGAAAACCGCCGTCTCCGACGAGAAGCACGACCGGTGGCACCTGCGAACCGACGGCGGCGCCGAGTGCATGCGGCAGCCCGAGCCCGATCGCGAAACTGTTCGGCATGATCGAGGTGCGAGGCCGCAGCACGGGCAACAGTCGGTTGCCCCACGTGTAGGCGGAGATGGTCGAGTCCTTCACGACGACGGTGCCGGGATCCAGGCAGCGGGCCAACTCGTCGAGGAGACCGACCTGAGGCCCGAGCATGCCCCGCAGCCGCTCCCGGGCGGACCTCGTAGCGGCTGCCACACGGTCGACCCACCCGGGCTGGGCAAGAGCCGGCGGTGCCTCGACGCGGTCGAGCTCTTCCAGCAATGCTGCGGCGGACAGCTTCGCGTCGCCGACGATCGCGGCCTCCACCGGGTAATTCCGGCCTGGCACGGTGGGGTCGACGTCCAATTGCACGAGCCGCGCGGGTAGCTGCATCTCCCAGTTCTCCGTGTTCGGCCCCTGAAAGCGCGTCCCGATCGCCACGAGCAGGTCCGCCTCGCGGCACAGGGCTCTGACGTCGGGGTCCCATGAGAGGTTGCCGATGCATGAAGGATCGTCCTCGGGAACTACCCCACGCCCGTTCGGGCTCGTCAGCAGTCCGGCACCCAGGCGGCGCACGAGCAGCTGCACCTCGTCGAATGCGCCCGACGCGCTGACTCCGCCGCCCGCCCACACGAGGGGCCGCCGGGACCCGGCGATGATCTCGGCCGCGCGGGCGACCTCGCCACCGTCGGGCTTGTTCCCGGACGCGCGCAAGGTGGTCTGTTGGATCGGGTCGCGCTCCAGCACCGTCGAGGCATACTGGAAATCGATCGGTATCTCCACCGATACCGGCCCGCGACGGCACGTCATCGCGTCCACCACCGCTTGCGCGACCGTGGCGCCGATGCCCTCGGCCGAGGGCGGTCGATGACTGGCCTTCGAGAGCCGCGCCATCATGCCGAGCTGGTCCGGGACTTCGTGGATGAAGCCCCGGCGCTTGTCCAGGAACCGGCTGTCGATCTGGCCCGTCAGGTGCAGGACAGGCGAGGACGACAAGCAGGCCTCGAGCTGGCCGCCCATGGCGTTCGCCGCTCCTGGACCGGTCGAGGTCAGGCACACACCGAGCCGGCCGGTCGTCCACGCGAACCCGTCGGCTGCACCAACGGCACCTTGCTCGTGGCGGACGCTGATCGCGCGAATCCGACCGTCACGCCTGATCGCGTCGTAGATCGGGAGATTGTGGACACTCGGTATGCCGAAGACGACGTCGACTCCCGAACGCGCGAGCACCTCCACTACGACGTCGCCGCCTGTCCGATTTGTCATCTCAGTCCTGTCCTCAGATTCGTGCAGGTAGGGATCCCAGCTGGCGATACAACCCCCAGGTAGCCTCGCTTTGATGGACCATCGCTCCAGTGCTCCCGATTTCAGTTTCGTCCATGCGGCGGACCTGCATCTCGATACGCCGTTCAAGGGCATCGGTTCGACGGCTCCACACGTGGCCGAACAGCTTCGCGAAGCCTCTCTCGCGGCGTTCGACTCCCTCGTCGACCTGTGCCTGGAGCGGCGCGTGGCCTTCCTCGTGGTCGCCGGCGACATCTACGACGGACCCGAGCGCGGGCTTCGGGCACAGTTGCGCTTCCGCGATGGCCTCGCCCGCCTGTCGGCCGCGGGCATCGCCAGCTTCGTCGTCCACGGCAACCACGACCCGGTCGAGACGGGGTGGTCCGCTCTCGGTGGTCCATGGCCCGAGCGCGTCACTGTCTTCGGCACCGGAACCGTCGAGGCGGTACCCGTCGAGATCGACGGGATCGTTCTGGCGACCGTGCAAGGCATCAGTTTCGCCCAGCGCAGCGAACGCGAGAATCTGGCACTGGGGTTCGCTCGAAGCGCCGGGCCCGGTGTCCAAGTCGGCGTTCTTCATTGCAACGTACAAGGCGCGGCCGCCGGTTACGACGACTACAGCCCGTGCACGCTCGACGACTTGCGGGGCATCGGCCTCGACTACTGGGCGCTCGGCCACGTTCACACTCGCATGATCCTCTCGGGCCGCGGGGGCTCTGACGAGCCCTGGGTGGTCTACCCCGGCAACCTCCAGGCTCGCAGCCCCAAGCCGAGCGAGCGAGGACCGAAAGGTGCGGTGGTGGTTCACGTCAGCGGAGGCCGTGTCGCAGACGTCGAGCCGGTCGGCTGCGACGTCGTGCGCTTCGATCTCGTCGAGCTCGACACATGCCATCTCGCCGATCTCGCCGAGGTGCGCGCCCAACTCGTCAGCGCCTCGCGGGATCGGCTCGCGTCTGCTGACGGACGCTCACTGGTGCTCCGCGGACGGCTTGTCGGCCATAGTGAGCTGCACTTTGACCTCCGGCGCCCCGGAACGCTGGAGGACCTGCTGATCGCGCTGCGCGACGACTTCGCCGAGGACCAGCCCTTCTGCTGGTGGGACGCCATCGACGACCGGTCGCGCCCGCCGGTAGACCTCGCCGTGGCCCGGGCCGGATCGGACTTCGCCGCCGATCTCGTCGCGCTTGCCGACCAGCTCGGTCTGGACCTCGCAACAGATGACGGCGCGGTGGACGACCTCGCGGCTCAGCTGTCCGAGGGGCTCCCCGGACCACTGAGGACACGACGCGCCCTCGAGCGACTACTGAAGTCGCCGAGCTTGCCACCACTCGAGCTCATCGATCGGGCCCTCGTGCTCGCGCTCGGCGAGCTCGAAGGCGACAGGCGCTGAGGCGGGCCCGACGCCATGCGAATCGCAGGCTTCCACATCGACGGCTTCGGAGCTCTGGCCGACCTCCGGATCGACGACCTCTCCCCTGGCCTTGTGATCGTGAGCGGGCCGAACGAAGCCGGCAAGTCGACGCTGCTCGACTTCCTCACCGCAATGCTGTTCGGCTTTCCCGGCCGTCGCGACGATCCCAGATTCCGCGCACCTGTCCGGGGCGGACGCCACGGTGGCCAACTCTCATTGGCCGAAGGCGGTGGCAACGAATCGGAGAAGGACCGCCAATGGCTGATCGAGCGTTACGCCGGCCCGCACAGGCTCGTCAACATCCGGCGACCCGATGGAGCTTCGGCATCCGAAGAGGACCTCCGCAGGGCACTCGGCGGCGCGGACGAAGCCCTGTTCCGCGCCGTGTTCGCCGTCGATCTGACCGAGCTCGGAAGCGCAGAGGCCGTAACCAGAGACGATGTGAGAGAGCTGCTCTTCTCCGCCAGCATCGTCGGCCAACGCCGGTCCGCGGCCCGGGCGATGGGCGACCTTCAAAGGCAGCGCCTGGAGCTGGCTCGCTTGAGGCAGGGTGACGCTCCGGCCAACCGTCTGCTGGCGGACCTCGAGAATGTTCGTCGCAGTCTCACTGAAGCAAGCCGCGAAGCCCTCGGCTATCCCGCACGGAGTGCTGAGCTGTTGCGGCTGGAAAGCGATGTAGCCCGGGCACGCGAGGAGGTCGATCGAAACGAACGCCGGACGCGGGACCTCGACTTGCTGGTCCGGCTGTGGGACGTGCTCGAGCGCAAGCGAGGGGCAGAGCAGCGACTTGCTTGCTGGGAGGAGCCCGACCCGCTCGCAGCATGGCTCGAGACGCAAGCCAGCGAGCTCCAGTCGCTCAGATCCGCGTGCTCCGGGCACCTCGCGCGTGTGGGCCAGCTTGATGACCTGCGCAACCAACGTTGCGGGATCGAGCTGTCCATTCAAGCCGCGATGGGTGCGCTCGGCCCCGCGTGGGACCGCGACCGCGTTCGCACCAGTGATGGCTGGATCGGTCTCTTGGATGAGGGGCGGCGCTTTCGAGTCTCGCTCGGAGAGCTCGAGGCGAGTTGGCGCACGGCCGCCGCCCTGGCGCAGGACGCGGACGCCGCCCCGGAGCTCGCCGGCGTTGCGGACCCGGATGGCGCTGCGACCGCTCCGGCCGCCCCTGGGCCACGACAGGCGGAGCCTGAGCTGCAGGCGAGGCTGGTGAGCGAGCTACGCAAGAATCTCGCCGAGCAACGCCTGCTGAACGCGGAACGACAAGCGAGCGGCCGCCGAGCAGGTACCTCCGCTGGCGCGCTCTGGGGGGCCAGCGGCGCCTTGATCGCGCTTGTGGCCTTCGCCATCGTCGCGCTCTCAGTCGTGGCAGCCCTTGCACGAGGTGTGCCGGCGCTGCGCATTCTCTGCGCCGTGCTCGCCGCTGGCGGGTGCGTGCTCCTGGTCGTCGCGATCGCGATACGGCGCCGGCTGTTGGTCACAGCGCCCGCGGACGGGACCGGCATGGAGACGACCGGCGAACGCGTCGTCGCACGTGTGGCCGAGCTCGCAACCGCGCTCGGCCTGCCCAGCACGCCGAGCGATTCCGACATCGAGACGGCCGCAGAAGCCATTGAAGCTGCTCGCGCCCTCGAGCGATCACTCCAGGACGAGCGCCGGCGGACCACCGCGGCACTGCAACGGCATGAGGCTGCCCACGAGTCACTGGAGCGAGCATCGGACAGGCTCGAGGCCGAGCGCGCCATGTTCGGCGCGTGGAAAGTGGGGCACGGGCTCGCGCCGGCGCTGTCACCTGACGGTGTCCTCGAGAGCCTCACCACGCTTCAGGCGGCTTGGAAGGACCTCGCCGCGCTTGATCGCGTCGATGCCAAGATCGACCAACTGCGCGCGGAGGTCTCTGAGTTCGACGCTCGCCTCGACAGGCTCGCAGCGGGACTTCGCGAGCTCGGCGGTCACGGCAGGTCGCTCGAAGCCGACCCGGCAGGCGCCCTCGACGGACTGTGCGCCTCGCTCGAGGAAGTGGCCGAACTTCGAGCGACAAGGGCTTTTCTGCTACAGGCGGTCGAAGAGGCCGGCGCCGAGCTCGAGCGCTCGTTCGGTCTCGGCCCGCACGCTCAACAGTTGAGGGCCGAGCTCGAGACCGGAGAGGTGCTCGCCTGGAACGAGGAGCAAGCGGGGCTCGCGCCCGCGGTCGGAGGCTCGCCATCGTCTGGAGCAGCTGGTGCGAGCGCATCAGGACGCATCGAAGGAGCTGCGCGACGTTGCCGGCTCGGCCCGGGTCGCCCAGCTCGAGCAGACGCGACTCGCGCTGGAGCAGGATCTCGACGGGGTGCTCAGGTCCTGGGCCGTCCTCGGATGTGCCCGGCTTCTCCTCGAGCGGACACTGAGGCGCCACGAGCAGGAACATCAGCCCGCTGTGCTCGCTCGTGCGGGTGACCGCTTCGCGAAGGTGACCGAGGGTCGCTACACGCGCTTGCTTCCTTCTGTCGGAGACGAAGGTGGCCGCGAAGCCATCAGGGTGCTCTCCTGGTCTGGAGCCGAGATCGACGCCAGCAACCTGAGCCGTGGGAGCATCGAACAGCTGTACCTCTGCTTGCGACTCGGACTCGCGGAGACCTTTGCCGAACGCTCCGAGGCCCTCCCGCTCATCCTCGACGACGTGTTGGTGAACTTCGATCCAGGGCGCGCGATGTCGGTCGCGGAGGCGCTCGCGGAGACTGCCGAGCACCATCAGGTGCTGTTCATGACCTGCCACCCCCACCTTGAGGAGCTCGTTCGAAGCGTGGCACCACGAGCCCAGGTCGTGCACCTGGAGAGGATCTGAACACCGACAGCGGGTCACGCCACTTCGGCCGGCAGACCAGCCGGCGGTGCGACCGCTTGCCTCGCTGGAGCTGTCTCGTCTTCGGCTCAGAAGTTCGTCGTGCAGAACGGCGAGCGCCGAGCCGCGAACATCCGGTCGGCGCGTCGCGCCGCCCCCTCGGTGAACTCCGCAATTCGCCCGACCTCTGCCATGCCGACGAACGGGACGCCTCCGAGGTACAAAGCCCCTAGCGCTTCTACCGGGAGGCCGAGGTCGGGCGCGGCTTGGACGCGCTCTACGGTGCCAACCCCTTCGCCGTCGACTGCAAGGCGGAAACGTCCGTCGTTCCACCCGCAGAACCGATCCTTCACCTCGATGACGAGGGCGTCCTCCTGCTCATAGCGGCGCCGGGCGAGCGCGCGGGACGTCGACGAGGCGGACCCAGGTGCGATCGCCCCAGCTCGTCGTGCGAAGGTGCCGTTGGTCCTCGAGGAGGTACCGCAAAGGCTCGTCGACCGGTCGGCCGCGGGTGCGCAGCTCCTCGGTGAGGTCGATGCCGAGCAGGTACCGCCACAAGGACGTATAGCTCCCCTGGCCCAGCGAGCACAACTCCTCTAGGAACACAGCGCGGCGCCAGTGGTCAGAAGGGTCCATCGGGCCCACGCGGTACACGGCGTAGCCGTCGATGCGACCTGCTTGCTCGTAACACACACAGAAACGGTGTCTCGCGTCCTCGCCTGCACCGTTCGGGTTCCCCAGCAGTTCTGCCCATTCCCCGTGCGGGCGATCGAGCTCACCGACCCGGGTCGGCACATAAGCGCCGTGGACGGCGGGAAATGCCTCGGCCGCCTGAGCCGGCTCGATGAGCCGGACCGAGCCCGAGCCGCCACTCGAGCTCGAGCCGCACGGTGTTGCGAACGGCGTCAGCAGCCGGACGCGCCGCTTGTCGACCACGTAGCGTGCGCCGAATGTCGCGGGGCCGTAGCCGTAGCGTCCGTAGATCCCTCCCTCGCTGGCAAAGAGCACTGCCACGGCCTCATTGCTCGAACGCAGATCGTCGAGCTGGCGACGCATCATCGAGGTGAGCATCCCGCGGCGGCGATGCGTCGGGGCCACCGAGACGTCTGTGACGGCCGCGACCTCGTACCTGACCAGGCCCGGCAGCGTCATGGCGACCGCGTACGAACTGGCCGTGGCGACGAGGTCCCCGCCGTCGAAGACCGCGAGCGATCGGTCGAGCTGTAGCTCGCCCGCCAAGGTCTCGAGCTTGCCCGGCGTGTAGCGGCCGCCGAACGCCGACGCCTGGCAAGACGCGAAGGCGTAGATCTCGTGTTCGTCAATTGGTCGAAGCTCGAAGTCGGTCATCTTGGGGACGGCTTTCGCCTTGGGCGCGCGTCTGTGCACGACCGTCAGCTGCCTAGGGGGTGGGCTCCTGCTCGTGGGCGATCGTCCTGCGGATCATCTGTATCCGCTCGGCGGCGTGGTTCACATCGCCGCCTTTTGCCTCGAAAAGCGCCTTGCGGTCCTCCTCGGCCTCCAGCTCGGCGCCCGCGTCTGCCGCAGCCAGGCGCGCTTCGATACCTTCGGTGACGAGCTTTTCCGCTTCGGCGACCAGAGCCTCGACCATCTCGTCCTCGGGCACGACTCGCACGATCTTGCCCTTGATGAACAGGTGACCCTTGTGGCGCCCAGCTGCGATCCCGAGATCGGCCTCGCGGGCCTCCCCGGGCCCGTTGACCACGCAGCCCATCACCGCCACCTGAAGCGGCAGCGAGCGGGATTCCAGCGCCTCTTGGGCCCTCGCGCGCTATGTCGATGACATCGATCTCGGCACGGCCACAGGATGGGCACACGATGAGGTCCAGGCCCTTGCGCTCGCGAAGCCCGAGCGCTTCGAGCAGCTGACGACCGGCCCGCGCTTCTTGAACCGGGTCGGCGGTGAGCGAGTAGCGGATCGTGTCGCCTATGCCCTCGGCGAGAAGGGTTGCGATCCCTGCCGTGCCCTTTATCAGCCCGGCAGGCGGAGGACCGGCCTCTGTGACACCGAGGTGAAGCGGATGATCGAACGTCTCCGCCGCCAGCCGGTACGCCTCGATCATGAGCGGCACGTTGGATGCCTTCACCGAGATCTTCACGTCGTCGAAGCCGACCTCGTCGAAGTAGGCGAGCTCCATCCGTGCGGACTCGACGAGCGCCTCCGGCGTGGCGCCGCCGTACTTCTTGTACAAGCTGGGATGCAGGGAACCGGCATTCACACCGATGCGGATCGGAACGCCGCGGTCACGCGCTTCGGAGGCCACAAGCTTGATCTCCTCTGGCTTGCGCAAATTCCCAGGGTTCAGCCGGAGCCCATCAACTCCGGCCTCGAGCGCCGCGAGCGCCATCTCGTAATGGAAGTGCACGTCGGCCACGATCGGCACCGGCGAACGCGGGACGATCACAGCCAGACCCTCGGCCGCCTCCTGCTCGTTGCACGTGCAACGCACGATGTCCGCCCCGGCAGCCGCAAGTGCGTACACCTGGGCGAGGGTTGCTTCAGCGTCCGCGGTCTTCGTCACGGTCATCGACTGGACTGACACGGGGGCACCGCCGCCAACTAGAACCTTTCCCACCCTTATCTGGCGGGTCTTGCGCCGTTCGGCCAACGTCGCGCCTGTTCTGGACATCGATCGCGAGCTTAGCGGCGTGCCGGAGAGGGCCTCGGTCGCTCCGGACAGCACGCGAAACCAGCCCGGGCCTCGTTGACGCGCCCGTTCGGCGGCCGGCTCTTAGCCTCCGGGTAGTTGGGCCGGGTTGACGATGTTCATGTAGAGGGCTCCGAGCCCGACGATCACGACGAAGAGCAGGAAGACGTAAGCGACCGGCATGAGCTTGGCAACGTCGGCGTGATAGGTACGCCCTTTGCGGGAACGGACCCGCTCGTAGATGGCGATCGCGACATGACCTCCGTCGAGGGGGAGCATGGGGAACAAGTTCACGATGCCCACGAAGAGATTGATCGCGGCGAGCAGGGCCAGCAGCGCGGTGACGTCTTGCCTGGCTGCCTGGGCACCGATTTGAACGGCTCCGACTATGGACAGGATCGTCCCTCCCCCAGATCCCTGTCCGGACGCCCCCGAGGACCCGGAGGCTTGGCCGTTGCCAGCCACGGCGACCTGGTGGGCGAAATTGCTGAGGCCGTGCAGGGAGAAGACCTGGGCCAGCCCGCTGAGTGTCTGACCGACCATGGAACCGAGCTCCGAGCCGGCACGGCCGACTGCGGTGAACGCTCCGACCGACACGTTCCTCACATTGGTGAGCTGAACGCCGATGACCCCCTTCGGCGGGCCCGAAGGGTTCGCGGCCTGGACACGCTGGCCGCCGATCTCCTCCACGACGTGGCGACCATCTACCGGAGTGACCCGGAGGGTGAGGTCGTGGCCGTTGCGGTCCACGACGAAGCTGAGCGCGTCACCGGGATGCTTGTTCACGAGTGTGATGAGCGAGTTCAGACCGGCGACCTTGTGCCCGTCGACGGCCACGATCACGTCGCCGGGCCTCAGCCCGGCGCGTTGTGCCGGGCTGAGGCCCTTGGAGAATTGCCCGAGGCTCGTGATCGTGGGCGACGTCGCGCTCGGTGCCCCCGAAAAGGCATACAGGCAGAACAGCAGCAAGAACGCGAGGATCACGTGCATACCAGACCCCGCGGATGCAACCAGGAGACGCCGGGGGAAAGATGCCTGGCGGTAGCTGCGCGGCTCGTCGGACGGGTCAACCTCCTCGAGCATCGTCATACCGACGATCCGGACGTAGCCGCCCGCCGGGATCGCCTTGACGCCGTACTCGGTCTCTCCCCGGCGCATCGACCACAACCTCGGCCCGAAGCCCAGGAAGTACTCGGTGACCTTCATCCCGCTCCACTTCGCGGTGGCGAAGTGGCCGAGCTCGTGGAACATGATCATGGCCACCAGCGCGAGCACGACGACGAGGACGGGCAACGCGCCCAACACGATCGCGAGGACTAGGCCCGCGACCACGACGGCGGCCAGCCGCAACAGCGGCCCGAGTCCGGCCGCCCGCGACTGGGGGGCGAGCGGCACGCCAGCGCCAGAAGCGTCGTCCATCAGGACAAGTCTCTCGCTTCTTGGCCCTATTGAGTCGTCATATCGAGCGCTCATGGCGACCAACCGCAGCCGCGGCCCGTACGCGGGCGGCCGCGTCGGCCGCCAGGACGTCCTCCACCTGCACCAGGTCGGTGGGCTCGTGGACCTCGAGAGTGTCGGCCACGACCTCGGCGATCGCCGACCACGGTATGCGCCCGTCCAGGAAGGCCGCCACGGCAACCTCGTTGGCGGCGTTCAGCCACGCCGGCGCGCTGCCGCCCGCGCGCCCCGCCTCGTAGGCGAGCCCGAGGCACGGGAAGGTCACGAGGTCCGGTGGCTCGAACTCGAGGTGAACCGGCGCCGCGAAATCGAGCGAGCCGTATGGGTGAGCGAGACGATCCGGATAGCCGAGCGCGTAGCCGATCGGGAGGCGCATGTCGGGAACCGAGAGCTGAGCGATCGTCGTCCCGTCGCAGAATTCCACCATGGAGTGCACGATCGACTGGGGGTGGACCACAACCTCGATGCGGTCATAGTCGATGCTGAACAACTCGCGAGCCTCGATCACCTCGAGGCCCTTGTTCATGAGAGTCGAAGAGTCGATCGTGATCTTCGGCCCCATCCGCCACGTCGGATGGGCGAGGGCGTCGGCCACCGTCACCGATGCGAGATCGGCCGCGGTCCTTCCCCGAAAGGGTCCGCCACTGGCTGTGATCACCACTCTGGCCACTGCCTCGGGGCGACCGCAGGCAAGGCACTGGTGTATGGCGCCGTGCTCGGAGTCGACCGGCACGAGCTCGGCACCCACACTTGAGCGGGCGCGCTGGACCACCGGCGCACCGGCCACGAGCGACTCCTTGTTCGCGAGAGCGAGCCGACGTCCTGCCCGCAGCGCCGCGACCGTCACCCCTAGGCCCGCGAATCCGACGACAGCGTTCAGGACCACGTCAGCAGACTCCACGAGGGAGCACAGTGCACCGGGACCGGCGCGTAGCTCGGTACCGGCAGGCAGCAACTCGGAGAGCCTCCGTTCGAACGCGCCGTCGGCGATGGCGACGACTCCAGGGTGAAATTCCTCCGCTTGGGCCGCGAGAAGCTCGACTGATCTGGCCGCCCCGAGCGCGCTGACGACGAAACGGCCCGGGGCCGACCGCAGCACATCGAGGGTCTGGGTACCGATCGAGCCGGTCGAACCGACAACGGCTACCCGCCGTCGTGAGTCGTCTCGACGCCCGGGAACGGTGTGGAGGACCGGCGTTGGCTGGTCCACGATCATCATCCCACGTGGGCCAGGCGAACGAAGTAATAGGCCGCGGGGAGCACGAAGAGCAGCGCGTCGATGCGGTCCAGCATCCCGCCGTGGCCGGGCAGCAGCGACCCCATGTCCTTGACTCCGAGGTCGCGCTTGATCATTGACTCGACGAGGTCGCCGCAAGGCGCCACCACTGCGACGATGAGGCCCAGCACGAGCGCCGTGCCGACGTGCCAGGGATGGATCTGGCTCGTGATGCCTGCCGACGCCGCGATCGCCACCACACAACCACCCAGCAGGCCCTCCCAGGTCTTGTTCGGGCTGACCAACGGGGCGAGACTGTGCCGTCCGAAGCGGCTGCCGACCACATAGCCACCGACGTCGTAACCGACCGCGGCGATGATCGCTCCCAGCATGAACGCGATCCCGTGACGATCCGGGAAGATCGTCGGGTCGACCAGGAGCCCGGCGAACGCGGCCAGCACTCCCGTCCAGCCAAACGCGAAAACGGTGACAGACAGGTTGGTGAGCGGCGAACGGCGCGTGATCCCGGCGAGATACCAGACCATCGCGACCACGATGAAGATCACGAAGGCGAGCACGATCGCGTCAGGCCCTCGGAAGTAGGCGGCGATGATCACCCCCGGCACGGCGACTACGCCGAGCAAGGTTGCGGGCCGATACCCGGCGAGGCGCAAGGAGTTGAAGAGCTCAGCTGCCGCGAGCGTCACGGCCACGACCACCAGAGCCAGGACCGCAGGAGGCCCAGCGTAAAAGCACAGGAGCAGGACGGCGGCAAGCACGACGCCTGTGAGAGTGGCGACGACCGGGTTGCGGGAAGCCGCGTCGTTGCCGGCGCTTGCAACCACGACCGACCGTTGTGCCCAACGGCGGGCTCGGCGTGCAACGTGCCTCCGACGCCGCAACGGCGCTACCGCAGCGCCGTCGGAGTCCTCCGCGAGGGTCGCCGCAGGGACCGACTCTGCTCCAGGAGGTGCGTCGGGCGCACCGACGAGAGGCGGTGCCGCCTCGGCGACTGGTGAAGACGCGTCCGCGGGTCGTGGCAGCTGCACAGACGGGTCAGGTAGCTCGTTCCGGGCGATCCAGGAAGCCTCGCCGGCGTCGTCGAGGAAGTCGTAGGCGAAGGGGTCGTCGGACGACGGCTCCTCTGAGGCCGTGACACTGAGGCCGGAACTGGCGAGGTCGGCAAGGACGGCGTCGCTGTCGTCCCAGTCCTCCTGACGCTCGCGCCACACGGGTCCCCCGGGCGGTGCGGGCAGTGGGCCACCCCGCTCCACCGCAGCCTCCTGCTCGAGGTCCAACAGCACGCGGGGAACCTGCAAGGTGGGCGGGTCTGTCCAGTCAGGCAGCTCGTAAGAAGCAAGCACTTCGGCCACTGACTGTGAGCCGGGGGCCCGCGCAGCTTCGTCGGAACTCGCCGACCCGGGAGACCCCTCGACCGCGTCGGAGCCAGGGCGCGCCGCCGCCTCGGTCGACGGCACCAACCCGGCCGCGATCCCGGCCTCGACACCGGCAATCCGAGCCCGTTCGGTGACCGGCTCGCCGGTCCCCTGAGACTCTTGTCCGTCCTCCACAATTCCTCCCTCGCGGGTTCCTCTGGTGTCGCCGGCATCGTCTCCGCGTGCCACTGCATCAAAGGCTCCCGGCGCGGCGACGGCTAGGTGCCGGACCGCCGATGCTCAGATCTCGAGCAACTCCCGTTCCTTGTGGCTCAACAGCCTGTCGATCTCCGCGATCTGGTCGTGGGTCAGGCTCTCCAGCTCCTTTTCGGCGCGATCGAGGTCGTCCGAGGAGATGTCGCCCTGCCGCTCCAGTGCTTCGAGGTCATGCCGAGTTGCACGACGGACGTTGCGCACGGCGACTCGCCCTTCCTCGGCTCGATGCCTCACGACCTTCACGAACTCCTTGCGCCGCTCCTCGTTGAGCTCGGGGAACACCAGCCTGAACACCTGCCCGTCGTTGGACGGGTTGATGCCGAGGTCGGAGCTGATCAGCGCCCTCTCGACAGCCTTCATCGCGCCCTTGTCATAGGGGTTGACCACGAGCACGCGGGGCTCGGGCACGCTGAATCCTGCTATCTGCTGCAACGGGACCTCACTGCCGTAGTAGTCCACCCTGATCTTCTCGACGAGCGCCGGTGATGCTCGGCCGGTCCGAACCATTGCAAAGTCGGCCTTGGTGTGTTCGACCACCTTGTGCATGCGCTCACCGCTGTCGGCGAGCGCGGCTTCAATCAGCGCGTCGTCAGTCACCTGATCAGCGTACCTATCCGTTCGCCCACCAAGGCGGCTCGAATGTTGCCTTCGTGCATGAGGTCGAAGACGAGGATCGGGATCGCGTTGTCCCGGCAGAAAGTGACGGCAGTGTGGTCCATGACCCGCAGGTCTCTGGACACGACCTCCAAGAAACCGATCTCCTCGTAGCGGGTCGCGTTCGCGTCAAAGCGAGGGTCGGCGCTGTAGACCCCGTCCACTCCGGAGTGGGTTCCTTTCAAGATCGCGTCGGCCTCGATCTCCGCAGCCCGCAACGCGGCAGGAGTGTCCGTCGTGAAGTAAGGGTTTCCCATCCCTGCCGCGAAGATCACGACGCGACCCTTCTCCAGGTGGCGGATGGCGCGACGCCGGATGTAGGGCTCGCAGACCTCGGCCATGTGGATGGCCGACAACACCCGGGTCGGGCAGCCAACGTGCTCGAGCGCGTCCTGTAACGCGAGGGCGTTGATGACCGTGCCGAGCATGCCCATGATGTCCGAGGTCGCACGGTCCATTCCTTGGCCGGCACCCGTGGTGCCTCGCCAGATGTTGCCGCCACCGACGACGATCGCGATCTGAGTGTCGAGCTCGCTCTGGGCAGCGCCGATCTCCTTGGCGAGGCGCCCCACCGTCGACGCGTCAATGGTCTCGTCGGACAACGAGCTTGCCAGCGCCTCGCCGGAGAGCTTGAGCACGACCCGGTGCCACCGAGGCCGGGATGCTCCATCTCCGTCGGGCGCCACTTCGGTCACAGGTGCCGCGCTTGCCCGCTCACGAGCCGACGACGGCCTGAGCAAAACGGAGCAGCTGTGCACCGCCGAGCAGCTGCCCGATCGTGTACTGCTCGTCGCGCACGAACGGCTGGTCGAGCAGCACGCGCTCTTTGTACCAGCCTTGGAGCCGACCTTCGACGATCTTGTCCAGCGCGGCTTGTGGTTTGCCCTCGTTGCGCGCGATCGCCGCTGCGGTCTGGCGGACGTCCTCAACCTGCTCTGCAGGCACGTCTTCACGCCGCAGGTACTCCGGACGGGCGAACGCGATGTGGAGGGCGATGTCGTGAGCGAGTGCCTCGTCGGCTCCAGTCACCTCCACGAGCACGGCATTCACACCGCGACCGTTCTGCAGGTGCAGGTAACTGCCGATGATCGCGGGCTCGGGAGCTTCGAAGCGGACGGTCTGGCCGAGCGCGACGTTCTCCTTCGAGACCAGAGTCAGGTTCTCGATCCGATCCGAGTACAGTGCGAGCCCGTCTTCACCCTTTAGGGCGAGCTCGTTCGCGAGCTCCTCGACGAGCGAGACGAACTCGGGCGACTTCGCGACGAAGTCGGTCTCGCATTCGAGCATGGCGATCGCCCCGACCGGCTTGCGACCACCATGGACGACTACTGCGACCGCTCCCTCGGTACGCTCGCGATGCTGACGCTTTGCGGCACTGATGATGCCCGTCTCGCGCAGGACGCGCTCGGCCTCGTCCATGTCGCCACCGGTCTCCTCGAGCGCACGCCGGCAGTCCAGGATCCCCGCACCCGTCCTCTTCCGGAGTGCCTGCACCTCCTTGGCGGTGACTGCTGCCATCTCTTTCAATCCTCCGTAACGTGCTCTGTGACTGAGGCTGCCAGGCTCTCCTCCGCCGTCTCGTGTGTGATCGCATCGCCCGCTTGAGCCTCCCCGGTCATTGCCGGAACTTCACCGCCGTCCGCAACCGGTGCCTGCTCGGCGGTCTTCTCCGAGGCCTGCACGGGCTCGGCCGGCGGGACCGTATCGGCCACGGGCTCGACCGGCGGGGCCGTATCGGCCACGGGCTCGGCCGGCGGGACCGCCGCTGCCACGGGCTCGACCGGCGGGGTCGCCGCTGCCACGGGCTCGACCGGCGGGGCCGCCGCTGCCACGGGCTCGGCGGGAACGGCCGTATCGGCCACGGGAACGGCCGGCGGGGCCTCGATCTCGGAGGCCCGGGAAGGGGCTGCAGGTTCGGTCGTCACCTCCACAACCGCCTGCGCGACGGGTTCCTGAATCGCGCGGCGGGCCCTGTTGGCTGCATCCGCGGCACGACGCGAAGAGATGAACCGGCCCTCGACGACGGCGTCGGCGATGACTCTGCACATGAGCCGACCCGCCCTGATGGCGTCGTCATTCCCGGGAATGACGTAATCGATGACATCCGGATCACAGTTGGTGTCCACAACCGCCACGACCGGCAGGTGCAGCTTGTTCGCCTCGGTGACGGCGATGTGCTCCTTCTTGGTGTCGATCACGAAGATCGCGTCTGGCGGCCGGTCCAGCCGGCGCAAGCCACCCAGGTTCCGATCGAGCTTCTCGAGCTCGCGCTCGTGAGAGAGCGCCTCTTTCTTCGGCATCGCGGCGAAGTCACCAGCGGCTCGCGATGCCTCGAGCTCCTGGAGCTTGCGAACGCGCCCCGCAACCGTCTGGAAATTGGTCAGCATGCCTCCGAGCCAGCGCTGGTTGACATAGGGCATGCCGCACGCGACCGCGAATTCCGCCACGGGATCCTGAGTCTGCTTCTTCGTGCCGACGAAGAGGATCACCCCGCCCCCGGCGACGAGATCCCTCACGTAGGAGTAGGCGGTGTCCACGCGCTCCAACGTCTGATTGAGGTCGATGATGTAAATGCCGTTGCGCTCGCCGAAAATGAAGCGCTTCATCTTCGGGTTCCAACGACGAGTCTGATGGCCGAAATGCACTCCGGCCTCGAGCAGTTGCTTCATCGTGACGACAGCCACGCGATTCTCCTCCCGACGGTTGAGTCAATCCCGGCACCGCGCCCCGAAGGACGACCGCGGGCATGCCAGGACGTAGCTTGACAGAGACCCGATCGGGCCTCGCTGCCATGGTAGCTGGTCAGCCGCGCAGCTTCATCATCGGCTGCGCCACCGAGGGCTCGGCGTCAGGTCAGCTCGTCGCGCAGTCGTTGCCTCAGGTGGAGCACGGCCTTGGTGTGGATCTGGCAGGCGCGGCTCTCGGTCACCCCGAGGATCTCGCCGATCTCGGCAAGGTTCAGGCCCTCGTAGTAGTACAAGGTGAGCACCTTGCGCTCGCGATCATCCAGCCGCTGGATGGCCTTGGCTAGTTGTCGCCGGGTCTCTTCGAGCTCAATGGTCGCACCGGGAGCATCCCCTTGGTCCTGCAGGGTGTCGCCGAGCGTCTGGCCCCCGCTCCCGCCCTGGCGGAACAACACGTCGTCGAGCTGCAGCAGCCCGGCTCGTGAAGTCTGGCGCAAGATGTCGTCGAGATCGCTCGTGGTCATCTCCAGCTCGTCTGCGAGCTCTCGATCCGTCGGCGAACGACCGAGGTGGCCTTCGAGCTTGGAGAGCGCCGAGTCAACGGCCCGCGCCTTGGCGCGGACCGACCGCGGCACCCAGTCGATCGAGCGGAGCTCGTCGAGGATGGCGCCGCGCACGCGGGGCACGCCGTAGGTCTCGAACTTGATCGCCCTGGAAGGGTCGAACTTCTCGATGGCGTCGATCAGCCCGAGGATGCCGTAGCTCACCAGGTCGGAGTAGTCGACGTGACTTGGCATCGCGGCAGCCACGCGTCCGGCGACGTACTTCACGAGAGGCGAGTAGTGAATGATCAGTCGATCGCGCGCTGACTGGTCCGCGGTCGACTTGAAATCCGCCCACAACTCCTCAACGGACTGGAGACGGTCGGTCCCTGTCGAGGTCATCACGCTCTCGGATGAGCGCTTCGGTACGCTCCGACCAGTCGATCCGTGGACACGTGGGTGTAGATCTCCGTCGTCCGCAAGCTCGCGTGACCGAGCAGCTCCTGCACGACCCGCAAATCCGCCCCGCCGTCGACAAGATGAGTCGCGTAGGTGTGGCGCAGTGCGTGCGGATGCGTCGGCACCGGCGAACGTCGGTCCAGGACCCGGCGAACGTCGCGTGAAGTCATCTGCCGACCGCGGCGGTTGACGAAGAGCGAACCTGCAGGAGTCGATCCGTTCACGAGCGCTCCGCGCCCGACGCGACATAACGATCTATCGCCTCGGCGGCCGGGTGGCTCATCGGCACGCGGCGCTGTTTGCCACCCTTTCCCCAGACGGTGACCGACCGGGTCTTCAGATCGACATCGCCCAGCCCGAGGCCGCAGAGCTCGGCGACCCGGAGCCCACTGCCATAGAGGAGCTCGAGCAGCGCGTCGTCTCGTGCGTCGACCGACGCAGGCACCTTGGCCCGCGCGCCATCGGGAGTTGGTTCGAGAAGGGCTTCGAGCTCGGAGGGCGTGAGCACGCGGGGCAGGCGCGCCTCTCCTGCAGGGGCAGACAGGCGCCGGGAAGGGTCGACCGTGATGAGCCCGTGGCGGCGCAGCCACGCGAAGTATCGCCTTATGGCGGCGGCCTTCCTGGCGATAGTCCTACGGGAATACCTGCGCGTGGCCAGGTACGCCAAGTAGCGCCGCAGCATGAGACGGTCCACTGTTCCTGGGTCCGCTACGCCGGCCCGGTCCGCCCACACCACGAACGCCTCGAGATCGCTCCGGTACGCGCGGCGAGTTGCCGACGCGTCCGACGCGAGCGAGCGCACGAAGTCTTCGAGCTCAAAGCCCACAGCTCCACGGTACCCGAGTGGCGCGCGAAAAGTGCTGTTCCCTCCATAATTCGCTCATGGCCCCGGGGGGCTCCAACTTGAGCGAGAATGGAGTCATGGCCCATAGAGTGCTGCTAGTGGAGGACGACGAACGGATCCGCGCTTCCATGCGTCTTTCGCTCGAGGACGAAGGCTACGAGGTCGAAGAGGCGGGCACCGGCGAAGAGGCAATTGAGCTCCAGACTCAAGCACTTGTCTCAAATCCGTTCGATTTGCTCGTTGTCGACATCATGCTGCCCGGGATGGACGGATTCGAGTGCTGTCGCGAGCTCCGAAAGGCGAGTGCCGTGCCGATCATCATGGTCACGGCTCGAACCGACACCCACGACGTCGTGGCCGGCCTCGAGGCCGGCGCTGATGACTACGTCACCAAGCCGTTCGAGCCCAAGGAGCTGGCCGCCCGCATCCGAGCGTTGCTGCGAAGAGCCCGTTCGGGCGAACCGGGACTCGTGCAACTCGAGTTCGGCGATCTCGAGATACTTCCGGAGGCCGGCGTCGTGCGCCGCAACGGCGAGGAAGTCCACCTGACGCGCACCGAATTCCTGCTGTTGTGTGAGCTGGCGGCCAACGCGGGCAAAGTCCTGTCGCGTGAGCAATTGCTCGAACGTGTGTGGAGCTACGACTACTTCGGGGACGGACGGCTCGTCGATGTCCACGTCCGGCGCCTGCGCACCAAGATCGAGAGTGACCCTAGTGAGCCGCGCCATGTGCTCACGGTGCGCGGCCTCGGATACAAGCTCGCTCCATAGCGATGGAGGCCGACGGTGTGCCGACAGATCCGGCTTCGCCAGAGTCCCCGGCCATTCCGACGAATGTTCCTGAGCCTGCCCACGGGCGCCAAAAACGTCGCCTCGGGCTGCGTGCCAGAGTCACCACCGCGTTCGCGCTCGGAGCCTTGGCCCTCTCCAGCGTCCTGGCGGGCATCGGCTACGTAGCGGTCCGGTCCTCGATCGTCAACCAGCAGCTCGCCTCCATGCGGCACCAGGCCTTGGCCAACGCAGTCCTGCTGCGGGGCGAGCTCAGAGTTCCGACTGCCTACATCGCGGCGCTGATCACGACGCTGGACTCCGGCCCGAACACCAACTCGCTCATCTACAGCACGAGCCACTGGTACCCGTCGTCCGCTACCCTGTCGCCCCGTCAACTGCCCCTGGCACTCAGGACACGCGTGCTCGCGGGCTCACCGGCCTGGCAGCTCATCGGATCTTCCGGTGTTGCCCAGCTCATCGTCGGGGTGCCGATCCACGCCGAGTCCGCCTCTCACAGCGAGAACGCCGCCTACTTCGAGATCTTCGACTTGTCAGACCTCACGAGAACCTTGCACACCTTGCTGGCCGCTCTCACGATCGCAGCCCTGATCACCACGGTCGCGGGAGCTGTCTTGGGCCGTTGGGCGGCTGCCCGCCGCGCTACGGCCGTTGCGCGAGACCACACAGGCGGCGCTCGCGATCGCCGGAGGGCGCCTGGGCACACGTCTCGAGAGTGCCTACTTCGCCGATCTTGCGCCGTTCGCTTCGGCCTTCAACCAGATGGTGGACCAACTTCAAGAACGCATCGAACGCGAGGCCCGCTTCACCTCTGACGTCAACCACGAGCTCCGTTCCCCGCTCACGACCCTCGCCAACTCGCTCTCGGTCCTCGAGGCAAGACGCGAAGAACTGCCGCCCAGGGCACTCCAGGCGCTTGATCTTCTCGGCGCCGAGGTCCGAAGGTTTCGGCGGCTCGTCGACGAGCTTCTCGAGATCTCGCGCTTTGACGCAACGCCAGGGGACATCTCCCGCGACGAGGTGACCGTGGGATCGCTCGTCGAGCACACGGTCCAAGCCACCGGCGCCGACGTGCCGGTAAGTTTCGCGCCCGGGGTCGCGTCACAGCACATACTGGTGGACAAGCGTCGTTTCGAACGGATCTTCGCCAACCTGTTCGAGAACGCACAGCGCTACGCCGGCGGTGTGACGCTGTTGGCCGTCGAGGATCACGGCGACTTCGTGCGTTTCTTCGTCGAGGATGCCGGGCCGGGGATCGCTCCCGAGGAGCGGGACCGGATCTTCGAACGGTTCTCGCGGGGCTCCATGGGCCGGCGCCGCGGACTCGGCGACGGCACCGGTCTCGGGCTGGCGATCGTCGCGCAGCATGTGAGCCAGCATGGCGGCCGGGTGTGGGTCGAGGACCGTCTGGGCGGAGGCTCACGTTTCGTCGTTGAGCTCCCGGCATGGAGCGAGGTCGTGGCGTGAGGCTCCGGAGGCTCGTCGCACTTGGGTGCCTTGGTGCTGTGATGACCGTCGTTGCCGGTTGCGGGCTTCCGATCGACAACTCGCCACAGGCGATCCCGGCCGACGAGATGCCCCTGGCCCTCAGCCAGCCGAGTGCGACGATCCCCAGCGTGTCGAGGCTGCTTGGCTCGATCCCGGAGGAGATCTACCTCCTCGGACCGGACGCCCAACTGGTGGGACGAGTTCGGTACCTTCGCCCACCTCCGACGCCACAGGAGATGCTCGATGCTCTCGAGGCGGGCCCGGCGCCAACGGAGCTGGACCAGGGCATCCAAAGCGCAATCCCTTCATCGGCCAACCTCGTCTCCGGTGGTCTGGGCGCGGGCGTGCTGACCGTGTTGCTCGACTCCAGCTTCGGGTCACTCCGCCCGGGTCAGTCGATCTACGAGCTCGCGCAGATCGTCTACACCGTGACGTCCCTCCCGCAGGTGCACGGCGTGCTGTTCGAGTACGAAGATGCGTTCATCCAACCCGTGGTTGGCAACGGCTCGTTCGCGACAGGCTTCGTCGTGCATCGCGCCGACTATGCGCAGCTGTTCCCGTGACCCAGCCGCGATGCGTCGAGGATCGTCCCGACGCGCTGGGAAGGCTCTAGGACTCGACCCTGACGCGATGTGGCTCCGGTCCGAGCCGTTCCACCCGGGGCGCGTCGGCCCAGAGTCGTTCCAGGTCGTAGTAGCGCCGCGCCTCGGCGAGGAACACGTGGACGACGAACTCGCCGTAGTCCAGCAACACCCAGCGGGCGTCGTCCAAGCCCTCGATGTAGAGGGGCGAGCCACCCCCTTGCTCCTTGACGCGCAGCTCGATCTCCTCGGCGATGGTGCGAACCTGGCGCACGTTGCCCCCGCTCGTGATCACGAAGTGGTCCGTGATCCCGAGAAGGTCCCCGACGTCGAGCACCACGGTCGAATCGGCGGTCTTTGACGAGGCGGCACCAGCCGCGACGAACACGCAGTCGGGGCTCAACGCGACCCGGAGGCCCTTTGGTCGAGCCGGCCGAGGCGAAACACGTCAGCACGCCGCACACGACCGGACGCGTCCCGGGGTGCGAACCGGGGCTTGGCGTGGCGGCTCATCTGGGCACAGGGTACAGGCCGCGTTTGCGGATGACGTGGATGGCGGACATGGGGACAAGGAAGTCTAGGGGGCGCCCCGACGCAACCCGATCGCGCAAGTCGGTGCTCGATATCTCGAGTGCCGGCACCTCCACCATGCGGACGTCCCAGCCTTCGAGAGGGCTGTCGGGGCCCGATGGGTCGATGGTGGTGCCGGGCCGGTTGACCACCACCAGGACCACCTTGGATCTGACCTCGGCGATCCGCTCCCAGCCGCCGAGCCCTGCAGCGGCATCAGCGCCGACGATCAGGTTCAGCTCGACGCCGGGCCACCGGGCCTCGAGCTCGGCCACGGTGTCGGCGGTGTAAGAGGGCCCGCCCCGGTCGATCTCCATGCCGCTTGCCTCGAGCCCCTCGACACCTTCGACGGCAGCCTCCACCAGCGCCAAACGGTCGGCGGCAGGCGTGACGGGGCGGTTCCCCACCTTCTGCCAGGGCTCGTTCGCCACGACGAGCAGTACCCTGTCGAGGCCGAGCTCGTGTCGCGCGTTCACGGCTGCCACGAGATGACCGACGTGCACGGGATCAAAGGTCCCCCCGAGGATGCCGACTCGCAGAGACCCGCGCACGAGCGAAGCGTAGCGACCACTCGAGCTCGTCCCGTGCCAGGTGGACCGCTCCTCGAGCCGCCGGTACGCGAGGTCCGGCTCGTGCAGCTGCGTACGCTGGTGAGGTGAGGACCACATCGGATTCGGCGCAGCAGGATCTCTTCGGCAACACCAGTCCGACTACGGCGGCGCCGGCCGCGGGCTGGCACCCGGCCTCGTGGCACACGCGCCCCGCCGCGCACCAGCCGTCGTGGCCCGATCCCGCCGCGCACGCCGAGGTCCTTGCCCGACTGGCGGCGCTCCCACCGCTCGTGTTTGCCGGCGAGGCGCGCCGTCTCACCCGCGCCCTCGGCGATGTCGCCGCCGGCAAGGCCTTCCTGCTCCAAGCCGGCGACTGCGCGGAATCATTCGACGACTTCTCGGCCGACTCGATCCGCGACAAGCTGAAGGTCATCTTGCAGATGGCGGTCGTCCTCACCTACGGCTCGGGTGTCCCGGTCGTGAAAGTCGGCCGGATCGCCGGCCAGTTCGCCAAACCCCGCTCTTCGGCCACCGAGCTCGTCGGCGATGTCGAGCTGCCGGTGTTCCGGGGCCACATCATCAACGACGCCGTGCCGACCGCGGCCGCGGCGAGTGCCCGAGCCCGGGCGCATGCTGGCTGCCTACCACCAGTCGGCCTCGACGCTGAACCTGCTTCGTGCCTTCACCAAGGGCGGCTTCGCCGACCTGTCGCAAGTGCACCTGTGGAATCTCCAGTTTCTCGCGACGAGCACCGCGGGCCGACGCTTCGAAGCCATAGCGGAGGAGATCGACCGCGCTCTCCGCTTCATGAGAGCGTGCGGGGTCGATCTCTCGGTCGACTCGCCCATACACCAGGTCGACCTGTTCACCAGCCACGAGGCCCTGCTGCTCGACTACGAGGAGGCGCTCACTCGAAGGGACTCGCTCACCGGTGACTGGTACGACTGTTCTGCCCACCTGCTCTGGATCGGAGAGCGCACCCGCGAAATTGACGGCGCTCATGTCGAGTTCGCGTCGGGGATCGGGAACCCGGTCGAAGTCAAGCTCGGGCCGACCGCGACCCCCGACGAGGCGGTAGCGCTCTGTGAGCGACTGAACGCCGCTCGGGCACCGGGTCGGCTCACCTTCGTGACCCGGATGGGTGTCGACAAGGTCCGCAGCGCCCTCCCGCCGCTCGTTCGCGCGGTGTCCGCCGCCGGCCACCGGGTGGCTTGGGTCTGCGATCCGATGCACGGCAACACCTTTTCGAGTGACTCCGGCCACAAGACACGCCACTTCGATGACGTGCTCGGAGAGATCCAAGGGTTCTTCGCCGTTCACAAGGCCGAGGGCAGCTGGCCCGGAGGAATGCACATCGAGCTGACCGGTGATGACGTGACCGAGTGTCTCGGCGGGATCGAGGGAATCCTGGAGACGCAGTTGCCACTGCGGTACACGACCACGTGCGACCCCCGCCTCAACGCCCGTCAGTCCACCGACCTAGCGTTCCGCGTGGCCGAGCTCCTGCGCGGGTGAGCACCAGCACACGGTGGCTCTGGGGTCAAAGGTGACAAAGTGATCAATGTTTTGTATTGGTGACGATGAGTGGCATAGAATCCACTCTTAGCGTTCGCAACACCTGCAAGAGGTCCGCACCGTGCTCCGGACCAGTCGGCGAGCAGCCGGCGCTTCACGGCTCATCTGGAGGCGACGGGGACGCCCCGAATCATGAGGTGCCATGGCAGCGACATCGATCATGAGTGGCCGGCGCCGACCGAGCCGTCTTGCGATGATCCCCTTTGTCGCGATCGCGTGCGGGCTCGGCCTCGGCACCAGTTCGTTGTTCGGCACGAGCGATGCCGGTGCCACCTCGGGGCTCGGCACTGGCGCGGCGGTCCAATTCGCCAGAAGCGCCCGAGGACCGCGGCTCTCACCGGCTCGAAGTCAACCGCAAGCGCGCAGGCCACCGTGGCGCCCAAGCTCGCCTATGTTCTCGCCGAGGCCAACGGCAAGGTGGAGCCGCTGGGCGGAGCCGCCTACTACGGCTCTGCGTTCGGCGCGAACCTCAGCGCTCCCGTCGTCGCCCTGGTCTCCACCCCTGACCGCAAGGGTTACTGGCTGATCGGCGCCGACGCCAGCGTGTACCCGTTCGGGGATGCCCTCGACGAGGGCGGTGCCGGGGGCAAGATGCGGCCGGACCCCGTCGTGGCCGCCGCGGCGACTCCCGACGGCGCCGGGTACTGGCTGGTCACCTCGTCCGGCCATGTGATGGCCTTCGGAGACGCCCAGAGCTACGGATCGATCACGACACCGATCAGGGCCCATGTCGTGGGGATGGCGGCCACCTCCGACGGCAAGGGATATTGGGTCGTTTGCAGCACAGGAGGTGTCTTCAACTTCGGTGACGCGCCCTTCTACGGGTCTGCGAAAGCCGGCACCGCGGGCCTGCCCATCGTCGCGATGGCGGCGAGGCCCGGCGGCGGAGGGTACTGGCTCGCCGATGCGAACGGGACCGTGTTCAACTTCGGCGACGCGCCCCGGCTGACGATGCCGTCTCCGCTGGACGCCACGTCGCCGGTCGTGGGTCTCGCAGTCACCCCTGACGGCACAGGAGCCTGGATGGTCGAGCTGGACGGCACCGTCCTCAGCCTCGGCACCGCCACCGCCAGCGGTTCGCTCACCGGCGTGCTCGCCACCTCGCCTGTCGTCTCCATCGCCGAGGTGATGGTGCCACCTCCCAGCAATCTCGCCTACGACCTCGCCGAGGCCAACGGCAAAGTGGAGGCGATCGGGGGTGCCGCCTACTACGGCTCTGCGTTCGGCACGCCCCTGGTCGCTCCCGTCATCGCCCTGGTCTCCACCCCTGACCGCAGGGGCTACTGGCTGATCGGCGCCGACGCCAGCGTGTTCCCGTTCGGGGATGCCCTCGACGAGGGCGGTGCCGGCGGCAAGGTGCGGCCGGACCCGGTCGTGGCCGCCGCGGCGACTCCCGGCGGCCGCGGGTACTGGCTCGTGACCTCTTCCGGCCATGTGATGGCCTTCGGTGACGCCACGAACTATGGCTCGCTCTCAGCGACGATCGGGGCCCATGTGGTGGCGATGGTGGCCACGGCCGACGGCAAGGGATATTGGATAGCTCTCAGCTCGGGCGGCGTCTTCACCTTCGGTGATGCCCAGGTCTACTGGGGCCCCGCCACCGCGGGCGTGCCGATTGTCGCGATGGCGGCGACGCCCGACGGCGGCGGGTACTGGCTCGCCGGGGCGAACGGGACAGTCTTCAGCTTCGGCGACGCACTTCACCTGGCACCGCTGTCTCCGGCGAGGGTCTCGTCGCCCGTCGTAGGTCTCACCGTCGCCCCCGACGGCAGAGGAGCGTGGATGGCCGAGCAGAACGGCACCGTCTTGAGCCTCGGAACCGCCACCGCCCGCGGTTCGCTCACCGGTGTGCGTTCCACCTCGCCAGTCACCTCGATCGGTGCCGTGCTGATGCCGCCTCCCGACACTCTCGCCTACGACCTCGCCGAGGCCAATGGCAAGGTGGCAGCACTCGGGAGAGCCGCATACTACGGCTCTGCTTTCGGCAAGCACCTGGTCGCTCCCATCATCGCCCTCGTCTCCACTCCTGACCGCAAGGGTTATTGGCTTGTCGGCGCCGACGGCAGCGTCTACCGGTTCGGGGACGCCCGCAACGAGGGCGGTGCCGGGGGCAAAGTGCGGCCGGACCCCGTCGTGGCCGCCGCGGCGACTCCCGACGGCGGCGGGTACTGGCTCGTGACCTCTTCCGGCCATGTGATGGCCTTCGGTGACGCGGTGAACTACGGCTCGATCAGGTCGCCAGTCTCGGGCCACGTAATCGCGATAGTGGCCACCACCGACGGAAAGGGATACTGGATCGCTTGCAGCACCGGGGGGGTCTCCAACTTCGGCGACGCCGTGTTCTACGGCTCGGCGAATGCCGCCACCGCCGGCCTGCCCATCGTCGCGATGGCGGCGACTCCCGACGGCGGCGGGTACTGGCTCGCCGACGCGAACGGGACCGTCTTCGGCTTCGGCGACGCGGTCCAGCTGGCGACGTTCGCGCCAGTCAGAGCCACATCCCCCGTCGTGGGTCTCGCCGTCACCCCCGACGGCTCAGGAGACTGGATGGCCGAGCAGAACGGCACAGTCCTCAGTTTCGGCACCGCGGCCGCCCACGGCGCTCTCACCGGCGCGTTGGCCACCTCGCCAGTCACCTCCATCGCCGCCATGCCGGTTGCGACCGTCTCGCCGCTCCAGTACCCGAGTGGCAGCTTCGGCTACGACATCAACTGGCCCCAGTGCGCAAAACCCGGGTCGTCTCAGACAGTCGCGCTCCCGGGCCCGCCGTCCTACCCCTCCGGGACCATCGATTACGCCGTGGCCATCGTCGGCGTCGACGGCTGGGCCGTCGGCAAGTACAACTCCTGCCTGCAGGCCGAGGCCAAATGGGCGGCGATGGCCCTGGGCACAGGCGGCGCACCGTACGACCTCTACATGTTCCTCAACTCCCCGTCGTCGTCCGACACGATCGACCAGCAGGGACCGGCGGGAACGTGCTCCGATCTCCCCGCCGCAAGTCTGACGGCTTGCCTCGCCTACAACTACGGATACAACGCCGCTCAGAGCGCCGTCGAGTACGCGACCTCGCAGGGCGCCGCGTCGCAGGTGTGGTGGCTCGACGTCGAGAACGACATTTGTGGGCAGTACTGGTCGTGCAACCAGGCGCTGAACTCCGCGACGATCCAGGGTGCACTCGACTACCTGCACTCCCTGAAGCTCACGGCCGGGATCTACTCGACTACGGTGCAGTGGCAGGGAATCACGGGCGGCTACGTGCCCTCGGGCCCGCAAGTCCCGATCTGGGTCGCAGGCGCCTACTGGACCTCACCTCCGTATCCGTCGAGCTTCGGCTACTCCCCCCCGGCGGTGCTCGCTGCCTACTGCGGTGCGAAGTACGCCTTCGCCGGCGGGGACACGTGGCTCTTGCAGGAGACGCCCGGCCCGAACGACTACCCCTTCGACCCCGACTACGCGTGCTGAGACCGTGCGCGGCCCGCGTTCCTCAAGAGCGGCCCGCCAGCCCCGACTGTTCCCGGCGGACCCACGAGGGGGCGGGGACGCGCAATCCGCCGGGTTCGCCAGTTCGGTGCGGATCGAGGTGGGCGGCGTCGTTGAACCGCACGAGCCACCACCGCGTCCCCGTGAAGGCCCACTCGGTCACCGACGCGTTGTCGGGATGAAAGCGGACCAGGCCTCCGTTCGACGGCAGAACGAGGAACCGGATGAGCGAGGCTTCGATGACGCCTCCGTGGCCCGACACCACGACCAGCTCCCCCGGATGCGCCTCCACGAGCCGATACAGGGCGTCCTCCGCACGGTCGAGGAGCTCGAGCCAGCTCTCCCCACCGGGTGAGAGCGGCCGGCCGGGATCGTCACCTGGTAACAGGCGTCCGTAACGCTCGTCGAATTCGCTCCATGTGAGCCCGTCCGCCTCGCCAGGGTGCCGCTCGCAGAGCGAGCACCGGGCCTCGTAGGTGACGCCCCCGAGAGCGGGAAGCAGGATCTCCGCGGTTTCCACGGCGCGGCGCAGGACGCTCGAGTAGAGCGCCACCGCACCCTCGAGCTCGCCGGTGCGCCGGAGGCGGTCGGCGAGCGCGCCTACCTGGAGCCGGCCTCGCTCGGTGAGCCCTCGACAGCCAACATGGCCCGCGACCAGATCCTCCGCGTTGCTCACGGCCTCGCCGTGACGGACAATCACGAGCCTGGTACCTGGCGCGACCCGCCTTCCGGGCGCGAACTGCCGCTCGAGCGCGATCGCCATTGCGCGAACAATACCCGGTGTCCAGCTGGGCGAGAGGGCGTTATGAGCCGCGGCGCCCCTTTGTCACGTCAGGTGCTCAACGAAGGCCTCGAGCTGGCGTAGGTTGCGACACTCGTACGCGGCGTCGCAGTACTGGGCGTACTGCTCGAGGATCGAATCGCCGCTCCCCCAGTAGGAACGGGGCTCCGGGTTCAGCCAGAACACCCTCCGCGCCGCGGTGGCGAAGCTCGCGGACGACCCATGCCTGCGAGGCGTGGTAATTATTCCGCGCATCGCCGAGCAGCAAGATGCTCGCCTTCGGACCGATCTCATGGCCCCAGCGTTCGTAGAAGACCGTGAGGGCGTGCCCGTAATCGGAGTGCCCGTCCACCCAGACCACATCTGCGTCGAGGTTGACCCGGTGCACCGCTTCGGTGACGGTGTCGGACCGGTCGAAGATCCCCGTCACCTCGTCGATGCCGTCGATGAACACAAAGCTGCGCACCTTGGAGAACTGTGACGCGATCGCATAGACGAGATGCAAGGTGAAACGGGCGAACGCCGCCACCGAGCCCGAGATGTCGGCGATCACCCAGATCTCGGGCTTTGCCTGCTTGGGATGCTTGAAACGCGGCTCGACCGGCACACCCCCGTAGGAGAGGGAATGCCTCATCGTCGAGCGGAAGTCCAAAGGGCCCCTGCGCAGGTGACGACGCTTGCGGGCAAGTCGGGTCGCCAGCTTGCGGGTGAGGGGCTGGATTGCCTTGCGCATCGCCTCGAGCTCGTCGCGCGTGGCGTGCATGAACTCGACGTCCTCCGGCAGCGGCTTGCGCACGCTGCCGCGCGAGCGCCTCGGCCCCTCGGTCGGCGACCAGGAGGCGCCTGATCTCGGCCTCGATCTGCTTCTTCAGCTCATCGATGCGGGCGCGGTACTCGTCCTCGAGCAGTCGCTCCTCCAAAGAGGTCAGCCGACCTGGACGTCGGCCCCGCAGCACCGGTCCGCCCGGGCCCTCGCCGTCCGTCGACGGCCCGGGCGGGGCCAATCCGTCGACGGCCAGCGCGCGCGCCTGGGCCACGAGCCGGGCGAGCACGCCGTCGAGGTCGAGATTCCGGAGAGTCCTGTAGAGGTAGTACGTGCCGCCGACCGGACGACCTGTCTCCATCGCCGAAAAACGCGCCACAGCGAGGCGTGCGACGGCGCCGAGCAGCACTTGATCGCCATCGCGGACGGCTCTGAACAGCATCGCCGCGATCTCCTCGGGCGTTACCGGCTGCAGGACGCCGGCGGTAGAAGGCGTTCGGCCTTCGCCCTCGCCGGGCGCCGGCCCCAGGCCCGCCTCGGGCAAGGCGTCATCCTGGCTGACCGAGAACTGCGGTCCCCGCATCGAGAAGTAGATCTCGAAAGCGGTGTCGAAGGCCCGCCAGTGATTCGCGGACTTCACGAGAGTCGCGCCCAGGGCGAACTTGATTGCCTGTCGGTCCTCGAGCGGTAGGTGGCCGATGGCCTCCGCCGCGTCGGCCTCTTCTGCCACCGACACGGGAAGGCCGGCCTGCCGCAGCTCGGCCACGAACCCGGTGAGGACGTCGAGCACGGACGAGGGCTCTGCTCAGTGTGCCGGTCGTCAGTACCCGGACGCGACGGCAAGCTCCTTGGCCGCGACCTCGATGTCAGACCGGTGCTTGAGCAAGACGTGGAGCGTGGAGAGCGCGGTGTCGGAGTCCACGGCCTCGATCCCGAGCAGCACGAGCGTGCGGGCCCAGTCGATCGTCTCGGAAATCGACGGATGCTTCTTGAGGTCCAGCGAGCGCAACGACCTGACGATCCTTGCAACCTGGTCCGCGAGCTCGTCGGTCACACCAGGCACCTTGGCGAGCACGATCGCCCTTTCGCGCTCGAGCGAGGGGTAGTCGAGGTGCAGGAACAGGCAGCGCCGCTTCAAGGCCTCCGAGAGATCGCGGGTGTTGTTGGACGTGAGGAAGACGAGAGGGATCTGTGTCGCGCGGATCGTCCCGAGCTCCGGGATCGACACCTGGTAGTCGGACAGGACCTCGAGCAGGAGCGCCTCGGTCTCGATCTCGAGGCGGTCGATCTCGTCGACGAGCAGCACGACAGGGTCGACGGCACGGATCGCCTCGAGAAGGGGGCGGGTCAGCAGGAACTCTTCGGAGAACAGGTCCTCCTCGAGCGACTCCCACCCCAAAGGACGCGCACCTCCGGCGTCCTCGGCCCCGCGCTCGACCTGGATGCGCAGCAGCTGCTTCTTGTAGTTCCACTCGTAGAGGGCCTTGGCCTCGTCGAGGCCCTCGTAGCACTGCAGGCGTATGAGCCGGGCACCGAGGAAACATGCCGTCGACTTCGCGAGCTCGGTCTTGCCGGTGCCTGCAGGGCCCTCGACCAGGATCGGCTTGGCAAGCCTGTCGGCGAGGTACACGACCCCCGACAGGCCGTCGTCGGCGATGTAGCCCGCCGTGGCCAGTCCCTCTCGAACCTCGTCCACCGACCCGAAACGCGGCTTGCCTTTCCCAGGACCGGCCATCACGTCCTGATCTGGCCTTCCCCGTAGACGACGTACTTGACGCAGGTCAGCTCCCGCAGGCCCATCGGCCCCCGGGCATGCAGCTTCTGGGTCGAGATGCCGACCTCGGCACCGAGGCCGAGTTCCCCGCCGTCTACGAACCTCGTCGAAGCGTTGACGAGCACTGCGGCCGCGTCCACCTGCCGGACGAACCGCGTGGCAGCCTCGAGGTCAGAGGTGACGATCGCCTCGGAGTGTCCCGAACCGAAACGGGCGATGTGCGCGATCGCCGCATCGAGGTCGTCCACGACACCGACTGCGAGCTCGAGCGCCAGGAACTCCGTGGCGAAGTCCGCCTCGGTCGCCGGCCGGGAGCCGGGCAGGAGGGGTCTGGCGCGGGCGTCCGCGGCCAGCACGACGCCTTCGAGCGCGCGGCTCATCCGGGGCAGGAACTCGTTCGCGACGTCGGCATGCACAAGCAGGGTCTCCGCGGCATTGCAGACGCTCGGTCGCTGCGTCTTCGCATTGACGACGATGCGCTCGGCCATGGCGAGATCGGCCGCGGCGTCGACGTAGACGTGACAGTTCCCGTCCCCGTCGAGCACGTAGGGAACGGTGGCGTGCTCGAGGATCATCGAGAGCAGCGCCGGGCCTCCTCGAGGGATCAAGCAGTCGATGAAACCACGGAGCCGGACGAATTCCACCGCTGTCTCGTGCGCGGTGTCCTCGACGAGCAGGAGGGCGTCGGCAGGCAGCCCGGCCTTCTCGATCCCCTGGCGGAGCGACGAGGCGATCACACGATTGGACTCGAGAGCTCCCGCAGAGCCCCTGAGCAACGCCGCGTTGCCCGACTTCAGGCACAGGGCCGCGGCGTCGGCTGTGACGTTCGGGCGGTTCTCGTAGATGATCCCGACGACCCCGAGCGGGACACGGACGCGCTCGACGCGGAGGCCGTTCGGCCGCACGTGACCTTCGACGACCTCACCTATGGGATCGGGCAGCCTGGCGACAGAGCGGAGGCCGTCCGCCATGGCCACGACCCGCGCCTCGGAGAGCCGGAGCCGGTCGACCACCGTCGGTGACGCGCCCGATCCGACCGAGCGGGCGACATCGCTCGCGTTCGCGCTCAGGATCTCGTCGGACCGGTCAACCAGGCGATCAGCAGCCGACACGAGCGCCTCGTCCTTGGCCGAGGAGGAGAGTGCGGCGAGCAGCCGGGCAGCCTCTCTTGCGCGCCGTCCCAGATCGGGCAGTGACGTGTTCGACATGGCCTCAGGCTAGCTGCGGGGCGCTCGCGACTATTCGGCCCTGAGCCGCTCCACGAGCCTCCCGATCTGCCACGACCGTTCGGCCTCCCCCGCCGCCGGACCGCTCAAGTCGGCCGCAGCCTGGCGTGAACGTTCAGCGGCGTCGCGTGCCGCCACCCAGGACGGCGCGTACTTCGGTCCCGCGCCGCCTACGGCGAACCGGCCCCAAGGAGTGTCCACCTGGTCGACCTCGGCCACTTTGTGCTCCTCGTGGGCCTCGTACCTGCGGGTCTCACGGTCGGCAAGAAACGGGAAGGCGACGTGGCGAACTGCTTCGACCGCCGCCAGCACTGCGTCACGTGCCGCGGCGAGAGTCTCCCAAGCGGGGTCGCTCAAGATGTCGACGCCCTGGCCTTCGGCTTGGGTTGCGGCCGTGAAGGCAGCATCGCCGATAGCGGTGCTCTCGCGCCGGAGCCGCCGGGCAGCCGCGATCCTCGAGACGAAACCGAGTCTGTGGGCGTCCGTGCCCGTGCCGGTCTCGAGGTACTGGCGAGCCGAGGCAATGATCGCCCCGAGCGTCCCGCCGTCTGGAAGCTCTGCGTCGGCGCTGCCGGGGACGATCTCCAAGATGTGCTCGACACAGTCGAGCGCGAAGATCGCCGCCTCCTTCTCCGACCACGAGGTGCCGGCGACAAGTCGGGCCGCACCGGCTTCACCGACCGGCGCGGCCACAAAGACGAATTCGCCGAGCTGGTCGAGAAGCTGGCCCGCATCGAGCACCACCGGAGTGCCGTGCTCATCCGGCTCGACGACATCGCCCGGCTGCCAACCGTCCGCCTCGCGAACCGGCAACTGCCACCGCCTGCGATAGCCCTCGTGGTGCTGCAGGCCATCGGCATCGGTCGCCACGAATCGATCGGACACGGCAACGACCTCCCGGTCATATCAGCAAGGCTTCACACGCTAGAGCACGACGAGGTCGTCTCGGTGAACGACCTCGTGCGGGAGGTCGTCCGCGAGCTCGCCGGTGTGCAGCCCCACCCATTCCGAGGCCCTCGCCGCATCGAACCGGACGATCCCCTTGGCGAACATCACACGGTCTGTGCCGACGATCTCGACGGCGTCGTCGGCCTCGAAGGCGCCCTCCACGGCCACGACCCCCGCCGGCAGCAGCGACTTGCCCCGCTCGACGACGGCGCGCCGGGCCCCGTCGTCGACGACTATCCGGCCGGCCGGGCGCAGTGCAAAGGCGATCCAGAGCTTGCGCGCCCCGAGAGCCCGGCGGTGCGGCAAGAAGGTCGTCCCCACTCCCTGTTGCCCGGATACCGCGTCCGCCAGCACCGCCGGGCGCCGGGCCGAGGCGATCACGACACGGGAGCCGGACCACACGGCCATCTTCGCGGCCGCGAGTTTCGAGGACATGCCACCTCGGCTCATGAAGCTCGCGGCGCCGCCTGCGACCTGCTCGAGCGCGTGGTCGATCTCGGCGACCTCCTCGATCAGGGTTGCCTCCGCGTCGTGGCGCGGGTCTGCGCTCAGCAGACCGGCCGTGTCGGTCAACAACACGAGGATGTCCGCCCCCAACAGATGTGCGACGAGGGCCGCCAATCTGTCGTTGTCGCCGAAACGGATCTCGTCGTCGGCGATGGCATCGTTCTCGTTCACTATCGGGACGACACCGAGCTCCAAGAGGCGCGAGAGCGTGGCGCGGGCGTGCAGGTAGCGCTGGCGGTAGGTGAAATCGAGTGGCGCGAGCAGCACCTGGCCGGCGAGCAAGCCCTCCGCGGCCAGAGCGTCCTCGTAGACGCGCATGAGACGCGGTTGGCCGATCGCCGACAAGGCCTGAAGGGTCATCGGGTCGTTCCGGTACCCGCCGAGCGGCGCAGCGGCCGCAACGCCGGCGGTGACGGCACCCGAGGTGACGACCACGACCGTATGGCCGTCACGACGTAGGCCGGAGACCTCGCTGCAGAGCTTGCCGACCGCGGCCGTGTCGACAGAGCCATCGGTCGCGGTCACCGAGCTCGTGCCGATCTTTGCTACGACGATCACCGCGCTCAGCGCTCCGACTCGTAGGTGAAGCTCAGTTCGCCGATGTGAACCGTGTCGCCGTCGTGCGCCCCGGCTCGCGTGAGGGCACGATCGACGCCGATCCGCTTCAGGCGGCGATGGACATGCTCGAGCGCGTCCGGGTTGGTGAGATCGGAGACCGCCACCGCTCGCGCCGCCTCCCTGCCGGCCACGACGAACACGGAGCCTTCCCGGTTCACCGTGACGCCTTCGGGCTCGGGACGGTGCACCACAGTCGCGTGGCGGGGCACAGGCGCCTGAGCGCGGGCCTCCTCGACCACGGTGGCGAGCCGGCCTAGGAGCTGTGGCAACCCGGCGCCGGTCACCGCGGAGATCTCGAGGTCGAGCCGAGGAGGGGCCGCGGCGTCGCCGGCCCGCTCGGGTGCGACAGCAGACGTGCCGCCAATGTCCGCCGGGCGCCGGTCCGCTCTCGAGCCCACGATGATCCGCGGCCGCTCGAGCAGCTCCGGGCGATACCGGCGGAGCTCCTCGAGAAGGATCCGGACCTGTTCGGAGGGGGCACGGCCCTCATCTTCTCCGAGGTCGGCGAGGACGAGAAGCACCCGGGCACGTTCCACATGGCGAAGGAACTTGTGCCCGAGGCCGCGTCCCTCCGATGCGCCCTCGATCAAGCCGGGGATATCGGCGACGACGAACTCTACGGCGGAGGCGTCCTGTCGGCTCCTGCCTCCGACGCGCACGACCCCGAGGTGGGGCTCGAGCGTCGTGAACGGATAGTCGGCGATCTTCGGCCTCGCCGCGGAGATCCGCGACACGAGCGTGGACTTGCCCGCGTTCGGGAACCCGACGAGAGCTACGTCGGCCATCAGCTCGAGCTCGAGGCTCAACCAGAGCTCCTCGCCGAGCTCCGCCTGCTCGGCGAAGGCGGGGGCGCGCAGACGGTTGCTCAGAAACCGGGCATTGCCCCGCCCACCCCTCCCGCCCGCTGCCGCCATGTAGCGGTCGCCGGCGGCGGTGAGGTCGGCAAGCACATCGCCGTTCGGATGGCGGACGATCGTGCCGACCGGAACGGGCACGACGAGATCGGTGCCGTTGCGGCCGTGCTGTTTCTTGCTGCCTCCGTGACCACCGTCGCCGCCACGTCGGTGCGGATGGTCGACAAAGGAGAGCAGAGAGGCAAGATTCGTCGTGGCCTCGAGATAGACGTTGCCACCCTGGCCGCCGTCGCCCCCGTCAGGCCCGCCCCGGGAGACGTGCGCTTCCCTGCGGAACGAGACCGCGCCGGCACCCCCGTTGCCACCTTTCACATGGACCTGAGACTCGTCGACGAAGGCCGATGCCATGCTCAGTCCCCAACCTTGGCCGGGCCCGGCGCGGACGTTTCCCGCCGGCCGGGCAGACGGGACGAGACCCCCGACAGCCGCACGGCAGGTTCAGTTCGACGCCAGGTCGGACGGGTACAGCGAGAGCACCGCGAGCCATCCGCCCTGACGACGCAGGACCCGGGACCAGAGCCTCTCGGGATCGCCCGAGAGAACATCCTGGTCGAAGCCCTCGAGCACGTGCCAGGATCCCGACCCGATCTCGTTGGCAAGCTGGCCGGGCCCCCAGCCCGCATAGCCGGTGAAGACGCGGATCTCGGCGAACCGTACCGGCACGTCGGCGGGGTCCTCATGAAGGTCGACCGTGCCGAGGGCGCCGAACAGGGGTGCGAAACCGGCCGCTTCCGCGGCTTCGG
Source organism: uncultured Acidimicrobiaceae bacterium (assembly GCA_963804765.1). GTDB lineage: Bacteria > Actinomycetota > Acidimicrobiia > Acidimicrobiales > Bog-793 > Fen-455. The sequence continues at coordinate 78,792 of CAWDRQ010000026.1, forward strand.
GGAGCTCGGTGCGCCCGATGCAGATCGCCGCGCTCGGCTGAACAGGGCCTCCGATGAAGAGCACCGAAGGTGCGGCCGCGAGATCCCCCCATTGCGGGACGACCTCGTCGACCGGGATGGGGCTCGGCCGGTTGAGCACGACACCGAGCGTCCCGTCGTCATCGTCGTGGGCGAGAACGAAGACGACGCTGCGAAAGAAGTTGGGGTCGGCAAGAGTCGGCGATGCGACGAGCAGCGACCCCTTGCCGGGAATGGCGACCATGTGCCGTCGGGCGTCAGTCCTCGACCGGTACGACGTCCACGAGACGACGCCCGTGACACGAGCCGAATTTCACCTTGCCGTCAGCCATGGCGAACAACGTGTCATCGCGGCCGCGCCCGACATTATGGCCAGGGTGGAAGTGCGTGCCGCGCTGGCGCACGACGATCGTGCCGGCGCTGATCGCCGTGCCGTCGAAGACCTTCACGCCGAGGCGCTGGGCGTTCGAGTCACGGCCGTTGCGGGTGGAACCCCCGCCTTTGGTCTTTGACATGAAACTGCTCCTTCAGTCCTCTACGGCCGCGGTGGTCTCGTCTTCCGAGCCCGAAGGCGCTTGAGGCGCCGCGCTCTCCGGCGCTGCCCCTGGGAAGTCGATCGCCGTGATCTCGACGGTTGTGTACCACTGACGGTGCCCGTAGCGGCGCCGTCCCCGTGCCTTGGCCTTGTAGGTGAATCCGACGATCTTCGGCCCCTTCGCAAGACCGATCACGCGGCCTTTGACGCTCGAGGCTTCCAGCGGGTCGTGTCCGGTCACGAGCCGGTCGCCGTCGACCACGAGCTTTGGCACGAAGCTCACCTCGTCACCGGGGCCCGCGCTCAGCAACTCGACGTCGAGCTGTTCGCCCACCTGGACACGTGCTTGTTTGCCGCCTGCGTCAATGACCGCGTACATATGCAGGCAACGATAGCGCAGGGAATCACAAGTCCTGATCGGGGAAGATGATCCCCCGTCCGGCGCAAGTGGGGCACGTCTCCGACAGAGCCTCGACGAGGCCTTCGCCCACACGCTTGCGCGTCATCTCGACAAGGCCCAGCTCGGAGATCTCATAGACCTGCGTCGGTGTCTTGTCGCGCGCCAGCGCCGCTTTGAACGCCGCCAGGACCGAGGTGCGGTTCGCCTTGATCTCCATGTCGACGAAGTCGATCACGATGATCCCTCCGATGTCCCGGAGGCGTAGCTGGCGGGCGATTTCCTCGGCAGCCTCGAGGTTGTTCTCGAAGACGGTCTCCTCGAGGCTGGAGGAGCCGACGTTCTTGCCGGTGTTGACGTCGATGACGGTGAGCGCCTCGGTCCGCTCGATGATGAGCGAGCCTCCCGAGGGCAGCCAGACCTTGCGGTCGAGCGCCTTGTGGAGCTGCTCGTGCACGTGGTGTCTCTCGAAGAGCGGGAGCGCCTCGTTGGAGAGGTCGTACAGCTCTACACGCTCGGCGAGCTCGGGGTTGAACTTGGAAACGTAGTCGCGCACGATCACGAACAGCTCGGGGTCGTCGATGAGGACCGACCGGTGCTCATCGGTGAGCTCTTCCCGGATGATCCGCACGGCCATGTGCGGCTCGGAGTACAACAGCGCCGGCGCAGGCAGTTTGTGGGTCCTTTCGTCGATCTCCCGCCAGCGGCCGACGAGCATCTCGACGTCGCGGCGCAGATCTTCGGCACTCGCTCCGGCCGCGGCTGTTCGCACGATGAGCCCGTGGCCCTCGGGGCGAACGTCGTCGAGGATCCTTCGCAGCCGTCGGCGCTCATTGTCGTCGAGACGCCGCGAGATCCCGTAGGTCGCCGACTCGGGCACCAGCACGACGAAACGGCCCGGGATCGACACCTCCTGAGTCAGTCGGGCCCCCTTCAGCCCGATCGGGTTCTTCGTGACCTGGCAGACGATCGTCTGGCCCGGCCGGAGCAGGTGCTCGATCCGATCGGCACCGGCCTGCCGCTCGACGTCGTCGCGGTCGTAGGAAACGTCGCCCCAGTACAGGACAGCATTCTTAGGAGTCCCGATGTCGACGAAGGCCGCTTCCATTCCCGGAAGCACGTTCTTCACCCGCCCGCGGTAGATGTTGCCGACGATCTGGTTCGCGTCGTCCTGCGGTCGGGCCACGAAGTGCTCGATCAGCGCCCGGCCTTCGAGCACGGCGATGTGGGTCACCTCGTTCTCGACGTGCACGCACATGAGGTAGCGACCGACCGGCCGGCCACGCCGATCTCGACCCGGCCGTTGCACCTGGGCGCCGTCCCCGGCGACCGGCCCCGCGAACACGGCTGGCTCAGTGGGAGCAGCCGCCATGGGCACCGTGGGCGCGCGGCGCGCCTGCACGGTCGCGGCACCCCTTTTGCGGGGCGAACGGGGGGCGGTCGCGCGTGCCGGGCCTGTGCCGTCGTCCGTCCCGGAGCCATCGCTGCCCGTGCCGTTCACTCCAGCGGATGCCGCGGCCGAAACGGCGCCATTGCCTGCACCGCGTGACCGTCCCCGCCCACCGCGGCGTCGTCGTGACGAGCCACCGCTCGCTGCGCCGGCAACGGGCACCGCGCCGTCACCGTCCCCGGCGTGGGGCAGCTCGGCCTGCTGGCTCGAGGAAGGAGACTGCCCCCTGCGCCCGTTACCCGCCGGTGCCGGACCGGCCTCGGCTTTGGACAGCGGCGGCGCTGGTCGGGTATCGCCGATCTTCGGCCTTCGGGATGCCACCGTCGCGCTTGCGCCGGTGGCATCCGGGCTGACCGGCTCGGAATTGCGCGCACCGTTCGCCACCTCGGGCGCATCGGCCGCGCGTTCGGGCGCGTCCGGTACAGACGCCGGGCGGCCGGTCGTCGGATCCAACATCGGGCAGATCCCTTCTAAAGGTCGCGCCGTCAAGCGGCGCGGGCGGCGTACCTCGAGCAGCACCGCTGAGAGTTGCCTCTCCGGCGCGCTCGGACAGGTTGCCGAGATTAAGAGCGAGAACACGTTCTTTGTCGTCTCGTTCGCGGGACCCCGCGAAAGATTGGGAGACGGTATGTCCGGTGACAGCGAAAAAGACGTAGCAAGTGACGGCCGTAGCAGCAACCGAAACGGCCGTAGCGACCGGGCTCGACTGTGCGTAGGCGCTTGACGTCATCATCCTGAGCAGCAGTTTAGTCATCCAGATGGGCCCCCTTGCGCCAGCGCGGCCAGCCGCGCGGCTCGGGCCGGGGCGCGCGAGGTGCCCGATCAGGGCTCCGTGCGCCCGATGACGCCGATCAGGGGGCGTTCGACGGAGGATGGAGGTCTGCAGAACCGACCGGATGGTCGGTCAGGTAGGTGAAGATCTGCCGGGCTACCGGAGCTGCCGCTGCCGCGCCGTAGCCTGCCTGGTCGATCACGACGGCGACGACGTAGCGCGGAGCGCTCGTCGGTCCGAAGGCGACGAACCATGCGGTCGGCTGGACGTTCGTGTTCGAGCTCTCGGTGGCCGTACCGGTCTTGCCCGCCAGTGCCATCCCGTTGTAGCCCTGGAACGCCGCGTAGGCCGTCCCGTGGGTGTCGTAGATGGCTCCTTCGAGGCCGCTCAGGACCTGCGAATAGGTGCCCGCGGGCAGGGCGACGTGCCCCATTACACGCGGCTCGAACTGTTTGACGACCTTGCCGGTCGGCGACACGATCGAATTCACGACCTGCGGGGCATATCGGGTGCCGCCTGTCGCGAAAGTGCCGTAGGCCACGGCCTCCTGCAGCGGGGTGACGAGCGTCTCGCCTTGCCCGAAGGCCATCTCGATGTTGTCAGCGATGCCGTAGTACGTGCTGGGGAAGGCCTGCGGGTCTTCGGAGTGCTGGGTCTGTCGCAGCCGCGGGCTGTCGACCTGGCCGGAGTACTCGTTGGGGAGGTCGACGCCGGTGAGCTGCCCGAAGCCGTACTGCTCGGCGACGTCTTGGACGGGCGTCTGGCCGTAAGTACCCGAGTCGTACCAGTAGTCGGCCCCGAGGGTGTAGAAGAAGACGTCGTCGGAGACCGTGAGCGCCGTCGCCAGGTTGATCGGCCCCTGGCCTTTCTCGTTCTGGTTGTTGTAGTAGGTGCATTGTCCGCTGCAAGGTGGCCCGATCTGGTAGAAGCCACGGTCGTCTATGTAGTCCCCGAGGCTGGCCAGGAGACCGTCGTTCAGGGCCGTGGTCGCGGTCGCGAGCTTGAAGGTGGAGCCGGGGGCCCAGAGCCCCTGGAGCGCGCGGTTGAGCAGGGGGTCGTGATCGGCTTGGCTCGTCAGGAGCTGGTAGTGCTGGTCGGAGATCCCCCCCACCCACCAAGACGGGTTGTAGGTGGGCACCGAGGCCATGGCGAAGACGGCTCCGGTTTCTGGGTCGAGCACGACAGCCGCGCCGGAGTCAGCCGGCAAGCCGCTCGCCTGCAGCCCATGGATCTGGGCGGTCAGGGCTGACTCGACGGTCTTCTGCAGATCGAGGTCGATGTTGAGCACGACGTCGTCGCCACTGGCCGGCGCAGTCGTCTTCACCGTTCCGACGGGGTTGCCCGAAGCGTCGACCTTGATGACCTCCGACCCGGGGTGACCCCGCAGCCACAGCTCGTCGGTCGCCTCGACGCCTGACTGACCGACGACGTCGTTGGGGGTGTAGCCGTACTTCGCCAACGAGTGGAGCTCGGCCGCGTCGATGTCGCCCGTGTAGCCGAGCACTTGCGCCGCGACGTCGCCGCGGGGGTAGGTCCGCTCGGCGGTGAAGTTGACCGAAACCCCGGGGAACATGCTCTTGTGCTCGGACAGATAGACGATGGTCGACTGCGAGACCCCGACCGCTATCGGCACGGGCTGGTAGGGGCTCGCCTGTGGATTCGCGAGTGCCGTGTTGAGGTCCGCGATGCTCTCGTCGAGCAGCGCCGCCAGACGTCCGATGACCGCTCGAGTCGCCGCCGAGCGGCTGAGCGTGACCACCGGGAGCACCTGGTCACCTACGAGCACCTGCCCCCCACGGGCGATGATCAGGCCGCGCGCCGGCGTGACCGGGACCGTCTGCTGTTGGAAGACGAGGGCGGCATTTCTGTAGTGCGAGCTGTGCAGGACCTGGAGGGACCAAAGACGCACCACCACCGCTGAGAAGGCCACCAGCACGATCAAGCCCATGATCGTGAGCCGAAGGCCGAATCGAGCGCTCTCCTGGCGGCGCTGCTGCTCGCGCTCTTCCTCCTCGATGCGCTTGAGCGGACTCGAGCTCACGATCCTCGTCCGGTGCCGATCACCCTCGTCGTCCGCGGGGAAGTACGGCGCCTGCACCGACTTGGGCATACGGCCCGAACTGGGATTTCGCGGGTCCCCGGGCAGGCGGGGGTCGCCGGGTCTCCGGGGATCCCGGGATCGGTTCGGCGGCTCGGAACCGCCTTTGCCCGAGGCGCTCACCTGGCGCTCCCGCCGGCGAACGCACCCGCATCATGGTGAGCCCCGGGCACGACCGAGACGGTCCACTCGAGCAGCCGGCATGCGAGATTGGCGAGAAGCACGCAGCTCGCGCCAACGACCGCCGCGATGACAACGAGCTGATGGCGCGGCACGCTCGGCTGGCCGATAAGGTCCGCGAGCCCTGCGAAGAGCAACGTCCCGCCCACCGCCCCGAGGAGGGCCGCGGCCGCCTGGAACCCAAGTGTCGGCCGCGTCGTCGCCGTCCCGGCCGCCGACCCGACGGCGAAGGCCACCAGCACATAACAGAGCGAGGACAGGCCGTAGGGCGTCTGTACGAAGACATCCGCGACGAGCCCGAACGTGAAGCCGATCACGGCGCCGCGCTGGGGGCCCGCCACAAGGCCGGCCGCGATCGCCAGCAACAAGAACACGTCTGGATGCGCGCCACCGATCACGATCTGGTTCAGAACGCCGACCTGGACGAGTACCGCCGCGAGGGCGATGAGCCCAAGCCGCCCCCAAGTACGAATCGTCATCGTGACGCCCGCATCCCTGGCCTTGACGATCGGCCCGCCGACTCGGCTCGGCGCGCCCTCAAGCTGGTGGGAGCCATTGGAGGACGGCGACGTACTGGAGAACCGAGAGGTTGACGAGCGGTGTCACGAGGACCTGGGACGTGAGCGATCCGCCCGTGTGTCTCACGGAGGACACGGTACCCACCGGGATGCCCGACGGGTATGCGGCGGTGTCGAACCCGCTCGTGACCACGGGTGCGCCGCGGCTTGTGACACTCGTCTCGGTTACGCCCTGCAATTGCAGGGGATCGCCTTCGCCCTGGCCGACGGCCACGGCCACGTCCCCGGTCCCGAAACGGACACCTACTTCGGATCGCGGATCCGTCAGCACTTGGACGATCGCCGTGTGCTGGCCGGCCGAGATCACCGAGCCGACCAACCCGACACCGGACACGACTGGCATCCCGACACCGACGCCGTTCGAGGTACCGCGGTCGATCTCGATCGTGAGGTCGAAGTTGGACGAAGGGTACGAGATCACCTCTCCCAGCACCTCGGGGATCCCGTCCGCGAAAGGAAGGTTCTGATCCGATCGCAACTGGTCTAGCTGTTCCTGAGCCTGCCCTGCCTCGATGAGCTGGCGACGGAGCTGGCCGACCTCGAGCTGGAGCCGCTGGTTCTCGCCGAGCGCTCCGCCGTAGCCTGCCATCCCGGCGAAGAGGTTGCCGATCGGATGCAGGACGGCCGAGACGCCCCGCTGGATTGGGGCGACAGCATCCCCGGCGCCGTTTCGGAGCGAGCCGATCACATGGCGTGCGTCACCCTTGTAGGCGACGGTGATCACCGTGATCGAGGCGAGGAGCAATATGACCAGTGTGAGACGCTGGCTGGTGTTGCGGCGAGAGGTGGCCACCGCGACCCCGAAGGTCAGCGGTTGGTCGAGGAGATGAGGACCTGCTTCAGGGCCTCGAACTCCTCGAGGCACATGCCACTGCCGAGAGCGACGCAGTTGAGCGGGTCCGGAGCCACGACGATCGGCATGTGCGTCTCAGCTTGAAGCCTGCTGTCGAGCCCGTGCAGGAGGGCGCCGCCCCCCGTCAGCACTATGCCCTGCTCCATGATGTCGGCCGCCAGCTCGGGTGGCGTGCGGTCGAGGGTGACCTTGACAGCGTCGACGATGGCCGACACCGGCTCCTCGATGGCTCTGCGGATCTCCTCGGTCGTCGTGACGACAGTCTTCGGAAGGCCTGTGACGAGGTCGCGGCCACGGATCTCGGCGTGAAGCTCTTCCTCGAGCTCATAGGCCGACCCGAGCGCGATCTTGATCTCCTCGGCCGTCCGCTCACCTAGGGCGAGGCTGTACTCCTTCTTGACGAACGAGATGATCGCCTCGTCGAGCTCGTCTCCGCCGATCCGGATCGACTGGCTCACGACGATGCCACCGAGTGATATCACCGCTACTTCTGTCGTGCCGCCGCCGATGTCGACGACCATGTTGCCGGTCGGCTCGTGGATGGGCAGGCCTGCGCCGATCGCGGCCGCCATCGGCTCCTCGATGATGTATGCCTTGCGAGCGCCCGCATACTCGGCGGCTTCCTGCACGGCTCGCTTTTCGACCCCGGTGATGCCCGAAGGTACGCAGATCACCATGCGCGGCTTGGAGAAACGATGCGGGTGCACACGGCGGATGAAGTAGCGCAGCATCATCTCGCAGATCTCGAAGTCGGCGATCACCCCGTCCTTCAGGGGTCGGATCGCCTGGATGTTGCTCGGGGTCCTGCCGATCATCCGCTTGGCCTCGACGCCGACCGCGAGCGGATGGCCGTCCTTGACGTTGATGGCGACGACGGAAGGCTCGTTGAGCACGATCCCGCGGCCGCGGACGTACACGAGCGTGTTCGCAGTGCCGAGGTCGACGGCCATGTCACGACCGATGAAGGAGAACCTGCTCTCAGACATACAAGTGCTCCAGGGCTAGGCGGGGTTGTGGCACCAGGCTACGGGATGCGTGCCCAGGTCACAAGAGCGGCACGGGCCGTGCAGCACGGCAAACCGGCCGGCGTCGGCCAACTCGTGCGCATCACCGACAGGACCCGAGCCCGGCCAGGCGAGGCCACCCTCTTCACGGCGACAGCAAAGGGACCTTTGACCCTAACGCACAGCTCCCCGCAAAGGTTGGATCATGGCGATGACTTTGGACCTCTCACGCTGGCAATTCGGGATCACCACGATCTTCCATTTCATGTTCGTCCCGCTCACCATCGGCCTCGCCCTGCTGCTGGCGATCATGCAAACCGCGGCGTACCGGACCCGTGACGATCTGGCGACACAAGAGAAGTGGTACCACATGACCCGCTTCTGGCGCCGGCTGTTCCTCATCAACTTCGCCATCGGCGTGGTCACCGGGATCGTCCAGGAATTCCAGTTCGGCATGAACTGGTCGCTCTATTCACGTTACGTGGGCAGCGTGTTCGGCGCCCCGTTGGCGATCGAGGGCCTGCTGGCCTTCTTCTTGGAGTCGACCTTCCTCGGTATCTGGATCTTCGGGAGGGGTCGCGTCTCGGCGCGCGTCCACCTCGCGTCGATCTGGATCGTGAGCGTCGGCACCATGCTCTCAGCCCTGTTCATCCTGGCCGCGAACGCCTGGATGCAGCACCCCGTCGGCTACAAGGTGGTCGGCAACAGGGCGGTAATGACGAACTTCTGGGCCGTGATGACCAACAGCACCCTTATCGGCTCTTTCCTGCACGTCTTGTTCTCGGCGCTCGTGACCTCGACCATGCTCATCCTGGGCGTGAGCGCCTGGCACCTCCTGAAGGACCGGCACGCCGGGAAGGCGCCTCAGCCCGTGTTCGCCACCTCGGCCAAGCTCGCCCTGGTCGTGGGCTCGGTCGCCATCGTGGCCACCATGTTCTTCGGCGACAACCAGGCAAGGGTGATGGAACGCCAGCAACCGATGAAGATGGCCGCCGCCGAAGCGATCTACAACACCCAGAACGGCGCGAGCTTCTCGCTTCTCACGATCGGGGACCTCTCGGGCAACCCGATCTTCCAGATCCGGCTCCCTCACATGCTCTCGGTACTGGCCGACAACAGCTGGAACGGGCCCGTTCAGGGTATCAACCAGATCCAGGCGAAGGAGGTGGCGGAGTATGGCCCAGGGGACTACAAGCCCATCTTGTGGGTCACCTATTGGACATTCCGGATCATGGTGGGCTGTGGGATCCTCATGCTCGGGTTGTTGGCGATGGGCCTGTGGCTGATGCGCCGACGTCGACTGGAACGATCGGCCTGGTTCCTCCGACTAGCTGTGCTCGCGATGGTGCTCCCGTTCCTCGCCAACACGACTGGATGGATCTTCACCGAGATGGGCCGCCAGCCATGGGTCGTCTACGGACTGCTCAAGACGTCCCAGGCCGTCTCGCACATCGGAACGGGCTACGTGGTGACGACGCTGGTCGGGTTCACGGCCATATACAGCCTCCTCGCGACGATCGACTTCGGGCTCATGGCGCATTTCGCCCGCGGCGCCGATGAGGCCGAAGAGCACGACGACGAGCACGAGCCCGGTGCGAACCGGGCGTCGGCGCTCGTGTACTGAGAAGAAAAGGAGGATCTGTGACCCTCGTCCTCGCCACCGCAGCCCCGGCCCACAGCGGCCTGGAGGTCTTCTGGTTCATCGTCATCGCCATCTTGTGGGCCGGCTACTTCGTGCTCGAGGGATTCGACTTCGGGATCGGCATCCTGCTCGGAGTCCTGGGCCGAGACGACCTCGATCGCCGGGTTCTCATCAACACGATCGGCCCGGTGTGGGACGGCAACGAGGTTTGGCTCCTCGTGGCGGGGGGCGCCACTTTCGCGGCGTTCCCCAACTGGTACGCCACACTGTTCAGCGGTTTCTACCTTCCACTGTTCCTGATCCTTGCGGCGCTCATCTTCCGTGGCGTGGCATTCGAGTTCCGCACCAAGCGCAAGCCGGCCGCCTGGCGCCTGGCGTGGGACCACGCGATCTTCTGGGGAAGCCTCATCCCGGCCCTGCTGTGGGGAGTGGCCTTCGCCAACATCCTGCGCGGCGTGCCCATCGGCCAGCACTTCACCTATCTCGGGTCGTTCTTCAACCTGCTCAACCCTTACGCGTTGCTCGGCGGGGTCACCACGCTTCTCCTGTTCGCCCTCCACGGCGCGGTCTTCGCCTCCCTGAAGACCACCGACGACCTTCGGGCGCGGGCGTCGCGGGCGGCGAAAGTCCTCGCGCCGGCCGCCACCGCCGCCATCGTGGCCTTCCTGTCGTGGACCTACGTGAACGCGCACAACGGCCACGACACCGGGCTCGTCCCGCCCCTCGTCCCGATCCTCGCCATCGCGTGCATCGCGGTCGTGGGATGGCTGTTGCGTGAGCGGCTGGATGGCTGGGCGTTCGTCGCCACCGCGGTCGGGCTGATCTGCCTCGTGGCCACCATCTTCTTGAACCTGTACCCGAGGGTCATGGTCTCGAGCATCTCGCCGGTGTACGACCTCACGATCTCCAACTCAGCATCCGCGCCTTACACGCTGAAGGTCATGACCGTCGTGGCGCTCATCTTCACGCCGCTCGTGCTCGTCTACCAGGGGTGGTCGTACTGGGTGTTCCGCGCCCGGGTGATTCGGCCTGTGCGGGCGGGTCCCGCTGACGAAGCCGAGCCCGAGACCTCCGGGCTCGCCGCCAAGCCTGCGTCGAACGATGAGGCGCCGGAACCCGCAGGCGAGGGCGGCGTCAGCTGACACCTCATAACAGCCTGCCGTGGGGCCTCTTCAATCCGCGACTGGCGCGGCGGGTTAGCGCCACTCGCCGCTACCTCGCGGCGGCCGTGGCGGTCGGTGTCGCGTCGACGTTGTGCCTGGTGGTCCAGGCCGTCCTGCTCGGTGTGATCGTGCAACGTGGCTTGCTCGGCCATTGGCCTGTCGCCCGGCTCCTCCCGTTCCTCGCCGGTCTTTCTGGCGCGTTCCTCACACGGGCGGTCCTGGCGTGGCTGGGTGAGCTCGCAGCGCACCGCACATCAGCCAGCGTGACCTCCGCACTGCGGCGGCGACTGCTAACCCGCGCGGTTGGCCTCGGACCTTCGTGGCTGGCCGGGGAACGCACGGGCGAGCTCGCCTCGGTGGCGACTCAAGGCGTCGAGGCGCTCGAGGTCTACTTCGCCCGCTACCTGCCGACCGCGGTGGTCGCCGGCATCGCGCCCGTCGTGCTGCTGTCATGGGTTCTGTGGGCCGACTGGCGCTCGTTTCTGATCCTTGCGGTCACCGTCTCGGTCGTCCCCTTGTTCATGGTCCTGCTCGGCCTGGAGGCGAAGCGTCACGCCGAACGCCAGTGGGACAGGCTCTCGGGGTTGGCGGCAGCCTTCTACGACCTGCTGCAGGGCCTCCCCACACTGCGGGCCTTCGGCCGGGTGCGGGCGGGCCGCCGGACGCTCAGAGGGCCAGCGAGGACTTCCGGCTGACCACCATGAGCACTCTCCGGCTCGCCTTCCTCTCCGCATTGGCCCTCGAGGTGCTCGCCGCGGTGGGCACGGCGCTCGTGGCGCTTTTCCTGGGGCTACGGCTGCTCGACGGCACCTTGCACCTCGGGATCGCTCTTGCGGTCCTCGTGCTGGCGCCCGAGGTGTACATGCCGCTGCGAAGGGCCGCATCGGAGTTCCATGCGAGCGCCGAGGGGCAGGCGGCGTCCGACCGCATCCTCGACGTCCTCGACGAGAGCGAGCCGGGGCCAGCCGTTGCGGGCACGCCCGACGAAGCTGCGAAGCGGGCCCTGGCCGAAGTCGCCCGGAGCACGATCCGGCTCTCGGGCTTGCGGGTGTGCTACCCCGATCGGGCGGTCGCGGTGCTCGACAGCGTCGACCTGGAGGTCGCGCCCGGTGAGCACGTGGCGGTGACCGGGGAGTCGGGCGCGGGCAAGTCCACTCTGCTCGCCGTGCTTCTCGGCTTCGTCGAACCGGTCGGCGGCACGGTCATGGTCGGTGACGTCAATCTCCGGGACCTCCCGCCTCGCGACTGGCGGCGTCAGGTCGCATGGGTGCCTCAGCGTCCCTACCTCGTCCGCGGGACGATCGCCGACAACCTCCGCCTCGGGGACGCCTATGCCGATGCCGGAGCAGTCGCCCGGGCGGTGGAACAATCCGGTCTGTCCGGGCTCATAGAACGGCTCCCAAGCGGGCTCGAGACCCCTGTCGGCGAGGGCGGCCTGACGCTCAGCGCCGGAGAACGCCAGCGCATCGCGATCGGACGCGCCGTATTGCGAGACGCCCCCCTCGTGCTACTGGACGAACCGGCCGCTCATCTCGATGCCGACCGCGAGTTGTCGCTGCGGGCGACGCTTGGGCCGTGGCTCGAGAGCCGGACGGTCATCGTTGCGGCTCACCGGCACGGGATGGTCGCACGCGTTGACCGGACCGTCGCCCTCGTCGGCGGCCGGCTCGTCCGCGCCGACGAAGACGGCGCTCGTTGCCTCGCGCCGATCGGCGGGAGATCATGAGCCCAGCGGCCGACCGAAAGCGCTCGGCGCTGGACACGCTGAGAATCCTGCTCGGCATCGCCGCCCCGCCCCGGGGACGTTTCCTCCTCTCGACCGCACTCGGGGTTGCCGCAGCCCTGAGCACGGTGGCGCTGATGGCGTGCTCGGGCGCTCTCATCGACAAGGCAGCACTTCGGCCACCTCTCTACACCTTGACGGTGCTCATGGCCGGGGTGCAGATACTGGCGCTCAGCCGTGGACCGCTCCGCTACGGCGAGCGACTCGTCTCCCATGACTCGGCCCTACGGTCGATCGGTCGCCTCCGGCTGTGGCTCTACGACGAGATCGAGCCGCGGTCTCCAGCCGGCCTGACCCAGTGGCGCAGCGGGGACCTGCTGGCCCGGGCCACCGCCGACCTCGACTCTTTGCAGGACCTGGCACTGCGTGGCGTCTCGCCGGTGCTGGTGGGCACCATCACCTCGCTGTTCGCGGTCGTCGTGGTGACAGTGGTCCTGCCGGCAGCCGGTCTCGTGCTCACGGTCTGCATGGCGAGCGCCCTCGTGCTCACCTCGGTCCTGGCGTGGGCACGGCAAAGCCGGCTCGGGACAAGGGAGGCGGCTCTGAGAGGCGAGCTGACAGCCGATGTCGTCGAGCTCCTCCGGGGCGCCCCGGACCTGCTGGCGTTTGGACGTGACGAGGAGTACCTCGAGCGGGCGCTCACCGACGACGCGGCCCTCGTCGGTCTCGCGCGGCGCCGCTCGTGGACGGCGGGCGCGGTGTCGGCCCTCAGCATCGCCTTCACCGGAACCGCCATCGTCGGCCTGCTCATGGTTTCGGTGCCGGCAGTCCGCGCCCATCTGCTCCCCGGCTACATGTTGGCCGTCCTGCCACTGGTCACGCTCGGCGCCTTCGAAGTCGTGACACCAGTAGCCGACGCGGTGTCGAGGCTCTCGCAACACCTGGCCGCAGCGGGCCGCGTCCTCGCCGTCGCCGAGCTGCCGATGCCGGTCATCGACCCGCTCCGTCCCGTGGCGGAGCCGACCGCCACGGACATCACGCTGAAAGAAGCCAGGCTTCGCTACGGGGCAGACCATCCGTGGGCCCTCGATGGCCTCACGGTGTCGGTCCCGGCGGGGAGCCGGGTGGCCCTGGTCGGGCCGAGCGGCGCGGGCAAGACCAGCGTAGTGAACACGCTGTTGCGCTTTTGGGCTCTGGAGGGCGGCGAGGCGGCGCTGGGGGGGACCTCGCTGGACCTCCTGTGCCAAGAGGCTCCCCGCCGCATGATCGCCTGGGTCGCCCAGGACACCCACCTGTTCAACACGACGATGCGGGCCAACATCGCCCTCGCCCGACCCGACGCGAGCCAAGCCGAGGTCACGGCGGCGGCACGGGCGGCACAGCTCGGCGATTGGATCGATTCGCTGCCTGACGGCCTCGACACCACGATCGGCGAGCAAGGCGCACAGCTATCCGGCGGCCAGCGTCAACGCCTCGCGCTGGCCCGGGCCCTGTTGGCCCGGACGCCGATCCTCATCCTCGACGAGCCGACCTCGGGGCTGGACGAGGCGACTGCCGAGCGCCTTCTCAGCGACCTCGTTTCCACCACGGCGGGCAAGAGCCTCCTGTACGTCACCCACCGGCTCGACGAGCTCGCAGCCTTCGACGAGGTCTACGTCATCGAGGACGGGCATGTGGCCAGCCGGTCGGCACCGTAGGGGCGCCACGACCTTTGCGCTTGGCCCCGGGCCTTACAAAGGGTCGGCTGGCCTGCGACTTGCTCGTGACTCGAGTCCCGGGAAGAAGATCTCGATCTCCCGAGCGGCCGACTCCGGACCGTCGGAGCCGTGAATGAGGTTCTCGGTCATCTCCGTGGCGAGATCCCCTCGGATCGTGCCCGGCGGCGCGTCGGCAGGATTGGTGGGCCCCATGAGCGTTCGCACGACCTTCCACGTCCCTGGCGGCCCGGCTACGACCATGACCATCGCGGGGCCGCGACAGATGAACTCGACCAGGTCGCCGTAGAAGGGCTTGCCGACATGTTCTGCGTAGTGGCGGCTCGCAGTGTCGGCGTCGATGGTACGCAAGTCGGCGGCCACGATTCGAAGGCCCTTGCGTTCGAGACGGCTGACGATCTCTCCGATGAGGCCACGCGCAACGGCGTCGGGCTTGCAGATTACAAGGGTGCGCTCCACGGGCGGCGACCCTAATCGCCCCGGGGCCGACGGGCCAATGCCGAGCCCGCGGGACGGCTTGGCCTTGTCAGCGCAGCGCCGTGCGAGCCGCCCCTACGACGTAGAGAGAGCCCGTCACCAATACGAGGTCGTCCCGGCCCGCGAGCTCGAGTGCCCGGTCCACTGCCTCGGCAGCCGTCCCGGATTCCTCGGCGGCGAGCCCGAGAGCCTGGGCTGCGTCGACGACGCTCTCGGGCTCCTGAGCTCGCGGGGACGGAGGGCGACAGGCCACAACCGTGGCGATGCGTTCAGGTCCCAGCGCGGACAGCAGATCTCCGGGATCGCGACCGCGAAGACAACCCATCACTACGATTACCCGCCTCGCGGCAGCGAAGTCTTCCCTCAGCGCCCAGCCGGCCGCGGCCGCTCCGGCCGGGTTATGAGCCCCGTCAAGCACGACGAGCGGATGGCGGCGCACGACCTCGAGACGCCCCGGCACCCTGACCGCGGCGAGCGCGTCGCAGACGATGTCCTCTTCGATCGTCGTCCCGAGGAAGGCCTGCGCGGCAGCGACGGCGCACGCGGCATTGTCGGCCTGGTGCGCGCCGTGAAGTGGCAGGTGCACGTCGGAGAACCGCCCGAGCGGCGTCCACAGGTCGATCAGGCGCCCGCCGACCGCGAGCCGATTGGAGCTGCAACCGAATTCCGCCCCCCGCCGCCAGATCGCCCGCGCCCCGACGAGTTCGGCCTCGGCCTCGAAAATCGCGGACACGGCAGGCGCCTCGTCGCCCAGCACGACAAGCGAGCCGCTCTTTATGATCCCGGCCTTCTCGGCCGCGATCGACTCCCTCGAGGTTCCGAGGATCTGGGTGTGGTCGAGCTCGACGTTGGTCACCACCGCGACGTCGGCGTGGCCGACGTTCGTCGCGTCGAAGCGACCTCCGAGGCCGACCTCTACTACGACCGCTTCCGCGGCCATGTCGGCGAACCAGGCGTAAGCGGCCGCCGTCACGAGCTCGAACCAGGTCGCTCGGATGCCCAGGAAGCGCTCGACCTCCGCCACCGTCCCG
This sequence comes from uncultured Acidimicrobiaceae bacterium, assembly GCA_963804765.1. Taxonomy (GTDB): domain Bacteria; phylum Actinomycetota; class Acidimicrobiia; order Acidimicrobiales; family Bog-793; genus Fen-455. The sequence continues at coordinate 94,428 of CAWDRQ010000026.1, forward strand.
AAAACCTTCACGAGGGAATCGTCAGTGATCTCGACACCGGCGAACTGAAGCCTCTCGTTGATCCGCTCCAGGTGTGGGCTCAGGTACGTGCCTACTGACAACCCACAGGCCTGAAGAATCGCGGCAGTCATCCGAGACGTCGAACCCTTGCCGTTGGTCCCGGTGACGTGAACCATGGGGCACGTCGCCTGTGGGTCGCCGAGTGCGCCCACCAGCGCGCTGATGCGTTCGAGGCTGGGCAGGCCTAGACGCCCGGCCCGGCCCGATTCGATCGCTTCGAGGTTGACGTGCCGGTCGAGCCACGCCAGCGTCTCACCGAGAGAGGGAGGCCCCGCACCCGGCACCGGGAGCAAGGGAGGCTCGGCGGGAAATCCGAACTGGCTGTCAGATTGGGACACGCCTCGAGAAAGCTGAGGAGCGCGGGCCGGCTCAGGAGGCCGCGCGACGTGGGCGCTCGGACTTCTCCTGGCCGGTGACACGAGGGACCAGGCTCGGCGCGACCCGTTGTAGCACCACGGACTTGTCGACCACGCAGCGCCCGATGTCCTCGCGGCTCGGCAGGTCGTACATGACCTCGAGAAGGACCTCCTCGAGGATGGCACGCAGGCCCCTGGCGCCCGTGCCTCGCAGCATCGCTTGTTGCGCGACGGCTTCCAGGGCGTCTTCAGTCAGCTCGAGCTCGACGTTGTCAAGCTCGAACACGCGGCGGAACTGCTTCACCAGGGCGTTCTTGGGTTCGACGAGAATGCGGACGAGCGCCTCCTCGTCAAGACTGCGAACTGCCCCGATGACCGGGAGGCGACCGACGAACTCGGGGATGAGGCCGAACTTGAGCAGGTCCTCGGGGAGGACCTGCATGAGGACCTCGCCCTCCTCGCGGTGCTTGCTGTGACGCACGTCCGCGCGAAATCCGATGCCGGCACGGCCGATGCGGTTCTCGATGATCTTGTCCAAGCCGGCAAATGCGCCGCCACAGACGAACAGGATGTTCGTCGTGTCGATCTGGATGAACTCCTGGTGCGGGTGCTTGCGACCACCTTGGGGTGGAACCGAGGCGGTTGTGCCCTCGAGGATCTTGAGCAACGCCTGTTGGACACCTTCCCCCGAAACGTCTCTCGTGATCGAGGGGTTCTCGCTCTTTCGGGCGATCTTGTCGATCTCGTCTATGTAGATGATCCCGGTCTCGGCCTTCTTGACGTCGTAGTCAGCAGCCTGGATCAGCTTGAGCAGGATGTTCTCCACGTCCTCACCGACGTAGCCGGCTTCGGTGAGCGCCGTCGCGTCCGCGATCGCAAACGGAACATTCAACATGCGCGCCAGGGTCTGGGCCAGGAGAGTCTTGCCGCAACCGGTCGGACCGAGAAGGAGGATGTTGGACTTCGCGATCTCGACGTCGCCGTCGCGATACACGCCGGCCTGCACCCGCTTGTAGTGGTTGTAGACCGCTACGGAGAGGATCTTCTTGGCCTGCTCCTGACCGACCACATAGTCGTTCAGGAAGTCGAAGATCTCCCTGGGCTTGGGCAGGTCCTCGAAACGGACCTCTGTCGGCTCAGACAGCTCCTCTTCGATGATGTCGTTGCACAGCTCGATGCACTCGTCACATATGTAGACACCTGGTCCGGCGATCAGTTTCTTGACCTGCTTCTGCGACTTGCCACAGAAGCTGCACTTGACTAGTTCTCCACCCTCCCCGAACTTGGCCACATCGTCTCCCGTAGCTCAGGCTGCGCCGACGGTCGCCGTGACTCCGACGACCTCCCGATTGGTGATGACCTCGTCGATAATGCCGTATTCCTTGGCCTCTTCGGCGTCCATGATGAAGTCCCTGTCCGTGTCCTTCTGGAGCCTTTCAGCCGACTGACCGGTGTCGTTGGCGAGCATCTGGTTCAAGAGATCCCGCATCCTGAGGATCTCCTTGGCCTGCAGCTCGATGTCGCTCGCCTGCCCACCACCTCCGCCATAGGGCTGATGGAGCAGGATCCTGGCATGTGGAAGCGCGAATCTCTTACCTTTGGTACCCGCGGCCAGGAGCACGGCTGCCGCCGACGCGGCCTGTCCAAAACAAAAAGTCGACTTGTCGGGTCGCACGTACTTCAGTGTGTCGTAGATCGCGAACAGCGCGGTTATGTCGCCACCGGGTGAGTTGATGTAGATGTTGATGTCCTTCTCGGGATCCTCCGACTCGAGAAACAACATCTGAGCGCACACCAAGTTCGCGATCGTGTCGTCGATCGGAGTGCCTATGAATATGATCCGCTCGCGAAGCAGCCGGGAGAAGAGGTCATAGGCACGTTCACCTCTCGGCGACTGCTCGACCACCGTGGGGACGAGATAGTCGTGCGCGGCCAAAGCTCAGCCCTCCTTGCCCACTGCCGAGTCGACCGCAGTTTCGTCCACGGCCTCTACCTCCCCGGCCGCAGAGTCAGCGACTCGCTCTTCGGTGGCCACGACATCCCCGCCTGTCACCTCGGCGTGCGCGCCAGCCGCAGTCTCTTCCTCGGAGCCCACTGCTTCGAGGAGCAACGTCCTATCCATCGGGGCCCCTTGCTCATCAACGATGTCGACGGAGTCGACCAACCATGCGACCGCCTTCTCGTTCCTGACATCCGAGCGTAGCTGCTCGAGACCACCGGTCCTGGCGAGTCGGGTCGCGAGGCTTCGGGCGTCCTGGTTGGTCTGGGATGCGAGACGTTCGATCTGAGCTGCAAGATCCTGGTCGTCGACATCGATTCCTTCGGCGTCCGCGAGAGCACGCAGAGCAAGGTCGGCGCGGACCTGGGAGCCCGCCTGGCGCTCGAACTCTGCTTCGAGCTCGTTGGGGTCCTGACCGGAGGCCTCGAGATACTGCTCGATCGTCAGGCCGCGTTCAGCGAGACGGTGGGCGAGGGCCTCGCGGGCTCGTTCCGCCTCGGCGGCAACGAGTGTCGCCGGCATCTCCTCGGAAACGAGCTCTGTCAAGGCCTCGACCGCACGCTCGCGAAGAATCAGGCGGGCCTCGAGCTTCTTCAAGCTGGTGAGGCCCACCGCCAGGTGGCTGCGCAACTCCTCGAGCGTGTCGAACTCCGAAGCATCTGAGGCCCACTCGTCGTTCGCCTCGGGCAGAACCTTCTCGCGTACCTGCTTCACGAGAATTCGCAGCTTGCCGGCGCCTCCCTGCAAATGGGGGGCGTCGATCTCGACGATGTCGCCGGCCTTCTTGCCGCGTAGCTCGTCATCGGCGCCTTCTGCGATACCGCCTGTACCCACCTCGTACACGAAATCGTCGGTGCTGAGCCCGTCGGCAACCTTGCCGTCGCGCACACCGTGCACATCGACGGTCACCAGATCGCCATCTCGGGCCGATCGTTCGACTTCGCTGAGCTCGGCGAATTGTTCCCGGAGCCGGTCGACGCGAGCGGCAATCTCGAGATCGGTCGGCTCGACAGACGGGACCGTGACGACAAGACCCTCGTAACCGGCGACCGAGACCTTCGGGCGCACCTCCACGACAGCGTCGAAGGCGAGGGCTCCGGCGTCCTCACCGGACGTGATGTCGATCTCCGGCGCTGCGATCGTGTCAATAGCCGCCTCTTCGACGGCCTGGGCGTAGTAGTCCGGGAGGGCGTGCCGGATCACCTCGGCCCTGATCGCCTGCGCGCCGAGCCGAACCTCGAGGAGCCGGCGAGGCACCTTGCCCGGCCGGAAGCCGGGCACGGCGACCTCTTTCTGGAGCCGGCGCATGGTCTCGTCGACTGCGCCTCGGAGTTCCTCCTCGTCGACCTCGACGCTGAGCTTGACTCGGTTGCCCTCGAGGGCCTCAGAAGTGGAACGCATAGGTCGTGCGTACTCTACCGGGCGCACGGAGTGACGCCCGCCACCCACGTTCGAGGAGCACACCGGGCTTTCGCTTCCAGGAGCGGCCCTGTGCCTCTACGATCGCGAGGTCGCCGTGCGAGGCGACGGGGAGTAGCGCAGCTTGGCAGCGCGCCTGCTTTGGGAGCAGGAGGTCGCGGGTTCAAATCCCGCCTCCCCGACGTCCTGGGGTCATCGCGGGCCTTTCCAGACTGGGCACCCGGTGACCGCGAGATAGCCTCAGGATGCGTCGCGGGCGTAGCTCAATGGTAGAGCTCCAGCCTTCCAAGCTGGTCATGCCGGTTCGATCCCGGTCGCCCGCTCCACGGGTCAGCGACACAACTGACCCGTTCTCAACGACAGAACTCACGCCGAGTTGGCTGACATTTGGACGTAAACGTAAGCCTGCAGCCTCTGCTCCAACTTCGGGTCCACACTCAGGAACTGCCCAGTCGCCGGGTCGTAGTCGCGCCCTATGAGGTAGATCGAACCCAGCGGATGGGTATGTGGGTCTCCGGAGCGATAGTTCAGGCAGGTGATCCGGCTACGGACTGGCAAGGTTCATGCCTCGTCAGACACCGAGGCCAGTGTCGTGACCTCGATCGTTGGTGATGCCTCGCGATCGCTGGTGCTCTCGGGCTAGCTGAAGTGCCCGCGCCCGCCACGCCTCGACAAGTCGACTCAACTCCTCGTACTGAAGATCGTCAAGCTGAAACTCCGCTCTTCCGAGCCGACCGAATCGGTCCATCATCTCGGCAAATACCGTGGGCTCGAACCCTCGATCCTTCTCGCCTGCGAGTTCGAACAGCCGGTCAAGACCGAATCGGTCTTCAAGTGCCTCCAGGTCTACGAAGTCCCTGGCCTCCGCTCGGCCGAACACCGCGAGCAACTTGTCAGCGGCTAGCTCCTCTGCAGACAGGATCTGAAAGCCTGGACCTCGATCCGCTGGAAAGAGTCTGGCGTCGCTGGCCAGATCCAGCTCGGTCCGATCGTCCTCATCCTCGATGACAAAGCGTGCAAAACCGGGCCCTTCCTGTACCCGCTTGACCTGCAGGCCCGCTTCTCGAAGAGCCTGTTCAGCTACGGGAACGAGGCGGTCGACCGCAGCAGCGCTGAGTCCGAAGAAGTCGAGGTCCCGAGTCTTGCGATCGATGTCGCCACGAACTATCAGTGCCCCACCGCCGGCGAGTGCGAAGTCTTCCGCCTCGCTAAGTCCGGCGATGAGTCTGGGCTAAGTCCGGCGATGAGTCTGGCTATCCGCTCCTGCAGCGGACTCAGCACGCAAGGACCACCCCTCGGTGCCGTAGAAGCCAGTCTGCCCAGGCTCGCCTCACTGTCGGGGGCAGCACCAGTTCGTCGAAAAGCTCGACGAGCTGACCAACCTCGACGTAGAACCGAACGTCGTCCTCGGTGCCTTCGCGAAGAACCTGCTCATAGACACGGATGCGGTCGGCTCGCTGCCCGAGGTCGTAGGTGATCGACGGATCGCTCCATCGAACATGGAACGGTAGCTCGACGACGCCCGATGCCTTCATCACCGAGGGATCGTCGATATCCTCTGGGATCGCGACTGGGCGGGCGGCAGGTCCGAGCCATGGATTGCGAGTCCGCGCCATATCTACATTGTACGGCCGAGTTCGCCCAGCTCATGAGGCTCGACACGCTGACGTGAGATCGATAGATCACTGTGCGGTGAACTCTGGCGGCAACGCCCAGGAACTGCCCTTGCTGGGTCGTGGAGGCGCCCGACTACGAAGTCCACCGCGAGGTCGTGTGGACCGTCCGTCATCGGCCGTGGCATGGGCGAATGCCCTTGAACCCCGGTGTCCAGGAGTGCGTTTGACGAAGTTCGCGCGGAAGCGCGTGCTCGGCAGTAGGCGCGCGCCGACGAGCGGTTCGCGTGGTGACCCCGCTGGCCATCCTCCAGATTCTCGCAGTTGGGTGCGCCGGGCGAGCGGTTAAGGAAGCAGCTCGAAGGAAGGAACGTGGGTCGGTCGCACGACGGTGAAGTGCCTGCGGTCCAAGGTGGCGATCTTGCTCGCGCCCAGCCGCTCGGCAATGGCCACTAGTGCCGCGTCGACGGTTCCGAGAGCGAGATCGGAGTAGGTCTCGACAAGCTCGGCGGCACGCTCGAGGTCGGCGTCGCCAACGTGTTCGATGGTGAGCTGTCCCAAAGCTCCGCAGGAACTCGGCTTCCACGCTCGTCCGGGCTCCTGTCGCCAGAAGGTAGGTAACCTCCGGGATCACAAGGTCTGGGACTACCAGCGTCTCACGGACCTCTTCGAACCAGGCGACGCACTGACGATGGTCTGGATCATCGCGAAGAGCAGCCGCGACCAGAGGTCCGGTATCGACCACGACAGGGCTCAGACGAGCCCCTCAGCTTCTAGCAGGACGCGGCAACGTGATAGTCCCCTGGGATGACTGGGAATGGGGCTTTGTCCACGGGAAGCTCTCAGCCCTGCGTTGGGTAAGTCGGGAGCGAGTGGGACTTCCTGGGCACTTGACGGCGGTGGGAATCCGAGTGCCACGATCACTTCTGGGGGAACAGTCCCCTGTAGAAGGAGCGCACCGCTAGGACGGCGTCGGCTCGGAGCTGAGCGTCAACGGACCCTGGATGGTCCACCGTCATCTGGGACGCGTAGGCCTGTGGCCCCTGGCTGTCCGGCGAATCGAAGTTCGCGAGAAGGTCGTCGAGAGCGGTCCGCATCGACCCGACCAGATCCTTTCGGAAGCGCTCACTTGTCCCGCGTGCGGCGTATTCCGGACCGCCGAAATCGTTGTGCAGGAGAACGAAGGCGATGTCGTACCAGTCCTTCTCCGCGCGACGGCTGCGAGCCGCCGCCGCTTTTGCGATGAGGAAGCCGGCGATGCCGGCGACGTTCACCCCGACCTCGTAGTCGACTCCGCCGATGCGCGACCGAAGCGTCAGCAACGAGTAGTCCCGAGCTGCGAACCCCGTGCCCCGGACGTTCACAGCTCCGAGCACATCGCACTCGTCGAAATGCACAACGGCTCCCGCGGGTTCACCATCGAGGTCTGCCAGCAGCTCGAACTTCACGACGGCGCTGTAGCCATCGGCCTCGGTCTGCCACCGCCAGACCCGACTCGGATCAGCCTCAGATTCTGCATTCACCAAGACGTGCTCAAGGCGGACCGTGTTGACGGCCCCAGCTGCAATCTCAAGGTCGACCTGGACGTCTACGTCCGTCGTCCCGGCGTGTCGCATGCCGCTCCTCGAACAGAACAACTCGGGTACGAGGCCGCCGAGGAGGACGAACTCGGGCGTAGCCCCATAGTCCTGCTCGCCTGCGACTTCTTAAGCGTTGAACCGTGCAGCTACGCCGCCTCTACTTGATCTACGGCATTAATGGCAGCGGTAAGTCGACATTCGCTTCTCTGCTCCGTGAGGCTGCTGGAGATACCTCGTGGAGTTCCGGTCTCGAGATCGACGTCAACGATGCCGGGCAATTACGACGCGTCAATCAAGCGAGTGATCCGGTCTGGCAGGCACTCCGGGTGTTCAATCGGGATTACGTGAACGAAAAGGCGCATCTGAGCAGGTGGAATGAGGCCCGAGTCATCCACGTCGAGCAGCTCACCCGTGGTCGGGTTGAGGAGTTCCTCGTCGCGCGCCGTAAGGCGGTCTACACACTGGCAGCGGTGCCAGGGCTCACCCCTCCTCGTCGGACCACCGCCAGCCCGTCGGTGCAGCGACGAGAGTACCCGGGCACGAGGCCGTCCCGCACAGAGCGCTCCTCCGCCTTAGTTGGCCAACAAGGTTTTCAGAGCTCCCCCGCCGCGCAGGTAGACAGGGATGCGCTCCAAGGGCGCCAACGCCGTCATCCAACCCTTCCCCTTGACGGGCTCTCCGGTCGACGGGTCCAGCCAGGAGGCGCCGTGAGGTAAGTAGACCTCCCGCTCTCTCGCGCCATAAGTAGTGACCGGCGCCACCAGGACGTCGGGCCCGAACATGTACTCATCTTTGACCTGCCAGGCTTCCGGCTCGTCCGGGAACTCCAGGAACAGTGCTCGCATCGGGGGCAGCCCTGTCGTGCTTGCCGTTGCCATCACGTCCATTACGTACGGGCGCAGCACCTCGCGTAAGGCCAGTTGGGCTCGGATAATGTCGTACGCCTCCTCGCCGAAGGACCAAACCTCATTTTGCCCTCCTGTCTGTGGCGGACCCGCCTGCGGGTTCGGTTCACGTGCGCCGTGGAGCCGGAAGAGCGGACAGAACACAGCGAACTGGAACCACCGCACTAGCAGCTCCCGGAAGTAGGCCGAGCTCGGGTCCCCGCCCTTGAACCCGCCAATGTCAGTCGTCCACCACGGGATCCCAGAGATCCCGATGTTGAGGCCGGCGGGGACCTGCTTGGCGAGTGCGTCGAAGGTCGAGTCGATGTCGCCGGACCAAACCGCGGCTCCGTACCTCTGGCTCCCCGCCCACGCGGACCGGCAAAGGGTCACGATCTCCTTTTCCCCGCCGGCCCAGAGTCCCTCAGCGAAACCGCGAGCGTGTTCTCGCGGGTAGACGTTATGTACTTCGGCCCCTGGGCCGATGTGAAACAAGTCGCTCTCGGGATCCTCCGGGAGCATCTCGGGTTCGCAGGCATCGAGCCAAAACGCGCGGATCCCGTACCGGCCGTACCCCTGTCTGACCTTTTCCCACACATAGCTGCGTGCTTCGGGGTTGGTCGAGTCGTAGAACCGTACGAAGACCTGGCTATTGCTGCCCTTGTCCCAGAACGGCATATTAAGCGGCAGGGAGCGTACGTTGCCGACCAGCAGCCCGCGACGGTCCATTTCGCCATAGTTTTCACTATCGGGGTTTATGCTTGGCCAGACCGAGACCATGAGCTCGACGCCAAGCTCCTTCAGTTCGTCCACCATGGCTTGCGGGTCGGGCCACTCGGCCGGGTCGAACTTCCACTCGCCCTGGCGGGTCCAATGGAAGAAGTCGATAACGATAACTGACAGGGGCAAACCACGCCTCTTGTGCTCCCGGGCCACCGCTAGCAGCTCTTCCTGAGTCCGGTATCGCATCTTGGACTGCCAAAACCCCGACGCCCACTCGGGGAGCATCGGCGGCAGGCCCGTCGCTTTCGAGTACTGGCTGACGACCTTGGCCGGCGTGGGCGCCGCGGTGACCCAATAATCGATCTGCCTTGCTGCCTCAGCGACCCACTTGGTGCCACTGGCGCCTAGCTCCACGCGACCAATACCCGGCATGTTCCACAGGAAGCCATAACCACGGTTTGAGAGGGCGAAAGGTACGCAAACCTCCGTATTCCGTTGCACCAATTCGACGACGGTCCCCTTCTGGTCGAGCAGCCCGTGCTGGTGCTGCCCGAGCCCGTAAAAACGCTCATCTGGGAAGGAGCGGAACGACACCTCACAACCATGAAGGTCGCCGCGTCCAGGCCGGTAACGCCGCTGGGGGGGCGCACTGAAGTGGGGGACGCTCTCGGAGAACAGCTCCTCGCCGTCCGGGCGGAGGAACCGGACCAGAGGGGGGAAGTGCAAGAAGCCCCCGTCATCGTTCTCGCGCACTTCGACTACGAGATCCCCATTGCGCATGAGCGCTCCGCTGTCGGATACCTCGATATTGACGTTGCTGGGCCCTGGCTCCTCAAGTGCATCCCCGGGTGTTTCTTTTATGAAGGCGTGCAGGCTCGACCGGACACGCGCACTATTCTCACCCCAGGCACGGACTTCCAGTAGCTCCTTGCCGTCATGAACGGAGAAACCGGAACTGCTGCCAACAAAAGTCGCCACGTGGGCCTTCCTTTCAAAATTGGCGTGGGGCCTCAGCCCTTGAGCGCACCGGCCCGGAGGCCGCCCATCACGTAACGCTGCCCGAAACTCAAGATGAGGCCTGACGGGATGGCGGCTAGGACCACTGTAGCCAGAACGCCGCCCCAGTTGACGGTGTTGTTAGTGAAGAAGCTGAGGATGCCCTTGGTCAGCGGGGTCACATTGCCGCCCGCAGTGAGGGTGTAGGCGTAGAGGAAATCGCCCCAGGCAAAGAGGAACACGAAAAGACCGGCAGTTACGATCCCCGGTACCGCGAGCGGCGCGATCACAGAGCGGAACGTGCGCCATTCCGAAGCGCCGTCGACATAAGCGGCGTCGGACAGCTCGGCAGGAATCGAGCCCATGTAGGCGCGCAGCACCAGAGCGGCAAATGGCATCCCGTTGGTGGAGTCGGCCAGGATGAGGCCCGGGATGCTGTTGAGGAGATGAAGATGGAAGAACAGTTTGTAAAAGGCCAGGGTCAGCGATATCCCCGGCACCATCTGGGTAACCAGCAGCACAACGATCGCGACCGATACAACGGCACGGCTCTTTAGGTAGCCCAATTTCGTGAGGCCATAAGCCGCCGGCAGTGCGATCCCGACGGATAGGACGACGGCTCCTAAGGCGATAAGCAAGCTTGTGACTATGCTGCCGCGCTCCTGGTCGAAGGCCAGTCTGTAGTTGCTAAAGACAAAGTGGCTCGGCACGAGGGACTGCGAGAGAGCTTGGAACGAGCTCGACGGCGCGAGCGAACTCTCAATGGTGAAATAGATCGGGAGCAGCATGAGCCCGGTGATCACCAGCCCCCCGATAGGGAGCACAAAGCGACGGGCGCGCCGCTGCCAAAATAGGCTCATTGTGCGGCGCCTGTTCATGCCGCCGCCACCTCACGCCGCGTGGCACGTATGTAGAAGAAGGCAACGATCATGCAAAAGACGAACAGCATGTTCGCTACGGCCGCGCCCTGACCGGTCTGGAAGTTTTGGAACGCAAGCGTATAGGCCCAGGTCGACATGAGCTGAGAGCCGTTGTCCGGACCCCCGTTGGTCAGCACTACGACCAGGTCAAACGTCTTTACCGTATAAATGATCCCCAGCATGATGACTATGAGTGAAACCGGGCGAAGGAGCGGGACCGTAATGTAGCGGAACCGCTGCCAGGCGCTGGCACCGTCGAGCGCGGACGCTTCCCGCAGCTCGTTAGGGATGTCCTGGAGTCCCGAGTACAGCAGCACCGCGTTGAAGGGGATCCCGATCCAAATGTTGACAAAGATGATGACGAACATCGCCTTGAACGACGAGTCGAACCAAAAAATAGGGGAGCTGATCAAGTGGAGCGATTGCAATGTTTCGTCGATGATGCCACCCTGGCCGGCGAACATGATCGCAAAAATCGTCCCGCTGGCGATGGGTGGGAACAGCCACGGGATGATTATCAAGCTGCGGAGGAACCCGGAGAGGAAGAAGCGCCGGCTGAAGTACGACGCGATGCCGAGGCCGATAGTGAACTGGAAGAAAAGCGACGCCACCAGGAAGATCGCGGTGTTGGTCAGAGCTTCACGGGTGACGGGGTCGTTTATCTCGACTCGGTAATTGTGGAGCCCGATGTAAGGCCCGCTCTGGGCAATGAACCCAATCCTCTCGACGCTCATCATGAAGCCGTAGATGAGCGGGTAGACAAAGAAAAGGATCACATATGTGAGTGCGGGGACGACGAAAGCGAGCAGCGTCGCCTGGCGGCGGTGCGAGCGCATCCAGTGCCACAGCCCGGCCCGGCGGGCCGGGCCGGCCGGGCGCCCCGAGGTGTCGTGGCCATAATCGGCTGGGCGGGCCAAGGTGAGCGCTTCGTTGGCACCCACCTTGGCCCGCACCGACCAAGTTGCCTGTCGCTCAGGAGGAGTTAGCTCTTCGCGCGGCAACTTCCCGTTCACCTCTCATTGGCCTCGAAGTTTTCAGTTGCCTTCGAGGATGGAGTTGACGTTTGCTTGGGCAGTAGCAAACGCGGCTGCTGGCGTCTGCTTGCCGATCAAAGCCGACACGATGCCGTTGCCGACCGCCGTCTCGACCCTGGGGTACAGGACACCGAGCGTGCTCGTACGCACGAAGCCGTGCTTCAGCTCGGCAAGCAAGGGCGCGTACAGCGGGCTAGCGGTCTTCTGCCAGGTCGGTATAGCTGCCTGGACGGTCGGGATGTCGCCGGAGGCCGTCGCGAGGCTGGCGTCAACCGAGGGCTTGGCCATGTAATTGAGCAGCTCGTAGGCAGCCTTCTCGATGGTGGGGTTGCTCTTGGGGATGGTCCAGACCTCGCCGCCGATCGGGCCGACTACGTTTTGGCCGGGGGTGTTGACCGGTATCTCGACGACACCATAGCTGAGGCCCTTGACCGAGTTGAGGGTCGGGAAGAACCAAGGCCCGTTGATCATCATGGCGGCCTTGCCAGCAGCGAACTCGGCCTCTGGCTGTCCCTGGTTCCAGTTGGTGAAGTCCTTGTCGATGGCCCCCTCCTTTGTGAGTTCAGTCCACAAAGCGAGCGCCTGGATCGACTGCGGGGTCGTGAGGTGGGTCAGGCTCCCCCCGTTGGTCAGGAGGAAGGGGATGAACGTCCACACGTTGCAGCCCGCGCAGGTTTCGCCCGAGAAGGCGATGCCATAGTGCTGAGCGTTGGTCAGCGCCTTAGCATCTGTCAGGAGCTGCGCCCACGTGGTCGGCGGCTGGATCTTCGCGGCCGCGAGCATGGCCTTGTTGTAGAACAAGGCGATCGTGTTGGTGTAGAGCGGGTAGCCGTAAATGGTGCCGTTGAACTTCGCCTCTGCCTGTTGTGCGGCGCCAAGCGTCGGGATGGCGGTCGGGCCGAGAGTGCTGAGCGGCGTGAGCTCGCCGTACGAAGCGAGAGTCGGGACGGTCGGGTTGTCGAGCATCAAGACGTCGGGAAGATTCCCGGCTGCAGCCTCGGCGGCGACGGCCGTCAGGTACGAGTTCCCGCTGTTGACTATGTCCTCCCTCTTGATTGTGATCCCAGGGTGGGTCTTCTCGAAGTTGCTAAAGACGGTGTTCAGGGCGGTGTAGATAGCCCCGTTGCTGGCGACGCTCGTGTAGTAGCTGGTCTCGGTGAGAACAATCTTGCTGCTGCTGGCGGACGCCTGCCCCGTGGAGATGCCGAGGACGCCGACAGCTGAGCCGGCAGCGAGGAGCGCTACCAGGAGCCTCCCCCTAGCGATCCCGTGGGCAAAATTGCGTTTCTGTATCAACTGATCCTCCTTTTTTGTGCTGGTTTCTTGGTTGTCTTCTGATGGGTAATGGGACTGGTGAATCGTTTAAACAGGTGCCTGCGAACCGATCACAAGTGGAGTTGTCAGGTCTTTCGCGCCGGCCCGAGAGTTGCGCCCTCGACGAAAACAGCGGGTAACAAAGTCCCGGGCCCCTTCTTCGCTAGGAGCTCGATCGCTGTACGCCCTATTTCCAGCGAGGGGAAGTTGACGAAGGTGAGAGGTGGTACGAGGTGCCTGACAGCCTCTCCCCAGGCGACACCGACAATGGAGAAGTCGTCAGGTATGGACTTGCCCCTTTGCTGGAGGACCCGTATGAGCAAGTCGGCCACAGCTTCGGTTTGGACAATGAGGCCGGTGACTGCCGGTTCCTCCGCTAGTAAGGCGTCAAGTGCCTTTTGAGTGCCTTCCATCGTGGGCTCGACAGGCAAACCGTGGAACCCGAGGCCCGCCGCCTCGAGGGTGCCGGCGACGCCGTGCCAGAATCGGCGGGCATAGCCGAGCTTCTTTTCGAAGGTCCCTGGCGGGGAGGCAAGAAGGGCAATGTGCTCGTGGCCGGCACCGATGAGGCGCTCGACGCAGGTCCGTCCGGCCGCCTCAAAGTCCAGGTCGACAAAGGGGATATCGACCGGCTCCAGGGGCATGCCGATAGCGACGGAGGGGACCGCCAATCGCTGGACGACCTCCAGGCGCTCGTCGCCCGCCCGGACCTCCATGAGCACGACGCCGTCGACCATCTTGCTCCGCACCACCGAGTTGACGTCCGACCCTCCGTCGCTTGTCACGAGCACGACGTTCCAACCGTGCTGGCGGGCCGCTTGGACCACGCCGTAGACAAAGGGCATCAACACTGGCTCGGAGGACCAGTCATAGAAGGGCACGACTAGCGCGACCATGTCTGTCTTGCCCGCCCGAAGGGAACGAGCGCCCGCGTGGGGCTTGTAGTCGAGTTCTTCGACGGCGCGCCTCACCCGCAGCTGGGTGCCCTGCGAGATCGTCCGATTGCCACTGAGAACGTAAGAGACTGTGGCTGGGGAAACGCCGGCACGCTTCGCCACCTCGACGATGGTCGTGCTCGGCACCTGGCCTCCTTTTCTTCGCTTGCTGTTTAATCGATTCAACAGCAAGGCGACAACCTACAAAACATTGCTGTTGAGTCGATTCACTCGCACTTGTACTCGCACGTGCAGAGGATGTCAAGTCGTCTGGGAAGGTGCCGGGTCCAGAAACTCGCTTGAGCTCCCTGGATCGTGCTGATGGACATCCGATGCCTGGCCTCGACGGCATCGCCGCCACCCGGCTGATCGCTGGGCCTCGACACCATTGCGCTTGACGGAA
>CAWDRQ010000027.1:0-250515 GCA_963804765.1 uncultured Acidimicrobiaceae bacterium
CGTTGTGGTGACGGCGCCGTCGGCTGTGTCACGTCCTACGACTCACACGAGCGCGTCTGGAATCCGCCGATGCCGCTGCTGTTTCAGCGCCGGATCGGCGTCGAACATCGAGCGATCCCCGCCGACACGCTACGCGGTGGATCGGCCGGGCGCTCAACGGGACCAACGTCACCGACGCTGCCGGAAAGCCGCTGCGGTTCACCCCGCATGACTTCCGCAGAATGTTCATCACCGACGCCGTCATGCATGGCATGCCTCCGCACATCGCCCAACTGGTCGCCGGTCATCGAGATATCAACACGACCATGGGATACAAGGCCGTTTACCCCGAAGATGTGATCAACGGACACCGAGCCTTCATCGCCCGCCGGCGGGAGCTGCGTCCCAGTGCGGAGTACCGCGTGCCCACGGAGCAGGAATGGGGCGAGTTCCTCGGCCACTTCGAACGGCGCAAGGTCGCCCTCGGCACTTGTGGCCGCTCATACGCCACTGCGTGCATTCACGAGCACGCCTGCCTGCGCTGCCCGCTGCTACGGCCCGACCCTGCCCAGCGCCCTCGGCTGATCGAGGTCCGCGACAATCTGATCGCCCGAGTCGCCGAAGCCCGACAGCAAGGCTGGCTCGGTGAGGTAGACGGCCTCCAGATCAGTCTCTCCGGCGCTCGTCAGAAGATGGACCAGATCGAGCAGATGACCGCTCGTTCCACCGACGCGCACCTCGACACGCCCACCTTCTCCCAGATTGCCGGCCGCGCCACCACCACCACCACCACCACCAACGACTCGATCCGATGACTGGTTCGCGCAACTCGCCGGACCTGATTTGCCAAGTGCAGAGAACAAGGGCGGGTTCGGCTTCCACCCGATGTTCTGCTTTGCAGACGCGACCGGTGAGGCACTATCGGGAGTGCTGAGGCCGGGCAACGCCGGCTCGAACACCGCCGCTGACCATGTGAGGGTCCTCGACGAGGCGATCTCTCAGCTGCCCGACGATGTCCAAGCTGGCCACCACGTTGGCGAGAACGCGTCCCTCGTGCGACGCGAGGTCGTCTGCCGGACCGACTCGGGCGGCACGACCGCGGCTTTCACCACAGCTCTGCGGGCCCGCAACATCAAGTTCTTCACGAGCGCCATGACCAACGACCAGGTCCAGGCCGCCATCTTTGACGCCGAAGGGATCGAGGAGGTGTGGGTGCCGGCGCTCGGAAAAGACGGTGAGGAACAAGACGGTTCCTCAGTCTGCGAGCTCACCTCGCTCGTCTTGTTATCGGCGTTGCCGAGCGGGACAAGGCTCATCGTCAGGAGAGAGCCGCTCCACCCTGGTGCCCAGCGCAGCCTGTTCCCGTCCCTCGAGTACCGCTACTGGGGCTTTTACACCGACTGCGAGGGTGAGCCCGCTGAGCTCGACCTCATCATGCGCGCCCATGCGCACGTCGAGAACCATATCGCCCGGCTGAAGGACTCTGGGCTGTGCCGCTTCCCCTTCTCGAGCTTCGAGGCCAACGCCAACTGGATGGCCGTCGTGATGCTCTCAGCGGACCTCGTCAGGTGGTTCCAGCTCCTGTGCTGCGACGGATACTGGAGCTGCGCCCGCCCGAAGGCGCTCAGATGGGGCCTGTTCCACGCACCGGGCCGCATCGTTCGCACTGCCCGGCGCAGCATCGTGCGCATCCTCGAGCACTGGCCACAGGCAGGCATTCTGCTCAGCGCCTACCGCCACATCGAAGCCATGACCTGATCGCTTCGATGCCGCGAGCACCGGACGAGCCTGGATCTGCCACGCCCACGATTCAGGTGATCAGTGCGGTCTTGGCCAAATGCGGGTCCCCAGGCCTCTCCGGTCACCGGAATGGCCCAGCAATCCCTCCGACCGGCCTCAATCGCGAGCGGCACTCGATCCTCAATGACCCGTGTGAATGGTCGGGGCTAGCAGTCTCGTGCGACACCGCGTACGCGCAGATCGGGATGGACCTCGGGGCTCAAAACCTCGCCACTGAGGCACACGCCTTCGGATTCGACAAGGTGCCACCGATTGACCTCCCAGGTGCCGTCGCCGCCTACTTCCCTCCGGCCTCGACCATTGCCGACAACAAACCCGCCACCGCCTACTCCGCCATCGGCCAAGAGAACGTGCAAGAAACTCCGCTCGAGGATGCCCTCGTCGCCGCTGCGATTGCCGACGGTGGAAAGATCATGGCTCCGCACCTCCTGGAACGTGTTGTGAGCGACACCGGCCAGATCGTTGAGCAATACCAACCCCATATCTGGCTGAACGCCACGACGCCGAGAACGGCCAATACGGTTCGAACCCTCATGTTGGGCGTCGCGACACACGGCACCGCAGAGGGAGTCTTTCCTTCGTACCTCGACGTCGCCGCGAAGACCGGAACCGCAGAGACAGGCGTATCAGGTTGCTCAGCAGACTGGATGATCGCTACAGGACCGGCCGGGACGGGTCAGACGCCAAAGATCGCCGTGGCGGCTGTTCTGCCCGCTCAAGCAGGTATCTCCTGCAGCGAGACCGGGGCTGAGGCCGCAGGTCCGATAGTCGAGAAGGTGCTTGCCGCGGCGGGTGGCTGACCTCGGTCGGGTGGAGCTTGGACGTCTCGACGGTCGAGATCGAGATCGATCAAGTAAGTGCAACAGCTTGTCAGGAGGAGGGCCAAGACCGGCGAACGCAAATCGCTCCGACCACGACGCGCCGAAATGGCTGAGCGCCGCCCATTTTGGACCCCCGATGGGTCTGCAAGTGGGCTTGGGACTCGCCGCCTGGCATTCCTATCTCTTCAACGGAGGAGGAAGGGAGTTCCTGCCAATGGGTTACCAACATCTTCCTCCACGATTTCGCCCGACTAATGACGCCCGATTGAAGTGCGGTGGGATGAGGAAGACGGATTCGAGGTGCTCAATCACCCAGTTCCACGATTACCGACGTCGTT
This sequence comes from uncultured Acidimicrobiaceae bacterium, assembly GCA_963804765.1. Classification (GTDB taxonomy): domain Bacteria; phylum Actinomycetota; class Acidimicrobiia; order Acidimicrobiales; family Bog-793; genus Fen-455. The sequence goes on from CAWDRQ010000027.1 coordinate 2,939, forward strand.
CTCATCCCGCACTCGTTCTCTCGTACGCGAGGCACATTCGGCTGCTCCACGATAAGGGCAAAGCCGCATGGGGCACTGCCGACGCCAATGGTTCTTGGTCCCCGTACCCTTTTTAGGGCCGATAGTCCAGATCCCGTTGCCAGTCGGAGATCCCCGCCGTCGGCCCGCCGTCGGCCCGCCGATTTGAACCCCCGCTCCCTCCAAGACCGTCCTGGTTCGGCGCCTCGCGAGCGGGGCGAACGGAGCGGGAGAAGGGAGACGAGGACTTCTGCCCGACCGCTCAGGAGACGAGTCGCAACCCCTCCGCCGGAAGAAAACTCGGGGCGCGGTACCCCACGACATCCGCGAGGAGTACAACTCCAACTAATGCGCAGTTCGCGGCTCAACGGGGTGGCACTCGTCGGCGCCGCGACGCTGTTGACAGCCTGCATGTCGACAGGCGGCTCGATAGGCAAAAGCAGCCCGCCGCGAGTGGCAGCGGCACTCCGTCCCGTCCTCACGGCGACGTTCCGCCCGGCAGGTGGCGTCTATGGCGTCACCACCGGTGACCGGTCCGCCTGGGCAACCTCAGGAGGATCCCTCTACCGCATCGACCCCGCCACCGACAGGAGCGAACCGATCCTGTCACTTGCCACCGCCTCGCTCTCGACCCTCGCCTACGGAGCCGGCAGCCTGTGGGTCACGGACGACTCCGGGATTCTCCGGGTCGACCCGGCTACGGGCAAGGTGACCGCCACGATCCCGATCGTCTCGTCGAGCCTCTCCTTCGGCGACGGGGCCCTCTGGACGCTCGATCGTGCAGGGATGGTCCGCATCGACCCCCGCACCCTGGCCGTGCGGACCTTGCCGCAGCCGTTCGAGAAGAGGCCCGGGTTCGCAGTGGGCGAGGGCGCCGCCTGGATGTCGGTCGTGAACGAGCAATGCCTCTCCGGTTGCCTGTTGCGGCTCTCCCTGTCGAGCGGACGCGTAGTGGCTCGTGTCCGGGGCGCCGGTCTGTTCGGGTTCGTCGCGACCGGCGACGGGGCCGTGTGGGTCTCCAACGGGTCCGCCGTCGTAAGGGTCAACCCCCGCACCAACCGGGTCGTCAAGACGATCGAACTGCTTTCGTTCCCCGGTACGGGAGAGCTGCCCATCATCTACGGGTCGGGCCTTATGGCGGTGGCTCCTGGGACCCTCTGGGTGACGACGACTCTCAACGGGACCGACGTCCACCTCATGCGGATCGACACGGTCGCCGACAGTGTCGTGGGTCGGACCATCGCCGTCGGTCCGGAGCCGGGCGCGATCGCGGCCACGGGGCGTACGGTCTGGCTCGCGAGCGGCCAGGACACCTTGACGAGGATGGATCTGGTGGCCTGCCGGCAGGACGTCTGCCGCCCGCCGGCACCGCCCGCCCTGAGACCCCCGACCGTGACGCCGCTGTGGCTCGACTCGCTGCAGATGGTCTCGCCCCGGATCGGATGGGCCCTTCGCTGGACTTCGAACCCCGGGTCGCTTGCGCCGTCGTCACTGGTGCCGGCGCGCACGACCGACGGAGGGCGCACATGGACAGACGTCACACCGTCGACGGCTCGGGTTGCTCCCAGCTCAGCTAGCGACCTGTTCGTCCTTGATGCCGAGAGGGCATGGCTGGGCGTCGGGACGACGCTCTACTCGACCTCCGACGGTGGGGGGAGCTGGACCCGCCTTTCCACATTTGACCACCTCGGGTCGCTCGATTTCGTCAACGCGCAGGACGGTTGGGACATGGAGAACCTCGGGGCCGCCATGGGTCAGGACGCCGTGGCGATCTACCGCAGTACCGACGGGGGCAGGAGATGGTTCCTAGTTGCTCGCACACCGAGTCTTGTCGGCTCGGGGGTGAGCCTGGGCGGACTGATTACGAACTGCGACAAGAACGGCATCGTGTTCGCCACTCCGAGCGACGGCTGGATCACGGAGTACTGCAACGGAGGCTCCATCGGATTCTTCGCAACCCATGACGGAGGGTCGAGCTGGGCACAGCAGTATCTCCCGGCCCCGTCTGCGTGCTCGGACGGTTGTGGCGTGTCACCGCCGACGTTCTTCGGCTCGACCGGGTTCGTCACCGTCGGTGGCGCATCGATGCTCTTCGTGACCCATGACACCGGCGCGACATGGGCCCGGGTGTCCCTGCCGGTCAACCGGAGCAGGTCCTGGATCGTCCAGTTCGTGGACGCCCGCCACGGATTCGTCGTGCCCGGGAGTCCCGCGGGTGGGGCCGCCGGTCATGTCCTGTACACCACGTCCGATGCAGGCACGACTTGGACGCCCATTCACTCCGACATCGGATTCAACCAATACGAGACCTTCGACTTCGTGAGCCCAGAAGCGGGGATCATCTGGATCCAGGCGGGTGACGTCCTGGGACTGTCTCCCACCTACCGGACCTCAGACGGTGGCCGGATCTGGGTTCGCTTCACGCCGACATTGGCGCTGGCGGCGCGGCGGGCCTGACGGTCGAGAGCCCTCCCTGGCATGGACCAGCTCCTGGGGGGCGCCCGAGCAAGAGCCCCTCGTGCGAAACATCGCGAGAACCAGTCTGATGGCCATTCCGGCGAACATTCCACCGAAACGCGGAGTATCTGGGTAGGAATGGCCAGTACGCCGGCATTAGCTGACGCTGAAAGAGGGCGTTAGGCGCTGGCCGAGGACGGACCGTCGCCGGCTATCGCGGGATCTACGGCTGGTGAGCGGACGCCGGGAATGAATATTACGAACGCGCATGCCCCCGTTAAGAGCCTCAGCGAATAGGTGAGAGGGTCGGTGACCAGCGGTTCCGCCAGTCGATGAGCTTCGCGGTGAGGAGCAGGGCGACCGCGAGGGCGAGCTGAGCGAGGCGGTGTGCTGTTCTTCTGTCAGTGTTCCGCCTCAACTGGCCATAGTTCGAGAGCCAGGAATTCGTCCGCTCGACCGGCCATCGCAGACCCATCGGGAGCTTCTTTGTCTCCTTGGCGGGGGAGCCTCGCTTGCGCTTCTTCGCGATCACGGCGTCATCGATCCTCGCCTCTGAGAGGCGGACTCGCGTCGCGTCGGAGTCGTAGCCGCGGTCGAGCCAGATGGTTTCGATCTCCTCTGTGAGCCCACGTCGCTCGGCGTCCTCGAGCGTCGGCGCCAGAAGGACCGAGTCGTTGCGGTTGGCGCCGTCTGCGGTCCAACCGAAGGGGATCCCGACCTTGTCGGTGAGGACCGACCACTTCCATCCGAGCTTGGCCCGATCGGTTGGGTTCTTACCCGTTCCCCCGCCGCCACAAGGGCTCTTGTGCAAGCTGGCGTCCAGAGCGACGTCGGAAAGGTCGAGGCCGATGATCCGGTCGTAGCCGGAGATCGCCTCGTTCGCGATTGTCTCGAAGACTCCAGCCGCGATCCACTCGTCGCGTCGCTCGCGGACTGTCGTGTCGGAGACCTTGTTGCCACACAGCCGCTCCGCGTCCTCCCACGAACAGCCGGTCACGAGCCGGACGAGCATCACCTCAAAGCAATCCCTGTCGGATGCCCGCGGCCGATGACAACCGAGAGGATGCTTGTCTACCGGGACCGGCACGAGAGGTTCGATCGCCTGCCAGACGATGTCCTTCACTTCGGGGTCGAAAGCGCGCATGATGGTGGGGACCTCCACTCGGTCGTTGGTGGTTGGGTGCACCCGACATCACAGTCGGGACAACCCCACGACCGGTGGATGGTCTCTTCTTGCGCGAACTACCTGTTCAAAGGCCTATTTCCCTATTCGCGCGGCCTCTAAGCAGCCACTGAGCAAGATGGCCGCGCGAGTCCCAAGGCCGGCGGCGGCAAGCCCTCCTGCCAACGTGCCGAGGGGCGTGAGGACAAAGGCCACCAGGAATGCGACGGAGAAGACTCGCCCGCGCAACTCGTTCGGGACAAGTTCCTGCATCATCGTCACGTAGAGCACGTCCCCGTAGACGATGAGCCCGGTTGCCGCGGCGCTCAAGGCGCCGACGACGAAGACGTTCGGCGCCGCCGCCATGACAGCGGAAGCCGCGGCGGCGAGACCGTACGCCGTCCACATGACGATGATGCGAGGGCGTGGTGACCCGAGACGTGCTACTAGCAGCGAAGCCGCCGCACCTGAAGCACCTCCGACGGCAAAGACGAGACCCAGTGCTAGCGGGCTGGCGTGGAGGACGTGGCGGACGAGCAAAGGGAGAAGCACGACAAATGGGGCCATCCCGAAGAAGTTGGCGAGGCCGCCAGCAATGAGGTTCACGAGGAGCCATCGACGTGCGCGGATGTAAGCAAACCCTTCCCGAGCGTCCGCCAGCGGAGATCCGCCTCTCGGCTTCGGACGGGGGCGCGCTGACATGACGGCGAGACAGGTGGCCGAGACGGCGAAGCTGATGGCGTCAGCGGTGAACGAGCCGGCCGTACCGATGAAGCCGACAATGGCGCCGCCAGCAGCAGGCCCGATGAGGCTAGACGCCAGATTGGACGTTGTCTGGCTGAGCGCGTTGCCTTGGGTGAGGAGGTCGGTAGGAAGCAACTCGGGCACCATTGACATCGACGCCGGTCCGAAAAAGGAGTCGGCCGCCCCGAAGACGGCTGACATGACGATCAGCTCTGTGAGGTTGGCATGGCCCGTCGCCACAAGCAAGGCAATGGTGCCGACGGCGAGCCCTCGCACGACGTCGGAGGCGAGCATGGCCAGCCGCCTCTGAATGCGATCGACGACGACGCCCCCAACAACGGCGAGGCAAACCGAGGGAACCGCTCGGGCCGCGAACACGTAGGCGAGAGCGACCGGACGATTGTCGACCCGGAGGACCTCAATGATGAGGGCCACGCTGAAGACACCGTCGCCGAGTGCCGACACCGCCTGGCCAGACCACAAAAGGGCGAAGTCTCGCTCACCGAGGGCTCGGAACATGCCGGGCCGGCCGGAGTCAGTCACAGCAGCTGGCGAACGACGAGATCAGTGACACTCGGAATACTGGCACAGCAGGCAAGGCCGTAGCCCGTGAGCGGCGTCTTGCCGTCGCCGTCCTATGCCCACGGGCACGCCCCACCATCGCCCGCCCTCGCGCAGCCTGCTAACAGCACGCCTCGCCTCGCCCACGGGCGCACCGTACGGGCACACCGCCGAGCCGTCGATGGGCACACCCGTTGCCATCCACTGGGCGGAAGTTGTGCGCATCCAACTCGGCCGTGCAGCAGCGCAGCCCTTGGCTGGTTCACTTGTGCTGATCAAATCCGATGGCACCAAGCAGACTTTCACCGTCAGGGCGTGGGGTGGGCTGGCGAAAGTCCTGGGCTCGGCTCCATAGCTGGTATCCGGATCCATGCGGCCCCATGAGTGCTCAGACACGCCCGAGGGCGCTCTGGGTGGGACCGCGTTCGCCTATCTGACGGTTGTCGCGCTGGCTGTCATCGGCATCGGCACTGCGACTCAATCGGTGGGCCCGGCAGGGATCGAACCTGCGACCAAGGGATTATGAGTCCCCTGCTCTGACCACTGAGCTACGGGCCCTTCTTGGAACTGTGGTTCGACGTTCTAATACTTCCGAATGCTTCGCCTAAGTGTGCCTTCGGATGCTACGCCGAGGACGAGGAGCGCGAAACGGCCGAATGTCTCACGTCCTGCGGGCGTGCAGCCGGGTTGGGCCGCTCTGTCTCCACGGCGCGGCCCGACTCCGGCTCGTGTGCGACAGGGGCCTCCCGGGGCTGTTGCGGCGCCGAGCAGGGTGGTCGGGACTCTGTGCTGGCCGGGAGGTGGCTCCGGCGATTGGTTAACATCCGCCCGTGCGACATCGAGGCGGTGACGTTCACCTAGGCGATCGGTCCGCCTGGCGCCTGGTCCTGTGGGTCGCATTGGCGGTGGGTTCGCTCGGGCTCGTCGTCCTGCTCTATCTCTCGTCTGTGCACTCCTATGCTGCCAACTCGGACGGGGCCAGCGTGATTCTCGAGGGTAAGGCCTTGCTCGGGAATCTCACGCTCACCCACTGGGCCCTCTCCCTCGACTCGTTCTGGCTGGTTGATGCGCCGATATACGCCGTTGCCGTTCTCATTGGCGGAGTTCATCCGCAGCTGCTGCACCTTGTGCCGGCGATCATCGCAGTCGGCGTCATCGCCGTCGGCGCATGGATCGCGCAACGCGGTCGAGCTCGATGGGCCGGCCTTCTCGCGGCCGGGACCGTCGTCGTGCTCCTCGGCCTGCCGACGCACGCCTTCGCAGAGTTCTTCCTCATCGGCCCGTTCCACGTGGCGACGACGCTTTGGTGCCTTGTCGCGTTCGTGGCGCTGCGGAGGGCCCGTTTCGGCTGGGGTTGGCTGGTGGCCGTTGTCTTCCTTGCGGCCGGCTTGCTCGGAGACCTCCAAACTGCGGTCCTCGGAGTGGCACCGATCGGACTGGCGGCGATAGTCGCCGCCTTCCGGGCTCGGCGATGGAGAGCGGGTGCTCCTGCGCTCACGGCGGCACTGGGCAGCCTCGTGCTCGCCGAAGTCGTGCGCCGGATCGCCCTGCTGGTCGGTACCTACACGATCGGCAAGGCGAATCCTCGGGCGGGCTTCCACCAGATGTTTCACAACATCTATCACGTCATCACCTGGGGAGCGGCGTTGGAAGGCGTCGGGTCTCGGCCCTTCGGTTCGCCGGGAGTGCCACCGCTCCTCGGGGTCGCACACGCGGTCGGACTGGGCCTTGGCGTTCTGGCCGTCGTTGTCGGGCTGGTTGCGATCGTTCGCACGGTCCTGGGCGCGATCGTGATCCACGGCGAGGCACCGGCACCAGATGAGATCGTTGTCTCGGATCGCTGGGAGGCCGCCTGGTTCGAGGACGTGCTCGTATTCGGCTTCTTCGGCGGCTGCGCCACCTTCGTATGGTTCGCCTTCTCGCCGCAGGCCCCATTTGGCCGTTACCTGAATGCCGCGGTGATCTTCGGATCGATCCTTGGTGCGCGCTTGGCGGGAAAGGCCGCGGAACGTGCGAAGGACGGATGGCCCAGAATTGCCGTCGCCGGAGTCGCTGGTCTCGTGGCCATTGGCTACGCGACGACCTTTGCGAACACCCTCACGACCCCGGCACCGGTGCAACCAGCCGCGAGGCTGGCGGTGTATCTGGAGCAGCACCATCTCACAAGAGGCATCGGCGACTACTGGAGCGCGTCGATCGTGACGGTGGAGTCCACTGATGCCGTCGTCGTCCGCCCTGTCGTCACGCACGGCGATGACCATGTCGTCCGATACACGAGGCTGTCGAGCTCATCGTGGTACAAGGAAGGCTTCGAGTTCCTCGTCTACAACGCGGCCTCACCGTGGGGGGGCGTCGACGCACGGTCTGCCCTGGCGTCGTTCGGGCCACCGGAACACGTGGCGACCGTGGGCCGCTACCAAGTGCTGACCTGGGCTCACGACCTCTTGCTGCGGGCTGACGGCACTTACGTGCCCCAGCCGTGGGCGCACCGATAGCGAGCCACTCTTTGCGGACGCGGAGCCGGGGCACTCAACAGTGCGCTCGGTGTCGGAAGACCTTGCGACTCCGGAACTTGCGGCTCCGGGGGAGAGACTCGAACTCTCAACCACACGATTAACAGTCGCGTGCTCTGCCGATTGAGCTACCCCGGAAATCGAGCGCGAAGCCTATACGGGCTGACGGTCGTCGACTGACGCCTGCCCGAAGACCCCGGCCGACGGCACTCCTGGCGCCGACGCGCCCGGCACTGCGGACGTCGCGGCGGCCGCCTGGCGGCCCAGTCGGCGAGCCTGTGGACACATCACACTGGCGAAGCTCCGACCTGCGAGGTAAGAAAGGCGGATGCGGTTCAGGACCGGGTTTGTCGTGGGGTGTGCAGCCGGCTTTTACCTGACTCGGAAGGCGCGCCAGTTGCGGGCACCGATTGCAAGCCGCGGCCAGCCCGTGGCGCCGGCGGCGGACTGGCTACGGGACAACGGCCCGAATGTGCGCGCGGCTGAGCTGAAGGCCGAGAAGGTGCTCGCATTGGGCGACCTGGCTCGGGAAAGAGCAAGCGATCTGCTTCACGGCCCGGTCGGAAACCTTGCACACGAACGAGTGATCGCGCTTTTCGAGAGTGCCATTTCGCCTCAACGCGCGGAGGCGACAAAAAGGACCTGAGTCCGCTCGCTCGGCTTCAGTCGCCTTCCACGTAGTCCCGGAGCGGGCGCGACACCATGGGATGACGCAGCTTCGCGAGCGTCTTCATCTCGATCTGGCGGATGCGCTCCCGGGTGACTCCGAAGATCTGCCCGACCTCCTCGAGGGTTCGGATCCGGCCGTCGTCCAGGCCGAAACGGAGCCTCACGACTTCTTGTTCGCGTTCGCTCAACTCTGAGAGGGCCCGCTTCACTGCCTCGTTCAGCAGCATTCGCGTGGCCGCGTCGACCGGCACCTCGGCCGTGTGGTCTTCGATGAGGTCCGAGAGGCTGAAGTCCTCCTCCTCGCTGATCGGTTGTTCCAGGGAAATGGTGTCCTGACTGATCCGCTGCAGCTCGCGTACCCTTTCGACCGCGAACTGAGTCCTAGCGGCGATCTCCTCGACGGTCGGCTCACGGCCGAGTTCCTGGGACAGCTGGCGCTGGGTGCGCACGATCTTGTTGATCGTCTCGACCATATGGACCGGGATCCGGATCGTCCGGGCCTGGTCGGCGACGGCCCGGGTGATGGCCTGGCGGATCCACCATGTGGCGTACGTGGAGAACTTGAAGCCGCGGCGATAGTCGAATTTCTCGACGGCGCGCATCAGTCCGAGATTGCCTTCCTGGATTAGGTCGAGGAACGCCATCCCGCGATTGCGATAGCGCTTCGCGATCGAGACCACCAGTCGCAGGTTCGCCTCGATAAGGAGATCCTTGGCTTCCGAGCCTTCGTGGATCGCCCGTTCGGCCGCTCGGCGCTCCTCGAAGGGAATCTTGTCGCATGTCCCCGATGCCCTTCGGGCGGACAGAGCTGCAGCCGCCTCTTGGCCCGCCTCGATCTTCCGTGCACAAAGAACCTCGAGCTCGGGCGAGAGCAGCGAGACGCGTCCGATCTCTTTCAGATAGGCGCGAACGGGGTCAGTTGCCTGGGCATCGCCGTTACCGCCCCCGAGGGACGTCGGCATCGAGACGACACGAGGCCGAGGCTTGGGGAGTATCACGCCGTTCCCGTCGGCGCCGTCGTGCAACAGCGCGTCGGCCGCGATGCCGTCGAGGTCCCCGAGGAGTGGTTCGGCCAGCGCAGGTTCACGGACCTCGGCGGCGCCGTTGGCCGCGCCGATGTCGGCGGTGGAGCCTGTGACGCCCGACTTGGGGGCCTGTTCGGTCGTGCCGGTCATCTTGCCTCCAGATAGCGCTGCAACAGCCACGCTACCAATCGATTCGCAGCGTCAGTCACGGCAGGTGAAGTCCTATCGGCCGTTCCCGGCTCCTGCAATAGCTCCAGCTCGGACTTCAACCAAGTAATGGCTGCTCCGGCCGCAGCGAGCCGGGTCGCGTCGTCCTCGGCGTTGGCCTGGCGGGCCTCGGCCTTGATTTCGTGGAGCGCCACCTGGGCGGCGGAGCGGGCCAAGGCGGTCACGGTCTGATCCGGGTCCGCGTCGGGCTCGGACACTGCGAGTTGGCGAAGCAGGTCTGCCACTTCGTCGTCCGCATTCTCGATAGCGTCATGCAGGCTTGTCGAGTCCGTGAGCGCCCTGAGCGCAGCGCGCTGGAGCGGGTCGGCGAACATCGCCGCGTTGAGCCGCCCAGCCATGGCTTGAGGCTCGTGAACCGCGAGCACGAGCGCGTCCCGGCCGGCGCGCTCACCCGGGGGAACGGGGCCCGATTCCCGCCGAGAGCTGGAGCCACGCCCGGCAGGTCGTGTACTGACCGGTGGCTCCGCCGCCCCATCGCCTTCGGGGTCAGGTTCCCATGGAGGTTCCTCGTCTGGTGGTTGAGGCCGCCCGCCGCCAACGGCCCGGCCGGCCTCGTCGGTAGTCTTGCGACTCGACGCCTTGAAGGCCCGGACGAGCGCCTCCAAGCGTGGTCGCAGTCGCTCCGGGTCCTGTCTGGTCAGGTCCGACACCCTGACGAGGAATTGATCGCGAACCAGTTCATTGGGGTGCTCGGCGACCATCGCGAGAGCAGCTTCTGCCGCGTGGGCCCGGCCTTCACCGGTCTTGAGCTCGCCCGAGGCCAGCGCCCGATCCACCCTGAAGCGGAGAAACGTCTTCGCGTTCTCGACCGCATCCTTTAAAGCCTCCGGTTCGCGCATTGCGATGTCTGCTGGATCACTGCCCGGAGGCAGGGCGGCAACGGCGACTTCCAGCTCGTGACGCTTCTCCCATTCATAGAAGCGGGCAGCAGCGGACTGGCCGGCAGCGTCGGCGTCGAACGCGAGGACGACCCGCTTGGCGAATCGGCCGAGGAGACGGAAGTGCTCCTCGGTGAGCGCGGTCCCGCAAGTGGCCACTGCCCGCGGCAAGCCGGCAGTGAAGAAGCCGATGACGTCGGTGTAGCCCTCGCAAATGATGACTTCGCCGGTTTGAACGACGGCCTGTTTGGCCCAGTTGAGGCCGTAGAGGGTGCGCCTTTTCGAGTAGATGGGTGTCTCGGGCGAGTTGCGGTACTTGGGGCCGGCTCCCTCGCCGGCACCTGGGAGGATCCTGCCCCCCAGCCCGATCGCCTTGCCCGTCGGGTCGAAGATCGGGAAGATGACCCGGCCCCGGAAGGCATCCCGTAGGCCGTTCTGGCCCTGGTGGGCGAGTCCCGCCTTGACGAGCAGGTCTGCGGGGGCACGGACGGCGCCCACCAGCGACCTGCCCGTCTCAGGTGCCCAGCCCAGGCCGAACTGGCGTACCATCTCGCCCTCGTAGCCCCGCGACCGCAAGTACTGCCGGGCGCGTTTCGCGGCCGGCTGGTTCAGCAACTCCTCGTGGTAGAACGCGACCGCCCGCTCCATGACGCCGAGCAGCGCCTTTCGCCCTTCGCGGTCGGGCTGATCCTTGCCGTCCGTGTCGTGGCGGATCGCGATCCCGGCTCGTGCCGCCAGGCGCTCCACCGCTTCGACGAAGTCGCAGCCTTCGATGCTGCGCAGGAAAGTGATCGCGTCCCCGGAGACCTGGCACCCGAAGCAGTAGTAGAGGCCCTCTTCGGCGTTGACCGAGAACGATCCCGTCTTCTCAGCATGAAACGGGCACAGACCGACATAGCGCCGCCCAACCCGCTTGAGCGGTGCGTACTCACCTATCAGGGCAAGGATGTCGGTTGCGGAGCGAACCGCAGCCACGTCCTCGTCGGGAATTGCCATCTCTTGGACGGTACCGCGGCGCGTGCGCGGGCGCGCCCAGGAGACAGCGTTCCGGTTGGCTGGAGCCGACCTCTCTCTACGCGGAGGCTTGCTTCGCCTTCTCAGCGTCGATCGCGAGCACCGCGTGGGCTGCTGCGAGGCGTGCAACCGGCACCCGGAACGGCGAGCAGCTGACGTAGTCGAGGCCTGCCCTCGCGAAGAAGTCGATCGAGAACGGGTCGCCACCGTGCTCGCCGCAGACACCGATCTTGAGGCCCGGGCGAGCGGCGCGCCCGCGCTCGACGGCGATGCGAACCAGCTCACCCACACCGGCTGTGTCGACGTTCTCGAACGGGTTCGCGCTGAGCAGGCCTTGGCTCAGGTAAGCGGACATCATCCTGCCCTCGACGTCGTCGCGGCTGAAGCCGAAGGTCATCTGGGTGAGATCGTTCGTCCCGAACGAGAAGAAGTCTGCCACCTCGGCGATCTGGTCCGCGAGCAGCGCGGCCCGTGGAGTCTCGATCATCGTGCCGATGGCGACCTCGATCCGTGCGGCGGCCTCGGTGGCTCCAGCCTTGTCCTCGGAGGGCGCCGCGTCCTGCAGCGCCTGGACGACCCAGGATCGGGCTAGCGCCATCTCCTCGCGGGAGACTGTGAGCGGGATCATGATCTCCACTATCGGGTGGCCGCCCGCCTCCGCCCGTTCGTACGCGGCCTCCATGAGGGCGCGTACCTGCATCGCGTACAGGCCGGGCTTCAAGACCCCGAGCCGCACACCACGCACTCCGATCATCGGGTTGGCCTCACGCCAGGACATGGCTGCCTCGAGAAGTTTCTTCTCGTCATCGGTGAGGCCTTCCTTCGCCTGCTTCACGAGAAGGGACTCGACGTCGGGGAGGAACTCGTGCAGCGGCGGGTCGAGCCCGCGGACAATGACGGGCAAACCGTCCATGGCCTCGAGGATTCCGAGGAAGTCCGCCTTTTGTGCAGCTCGCAGCTCCTCGAGCGCCGCAGCCTCTTCGTCTGCGGTCGACGCGAGGATCATCCGCCTCATGATCGGCAGGCGGTCGTCTCCGAAGAACATGTGCTCTGTCCGGCACAGGCCGATCCCCTCGGCTCCGAGCCGACGGGCGTTCGCCGCGTCGTCGCCGGTGTCCGCGTTGGCGCGAACCCCGAGGCGGCCCGAGCGGACCTCGTCGGCCCAGCTGAGCAGCTTTGTCAGCTCCGGAGGCGCCTCGGCGGCGATAAGAGGCACGGCCCCGACGACTACGGTGCCTTCCGAGCCGTCGATCGAGATCACGTCGCCCTCCCGGACGACGGTGTCGCCGACTCGGAAGAGCTTGTCGGTTGCGCTGATCCGTAGGGCCTCGGCACCGACCACCGCCGGCTTGCCCCAGCCGCGGGCGACGACTGCAGCGTGGCTCACGAGGCCGCCCCTGGCGGTCAGGATGCCCTCTGCGGCGAGCATGCCGTGCACGTCCTCTGGGGAGGTCTCGTTGCGCACGAGGATCACATGCTGACCATTGGCAGCGGCAACCGCGGCGTCATCTGCGGTGAAGCACACGGCGCCGACCGCGGCGCCGGGCGAAGCGGCGAGCCCCTTGGCCAGGACCGGTGAGGAGTTGTCTGCGAACTGCGGGTGCAGCACCGCCTCGATGTGCTCGGCGGTCGTCCTCTGCAGCGCCTCGGCGTGCGTGAGCGCGATGGCCGGATCGTCGACCATGTCCACTGCCATGCGGAGCGCGGCCCGACCGGTGCGCTTGCCGACCCGGGTCTGAAGCATCCAGAGCTTGCCTTGCTCGATCGTGAACTCCGTGTCGCACATGTCCCGGTAATGAGCCTCCAGCCTGGAGAAGATCTCCATCAGTTCCTCGTAGATCGAGGGGAACCGGGTCCCAAGCGCAGAGAGCGGCTCGGTGTTGCGGATCCCGGCGACCACGTCCTCGCCCTGGGCGTTGACGAGGAAGTCGCCGTAGGCGCCCTTGGCACCGGTGGCCGGATCACGCGTGAAGCCGACGCCCGTGCCGGACTTCTCGTCGCGGTTCCCGAAGACCATGGCCTGCACGTTCACCGCCGTGCCGAGATCGTTCGGGATGTGCTCGCGCAAGCGGTATGCGACGGCTCTCGCGCCGTTCCAGGAGGCGAAAACGGCCTCGATCGCGCCGCGAAGCTGGTCGACCGGCTCCTGCGGGAAGGGACTTCCCGTCACTCGCTCTACAACGCCCTTCAGCTCCTCTACAAGCCCCTGCAGGGCTGCCGCCGACAACTCGGCGTCCGAGGCACCTGTGCGCTCCTTCAGGGCCTCCAGAGGCCCGTCCAGCTCATCGCCCGGGACTCCGAGGACGATACGGCCGTACATCTGAACGAAACGCCGATAGGAGTCGAACGCGAACCGCTCGTCGTTGGTCTGCTTGGCAAGGCCTTCGACCGACCGGTCGTTGAGGCCGAGGTTCAAGACGGTGTCCATCATGCCCGGCATCGAGAACTTCGCTCCCGAGCGGACCGAGACCAGCAACGGATCGTCCGGGTCGCCGAGGCGGCGTCCCATACGCTCCTCGAGCCTGGTGAGGTGCTCGACGATCTCGGCGTCGAGCGTGTCGGGCCACCCCTCTGACATGTACGCACGGCAGGCGTCTGTCGAGATGGTGAAGCCGTGCGGCACAGGCAGGCCCAGCACCGAGGTCATCTCGGCGAGATTGGCACCTTTCCCACCCAGCAGGTCCTTGAGCTCCATGGGCGCACGAGGATGTGCGTGGTCGAAGTCGTAAACGTAGCTCATGGGGGGGACCTCCTAGGAGTTGTCGCGGCAAGCTGAGCCTAAACGAGACCCGGCGGATGGCCCAAAACGAGCTGTTCTTGCGTTTGGCGGGCGCGCCCGGGCCGGCTATGGCGTCCGGCTCGGGTCCTGAGTCGCTTCAGATGTCGAGTCGGCCGAGAAGGTGGGGAACCAGGTCGTCTATTGGGAGCCTCGTCTGCTCGGTCGAGTCGCGATCGCGCACCGTCACCTGTTGGTCCTCGAGGCTCTCGAAGTCGACCGTTACGCAATAAGGCGTGCCGATCTCGTCCTGGCGCCGGTAGCGCCGGCCGATCGACTGGGTCTCGTCGTACTCGCACATGAAGTGGCGCTGAAGCCGGTGCAGGACGTCTCTCGAGAGAGGAGCAAGTGTGTCCTTCTTCGAGAGGGGGAGCACGGCGACTTGGTAGGGAGCCAACCGCGGGTGCAGGCGGAGCACCGCCCGGCGCTCGCCGCCGATCTCGTCCTCTTCGTAGGCGGCCAGCAAGAAGGCCATCATCGCCCGAGTCGCGCCGGCTGCCGGCTCGACGACGTGGGGGAGGTAACTCTCGCCCGTGGCTTGGTCGAAGTACTCGAGGGACGTGCCTGAGCACTCTTGGTGAGCGCTCAGGTCGAAGTTGGTTCGGTTGGCGATGCCTTCGAGCTCACCCCAGCCCCAAGGGAAGTAGAACTCGACGTCCGTAGTGCCCGCGGAGTAGTGGGAGAGCTCCTCCTTCTCATGCTGGCGAAGGCGCAACTTCTCGCCGGCGATGCCGTAGCGCTTGTACCAGGCAAGCCGTTCGTCGCACCAGTACTGCTGCCAACGCGGGCTGTCTGCAGGTGGGACGAAGAACTCCAGCTCCATCATCTCGAACTCTCGTGTGCGGAAGACGAAGTTGCCGGGAGTGATCTCGTTTCTGAATGCCCGGCCGAGCTGGGCGATCCCGAAGGGTGGCCTTCGCCTCATAGTCGTGAGGACGTTGAGGAAGTTCACGAACATGCCCTGAGCAGTCTCGGGCCGGAGGTAGGCAACCGAAGAGTCGCCTTCGACCGGTCCGACGAAGGTCTTGAACATGAGGTTGAACGGCCGTGCCTCCGTCAGGTCCTTGGAGCCGCAGTTGGGGCACTCGTCCTCGATCTGGTCGGCACGCCACCGTTCTTTGCAGTTGCGGCAGTCGACCAGGGGGTCGGTGAAGGTCGCCAGGTGGCCCGAGGCCTCCCAGACCTTGGGGTTCGTGAGGATCGCGGCGTCGATCGGCACGACGTCGTCGCGCTCTTGGATCATGGCTCGCCACCAGGCCTCGCGGACGTTGCGGAGCATGAGAGCGCCGAGCGGCCCGTAGTCGTAAGTCGAACGGATGCCGCCGTAGATCTCGGCCGAAGGGAAGACGAAGCCGCGTCGCTTGCACAGGTTGACAACGGCGTCGAACAGCCCGGGGTTGATCGCGGACTCGGAAGATGTCGGCATGGCGGCAGGTTACTTGCACGCGACGGGCAGTCCTTGCGGCTCCGGGTCGACGCGTCGGCAGTTATGCCAAGGCCGGGTGACCTTTGCCGTGGGGCTCTTGCGGACATGCGCGCTGCCGTGGCGACCATGGGCGCGCAGCTCGCGACCGGTCCCTCGGCGGCGTGCGGAGATCGACTCTTGAAGCTCGTGCGATTCCATCGCGGGCATTGTGTCTCGACCGACTATCGTCCACCGCCCGGTTCTGGGTGACCAGTTAGCAGGAGGTGAGCGGTGGCGACGCGGCGTGAGCAGTGTCCGAATTGCTCGTGTTCGACCAGTCCTGCCAATTGGCTGTCGAGATCTCCGCGCCGCTATGCGCGGAGCGTAGCTTCCGGTCCAGGTGGTACTCGGTCGCGAGCATGGCCAGGCGCTCGGCTTCCGCGGTCGCACGGCTCGGCGGCTGGTCGAGTGCGGAGCGGAGACCTCCGCTGAGAACCTGGCGGATCAGGCTCACCGTCTCTGTGCCGACGGCCTGGCCACGGCGACAGGAACGGCAGAGGAACCCACCTTCTCCAGCGTCGAATGCGACCAGCTCACCTTCCGAGCCGCACCCGGCACATTGGTCGAGCGAGGGGCCGACTCCCTCGAGCACGAGGAGCTTCCAGAGAAACGAACCGAGGAGTGCCGGCGAAAGGCGCTCCTCCAAGGTCCGCAGCGCCCCCACCAGCATCCGAAACATCTCCGGCATGGGATGCCTCTCGAGCGCGACGTGATTCACGACCTCGAGCATTGTCATCGCGACCGGGACCCGTTCGAGGTCTCCACGAATGGCCTTGAAATGCTCGATGGCTTCGACCTGGTTCACGACGTCGAGCTCTCGCCCGCGCCAGCACATCATGGTCACATGCGTGAGGGGTTCGAGGCGGCCGCTGAGCCGGCTCTTGGTCTTGCGGATTCCTTTTGCCACTGCTCGGACCTTGCCGTGTTCGGGGGTCGCGAAGGTCACGATCCGGTCGGCTTCCCCGAGCCGCATCGTCCGCAGCACCACACCTTCGTCGCGGTAGGTGGCCATCTCACCGATCAGCCCCGCATCCGCGTTCCGAGCGCGACGAGGCCGAGCCCCACGACGATCACGACCAGCAGCGCTACCGCCGCTTCATCACCCATGACGGCGAGCGCCACGACAAAAGAAAACGCGATGCCGCCGAGCACCAGGCCCGAGATGACCCCGATGTGGTCGCGGATCCGGAACCTTACGCGGGACTCGTCATTCACCCGTCGAGCCCTCCGTAGCGTCGGTCGCGCCGCTGATACTCACCGACGGCGTCGAACAAGTTCTTCCTGCGGAAGTCGGGCCAGAGAACGTCGGTGAAGACGAGCTCGGAGTAGGCGAGCTCCCAGAGCAGGAAGTTCGAGATGCGAAACTCGCCCGAAGTGCGGATCACGACGTCGGGATCGGGCATGTCGGGCCTGTAGAGCCGGGAACGGAGCGCTTTCTCGTCGATCTTGTTCGGCGGAACGCCGTCGGCGACGAGCCGGCGGACTGCGTCGATGATTTCGGCTCGGCCGCCGTAGTTGAAGCAGATCGTGAGTGTCAATCGCCGGTTCGAGGCGGTGAGGGCGATCGACTCGTCCATGTGCCGGATCAGGCGACGCGGGACGCGCCAGTCCCGGCGACCAGCGAAGCGTATACGCACACCCTTGCTGTTCAGATCGTCGCGATGGCGCGTGAGGATCCCTTCGTTGAAATTCATGAGATAGCGCACCTCGTCAGGCGGGCGCCGCCAGTTCTCCGTCGAGAACGCGAACATCGTCAGCCAGTCGACCCCGAGCTCCAGCGCTCCCTCCACCGTGTCGAACAGCGCCTCCTCACCCGCAGCGTGACCTTCGGTACGCGGCAGCCCGCGCTGGCGCGCCCAGCGACCGTTGCCGTCCATCACACAAGCGACATGCCTGGGTATCCGAGTCGGATCGAGGTTCGCAACAGCCATCGTGCCGAAGTTACTCCCGGTTCTTGCCCGAACTCTGCCCACCTCGCGGGGGAGACCTCCTCCGGTTCTCCCGGACCGCCCGCGCCTTGCTCAAGCGGGGCTTACTCGAGTGGTCCGATCTCCCCTTCCACCGCTGCGACGAGCTCTCCGGAGCGAAGAAGTGCGATCGTCGCGTCGACGTCGGGCTTGAGCGCCCGGTCGTGGACGAGCGTAGGCACGACTCGGCGCAGCGACGCGATGGCCGCCCGGCTGCCCGGGCCGGCGAGCAAGGGGGCCCGCAGGTCGCAGGCCTGGGCTGCAGCGAGTACCTCCATCGCGATCGCCGCCTCGGCATCGTGAAGGCACTCGCGTGCATGGCGGGCAGCGATCATCCCCATGCTGACATGGTCCTCCTGGCCGGCCGAAGACGTGATCGAGTCGACGGACGCCGGGTGAGCCAGGCTCTTCATCTCCGATACGAGAGATGCAGCGGTGTACTGGCACACCATGAAACCCGAGTTGACCCCGGCCTCGCCGACGAGGAAAGCGGGGAGGCCGTTCGAGGTCGTCGGGTCGAGGAGCCGGAAGAGCCTGCGCTCGGAGATCGAAGCGAGCCCCACGGTCGCCGCGGCCAGCGAGTCGCACGCGAGCGCGACCGGCTGGCCGTGGAAGTTCCCGCCGGAGAGAATCTCGCCGGTCTCGGCCAATACGACGGGATTGTCGGAGACCGACGCCAGCTCGATCTCGAGGGTCTCCACGCTGTTGTGAACCACGTCACGGAACGCGCCGTGCACCTGCGGGGCGCAGCGGATCGAGTAAGCGTCCTGAACGATGTGGTCGCTCTTGCGGTGCGACGACAGTATGTCGCTTCCTGCCAGGAGCCGCATCAGGTTCCGAGCCGACGCCAGCTGGCCCGGATGCGGGCGGAGCCCTACGATCCGGGGGTCGAATGCGCGGTCGGTACCGAGGATGGCTTCGATGGTGAGCGCAGCCGAGATGTCCGCGATCTTGGCGAGGCGGCCTGCTCTCCAGGCCGCAAGTGCCCCGATCGCGGTCATGCCCTGCGTGCCGTTTATGAGGGCGAGACCTTCCTTGGCCTCAAGCACCATCGGTTCGAGGCCGCAGCGACGAAGGGCCTCGATGGCCGGGAGGCGCTCGCCCGCCAGCCGGACTTCACCTTCGCCGATGACGGGCAGGGCGAGATGTGCGAGCGGCGCGAGGTCACCCGACGCGCCGAGCGAGCCCTGCTCGGGCACCACGGGAAGGATGTCCCTCTCGAGCATCACGAGGAACCGCACCACGACGTCGCGTCGGACCCCTGAGCGACCGAGCGCCAGGACGTGTGCTCGCAGAGCGAGCATGGCGCGGACTTCTTCAGCAGAGAGCTCGTTTCCGACCGCCACCGCGTGTGATCGAAGGAGCCCATGTTGAAGCGCCGTCGAGTGATCGGGTGTGAGATGCACGTTCGCCAAGCCCCCGAAACCGGTCGTCACCCCGTAGACGACCGATCCTGCCTCGACAGCTGCGACGACGACTTGCCGGGCAGCATCGACCCTTCGCAAGACGTCTTCGCTCAGTGTCGCGCGAGCGCCCCTCGCGATACTGACGACGTCTTCAATCCGGAGCGCGCCGCCGAGGTTCACCGAAGTGGGCGTAGTCACCAGCCGAGTATTGCATCGGGCGACTTCTCGAGTGACGACGTGCTACGAGGACGCGTGGCTGGCCTTGCGAGATGCCGACGAAGAACGCGTGGCGCGATGCAATCCTCGGCTGTGAGGCTTGCGATGTTGCCGTCTTCTCCTGACCCAGATCCCAAGAAGGACGAGCGCGGGAAACACGAGAAGCCACAGTGGGTTCAGCACGATCACGGTACGGGAGAGGACCACATAAGGTCGGCTTCGATTGCCTTGAGCTCGATCGCATTGTCGCGGTCGTCGAGCCTGCCAACGTGGCGTCCTTGCGGCCCGCTGAGCGGATCGGGCTACGAGTTGTTTGCGAGACGGTGGAACCGAGGTTCAACAAGGTGCTCGAGGTCTGGGTGATCGAACGCGGGCGATTTGAGGAGCTGATCCGCTCGAGGAGCGCTGTCGCGTACCACCTGCACCTCTGACGTCAGGCTCTCGAGCGCGACGGGATGAACCGAGGCGAGTCCACAGGTTGCCTGCATCGGACCGGGAGATGCTGTCGTGCCAAGCTACCTTGGAGATGTGATGGTCGAGACGGCCTGCTCCGGCCTTTTGGGAGCGTTGCCACCTCCTGTACCGGGACGCAGGGTCCAGGGACCGGCAACTGGATCGGACACGAGAGCCCGACTCCGGCCGTGAGCCCGAACGGCTTTCCGGAGGAATCCGACCGATGATCAAGTACCTCGGCTCGAAACGGCGCCTCGTCCAGACAATCTCTTCGCTAGCTTCGGGCTGCGGCGCTTTGACCGCCGCCGACCTGTTCACTGGCACGACCCGCGTAGCCCAGGAGCTGAAGCGCCAGGGGGCGTTCGTCACCGCGGTGGACACGGCCACTTACTCCGAGGTGCTCGCTCAGTGCTACATCAGCTCTGACGCCACGGTGGCGGACCGAGGTGAGCTCGCAGAGGCGGTCGCCGAGCTCAACGCGCTCCCGGGCCGGAGGGGCTACTTCACCGAGGTCTTCTGCGAACAGTCACGCTACTTGCGACCCGAGAACGGCGCCCGGGTCGACGCCGTGCGCGAGGCGATCGAGGAGCATTACCGGGCAAGCTGGCTCTACCCGATCTTGCTCACGAGCTTGCTCGAGGCGGCCGACCGCGTTGACTCGACGACGGGCCTGCAGATGGCCTACCTCAAGCAGTGGGCACCGAGGTCGTTCCTCCCGCTCTCGCTCAGAGTCCCCGAGTTGCTGGCCGGACCCGGTCGTTCCATCCGTGCCGACGCCCGGGAAGCAGTGGCGGCGATCGGCCCGGTCGACTTCGCGTATCTCGACCCGCCTTACAACCAGCACCGCTACTTCACCAACTACCACGTCTGGGAGACCCTGATCCGCTGGGACGCGCCCGACCACTATGGGGTGGCGTGCAAGCGGGCCGACTCGAGAAGCGCCGCCACCCACAGCGATTTCAACTCCAAGCAGACAATGCCGGCCGCTCTCGCTGAGGTCATCAGCACAATCGACGCGACAGTCGTCGTCGTGTCGTGCAATGACGAGTCCTGGCTCGGCCGCGACGACCTGCTCGAGATGTGTGCCGAGCGCGGGCACGTCGAGCTCCTCGAGTTCGACTCGAAACGCTACGTAGGCGCGCAGATTGGCATCCATGACCCGGCCGGCCAGAAAGTAGGCCAGGTCTCCCACTTGCGCAACGTCGAGAGGCTTGCCGTCTGCGGCCCGCGAGCCGAGGTTCTCGATGCGATCGAGACCTGGTGCCAGCGGGCGCAGGCCTCCGATGAGACCCGGTCAGTCATTTCGTGGTCAGAATCGACAGGTTCGATTGGGACCGACGGCGGTAGGATCGGCGGGCGGTGAGGCGCTGAAGTGAGGTCACGATGACGACTTCGACCGTAGTGCTCACCCTCGCAGTGTTCGGCGCCAGCGCCGTAGAGATGGTCGAGGCACTGACGATCGTCGCCGCGGCTGGAGTGACTCGGGGATGGCGCTCGGCGCTCGAGGGGACCGTCGCTGCCGTGCTCGTTCTCGCCGTGCTGGTTCTTGCCATCGGCGTCCCGCTCGCCCGGCTTGTCCCGATCAACGCGTTGCGCGTGATCATCGGCGCTCTCCTGCTCGTGCTCGGCCTCGACTGGCTGCGGAAGGCCGTGCTGAGGGCGAGCGGTCACAAGGCTCTGCATGACGAGGACGCGATCTATGCGAAAACCGTTGCGGACCTCTCGGAGCGAGCCGCGGCGGAAACCGGCAACACGACGGCCGGGTCATGGAGGAGCGGACCTCGTGACGCCACAGGCTTCACCGTTGCTTTCAAGGGCGTCTTCCTCGAGGGCATGGAGGTGGTGCTCATCGTGATCACCCTCGGGGCTAGCTCGGGTCATCTCGCGCTCGCCGCGGCTGCGGCTGGTGCCGCGGCGGCGGTCGTGTGCGCCGCGGGGTACCTCGTGGCGCGCCAGCTTTCGGAAGTACCGGAGAACGCGATGAAGCTGGCCGTGGGCATCATGCTGACGAGCTTCGGCGTCTTCTGGGTGGGGGAGGGATCGGGACTTCACTGGCCCGGCGCTGACCTCATGATCCTCGTGCTCGTCGGGGTGTTCGCCGTGACGGCTGCTGTCCTCTCGATTGTGATGCGGAGGATCGCGCCCTCCCCGCAGGCGGTGCCGGCAAACACCGGTCCTTGCTGATGACAGCGGTCGTCCGGGCGCTGGGTGCTTTCGGAAGGTTCTGGAGGGACTTCCTGATCGGAGACGCGCCCGAGCTGTTCGTCGGAACGTTGGTCTTCGTCGTTGCCGCGCTCGCGCTTCACCACCACGGTGATGTGGCAGTCGTCGTGCTGCCGCTGATCGTCATCGTGTTTCTCGGCGGCAGTGTCTTCCGAGGTCGGGCGAAGTCCTGAGCCTGTTGACCGGCGCCGAGCGATCAGCCTTCCGGTAGCGTCCCCACGTGGCCGAACCGACTGTCGCCGAGTTGTTACGACGGGTCGTGGCAACTCTTCCGGCCGGCGAGGTGCGTGCGGGCCAGGTCGAGATGGCCGAGGCAGTGGCGAAGGCGTTCGCCTCGGGCGGCCACCTCGCCGTGGCGGCAGGGACCGGCACCGGCAAGTCGCTCGCCTACCTCGTGCCAGCCGTCAGCTCCCACAAGCGCGTCGTCGTCGCGACGGCGACAAAGGCCTTGCAGGACCAACTCGCGAACAAGGACCTCCCGCTCGTGGCCCGAGGCCTGGGCCAAGCCGTGAAATGGGCGGTGCTCAAGGGGCGGTCGAACTACCTCTGTCGGCAGCGTCTCTACGAGCTCGAGCGCCTCGGCGAACAGCAGAGGCTCGACGCGCCGTTCGAAGAGGTGCCCGATGTGCCGCCGGACGCGGAGGTATTCGACTCGGAGTCACCTGGCCCTGAGCGTGGCGCAAGGCCGAGCCGCTCCGCACGAGCGAGCGCGGCACGGCGGATTGGCGAGGAAGTGCGACGTCTAGCGGCTTGGGCCGGATCGACCAGTAGCGGGGACCGGGCTGAGCTCGAGTTCGAGCCCTCGAGCCCGGCGTGGTCGAGCGTGAGTGTCGGCGCCGACGAATGTCCCGGTGCGCGTCGCTGCCCGTCGGGCAGCGAGTGCTTCGCGGAGGCGGCTCGTGCGAGGGCGGCTGCCGCGGACATCGTGGTGGTGAACCTTCATCTTCTCGGTGCTGATCTGCGATGTGGGGGAGAGGTGCTACCTGAGCACGACGCGCTCGTCATCGACGAGGCCCATGAGCTCGAGGACGTCCTTGCGGCATCGCTCGGTGTCGATGTCAGTCCTGGGCGCCTGCGTGCGCTCGCGTCGGCAGCACGTGGTGCGCTGATCGCGGCAGGCCGCCGGGCTCAGCGAGGCGATGACACGGCGTCGGCCCGCGCCGTCGAGTCGGTCCTGGGCGCGGCGACCGGTTTCGAGGAGCTGCTTGCCGGCGGCGGCGATCATCGGCTGCCTCCCGGTCTGACCGGCGAGATCGGCGAACAGGTGACGCTCATGGCGGATCGGCTCGAGCGGCTGGGCATCGAGCTGCGACGTGCCTCAGAGGCCTTTGGCGATCCGGGGGGCGGGGTCGGAGGGCAAGGGGGTGCAGGCACCGCCCCGGCGGGTGCCGACGCGGCCCAACGCTGTCTCCGGGCCCTCCTCGGGGTCGACCGCTGCCGGGAGGAGTTGGCTGCGTGCATCTCGGCCGGCAGTGACGAGGTGGTCTGGGTCACTGGTGGGATCCGGCCTGCAATGCACTCGGCGCCGCTCGACGTGAGCGAGACCATGTTCGCTCAGGTGTTCTCGGCGATGCCGGTCGTGATGACGAGTGCGACGCTGCCGCGCGGGCTCGCCGTTCGCGTGGGCGCGCCCAGCCGCTCCACGGTGGAGCTCGACGTCGGCAGTCCGTTTGCCTACCGGGCGAACGCACTCTTGTACTCGCGCGGCTTCGCTCCCCGACCGCCGCCGTCCCGAAGCCGAGGCTGCGATCCACGACGAGATCGAGGCGCTCGTCTTGGCGGCAGGTGGCCGGACCCTTGCCTTGTTCACCAGTTGGAGGGCCATGACCGCCGCCGCCGAGGTACTCGCCGACAGGCTCCCGTGGCCCGTGCTGGTGCAGGGAGAGCTTCCGAAGGCCGCACTGCTCGAAGCACTCAGCTCTCAGTCGGCCGCGTGCCTGTTCGCGACGATGAGCTTCTGGCAGGGCGTCGACGTCCCGGGGCTGGCCCTCACGCTCGTCGTGATCGACCGGATCCCGTTTCCTCGGCCGGACGATCCTCTGATGGCGGCCCGTCGGGAGGCTGCCGGTCGCGCAGGGTTCCAGCAGGTCGACCTCCCGCGGGCGGCGACGTTGCTCGCCCAGGGCGCCGGACGCCTGATCAGGACTGCCACCGACCGGGGGGTGGTCGCGGTCCTCGACCCACGTCTCGCCAAGGCCTCCTACGGGGCGGTGTTGGTCAAGGCCCTGCCTCCAATGCGACGGACCAGGGACCGGGCGGAGGCCGAGGCCTTTCTCCGCGGGATCCACGCAGAGGCCACGGGCGCCCTTCCCGTGTCTAGGTCGATCAGCGCGGCGAATCCGGCGAAAGTCGCGATCTCTAGCCTCCTCTCGCTCGCGGAACGTCGTGACCGGCGGCCGTAGACTGCTCAGTCGACCATGGAGCCTGTGATGGAACCACGCCAGGAAGCAGAAGTGGGGACCGGTCACGTCTTCTCGCCCAGTTCCTCGGCGGAACTGGCGAGCTCGATCGTCTGCGGAGGTTGCGGCTCGGTCATCGACGCGTCGGAGCCCTATCCGTTCCGTTGCCCGCGCAGCGGTGACGGCGGGGACCATGTCTTGCGTCGGCTGCTCGATGTCGGCCGGCTGGCCTTCCCGCTCGAGGTTTCAGAGCCGAATCCGTTCGTTCGCTGGCGCGGCCTCTTTCACGCCTATCACCTGGCCACCGCCAATGGCATGGGCGACCAGGCCTACGTCGATCTCGTGCGCGGTCTCGACAGCGAGGTGGCGAGGGTGGACGGGCACGGCTTTGTCGTGACGCCGTTCGCAGCCGCTCCGGGGCTGGCCGATCCTCTCGAGACAGGCGCCTCGATCTGGGTGAAGGACGAGACGGGCAACGTCGCCGGCTCACACAAGGCCCGGCACATGTTCGGGCTCCTCGTCCATCTCGAGGTGGTCCGGCTGTTGGGTATGACCGAAGGCCCGCTGCCGCCGCTCGCGATCGCCAGCTGCGGCAACGCGGCCCTGGCAGCGGCGGTCGTAGCAGCCGCCGGGCGCAGGCGGCTTCTGGTGTTTGTCCCCACGGACGCCGAGGCTGCACTACTCGACCGCTTGCGGGCGCTCGGAGCCGAGATCACGGTGTGCTCGCGCCAGGACGGCGTCGTCGGAGACCCGACCTATCACCGCCTCCAGGCGGCGATAGCCGATGGTGCCTTGCCTTTCACCTGTCAGGGAAACGAGAACGGGCTGGCGATAGAAGGAGGCGAGACTCTCGGCTACGAGATGGCTGCCTCGCTGGCCGAGCAGGGAAGTTTCGATCATGTCGTGATCCAGGTCGGTGGCGGCGCGCTCGCCAGCGCCGTGGCACAGGGGTTGTCCGAGTCGGCGGCCTTCGGTGTGCTGACGGGGATGCCTCGGGTGCACACGGTGCAGACGACCGCCGCATGGCCGCTCGCTCGGGCATTCGAGCGGGTTGCCGCTCGCCTGCCAGCCAAGCCGGGACACGAGGACGTCCGCGCGGCCGTGCAGTACGCCGCCGCACACAGATCTGAGTTCATGTGGCCCTGGGAGACCGTTCCTCACAGCCTGGCCCATGGCATCCTCGACGACGAGACCTACGACTGGGTTGCGGTCGTCGAAGCGATGCTAACCACCGGTGGCCAACCACTCGTGGTGAACGAGGACGAGATAGCCCAGGCCAACGGCATAGGGGTCGAGGCCACTGGGATCGAGGTGGACCCAACTGGCTCAGCGGGGCTTGCCGGTCTGGCCCAGCTCTGTCGTCGAGGCCTGATCGGCCAGGACGAGAGTGCAGCCGTGTTGTTCACCGGGGCTCGTCGCTAGCTCAACCTGGCGCTCAATAGCCGAGGCGCTCGATCACCTCCGGGTGGCGCTGCCAGCCCTTCTCGACCTTCACGAACAGCTCGAGGTAGGCACCGGGCTCGAGTTGCTGGCGCACGGCCGTGCCCGCCGCCTTCAGCACTCGACCGCGTTTCCCGATGACGATGCCCTTCTGCGATTCGCGCTCAACGAGGATCTCGCAACGGATCTTCGGCCACTCCCATTCGGTCACCCGGCACGCGATCGAATGTGGGAGCTCTTCCTCGGCATTTCTCAGCAGCTGCTCGCGTACGAGCTCAGCGACGTAGAAGGCCTCAGGGACGTCGCTCACCATGCCAGCAGGGAAATAGCGCGGGCCCTCGGGCATCCGGGCGGCCAGGTACTCGACCAGCTCTGGAACGCCCTCACCGGTCTTCGCCGAGACGGGGAAGTACTCGGCACCGCTGAGCCCGAGCTCGGCCGCGGCGAACGCAAGGTGCTGGAGCACCTTGGCCTCGTCGACGCGGTCGATCTTGTTGAGCGCGATCACGGTGTCGGGGCGCAGCCGCTCGGCGATGTAGCGATCGCCCACACCGATCGGCGCGCTGGCCTCGAGCAGGAGAACGCAGCAGTCGACGTCGTCGAACGTCGACGTTGCGGTCAGGTTCAGGCGGTCCCCGAGAGCCGTGCGCGGCCGGTGCACTCCGGGCGTGTCCGTGAAGACGATCTGGCCGTCAGGCCGGTCGAGGACGCCACGTACGCGGGTCCGGGTGGTATGGGGAGTTGCCGCGGTGATAGCGATCTTCCTCCCGAGGATCTGGTTGAGCAGGGTCGACTTGCCGACGTTCGGTCGGCCGACGAGGGCTACGAAACCGGAACGGAAGGCACGCTCTTTCGTGGGACCAAGGCGATCCTGGTCTGTGGGTATCCCCGACGCGCTCATCGACGCCCGTCGTTCACCGGCGGTTCCCGCCTTCGGCGCGCGCCGGGTCCTCGTCGGGATCGGAAGGCTCGGGGTGAACCTCACGGTCGCCCCGGTCACCGCGGTCGCCTGAGCGTTCCCCCCGCTCGGCGACCTTCTGGGCGCGCTCAGCCAGCCATTCCTGGTCCGGGTTCCTGGGGCCGGCGTGCAGGGGAGGGCCGGCGAGCCGGGCGATCCGGACGCTGCCGATGCGCCGGCCCTGCAGCTTCTCGGCGACGAGAAGATGTCCGTCCACCTCGATCGACTCGCCTTCGGAAGGAACGTGTCCGCTTATGGCCAGCACGAGCCCGCCAATACTGTCCCAGTCCCCGGCGGGCAGGTCCGCACCGAGGAGGTCGTTCACCTGGTCCACATCCATCTTGCCCGAGACCCGGAACTGGCCGCCACCCAGGGGCACGATCAAGGGATCGTCCACGTCGAACTCGTCGACGATCTCGCCGACAAGCTCCTCGATGAGGTCCTCGAGCGTGACGACGCCGGCCGTGCCTCCGTACTCGTCGATGACGACGGCGAGATGGAACTGGCCGGCTTGCATCTCACGCATGAGCGGGGCGACACGTTTGGTCTCGGGCACGTAGTTCGCCGGCCGGCACACCTGGCTCACCGGGCAGTGCTCCTTGCCAGTTCGAGCCGCACGAATCAGGTCCTTGGTGAACGCGATCCCGGTCACGTCATCGAGGCTCTGGTTGAACACCGGGATACGGCTGTAGCCCGCCTCGATGGCGCGCTCGAGCACCGCTCCGGCCTCGGCGGAGTCCTCCACCGCGACAACGTCAGGCCGCGGCACCATGACCTCGCGGACGATCGTGTCACCGAACTCGATTATCGAGTGGATGAGCACCCTCTCGTCGCTTTCGATGGCCTCGTCCAGCGCTGCGACGTCGGCGAACGCAAGCAACTCGGACTCGGTGACGTCTGGTGCGGTTCGAACAGTGCGCCCGCCGGGCGTGATGAGGCGCGCGAGGCCGATGAGTGCGCCGGAAACGACGCGCGTCGGCGGGAATCTGACGAGCGTTGTGACCAGCGGCGCTGCCAGGAGGGCGGCGCGGTCGGAGTGGCGTACCGCCCACTGCTTGGGCACGGCCTCGGAGAACACGAAGATCACGACGACCTCGAACGCGGTGGCGACCGCGACACCGATCGGGCCGAAGACCTGTGCAGCTATGACGCCGACGAGCGTGGCCGCCACGAGCTGACAGAGCAGGACGAGCAGAAGGATCGGCGCGAGGAAGGCCTCGGGCTCCTCGACGAGCCGACGCAACGACCGTGCACCGCGCTGGCCAGCGTCGTCGAGCGACTTGGCGCGCGCCCGTGAGGTCCTAGTGAGGCCGGTTTCCGCGAGCGAGAGGATCGCCGAGCCCGCAATCAGGATGAAGACCGCGACCAACAGGGCACCGTCGGCGCCGGTGAAGCTTCGCGTCGAGGCGAGTATCACGGGCTCGTGCCCGGTTCGCGATGGTGGGCGGCAAGCAGCTGCTGTTCGAGCGCCTCCATCATCGCCGCTTCGGCTTCCTCCTGGTGGTCCATGCCGAGCAGGTGCAAGATCCCATGCACGAGCAGCAGGGCAACCTCGTCCTCGTACACCCCTGCGTGCTGGGGTGCCTGCCGCCAAGCCACCTCCGGGCAGATGACGACGTCTCCCATGAGAAGCGGCATGTCGTCGATCTCTGCTGGTCCGCGGCCCGGCCCACTCGCCTCCTGGTCCGGGACATGGCCCGGGCCGGTGAGCTCGTCCTCGATCGGGAACGACAACACGTCTGTGGAGCCTTTGCGACCGAGGAATCTTTCGTTGAGACCGGCGATGGCCTTCTCGTCGACGAACATCAGAGACAGCTCGGCGTTGGCGCCGATGCCGCGGTCGGCAAGCACCCGCTCGGCTAGTGCTACCCAGCGGGCGAGATCGACCGATCGGTCGGACTGCTCGTCGGCAGCGAAGACCTGGGCGCTCATTGCGGCGGCCGAAGAGTCGGATTGAGGTAGGCAGACGAGGGTGCGTTCTCGTGGGCCCCGTTGCCGGTGTCGGGGCTTTCGATATCCCTGGCAACCACCCCGGGTAAGCCGGA
The DNA here is from genome assembly GCA_963804765.1 of uncultured Acidimicrobiaceae bacterium. Classification (GTDB taxonomy): domain Bacteria; phylum Actinomycetota; class Acidimicrobiia; order Acidimicrobiales; family Bog-793; genus Fen-455. The sequence continues at coordinate 31,556 of CAWDRQ010000027.1, forward strand.
GCGAGCAGCCCCCGAGCCAATGTTCCGAGCCTGGGCGGAGCGGTCGTAGGCGGTGACGATCTCGCGCACGATGCGGTGGCGAACGACATCGCCTTGCCCGAGACGGATGAAGGAAATCCCCTCGATCTCTCCGAGCAGCTCCTCGAGGTCGAGCAACCCAGAACGGCCGCCCGCGATGTCGATCTGGGTCACGTCACCGGTCACGACCACCTTCGTGCCGAAGCCGATCCGGGTCAGGAACATCTTCATCTGTTCCGGGGTGGTGTTCTGAGCTTCGTCGAGGATCACAAAGCTTCCGTTGAGGGTGCGGCCGCGCATGAAGGCGAGTGGGGCCACTTCGATCGCTCCGCGTTCGAGCAGCCGCTGTGTGCCTTCCGGCTCGAGCATGTCGTAGAGGGCGTCGTAGAGCGGGCGCAGGTACGGATCGACCTTGGCCATCAGGTCGCCCGGTAGGAACCCGAGCCTTTCCCCGGCCTCGACCGCCGGGCGCGTCAAGATGATGCGCGCTACCTCTTTCGCCTGGAGGGCCTGCACTGCGAGAGCGACTGCGAGGTACGACTTGCCCGTGCCGGCAGGGCCGATCCCGAACGTGATCGTGCTGGCGGTGATGGCATCGACGTAGCGCTTCTGGCCGGCCGTCTTCGGGTGCACCCTGCGGCCTCGTGCGTATCGGCCAACCTCCGCCGTGAGAACCTCCGACGGCCGCACGTCCTCCTTCACCATCTCGATGGTGTGCCCCACGTTCGTCGGGTCAAGCCAGTGGCCTCTTTCGAGCAACGAAACGAGCTCTTCGAACAGGCGGCCGACCCGCTCGGCTTCGGGACCCTCGACGGTGATCTCGTTGCCGCGGACGTGGATCCGCGTTCCACCGAACGCCTCTTCGACGGTACGCAGCAACTCATCGCGTTGGCCCAGCAGGCCCACCATGAGGTGGTTCCCGGGGACGAGGATCTTGACCTGGGTGGACGACACTTGGCTCTCGCACGAAGGGTACCAGGCACCTCGCTGCTGGCGGGTCGGTTCGCCGGCTCGTGCCGCTTTGGCTCGAGGCGCCGCTCAGGGTCGCCGCCTCGAGAGGCTCGGCAGCTCAGTCATGCACCTCAGCCGGGTGGCCAGCCGAGCCGGCGACCACCGAGTACGTGGAGGTGCAGGTGAGGAACGCTGTTGCCGGAGTCCGGGCCGATGTTCAGCACCAGGCGAGAGCCACGCTCGGCCAGGCCTTCGGTTCGCGCGACCCGGCGGGCGATGTCGAACATCTCCGCAAGCAGTTGTCCGTGTTCCGGGGTGATGTGAGCAGCATCGACGATGTGCTCTCTCGGAACGACGAGGACATGCGTCGGCGCAACAGGGTGCAGGTCCCAGAAGGCGTATACGAGGTCGGTGGAGAGCACTTCGGTCGAGGGGCTCACGCCTGCCACGATGTCGCAGAAAAGGCAGTCGGTCACTGGCGCCGTCGGTTCCTAGCGGTCGTCGACTCGGATCGGATCGGGGCAGAGGTGATCGGCTTCGTCTCGCGCGATGTGAGCCGGCACGCGGAGTCGGCAGGCGACTTCGTTCGCAAGCAGCCGACCGCGAAGAGTGAGCACGGCGCGGCAGCCATCGCGTGTCACGAGACCCGCCAGCATCTCGTCGTCTGCCAGCGCGGTCGCGTCGACCCCTTCGCGGGTGCGCACCGCCAGTTCGAGGGATTCGAACAGGCGCTGATCGGAGTCGAGGCGTTCCTCGCCGGCGATTACCGAGCTGTTGGAAGCGATGGCCGCCATATAGCGCTCGGGGGTCCGGATGTTCCAGAACCTGCGGCCGCCGAGATGGCTGTGGGCCGCGCAGCCCACGCCGAGGTACTCACCCTGGCGCCAGTAGTTCTGGTTGTGACGACACTCGTGGCCGGGGCGCGACCAGTTCGAGATCTCGTACCACCGCAGGCCGGCGGACTCGAGCACCGCGTCGGCCATCTCGTAGCGTCGAGCCTGGACGTCGTCGTCGGGATGGCGATCCGGGTCGCGCCACAACGTTGTGCCGGGCTCTGCCTGGAGCGCGTAGGCGCTCACGTGCGGCGGAGGAGGGTCGAGACCGAGTACATCCTCGAGCGAGGCCACCCAGTCGTCATCGGTTTCGCTTCTGGCGCCGTAGATGAGATCGACGCTGAAGGATCTGAAGCCGACCTCGCCTATCGCAGCAAAGGCACGTGGCACGGCCTCGGGGTTGTGCCGGCGGCCGAGGCTGGTGAGAACGTGTGACGCGAGCGACTGCACTCCCAGCGAGATCCGGGTCACGCCGGCCGCAGCGTACATGCCAAGGAGAGCGACGGTGACGTCCTCCGGATTGCACTCGACGGTCACCTCGGCCCCCTCCTGGCGGCGGACGCCGTCGAGCAAGCGGGCGAGCTCGGCTCCGGGGAGCTGGGAAGGGGTTCCACCGCCGAAGAAGACCGTGGCCGCGGGGCCGAGGCCTTCGTCGTAGGCACGACGGAGCTGGGTCAGGCACGCGTCGGTATAGGCCTCGGAAAGCTGGTGCAGGCCTGCCCATGAGGCGAAGGCGCAGTAGTCACAGCGGCGTGCGCAGAAAGGCACGTGCACGTACACGCCGAGGGCGTGCCCGGCACCGGCTTCGGTCTCACGCACGAAGCAAGCCGAGCTCCTCCAGTCGTTTGAGGAGGGTGGTGAGGTTCTGCCCGAGCATCGAGGCCATGACTCGCAAGTCCTCGGACCGGATCGTCAGGACTTCGCCGTTGAAGTCCTGACGCTGGACCTGCACCGAGGCGAGGAACCGCCGCAGCAACTCACGTTCTGGTCCCTGCACCTCCGAGAGGCGCAGTAGGTCGACGGCGATCTTGAAGGGCTTGCCTGAGGCGTCCGGGTTCTCACCATTGCTGTGGAAGGCCACGCCACGACCGGCGCTGGGAGGTTCCGCCGCATCAGGCGGGAGCAGCTGGTCCACGGGCACGCGGTACAGCCTCGCTAGCCGCTGAAGCCGCGGCACCGAGATCGTGCGCTCACCCCGCTCGTAGGCGCCGAGCACCGACGCTTTGAACTCGAGCCTTGAGGCCTTCTCAACCGCTTGAAGCGAAAGTCGCTTCTGACGTCTCACAGTGCGCAGCCGAGCACCCACGGCGACCGCGTACTCGGGGTCGACTCCCTCTGTCTGGCTTGGGGCCATTCCCGTCACCCTCCGGTCGGTATCGACGCGCTGTTGCGCTCAGACACCGTCAACCCGAAATGAGCTCCGCTTGGGCTGTGCCAGAACGCCAGGCCCTTTCCGGTGACAACCGAGCCAGGACCCACCCCTTAAGTGTTGCTCGTGATCGTGGCGTCCTGCAAGGAAGCTTCATCGTCAAGCCCGCGTCCGGGCGTTGGAACCCATCGCGATGGTGGTACGAGAGCCATGCTCCGCAGCGCCGTCAACAGGGCGCCCGCGGCGAGAGCGGCAGTCTCGACCCGCAGAACGCCATCTCCGAGTGAGACCTTGTTGCCCACCAGCGCGAGCTCCCGTTCGGACCAGCCACCTTCCGGACCGACCAGCACGACCGGAGTCGCGAGCGTGATCGGACTGCCGCCGGGCTCCGCCAGCGCGATGTCCGACGCCGGTGAGCGTCCGAGGACCGCTTCGACGGTCTGGCTCGTGCCGATCTCGGGGAGGAAGGGCCGGCGGGACTGCATCGCCGCCTCCCGGACGATCTTGCGGAGCCGGTCTTCGCGGCGGAGGGCCCCGTCGCGGTCGAGCCGTACGACCGTGCGGTCAGCCACAAGCGGCGTCAGGAGGTCCAGGCCGAGCTCGACCAGCTTGGCGACCGCCCATTCGGTCCGCTCGGCTTTGGCCCAAGAGAAGCCGACCTCGAGTTTCGGCAACTGGCGTTCCAGGAGACGGACCGGGCCGGCAACCTCGAGCGCGAACCGGCTGGCCTTGGCCGAGCGTCCGCCCGTCCGGCCGCGGGGCGGTGCCGCCAGAGTGGTGAACGAGCAGATCCTCCATGCGCCGGCCCCGTCGGACGCGGCAACCGCCTCGCCTGGCCTCAAGCGCAGGACTTCGCCGAGGTGGTGGCCGTCGGCTTCGCAGAGGTCGAGGGAGTCCAGATCCTCGACGAAGACCAGCGCCGCAGCGGCTCGGAGCTCCGCGTCGGGGGCGCAGGCGGCCATGCTCAGCCGAAAGCGGACCGAAGCCGGGAGAGCAGGCCCGGGTCCGGCGGCTGGACCTGCTCACCGCGCAGGGCCGCGAGCTTGCGCAGGAGCTCGTCCTCTTCCTTCGACAGCTTGAGAGGTGTGTCGACGAAGACACTGACGAGAAGGTCACCGCGTCGCCCACCGCGAAGGCGCGGGACACCGTGGCCGGCGATCTTGAGGACGCGGCCGGTCTGCACGCCCGCGGGGACCGACAGGAGAAAGGGCCCGTCGAGCGTGTCCAGCTCGAGCTCTGTGCCGAGCGCGGCTTGGGCAACCGACAAGTGCAAGGTCGTGACCAGATCCGTGCCCGAGCGTTCAAATCGGCTGTCCGCTTCGACGCGGAGATGCACGTACAGATCCCCGGACGCCCCTCCCCGCAGGGCTGCTGCACCTGCGCCGGCGATGCGCAAGGTCGCGCCGTCGTCGACACCCGCGGGTATGTCGACGGTGAGGGTCCGGTCGTCCAATCTCCTGCCCTCGCCGCGACAGTCGGGACAGGGAGAGCTCACGACCTGTCCAAGGCCGCTGCAGCGCCCACACGGCGTCGCAGTCATCATCTGCCCGAGGATCGACTGGCGTATCCGTTGGATCTGGCCCGAGCCACGACAGTCCGGGCAGGTGCTCGCGCTCGTTCCTGCGCGGGCGCCGCTGCCCTCACAGGTCGTGCAAGGCACTGGTGCCTTGAGGTTCACGTCACGACGAGTTCCGAAAACGGCTTCTGCGAGTCCGATCTGCAGCACGATCTCGGCATCGGCGCCCTGACGGCGCGCTCCTCTCTGTCCGCTTGTCCCAAAACCCTGATTGAAGAAGACGTCGAACAGGTCCCCGAGGCCGCCCCCAAACCCGAACGCGTCGCCGGCGCTGGCTCCGGAGCCCGTTCCCCTGGCGGCCTCCGGTCCGAACATGTCGTATCGCCGCCGGCGCTCAGGATCGCGCAAGGTCTCGTAGGCCACGGTGATCTGCTTGAATCGGGCTTCGGACTCCGCGTCCCCGGGGTTCGCGTCCGGGTGCAGCTCGCGGGCGAGCCTGCGATAGGCCCGCTTGAGCTCGTCTTCAGACGCGGAGCGCGGGACACCTAGCAGCTCGTAGAAGTCCTGGGTCATCGACACCGCTAACCTCCGCGAAGCTCTCGCGTGAGTCGCTCACCCACGACCGCGACTGCGGCGAGAGCGTGCTCGTAGTCCATCCGGGTCGGCCCGAGCACGCCGATGGTCCCGAAAGCGACGCCGTCTGACTCGTAGGGTGCGACGACGAGCGAGCACTCGGCGAGGGACTCGACGCCAGCGTGCTCTGAACCGATCGAGACCGACTGTCCGTGGGCGAGCACATCGCGTAGCAAGGTCACAACGACATAGGACTGCTCCAGGATCCCGAGCACGGCCCGGACCTGGTCGATCGCATCGAAACGCTCCGCCATGAACGCGGCGCCACCCACGAAGACCTGGTCGTCGCTTCCAGTCGCCCGACCGTCTTCGAGGGCACGCACACAGATGCCGACCAGGTCGTCAACGTCGGAATCGCCAGTCGTCACCTCAGGAAGGACAAGCCCGAGCGAGTTACCGGAAAGGCGTTGCTGCAGCGCTGTGCTCGCCGCCGACAACACGGCGTCGGGGACATCCTCGCGGACGGCGATCGTGCGCTTCTCCACGACTCCGTTCGAGAGAACCGCCACTGCCATCGCAGTGTGCGCCGAGAGTCGTGCGATCAGGGCCGAGCGGACTACGAGCGCCTGATAGGCCGGGCTCACAACGACTCCGGCGCAGTCGGTGAGCTGGGCGAGCAAACGGGAGGTGTCCTGGAGCACCCGCTCCAGCTCGCCATGTGCCCTTGAGAAGAAGACTTGTACTTGTTCGTGCTCCGCACGTGCGAGCGGCTGTGGGTTGCCGAGGTGATCGACGAAGAACCGGTAGCCCTTGTCCGTCGGGATGCGTCCGGCGCTGGTGTGCGGATGGGTCAAGTACCCCTCGCGCTCGAGCGCTGCCATGTCGGCTCTGACGGTCGCCGGCGAGACCTCGATGACGGGATCGCGTGCTACCTGCGACGATCCCACTGGTTGAGCTGTCTCGACGTAGCCGGTCACTACGGACTTTAAGATCGCCGCCTTGCGGTCGTCGAGCTCATCGTGGTCATTGCTCGTTGGCATCTCAAGGGCTCCTCTTGCGGGATTCTACTTGGGGCGCCCTGATGCGATGGCAGCGCTTCCTCCGGCGCTTCCTCCGAGGCGAGTGCGCCCGACGACCGAGCCGCACGGCGAGCCGCGCCGCGGGTCATTCCTCCAGCGTCAGCGCACTGATGAAGGCCTCCTGGGGGATCTCGACGCGTCCGATCGACTTCATCCGTTTCTTTCCCTCCTTTTGCTTCTCCAGGAGCTTGCGCTTTCGCGTGATGTCGCCGCCGTAGCACTTGGCGAGGACGTCCTTGCGTTTGGCCTTGACTGTCTCGCGGGCGACGATACGTCCTCCGATCGCAGCCTGGATGGCCACGTCGAAAAGCTGCCGGGGGATGAGCTCGCGCAGCTTGGCGGTCATCTTGCGCCCGTAGTCGTCGGCTTTCGACCGGTGCACGATCGTCGAGAAGGCATCGACGGGTTGGCCCGCGAGAAGAACATCGACCTTGACGAGGTTGTCGGTCTGGGTCCCCGCCGGCTCGTAGTCGAGGCTCGCGTAACCCTTGGTCCGGCTCTTCAGCACGTCGAAGAAGTCGACCACGACCTCAGCGAGAGGGAGCTCGTAGATGAGCTCCACGCGGTCGGCCGAGAGATATTCCATCTTCTGCATCCGGCCCCGACGCGTCTGGCAGAGATCCATGATCGTTCCGGTGTACTCCGCCGGGCCGATGATCGTGAGCTTCAACAGCGGCTCGTCAATGTGGTCTATGAACTGCGGCTCGGGCATCGCCGAGGGGTTGTCGACCGGCAGGATCCCGCCGTTGGTGAGGTGGGCGATGTACTCGACCGATGGCGCCGTGGCGATCAGAGAGAGGCCGAACTCACGCTCGAGCCGTTCGCGGACGATCTCCATGTGCAGCAATCCGAGGAACCCGCAGCGGAAGCCGAAACCGAGCGCGGCGCTCGTCTCGGGTTCGTAGGTCACGCTAGCGTCGTTCAACTTGAGCTTTTCGAGCGCGTCACGCAGATCTGGGAACTCGTCGCCGTCGATCGGATAGATGCCGCAGAACACCATTGGCTTCGGGTTCTGGTAGCCCTCGAGCGGCTTCGACGCCGGACGTGAGACCTCGGTGACGGTCTCACCGACGCGCGCCTCGCCGACGTCCTTGATACCCGCGATGACGTAGCCAACCTCGCCCGGGCCGAGCTCGTCGACTTGCACGAGTGCCGGCGTGCGGATGCCCACCTCCTCGACCTCGTGAGTGGCCCCTGTCTGCAGGAAACGCAACCTCGCGCCCGAGCGCATCGTCCCGTCTACCACTCGTACCGCGCTCACAACGCCCCGGTACTGGTCGTAGTAGGAATCGAACAGCAACGCACGGAGGGGATCGTCCGGATCTCCCTTCGGGGCCGGGATTCGCCGGACGACCTCGTCGAGCAGCTCGACGACCCCGGCACCCGTCTTGGCGGAGATCCGCAGAATCTGGTCGCCGGGAAGGCCGAGAACGCGCTCGATCTCGTCCGCGTACCGGTCCGGGTCAGCGGCCGGCAGGTCGATCTTGTTCAGGGCCGCGACGATCTCGAGATCGTGTTCCAGCGCGAGGTAACAGTTGGCGAGCGTCTGGGCCTCGATGCCCTGCGACGCGTCGACGAGGAGCACGACTCCCTCGCAGGCGGCAAGGCTCCTCGAGACCTCGTAGCCGAAGTCCACGTGGCCTGGCGTGTCGATCAGTTGGAGTACGTAGTCCCGCCAGTGAACGCGTACGTTCTGCGCCTTGATGGTTATGCCGCGCTCGCGTTCGAGATCCATCGAGTCGAGGTACTGGGCTCTCATGTCCCGGGGGTCGACCGCATAGGTCAGCTCCAAGATTCGGTCCGACAGGGTCGACTTGCCGTGGTCGACATGGCTGATGATCGAGAAGTTGCGGATTACCTCTGGGGCGACCACACCTTCCATCGTGCCATCTCGGCCACGGTGTGCCGTCCGGTTCGGTCAGCTGGTACTCTCGGTGATCCCGGAGGCTCTGTTCCTCCTGTCGGTACGCGTCGAGGGACGAATGGCGAATATCAAGAGTCAGATCAAGCGGAACCTGCAGAACGAGCGTCGTCGCATCAGCAACAAGGCTCTGCGCTCCGAGCTCAAGACGCGCACTAAGAGCGCTGTCCTTGCCGCGGAGACGGGCGATGAGGACTCCGCTGAGCGCCTGCGCGAGGCCGTGAAGCGGATCGACAAGGCGGCAGCCAAGGGTGTTATCCATGCCAACCAGGCATCGCGGCGCAAGTCCCGCCTCGTTCGCCGTATCGCCTTGATCACAGCCGGGAACGGCGAGGAGAGTTAGGGCAGCGACTTGCTCGTCGCGCCGCCGGCTGGTGCGCGCAAGCTTCAGTGGCTGGCGAGAGGGAGTTTCAGCGGGGGCCTCCCGCCGAGCAGTGCGGCGACAATGGATGTGTCGTTGCCTGACATCCCAAGCTCCCAAACGCCGACACCGGCGCAGTCGAACTGGGCAGCGAGCGCAGATTTGAGGGCGATCGAGACCGGATCGTCGAACCAGGTCTGGTGCCACTTCCCGTTTCTCTTGAACACTGCCCAGGGAGTCTCGGTCACGGGGTCCCATTGCGGCGCGTGGCCAGCTGCCACGATTTCCGCGTAGGTGACAGCGAGCGGGGATCCCGTGGTAGCCGCTCCGTCACGTCGGCTCGCGGCCGGGAAGTCGTAACCGTAGAGCGGGATGCCGAGCACGATTCTCCGCGCGGGCACGACCGAGGTGTATTCGGCCAGCGCGATGGCGTCGCTCCAAGGGGCGTTCGTCAACGGTGCCGTTGCCGAGGCCACACCGGGCTCCTGCATGTCATAGGCCATGACGAAGAACTCGTCGACGTATCGCGTGAGTGCCTTGACGTCGAAGAAGTCCAACGAGTCCAGGGCGGACGTCGGATAGGTGTCCAACATGATCGACCAGGTGGGGTCCAGTGACTTCAAAGCTCTCGAGAACGACGCCACGAAGCGCACGAATCCACCTCGATCCGCCGTGCTGTTGCCCTCGAGGTCGAGGTCCACGCCGTCGAATTCCCCTGCGGAAAGGAGTGCCGCGACGTTCCTGGCGAGCCGAGGGCCCGCTTTCGAAGGGTGTGAGGCGACCGAGTGGAGGACCGAAGTGTTCTCGGAGAAGACCGTGAGCAGCACGCGGTCACCCGCAGCGTGAGCCTGCCGGATGTCAAGAGCGAGGGCAGCACCCGTGAGAGTCGAACCGCCCTGCCCGCCCTGAGCAATCGAGCCGTCGGTGCCGAGACCTACCGCCCAGTAGGCGAGCGTTGTCAGGGCTTGGTAGTCCGGCGTGAAGCTGCCGACTTCCCAGTAGGGGAGGAAGCCGACGATCTGATGGGCGGGAAGGGGCCGGACGAAGGCCTCCGCCGGCAGCGTCGGGGCATGGCGGCCTCGGACCGTCGGTAGGCGAACTGCCACTGTCGCTTCTGCCTTGGTCACTGCGGCCTGCTCGACAGGGATGAGGAGCTCGGCGGGGCTCGGTACCTGGGTTGTCGTAGTCGGCCCAGCGCCGAAGAACCCGCAGGCTGCACAGCCGAGCGCCCCGAGCACGGTCGCGAACACGAAAAGGGCGAGGCGAGCGGCGGTGGGACGCCGCGTTGAGGCCATGACGGCCCGAGCGTAGTTCCCGTCGGTCCCCACGCGGCGTCGCACCTTTCACGGCCAAGTCGACCAGCCGGTGTGCTCCGGCCCGGAGAATGCTCCTACGATTTGGGGAATGGTATTCGTCGAGGTCTTTCGCCTGCTCGTCGCAGTCTGTGGCGCGCTCGTGGGCCTCGCGGCCGGCAACCATTACGCCGCCACCCCATTGGGACGCTCCACTGGAGCTGCCATCGGTGTATTGGTGGGCTACGTGGTCGGCGGCGTCGTCGGACGCCTGACAGCCGGAGGCATGCGAGAGGCGACGCGATCTCTTCGTGACGTCCCGGCCCCCGAGCTGCTCTCCGGGATGCTGTTCGGCAGCTTGGGCCTTCTGATCGGTGTCATCGGTTGCATCCCGCTGTTCGTATTCGTCCGGGAGGACTTCGATTTCCTAATAGCCGCTGCGGTGGCGTGGGTGCTCGGGACGCTCGGTTTGAAGTTGGGAATGGCCAAGGGTCGCCAGCTTGCCGACGCTCTCGGCGTCACGCGCCACCTCACGACCAACCGCCAAGACGTCGCCGTCGGGGCTGACCTGGCGGACACTTCTGCAGTCATGGACCGGTCGTTTCTCGTCATGGGACAGATCGGCTTGTTCGGTCCCGAGCTGCTGATCCCCGAACCGGTGGCCGACGAGCTTGCCACGTTGGTAGCAGGCCCAGATCCGGTCGCGTCCCGACGCGCACGGCGGGGGCTCGAGGCGATCGACGAGCTCAGGAACCTCGGGATCAGGGTCACCTTCGTGCAGGGTGATGTCCCCGCTGCCGCTTCGATTGATGAGAAGGTCGCCATACTGGCCGACCGCCTTGACGCTCGGGTCGTCACGTGCTCGGTCGAGATGACCCGGCGCCGGGAGGAAGCTGGCGCCCGTGTGCTGGATCTTCGTCGCCTTGTAAGCGAGCTGTCACCGGATCACGTCCCCGGAGAGCGCCTGAGAGTCGATCTCATCCGAGCGGGTCGCCAGCCACAGCAAGCGATTGGTTTCCTGCCGGACGGCGACATGGTCGTCGTCAACGATGCCGAGGAGATGGTTGGTCGAACAGACGTGGAGGTCGTCGTCCTCTCGACGAGGCCGACGAACCAAGGGTTGCTCGTCTTCGCCCGCATCGCGGACGAGGCGGGTACTCATCGCGATGAGGTCAGGCCAGCCCCGACAGAACGTCGCGCCACCAGCGTTCAAGGCTGGGAGAACCCGGGCCGGACTGACCCCCAGGAGGCTCCCCGGATCGCTCGGACCGCTGGAGGCCCTCTAGCGGACCTGAAATCCGTTCTCCCCGAGCAAGGGTACGAAACGGGCTCCGCAGAGCACCCGTAGTTCCACCAACCCGCTGTCTCGTGCTTCGAAGACCTTCACGAGATCGCCCCCACCGTTCCCGACGGGCATGACGAGCTTGCCTCCGGGGGCCAGTTGGTCCGCGAGCGGAGCCGGGACGCGGAGGAAGGCGGCCGCGACCACGATGCCGTCGAAGGGAGCGGAGTTGGGAAGACCGAGCGTGCCGTCGCCTGTGACTACCTCGGCGTTGAGGACGCCTTCCGCGCTCAGGTTGCGGCGTGCGACCTGAGCCAGCTCGGAGATGCGCTCGACACTGAACACGCGGCGAGCGAGCTTGGCGAGCAGTGCGGCTTCGTAGCCGTATCCCGTGCCGATCTCGAGGACCGTGTTCTCAGGCTCGAGGTCCAGGGCCTCGATCATCAGTCCGATCAGCGACGGCTGGGACGTCGTCTGGGCCTGTCCGATCGGGATCGCGCAGTCGTAGCCGACCTCGTTACGCATCTCGCTGGGGACGAACGAGGCGCGGCGCACGGTGCGCAGCGCCTCGAGCACACGGGGGTCGGTGACGCCTTGGGCACGTGCCGCGGCACGAGTGATTCCGCGTTTGCGCTATCGGCCCACCTCTGACCGCCAGCTCGCTCGGCGTAGCGGTCCCCGCCAACTTCCATGCGCTCATTTGAGCAGGAAGACGCGCCCCTCCGCTGCGGTCAAGCGTGACGGGAAGACCGGACGGCGATCGCCGGCTGTCACGAAGAAGTGGCACGGAGCGGGCGCATCGCCGCTTCGACCTAGACCAGCCGATCGATCATCACGCCAGCAGCCCGGGTCATGGCCCGGTTGGGCTGGACCTTTTCCTCCTCGATGAACTGGGCGCGATCGCGTCGGCTTCGTTCAGCGCCATCATCGTGAGCTCGGTGGCAACCTGCTTGAGTTGCGGCGCCGAGCGTGTGCCGACGGCCAAGCCTCTGTGGGGGACGAACCCAGCGGGAGGCTCATCTGGCCAGGTCGGCGACCTTGACATCGAAGGCGCCGTGGGCACGTGCGGGCGCGATGAACTATCGCGCGACGGATAGGAGGTCCTGCCTGGTCGTTGAGAAGCAATGACGACGGTCAAGGTGGACATGGGGATCTTCCGTTCACCGAGTGGTGCCCCGGTACAAGGCTGCGGTCAGAGAGCCTTGACCGCAGCCACGACCTTCGTCAAAGAGTCCTTGGCGTCGCCGAACAACAGAGTGGTCTTCGGGTCGAAGAGAAGTTCGTTGTCGATGCCGGCAAAACCTGGGCGCATGGAGCGCTTCATGAACACGATGTTGCGGGCTTCGTCGACAGCGAGGATCGGCATCCCGTAGATCGGGCTGTCCGGGTTGTTCTTGGCTGCCGGGTTGACGACGTCGTTGGCTCCCACGACCAAGGCCACATCGGCGGACTGGAACTCCGGGTTCGCCTCGTCCATTTCCTTCAACTGCTCGTAGGGGACGTTGGCCTCTGCCAACAGGACGTTCATGTGGCCCGGCATACGGCCCGCGACAGGGTGGATGGCGTAGATGACCTGGACCCCGCGCGACTCGAGCAGGTCGGCAAGCTCACGGATCGTGTGCTGAGCCTGCGCGACGGCGAGTCCGTAACCTGGGACGACGATCACCTTGTTGGCGTAGGCGAGCAGGATGGCAACGTCTTCTGCACTCGCGGACCGGACGCTTCTAGTCGTGTCGCCCTCGGCGCCGCCGGTGGCGGTGATGACCGAACCGAAGGCGCTGAAGAGGATGTTCGGGAGCGACCGCCCCATCGCCCGGCTCATCATCTGGGTGAGGAGAGTGCCCGAGGCGCCGACGAGAGTACCCGCAACGACCAGCACGACCGAGTGCAGCACGAAGCCGCTCGCCGCGACGGCGAGACCGGTGAACGAGTTCAGCAACGAGATGAGCACGGGCACGTCCGCCCCGCCGACCGGCAGGACGAACGCGACGCCGAAAGCCAGCGCAAGGACGAGCACGACAGCGACGAGCCAGTTGAAGGAGCTGACGCAGACCGTGACCCCGAGGCCAAGGATGGCGATGCCGACGATGCCGTTCCAGACCTGCTGGCCAGGGTAGGTGACGGGCCTGCCGGTCATGAGCTCTTGGAGCTTCGCGAAGGCGATGCAGCTGCCGGAGAACGATATGCAGCCGATGACCACGCCCAAGAGGACCTCGACGACCTCGTAGACAGCAAGTGTGCCGGCCGGAGCCCTGAGGAAGGTCGCGAGCGCGATAAGCGCAGCTGCGCCGCCGCCGACGCCGTTGAAGGCCGCCACCATCTGCGGCATCGCGGTCATCTTGACCAGGCGTGCTGCAGGGACCGCGATGACCGTCCCGATCAGCATTGCTCCGACGATCAACAAGAAGTGGGTCAGCCCGTTGGTCGCGAAAGTGATCGCGATGGCGAGGGTCATGCCGCCGGCACCGAGGAGGTTCCCGTAGCGGGCGGTCTTCGGCCCCGTAAGGCCGCGCAGCGCCAGGATGAAGCAGATAGCCGCGATCAAGTCAGCTAGGCGGATGCCCGTCCCGAGGCTCACTTCGGGCCCCCTTCGGTGCTGGGCGCAACTGCGCCGGCCGACTCCGCCGGGACCTTGGCCGGCTTGCGGACCTTGAACATCTCGAGCATCCGGTCGGTGACGACGAAGCCGCCGACGACGTTCAAGGTGGCCAGCACCACAGCGACGAAGCCGAGCACCATCTGGGCCGTGCCGCTGGCGGTGCCGAGGACGAGCATCGCTCCGACGAGCACGACTCCGTGGATCGCATTGGTGCCCGACATCAACGGCGTGTGCAGCGTGCTCGGTACCTTGGCGATCACCTCGAAGCCCACGAACGCCGCGAGCACAAACACGGTGATGAGCGAGAGGATGTCCCCGCCGTTCATTGCGTCCCTCCTTCGAGCAGGTCGCGGGTGGGGCCATGGCGGACCTCGCCCCCGTGGGTGACGCAGGTGCCGGCGACGATCTCGTCCTCGAAGTCCGGGGCGAACTCTCCCGCCTTCACGACAAGTGTCAGGAACTCGGCGATGTTGCGCGAGTAGAGGAAGCTCGCGTGCAGGGGCATCGAGCTCGGGAGGTTCTTCACCCCTATGACGGTGACGCCGCCTACGTCGAGGTTCTCTCCTGGGCGGCTGAGCTCGCAGTTGCCGCCCGTCTCGGCGGCAAGGTCGACGATGACGCTGCCCAGGGTCATCTGGTGCACCATCTCGCCTGTGACGAGCACCGGTGCCTTGCGCCCGGGGACCGCTGCGGTCGTGATGACGACGTCGGCGGCGGCGACCTCCTTGCCGATGAGCTCACGCTGGCGGCGCAAGAAGTCCTCTGACTGCTCGCGGGCGTACCCGCCCTCGCCCTCCTGGGCCTCGAGGTCGAGCTCGACGAAACTGGCACCGAGGCTCTTCACCTCCGTGCGCGCTGCTGTGCGGACGTCGTACGCGCGGACGTTCGCACCGAGGCGGCGTGCGGTCGCGATCGCCTGGAGGCCGGCGACGCCGGCACCGAGCACGAGCACCTTGGCGGGCGGCACCGTGCCGGCTGCGGTCATGTAGAGGGGGAAGAACTTCGGCAGCTGCTCAGCTGCCAGCAGCACTGCGCGATAGCCCGAGACCAGCGCCTGGGACGAGAGCACGTCCATCGACTGCGCCCGGGTGATTCGAGGCAGCAGGTCCAGGCTGAACGCGGAGATCCGGCGATCCACAAGGGCACGGACGAGGTCGAGGTTTGCCGTGGGTTGGAGGTAGCTCACCACGCCGGAGCCCTCGCGCAAAAGGCCGACCTCTTCCAAGCTCAACGGCTGCACCTTGCAGATGAAGCCCGACGTGGCGAACAGCGTCGCTGCGTCCACAAGGGTGACCCCCGCGGCGGTGTAGGCCTCGTCGGCAAGCAGTGACGAGGCGCCGGCACCGGTCTGCATCGCGACATCCGCGCCTAGGGCCGTGATCCTTGGGACGACGCTGGGGACGAGCGCGACCCGACGCTCGCCGGGCGTGGTCTCGCTCGGTATTCCCAATCGCATGGGTTCGGTCTAGCAAACGCGGACGGTCCCGGTCTAAACGCGGTCGCTGACTTGTGGCGGGCAGTGAGACGTAGGTTCACCTCCCACACTCACCAACTTCTAGTTCCCGGCGTCGGTGGGACCGCTCCCGGTCGGGACTCGGATGGCCGCCCGCGCAGGCAGCGGTAACCTCGCTCGGGTGGCCAGTGAGGTGATCGGAGAGCCGACCGGAGCGCGGCCGGTCCGCGTTCGGATCGCGCCATCCCCAACCGGTTACTTTCATGTCGGGGGCGCCCGCACTGCGCTCTACAACTGGTGTTTCGCGAGGCGCCACAACGGCGTGTTCGTTCTCCGGATCGAGGACACTGACGCTGAGCGCAACAAAGAAGAGTGGGTCGGCGGGATCGGTTCCACGCTGACATGGCTAGGGATCGACTGGGACGAGGGCCCTTACCGTCAGTCTCAGCGCGGCGAGCACTACCAGGCGGCGCTCGATGACCTCTGGTCGAACGGCTACCTGTACGCCTGCGACTGCACGCGCGAGGTGGTACTCGAGAGGACGAAGGCCAACGCGACGCCCGGTTACGACAGTTTCTGCCGTGACCGGGGCCTCGAGCGTCAGCTGGGGCGCGCTTTGCGGTTCAAGGTTCCCCGCGAGGGCGTGACGGTCGTGGACGACGTGATTCGTGGTGAAGTCCGCTTTGCGAATTCGACGATCGACGACTTCGTGGTCGCGAAGTCGAACGGCAACCCGCTTTTCGTCCTCGCCGGTGTCGTCGACGACAGGGAGATGCGGATCAGCCACGTCATCCGGGCGGAGGAGCATCTCCCGACGACACCCAAGGCGGTGCTCCTCTGGGCAGCGCTCGGGACGGGCGCGCTCCCACTGCCCACCTACGCCCACCTGCCGGTACTCGTGAACGAGAAGCGGCAGAAGATATCGAAACGACGCGACCGCGTCGCTATCGAGGACTACAGGGCGCAAGGCTTCCTGCCCGAGGCGATGGTGAATTACCTTGCACTGCTGGGATGGAGCCCGGGTGATGGGCGCGAGTTCTTCAGTCTCGGAGACCTCGTCGCAGAGTTCGACCTCGGCAACGTCAACCACTCACCCGCCTTTTTCGACGAGACGAAGCTGCTCCATTTCAACGGCGTGTACCTGCGCGAGCTTGCGGTCGAGAGCTTTGTCGAGCGCTGCCGCCAGTGGGCAGCAGAAGATGCGCCGGCGCAGGTAGCGGCCGATTTCGCGTCGGCAGAGTTCGCGAAGCTCGCCTCGGTGGTCCAAGAACGGGCGGCCACTTTGTCGGAGGCGGCAAGTCTCGTCGAGTTCCTCTTCGCGTCCGATTTTGCAGTCGAGGACGAGTCGTTCGAGAAGGCAATCTCCCGCGATCCGGACGCTGGCTCAATTCTCGCGGAGGCCCGCGAACGGCTCGAGAGTTGCGCCTTTGAGGCGGCGTCGCTCAAGGCCGAGATCTCCGAGCTCGGCGAGAGGCGGGGACGCAAACTCGGCAAGGTGCAGGCACCGATTCGGGCGGCTGTGCTCGGGCGTGGCGTTGGCCTGCCGTTGTTCGAGTCGCTCGAAGTACTGGGGCGCGCCCGCTCGCTGGAGCGCCTTGATGCCGCGATCGAGCGACTGGCAGCGTCTAGGCCCGAGACCCCGGGCGCCTAACCGCCCTTGTCGGCGCGAGTGGCGGCTTTCGGTTGGCTCGTCGTGTAGGAGTGCGAAGTTGCCCTCGGCTTGCCTCGGCTTCCCGCGGGCTCGGGGGCCGCGCCTGTTACGATGACGCCGCCCATTCGGGGGTGGTGTAATCGGCAACACGGCAGGTTCTGGCCCTGTAATTGGGGGTTCGAGTCCTCCCCCCCGAGCTGCGAGCGGCCGGAAGGCCGCTCGTTTCGCGACCGGCAGACCTCAGACGCGGACAACCTCCTGGAAACGGTCTGCGATCCGTCCATCGCCGAGAATCTCTAGTCGCTCAGTCGGTAGGCGGCCCCAGGTCCAGCATGCCAACTCGAAGGCGCTACCCCGGAGAGCCACACCGGCCATCACGTGCTCACGGGTGATCGAGGAGCCGCCGGCTCGTGGGTCCACTGTCCATTCCGCGCCGGGGACGTCAGTGGCGTGAAGGTGCATGGAGCCGCCGAGCCCGGCCGCGAGAATCTCGGTCTCGAATCTGGGGTAGAAGAGCTCGAAGAACTCCGTGACTGTATCGATCGCCACTTCGGGGTAGGCATGAGCTGGCTCAGAGCCTTGCGCCAATTCGACGTCGACGCGGTGGATGAGCGTCTCGTGCGCCAGGCGACGGGACCAGAAACTCATCGGGCCCGGACTGTTCACGGTCCAGTTCCACACCTGGGTGTCTTCGTCGGCGGTCTCGAGGGCGGCGAACACGGCCGTCCGCTGCTCCGCGAACCAACCGAGTCGCGCTTCGCCGTCGGGTGCGGTCGAGAGCTCGCTACGGTCCGGCGCCCTGGTTCGCCGGCCGGAGACGACAAGGCCAACCCGGCTGTAGATGACTCCAAGATGGTTCACCAGCTCTGCCACATCCCAGCCTGGACACGTGGGCAACGGAGTGTCCAGTGTCGCCGCACCGTTGGAGACGGCCATGAGAAAGCGGCTGGACTCCAGGTCGAGCGAATCCAAGGCGGTTGAGCGATCCATGTCGCCAGTCTGCACCCTCCGGCATTCGGCGTGCGCGGAAACTTCTTTCAGCGGATCGCTCGTGCTTGCCTCAACCTCGCCCAGCGGGTTGTTCGTGTCCGCTACGACTTCGCTCGGCGAACCGCTCACCGTCGGAGTGCACTCCGACGACTAACATGATCAAGCTTCGCTGGCCGCGACGCCAGTCGGAGCCCTGCGACGCGAGTCACTGCTAGAGGATTTCGCCACGCACGGCCCCATCGTCTAGAGGCCTAGGACACCACCCTCTCAAGGTGGAGACACGGGTTCGAATCCCGTTGGGGCTGCCATCCATCGAGAGCGCGGTCCGCGCCAGGGGTTCGCCCGCGAGATCTACACGCTGACGATGTCGACGAGTTTCTCGAGACCCCGAAAGTCATCGGGGTTCCGTGTGTACAGAGGCAACCCGGCGGCGCAGGCCGTTGCCGCGATCAGGAGGTCTACAGCGCGAGCACCGCGGGCCTTGCGCCCTTTCGCGACGACGGCTGCATAGATCCGCCCGTACGCGCGGGCCGCCTCACCATCGAAAGGGAGGGGGTGGAAAGCCGCTTCGGCACGCTGAAGCCGATCTTGTCGCCGCGCTCGCTCCTCGGCGTCGGAGGTGGCGTGGGGTCCGGCCGCCAGTTCGGCCATCGTGATGGCGCTGATGGCAACTTCGATCGGGAGCGAGGTCACTTCAATCTGCTCGAGTTCCACGACGACCGAGGTGTCGAGGAGACCACGGGAAGGGCGCGCGTCAGGCACGGGGGCTAGCGCTCTGCGAAGCGACTTCATCAAGATCGGCACGAAGCTTGGCGAGGTCGACCGCAGGTGCACCCTGGAACAGGGCGCGCGCCGCCTCCGCACTCACAAATCGATGCCTCCTCAAGGGGGCGAGCTCTCCGACTGGGGTTCCGTTTCGAGTCACGACAAACGTCTCACCCTTGTCTAGGCGACGCATGATCTCACCGCTCTCGTTGCGCAGTTCTCGCTGGGAGATTTCTCTTGCCACGCTGCCAGTGTAGCACGTCGTGCTACGGAGGAGCTCGTTTCGGGAACGGTCTCCCCGGTGCCACTACTTGACGTCTGTACCGCCAACACTTCGCCAACCGACTTTGCGCAGCAGGGGACCGCAGGCGCCGCAGGGCGGTGTCGCAGTGCACCGAAAGCCCAGTTCGGCGCCGTTCAGCGGTGATCCAGCCACCCTCTCAAGGTGGAGACACGGGTTCGAATCCCGTTGGGGCTGCTCAATCCATCCTCAGGTGTGGTGCGGGCACTCACGGCAAACTCAAAGGCCGATGTCCGGCCCCGAATCCCGCTCGACGGATTGCTCCCGATCGTGGCCGAGGGAGCGCTCTTGCTGCCACCAGTTTCCCAATTCGGTGGCCAGTCTCGGCACGTCCCCTCTCAGCGTCTCCCAGAGGATCCCGTAGTCGATGCGGTGGTATGTGTGGGCGACGAGGACGCGATTAGCCCGGATCTCAACCCAGGGAATACTTGGCATCGACGCTTGAACGCTGTCGGGCAACTTGCTGGCGGCGTCCCCGATCCGACTGATGACGGCTTCGCCGGCGAGCCTCAGGAGTCGATCGTCATCCCAAGCATCCCGGCCGCGAGCCACGATCTCGGCTGCTGCGGCGGCCGCGTCGAGTAGGTCAGCGACGGTCTTGTCGATGCCGCGGCGAGCGTTCGGTTGGCTCACAGCGCTAGTGCGTCAGCTCTGATGTCGTCGTCGCGTTCGGTGAGACCCCCAGCGCTGACGACGTCGACGCCGGTGCCGAGCAGTGCCTCGAGGTCCCGCCAGAGACGCACATGGTCGACGAGTGTGCGTCCAGATTGGAAGTCGACCAGCAGGTCCACGTCGCTCGTAGGTGTTGCCGTCCCTCTGGCAACCGAGCCGAATACCCGGACATTCGACGCGCCGTGGGCTTTTGCCACCCGAAGGATGTCGGACTTGTGCGAGCGCAACATGGTCAAGCTCGGAGCCTTCGGCTCCGTTGCAGTGGCCCGCTGCGCACCCATGCTCACAATTCTAGGTGCTGACTGGGGCCGGCTTGCCGAGTCCTGAGTGACGGACCCTTCTGTCCTACGAGGGCCCGGCGCAGATGGCTCCGGCGGAACGGCTGCCCTTGCCCTCCCGCCAACATTTCGCCAACCGACTTTCAGCCGCAGGCGTCCGCAGGCGCTGAAACGGGAGCTCTAGGAGCAACCGAAAACCCAGCTCGGCGTCCCTTGGCGGTAATCAAGCCACTCTCTCAAGGTGGAGACACGGGTTCGAATCCCGTTGGGGCTGCTCGACCCGTTCTTGAAAGGCCAGGTCAACGGGCATGTCTGAGAAACGATGCTTGGGAGTATTTGATCTCCGTCAACCATCTCGCCAACACACCTGGCGGTGCAAGGTCACAAACGCTTCAAGGAGGGATCGTCGCGGTTGGTAGTTGCCAACGGCTTCGACTGGCTTACGGACGGCGGGAATCTCTCACGAGACCGTCCGCGCTCTCAATTATCGAGCGAGCGCGGAGAAGGCTGAAGGGCGCCGCGCCGAGCTGATCGCCGAGGTCGAGTCGGGGCGCCATCCCGATCAACAGTAGACGGCTCGCCCTGGGCCGTCGGTCACTGATGTCGCGGATGCCTGGCAAGCCGACAACCGACCGTGTCAGGACCGCCGGAGCGGGGACTCAGTTTCGGGTGCGGCGGCGAGGACCTCGACCTCGATTGACGAGTCCAGGGCCACGACTAGTCGGAGGTATCCCAGTGTCCACTCGAACGCGGACACATGGAGCATGATTGAGGTCGGAGGTGGTGAAGACGCGCAGACGCGACATCAAGTTTGATCTACCGATGTACACGATCGCCGAGGCAGCTCGAGCACTCGATGTTCCCGCCACGACGTTGTCGACCTGGGCCTTCGGCTACGTACGGCGGCCCCCGGGACGCCAGGAGCACCGAGGCGACGCTGTCGTGACCGCATTTCCGAGCGCACAGGGTCCAAGCATCCCGTTCGTCGGTTTGGCCGAGGGGATGGTGCTCGCCGCCGTCCGGCGCTCGGGTGTCTCGCTGCAGCGAGTCCGGCCTGCATTGGCGGTTCTTGCGAACGACATGGGCATCGAGCATGCTCTCGCCTCGAGACGGCTGTACACCGATGGTGCTGAGCTGCTGTTCGACTATGCCGCACAATTACCGGACAACGAGGGCGATGCCATTCGAGAGCTCGTGGTCGTCCGCAGTGGCCAACGTGTCTTTTCGGAGATCATCGAGGCGTATCTGCACCGCATCGCGTACGACGACGGCGACGGATATGCGCGGCTGATCAGGCTGCCACCGTACGAGCGAGCGGAGGTCGTTGCCGACCCCGAGCGCGCCTTCGGTCAGCCAATCTTCGCTCGTGGTGGCGCTCGTGTCAGTGACGTCCTCGACCGCTTCTGGAGCGGCGATGACATCCACGCAATCTCTCAGGAGTTCGGGATCCCCGAGCCCGAGATAGAGGACGTACTGCGTGCCGCATCCCGCCGGGCTGCCTGACGTCTTTGTCGACCGCAGTCTTGGTCGGATCGCGGTACCGGGGATCCTGCGGGAGGCCGGGCTCCGACTGATCACGCTTGCAGAGCGGTATGGGATTCCTCAGGACGAGAAAGTCACCGACGAACGCTGGTTGGAGGACGCGGGACTGCGAGGCGAGGCGGTGTTCATGAAGGATGCCCGCGTTCGCTACAACACGGCTGAGAAGCTGGTGATCACGAGATTCAACGTGAGATGCTTCTGCATGTCGCGCCAGGACCTCGATGCGGCAGCAATGGCCAGCCGTTTCCTCTTCAATCTGGAGCGCATCGCTTTGGCGTGCGCCGTACCGGGGCCGTTCCTGTACGCAGTTCACGACCGCCGTATCGATCGCCTCCCGCTATGAATGGAGCAGCCTCTGACGGCGTAGGCAGCCGAGGTGCTCGTTTTCCTGGCGCTGGCGCGACGCAATACCGGCGTCAGGAGTGATGCAAGCTTGCGCTTCCCGCCCGATCTCGTCGCTGTGGCAACCCGAACGTGCGGCGTTTCGCCAACATTCCGCCAACCGACTTTCCGCTGCAGGCGTCCGCCGGAGCTGCAACGGGTCCCGCCCGTGCACCGAAAGCGCTGCTCAGAGTCCCAGAGCGGTGATCCAGCCACCCGCTCAAGGTGGAGACACGGGTTCGAATCTCGTTGGTAGCCTCACCCGGTCTCCGACCACCGTCACTAAGGATCAGGGCACCAAGGGTAGGAGGAGGCGGACTGCGGACCAGGTGCGGCCGGCGTTCGTGGAATGCCACAGGATCCCGGGAGGGCCATAGGCCCATACAGATCGCGGACTCGTGAGGACCAGGGTCCCTGGTACCGTCTTGGCGCCCGGGCCGCTGAAGCTCAACTGGGCCCACTGCCGTCCCCCATTGGCACTGAAGAGCATGTACTCGCGCCCGCTCGGTATGACGTAGCACAGGACTGCGACGGAATCGCCAGCTACGGACACCGACACGACTGACGTAGACAGCTCGCTGCCGAGGGGCAAGTCGTACCAGGTGCGCCCCTGGTCGTAGCTGGCCGAGATGGCGTTGCCCGGGCACCCAGCGGCGACAGCGAGCGGTCCGTCGAAAGCGAACGAGATGGGCAGCACGCCTGTTTGGCCCACCTTGTGCCACGACGTACCACCGTCTCTAGTGGCGAGCACCTCGTCCGAGCCGCACTGGCCCGAGCCGACGACCAAGCCGTCGCGCTCGTTGGCGAAGGCAACGGCGACTATGCCGATGTGAGCGAGGGCCGGCACTTTGACGGCCCTGCCCGTCCGCCCTCCGTCGTCGCTCACCCAGAAGTCATCGTCACCATTGAGGATGACCGCCAAACCGCCCGGGCCAAAGGTCAGCGAAGAGCCGTAATTCGAGGTCAGCGATACCCGTCCCATCGCCGCAGGCGCCCGGTACCAGGTGTGCCCGCCGTCATGGCTTATGTACTCACCTGCCTCGGTGTTCACCCACAGTTCGCGCCCGCTGCCCGCGACATTCAATACAGCGGTCCGCGCGGGGTTGCCCACCTCTGACCATGTGCGGCCTCCGTCCTCTGAGCGGAGGATGACGTCGCCACCAGCAGCCGGCCCGCCGTCCATCAACCACACGTCGTGACTGCCGGCCACCACGAGACGGAGACCCGCAACCTCTTGCTCGGACCAATGGCTGCCTCCGTCGGTCGTGACCCACAGGTGCCCGCCGATAGGGCCGCCGGCGCCTGCCGTCTGGCCGCCGTCAAGGGCAAAACCCTTCTCCAAGGTGACGAAGTCCACCTCGCCGAAGGGGTTGTAGTCGAGCGCCGGGCCCGGCGGCCCTGCGGATTGGTACACCTTTGCCCAGTGCTGGCCACCGTCGGTCGTGCGGAACAAGTCGAGCTGCTGCCGGCCGGTATTGGTGTACTTCGCCCAGTCACCACCGCCCGCGTAACCCTCGCTCGGAGTTGGGAACGACAGAGCGTCGAGCCAGTCGTCGACGCAGGTTCCCGGCACGGCTGACCATCTGAGACCTGAATCGCTCGTCTGCCAGATCTGGCCAAAGCACTTGGAGCTGGAGCCGGTCGCAAAACCATGGCCGTCGCCCACAAAGGCCAAGCCGCCTGTGGGCGCCCCGCCGGGTAGGGCCACCCGCGACCACTTCCTCCCGCCATCAGTCGTGCGGAGCAGAGCAAGTGGCCCAGGGGTCATGAATGCCGCCTGGCCCGTCATCGAATCCGGCATCGCGAACCCGAGGCTGGGCGTGACGAAGTCAAACTGGTCAAAAGCCCACAGCGACCAAAGCGCCTGCTGCACATCGGAGTTCTCCACCCCGGGGACCAAGTCCGGGCTGAGGGCGACCTGAACCGTCTGCCAGGTGGCACCGCCGTCGCTGCTCTCTATCAAGAAGGGTCGGCCCACCACTAGTGAGATCCCGGCGGCGATCACCTCACTGCCAACGGCCCCCACCCACGAGAGCGAGGCCCTGCTCTGGCGCCAGACGGTCGTCCAGCTCTTGCCCCGGTCCCAGGTGCGCTGTACTTCGGCAACCGACCCTGCACCCGTCGGGACGAGGGACTGGCTCGAAACCAGGAACCCGGTACCGCCTTGGGTGAACACCAGGCCGTGCTCGTCCGGCCCTGGGCCCCAGTTGAGGGCCTCAGGCGGTGCCGGCAGCCAGCTCGTGGCGTGGGACGTGATGTCCAGCGTCGGCGGCGGTGGAGTGGCGCCCACCGTCGCGGCGATGGGCACGAGGAAAGTGATCGTTGCAACTACTGAGGCGAGCCTCGCCATGTGCTGATACCTCGGTGCGCCGGGTAAAGGTTGCGAATCGAGCGCCCCGGCGCCAGCCCATTCTGGCAGCGATGCCGCTGGGGAAATGATCGCCTCAGTAGCACTGTCGGCGGCACTCGCGGGACTTCCAACCGCACGCTGAGGTACGGAACAATCCTCACCGCACTGCCCAGACAACTGGTGCCGATTTGCCCTACCCTGGCAAAACAGCGGGCATTGCGCCAGCGTCCGACTCCGCCACGGTTGTCTCCTCCGTCGGCACTCCTCATGTAAGTAAAGACGCCTGGCGACCCGGAATTGCAACAGCCGACCGATTGAGTTCTACGCAGTCCAGAGAGACTGGCATCTTGGTGACAAGGCGAGCTCGGCCGGTAGACGTGACGGAGACGACAGGATATCCTTTACCTATGACGATAGATAAAGAGGTATGCGACCCTGAGGCGCCGGTCCCGTCGATGGTGTTCCGCCTCGAGCCACACTCTGGCGTCCCGACCTACCTTCAGCTCGTCCATCAGGTCGAGCACGCCCTTCGCCTCGGCTACCTGGCCCATGGGGACCAGCTGCCACGGGTGAAGGACGTCGTCGCCTCGCTCTCGATCAACCCCAACACCGTGCTCAAGGCCTACCGCGATCTCGAGCAGAAGGGGCTGACCATTGGACGCCCAGGACAAGGCACCTTCATAGCGGCGTCTCCAGAGACGGTGGGCCTGGAACAGCTGACATCTCTCCGGCGCAGCCTCGCCTCCGGCTGGCTGAAGGATGCCGCTGCCGCAGGCCTCGACGAGCAGGGGACCATTGCGCTCTTCATGGCAGCGTTGCGGGATTTTCGTGACCGCCCCGTCGAGAGTCGTTCTGCCCGTCGCGAGGGACGGCAGCGGCGGGTGGGGGCGGCATGAACGTCGTCGAGACTTCAGGGCTCGCAAAGCGCTATCGGAGGACCTGGGCCCTTCGTGACTGCAATCTCGCTGTGCCCGCGGGTCGCATCGTCGCCCTCGTAGGACCGAACGGGGCCGGCAAGACAACGTTGCTGCATTGCGCCGTCGGGCTGTGCACTGCGACGAACGGGAGCATCACGGTGCTCGGAGACCTTGGCGCCGGCTCACTCGAGGCTCTCGAGCGTGTCGCCTTCGTCGCCCAGGACGCACCGCTGCACAAGTACCTGTCTGTCCGGTCCATGGTGGCGGTGGCCCGCAATTTGAACTCGCACTTTGACCAAGCTCAAGCCGAAGAGCGGTTGCGCGGACTGGAGATCCCGCCGGACCGCAAGGTCGGCAAGCTGTCCGGTGGCCAGCAGGCCCAGCTCGCTTTGACCTTGGCGCTCGCGCGCGGTCCCGACCTTCTCGTGTTAGACGAGCCGCTTGCACGGCTCGACCCGCTCGCGCGCCACGACTTCATGGCGCTTGTCATGGCCGCAGTCGCGGCCAGTGGCTTCTCGGTGATCTTCTCCTCCCACGTTGTCTCCGAGCTCGAGCGGTTCGCCGACTACCTGATCGTGCTCGCCAACGGCCGTGTGCAGATGGTGGGAGACATAGACGATCTCCTCACCTCTCACGCGGTGCTGAGCGGACCGGCGGAGGAGTCCGATCTCGTGGGCGAGCAGTTCACAGTCGTGCAGACACGGAAAGCGACCCGGCGTGCCGAGATCCTCGTTCGCACGACAGGCGAGTCGCGGCCTCCGAACGGCTGGGAGTCCGACGACGTCTCACTCGAAGAGCTCGTCCTCGCCTACCTGCGTGACCCGTCCGCGTCGATGCTGCCCGGTCCGCTCGCGCCCGACGAGCTCGAAGTGAGCGAGGTGGCGCGATGACGACGCTGACCGTTGCACCCGTGAGTGCGCACCGGCGCGAGCACCCGGTCCCCTGGAAGGCGATGGCACGTGTCACCTGGCTGCAACGCCGGTCGACGCTGATCGGCCTGCTCGTGGTCTTCGTCGCGTGCGCCGTCGCGATCGTCGCCGGGCAGGCCAGCACGCACGCGACATATGCCAGTTTCGTCGCCAACGGGTGTGTCCAGAACCGCTTTCACACACCGTGCGGGACTTTCGAGAACTGGTTCGCGAACAACACCGACCTGTTCTCCGCCATGGTCATCGCCCTGCATGTGGTTCCGGTCGTGATCGGAGTCTTCGTCGGGGCGCCGCTGTTGTCGCGTGAGCTCGAGTCCGGGACTTTCCGCTTCACCTGGACCCAGGGCGTCGGCCGTTCCCGCGCCGTCGTGACCACGTTGGTGCTCCTTGCCCTGTTCGTCACCGTGGCGACCTGCGTACTCGGCCTTCTTCTCAACTGGTTCGCTCATCCCTTCGAGATCATCGGGATCGAGAGCCAATGGCAGTCCGGTCTCTTCGACACGACTGGCCCGATGCTCGTCGCCTGGACACTGTTCGCCCTCGCCCTCGGCACGTTTCTCGGGGCGTTGATTGGCCGGACGGTTGCTGCCATGGCTGTCACCGCTGCAACCGTCGGGGGACTGCTCGTCGTGTCGTTCGTTTGGCTGGTCCACCAGTTGGAGGCCTTTGGAGCCCTCGCCACGACCCGGATCATGCCGATGGGGTTGAACATCGGGCAGCTCAACCAGCCGGGGTCACTGTTCAACGGGCCCGTGGGCAGTTGGCTCGTGCGAGCTTGGTTCACCGGCCCGGACGGGAAGCGCCTCAGTGTTGCGGCCGCGTACAACGTCATAGGTCGTATGTACGGCGGGCCGGCCACCGGAAAAGTCGGCCCGTCCCGTTGGCTGTCGGTCCACCACTACATCTACTGGGTGAGCTACCAACCGGCGAGCCGCTTCTGGATCTTTCAGACCTTTGCTGCGGCGATCCTGATCGGCATTGCAGTACTTCTGGCGTTCGCGACCGTTCGACTTGTCCGGCGTCGCGCCTGAGTTCCAAGTCAGTCAGTTTGCTGGAACGGCGCTGCGCTGTAGCGCTCGAGCCGGTAGGCACTGACTTCGTCGTTGCAACCGAAGGAGGCTCTCGGGATACGTATGACTGTGAGCGACAGGGCAACGATCGTGCCGGAGAGCGATCCACCGCGGGCCACTGGCCCCGACTTCGTCGCCTTCTACGAGCATGAGTTCACCCAGGCGGTTCGATTCGCTTGGTTGCTTGTCCGCACGTCGGCCGTGGCCGAGGACCTTGCACAGGAAGCCTTCGTGTCCCTGTACCAGGGATTCGGACAGGTCGACAACCAACCGAAGCCTGCAGACTCAGGAGGAGTACCGCCACCGTGTGCCAGAAGAGCCACGCCGCCTGCCCCCAGCGGATTGGGACTGCTTCAAAGCAACGCCCGAGGAGATCAAAGCGTACGGCGGGGGGATCCACCCACTCATCTCGGTCACACCGCATCCCGGGGTCGGCCAGGCGGTGCTCGTGTACAGCTATGAGATAGACGGTTCTATACACCACCTGACCCGCCCATTTCCTTCTTTTGATGCCATGACCGCACCGCCGGCAGTATTGGAGGTGCTCGGGATACCGGTACGCCCGCGTCCAGATGCCGTCGGCTACGACAGCTGGGTGTCTCGCTACGGCAAGACCACGGGCAGCTCGTGGGCCGAACCACCGCCATACCTCGTGACTGGCATCACTCCCCTGCACGACCCACGCCCACTACGGATCACGCGCCGAAGCGACGAGAGGGCCTGACTCGCTGGCTTGCCTCTTCGTGCACGGCCTCAGGACTGTCGCGTTCGTTTTCCGCGCTGTCGCTCAGTCTGGCTGCGGCGGCTCGAACGGACTTCGGAACTCCCGAGAGAGCGAAGGCTCGCGCTGATTCGATCCTCGCCCGGCGCGATGATCTTCGTTCACGGGCGTCGTCATGACGCTTCTCGCTGTTGTCAGTGCAGTCGGCATCGGAGTCAACACTCCTTTTCAGCCGGGGCGATCTGCTGCTCGCTCGGTACCTGTTCCAACCTGTTACACCGCTACGGCAGCCGCTTCGGCTGTTCCAGCCGTCACGACACAGTTTGTAACGACGCAGGCGTCCCCCTTTGGAGTCGCCTTCGGCCCTGAGGGCAGGTGGGCCTTTGCCATGGACGGTGACAACCTCGACGTCTACAGGGTGACACCTTTGAGACTGCAGCTTTCTGAAGAGATCTCGCTTCCCCTTCGATCGAAGCTAAGTGGCGGGAGCGCCTCGGCAGGGTCCGCGCTCGATCTGCTGCCGACCTCCTTCTTCGACTGCTTATCGGCGCACCTGTCGTGACAGTCAATAGCGCGGCGGACCTGATTGGCCGCAGCTTTGTTCACACCAACGAAGCCATAAATCGGCTTGTCGGAGCCGGCATCCTCAAGCAAGTCACAGTCGGTCGTCGTAACCGGGCCTTCGAGGCCTCGGAGATCATCGAAGCTTTCACGGCTCTTGAGCGCCAGCTCGCCAGCCCGGCCGGGGACACTCGCGCGAGTGAACCCGTTCGGCGAGTTCCAAGGCGCCCACAGGCCAACCGATCGACGGACTAGCCATAGGCAACCTTCGTGCTCACAGCGCTGGCGCGTCAGCTCTGATGTCGTCGTCGCGCTCGGTAAGACCTCCAGCGCTGATGACGTCGACGCCGGTGCCAAGCAGTGCCTCGAGATCTCGCCAGACCAGAGACGCACATGGTCGACGAGTGTGCGCCCAAATTGGAAGTCGACCAGCAGGTCCAAGTCGCTCGTAGGTGTTGCCGTCCCTCTAGCAACCGAGCCAAATACCCGGATATTCGATGCGCCGTGGGCTTTCGCCACCCGAAGGATCTCGGACTTGTGCGAGCGCAACATGGTCAAGCTCGGAGCCTTCGGTTCCGTTGCAGTGGTTCGTTGCGCACCGACGTTCACAATTCTAGGTGCTGGCTGGGGTCGGCTTGCCGAGTCCCGCGCGACAGACCCTCCTGTCTTACGAGGGCCCGGCGCAGATGGCTCCGGCGGAACGGCTGGCCCTTGGCCGTCCCGCCAACATTCCGCCTCGGTGATCTCCTGGCGCCGGTGGGTAGGGGGCCGGTTGGAGCGCTCGATCCTTGTAGGGTGCTGCCACACGAAATGTTCGGCGTGCCTCAGCTGCCGTCCCGCCCTCTCGAAAGGACAAGGATGATCCGTTCCCGACTTCTGTTGACAGCTGCCCTGAGCCTGGGCACCCTCTTCGTACCCTCTGCAGCCGCCATGGGCTCGCCCAAGTTGGCCTCACCTGCGTGCACGGACAGTTGGAAGGCTCCGGCCAGCGGGCTGTGGTCGGTCGCCGGCAACTGGACCGCCGGGGTCCCCGGTGAAGCGGGGCCTGTCCCCGCCTGCATCACGGTCCCGGGCACCTACACCGTGACGCTGGCCCCGTGGTCCATAGGTACCGCCGACCCCAACCACCAGTTTGCCGCCATCACGTCACTCACCCTCGGCGCTGCTAGCGGGCCCGGGAAGCAGACCCTGGTCGTCCTCGGGCAGAGCAGCCCCAACAACAGCAACGAGCAGGTCAACACGACGGGCTTGAGCACGACGGCGCCGAGCCTGATCACCGCCCATGGCCGGTTGGTCCTGAGCTCGACCGACGGCGGGGAGAAGGCCAAGGGCCTTCCTTATGGGGGGGACGCAGTGGTCAGTGGCGGCCCGTTCACCAACTATGGCGCTGTCACGATGATGGTCCAGGACGCCAATAACAAAGCGGCCAACTACACGCAGTTCTACAGCTCCTTGACCAATGAGCCCAAAGCCTCGGTGACCGACCAGTCGGGCCTGCTAGATGTCAACTCGGTCACCAACGACGGCACATGGACGGTGGCGCACGGGGCTTCGATGGACCTCGCCTTCCAAGCACCCGGGAGCGGCTACGCCAACGGGGTCTTCACCAACTCGGGGACGGTCCTAAACGGCGGTGCGATCTCGTCCCAGCAGGGGACCTGGGCCCAGCTTGGCGGACCGGTGACGGGTAACCCGGTGGTCCTGCAGGACGCCAGCAAGCTGGTGGACCACGCCGGGGCGGCCAGTTTTCTCGTGAACTCGAGCAGCGCCGAGCTTGTCGGGACGGTCCCCCATGGCCAGACGATCACCGTCGTGGGTGAGGTTTACGGCTACCAGGGCGAGAACTACAACAGCACGACCCTCGGGCTGGGCGGCACCACTGTTGTCAACGACGGGACAATCGTGCTCGACGCCCAAGGGTCCAAGACCGGGGGAGGCGCTGCCGTTATCAACGATGGCACTTTGCGCAACAACGGCGCCGTCCTAGCCGAGGTGCATGGCTCGGCGTGGACAGTCAGCTGGCAGATCGGGCTGACAAACAACCGGTCCGGCAAGGTTGCCGTGACCAGCGGGACGATGAACGAGTCGGGGGGTGGCTCGGACGTCAATGCCGGTACAGTGACTATCGCCCCCGGGGCCGCTTGGTTGCTCCAGGAAGGATCGGCGTTCACCAATCAGTCCGGGGGCGCCATCGTGACCCAGATCGCTGGTCCCACCCGTTTCGGCCAGTTCCAGATCGCTAACCCGTGCTGCAACGGCGACGGGGCGGTCAACGCCGGCGGGGCCCTCGTTCCTGTCCTGGTAGGCGGCTATAGGCCACCGGCCAACAAAGAGTTCCCGATCTTCCAGTTGTTCGGCGGCAAGTTCGCCGGCACGTTCAGCCGTGTGCGTGGCGGCTTTTCCGCGGACTACAAGCACGAAACGACAACCCCGGCGTTCGTCGGCATCATCTACGGCAAGGCCACGACGTAGGTACGCTTCCCGGCTGCTCGGTGATGAAGCTCTCGTAGACCTGCGCCAGCGCCTGGGGCCGGTTACCGAGTTCCCGGTCGATTGAGGGTCAGTCCTGATGATCGCTGGAGACTCGGCCACCGTGACCGTGCTCAACTGCCGGACGAGAGCAGATCGGGTGAGGGAAGGAACCGTTGCCGACGACGGGCTGCAGATAGCCGACGGACAGGTGGCAGGAGTCGGCGATGAGGTGGTGACCCGCCAGAACAACCGGCGCGTCACAACTGGCAAAAACATGGGTCAAGAACGGGGATCACTAGGTCGTCACCGCTACTGATACCGACGGGAGCATGGCGTTGTGCCGTGCGCGCGGTGGCGGTGAGGTCGTGCTTCCTACCGATCATGTCGCCCAGCACGTCGAGCTCGCTTACGCGACGACCGCATATCGAGCCCAGGGCCGCACGACCGCAACCGCACACGCGATCGTCTCGATCTCTCCGCGTACGAGTGATCCCGACATGGCCCGGGCCCTCGACGAGCGAGCCGAGGCGTTGGTCACTCCGTTGACCGACGGGCCTTCCTGTGGCGATTATCGCCAAGCGCGAATCGCTGGATTCGCCAGAGCGTCCGTTGGAACAGGTTCAGCCGAGGCGGAGTCGGGGGACGGAATCGGTACCGGAGCCGCTTGCGGCGTTGCTCGTGTTTCGACAACGGGCCGTATGTCGTGTACCTCACTGTGGCACCCTACGTCACCGGTGCCTGCCGCAGCGCCGAATGCAGCCGCGACGGTGATCACACAGCCGGTAGTGGGCGGTGGCCCCGACAGCAGCCCTGAGGCCCCCGCCTCGACGTACCCTCGCGTCAGATCGAACAGGAGGCTGAAGCGATGGCTGAGGGAGCTGGGACGTTCAGGCTAGACGCTGTTTACGCAGTGCGCCTCTATGACGGAGGTCTGGACTCAGTAGCGACATCGCACAGCGTGCGCTATTAGGCCACGCGCTTCGAGTTGGCGTTCGACAGGCTGATTGCCAGTAGGTGACGCGTTTCGCGGGTCACGGCGCTCAAGCTCGGCGATGTCGCGACAGTTGCCGCGTTCGCGGCCGAAGGGGAAACCTCGGTCTGAGTCTCTAGTTGCAATACTCCATTCTCCGATATATCATGATTGGAGAGTCGTAGCGAAGGGTGGTCCAGATGACGGTGGAAGGCATTCGCGGGTCGTCGGACCGCAGCGTCCTTGTTCTCACGAGTCTGGCCGGTGGTCCAAAGCATGGCTATGGCCTCATCAAAGACATCGAAGCTTTCGCAGGCGTGAAGCTCGGTCCGGGGACGTTGTACGGATGCCTCGCCAAGCTGGAACAAGCGGGACTCGTGGAAGCTCTGCCCACGGAGGACCGACGCCATCCCTATCGCATTACCGCCTCGGGGCTGCAAGCGGTGAGGGAAAGGCTCAGCGAGTCCGCACGCATCGCCGAACTCGGGCTGGGCAGAGTTGCAGGAGCGATGTCATGAACAGTTGGCTGTTTCGCTCACTGGTGGCGCTCTACCCAAAGGCTTGGCGGGAGCGCTACAGCAAAGAGGTAGGGGACCTGTCGGCAGAGCTTCTTGCAGCGGGAGAGACGACGCGACTGCGAATTACCTTCGAACTGACAAGGTCGGCTCTAGCCGAGCGGGTCCGCTCGTTGCACAGGGGTCGTCTTGTCGTTGTGCTGTCGAGCTGTGCAGCGCTGGTCCTGACTCTCGAATCCGCGCTCTTGATTGGCGGAGTGTTCCAAGGACAACCGCGCCCGTCGCCATCGCCGGTGGTTATCTCCGCGAAGCAGGCCGAGGTCACCTCCGTGACGCCGATCAAGGTCAACGAGTTTCTGCAGGTCGGGCCAGTGCTGCCCACCAAGTTCACGGCCAAGGTCGCCTCCGTGACGCCGATCAAGGTCAACGAGTTTCTGCAGGTCGGGCCGTGAAACTGGTCAAGGGGGGCAAGGTCGTGGCGGGCATAACGGCGATCCCGACCGATGGCCTCGGCTTAGACACAGTTGCGGGGGCGATGTCATGAAAGGTCGCGTTTTCTCGTACCTTCTGGCGCTGTACCCCAAGGCTTGGCGGGAGCGTTACGCCAACGAGGTAGGGGAGTCGTAGTGGCGACCTTCCTGGCGACGAACGGCTTTGGGCTTGGCGGAGCGGCCAGTCCGAGAGTGACGCCAACCGGATGGGTCCCAGTCACCTACCGCGCTGCGCAGGTGTCGGTTCCGCCGTCAGCCGTATTCATCAGTACAGAGCTGGGCGGCATCGGTTCAATAATGCTTGTCGCCACACCAGAAACCTCCGGCGGCGTCTGCTTGGGGTCTGCTGGTACTAGAGGCACAGAGGTGTGCCTTCTCCCCCTACGCCAGGTTCCTTCGGCCTACGCAAGTGAGAAGCCCGCCATCCTCGACGGCGTGCCGGTCTACCTCGGCCCGAACGGCGACTACTACGTGCCGTTCCTGGGCGTGCAGATCATGGGCATTGGCCCCCTGGCGCGCCGCATCGTCGACACCTTGACCCGCAATCGGCTACCGACGGCAGGCTGTATGCACGCGAACCCGCCCGTTCGCAGCGATGGCGGTACCTATGGTCATTGTCGTCGCCTCATGGGAACGTGAGCATCGTGCGCAAGCTGGTCGTGCTCGTGATCGCGACCATGACGCTCGCTGCCTGCACGAGTTCGATGGCGTCCCAGTCGCCGAGGTCAATTCGGGCCACTGAGGTCATCCACCTCGTGGCGCATGCCGAAGCGCACCCTCGCATCACATGGCTGACCGTCACCGGCGCGGAGGGCAATCTGTGGCTGCTGGGGGACTCCCCGTGCTCGTCCGGGACATGCTTGGCGATGTTCGAGAGTGAGAACGGGGGCGAGAGCTTTGTCCGGGTTGGAGTTCCCCCAGTTCGCGCTGGTTTCTTTGGAACGCAGGCTGTCATCACGCCCCGTGGCCTCCCCACAGGCTCCCTCCTATTTGCCAACAGAGAAGACGGCTACGCGTACTCGAGCGGTGGACCAACGGGCGAGGACAGTTTCTTCTGGACCGGTGACGGCGGAACGACCTGGCAGCGCGTTCAACTCGGTGGCGCTCTCGCCGCGCCAATCGTGGTGGCAGACGGGCGCGCGTACGCGGTGACCTACGAGTGCCGCAGTGCAACCTTCTCTTCCTATGACCTCGTCTCATCGCCGGTCGCCGAGAACGACTGGACCACGACCAGGAATTTTTTCTTGGTCGAGACCAAAGGCGAGGGCCAGAACGTCTCCCTCTCGGCCTTCGGTTCGAGTGTCTGGTTGGTGTTGACGCCTCAAGGCGGTGGACCAGGGGGGCGATTGCTCGTGTCGCGGGACTACGGGAGGGTCTGGTCAGGTCTCCCGTCTGACCAGATCGGAGGTGCGTTTTCCTGTGCGATCACCGCGACATCCGTTCAGACGCTCTGGGGCACCTGCTATGGGTTGTACTCCAGCGCGACGGTGCGCTCAACAGATGGCGGGCGACGGTTCTTCGGAATCGCGGGGTCTTCTCCACTGCCTGACCTTTCGCTGTTCCCACTCTCGGACGAAAAGGCCGTTCTCCTGGATTCGTTCACCGGCTTGTGGAACCTGGAGGTCACGACCGACGGCGGGCACAGTTTCAAGTCCGTCCTCGCAAACAGGGGTCTGTTCGCCGTTGGCTTTGCTACCGGGACCACCTGGGTCGTTCTAGGAGGCCCAAACAACGGCACGCTGTTTCGCACAACAAACGCAGGGCGTTCCTGGCAAGTCGTGAAGGCCCCCCTTGTAACCGCAACGACGAGTGTGAGCCGTGCGGGTCTGGTCTGAGCCGCCCGTGGGTTCGGACCCCGAGGGGGACTTCGTCTACGAGGCACCGTTCGGCCGGGGGATCTTTCGCTTCATCCAGACCGGAAATGGCGACTGCGAGTGCCTGCGAGCGGCCGTCAATGGGCTTGCTCTAGGACCATGATGCGCAAGCTCGGCCCGCTCGCGATGGTGATGATGGCACTAGTGGTCGCCGGGTGTACGAGTTCGACTGCACCACGTCCTCACCACCGGTTCGCCACAGGAGCCGTTTCCTGGATACCAGCCCCGGCACCGCCGACGACATCCACCACCAGCACCACCACGGCGACGCTTGTTCCCGCGCCACCGTGCTCGGCGTCACTTCTACGCTCGCGGGTAGGTCCCGGCGGTGCCGGACTCGGCAACTACGTGGTTACCGTTTACCTGACCAACACTGGGAAAACGACCTGTCGCCTCTCTGGCTATCCGACCTTGACTGCCATTGCGGCGTCGGGTGAGCGGGTCGGGGTAAAGACCTGGCACGGCACGTACTTCGGGAACATGACCGCGGCCGACCTGCACCCAGGAGCTAGAGGCGAATTCCTTCTCGCCGGAGTGGACGCGTGCCTGAATGCCCCGACGACGACGGTGCCACCCATCGTCTATCGGGCCGTGGTCATCGGCTTGCCGAACAACGCGGGTTCCTTCACCACCAAGAGCTTCCCGCTGTGCGGCTACACGGACGGTTTCTGGGAGAGCCAGCTCGGGGTCACGCCTCCTGTCCCTGGTGTCTTTGTTCCAGCACCTGGCACCCGCGCCTCTCTGCAGGCGAGGGTCGAACTCCCGGCCCGCATCGAGGGCGGTCACGTCCTCCACTACACCGTGGTCCTTTCGAACCCAGATTCGCGCGCCGTTTCGTTCTCGCCGTGCCCCGGCTACACCGAGTTCCTCACCTTGGTCAACGGCTCACGGGTTCAGGTCCACACGTGGTCCTACGAACTCAACTGTCAGGCCATCGGTCGCCTCGAAGCTGGCGAGACGGCAACGTTCGCGATGGAGATGACGGTGCCGCAGGTGTCGCAGGTATGGGTCGCGAAGTTCTCCTGGGAACTCGATACCGGCAACGGCCCGTTCGTCGGCACCGTCGTCAGGGTCGACCCATGAGCGTCCCTACTCGGAATCGGCTCGACCCCAGGCACTTGTCGGCGCGCGGGCATGTGTCGGAGATTGGCCCTGAGACCATGATGCGCAAGCGCGTGTCAGGGACTTGAACTCCCGCCTGGTGATGTTCTTCACGTCAGGGTCAGCCTCTACTCGGGATCGAGCCTTGTCGCCTCGGAGACAGTCCGCTCAGGTGCCAAGTACCGGTTCTCAGTCTCTCCTGGGTCGTACCGCGTGACGGGCTGGTGGGGTTCCAAGGCTGCAACCGTACGGGCCGGTCGCATCGTCACTGCCAGCTTCTGGAACTACTGCGTGTAGCAGGTTGGCTCCCCTGTACGCGTACCCGTCCTCTCGGGGCTTCGTGGGAGCATGGCGACAGTGAGGTCGCGCCCTCGTGCCGGTAGTCCTGGCGATGATGTCAAACTGGCCGAGCCTCGGACACGTTAGGGAATCGATTCCCCAGTGCCGGACATAGATAGTCAGTGGACCGCGCCCACCAAGGTGTTCCCGACAGCGAACTGTGGCTACAAGCCGCTAACCAGGACGGTGGAGCCTTCGGCGAACTGTTCGAGCGCCACGCCGATGCGGTCTACGTCCACTGTTTTCGGCGGACGGCCTCATGGACGCGCGCCGAGGAACTGACGGGTGTTGTCTTCCTAGAGGCATGGCGTCATAGGCAGTCGGTTCGCCTGGACACCGACTCCATCTTGCCCTGGCGCTTAGCAGTGGCCAACAACGTCATCCGCAACGCCAACCGGTCGCTGCGGCGTCACCAGCGGCTCTTGGCCAAACTGCCACGTCCGCTTCAAGCTGACGACTTCGGGGACGACGCCGCTGGCCGTTTGGACGACGAGCGCGAGATGGGACACGTCCTGAGTCTCCTAGAGACGCTTCGAGCAGAGGAACAAGAGGTCATAGCTCTCTGCGATTGGGCTGGCCTGAGCTACGCGCAGGCCGCTACCGCACTCGACGTGCCTGTCGGAACCGTCCGGTCCCGGCTCTCTCGCGCCCATGAACATCTTCGTGCGCGCCTGGGTGAGACCGCTGAGAACCCACACCCGGTCGCGCCCGTCTTGCAACACCCCGAAGGAGAGACATGAACACCTTTGACCAGCCTCCCGGTCCCCGGCCAATGCGAGCCGAGTATCGGACCGCTCTCCGCCAGGAGTTGGAGGTCCTGGTTGCCGTTCAGACTCCGCGGCGCAGATGGCTTCGCAGCCAGTTCGGCTCCTGGACCCATCGCGCCGTCGTCATCGCTGTCGCAGCGGCCATCGTGGTCGTGTTCTTCGTCCCGCTGCCACGCGTCAGCTTGTTCCACAATCTCGTCGCCCCGGCGAAGGTGATCCCGACGAACACACCGATGGTCACCTCGGCGCGGGTCACCCCGACCGAGGTCACAGGTGCCGGAGGTTACCTCTGGATGCTTGGGACCTACCCATGTTCCACCGGGACCTGTTCGGTGGTCATGCGAAGCTCCGACGGCGGGAAGTCGTTCGTCAGGACCGGTACGCTCCCCGCGGCGTACTACCAAATTGAATTCGCAAACCGGGAGGACGGCTACGCCTTCGGTTCGGGAGGCGGCCCGCATGACGAGTCCCGCCTCTATTGGACTGGCGACGGAGGGAAGACCTGGCGATTTGCGCTTGCCAAATTTGGATACTCGCCTCCACAGGTAGTCGTCATTACAGGCGGGCGCGCCTACGTGCTCGTCGCCACGGACTGCTCAGCCAAAGGTATATGCAAGGAACTTGCGTCATCCCCAGTCACCAGCGATACGTGGACTGCAAGGCCGTTGCCGCTGACGGTAGGCGAGGTCGACAAGCAGTTCGGCTGGGCAGTTTTCGGCTCGAACGTATGGGTCATCATGACCTCGGGCAGCAACGCTCATCTGCTTATCTCTGACAATGGCGGTAGGACCTTCTCCAAGCTGATACCAGGCGGTAGGGCTTTTTCCAAGCTGACAGCAGGCGCTCTTGGCGCTCTTGGGTGCAATCTCACTGCTACGTCGCCGACCACGTTGTGGGGCTTCTGTGCGTCGGGCAATGGCGGCGACGCGATTCGCTCCACCGACGGAGGCCGGAGCTTCGTGAGCGTGCGGACTCCGGGGGGCAACTACCTCCTGACTCCGGGGGGCATGTCGAACTACTTCTCGATATACCCCACGTCAGATAGCGAAGCGATCTTCTACCCAGACTTCGGGGACATTTGGCTCACCCGAGACGGCGGCAAGCACTTCACGTCTCTTTTGCGAATCCCTCACAGTTCCGAATACAACTGCGAAGTGGCTCTCGCCAGCGCGCGAACGTGGCTGGTGCTCGGACTCTCAGCCTATAGACCAAACACTCCCTACTTGATGTGGCGCACGACCAACGCTGGGCGCTCCTGGGAGCCGGTGAAGGCTCCGTCTGTCACCACTGCGACGGGTGGCGAGGGAAAGGTCACCGGCAGCTTCGTCGCAATTGGCGGCCCAGCCCCCGGTTCATCTAGACCGCTGCCGGGTCATGTGACGGCCCAGAACTCAGCCGGGCACAAGTTCACGGTAACGGTCGGCAAGAGCGGCAAGTTCGTGCTCTGGCTGCCAGCAGCGTTGTACCGACTGACTGGGCGCAGTCCGATGTTCTCGGTCAACGGAGTGGAGGGAACATGCGCGGCGGACCAACCTGTGCGTGTCAGGGCTGGGAAGAAGACACTGGGTGTCGAAGTGGTCTGTCCACTTAAGTGATGAGCGCGCCGTCTTGATCGGGGTGTAGCCGTCGTACGCGAACCCGTCCTGTCAGGGCTTCGTGGGAGCATGACGACAATGAAGTTGCGCGCGCTCACGATGGTGGTCATAGCCGTAGCGCTCACCGTGTTCACTAGCTCGCAGACCTTCGCGACCACAACGTTGCCGACCACGGCCAAGGCGCTCCCCGCGGTTGACCTTGCGACTACACCGGCAGGATGGGTACCGGTCGCGTTCGGCAAGGCGCAGCTATCGGTACCGGCTACTTGGTGGGTGCTCTACAACTCGCCGCCGTGCCCTACCGGCTCGCCGCCTGGGGAGGTATTCGTCAATCCAGTCCCTGGTGTCTTCCACTGTCCGGCGGAGACCGCTCCCGGTCCTAGCACCACGGTCAGGTTCGGACCGCCAACGTCTCCACTCAGCACCGTCCTCGGTCACCCAGAGGTCATCAACGGCATCTTCGTGTACCCCTACCCCACGGGACCGCAGAGCAGTTACCTGGTTCCATCGCTGAGCATTGAAATCACCGTTGACGGTCCGCTCGGCCAGCGAGTCCTGCACACGCTGACCTGGTCACCGCGCTCGGTCGTACTCGCACCGGGGTCTTCACCGGCAATCCCATCGTCATGGCGATGGGTGACCTTTGCCGGGCTACGGTTCTCGGTCCCAGCGAACTGGCCGGTCAGTCGGACCGAGGTGACCCCTGGTCTAGGAGCCATCTGTAGGCAACAGGGCGTAGCGTTTGCGGGTACGACCGTGACATTGAGCACGGACCGCCGCCGCTTGCTAGCCGTCTTTTGCCCTCGCATGTCGCCGACTCCCCAGCAGCCGGAGAACGGGGTCCAGGTCGATTCGGGGTTGCGTACCGAGCCGACGGTGACACTCTCCCTTTCGGCTCACTGCCTCGTCCTCCACGGTTTGACGGCCTGCCCAGCAACTTCGCCCGCGTACTCCATCCTCGTCCTGAGGGTAAACGTGCCTGGGCGCGACAAGCCGGTCTACGTGTCCATTGGACTCAGCGGAGACGGCATAGTCGCAAGGACGATCCTGTACAGCTTGAAGGACGCGTGATGAAGCGAGTCGCTTTGGCTCTTGTCGCCCTGGTCGGCCTCGCGCTTGTCGCGCCCATCACGGCGGCGGTGGCGACCCCTCGGACTGGGCTGTCCGTCGTGGACACAGCGGCGACTCCGAAGGGATGGGTGTCGGTCGATTACGGCGATGCGCAGATATCGGTGCCCTCAAACTGGAACGCGAGCTACGGCGTCCCGTGCGACTTCGTGCGCAGGCCCGGTTCGGTCTTTGTGGGTCGGACGGGGCACGGAGCCTGCCCTCTCTACGTCCTCAAAGGAGTCCCGGCTGTCTATCTCGTACCCGAGCCGGGGCCGGGTAAGCCTGTCATCGGGACGGAGCAGGTCGTCAACGGATTGGTCGTCATGGGGATCGTCCATGACTCCTTCGAGAACGAGTACACAGTTCCCGCCCTGGGAGTCCAACTGACCCTCGTCGGGCCAAAAGCCCAAGAGGTGTTGTCGACGCTCACCTGGTCACCCCGCGCGGTCGTGCTGGCCGAAGGTCCCGCGCCAAAAGTACCTCCTTCGTGGCAGAGGCTCAGCTTTGCGGGAATCGAATTCTCCGCTCCGCCAACGTGGCCCGTTACAAGGACCAACTGGGGCGAGTGCGGGCAATCGATCCTCTCCATCTCGGGACTTGCGGTCACCTTCTCCAACGACATCTACGAGCCGCCCTGCCCAGTCCCCTTTGACCAGACCGTTCAACGGCCGACTGACGGACTGCGAGTCGATGTGGGACCAGATGCGCAAGCCCCCACGTCGCTGGCCTCAAAATGCTTGGACCTTCAAGGCTTGAGGGCGTGTCCGGGAACCGACTCTCTTTACTCGGTCGTCGTTCTCAGCGTGAAGGTTTCGGGACCTTCCCAGCCGGTCATCGTGTCAATCGGTCTTGCGGGCAGCGGCATGGTGGCAAGGACGATCCTGTATTCGTTGCGTCCGGCTAGTGATTCTGCCGTCACCCCTGCGTCGTTTCTTGCCCGAGCAAAGGCTGGCATCGAAGGCACGTTCTCCGCGGTCTACAGGCTGAGCGCCCCGTCATCGAGCACCGAGAACGACGCCACTGTCACCGTCGCACAGCGGGCAGCCTCAGGCAGTACTTCCTGGCCGGGTGGCAAGCCGGGGGAGTGGTCGTATCGACTCACCTACGCAGATGATTCCACCGTGGAATGGCTTGTGCGAGGCAACCTGTTGGTGGACTGCTGGCGGGTGAGCAGGTCGAAGTGGCGGTGCAGCGCGGGTGATTACAACGGAGACGCGGGCAGCATCGGCTACACAATCGCCACCATTCCCTATCTTCCCGGTACGGCCTTCTTGTCGCTGAGCATCGCCCTCCAAGCCATGCCTCCACATGCGTCTCTAGCTGTCCGTTCGGAGCAGTCGAGCTTCGGACCCTTGACCTGTGTGCGTGATGGCGACGGCACTTGGTGTCTTATGCGCGACGGGCATCTCGCCACTTGGACCGGGCTGGGCTTCACGGGCTACTCCTGGACCAACGCCCAGCTCGTTAGCGAGCAACCAACCGCCCCGGCAACTGACTTCGCCCTTACAGGGGTCCCAAGAGGGCCTTGGCTGCTGCCGCCACAGGGGTGAGCGACATCGAACCCCGCATGCCCGTCGATGAAGCCGGTAACGGCACGATGCGGCGGGGGTCTTGTCGAAGCGTCCTGCGGTTGGTATCGGACTACGTCGTGACAGCCGCTCGGCCAGGACACCGATGTTTACCAGAACCCAAGATTCCTCCTGCGCATCCCCGAGCACTACTTCGACATGACCGAGGACCAGCGGCAGGCTGCCACGAGGGCCATGTGGGCCGACGCCACGGTCCAGATCGGCGAAAACCCGGGCGACCTCGTCAGCGAGAACGCCCAGGACGAGTGCCACGACCATCAGGTGTAGGTGAGGTCCACCCGGTGGCTTGGAACATGACGTTGGAGAAGAAGATGAAGGCTCAGGGTGCGTCGGACGCGGCTATGAGCTTGAACACTGGGTGCTTGGGTGCTTCCTTCACAAACCTCGCCACCGGGTCGTCGCGCTTGGCA
Organism: uncultured Acidimicrobiaceae bacterium; assembly: GCA_963804765.1. Lineage (GTDB taxonomy): Bacteria > Actinomycetota > Acidimicrobiia > Acidimicrobiales > Bog-793 > Fen-455. The sequence goes on from CAWDRQ010000027.1 coordinate 73,164, forward strand.
TCGAAGAAGGGAGCAGTTACTGGCACTTTTCGGACGTAGCTCTGAAGGACCGGCCCCGCCGCTTCGGGTCCGACCTCCTGGGCATGCATTTCCTCAGTTCTGTTGCCTCGCCGCAGCGATACTTCCGGCAAGGCGCGCACATTGAGAACCCAGCTCACATTTCCGTACGGCGAGACGAGCCACCGTTCGGCCCCGATTTCAACCAGGGTGACCGGCGTCGTCCTTTTTTGACCGGTCTTGCGGCCGGTGGTGGTCAGGAGGTAGCTCGATTTGCCGCCGATGCCGAGACGGACCATCGGGGCCATCAGCATGTTGACTGCACGTCGCGCAGGTCCGAGCTTGTAGGGCTTCGTCATCCCTCCATCCTGCCCGATAGCGGTTGGACCTGCCGCGTCCAAGCGAGCCGTCGGCCCGGTCCTGGTTTGAGCTGCCTCGGGAGCCGGTGAATTTCGTACTCGACAAGGGTCTACCGGAGCCGGACGGCAGGGCAAGCTGGGGGGTGCGGCCACCGTCGGTCTGGAACCTCCCAAAGCGGAGCCAGGACTGTACTGGTAGGGCAGGTTGACTAGGTCTCCGGCGACGTCCAGGCGTCCGTCGCTCGGAACCAGCAGTGCCTCCAACCCTTCGCAGTTGAGCAGCGCTTCGACCCCCGCGTTCATGAACGCGACGATGGTGGAGTCGAAGTCAATCTCGGTGGCGACCACCCAGGCCCGGTCTTCTGGCCACCATATTTGCGGCGTCAGCCCGAGTGTTCGCCAGGGGTCGTGACCAAGTGGCTGGCGGTCCAGGTCACCAGCGACGCCAATCGGTCCGCGACCAAGCAGGTAGCTCCGGCCGGGGTGTTCGAAACGCGGCAGCCGAGCTACTTCCGCTTGCCAGGCCGCGACCTCAGCATCAAGGGCGTCAGAACCATCATCGGCGCGACCCACCGGCCTGAGACGGGTCCAGTCAATCCACCGGCCACGGGACGGGCGACTCCGCCAGCCAGGGGGGCGGCTACTGAACCGGGCACTGGACCGGCCACCGACCAGGATGCCCGCGCCGTGCCAGATGGCGAAATAGCAAGCTGACGGGGTCTCGGTCAACTTCGCCAGTTGTCGAACGAGCACGTCGCAGAGCGCTGGCGTGAGGTTTCCCTGGTCAGGAGCCTGGTCAAACGGAGAGGGTCCCGGATTGGGCCGGACCGGAATCGACACGCGCTCGAACTGGGCCAGCGCGTGGAACGTGCCCCCGCTCCAATCAGCGACCTCTTGCCAGGTGACTGTCCCAGCCGGGGCTGGAGCACCTACGGGGTGAAAGATGCGGACGTAGGCTTCGAAGCCTACGGGCACGATGCTGGTGACCGGGGTGCCGATGCCCTCGCCCCAGGGCAGGAGCCGTGGCCGTATCCACTCCGCAGGGACGAGGTCGTGGCATGGCTCGAAGTCAGGAGGCGGGCGCACTCAAGCAGCCGCGGACTGACGTCACCGTGCCCTGAAAGCCCAGCTCGGCGTCTCTCAGCGGTAATCAAGCCACCCTCACCCGTACCGCGAGCAGCCTGACCGGTCCGCGTCCGTTGGCCGCGGCACTACACGAGTCGAACACGACTACCACCTCATGTCACCCTGACCGATCCCACGCAGTGCGTGTCACCCCCTTGGCACCTCGCTCGAGTCCGTACAGGACAGACCTGGCGACCAAGCCGCCTGTCTCTGCTGACGGAGCAGTTCGGTGTGGTCCTACCAGCCAAGGAGAAGCCCCAGTCCTCATGGGGGGTCGCGGATCACCGTCACCTCTACGCCGGGTCCCCGCCCGACCAGGATGCTCTCGACGAACTCCCGAGGGAAGAGCCCGTGTTCGACCAACCCGGGAGTGGCCCCGAACCGATTGGCCAGTGCGGCAGGGTCACCGACCTCTCCAGTGAAGTCTGCGATGATCCCGCCATCGGGACTGGGCGGAACGCCACGAAGTGTGGTGGGCATCAGTCGTCGTAGGGTGGACGCCAGCCCGAAGGAGAACAACTCCAGGGGGATCGGCTGGTGAAGGCGCTCGACCAGCTTTGTCGAGTCGGCGATGACCACGAAGCGTTCGGAGGTCGCCGCCACCAGTTTCTCGCGGGTGTGAGCCCCTCCTCCGCCCTTCACCAGCCATCCGTCCGGAGCGATCTGGTCGGCACCGTCGATGGCGATGTCCAGGCGGTCGATCCCGGCGAAGGCCTCGACAGGAATTCCGAGCGAGCGGGCCGCGTCCGCGGTGCGCCGTGACGTGGCTACACACCGCAGCGACAGACGGCGGCGGGCTAGCGCCGCTAGGAGGTAGGCGACGGTGGAACCCGTGCCGAGGCCGACTGTCATACCGTTTTCGACGAGTTCAGCCGCAGCTTCGGCGGCGAGCCTCTTCTCGTTTTCGACTCCCTGGGCCATTCGCGCCCCCTTTGCTGTCGGTGGGTGAGTTCGGCACGACGCTGATGCGACCATGGATTGCCCAGCAGCACCGACGCGTGTCGTTCGCCAAGATTCTGCCAACCAACGCTCCACGGCGAGGAATGGCTGGAGCGTCAGATCGATCACCTCGTGTGCCGAGAGCCCACCTCGTAAATTTGGAGCGGCGATCCAGCCGGTCTTTCAAGGTGGAATCACGAGTTCGAATCCCTTTGGAGCCGCCAGAGGAATTCGCCCGCGCTGGTTCGCGGATATGGGGCGGGCTCACGTGGGCCCTTGGTCCCTGCTTCTTCCTAGGCACCGTCCGGTCGGGCGCCCCGAGTCCCTCCGGCGACCTTGTGATCTGACTGTGGTTCGTCCAGAAGGCAATGGCGGCGTACGCGTATGTGTCACCGGTCGTCAGGTTGATCAGGTAGGCGCAGATACCGTGCTCGCCGAGGTGAGCCGCGCCGAATTGCTCGACGATCGAGTAGTGGTTGGAGACGCTTCGGTTCTCGAACAACGTCCATCCGTAGGTGTCGGGCAGGAAGTCCCGTGTGCTTTCCGCCGCATGTGTGCTCGCGCACCCTGATTGCGGATAGAACTGCTCTTCAAAGCACACGCCGGGACCGGACTTGGTCGCGGCGGCCGAGCCCTACGAGCTTGGTGGTGCCGCTCTCAGGCGTAGTGCTGCGGGCGCCCCGGCGGGGACGGTGGGATTGAGAGGCGCGATCGGGTCGAGTCGCCGGTACGGCCCGCCCAGCGGGGCCCGTTGGTCCGGGTCGCCCCGGTTTGGCCACAACGCTATTGCCCGTTCGGCTTGTGCGGTGATCGTGAGCGACGGGTTGACCCCGAGATTGGCGGAGACCGAGGAACCGTCCACGACGTGGAGACCGGGGTGGCCATAGACCCGGTGGTACGGATCGATCACTCCGGTCTCAGCGGAGTCGCCGATCACAGCACCGCCGAGGAGGTGAGCCGTCATCGGGATATTGAAGACGTCATTCCAGCCGCCGGCGGGAAAGCCTCCGATGCGCCTGGCAATGCGCCGTACCGCGTCGTGGCCGATCGGGATCCACGTCGGGTTCGGCTCGCCATGACCCTGTTTGGATGTCAGCCGTCGGCCAAAGAGCCCTGCTTTCGTGTAACAGGTCAGAGAGTTCTCGCGTGTCTGCATGACGAGGGTTGCGATGGTCTGCTCCGACCACCGATGCATGCTGAGGTTGCGCGCCAGCATCACTGGGTGACGAAGTACTTCGCGCGCCCATGTCGCCAGTCGGGATCGGCCGTCGCCATCCGCGAGTGCTGTCGTCAAGAGCCCCATTGCGTTGCTACCTCGCCCGTAGCGAACCGGCTCGATGTGGGTCTGTTCGTCCGGGTAGAACGACGACGTGATGGCGACACCTCGGGAGAAGTCGACATTGCGGCGGAACGTGCGCGCCCCGATGATCGCCTCGGAGTTTGAACGAGTGAGCTCACCGAGCCTGGGCGAAAGGTGGGGAAGGTTGCCGTTGTCGCGCATGGAATGGAGCAGTTTCTGGGTGCCCATCGTTCCTGCCGCCAGCACGACGTCTGATGCGACGAACAGTCTCCGCTGCTTGTGCAACCAGGCACCGGCGCGTTCGGTGGTGACCTCGTAGCGACCGTCGGCCCGCGGCCGGATGCCGGTGACGGTCGTAAGCGGATGTACCTGGGCGCCTCCCCGTTCGGCGAGGTACAGGTAGTTCTTGAGCAGCGTGTTCTTGGCGCCATGGCGACAACCGGTCATGCATTCGCCGCACTGGGTGCAGCCCTCGCGGGTCGGGCCGGCGCCGCCGAAGAACGGGTCGGGGACCTCAACGCCAGGTGCGCCGAAGAACACGCCAACCGGCGTTGGCACAAATGTCCCGGCGACGCCCATTTCTTCAGCGACGGCCCGCATCACCTCGTCGGCCGCAGTCATGGTCGGATTCGGAACGACGCCGAGCATGCGCTTTGCCTGGTCGAAGAACGGTGTCAGCTCGGAGCGCCAGTCAGTGATGTGGCTCCACCGAGGGTCCGCGAAGAAAGACGGGAAGGGCTCGTAGAGCGTGTTGCCGTAGACCAAGGAACCCCCGCCCACGCCAGCGCCCGAGAGCACCATCACGTTTCTCAGCAGAGACATCCGCTGGATGCCGAGGAGTCCGAGTTTGGGCGCCCAGAAGAACGAGCGCAGTCGCCACGAGGTCTTCGGGAACGTCGTCTCGTCGAAACGGCGCCCCGACTCGAGGACCGCGACCCGATACCCTTTCTCGCTCAGGCGCAGAGCCGCCGTGCTGCCCCCGAAACCGCTGCCGACCACTACGACGTCAAAGTCTGCGCACTCCACCTGACGAGCATAGGAGTGCGTGCGGGCGGGCCCGGTGTGCTCTAGTTCAGAAGCAATAGAAACCGACAGCCGAGGCTGTCACCTCGGCGCGCTCGCGAACTGTCTTCGAAGTTCCTCCCAGCGAGCATCGGGGAACCAAGTCGGAAGGCCGGCCAGGCAGGTGGCCAACATCGTGAGGTGCGTGAACGTCCCGCCCGAGCCGAGCCCGTCGCTGTAGCGCCCGTGGTACCCCATCCAGCGGTCCGCGGTGGGCGTCGCGCCGTCCAGCCAGACCGCCAGTGAGTCGATGCACACGTTCCATCCGGCGGCCGATCGTGGCGCGCTGGCCCGGTTCTCGAAGCTGTGGCTGAGGACGAGCGTGCACCCATGCAGGTCTCAGCTCGAAACGGAGCAGACCCTCGCCCCACCCGAACGCGAACAGGCGAGGAGCATCGAGCTCGGTGACGATGCCACCGCTCGGCAACAGCTCAGGGTCAATGTCAAGTCCGAGATGCGTGAATGTGACCTTGCCGCCAACACGCAAGTCGATCTCGACATCACCAGGAAACCGGTGGGCGAGCTCGGAGGGGACAGTGAGGACTTGCCAGACACGGTCCACAGGGTGGTCGGCGTGCCGCTCGAAGCGCAGCACGTACCGGCCTCCCTCGTACAGCAGCGATCCGTCCACGATTCAGTCCTTTCCTTCGAAGTGGGCTTCCGAGGCATCAAGTCGTCCCGGCAGGGCCGCGCCATGACCGAGCGCCGCTACGGCCGCCTTGGCCGGCGCCCGGAGACGGCTTCCACTGCTCGGGCGAGATACGGCTCGCTCTCGGCCAGTCACTCCGGCGTCCAGTGCTCTGGACTGTGTTCAATGATCGACGCAGATCCCAGTACAACCAGATCCCAGTACAAGTCGTATCGCTCGCCGGTGAGACCCTCATAGGCAGTCAAGAAGTTGTCAGCGGCTTGTTGACCAGCCAGCGCTATGAGGCTTGTCCGGCAGTGGGCGACGTCGCACCCCCGCGGGCCCCTGCATGCGTTCACCAAGTCGACGACGCCGCACAAGCGGCCTCTCGACCGCCTGCCGTCGCCGAAATAGATGCCGTACACAGCGGTCGACGACGCGCCCGGGAGCCGCCGGACCCGCGCGATCGTGGCGCGAGCCTGGCGCTCGACCCACTCCCGGAGGTTCTTCGGCACGGTCGTTCTGCGCAGCTCGACCGGCAGCGAATCGCGCGCGATGGTTGGGATGGCGTCGGTAAGTCACCATGAACGAGATTCTGTCGGCTCACGCACAAGGTCGTCCGCCGCGGTGAGCTCACAGATCTCCTCCTAACATCGGCACCCTTCTGTCATGTCCTTGTGGCCAGGCGGCGAATTGGGCCTTTTCAAGGCAATGTCGCGTCGTATTCACCCTGGTAAGGGTCATGCCCAGCCATCACGATGGGCGGGCGACCCGTGAAGCCGGATGGGAATCCGGCGTCCGCCTTGGTGGTTATGCCGGTCATGGTGCCCCTTTCGGTTCTCGATCTCGCCACGGTGGCGGCCGGCTCGACTCCGGCCCGCGCGCTCGAGGAAACCACAGAGGGCGCTTCGCACCTTTTCTCCACCGGCGACCGGGCGGTCGTGGAAGAGGCGATGGCGACTCACGTCATCGGAGAGCCGGAGGAGGTCAGAGAGGGCCTGGTCGAGCTGCAACGGCGGGCCCACGCGGACGAGATCATGCTCTCGACCCGGACGCACTCCTACGAGGCGAGGGCCCGGTCGCTCAGATCTCGGACTTGATGAGGCTCGCCATCGCCTGGGCTCCCGCTCCGCCGATCGGCATGTGAACGCCGTCTGGGTAGAACCACTGCGGGTTCTCGGCCGCCAGCTTGTTGAAGTCGGCGAGCCGGTCTTGCGGATAGCTCGAGACGCCATGCTCGAGGGTGACGTTCACCGATTTTGACCACGTGTAGTCCGAGGGAAGATGCACAGTGACGAACACGACCCGGGACGCGCCGGAGAGAACGTTCATCATGTCGGTGAACTGCTGCAGGCTCACGGGACCATTGGTGCCGAGGTCGATCACGACGATCGCCCCGAGGCGCCCCTCGGACTTGAGCTGTCGAGCGAGCGCAATGCCTTCGTCCCACTGCCGGCTGACGGCCGCCTCAACGTCTATACGGGGGATGTCCGCCTCGAGGGAGGGCTGCGCGTCGAGCATCACCGAGTCGCCAATCGCCGTGACGTGGCCGGCAACGAAGCCCTTGCCCGGCGGCGGGAGTCCCACGGGAGGCGAAGGGACCGACGGCAGTAGCCAGTAGCCCCTGCCGTCAGGGGTTGCCGCTGCCGCGACGACCGGGTTTTTGTGGACGACGGACGACGCCGAACCATAGAAGTGAGCGTCGCCGTAGTGGAAGACCCGCCCGCCCGACGCGACGAGCCAGTAGCCCAAGCCGTCCGGGGTGGCCGCCATTGCGACGATGTGGTCGCTGCCGACCTCAGCAGTCGCCGAACCATAGAAGTGGGCGTCGCCGTAGTGGAAGACCCGCCCGCCCGACGCGACGAGCCAGTAGCCCAAGCCGTCCGGGGTGGCCGCCATTGCGACGATGTGGTCGCTGCCGACCTCAGCAGTCGCCGAACCATAGAAGTGGGCGTCGCCGTAGTGGAAGACGCGCCCGCCCGACGCGACGAGCCAGTAGCCCAAGCCGTCCGGGGTGGCCGCCATTGCGACTATCGGAGTGCTAAGAGTCAGGCTGTTGGCCGAGCCGCGGAAACGGGCGTCACCGAAGCTGAGGACGCGACCGGTGTCGCACGCCAGCCAGTAGCCGCCGCCGTTGCGGGTCTCGACGATCGTCACGACGTGATAGTTGTCCCGGGCAGCGCTCGAGCCATGGAATCTGGCGTCGCCGAACTTGAACACCCTGCCGTTGCCCGTCACGAGCAAGTAGCCGCGCCCGCTGGAGCTGACGGCCATGCCGATCACCCCGGAGCCGAGGTCTTTGTGTGCGACCGCGCCTAAGTAGCTCGCCTTGCCGAAGGGGATCGGTTCACCCGCGACGTCTTGGACGCTTCTCAGGGCACGAACGGACTGAACCGGGGCTGATCTGGTCGTAGGGGGGTCGCCGAGTCTGGCGGTAGGCCGTCCGGTCGCGCACGCCGCGGCCCCGACGAGCACAGCAACCACGATGCCGAGGACACCGACCTGCTCGGAACGAGCTCGACAGCGTCTTCGCTGCGCTTGGCGGTTCGGCATCGCCCGAGACGATAGTCAACCGGCTGGTGACCAGATGCTCACCCGCCGGTGTAGAGCTCGGTGATCACCTCAGCATGGTGCTCGTAGACGATGCTTCGTTTGACCTTCATCGTTGGGGTCAGCTCTCCGTCCTCGGCGGTCAGCACGTGGGCGAGCACGCGAAACTTGCGAATGCTCTCGGCGTGCGAACGCTTTGTGTTGACCTGATCGACGGCTGCCTGGATCTCGGCGAGCAGATCAGGGTCGGCGGCGAGAGCTTCGAGATCACCGAGCTTGGTGTGCTGTCGCGCCCAGCGGGTGAGCGTATCCGGGTCGAGTGTGAGAAGAGCGGCGAGGTACCTGCGGCCCTCGCCGACTATGACCGCCTCGGAGATGAGCGGGTGGTTCGTCAAGTCGACCTCTATCGCCTCGGGTGCGATGTTCTCGCCGGCAGCGGTGATGATTATGTCCTTCTTTCGGCCGAGGATGCGCAGAGAACCGTCAGCGTCGAAAGCGCCCGTGTCGCCAGTGTGCATCCAACCGTCGGGGTCGATGAGCTCGGCCGTGGCCTCAGGATCGTTGAGATAGCCGAGGCACACGTTGCCGCCCTTGAGGAGGATCTCTTCGTCATCGGCAATCGTGACGCTCATTCCCGGCAGCACGGTGCCAACGGTGCCGATGCGGACATGAGCAGCTCGGTTGGCGGCCGTCGGCCCGCAGCCCTCGGTCTGGCCGTACAACTGGAGCAGCGGGAGCCCGATGGCGTGGAACCAGCTGATGAGCTCGGGATGGGCGGGTGCCGCGGTCGTGATCAGAACGCGGGCCCGATCGAGTCCGAGCAATTGGCGCAGGGTTGACCCGAGTGTCAGGTCCAGGGCCCTGTAGAGGGCGAGCGTCGACCTGCTTACCGGTGAGCCTTGCTGCTCGGAGGCGACATTGCGCAGGCCGAGGTCGACATAGCGCTGCACAGCAGCACGAACGGGGAACGCTTGCGCCCGCACGTGGCTCTCCACCGCTTCGCGGAGTTTCTCCCAGATCCGGGGCACGGCCAGGAACACGGTTGGCCGACACGCCAGGAGGTCTTCGCCGACAGTGGCAAGATTGCGGGCAAACCACGTCTCGCCAGCCACGGCTATCGGCATGAAGTCGCTCATCATCCGCTCGGCTATGTGGCTGAGGGGCAGGAACGACAGTAGACGGTCGCCCTCGCCGATGTCGTAGACGGGCGTGACGTTGCGCAGCGCCCACATGATGTTCGTGTGGCTGAGCATGGTCCCTTTGGGAGGGCCACCGGTTCCGCTCGTGTACACAATCGTCGCGAGGTCCTCGGGCCGGACCTGACGAGACCGCTCGTCAACGGCGTCGGGATCGCGCCCTCAACCGGTCGGCGCCAGCGCCCCGGAGCGCGTCAAAGCCCACGACGAACGAGTCGCCGGCACGCCTGGCGCCGTCTGCGATGATCACCCGTTTGAGTGCGGGCAATTGATCGCGAATCTCGATCAGCTTGGCCAGCTGGGCGCGGGTGTCCACGAAGCACACTTCGACTTCGGCGTGGCCGAGGATGTAGGCCACTTGACTCGGCGCGCTCGTCGGGTAGACGGGTACAGTGACAGCCCCGTTGAAGAGGGTCCCAAGGTCCGCGAGATGCCATTCCATCCGGTTGGTCGACAAGACCCCGACCCGTCCGCCGGGCACTACGCCGATCTCAGCTAGCCCCCCGGCGATCTGACGGGCCGCCAGCAGGTACTCGCCCCAGGTGAGGGCTTTCCATTCCCCCTGGGTTGGACGCTCGGCGGGGCAATGGCGCATCGCCGGGCGGTCGGGGAGCCGTCGTCCGTTCGCGATCAACGCGTCGACGATCGTGTCACCTTGCTCGGCTGGCACTCCGACTGGTCGCCTCGCGGTCGTCGCGGGAAGGCCCTGTCTGAGTCGGAGGGGCACGACGCGCGTCCAGGCGTCACTGCGATCCCGCTGGCTGGCGTTGGATCTGGACGGCGGCTTCCCAAACCGCCGAAGGGAACCCTGCCACCGTGGGGGTGTTCTCATATCGCTCCGATGGCTTCGAGTCGGCGCCCGTTCATCGTGCGCCCGTCGGATGGCCAGGCGTAGCTGCTGCAGTCCGTGACCGGTGTGCAGTTGGTGTGCTCGGGCTCCGTCCGCTCGAATGTCGGAGCCGTCCAGGTCGTCACGTTGTCGGACCCTAGCTGTCCGCGAAGAGCACCGTTTGTTGGCGAGCGACCGCGGGACGGGTCGCGGTAGGCACGCCGCCCCGGCGTGGACCGCTCTACTGCGGCATTATGCATTGAGCGATAGAGGAGGAGAGATGCCGAACGACCTAGATCACGTCCGGAACCTTGCCGAAGAGGACTCCCTCGCCGTGGTCACCACGGCCCGGTCCGACGGGACGATCCACGCCTCTGTCGTCAGAGCGGGCGTCCTCGACTCCCCGATCACGGGGAATGCCTGCATCGGCTTTGTTGCAGGTGGGGCCTCTCACAAGCTCGAGCATTTGCGCGCCAGTGGAAGTGCGGTGGCCGTGTTCCGGCACGGAGCGGACTGGGTCGCGGTCGAGGGTCCGGTCCAGCTCGTGGGGCCCCAGGACCGGCTCGAGGACTTTGGCGCCGCCCAACTCGCGAGGTTGCTCCGACGCGTCTTTGTCGCTGCGGGGGGCACTCACCAGGATTGGGACGAGTTCGACCGGGTGATGGAAGCCGAGGGGCGGACGGCGGTGTTCGTGATTCCCGAACGCTTCAGTGGGAACAGCTGACGGGGTTCACTGCGCGGACGTCTTGAGTGATCGCCAGCGGCGGATGTGAGCCCTTTCAACCCACACAGCAAGGCCACCGCCCACGAGGAGTATTACGGCCGCCACCACTTCGATGACGAGCGACGTCTTTGCCCAGGGGGCGCTCATCTGGGAGTGATAACCGAAAAGGCCGCCATGAACCGACACGAGCAACGCTGCGATCGTTCCCGCGGCAAAGAGAGCTCCGATCACGGCGACAGAGACACGCCTGATGAGCGCTATCGCCAACGAGAGCATGACGCCCAAGACGCCTTGTGCGAAGAAGAGCGGGCCGATCGTCGGCGTGTACCTGTAGCCGTTGGCCCAAAGGTGCAGATGGATGGCCGCGGAAGTGATGAGCAGGGCCGCGCCGACGACGATCACGAGGCTGACCACGGGTCCAGTCGGCCGGCGAGCGGCGCCTACGGCCCGCCCGGTTCGAACATCACGGTCGCTGGTCACGCTGCCCCCACGCGTAATTCGGGTCATCACTTGCCCAGATCGTACCCCCGCTTCGCACCCAGAATGGGCACGGATAGTGTCCGGACGGTCCCCGAGCGTGATCCGCTGCGTAGTTGCGAGTTGCCCGGCCCGCGGTCAGACGGATTCCGTCACGCAACCCTTCGCCGCGGCTGCGACCGGTAGTCTCGTTCCAGGACAGTGCGGGGATGATCTGATCCTCGAGCTTTTCGAGTGCCGGGTTTGGAGGAGGAAACAACCATGTGTCTCGGGATCCCCGGTGAGGTGGTCGAGCTCCTCGACTCGAACCGACACTTGGCAAAGGTCGACGTCGCCGGTGTGCGCCGCAACATCAACATCGACCTCTTGGAGGACGAAAACGTGGTGCCCGGCGACTGGGTGCTCATCCACGTCGGCTTTGCAATGGCCAAGATCGACCAAGGGGAGGCGCAACGGGCGCTCGAGGGCCTGCAACTCATGGGTCAGGCCTACACCGACGAGATTCAAGCAGTCATCGAGTCGCAGATCGCGTAGCGGTGACAGGACACGGGTAGTTGCAGCTGTAGCCATGGCAATCGTGGTCGCTTTCACGCTGCCGGGGCGTCGCCTGCGGGCGAGGGAGGAACCTGATGCGATTCGTCGATGAGTACCGGGATCCGGCGGCGGCCCGTGCCCTGGTGGCCCGTATCACAGAATTGGCATCAGATGGCCACTACAAGTTCATGGAGGTCTGCGGCGGCCACACCCACACGATCTACCGTCACGGCATCGAGCATCTCCTTCCGACATCGGTCGAGCTCGTGCACGGCCCAGGCTGCCCGGTATGCGTCATCCCGATGGGCCGTATCGACGACGCCATTGCGGTTGCGCGGGTGCCCGGGGTGATCTTCACCTCCTTCGGCGACATGATGCGCGTCCCCGGCTCGGACGGCAGTCTGCTCGGCGCCAAAGCGCAGGGCGCGGACGTCCGGATCGTCTACTCGCCGCTCGACGCACTGCGGGTCGCCGTCGACAACCCGGAGCGGTCCGTCGTGTTCTTCGCCGTAGGTTTTGAGACCACGGCGCCCTCGACGGCGGCAACCGTGCTGAAGGCGAGGCAGGACGCGGTCATGAATTTCAGCGTCTTTTCGAACCACGTGACGATCGTGCCCCCGATCAGGGCCATCCTGGAGTCCCCTGACCTCCGCCTCGACGGGTTCATCGGGCCGGGTCACGTGTCGACGGTTGTCGGCCAGCGCCCGTACCGTTTCGTCACGGAGGAGTACGGCAAGCCACTTGTGACAGCTGGCTTCGAGCCGCTCGACATCCTCCAGGCAATAGAGATGCTGCTGACCCAGCTGATCGAGGGTCGCTGCTGTGTCGAGAACCAGTACTCGCGCTGTGTGAGCGAGGCCGGCAACCCGCGGGCGCTTGCCATATTGGACGAGGTTTTCGAGGTCCGGCCGCAATTCGAGTGGCGCGGCCTCGGCTTCATCCCCGAGAGCGCCCTCAAGCTCAGGCCGGAGTTCGCCCAGTGGGATGCGGAGCTTCGTTTCGAGGTGCCGGGCGTGCGCGTCGCTGATCCGAAGGCCTGCCAGTGCGGCGAAGTGCTGAAGGGTGCGATCAAGCCGTGGGAGTGCAAGGTGTTCGGCACAGCGTGCACTCCGGAGACTCCCATCGGCACCTGCATGGTCTCCTCAGAGGGTGCGTGTGCCGCCTACTACAACTTCGGGCGCTTGCACAGGGAGGTCGCCCTCACCATGGGCGGCGCCCGCTAGTCCTTCGACAAGGACCGGTCAGTTCGCCCGCGTGCCGAACGCGGCAATCGCGGCTTGCCCGATGCTGATCCCGCCGTCGTTCGGCGGCACAGACTCGTGCACAAGAACGGTGAGTCCCTCGGCGGCGAGAGCGTCCTCGACGATGTCGCTGAAGCGCGCGTTCTGGAACACCCCTCCGCTTAGTGCGACCGTGTCCAGGCCGTGCCTGCGGCAAAGACGCGCCCCGAGAGAGGCGGTGGCGCTGTCCAAGGGCCTCATGGAACCCGGCGGCGATCACCGAGCGGTCGGTGCCCCTTTCGAGTTCGGTCAGCACCGCGGCGACAAGAGGTGACGGATCGAGCACGTCGAGGTCGCCGGGGCCTGTCGCCTCCACGATCTCAGTTGGGTACGTCGGAGCCGATGTGCGATGAACCGAGCGCGCGAGCCCCTCGAGCTCGATCGCAGCCTGGCCCTCGTAGGTGACCTGTGATCGCAGGCCGACCAGGGCGGCGACGGCATCGAACAGCCTGCCGACGCTGGTGGTGAGGAGGTGGCGTCTCGCGTCGCCAGCGACAGCCAGAGGGAGGACTTTGCTCCACCGCGGATCGAGAACAGCGCCGAGCCTGGCGGCTGTTTCGGTGCCTGCAGCGCGCGCCGTCCAAGCTAGGGCCATTCGCCAGGGCTCGCGAACCGCCGCCGCCCCGCCCGGCAACGGGACGGGCTGCAGATGCGCGGCTCGCTCGAAGCCGTTGAAGTCGGCGACGAGGAACTCCCCGCCCCACATCGCCCCGTCGGTGCCGTAGCCAAGGCCGTCGAAGGCTATCCCGAGCACAGTTCCGGTGTGCCCGTGCTCGGCCAAGCACGAGGCGATGTGGGCGTGATGGTGCTGAACGGGCCACGGCTCGAGGTCGAGATCGAGAGCGTGCTTGGTCGACAGGTACTCCGGGTGCAGATCATCCGCGACGACCTCCGGCTCGATCCCGAACAACCGGCACAGGTGAACCGTCGCTTGCAGGAATGCCTGATAGGTCGCGAGGTGCTCGAGGTCACCGATGTGGTGGCTGCACACGACGAAGGACTCTTTGGCCACCGAGACGGTGCTCTTGAGCTCGGCGCCCACGGCGAGCACCTGGCGGGCCGCGTCGCCTGGAAGCGGCAGGGCCTCCGGTGCGTAGCCGCGCGACCTCCGGACCATTTGCAGGCGACGGCCTGACGACCTGACGACCGAATCGTCGCAGCGAATGTGGATCCGGCGGTTGTGTGCCAGCACACCGTCGACCATGGGCCCGAGGCGGGCGAACGCGTCCTCGTCCGTGTGGGCGATCGGGTCGTCGGACTGGTTGCCGCTGCTCATCACGAGCGGTCGCGCCACCTTGGCCATGAGCAGGTGGTGCAACGGAGTGTAGGGAAGCATCAGTCCCAGGTCGGGCATACCCGGTGCCACTCCGTCGGCGATCGCGGCGCCCGGCTTGCGCCGGGCGAGCACGATCGGCCGCGCGGCGCAGCTGAGCGCGGACACGGTATCCGGGTCGAGCACGCACAGGGATCCTGCAATCTCCAAGTCGGCCACCATGAGGGCGAAAGGCTTGTCGTCCCTTGACTTACGGCGGCGAAGCTCTGCCACCGCCTCGTGGTTGGTCGCGTCGCAGGCCAAGTGATAGCCACCGATGCCCTTCATGGCGACGATCCGGCCTGCGCGGAGCTCTTCGGCCACTGCGTCCAGCGCGGCTTCGGCCTCGGCCAGAAGCCGGCCTGCTGGGTCGTGAAAGGCGATCCGCGGGCCACAGGAGCAACAAGCGTTCGGCTGCGCGTGGAAACGCCGATCCGCGGGATCGTCGTACTCTGCCTGGCACTCGGCGCACATCTTGAAAGTGGCCATTGTCGTGGCGGGCCGGTCGTAGGGGACCGAGAGCACGATCGTGTAGCGCGGCCCACAGTTCGTGCAGTTGGTGAAGGGATAGCCGTATCGGCGGTCGTGCGGGTCGTCCACCTCGGACAGGCAGTCGTCGCAGGTCGCGCTGTCGACACTGACGGCCGCGTTCGGGACTCGACCGGCAGCGCTGTCGAGTATGCGGAAAGCGTCGAAGGTCCCGTCACTGGGCAGCGTGGCCCAGTCGACCGAGGTCACCCGCGCGAGCGGCGGGGGAGCTTCACTGAGCAGCCGACAGAGCTCTGCGACCTCGGCCTGCCTACCTTCGACCTCGATGAGCACACCGGAGGAGTCGTTCAGCACGAAACCGACGAGCCCGAGAGCCACGGCGTGGCGGAATACGAAAGGACGAAAGCCCACGCCCTGCACCGTCCCGGTGACTCTCACGCGCCGGCGCTCGGTGAGCTGACGCAACTCGCTCACCGGGCGCTAGCAGATCCGCGGCAGCGGGTCGCCGACCAGCATGTCGACAATCCGAGTTCCCCCGAACGATGTGCGCAGCACGACGATGCCCTGAGGTTCGGCGCGGATGTCGCCGATGAGCACCGCAGCACTCCCGAGCGGATGGCTGCGCAGCGCCCTGACAGCTGCATCGGCCTCCTTGGCGGCAACGACCGCCAGGAGCTTGCCTTCGTTGGCGACGTACAGAGGATCGATCCCGAGCAGGTCACAAGCCCCGGCGACCGCGGAATCGATAGGCAGGGCGGACTCGTCCAACACGACGGCGAGGCCGGTGTCCTGGGCCAGCTCGTTGCAGACGGTCCCGACGCCGCCGCGGGTCGGGTCTCTTAGCCAACGAGTCGATGGTGCGGCCGAGAACAACGCCTCGACCAGCTCGGTTACCGGGGCGGTGTCGGACTTGAGATCCGCCTCGAGGGCCAGGTCGCCTCTCGCCAACATCACAGCCATCCCATGATCGGCGATGGTGCCGGAGATGAGGATGCGATCGCCGCGCTCGACGAGGTCGGCTCCCAGCCGGCGGCCGGGAGGGATGACGCCTAGGCCGGCGGTGGTCACGTACAACCCGTCGGCCGCACCTCGGCCGACGACCTTCGTGTCACCGGTGACGATCGCCACCCCGGACGCCGCGGCAGCCTCGGACATGTCAGCGACCACTCTTCGGAGCTCACTGACGGCGAAGCCCTCCTCGATGACGAATGCGGCCGAGAGCCAATGAGGATGGGCACCCATCACGGCAAGGTCATTTACCGTGCCGTGGACCGCGAGATGACCGATCGACCCACCGGGGAAACGAAGCGGTTTCACAACGAACGAATCGGTGGTGAACGCCAGTGTCTCACCGCCGGGAAGCGTTATCAGCGCCGCATCGGTCAGGGGCGGTCTCTCGAGACCGCGGAAAGCATCCAGGAACACGGCGTCGATCAACGCGGCCGACGCTTTGCCACCGGCACCGTGCGCCAAGGTGACGAAATCGTCCCGGAACCGGGGCCGCCGGCGCCGGAAGGCCTCGATGCGCTCGAGCGCGGCTGCTTCGCGCCCGCTCAATGTCTCGCCTGGTGCCGCGGGTGCCGTCGCGGCGGTCTCGGACTTGCCTCGGCCCGCATCCTCCTCGGTCAACGTGCCTCCCTCGATCCTGTTAGTTCCTGGCCCGCGGCCGGGTGCTGCCGGCCTGTGCCTGGCCGCCCGCCATCGGGCGCCAGCCGTTGTTGCACCGTCGACCAGAGGTGATAGCTCAGTGCCGCCTGGGCCTCCTGGACGCGATGCACGTTCTGGGATTCGACGACGAAGCAGTGGTCGAGCGCGCCACGCGCCGCCATCTGACCGCCGTCGCAGCCAGCGAAGCCGACCGTCAGAAGGCCACGGTGCCCGGCCTCCTGGAGGGCTCTGATGACATTCTCCGATTTCCCATCTGTCGAGTAACCCATTGCGATGTCGGTTGCCTGCGCAAAGGCGGCCAGCTGTCGCGCGAAGGTGAGCTCGTAGGCGACGCCTTTGCCGATTTCGCTCAGCAACGGCTCATCGGCGACGAGGCACCTGGCAGGCAATGAAGAGCCGCCCGGGGATCGGCCGAACAACGCCGCGGAACAGGCCGCGTCGGCTGAGCTTGCGCCGTTGCCAAAGGTGTACAGGCAAGCGCCCGCGCTGAAGCGTTCCGCAATCGCCTGCGCGGCCCACTCGAGCTCACTGCCGAGAGCTTCGAGGATGGAGAGGCTCAGGCGGCTGCTCTCGTTTGCTCCGACTGCGGCCGATGCCGCGAGGTCACTCAGCAACGCGCTTGCGTCGTGCTCGTCAGTCTTGGCGAACCGATCGAGGAAGCCCGTGTTCTCAGTGCTCATCTGGGCGATCCCTCGACGCGCGTCACCGCGGCACCGGCGTGGATCAGCACGAGGTCGCCTGGGCGGGCACGCTCGATCAAGGTCGTGTCCACCGCTTCGAGACCGGCGGGCGTACGAACCTGTGCGGTCCCGTCGGCCCCGATCGCGACGACCTCGCCCAGGCGTCCCTCGTCCGAGCAAGTGATGCAGACCTCGGCTTTGCACGCTGCCTGCTCGGGCCCGAGAAGGCCAGGATGCTCGAGGCAGACGTGGGTCAGCTCGGAGAGCAGGTTGCAGACAAGGGCGAACCGTCCCCCGTACGAGGAGATGGTCTCGTCGTCGTCCACCCACAGGACGTAGTCGGCCGAACCCGGCGCCGGCTTTGGGCCCGCGCCAATCCATACCGTGAGCACTCCCCATGCTTTCGCCCGTTGCCTCAGCCCGGCGAGCGATGGCTCGTCAGATCTCGAGACGACGAGCAGCATGTCGCCCGCGCGCGTGGTCGACCTCAAGGTTTCCCACAAATGGTTGCCCGGGACCATTACGGCGGGAAGGGCGCGTGTCCCGGCGATGACCGGGTGAACGAACTCGGCGGCCACGCGCTGGGCGTGCCAAGGCCACGAAGGTGCCGCGCACCAGAGCGTGGCGCCCGAGGCGAACCGGTGTGCGGTCGCCAGAGAGGCGGCGGCAAGGTCTGCTGCGTCGGGGCCCAGGAGGTCCTGGGTCAGCGAGTCATCAGTCGCCGGCAGTCGATCTGTGCTCACACGCTCCGACTCTCGCGTCTCAAAGACGTCGGCAGGTGCCACTGGGCGGTCGGGCACGAGAAACGACCCGAAGTCGTATGATTCATTGCCGCTCCTCCAAGAGACCTGTCAGTCCCAGTCTACGCCCAGGCGTCCGGGACGGTTCCTGGCGTCAGTGTCCTCAAGTCTTGCTGACAAGGCCTGGATCTCGGGGTCTTCGCGTGACACCGGACGGTTGGGTCAGGGTCACTAGTCGTGGCGGCGTTGCGTTCTGCCGCAGCCCGAGTGCCGGTAGGGTCCCGTCGATGACCATCAGCGTCGGACTGGACAATTCGGTTCCTTCCGGTTCCGGGCTGCTTTGTTCATCTTGGGCTCGCAATCAGCACCTCGATCCGATCGGTACGGCCGGCTGCTATCGGGGCTATCTGTTATTCGAATGGCCGCTTCCCTGGCCGCGGGACTTGAGTGACGATCCGGCGCTCGCACCCGTTGTGGCACTTGTCCGAAGCGCCGGGATGCGCCTCCAGGGACTGGTGCCTGCTGCGGCGGGTGGGCCGAGCCACGTCATCGCCTACAGGTGGCCGGTCGACGGAGGTGCACGGTTCGAGCGGACCGAGCTTGCTGCCCCTCCTGGCGAGGTCATCGCCGCGGCGCTGGCGATCCTCGACGCGCCGCCGAGTGCCGGTGAGACCACCGACGTCCTCGTCTGCACTCACGGAAGGCGCGATCGATGTTGCGGGTCGCTCGGGACCGCGCTGGCACAGGAGCTCTTGGCAGATCCCCGCCAGCTCGGGGAGGGCGTGAGGGTATGGAGGACGAGCCATACGGGAGGGCATCGTTTCGCGGCGACGGCGGTGGTGCTGCCGCAAGGCACCTCATGGGCGTTCTGCGACAAGGCCGCGCTGACCAGGATTGTGCAAGGGAGCGGGCCAATGGACGATCTCCTGCCGCGTTACCGGGGCTGTGGGGGGATGGCCTCGCCTGCGGTCCAGGCGCTCGAGCGCGCTGTGCTCCGCGAGGTCGGGTGGCCCCTGTTCGACATGACGAGGTGGGGAACCGAACTTGGAGGCGACCGGACCGAGCTCGTCGTAGAGGACCGGAGCGGGGAGCAGTCGGTCTGGGAAGCAGTCGTGCGCGTCGGGCAGGAGGTGCCCGTGCCAAGTTGCGGCTCGGCGACGGAGCTCGTGACGAAGACCGAGCCGCAACTCGTCGTGGAGTGCCTGCGACGCCGCTAGCAGCGTCATGGAAGGCGAAGTTTCGGCCTTGTCTCTCAGCTGAGAGACGGGGCCGGAACGTGACTTAGGCTTAGGCGTGCCCCAATGTCAGGTCGCGCCAGGAACTGAGGTATGAGGCTCGCCACCGTCCGCACGAAAGGCGGGACCCGCGCCGCCCGGCTCGAGGGCGACGCCCTGTTCTTGTTGCGGGCTCCAGACGTCGGTACCCTGCTGGCGTCGACGAACCCGGGGTCGAACATGGATGTTGTGGCAGCTCTCGAGACCGCTGGGGAGCTCGCCTTTGCGGACGCGTCGTTCGCTCCGCTCGTGCCTCATCCGGAGAAGATCTTCTGCGTCGGGCTGAACTACCGGGGCCACATCCTCGAAATGTCACGGGAGTTGCCGAGCTACCCGACGCTGTTCGCCAAGTTCGCCTCCGGTCTCATCGGGGCCCGCGACGACCTTGTCCTGCCGTCGGTGAGCAACGCCGTCGACTGGGAGGCCGAGCTCGGCGTTGTAATCGGCCGTCGGATCCGGCGTGCGACGTTCGAGCAGGCACGCGAAGCAATCGCCGGCTTCACGATCGTCAACGACGTCTCGATGCGCGACTGGCAAGCCAGGACGACCCAGTATCTGCAGGGCAAGGCGTTTGACGCGTCGACCCCGGTCG
Organism: uncultured Acidimicrobiaceae bacterium; assembly: GCA_963804765.1. Classification (GTDB taxonomy): domain Bacteria; phylum Actinomycetota; class Acidimicrobiia; order Acidimicrobiales; family Bog-793; genus Fen-455. The sequence continues at coordinate 92,919 of CAWDRQ010000027.1, forward strand.
GTCCGGTCCTCGTGACTGGGGAGGAGATCGGTAATGCCGCCGATCTCGAACTGCGCTGCGAGCTCGACGGCGTCGTGATGCAGCGCGGGCGCACCTCGGACCTCCTCTTCGGGCCGGCCGCAGTCGTGAGCTACATCAGCCAGTTCGCCACGCTGTGCCCCGGTGACCTGATCTCGACCGGAACTCCTGGCGGAGTTGGAGCTGGGCGCGACCCGCAAGTGTTCCTCGAGCCCGGTCAGGTGCTCACGACCGCAATCGAGGGGATCGGCAGCTGCGTGAACCGCTGCGTTCCTGAGGAGGGCTGAGCCCGGGCCCTGAGAGCAGAGCATTGATTGGCAACCGCGATCAAGCCGGCGAAAGGCCCAAGCCAGCGACTGTGATGCGCACTGGTAGCGTCGCGACATGCGTCCTCGTCCCCTCCTCGTCACATTGGCTGCAGCGATCGCGTTCGTGGCAGGGACCAGTGGCGTGAGCATCGTCGCCGACGTGGGTACCGCAGCCGGCCAGCAGCACATCACGATCCACCAGGGAACCGAGAAAGGGCATCTCACCGTCATGCTTGCCGGCGGGACGGCTGCGACCGAGCTCGGACGTCCAGCTGTGGCAGTCAAGGCGACACAGAGCTCGAAGACCGCGAGCCTGAAGCTCACGATGTACGTGAGGACGACAGGGGCCGCGCTCCCGATACTCGTCGCGGGGACCTCGAAAGACAGTGGCAGCACCGCCCACACGATCTCTGCCAGGTTCGGCGATTGGGGAGAGACTCTGCACCTGACCGCCCCGAGCGGTTCAGTGTCAATCACCAAGGTGCAGGCACTCGCGGGCTGAGCGTTCCCACGAGTGCTCAGCCAGTTCGGGAGGCGCGTTGACCGCACAAATGGCCTCTGGACCGACGGGGATGAGACCCGGTGATTGGCCTGTCGTCACGGGGGCCTATCCTGTCGAGCTCGAATGTGACGTGCTGCTCTCGGACGGTCGCACGGCTCGGCTGCGCGCCATTCGGCCCGACGACGGCCCGGCGCTCCGCGCGTTCGGGCAGAGGCTTTCGAGACAGACGGTGTACTTTCGTTTTTTCGCGCCCCGTCGGGCGATCAGCGATGAGGAGATCACGCACTTCGTAACCGTTGACTACCAAGACCGGTTGGCGCTCGTGGCCCTTGTCGACGGGGAACTGGTGGCTGTGGCTCGCTACGACCGCTCCCCCACCGAAGTCGGCGAGGCCCCTGGTGGCGCCGCAGCGGGTACCTCCCACGGGTCCGATCTGGGCAGAGTGGGGGAGGCCGAGGTCGCGTTCGTAGTGCGGGACGACCACCAGGGACGGGGTCTAGGTACCGTGCTGCTCGAGCATCTCGCCTCGGCTGCGGTATCGCGCGGTATCGGGCGGTTTGTGGCCGACGTTCTCCCCGACAACCACCGGATGATAGGCGTCTTTCGCTCGGCAGGGTTCGACGAGCACGCTCTCCTCGATTCAGGAGTTATCCGGGTGACCCTGGAGCTAGCGGCTCAGCCGGAGTACATCGAGCGGGTCGAGGAGCGCGAATGGACCGCAGCAGTGCGCTCGATCGAGCACATTCTCCGTCCCACGACCATCGCCGTCATCGAGGCGAGCAGCGCACCGGGCTCTGCGGGTCACGACATCGTGAGCAACCTCCTTGCCGGGGAGTTCACCGGTGTCGTCTACCCGATCAATCGTCAGGTCGACTCCGTCATGGGTCTCCGGAGTTATCGCAGCGTGACCGACGTGCCCGGCCCCATCGATCTGGCACTGCTCGCGGTGCCGGCCCAGCGCAGGGCCGAGGTCGTGCGCGACTGCGGCGCTAAGGGGGTTCGAGGTCTCGTCATCGTCACCTCGGGCGAGGCGGACCAGGAGACGTCGGTGACGAGCACCGATCGCGATCTGGTCGAGCTGGCCCGGACTTTCGGCATGCGGCTCGTCGGGCCCGACTGTATGGGCGTCATCAACGCTTCTCCTCAAGTCCGGATGAACGCCACCTTCGCCGAGCACGCACCACCGCCTGGCCGTGTTGCGTTCTCCTCGCAGTCCGGTGGCCTCGGAATTGCTCTCCTCGGAGAGCTCGCGGGTCGAGGACTCGGAATCTCGAGCTTCGTGTCCCTAGGCAACAAGGCCGACGTCAGCGGCAACGACCTGCTGCGGTTCTGGGAGGACGACCCGGAGACCGACGTGATCCTGCTCTACCTGGAGTCGTTCGGGAATCCCCGGAAATTCAGCCGGATCGCACGACGCGTCGCCCACAAGACGCCTATCGTCGCGGTCAAGAGCGCTCGCACCGCGTCCGGTCTGCGGGGCGCCCATGCTCACGGCGCCGGCGCAGTTCCCGACCAAGCCACCGATGCGCTCTTCCGCCAGGCCGGGGTCATCCGGGTCCGGACGCTGGAGGAGCTGCTCGATGTCGCCGACCTCTTGGTGAACCAGCCCCTTCCCGTCGGTCGGCGAGTCGCGATCGTTGGCAATGCGGGCGGTTGTGGGGTTCTCGCTGCCGACGCGTGTGAGAGCTATGGCCTCGAGGTTCCCGAGCTCGCGCTGGAGACCCAACGGCGGTTGCTCGCCGTTGTCTCCCACGGCGCTGCTGTCGGAAATCCGATCGACCTGGTCGCCTCGGCCACCGCTGAGGAGTACCGGTCCGTGCTCGAGATCGTCCTCGCCGACGGCGACATCGATGTGGCGGTCGTCACATTCACCCCGCCTGTGTTAGTCGGTGCTGGTGAGGTTGCCGCGGCCGTGGCCCAAGCCGCCTCCGGGACCACCAAGCCCGTGCTCGCGAACTTCATCGCGACCGAGCAGACGCTCCTGGCGCTGCGCACAGGCCCGCGGCATGTCCCTTGGTTCGGTTATCCCGAGTCCGCGGCTCGTGCGGTCGCGCGCGTCGCGCAATATGGCGAATGGGTGGCTCGGCCGGAGGGGACCGTACCCGGATTCGACGATCTCGATGCGGCAGCTGCGCGGCGGATCGTGGAGATCGCCCTGGCGGCCAGGCCGCCGGCCGCCGGCGCCCCCGCCTCGATGTCCACGACCGCTCCCGGGTTGGGTGCCTCTCCGCCGACCTCGGTGTGGCTCGACACGGTTGCCGCCTTCGGCCTGCTCAAGGCCTACGGGATACCGATCCTCTCGTGCCTGCAGGCGTCGACCGTGGCCGAGGCCGTCGAAGGCGCGAAAGCGATGGGATACCCGGTTGCCCTGAAGCTCGACGCGCCGGACCTCGCGCACAAGAGCGACGTCGGGGGCGTCCGGCTGAACCTCGGCTCTGTCGAGGACGTGGCCTCCGCCGCCGAGGCGCTACTGACCAGGTTCGGGCCGGGCGCGTCGCTCATCGTGCAGCCGATGGGTCCCGACGGCGTCGAGACAGTCGTCGGCGTTGTGGAGGATCCGTCGTTCGGGCCGCTTGTTGTGTTCGGGCTCGGCGGCAAGGAGGCCGAGCTGTTGAGCGACCGTATCTGGTCGTTGGTGCCTATGACGACTCAGGATGCCCGTGACCTGGTGAGCGGGCTCCGGTCGTCGCCGCTGTTAACCGGTTACCGCGGCTCGGCCCCAGTCGACCTCAGGGCACTTGGCGAGGTCCTTTCGCGGGTGGCCTGCCTCGCTGAGGACCTTCCCGAGGTCGTCGAGCTGAACCTGAACCCGGTTGTCGCGAATCCTGGCGGCGCCGTGGCGCTCGACGCGCGAGTACGCGTGGCAACCACGTTGCACGACCCGCCGCTGCTTCGCCGAGCGATGCGGACGGTTTGAGCGGCAGGTCCGATCCCGTTCCCGCACCCTAGGCCTGGTCGGCCACCTCGTTGATCCGCCGCATCACCTCGTCGTCAAGCCGCTCGAGCACGTCGAGCGAGCGCAAGTTCTCCCGCAGCTGGTCGACTCGACTCGCTCCCGTGATGACGGTTGACACAGCGGGGTTGCGGGCACACCAGGCGATGGCGAGCTGCGCGAGCGGACAACCGAGATCGTCTGCGACGGCTTTGAGGGCCAGCACCTTCTCGTTGTTGCGGGAGTCTTCGAACGTGGGACGGAGCCATTCGAAGCCTGCAAGAGCGCCTCGAGACTGCTCCGGAATTCCTCCCAGGTACTTGCCCGTGAGCAGGCCCGCAGCAAGGGGACTGAATGTGGTGAGGCCGATTCCGTAGTCCGCGATCACGCGGGCGTACTCGTGTTCGACACGCCTTCGCTGCAGGAGGTTGTACTGCGGCTGTTCCACGATGGGCTTGTACAGGTGGTGACGCTCGGCGATCTCGATCGCGGCGACGATCTCGTCTGCGGCCCACTCCGAAGTGCCCCAGTAGAGCGCTTTGCCGGAGCTGACGATGTCCGACATCGCTCGCACGGTCTCTTCGATCGGTGTCTCCGGGTCGGCGCGGTGGCAGAAGACGAGATCGAGGAAGTCGAGACCGAACCGTCCGAGCGAGGCGTCCACCGCTTGCATGAGGTACTTGCGGTTCAACGTGTTGGTCATGTTCGGGGTGTTGTGGATTCCCCAGAAGAACTTGCTCGAGACCACGTACTCGTGGCGTTCCCAACCCAGGGTCTTGAAGGCCCGGCCCATTATCGCTTCTGACTGACCGCCTGCGTAGCTCTCCGCGTTGTCGAAGAAGTTCACTCCCCCCTCACGTGCGGCGTCGAGGCAGCGCACCGCGAGGTCGTCATCTACCTGGTTACCGAAGCTGATCCACGAGCCGAGCGACAGCAGGCTCACTTTGAGGCCGGATCGGCCAAGGCGGCGGTAGGGCATTGACATATGTGGTCAGCTCCAGCTCATTGGATCCAGATCCGGGAGCGGATCGCGAAGTGCGAAGATACCCGCGACTTGAGGCACCGCCGAGCCCGTGGTTCGAGCTCGCGGTCGCATGGACCTAGCGGCGCTTGGTCTTCGGCACCGTTGCGAGCAGGTCGGTCAACACCTCGGTGACGATCTTTCGCGTGCGGGGCACCGAGCAGCCTTGAATGGTACGCAGGGCATCCCACGACGACCAGCTCGAAGCGAGGTCAAGTGCGTCGAGCAGGAGCGACCGATGCTTGGCGTCAAGATGCGACAACTCAGGAGCGAAGACGTCGGCAACTTGAGATCGAGCGGTCGCGTACGCCTCAGCAAGCTGTTCCACCACGAGCGGATGCGTCTTGCTGAGATAGATCGCGACTCTTCTGACGGGCGCGATCGTCTCGTACAACTTCGACCGAAGGCTCACGAGCTCATCGACCCGTTCGCGCCAGTCAGGAGCATCAGGCCGCGGCCCAAGATAGATCTGTTGGATCGGCCTAATCCTCGAGGCGGCTGCCACGAACAGCGCATCAAGGTCGGAAAAGTGACGAAATACGGTTCGCTCCGACACCCGGGCACGCCCGGCGACCTCAGCGGCGCTCGGCAGGTATATCGCGTTGGGCGGGCATTCCCGCACGATGTCGAGAACGGCACCCACAACGGCCTCATAGTTGCGAGCCAGCGCGCAGCCGGCGACCGTCGGCTTCCTTGTTGCTCGCTACCCGGGCAGGTTGACCGCGCGGGCGTTGATGCGGCCGGTGGGGACGAGCGCTGTGAAGAGCGGGGAGGGCTTTGGCGCGCGCCGAAGGGCGAGCGCCGGGTCTGCGCCTGCGCCGAGCGGGTCGTGGTGGCCCGAGCACGGGAGGTTGTGGTGCCCGTCGAAGGGCTTGAGCGCGCTGTGGGCGTCGCTCTGGTCGCGCGCGTCACCATCAGTGACATCCGGGTGACAATTTGATCACGAGGAGCATCCTACTAAACGCGGATGCCATCAGATCGTCAGTACGCCTGCCAGTTGCCGCGGCCACGAATTCTCATCCGCCGGCGAGGAGGGTGCCATTGGTTGCTTTCTCGATGGGAATGCTCGGAAGAGGCGCTGCCGCGGGGCCCTGGAGAACCTCGCCGGTGACAGCGGAGAAGATCGAGCCGTGGCATGGGCAACGAAACTGCTGGGCCGGCTGGAAGAAGGCCACGGTGCAGCCCATGTGAGTGCACACGGCGCTGAAGCCGACATAGGAGTTCTCGGAGGGCCGGACCACGTAGGCAGGGATCCCCTGGGCGGGGTCGGTGAACTCTCGGGCGCCGCCGAGCGGCACGTCGCGGGCGAGTCCGATGGCCGTCCCCTTCGCGGCGCCGGCGCTCGGCGATTCGGTGCTCGGTGGCGAGAGTAGGGACGCGCTCGGTGTCTGCACCGAGGCGCCGCCGGAAACTCTCCCGATTGCTGCCGCGATAGCGGCGGTGACGACGGCGAAGCTCGCGAGCGTGAGCGCGGAGGCCACCTTGCGGATGGCTGCCCGGCGGTCCAGGTCCGGTACTTGCTGCTTCGACCGGACCCCGGCCGCGGCTCGTTCCCCGGCCCGACGTGCCTCGAGTGCCGCGTCCACGGACCAAGCTCCGCCTCCTCCCACCACGAGTGGGGTCCAGGCGAAGAAGAAGACGATGTCGGAGCCATAGAAGTATGGGGTGGTGTTGAAGCTGACGGAGAGGAACAGCAGGAGCGAGACCGCCATGCCGCCCGCGGCCGCAACCCGCCCGAAGAGACCGACCAAGGTGCCGAGACCGACCGCCAGTTCGCCGAAGGCGATCAGCAGGCCCACCAGCACCGGATCGTGCGCCGACAGCCTGATGAGCGGTCCGATCGGGCTCGTGGTGATCGAGGCGTGCAGCTGGGCCTGGATGGACCCCGGATTGGCAGCTTCGAAGAAGAAGCGGTTCGTCAGCTTCTGGAGTCCCGCGTACGTGAAGGTAACGCCGAGGAACGCCCTGAGAATGACCTGCGGACCCCCGGGGGTGTCCCGCAGCCGCGCCAACAGGTGCGCTACCGGCCGCCCTCGCGGCGCACGGCCGGGAGCTCTTGTCACTGGTTGAAGGTTGGGGACGGTTCGCCCGAGAGGACGATCGCCCCCCCAGATTCGGTCGAGCTGGACGAAGCCCCATCTGCCCCGACGGTGTGCACGGTCTTGCGGAGGCGGATCTCCGGCAGTGCGAGCGACAACAAGAAGGCGAGGGCCACCACCGGTGTCGCGATGAGGAAGACCGTGTCGATCGTGTGCACGTAAGCGACGGTGGCTGCTGCGTGAATGCTCGGGGGCAGCAGCTTCAGCTGGGCAGGGCTGCCGACGATCTCGCGGGCGATCTGGGGCACGTGGGAGCGTGCCGCGTCTGGCAGGGCCCTACGCAAGTTGCCGATGAGCCGATCGTTGAGGACGGCGCCGAGCAGGGCGGTGCCGAAAGCGCCTCCCATCGACCGGAAGAAGGCAGCGAGAGACGTTGCCGTCCCGAGGTCCTTGTAATCGACTCCGTTCTGGACGGCGAGGATCAGCACCTGCATCACCAGACCCAGTCCGAACCCGGTGAGCAGCATGAAAGCGGAGGTCACAAGGAATGAGGTGTGAATCGTCAAGGTGGAGAACAGTCCCATTCCGATGGTCATGAGGCCAGTGCCCACGATCGGGAAGATCTTGTACCGTCCGACGCGTGCGATGATCTGGCCGCTTCCGATCGAGGCCGCAAACAACCCGGCCATGATGGGCAACAGCATGAGCCCAGATGTGGTTGGCGACACTCCTCGGACGACCTGGAGGTACACGGGCAAGTAGATGATCGCGCCGAACATGGCGACGCCGACGATGAAACCCGCGGCGTTCGCAACGGAGAAGACTCGCTTGCGGAACAGCCTGAGCGGCACGATCGGCTCGGACGCATAGTGCTCGCGGATGAGGAACCCGGCGACAAAGGCGATGCCGATCACGACCATGGCGACGATTTGCGGCGACAGCCACGCGTATCCCTGTGGAGAACCTCCGAGGGTCGTGACCAACAGCAGGGCGGACACGCCGACGAGTAGGAGCACAGAGCCGAGGTAGTCGATCTTGTGCCGGGTCCGCACAGCCCGGTCGCGCAGCACGATGCTCGTGACCACGAGGGCGATCGCACCGATAGGAAGGTTCACGTAGAAGATCCAGCGCCAAGAGGCGTGGTCAACGAGGAAGCCTCCGACAAGCGGTCCCGCGATGCTCGCAATTCCGAAGACCGCGCCGAAGTATCCCTGGTAGCGGCCGCGTTCGGCAGGCGCCACGACGTCGCCCACGATTGCCATCGCGAGCACGATCAACCCGCCGGCCCCGAGGCCTTGCACTGCGCGGAACGCGATCAGCTGGTCCATGTTCTGACTGAGACCGGCCAGGACCGATCCCGCGAGGAAGATGACGATGGCGAACTGGAAGATGCGCTTGCGGCCGTAGAGGTCCGAGATCTTTCCGTAGAGGGGGGCGCTGACCGTCGAGGTGAGGAGATAGGCGGTGACGACCCAGGTCAGGCGGTTGAGGGAGTGGAAGTCGCCAACGATGGTCGGCAGTGCTGTGCTGACGATGGACTGGTCGAGCGCGGCCAGCAGCATCCCGAGCATCAGCCCCGAGAACACGACGAGGATTTGGCGATGGCTCATGCCTCCGCCTGAGGGCTCCTGGTTCGCCGTCGCGTTGAGGCGTCCGGCTGTCTGGTCGGCGGCCGCTTTGTGGCCGTTGCGCTGGCCGACGCCGATGACGCTGTCGGTGGTCGTCATCTTGCCGGCTCCTCCTCGGAGTGGTCGTGCGCAGCGGTCTCTGTGAGTGCTTCATTCGCGAAGGCGGCAGCGTCGAGCATCTCCATGGTCGCGACGAGCTGCGCGAGCTGATCGTCGGAGAGCGACACGAGGAGATTCGCCGTCTTCTGGCAGGCGTTCGCGTGCAACTTGGTCACGAGCGACTCGCCCGTGTTGCTCAGCGCCAAGCGGACGACGCGGCGGTCCGAAGGGTCGTCACAGCGAAGGACGAGCCCCTGACGGACGAGGCGATCGACGACAGCAGTCGCCGCGCTCTCTCCCACGTCGAGCTCCTTCGCGAGCTCGCGCATTGTCACCGATTGACCTCGAAGGTAGGTCAGAACGCTGAGCTGATGGTCGGTGACAGCATGAAGCTCGTCGCGCAGATCTCGATGCAAGAGAGCGCTGAAACGCCTTTGCATCTGTGGCTGGAGCTCGCAGTACCGCTCGACCAGAACCTCGCGAGGCGAGAGCTTCGGCACACCAGCAGCCTCCGAGCTCGGCTGGCGCGGCGTTGTTCGCGCGATCGTCATCATGAATGGGGGCCTCCGGCTGAGTTCAGCAATGTCACGTGGAGTAGAACATTTCCACTGATGGAATATTCCAGGAGATGAACTTGTCGGCCTGCCATCGACCGAGGTTGAAGGTCAGCGCACTCCAGCTCGGGCGACAATGCCCAGGTGGTGACAGATCTTGGCGGGATTGGCCGTGCGGCGCCGCGTTGCGCGACGTGTGGCTCGGGAGTCAACCGGGGATTTCGAGAACGATCTTGCCGAGCTTGTTTCCTGCAGCAAAGCGCGGGTACGCGGCGTTCACGTCTTTCAGCCCGAATACCTCCTCGACCGCAACGCGAACCCGCTGCGCCGCGACCAGTGGCAGGACCTGGCGCTCGACGAGGCGGGCGGCGGCGGCCTTGTCCTCGAGTGGACGAGCCCGCAACGTGGAGCCGTGAATGTGTGCGCGACGGCTCATGAGCTGCAGGAGGTCGATCTCGCCGCGTGCACCTGCGCCGATGCCGATGATCGCGAGACGGCCTCCGATGGCGAGTGAGTCGAGGTTGGACTCGAGGTTCGTTGCCCCGATTGTTTCCAAGATGACGTCGTAAGGACCGCGTGCGGCAGCGTCGGCCGGGTCGACCGCAGTCGCACCGAATGTACCCAGGGCGCCCCGCAGGTGCGCAGCACGCACGCTCGCGACGACCGTGGCGCCCGCCACGAGGGCAAGTTGGACTCCGGCGATGCCGACCCCGCCTGCGGCGCCGTTCACCAGGACCCGTTCGCCGGGCCTGAGACCGCACTGGGTGAACAGGGCGTCATGGGCAACCGTGAACGCCTCGGGGAATCCACCGGCCTCAATGGAATCCAGTGTGTCGGGCACCGGCAAGGCCGTACGTTCGTGGACGACCGCCAGCTCGGCTTGCGCTCCGCCTCCGACCACGGCCATGACCCGGTCGCCGACTACGAAGCGCTCGACACCAGGACCAATTGCCCTCACGATGCCCGCGAGCTCGAGGCCCGGGATGTCCGCAGGCCAACCTGGTGGAGCCGGGTACAAACCGGCCCGTTGCAGCAGGTCGGCGCTATTGAGGCCCGCGGCCTGGACACCTACGAGCAGTTCGCCAGTCCCCGGGACCGGATCGGGCCGTTCTCCCACGAGGACGGTGCCCGCCTCGACGATGACGGCACGCATTGCAGGAAGCGTACGCGGGGCAACCGCCGCGCGCGGCAGCTCAGCTGAGAGGGGGCCTCCCGAGCGTCAGGGAGTCAGGGCCTGCCGGCGCCGAAAGCACCAGGTGGTATCGGCGTGTCCATCACGTTGGTGCCCGTCTCCTCGGCTTGCACGACCATGCCGTCGCCGATGTACATGACCACGTGGTAGAGGAGGTACGTGTCGCCGTAGAAGATGAGGTCGCCCGGCTGAAGGTCGGACATCGAAACGTGCTCGATCTCGTAGTACTGCTCCGTCGCACCGTGGGCTAGAGAGACACCGGCTTGGCTCCAAGCCCACATTGCCAGTCCCGAGCAGTCGAACCCCTCTCCCGGGGCGGCACCTCCCCAGACGTAGGGGACCCCGCGCTGGCTCTGGGCGGCGTTCACAGCGATCTGACCTGCGCTGTCGCCAGATACCGACGGCGGCGAGGGCGAAGGTGTGGGTACCGGCGTCGGAGCCATAGCCGACTGCTGTTGCAGTTGGGCGGCCTGGGTCGCGGCGGCGGCCTGAGCGGCACTTGTCAAGGCAGCGGCATAGGCGGCGGCCTTGGCCCGTTCAGCCGCTGCCACGGCGGCCGCGAGCTGGCCCTTTACGTTGGCTTCCTCGTTGGTCAACTTGGCGGTGATCGCCTGGGCTTGTGCCAAGTCGCTGGAAACCGCCCTCGCGTTGGCCTGCGCTACTTGCTCGGTCCGGTTGAGAGTCGCCCGATCGATCGAGAGCGCTCGCTGGTTGATCAGCACCGTGGTCTCGGACTCGTTCAGATCGCCGGACGCAGCCTGGATGTAGGCCTGCTGCATGCCGGCGGTCTGTTGGGTGCCGTTGAGCAGCACAGAAAAGCTCTGTGACGCGCCGCCGGTGACGTAGGCCTCGATTGCAACCTCGCGAAGGTGTGACCGATCCTGACCGAGTGCCTTCTCGGTTCGGCCGATTGCTTGAGTTGCGCTCTTGACCTGTTGCGCGAGCGACGCGACACGAGCCTTGGCTTGGAGGTAGCTCTCGTCGAGGATGGCCAGCTGGACGTTGGCGGCCTGAATCTCGGCGGCGATGTACTGAGCGCGTTGCTGCAGAGTGGCTACCTGGTCGGCACCGGCAGGTGCGCCGGATAGAACGAGCGGCGTGCCGAAGCCGGCGACCAGCATTGCGGAGACGACCAGCGATACTGCCGTACGCCGACGGCGCCTTCTTGGCGCATCCGGCGCGGCGACCAGGCTTTGCGCAGCCTCAGCGACGAGGCTCCCATTAGCAGGTCTCACAGTGCTCGCAACCTAACCCCGTGCGCAAAGGCTTTGCAAGCACGCGGCGTCTCACCTGGCATGCAGGTCTTTTCGACCGGAAAATGGACATTACAGCGTCGTTACGATATCTCGGCCTCAATTGTTACGACTCTCGTTCTGACAGCTACGTTGACTCCATGACTGCTATGGGAGATTCACGGGGTGTCGGCGACGCTGGTGTCGGGTATCGCATCGAGCACGATTCGATGGGCGAGATCCGGGTACCGGAGGGCGCACGGTGGGCAGCACAGACACAGCGTGCGGTTGAGAACTTCCCGATCTCGGGTCAGACCGTGGAGCCCGCGCTTCTTGTTGCTCTGGCGATGATCAAGGGCTCGGCCGCGACGGTGAACGCCGAGATGGGAACGATCGCCTCGGACGTGGCGAGGGCGATTGCTGAAGCGGCTGAAGAAGTGGCAGCGGGGCGCCATTTTGACCAATTCCCGATCGACGTGTTCCAGACAGGGTCGGGCACCTCCACGAACATGAACATGAACGAAGTGCTGGCGAATCTTGCCAGTGAGCGTCTCGGGCGTGAGGTCCGCCCCAACAACGAGCCCAACGCGTCGCAGTCATCCAACGACGTGTTCCCCTCCGCGATCCACTTGGCGGCCGCCCGCGGGATCGTCGGCGATCTGGTTCCTGCCCTCTGTCATCTGGCCTCGAGCCTGCGCGCGAAACAGGAGGAGTTCGAGAGCGTCGTGAAGTCCGGCCGTACTCACCTAATGGATGCGACGCCCGTGACGCTCGGACAGGAGTTCGGTGGATATGCAGCTGCCGTCGAGTATGGCGTTGACCGACTCGGATCTGTCCTGCCACGGGTGGCCGAGCTGCCGCTCGGCGGGACCGCCGTCGGGACCGGGCTGAATGCGAAGGCAGGTTTTGCGCCGAAGGTGATCGAGCGTCTGGCATCGGCGACTGGTCTGCCCCTTATCGAGGCCCGTGACCATTTCGAGGCCCAGGGGGCCAGGGATGCCCTGGTCGAGGCCTCTGGTGCGCTTCGGACTATCGCGGTATCGCTGTACAAGCTCTCGAACGACCTTCGGTGGATGTCATCGGGTCCACGATGCGGTCTTGGCGAGATCCACCTCCCGGACCTCCAGCCGGGCTCGTCGATCATGCCGGGAAAGGTGAACCCCGTGGTTCCGGAGGCTGTTTGCCAGGTCGTCGCTCAGGTGGTCGGCAATGACGCCGCGGTTGCATTCGGCGGTGCCGCAGGCAACTTCGAGCTCAACGTGATGCTGCCTGTGATCGGCAGCAACCTCCTCGAGTCCATTCGCCTGCTTTCAGCAGTGAGCCGTGCCCTGGCGGACAAGTGCGTCGCCGGGATCGTCGCCGACGAGGAGAGGTGCCGGTCCTACGCCCTCTCCTCGTCGTCAATTGCCACGGCGCTCAATCCCTACATCGGCTACGAACAGGCGGCCAAGGTGGTGAAGACGGCGGTCGCCGATGGAAGGGACCTGCGAGCCGTCGTGTTGGAGCTGGGGCTGCTCACCGAGGAGGAGGTCGATCGGGCCCTGGACGTGCTGGCCATGACCAAGGGCGGGATCGTCGGCTGAGCACAGTCGGTCGGGAGCCAGCTCCCCACCCTCGAGATTCCTCGGCGGCGTGCCGGCACCGCGGCGGTAACGTCGGTCTGGATGCATCCCATCGAGCGCCTCCGGTGGATCGCCCGGGATCGTGACGAGGCGCCCACGGCGCTGGCCGTCGAGGCGGCGTGGGCAATTGCCACGCTCGCGCTCGACGAACCACCCGCGGTCGTGACTGCCTGTCGGCGGCTGGTCGAGTCCCACGTCAGCTCTGGACCGCTCTGGTGGGTGGCCGCAACAGTGCTCGTCGCTGCCGATCCCGATCACGCGGCTCGACGAGCGGTCGGCGAGCTCGTCTCGGATCCGACGGCCGGGCTGCTCGCGGCCGGGCTGACTGAACGTCTCGTCGGCGACGCGCCCATAGTCGTTGCGTGTCCCGCCGAGACCGTACTGGAGGCGTGTTCGCATCGCGCACCGGCAGTTGTCCGGGTGGTCGGGTCGTCGCCCGGGCTCCGCGCCGAGGTTCGCAGTTTCGCGGCGGCGGTGTCGGAGGCCAGCGGCTGGGAATTCGACCAAGCAAGAGAGGCCGTGCGAGGCGCGTCAGTGGTGCTCGTGGAGGCCCTTGCGGCTGGTTCTCGCGGCGTGCTGGTCACGGCGGCTGCCGCCCGTCTCGCCCAAGCCGCTCATGATGCCTCGGTCCCCCTATGGGGAGTCGCAGGCGTTGGACGCGTGCTGCACGACCAGCTGCTCGGAGAGGTCATGCGGCGGGCTGGAGACGACATCGAGCTGATAGAAACGGGCGATCTCGATCTGGTAGTCGGGCCGTCGGGTCTCGAGAACCCTGTCGAGGCCCTCAGCCGGGGCGTTTGCCCACCGGCTCCCGAGCTGGTCGTTCGTGCAGGGTGATGGGGCTCCCCTGACGACTCCGGGCCGGCCCCCGGCCGACCGGCCTCAGACCAGCTCGCCTCTTGCCGGCGACCGGCTCTCGGGCGCGTTGTCCTGTGCCGGAGTGAGCGCGCGACCCAACCACTGGGCACCGAGGGCCGCTGCGCCGCAACAGGTGACGAAGAAGCCAAGCAAGAAGATGCCGAAGCCGGCGCCGATCGCCGCTCCCGAAACGGCCGGGCTCAGGACGTTGGCCACCGTGATGCACATTGCGGACGCGGCGAAGTAACGCCCGCGCAGCGCCGGAGGGGCAAGATTGTTCACGAGCGGGCCGCTGACGGGGCTCAAGAGCACTTCCCCGGCGGCGAACACGACCAATGTGGCGATGACAAGTGCGCGGGCGGTCTCGGACCCTGGCATCAGACCGGCGGACGCGAGCACGACCCAGCAAGCAGCGAACGCAGCTGCCACCATCTTGAGCGCGGTTGTGCGCCTCGTCCGGCTCACGATCCGCAGGGCCAGTGGTTGCGCCAGCACGATGAACGCGGTGTTGGCAGCGAACGCGGCAGCGATGGTGCCGGGACCAGCCTTGGCCACCGACGTCGCGAAGGCTACGAAGCCGGTGTTGAGAGCGGCGTAGCCGGCGATCATGAGAATGGTCATTGTCACGAGGTACCGGCGGAACAAGCCGTCGCCCAGCACAGCCCGGTACCCACGTCGGCGGGCTTGGTCTGAAGGGTTGGCCTCGGCGCCTCCCTCTTCCGCCAATGCCGCAGTGCCGGCGTGCCGCATCGAGCGAAACGCGCTCCGAGGCAAGAGCGCGAGCGCCGCGACGACGATCAGATTGGAAGTTCCATCGGCGAGATACACCGCCACAAAGGTCCCCGGATTGCGGACATGGACGACGAGCCCGCCGACGATCGCACCGATGCCGAGACCCAGGTTCAGGAGCTGGAAATTGCGGGCGAAGGCCAAGCGGCTGACCTTGTCGTCGTCGACCATCACCCCCAAGAGAGCGTTCCACGTGGGCCAAGCCGCGGCTTGGCCGAGCCCGAACACGAACATGGCTGGCAAGGCCGTCATGACGCTGTGCACGGTCACGAGGGCGGCGATGCCCAGCCCCTGCAAGACCATGGTCACGAGCACCACTTCCCGGGCGCCGACGCGGTCGACGAGGGCTCCGGCCAAGGGGCTGACGGGCAGGGCAAGGACTGCGACGCCCCCGATCAAAAGGCCCGAGATCCCGAGAGGGATGTGCCGAACCTGGTGCAGGTAGATGACGAGGAACGGAAGCGTCAGCCCGCCGCCGATCGACGACACGAAGCTCGCCGCGAGCAGGACGCGCGAGCGTCCCCGGGAGACGATTAGCGGGCATCGGGTCAATCCTCGCGCTGTCGAACTGATGCCTGATCGAGGGCCACCGCGGGGAGTAGCTTCGCTGCGATGGGATCGGTGATCGAGTTTCCTAGCAACGGTTCGACCGATATCGGCTACCTGGCTTTGCCTGCTGGTGGCGCCGGACCGGGAGTCGTCGTGATCCAGGAGTGGTGGGGCCTGGTTGACCACATCAAGGACGTGTGCGATCGCTTCGCGGGCGAAGGCTTCGTGGCACTGGCACCTGACCTGTACCACGGCACGAAGGTCGCCGAACCCGACGAGGCCGCGAAGCTGATGATGGCGCTCGAGCTGGACCGGGCGGCAAGGGACATGGGCGGTGCTGTCGACGAGATCGCGGCACGATCGAGTGGTAGCGGCGTCGGAGTCGTCGGGTTCTGCATGGGCGGCGGGTTGGCCCTGATGCTCGCATCGCAGCGTCCCGACAAGGTGAGAGCCGTAGTGCCCTTCTACGGCGTCGTGCCTTGGGAGGGCGCGCAGCCGGACTATTCGGCGCTGACCGGCGCTGTCCTCGGCCACTTCGCTGGGAAGGATGAGTCGGCGGGCCCTGAAACGGCCCGGGCACTCGTGCGCACGCTCAGGGCCGCGGGCAACGGCGATGTTGATATCCACATCTACCCGGAAGCCGACCATGCGTTCTTCAACGACACGCGCCCTGAGGTCTATGACGCCGAGGCGTCGGCACTCGCCTGGCAACGCACCACTGAGTTCCTCCGCTCTCGCATCGGTTAATGTGATAGCCGTTGCGGCCGCACGGGGGGCCCTCGGCCATCGCGGGAAGTTGGCGCTCCGCCCGGACAAGGTCGCGATCTTGAACGAAGTGTTCTCGCCGACTCAAGAGCAGTGTTCTCGCCGACTCAAGAGCAGCTCGACCGGGCATGGGCGATACGGACCGCCTACGAGCAAGCGACCGGCCGCGAGCGCAACGGCCGGGTCTTGAGCGGGCTTCCGGGTCGCCTCGACGGGTCGCGTGGGAACGTCCGAAATGCCTGAGTTGCCCCAGATGCAGGCACTTGCGGAGCGTCTCGACGCCGCGGCCGCGGAAGCGGTCATCGCGCAGGTCGAGTTGCTGGGCTTCTCAGGGCTGAAGACGGTTGTGCCGCCGGGCCAAGGACTCGAGGGCGAGAGGCTGCTCGGCGTGGGGCGCAGAGGCAAGTACCTCGTGCTGAGCCTCTCGTCTGGTCGCCGCGTCCTGGTTCACTTGTCGCAGGCAGGCCGTCTCGACATCGAAGTGCCTCCGAAGCACACCAAGCCGAGAGGGGCCGTTGTCCGCTTCGTCCTGGGCAACGGCACGGCTGTGCTCGTTCGCGAGCATGGCCACGAGCGCAAGGCAGGTTGGTGGGTGCTGGCCGCCGGCGACGAGGGTCCTCTGGACGGACTCGGCCCAGAGCCACTGGATAGGGGTTTCGAGGAGCTGCTCCTCACGAGCCAGGACACGCGGCATCTTCACACCCTGCTGCGGGATCAGAGGTTTGTGGCCGGCCTCGGCCGGGGCTACGCGGACGACGTGCTGAATGGCGCCGGCCTGTCGCCTTTCTCGTCCCTCAGCTCGCTGAGCCATGCGGACCGCCGGCGTTTGGTGGCCGAGGTCCGGTCGGTACTGGCAGACGCGATCGCCTCGGAGCGCCGGCGAACCGGGGGCCTGTCGGAGCCCAAGCTCGGTAGCGCTTTTGCGGTGCACAATCGGGCCGGCCAACCGTGCCCGGTCTGCGGTGAGCCTCTGCTCAGGGTCTCCTACGAATCACACGAGGTCGTCTACTGCAAGCGTTGTCAGACCAAGGGCCGCGTTCTCGCGGATCGTCGCTTGTCGCGCCTGTTGAAGTGATCTCGTCTGGAGCGACGTTCCGGTTTCGACCAGAGCCATTAGCGTGCTCGGGAGCGCTCCACCGCGGGCGCTCACCGGTGGGCGGTCGAGCCCACCTCGAGATCCGAGAGGAGCCAAATGGTAGGTGAGAAAGCCCTGCAGTTTCAGGGCAAGAGTGTCGATCTGACCGATCTCGAGTCCAGGATCGAGGAATACCTGAAGTCAGACGGCTTCACAGTGCAGAGGTCTGCCGCCAGTGACCACGGGACTGTGATCCAGGCGAAGAAGGGCAGGTTCCTGGCGGCTGTGATCGACGCCGACCGCGCCCTCACGATCACTGTTTCGGGCTCGGCGGACGACTGCCTGGTGCGCATCGGCATCGGCAAATGGCTTCAGCACCTCGGGACGGCAGCCCTCGAGACTCTGCTCCTCTCGGACCTGTTCCTCCTGGTCGATGTGGCCGAGACGGCATGGAACCTCGAGATCGAGGACAAGCTTGTCAAGCAGGTTCAATCCTTCGTCGGCTGAACCGGCTTGGACCGGCACCCACCGGTTCGCGACGCGAGCCCCGCGGGAGTACAGGCCAGACCGGCGACGCCGCGGGCCTTCTCTGGGGGCTAGCGACGGCCGATGACCGTGACGAGGGGCGGCAGCACCACGGAGGCGGCCCCGGGCTCCACTTCGGTGAGCTCCTCGAGATAGGTCGCCACCGGTCCCGGCCCAGCGCCCGCTGGAGCCTCGGCCCAGGCGTCGACGAGCTCCAGGCCGACCTCGCGGACCATCCCGGGGAAGGAAGGCTCCCACATCCGGGTGCCGTGCCTCGGGCATCGACATCGCCACGCCGTCGATCCGCCCCGCCGAGGTGATCGGCTCTTGGGCGAGTAGATAGCCCCCGATCCTGAGTGAGGCGGCCATCCTCTGCAGGACGGCACGGGGTTCGACGACGTGCATCAGCAAGAAACGGCAATATGCGAGGTCAACGCTCTCCGGCAATGTCAGGTCCTCGCCGGCTTGGGTGATGGCGATGACCTGGGCCCCTCCGGCGGCGGCCGCGGCCGCGGCAACCTCGTCCCGGGCGCGAGGATCGCTGTCGACCGCGTACGACGCGTCCCTCGCGCCCCACGAGCTCTGCGAGGGCCACAGAGACGTCACCGGCGCCTGCACCGACGTCCACGCATCGCCACCCGGTCTCGAGACCGAGGCGTTCGAGCGCGGTCGCAAGCGGTCGCCGATAAAGGTCGTTGCGCAGCCCGAGCTCGCTCATCGCGACGACGGTACTCAAAGTTCGCTGATCCGCCGGCAGCGTGCCGGGCTACCGTTGCTTCGTGCGAGTGACGATGATGCTGTGTGACGCGGCGCAGGTGGCAGACGGGAAGCTCTTCATCCTCGGAGGGGGTTGGAGCCTCATCGGACCCGAGCCCATGCCCTCCGCGATCGCCATAAAAGTGGACGTGGGGTGGCACGAGGCGACACGACCGCACCACTGGGAGCTCTTCTTGATGGACGAGGACGGGCGCCCGGTCATCGTCGAGGGCGCCGATGGGCCCCAGCCGATCGAGGTGCGGGGCGACTTCGAGGTGGGGCGACCCGAAGGCGTGCCGGAGGGAAGCCCGGTCGACGTGGCCGTCGCGGTCAACTTCAGCCCCCTTCCCCTCCCGGACAACACCCGTTTCACCTGGCGTCTCACCATCGACGGGGAGAGCGAGAACGACTGGCAGCTCGCCTTTTCCACAAGGCCTCCGCGAGAGCTGCCTGGGGAGTGACCACCCATGCAGGGGCCCTTCGGCGAGGAGCTGGGGACTGTAGACTCGGGAAGGCTCCGGACTCTGTCCGAGCTCGTCGTTTCTTGGTCTTGTTGGCGCGGCAGCACTAGCCTGCCGGAGGCCGATTCTCAGGTCTCAGAATCGATGGAAGGAGGGCGACCGTTGCCGAGAGTGGAAGCGTCCACGCGTGATCGCGGACGTCATGATCGTGATTCCGGACGTCTACGGCGACAGCCGTGGACGGTTCATCGAGACGTACCGAAGGAACTGGTTCCCCCTGGGCCGCGAGATGGTTCAAGGCAACCGCTCGGACCGTCAGCAGGGCGCCGTCGTCGGTCTTCACTACCACTTCCACCAGTCTGACTACTGGTACGTGACCCGGGGCCGGGCTCGTGTCGTCCTGCACGATCTCCGGGTCGGCTCGCCGACCGACGGGGCGACCGAGATCCTCGAGATCGGCGAGCACGACGATCGTGGGTTGTTCATCCCCCCGGGCGTCGGCCACGGATTCGCGGCGGTCACGGATCTGACGCTCACCTACCTCGTGGACTCCTACTACAACCCCACCGACGAGCTCGGCGTTGCCTGGGACGATCCCGAGCTGGAGGCGGATTGGGGAGTCGCCGACCCGGTCGTGTCAGCACGTGATCGCGCCAACCCGCGCCTGTTGCGAGATCCCAGACCACCTCCGCCCGCGCCATGGCTTGAGGGCCTGATCGCCGTTCGCTCATCGGACGGGCGCGATGCCGTGGTCTCGGCCTTCGGCTTGAATGGAAGCGTGCGTAGGAAGTTGTGGAGCTGAGGAGCGTGATCACGCTCGTCATTGTCGTCCTTGCGGTGCTCGTCGTAGGCGCGATCGTCTGGGCTCGCGTCGTTTCGGCCAGGTCAGCTACCAAGTCCGTCGAGACGTACGAGCGCGCGCTCGGCGTGCTCGGAGAGGTCTCGAGGCGTACCGAGTCCACGGGGTTCCGCATCCTTCCCCACGAGGAGGCCGGCCGGCCTCATGTCGGCAGGCGCATCGACGAGGCGGGCGGGGAGGTCCCCACGGCCCGTCGGGACCTCCGCACTCCTGGCGAGGGCCAGTTGTCCTCTTCGCGGCTGCCGCCGGCCGGCGAGCCCAAGCTTCGCTTTTCCGCTCCAAACCGGCCGCCGGGCCGTGCGCCGGAGGAGGACCAGCGAACCGGTGACCAGGAGCGCGCCGAACAGGAAGCCGGCGCGCTCCGACGCCGCGCTGGTGCCGCCGGCTGGTGCCGCCGCCCGTGCGCGTGCCACACGCGCCCGCGGACGGGTGCCCGGCACGGCCGAGGCTCGTGCTCGTGGGCAGGCATACAAGTCACCAGCCGATCGCCATCGTCAGGTGATGGTGCGACGGGCCACGACCGGTACGGCAGCGGCTTTGGCGGTGGGGGCAATCGTTGCCGCCGTGATCTCCTTGAGCAGCGGAGGTGGGCATCCCGGGGCGCTCCCGACGACGACGGTTCGCACCGGAGGTGGCGGACGTACCACGACCACCACCTCCCCACTACGACGCTCCCGACGAGCCTCAAGCCCACGTCGGTGTCGCGTTCCGGCGTAGCGTTCACCGTGCTGTCAGGCAGCTACACGTTGGCGTTCCAGGCCACCGGCGGGGGGTGCTGGGTGGGGATAGAACACACCGCTGCGGGCCCGTGGTTATTTGCCGAGACGCTTGAAAGCCGGCCAGTCGGCGACCTACGAAGGATCGGGCGCGCTCGTCATGACGCTCGGCGCCCCGAGCCACGTCGGCTTCACGGTCAACGGACTGGTGGCAGAGCTCCCGCAGCGGGATCACTCAGCCCTACAACGTCGAGTTCACGCCTGCCGCGGGCTGAAGCTCGTCCGACGCACCTCGCGAAGCGACAGCCGGCGGTCATCGCGGCCGGTAGGCGTGTCGGTCCGGAGTTGTTACTATGTGCGTAGGAGAAACTCCCGGGAGAGGAACGCCTGATGGCCATCACGGAGCTCGATCTCGGCAAGTACCAGCTCGGCTGGAGTGACGTCGAGGATTACGTCTTCAAGCCGCGCAAGGGGCTGTCGGAAGAGATCGTCCGGGAGATGTCCGCCATGAAGGGCGAGCCGGGCTGGATGCTCGACTTCCGGTTGTCCTCGCTGCGCCGATTCGAGCGCAAGCCGATGGTGCGCTGGTTCGCCGAAAAGATGCCTGACCTGGACTTCGACGACATCTATTACTACATCAAACCCACCGACGCGCAGGTCAACGACTGGGACAAGCTGCCCGAGTCGGTGAAGAACACCTGGGACAAGCTCGGCATCCCGCAAGCCGAGCGCAAGTACCTGGCCGGGGTGACCGCCCAGTACGAGTCGGAGGTCGTGTACCACCGCAACCGTGAGGACCTGGCGCGGCTCGGCGTGCTCTTCACCGACATGGACACCGCTGTTCGCGAGCACCCGGAGATCGTCCGCAAGTGGTTCGGCAAGATCATCCCGCCAGGGGACAACAAGTTCGCGGCCCTCAACTCGGCCGTCTGGTCGGGGGGGTCCTTCATCTACGTCCCACCGGGCGTGACCGTGGACATGCCCCTCCAGGCGTACTTCCGGATCAACGCCGAGAACATGGGCCAGTTCGAGCGGACCCTGATAATCGCGGACGAGGGCGCCCAGGTGCACTACGTCGAAGGTTGCTCGGCACCGGTCTATTCGTCGGACTCGCTTCATTCGGCGGTCGTCGAGCTCGTGGCACTGCCTGGTAGCCGGATCACCTACACCACGATCCAGAACTGGTCCACGAACGTCTACAACCTCGTCACCAAACGAGCCCGTGCCGAAACCGAGGCGCACGTCGAGTGGATCGACGGGAACATTGGATCACGGCTCACGATGAAATACCCGTCGGTGTACTTGATGGGGCCGAAGGCGTCGGGCGAGGTCCTCTCCGTGGCCTACGCGGGCGCGGGCCAGATCCTCGACACCGGGGCGAAGATGTTCCACTGCGCGCCCGAGACCAGTTCGACCATCGTCTCGAAGTCGATCTCGAAGGACGGCGGCCATGCCACCTACCGAGGCAAGGTACACGTCGACGAGGGCGCCAGGAGGGCAAAGTCGTTCGTCCGCTGCGATGCGCTCATCTTGGACGAAGACTCGATCTCTGAGACGAAGCCCTACATGGAGGTCTGCGAGCGCGACGCCGAGATAGGCCACGAGGCGACCGTGTCCAAGATCGGCGATGACCAGCTCTTCTACCTCATGAGCCGCGGCCTGAGTGAGACACAGGCGATGGGCATGATCGTGAACGGTTTCATCGAGCCGATCACCCGCACACTGCCAATGGAGTACGCGGTCGAATGGAGCCGTCTGATCGAGCTCCAGATGGATGGCTCGGTCGGCTGAGGTCCTGTGAGCGGCGTGTTGCCCAGGCCTGCCCAGGTTTCGGGCGTCGGCGCGAGGTAACGTCCATCCCCATGCCGATGCGGGAGGACTGTCGCCACTACCAGAGCCGCACCTACGCGAGCGGAGAGGTAGCGAGATTCTGCGTGCTCGACATGGCACCGGACGCGCCGTGGCGGTGTCCGGAGAACTGCCCGGTCTACGAGCGGCGCCTTGCCGACGCGGGGTGGACTCACGGCAAGCTCATCGAACCTCCCATCGAAATAGAGCCGCCCGACGTGCCTGCAGCGGACGCTGCTGACCTGCTCGAGAACGCCGAGGAGATCATCTCTGCTGTGGCACCGGACGCGCTCGCGGAAGCCCGCAAGCGAGAGCGCAGGGAGGAGCGGCGCTCGGGCTCGGGTGGTGGCTCCGGTCCTCGCGGCTGGTTCAAGCGCAAGGGGTCTCCGCCCACCCGGTGACGGGTATCCGGTAACGTCCTGCCAAGATAACGATGCAATTACCCGATTCTTTTGCAGCTCGAGCCGCGCGGAGTCTCGGCGGGCCGGAGTGGCTCGCCGCCCGGCGGCTCGCCGCGCTGGGCAAGTTTGCCGCCAGCCCGCCGCCGGTGGTCGAAGAGGACCTCTGGCGCTACAGCCGGATCTCCGAGCTCGACCTCGAGCAGTATGTGCCGAGCGGGACCGGTGCGATGACCGGGCTGCGGCCGACGCTCGAAGCTGACGCCTGGCCGCAGTCGGCCGCCCTGCTCGACCACGTCGGCGAGCGGTCCGGTCTCGCCGTGGTCGTCGATGGCGCCCTGGTCTCGTCCGAGTTGTCCGAGGCCGCGAGCGCGACCGGGGCCGTTCTCGGCAGCGTCCTCGACGATCTCCGGGGTTCGGAGGTACTCGACCAGGTGATGAGGCTGAACTCGGCGGCCGGCAAGGAAGAGCACACGCCCGACGTGTTCGATCTTCTTGCCGACGCCTTTCTTCGCGATGCCGTCGTGCTCTCGGTGCCCGCGCGAGCGCCGCGTCGATCACCCGATAGTCATCGTGCACCTGCTCGGTTCGCGCGCAGCGGGAGAGCGAGCTCAGGCTGTCTTCGCGCGGTACGGTGATCGATCTCGCCGAGGCGGCCGAAGCAACCGTGATCGAGCTCTTCGTCTCCGGCGACGGCCCGCTCCTCGTCGTGCCGATCGTCGACATTTCCGTCGGGGACGCAGCGCTGTTGTCCTACAGCGCCGTCCAGCAGCTCGGTACCGGAGCTTGGCAGCTCGGGCATCAGCGGATCCGCGCGGGTCGGGATTCCACGATCCGTACGTTCACGGCCTCGCTCGGCGGCGAGTACGCACGTTTTCGCACCGAGTCCGTCCTCGCGGGCCAGGGCGGGAGTGCCGAGTTGCTGGCCGCGTACCTTGGCGATGGGACCCAGATGCACGACTTCCGCACGCTCCAGGAGCACGCAGCGCCGCGCACCAAGAGCGATCTTGTCTTCAAAGGCGCCGTCGGGGGCTCGGCGCGTTCGGTGTACTCAGGGCTGATCAGGATGCGGCACGGCGCGAAGGGCGCCGACGCCTTTCAGACGAACCGGAATCTCGTGCTCAGCGACGGCGCACACGCGGACTCGGTTCCCAACCTCGACATCGAGGAGAACGACGTCCGGTGCTCGCATGCGTCGGCCGTCGGACAAATCGACCGTGAGCAGCGCTTCTACCTCGAGTCTCGGGGCGTCCCGCCCTCCGTTGCCGAGCGCCTGATCCTGCTGGGCTTCTTCGAGGACCTCTGGGTGCGCATCGCAGCGCCGGGTGTTCGCGCCCACCTAGCCGCAGTGGTCGCTGCGCGGCTGGACGGTGTCACCGGTGGGCGCTGATCCCGTGCGGGTTCGACTGTGCGCGACCGGCGATCTCGAGGTGGGACAGGTTCGCCGTTTCGAGGTCGAAGGAGGAGCGATCGCGCTCGTTCACTGCCATGCCGGGTTCCGGGCGCTCGTCGACGTCTGCAGCCATGAGGACTATCCGCTCTCGGAGGGCGAGGTCTTCGCCGACGTGTGCGAGATCGAGTGCCTCCGGCACGGGAGCACGTTCTCGCTGTCGGACGGCTCGCCACAGAGCCTGCCCGCCACCCAACCTGTCAAGGTCGTGCCAATCGAGGTCGACTCCGGTTACGTCTTCGCGGTGCTCAGTTGACTGCCAGCGTGCTCAAGATCTCGGGTCTTCACGCCGGTGTCGACTCCCGGCAGATCCTTCGTGGCATCGATCTCGAGGTGCGCAGTGGGGAGATCCATGCAGTCATGGGCCCGAACGGCTCAGGTAAGAGCACCCTCGCGCACGTCCTGATGGGTCGCCCCGGCTACGAGGTCACGCGCGGGAGCGTGACGCTCGACGGTGTCGAGCTGCTCGGCTTGGCCCCTTTCGAAAGGGCGCGGGCAGGACTTTTCCTAACGTTCCAGTACCCGATCGAGGTGCCCGGGGTTCCGCTCGCGTCGGCGCTCACCGAGTCGCTCGTCGCAGCGGGTCGTGTGGCAGAAGCCGAGGCCGGACCACTTCGAGCCCGTCTCTCCGAGGAGGCCGCCGAGCTGGGGATCTCGCCGGAGATACTGGCGCGCCCGATGAACGTCGATCTCTCCGGTGGCGAGGCCAAGCGCAACGAGACCCTCCAGCTCGCGATCCTCCGGCCACGAATCGCCATCCTGGACGAGCTCGACTCCGGCCTCGATGTGGATGCGCTCGGTCAAGTGGCGAGGCGCATAGAGCGGGCGACTCGAGAAGGCGATCCCCCCCTTGGCGTAATCGCGATCACCCACTACCGTCGTTTGCTCGCTGAGCTGCCTGCCCAACGGGTCCACGTGCTCTCGGAGGGGAGGATCGTCGCGAGCGGAGGGCCTGAGCTTGCCGAGGAGCTCGAGCGGACCGGCTACGCCGCCTACCGGGAGGATGCCGGAGCGCCCGGCGGGGCGGGCCTCGGCGATGCCAGGCTCGGTGAGCTGGGCCTCGGCGACACCTTTCCCGGCGGATTGTAGGGCGCGGGCCTGAGCGGCGTCGCCCGGCGAGACGGCGCGCCGCCGACTGCCGGCGGCTCGTTTGACCGCGGTCTTGTCAGAGGTTGACGACGGGGCAGGTCAAGGTGCGCGTGATGCCCTCGATGAGCTGCACCCGACTGACGACTATCTTGCCCAGGTCGTCGACCGTCTCGGCTTCAGCCTGAACTATGACGTCGTAGGGGCCCGTCACATCCTCTGCCTGCACCACCCCGGGGATCTCCGCCACCTTCGTTGCGACTGTGGCCGCCTTGCCAACTTCTGTCTGGATCAGCACGTAGGCACGAACTCCCACTGGTGACCTCCTCGTTCGGTGTGGGCGCATCGTAGCGGCGTCTCGAACGATGGGCCGACACGTACGATGGCAACGTGGACAGCTCCGCGCGTTGGGCTCGCTTCACCAGCCTTGTCCACAGCGCCGTCCACGATCTTTTCGACCAGTCCCAGCCCTTCGGCAGGCTCGCACTTGTCCACACCGTCTTCTCGGTGGGCACGACCCTGGTGACCATCTCGCTTGCCGGGACCCTGTTCTTCACGATCTCGCCGGAGGCGGCCAAAGGCAAGGTCGTCCTCTACCTGCTGCTCACGATCACGCCTTTCGCTGTCGTCGCACCCGCCCTGAGCCCGCTGCTCGACCGGGGCAGCTACGCAAGGCGCACGTCCATGGCGATCGCAGCGGTCGGAAGCGCGGTCCTGGTTCTCATGATGGCCGCTGACATCAAAGGGTTGCTCCTGTTCCCCGAGGCGTTCGGCGTCCTCGTGCTGTCGAAGCTTTACCTGGTCGCCAAGGCAGCACTCGTGCCGTCCATGACCGAGACGGAGGACGATCTCGCGAGTGCGAATGCAAAGCTTGCCGTGCTTGCCACTCTCGCCGGCTTTGTGGCCTCTCCTGTGGCGGTGGGCCTCCTGCAGCTCGGGGCACCGTGGGTGCTGCGGCTGGCGTTCGTTGTGTTCCTCCTCGGAGGCGTGGCCGCGATGCGGCTTCCGAAGACCGCCGACGCGGTCCTCACCAAGCCGGCGGCAGCGACGCCCGATGGCCAGCCCATCTTGGGACCGCCGGTCCCCGGCAAGGGGCGCCGCGCCACAAGGGAGCGGGACGCCCGCTCTACGAGCGCCCGCTCACCGCCGACCGGGAGCGGCAAGTGCGGATCAACGTCGCCCGCGAGCGGCAGCGGCTGGGACTTCCGCTGTACGTCCCCGAGGTGGTGCTCTCGCTCGCGGCGATGTCGGTGATCAGGGGATCGGTCGGCTTTCTCACCTTCTTCCTGGCCTTCGCGCTGCGTCATCTCCACGCCGCAACGTGGTGGTTCGGTTTTGTGCTCTTGACCAGCGCAGTTGGTTCGCTGCTCGGGTCGCTTCTCGTGCCCGTTCTGCGCAGGTACCTGTCCGAGCAGCAGCTGATCCTGTACTCGCTCGTGCTGTCTGCGCTCGCCGGCGTCATCGTCGCGGTTCTGGGCGCACTGTGGGCGCAGCCACTGCTCACCTTCGCCATCGGGTTTGCGACCACGGCGGCCAAGCCGTCGTTCGACTCGATCGCACAGCGACACGTGCCCCCCGCACTGCTGGGCCGCGCCTTCGCCAGGTTCGAGACACAGCTGCAGCTGGTCTGGGTGCTGTGCGCGCTATTGGCCGTGGCTGTCGGCTTCTCCCTGCAGGCTGGCGACGTCTTGATAGGCGTGACCAGCGCCGTCGCTGCCGGGTTCCACGTCTCGATGCGCCGCGCCGTGACCCAGAGCCGTCTGGCGCAGAGCCAAACAGGCCGGGCCGACCTCCCGGGCACCTCGCTGAACTGAGCTACATCCGCCCGTGACCACAGGCTGGTCATCCGCACCAGCACCCTGTGCCGTAATCCTGGCGAGAGGCACCCGGGACGAGCTCGGGGCAGTTCCTACCGCAGGCGTGGCGAAGTGCCAAGCCACGGATGCGGCGCGGAGGTAGGCCTCTCGGACAAGGGGGGCAGCGGATGGAAAGCATCACCCGACGGACGTTTCTCAAGCGGGGCGGAACCGGTGTCGCGGCGGCGAGCATCTTTGCCGCTGTCCCGTCGTTCCCCGGACTGGCGTCGGCGTCACGCAGACCCGCGACGGTTCACGACGACGGCGTCGCTGCACCCGCAGGGCGGGCCGCCACCGGACCGCTCGTCGTGCACATCCCAGACCCGAGTACCGGTGAAGTTCACCTGATGGTCGGCACCCGTGAAGTGGTTTGCCGAGATTCGGCTCTCGTCGCGCGGTTGTTGCGCACAGCGGGTTGAGCCAAGCACCGCCGCCAAGGCGGACTCTTGCCCGAGCACCGCCGCCAGGCGAGCTCCTGCATACCCGATCCCAGACAACCAGTGAGGTGTAAGCAACGATGTCTTCCCACCGAGAAGCTCCCGAGATCTCACGGGACCCCGTAGCAGACAGCGCGGACCTCTATGCGTTCGTGAGCCCGGACAGCCCCAGCACGGTCACGATCATCGCCAACTACGTTCCCCTTCAACAGCCTGCCGGAGGCCCGAACTTCTACGAGTTCGGCGACGACGTGCTGTACGAGATCCACATCGACAACGATGGCGATGCCCGCGCCGACGTCACCTACCAGTTCCGGTTCAACACCGTGCTCACCAACACCGGTGCTCACGACCTGTTCCTATACAACACGGGCCAGATCAGGCATCTGAGTGACAAGACCTGGAACCGCAAACAGTTCTACTCGGTCACCCGGGCCGACGAGAGCGGCTCGCACCTGTTGGCAAAGGACTTGGCGTGCCCGCCGTGCAACGTCGGCAAGAACTCGATCCCCGACTACGCTCCGCTCACCGTCGAGGCGGTCCACCCGCTTGGCTCGGGCGGCTACGTCTTCGCCGGCCAACGTGCCGACGGCTTCTACGTCGACCTCGGGTCGATCTTCGACCTTGGCGACCTTCGGCCGTTCCAGCCGGACTTCCTGCTCAAGGGGTCGGCCGTGGCAGGCATCAACACCCTCGCCGGGCTGAACGTCCACAGCATCGCGATCCAGGTCCCGATCAGAGATCTCACGAGCGACGGATCGAGGCCGACGCTTTACACCGCCCCCGACTCGACGATTGGGATCTGGACCACGGCCAGTCGCCAGAAGACGCTGATCTACGGCAACCCGGCGACCCACGTCGGACCGTGGACGCAGATCTCGCGTCTCGGCAACCCGCTCGTCAACGAGGTCATCATCCCGATGGGTGTGAAGGACTACTGGAACACCCAGGCCCCGGTGGGCGACGTTGGGTTCGCGGGCTATTACGACCACCCGAGCCTCGCCGCGCTCCTCAACGTCTTGTACCCGGGAGCGTTCGTGAACCTCGCCGCCTACACGGGGAACTCCTCGAACACCCGCCCCGACCTCGACGCAGTTCTGCTCACAGGCGTACCCGCCGGGCTCATCGCGGGGTTCCAGAACAACACGGGAGCCACCAAGGCGGACATGCTCCGGCTCAACGTCGCGATCAAGCCGACGGCGTCCGAAAAGGCGGCCGTGCTCGGCGTCATCGGCGGTGACAACGCCGGCTTTCCTAACGGCCGGCGAGTCTTCGACGACGTCGTGAGCATCGAGCTGAAGGCAGTTGCCGGCGCGCTCCTCGGCGATGTCGTGAAGTCGTTCAAGCCGGACGCCGCTGCCGGGCTGCTGTACGACGTCGGCGGCACCGCGTCCGAGCCGGCCAATGTAGCGAGCTTGAGCGCCTTCGGCCTCAGCTACAGGGACTCCTTCCCCTACCTCGGCGACCCCTGGGACGGCTACGACGACCCGCCAGCGCAGAACATCCCACTTGCCGGCTGACGAGATGGCCCCGATCGGACCAGGGGCGCCGACGATGTGCCAGCACGCGTACTCCCGCCTCGGCCGAGCCCCTCACGGTCATCGCGGTGAAGGTTGGAGACCGAGGGGGCACTACGGCCGAGCGAAGCGAGCCGTGCAGTGATGGTGGACGTCGGCGAGCGCAGGGGTGCGCTGGTATTGAGGGCCCCAGCCGAGAGTGAAGGTCTCGAGGTCGAGATCCACCCCGTGTCGGACCCGACACGTCGCACGCACGTCTGGGTGCTGCCGCGTGGGGCACGCGGCGTCACGGTCTACGCGGCGGTATTCCCGAGCCTGCCTGACGGTGAATACGCGGTGCTCGAACCGGACGGCTCGACCAGGATGGTCGTATCGGTGCCTCCCAACCAGGTGACGAGCGCAAGCTGGGGCTGGCAGAGCGGCGGAGCTCGCGTGACGTCAACCGAGGCGCTGGCGGAGCGCCTCGGTCTGGCCGGAGATGGCGGGCGGCAGTCGATCCCCGAACTGGGCGAAGTACTCGACGATGGGGGGCAGCTCCGCGCGCCACTCGTCACGGTCGACCCTTAGCATCTCGATCATGTCCTCCTCGGGGATGTCGAGCCCCTCGATGTCGATCGTGCCCGGTGCCGGAAGGTAGCCGATAGGGGTTTGGACGACTTCGCCGCGGCCCGCGCATCGCTCGAAGACCCACTCGAGCACGCGGGAGTTGTCACCGAAACCGGGCCACAAGAAGCGCCCGTCGGCGGACTTGCGGAACCAGTTGACGTAGAAGACCCGGGGCACCCTGGTCGCGTCCATCCGGCCCTCGAGCGACAGCCAGTGTGCCCAGTAGTCGGCCATGTTGTAGCCGCAGAACGGCAGCATCGCGAACGGATCGCGTCTCAGTTCACCTACGGCGCCCGTCGCGGCGGCAGTCGTCTCCGAAGCCAGGATCGAGCCCAAGAAGACACCGTGCACCCAGTCGAAAGCCTCGTGGACGAGCGGGACCACCGATGCCGCGCCTGCCCCCGAACAAGATGGCCGAGATGGGCACACCCTCGGGGTCCTCCCACTCGTCGGCGATCGCCGGATCCTGGCTGGCTGGAGCGGTGAAGCGTGAGTTCGGGTGCGCCGCGGGCGCCGGGGAATCCGGGGTCCATTCGTTGCCCCGCCAGTCGGTGCAGTGCACCGGCGGCTCCTCTGTGAGGTCCTCCCACCAGATGTCGCCGTCGTCGGTGAGCGCCGTGTTCGTGAAGATGCAATTGGCCGCCAGCGTGAGCACCGCATTCGGGTTGGTCACCATGTTCGTGCCGGGGGCCACCCCGAAGAAGCCAGCCTCCGGATTGATCGCCCGGAGCGTCCCGTCCGGTCCGATCTTCATCCAGCAGATGTCATCCCCGATCGTCTGGACCTTCCAGCCCGGCATCGTAGGGACGAGCATGGCGAGGTTCGTCTTGCCGCAGGCAGAGGGGAAGGCCCCGGCCACGTAGCGAACCTCGCCGGCAGGGGAGGTCAGCTTCAAGATGAGCATGTGCTCGGCGAGCCAGCCCTCGTCGCGCCCGATCACCGACGCGATCCGCAGCGCAAAGCACTTCTTGCCCAACAAGGCATTGCCCCCGTAACCGGAGCCGAACGACCAGATCTCGCGGGTCTCGGGGAAGTGACTGATGTAGATCTGCTCAGGGTGGCACGGCCACGCGACGTCGTGTTGCCCGGCAACGAGAGGGAACCCGACCGAGTGCAGGCACGGCACGAAGTCACCGTCGTTGCCGATCACCTCGAGCACTCCCGCGCCCATCCTCGTCATGATGCGCATGTTCACCACCACATACGGCGAGTCGGTGATCTCGACGCCGATGTGCGCGATCGAGGACCCGAGCGGTCCCATCGAGAAGGGCACGACGTACATGGTGCGGCCCCGCATCGCACCCCGGAACAGCTCGGTCAACGTGGCGCGCATCTCGACGGGGTCCACCCAGTTGTTGGTAGGGCCGGCATCGGTCGGATCGCTCGAGCAGACGAACGTACGGCTCTCGACCCGGGCGACATCGGCCGGGTCCGAGCGGGCCCAGTAGCTGTTCGGGCGCTTTGCCTCGGACAGCTTGGTGAATGTTCCCCGATCCACGAGGAGCTGACACAGTCGCTCGTACTCGTCCGTCGAACCATTGCACCACTCGACCCGGTCCGGTTGAGTGAGCGCAGCGACGCCGTCGACCCAGTCAAGGAGTTTGCGGCTGCGAGTCTCTGCCATTGAGCGATCGTAGACGACCGCACTTTGTGCTCCCAATTCGCCTGGGAGGGCTTTCACCGGTGGGTCAAGCGTCTCGTCTTCGAGGTAGCGTCCGCATTTGTGTCAGGTGCAAACGGCGAAATCGCCGCGATCGAGACCATCCGGCGCGGCTTGCCGAAGCCACCAGACGGTGAGACCTGGATCGGTGACGATGCCGCGGTAGTCGCCGGGACCACGGGCGCGTCCCTGCTTCTCGCAGCCGACGCCGTGGTCGAAGGCGTGCATTTCGACCTCGACCTTGTCGACGTGACAGATGTGGGCTGGAAGGCGCTGGCTGTCAATGTGAGCGACATTGCTGCGATGGGAGGAAGACCCCTGCACGCGCTTGTCACCGTCGTGGGCGCAAGTGCGTTCATGATCGAGGGGCTGGTCCGCGGGCTCGCCGAGGCCGCAGCGACCTATGAGTGCGCCGTCGTCGGCGGCGACCTCTCCTCCGGGCCGTGCCTTGTCGTTTCCGTGGCCATCACCGGTACGACCGGGGACCGGCAGGCGATCCTCCGCTCCAACGCTCACCCAGGTGACGTGCTGTTCGTCACGGGGTCTCTTGGGCGTTCGGCGGCCGGGCTCAGGGCCTTGCGCGCCCAGGCAGGCCGTGGTGCCAGACTGCCCGCAGATCTGACCGGGATTGCACAGCCGGCCCATGCGCCCCCGGAGCTCGCCGCCGCATACCGCCGACCCGTCGCCCGCGTCGCCGAGGGATTGGCAGCCTCGGCAGGCGGGGCGACGGCGATGATCGACATCTCCGATGGACTAGGGATCGATCTCGACCGCCTCGCGACCGCTTCGGGAGTCGGAGTCGTATTGGACGCGGTCCCGACGGCGGAGGGGGCGACTCGCGACGAAGCGCTCGCCGGCGGCGAGGACTACGAGCTCGTGTTCGCCGCTCGTGACCCTGGCGCCGTCGCGAGGGCTTTCGAGGCCGCAAGGTTGCAGCCGCCTATCCGCATCGGAGCGTGCCTCGCGGATCCAACGCTGCGGCTCATCGGGGCGGAGCTCCTACCAGCTTCGGGGTGGGAACACAGATTGAGGTGAACGCGAGCCACAGGTGGGCGCCGCGCTCGGCGGGCGTGGCTCAGACCGTGCGCTCTTCGAGGACCCGCCGCGGCGGCTTGACGACCCTGCCCGCGCGGATGCACGAGGTGCACACGTTCAAGTGGGTCGGGGTCCCGTTCACGAGCGCGCGAACGCGCTGGATGTTCGGGTCCCAACGGCGCTTCGTGCGCCGATGGGAGTGGGACACGTTCATCCCGAAGCCCGGGTGCTTCCCACAGATCTCGCATACGGCTGCCACGTTGACGCGTTCCTCGAGAGAGAGTTCCTACAAATGGACGAGGTCTGACGTTAGCATCCATTGGAATGGCGCCGTGCGAAACTGATCCGCGACCACCGGTAGTGCCATGCCGTGCCGTGAACCGGTGACCGCTCGCCGCGCTGAAGCCGATCTCACCGCCGGTCTGACTCCCGAGCACCTCGTGATGGTGATGCGCGCCTTTTCCGAGGGTCTTGAACGCCACCGTAGTGTCGTGAACCGGCTCAACGTCTACCCGGTCCCCGACGGCGACACCGGCACGAACATGGCCCTCACGGTCGAGAGCGTCGTCAAGGCGCTGGACGGCCTGGACCTCGAGACCGCGGACGGTGGGGCGATGGGTGCCGCATGCAGGGCGATCGCGAGTGGGTCGCTCATGGGGGCACGAGGCAACTCGGGAGTCATCCTCTGTCAGATCCTTCGCGGCATCTCGGGCACGTTCGCTCCCTGTCAGACGGTTGGGGCACACGAGGCAGCCGTCGCCCTCGCAGAGGGCAGCGCCGCCGCACGAGCAGGGGTCATGCGTCCCGTCGAAGGCACGATTCTGACCGTCGCGGCCGACGCTGCAGCAGCCGCGCAACTCGACGAGCAGGCCGGAGGCGACCTGCTGGAGGTATTCGAGGCGGCGAGGGAAGCTGCCGTGTCGTCACTGTGGCGCACGCCAGAGCTGTTGCCGGTGCTCGCCCAGGCCGGTGTCGTCGACGCGGGCGGGGCGGGCCTGCTGCTGTTGTACGACGCCTTCCTGCACGTGATCGACGGGCGGCCCATCCCCGATCGCCTGCCCCTGCCTGCCGAGGTAGCCGACAAGATCGCAGCCGGCTTCGCAGGTGACCACTCCGCACCGAGAGCAGGCGGCTTCAGCGACGCGCACCATGGTGCCGCCCGGCAGGGCTCCTCAGAGCACGACGGCCCGGAGGGTGGCGAAGCTGGAGCAGGCCTGCGTTACGAGGTCATGTACTTCCTCGAGGCTCCCGACGAGACGCTCGGGGCGTTCAGGAGCGTCTGGGCTGGCATGGGCGACTCGATCGTCGTCGTTGGCGGCGACGGCTTGTGGAACTGCCACATCCACACTGACGACATCGGGGCGGCAGTCGAAGCGGCACTAGACGTAGGGCGCCCACGCGACATACGCGTCACAGACCTGCTCGACCAAGTCGAGGAGGAGTCGTGGGTGCGCCGCGCGGTCGAGTTCGACGCCGACGCAGCACCGAGCGCCGAGGAGCCTGCGCCGGTGACGTCAGTCGTCGCCGTCGCGACGGGCGACGGGATTCGCCGCATCTTCTATTCGCTCGGTGTCCACCACATCGTGGCTGGGGGGCAGTCGATGAACCCGT
This sequence comes from uncultured Acidimicrobiaceae bacterium, assembly GCA_963804765.1. GTDB lineage: Bacteria > Actinomycetota > Acidimicrobiia > Acidimicrobiales > Bog-793 > Fen-455. The sequence continues at coordinate 126,923 of CAWDRQ010000027.1, forward strand.
CCACCGCACAGATTCTCGAGGTCGTCGAGTCAGTCCCGGGCGCCCAGGTGGTTATCCTCCCCAACAACAAGAACATCGTGGCTGTGGCCGAACAGGCCTGTGGGCTCTCGGGCAAGCCCGCGTTCGTCGTCAATACTCCCGGCATTCAGGAGGGCTTTGCCGCGCTCCTCGAGTACGACCCTGAGGCAACCGGCGAGGAGAACGCACGTGCCATGCAGGCGGCAGCCGCCCGGGTACACGCGGGTGAGGTGACCCAGGCAGTTCGTGCGAGTGACTCGGCGGCGGGCCGGGTCGAGGCGGGGGACTGGATCGGGCTGTCGCGCAGCGGGATCGAGGCGGTCGCCGGGACGCTCCCGGAGGCCACCTGCGGCCTGCTCGCCACGTTGCTCGGTGACGGCGACGAGATCGTGACCCTGATCGAGGGCGCGGGAGCGACCGCTGCCGACACCCGGCGGGTCACCGAGTGGCTGCACGAGAATCGCCCGGGCGTCTCCCTCGAACTGCATCACGGGGGTCAGCCGCTCTACCCGTACTTCGTCTCGGTCGAGTGAGTGAGGCGGCTGGAGGCCGCACGTTGCGGTTTCTCCAGGACAAGGGCGTGACCGAGTTGCGCAGGGTAAAGGCGCGGAAGGCCGCCGGCCTCGAGTCGATGGGCATCGAGACCGTACTGGACCTGCTCATGCACTACCCACGGCGTTACATCGACCGCCGGCACCAGTCCGAGATAGGGGCCCTCGCCGAGGACGACGAGGCGATGGTCACCGCCACTGTGAAACGAGTTTCCACTCGCCGCACGAGGGGCGGCAAGTCCATGGTGCAGGTCGTCGTCGAGGACGCGACGGGCCGCCTTTCGGTCGTGTTCTTCAACCAGCCCTGGCGGGCGCGCTTGGCCGTGGGCTCGGAGGTCGTCGTCTTCGGGCGCACAGAGATCTACCGGGGCGGTCGCCAGATGACCAACCCGGTCGTGGATCTGGTCGGCGACCAGACGGGCCGCATCGTGCCCGTGTACCCGCAGTCGGGCAAGGCGAAGATCGGCTCGCCCGAAATCGCCTCATATGTCGCCGAGGCGCTGGAGCGTACCAGGCGGCTGGCGGAAGTCCTGCCGTCGCAATTCATCGACGAACTAGGCCTCGCCGGGCGGACCGAGGCGTTCCGGGGCATACACTCCCCCGAGAGTTTCGAGGAGAGAGACGTCGCCAGGCGCCGCCTCGCTTTCGACGAGCTGCTGAGGCTCCAGCTCATCCTCGTCATGAAGAAACGTGCCGCCGCGACCCAAGCCCCCGGGATCCCTCACGTGGTCTCGCCGCCTTCGGGCAAGGCGAGCCTCGTCGAGGAATTCCTCGGGCACCTGCCGTTCCAGCTGACTGCGGCCCAAGATCGGGCGATCCAAGAAGTGGCCGCTGATCTTGCCGCTTCGCACCCGATGCACCGCCTCCTGCAGGGCGACGTCGGTGCGGGCAAGACGGTCGTGGCGTTGGCGACCCTTCTTTACGGCGTGCAGGGCGGCCATCAGGGCGCCCTCATGGTCCCGACAGAAGTGCTCGCCGAGCAGCACTACCTTGCCGCTCGGAGCCTGCTCTCCGGGTTGGAGGTCACAGATGCCGCCCGCATAGGAGGAGCGCGCCCGCTCGAGGTCGCACTGCTCACAAACCGGACCACGGGCGGCGAGCGGGCAAGGATCCAGGCCGAGCTCGTGGCCGGGAGCCTCGACCTCGTCGTGGGCACGCACGCCTTGTTGACCGACAACATCCGTTTCCGCTCGCTCGGGGTCGTGGTGATCGACGAGCAGCACCGCTTCGGGGTCGAGCAACGGGCGGCACTGAGGGAGAAGGGCCCCGCGACCGTTGCCGCCGGCGGCAATGGCGAGGGTGAAGGCCAGAGTGGGGCTCCCGAGGCCGAGCAGGGCTCCCGGCACCCTGACGTGCTCGTGATGACCGCGACCCCGATCCCGCGTACGGCGGCGATGACGGTCTACGGCGATCTCGACCAGACCGTCCTCGACGAGCTACCGGTCGGGCGGACGCCGGTGACCACCGCCTGGCTGAACGGGCCCGACGAGTACGCGGCTGCGTGGGAGCGGGTGCGCAAGGAGATCGCAGCCGGCCATCAGGCCTATGTCATCTGCCCGCTCGTTGGCGGCGGACAGCCCGAGGACGAGGAACCAGAGCCCCTGCAGGAGGTACGCGACCCCGAGGACTACGAGCCCGAACCCTATGACGAGGCCGGGCGCGTCCTGGTCCCGATGCTGCCCATCGTCGGCCTCGGCCTCGGTACCGGGACCGAGGAGACCCCCAGGCAACCGCCGAAATCGGTGGTGGAGGAGTATGGGCGGCTTTCCTCCGGCGAGCTCTTCGGGTTCGCCGTTGGGCTTCTCCACGGGCAGCTTGCCTCGAAGGAGAAGGAGGCCACGATGGCCGCTTTCCGGCGCGGCGATCTGCAAGTGCTCGTCGCCACGACGGTCATAGAAGTCGGCGTCGACGTGGTGAACGCGACAGTGATGGTGATCGAGGACGCGGACCGCTTCGGCATCGCCCAGCTCCATCAGCTCCGCGGCAGGGTCGGTCGCGGGACTGACAAGTCGTGGTGCTACCTCTTGGCGGAGGCCGTGACGGATGGGGCGGCAAGACGCCTGCATGCTCTCGAGGCTTCCAGCGACGGGTTCGAGCTGGCAGAGATCGACCTCGAGCTGCGGGGCGAGGGCACCGTTCTCGGGATACGGCAGAAGGGCAGGAGCGATCTTCGCCTCGCGTCGCTTCGCCGGGACAAGTCGCTGGTCCGGGCGGCCCGGCGCGTGGCCGAGGCGATCGTCGACGAGGACCCGACTCTCGAGGCGCACCCGCTGCTCGCAGAGGAGGTCCACCTGTTCGTGGCGGAGGAGTCGGAGGAATTCGTCTTGAAGGGCTGAGCCAGCGACGGGCGCCGTCGCGATCGTTCACCACTCGGGGGGCCTCGCGGTTCTACCGTAGGCACATGCGCGTGATCGCAGGCACGGCAAGGCAGCGCCGGCTGCGCGCCCCCGACTTGCCAGGCCTCAGGCCGACGAGCGATCGCGTGCGCGAGGCGATCTTCGACATTCTCACAAGCCTCGGAGCGGTCGAGGGTGCACTGGTGTTGGACGCTTACGCGGGCTGCGGCGCCCTCGGCATCGAGGCGCTGTCTCGTGGGGCCGGTTCGGTCTGCCTAGTCGAGGCCGACCGCCGGGCCGTCGCCGTCATTCGCGCCAATCTCGACTCGACCGGGTTCGGCACCTCGCCCGCCGTTCGTGTCGTGCAGGCCGAGGTCTTCGAATTCCTCGCCCGCGAAGCCGGCACGCGCTATGACCTCGCTCTCGTCGACCCGCCGTACTCATTCGACGACTGGCCTTCGTTGCTCGGCTTGTTGCAAGCGGACCTCGCCGTCCTGGAGACGTCCGCCCCCGTCGCGCTCGGAGAGAGGTTCCTGGTCCGCCGCGAGTACCGCTACGGCGGTACGCTCGTCACTCTGGTCGAAGCCCGCGGGCCCGGCCGTCATGACCCCAGAACCACCGAGAAGGACACCGTGTGACCGTCGCTTTGTTCCCTGGCTCGTTCGACCCGTTCCACAACGGGCACCTCGAGGTCGCGGAGCGCGCCTCGAGGCTGTTCGACGAGCTCGTCGTGGCTGTGGTGACGAACCCCGAAAAGGGCGAGCCGCTTTTCGACGTCTCAGAGCGCGAGGCGATGGTCGCCGAGTCTCTGGCGCATGTGGGCTCGGTCCGGATCGTCTCGATGTCGGTGCTGGTCGTCGAGGTCGCCCTCGAGGTCGGGGCCAACGTCATCGTAAAGGGCCTGCGAGCGGTGTCCGACTTCGAGAACGAGCTGCAGATGGCGCAGATGAACCAGCACCTCTCCGGTATCGAGACTCTGTTTCTGCCGACGAGCTCGTCCCACTCGTTCGTCGCCTCGAGGCTGATCCGCGAAGTTGTTCGCTATGGAGGCGACGTGAGCGAGTTCGTACCGCCCCCCGTTGCCAGCCGGTTGAAGGAGCTGCGACCGTGACCGACGTCCACGACACCGAAGGCACCGAGCCCGGAGCCGGCACCCAACCAGTTGCCGAACCAGGCGGCGCGGAGGACCTGCTTGACGAGCTCATCGAGATCATCACCTCTGCGAAGTCGATGCCGCTGTCGTCGTCTGCGATCGTCACCCGGGACGAGGTGCTCGACCTGCTCGAGGCGGTCCGCGACGAGCTGCCCGAGGAGCTCCGCCGGGCTCGCCGGCTGCTCAAGGACCACGAGGAGCTGCTGGCGGCCGCCAGACGGGAGGCAGCCGACATCGTCAGTGACGGCAGGGTCCAGTCCGAGCGCATGGTCCAGCGGACAGAGATCGTCCGACAGGCCGAGCACCGGGCAGTACGGATCGTCGAGGATGCCGAGGCCGAAGCGCGCCAGATGCGTCACGAGGCCGAGGACTACGTCGACCAGAAGCTCGCCGGCTTCGAGATCGTGCTCGACCGGACGCTGAAGACGGTGCGAGCGGGCCGCGAACGGCTGGCCTCGGTGCCGCCGCCGCAACCCCAGCCCGGCGACGAGGCGCGGGGCGAGCTCGGCGATGACACGTGGCTCTCGGGTGAGGGGTTCTTCGACCAGGACCTGGAGTGACCAGGACCGGCCGAGGCGGGCCCTTTGTCGTCGCAGTTGCTGTGTTGCGCAAGCATCCGGGCTCGCGGCGCCGGCTGAAGGTCACTGGCCCGATTGCCGATCTCGATGTGAGCAATTCCCGGGTGGAAGCGGGCTCCGCCGTCGATTTGGACGTAGTGCTCGAGTCGGTGCTCGGTGGCGTGGTCGTGACCGGCACCGTCTCGGCTCGTTGGGAGGGCGAGTGCAGCCGATGCCTCGAGGCCGCGACCGGTCGCCTCGTCGCTTTGGTTCGTGAGGTCTACACCGACCAAGCGGACCCCGAGATCGAGTACGCGATGACCGATGACTGGCTCGATCTTGAGCCCCTTGCTCACGATGCCTGTATCCTCGAGCTGCCGCTCGCGCCGCTCTGTGGGCCCGGTTGCCTTGGGCTCTGCCCCGAGTGCGGCGCGAACCGTAACCACGAGACCTGCACCTGCACGGCGAAGACTGACCCACGGTGGGCCGGCCTCGCCGGGCTTGGTGCACTCGAAGCGATACCCGAGTGGAGAAAGTGACGATGGCAGTCCCCAAGAAGAAGACCTCGAAGTCGAAGAGCCGAAGCCGGCGAGCGTCGGCCTGGACGCTGGAGGCGCCCTCGCGGAGCCTCTGCCCCCAGTGCAACCGGGCGAAGCTGCCGCACGTCATCTGCCCGCACTGCGGGTGGTACAAGGGTCGCCAGGCGGTCGAGGTCAACTGACCGTCGTGGCGCCGACCAGCAAAGCGAGCGCCGCGTCGCCGTCTGTCGCCCCGTTGCCCGTCGCCGTTGACGCCATGGGCGGGGACCGTGCCCCGGCCGAGATCGTTGCCGGAGCCCGGCGCGCTTGGGAGGAGCTGGGGATCCCCATCGTGCTGGTCGGTCCGACCGACGGCTCGCTCGGTGACACCGGTGGGCTGGAGGTGCTGCCTGCCTCTGAGGTCATCGCGATGAACGACGACCCCGCCCAGAGCGTGCGGACCAAGAAGGACTCGACCCTCGTGCGCGCGGCGGAGGCGGTGCGCGACGGCCGGGCGTCCGCAATGGTTAGCGCCGGCAACACCGGAGCCACCATGGCCAGTGCCCTGTTGCGCATGGGCCGGTTACCGGGTGTCGCCCGCCCGGCGATCGCAGCGCTCATCCCGGCGGTCAGTGGTCGGCCGGCGGTTCTCGTCGACGCCGGCGCCAACGCCGATTGCCGTGCCGAGTGGCTGGTCCAGTTCGCTCAGATGGGGTCAGCCTTCATGACACGGCGGTTCGGCATCGCCGTCCCGAAGGTCGCGCTGCTGTCCATAGGGGAGGAGCCCACGAAAGGCAATCAGCTTGCCAAGGAGGCGCACGCGCTGTTGGCGGCCGGAGTCGGAGTCGACTTCGTGGGAAACGTGGAGGGCCGGGACCTGCTCGATGGCAACGTCGACGTGATCGTGACCGACGGCTTCACAGGCAACGTGGCCCTGAAGTCGCTCGAGGGAGCCCTGCGGGCCCTGTTCGACGTTCTCGGCCGCGTGATCAGCGCGTCCCCCGAGACGCGTGCCGCGGGAAACGTGCTCGGTCCAGATCTCCTTGTCTACGCGCAACGGCTCGACCCGGAGGAGACCGGCGGAGCGATGTTGCTCGGCGTGGACGGTGTGTGTGTGATCAGCCACGGGAGCTCCTCGGCAAGGGCGATCCTGAATGCGGTGCGCGTCGCCCATGAGGCCGCCACCGGTGACTTGGTAGGGTCCTTGCGCCAGGCAGTTGCGAGGGCCTGAGCGCCCGCTTGACCCCGAGCGTCGCATCCGTCGTGGCGACGGCGCCTTCGTGAGTGGTGGTGGACAACGAGCGCGGGTGTTCGGCAGGCTTTAGCATTGTGCGAAAGCAAGACGAAGGAGCCCAGGTGGCCGAGACGACCGATGCGATCATGAGCCGGGGAGAGGTGCTCGAGCTTGTCCGATCCCAGCTCGCGGAGATCCTCGAGATCGACATCTCGGAGATCAGTGAGTCCTCTTCGTTCGCCGACGACCTCAATGCGGATTCGCTCGCACTGATAGAGCTGGTCGAGGCACTCGAGGAGGAGCTCAGTGACCGATTGCCGGGCTTCCGCATCGACGACGAGGATCTCGAGGATCTTCGCACTGTGCGTGACGCTGTGGATTATGTGAGCGCGAAGGTCGAGGCCGCCTGAGCAATCCCACGGGCGAGCCTCAGCCAAAGAGCGGAAAGCTGAGCCGAGCGCTTCGCGAGTACCCCGTCGATGGCGACCTGTTGCATCAGGCGCTGTCTCACCGTTCGTACTGCGCCGAGTGGGGCGGCCGGCCTTCCAACGAGCGCCTCGAGCTGCTCGGCGACGCAGTCCTAGGTCTTGTTGTTGCTGACCACCTGTACCGGGCCTTCCCAGACCTGTCCGAAGGAGATCTTGCGAGGTTGCGCGCCTCGGTCGTGAGCACCGAGGCGCTAGCGCCAGTTGCTGCCCAGCTCGGTGTGGGCGAGGCGGTCCTCCTCGGCAAGGGAGAGGAGGCTTCAGGCGGCCGCACCAAGGACTCGATCCTCGCCGACTGCCTCGAGGCGATATTCGCCGCGGTCTACCTCTCCCTAGGGCTCCCGGCCGCTACCCGTTTTGTCGTCGGCATGCTGGAGGACTCGATCGAGGCCATCGCCGAGGGCCGGCTCGGCGACCCGAAGAACTGGCTGCAGGAGCTTGCGGCGCAGCTCGGCCTCGACTTCCCGTCGTACAACGTGACCGACAAGGGTCCGGACCACGCCAAGGTTTTCTTCGCGGAGGTGACGGTGGGCGGAGACGTCTTGGGTCGTGGCACAGGTACCTCGAAGAAGATGGCCGAGCGTGTCGCGGCCGCTGCCGCGCTCGAGATCATCGAGGCTCGACGGGGCGACCACCCTGCCACATAGGTGCCCGAGCTTCCTGAAGTCGAGACTATTCGCCGGGGGATCGAGGGAGCGGTCGTCGGGCGCCGGATAGTCGAGGTTCAAGTGTTCGGGCGCCGGACCGTGCGCCGCCAGTCGCCGACCGAGCTCACGACCCGTCTCGTGGGGCGGACGGTCACCGCGGCGGGACGCCGTGGCAAGTTCTTGTTGCTGTCGCTCGACGACGGCGCAGTGCTGGTCATCCATCTGCGCATGAGCGGCCAGCTGCTTCACCTGAGCGGTACGCAACGCCCGCCGATCGTCGCGCACACCCATGTGGTGGTAGCGCTCGGCGACGGGACGGAGCTGCGCTTCGTCGATCCGAGGACCTTCGGGGAGTGGTTCGTCTCGTCCGATGTCGACAGTCGCGGCGTCCCGTCCGAGCTCGCGCATCTCGGGCGCGACCCTCTGCTGGAAGGGCTGCCGACCGCTTACCTGGTGGCCCACTTCGCCGGCCGTCGCGTCCGGCTCAAGAACCTGCTCACCGATCAGCGGATCGTCGCCGGCATCGGGAGCATCTACGCAGACGAGATCTGTTTTCGGGCCAAGCTCAGGCCTGACCGCTCCGGGGGTTCGCTGACCGCTCCCGAAGTCGCCTCTCTCGCCAAGGCCGCCCGGGCCGTGCTCCGCGAAGCCGTGGCGTCACGAGGGTCGTCGCTGCGGGACCTGGGTTATCGCGACCTCGTGGGCGATTTGGGGTCCTATCAGGCACGTCACGCTGTCTATGGCAGAGAGGGAGAGCCGTGCGGGCGTTGCGGGAGCCGGGTCGTACGGCTCAAGATCGGGGCGCGGGCCGCGTACTCGTGCGAAGGCTGCCAGTCTTGAGCGCGGCGGCACTGATGGGCCGAAGTCTCCGGCCGATCCCCGGGGTACTGCTCCGGCACGGATAACGTGATCCCAACGTGTTCCTGAAAACGCTGACTCTCAAGGGTTTCAAGTCGTTCGCCGACCCGACGACGATCGAGCTGGAGCCCGGCATCACCGTGGTCGTGGGTCCGAACGGCTCTGGCAAGTCGAACATCGTGGACGCGGTGGCCTGGGTCCTCGGCGCCCAAGGGCCCAAAGTCGTCCGTTCGACGAAGATGGACGACGTCATCTTCGCTGGCACCTCGAGACGGCCCGCCCTCGGGCGTGCCGAAGTCTCCTTGACTATCGACAACGCTTCCAGACGCCTCCCGGTGGAGGTCGCGGAGGTCACGATCACGAGGACACTGTTTCGGACGGGCGAGAGCGAGTATGCGCTCAACGGGGCATCTTGCCGGCTGCTCGACATTCAGGAACTTCTTTCCGACGCCGGGGTCGGGCGCCAGCAGCACGTCATCGTCAGCCAGGGACAGCTCGACTCGGTGCTCCAGGCGCGCCCGGAGGATCGGCGCATGGTGATCGAGGAGGCCGCAGGAGTCCTCAAGTTCCGCCGCCGCCGTGAGAGGGCCGAGCGCCGCCTCGAAGCCAGCGAACAGAACCTGCTCCGGCTGCAGGACCTGCAGCGGGAAGTACGCCGCCAGCTGAGGCCGCTCGAGCGTCAGGCCGAGGCCGCCCGCCGCCACGATGGCCTCGTCGCCGAGCTGCGGGCACTGCGGCTGCATCTCGCGGGTCGTGAGCTCGGCTCGCTCGGGCGGCGGCTGGAGAGCGCCGAGCGTTCGCGTGCCGATCTCACCGCGCAGGAGCACACCCGCCGCAACGAGCTGGCGCGTCTCGATGACCTGGTTGCGGCAACGGAATCGGCGCTCACGAAGTTGCAGGCCTGGGACGGAGCGGACCGGCTCGGACGAGCCGAGCGCCTGCTCGAGCGCCAGCGCGGTGTTGCGAACGTGGTTGCCGAGCGGCGCCGCACCGTCGCCGGGTCACTCGCGACCGTGACGGACGCAGACGTCGTCGCGTCCCTCGAGGCCGAGTCGTCCCGCCTCGCAGCGGACCTGTCGGCCGCCGAGGCGGTTGCCGGCTCACTCGCACCCGAACGCGGGACGCTCGAGAGGCTCGAGGCCGAGCTGCGGCGCGACAGGGCGGACTTCGAGGCCGCAGCGGGCCCGGGCGATGTCGCGGATGCCGTCGTCCTGGCGCGAGCGGTCGACTCGCCCGGCACCGTCGGGCCAATGGACGCTCGCACTGCCCGTCGAGAGCACGAAGCGGCGCTCACCCGGTTGTCAACCGCGCGGGAGGCGGTGGCGCGACTGGCCGAGCGACTTGCCAGCTTTGATCGTGTGCGCGAGGAGCACGAGCTGCGCCTGGCGGAGCTGGCGGCCGAGTTGGAGGCTTCCAAGGTCGTCGATGAGCGAGTCCGGACCGAACACGACCGACTTGTGGCGGCGGAACAGGCTGCCGAGACACGACAACGCGAGAGCGAGTCGCGCGCACGCGCCGCTTTGGATCACTCGCACCTGCTCGAGGCCCGGGCCGAAGCACTGCAGGTGGCACTCGACGAGACCCGGGCACGCGCAGGCGTCGAGCGCCTCGCCGGCCTACCCGGCGTCCTCGGGACGCTCGTGGACGTCGTCGATATCGACGCGGGTTGCGAGCGGGCTTTCGAGGCAGCCGTCGAGGACGCTCTTGGCACGGTCGTCGTGGACGGGACGGGCGCGGCGCGTGATGCTTTGCGCCACCTGCACGACTCGGGCCTCCACGGTGGCGTGCTGCCGACCGGTGGGTCGCACGTGAGCGTGCCAGTGCCGGGGCCGTTGCCCGCACGGCTCGTAGGCAGGGCCGAGCCGCTGCGCGATCGGGTGAGGTCACAGGCTCGAGGCGTCAACGCGGTGCTTGATCAGCTTCTCGCTGGCGTCTTGATCTGCCGGGGCGGGCTCGTCGAAGCACTTCGCCTCGCCGACGAGCTGCCCGCCAGCACGATCGTGACCATCGAGGGCGACCGCCTGTCGGTGCGGGGATGGCGAATCGGAGCGGCGCGCTCAGGAGCGACCCGTGCCGCGCTCGAGACCGTCCGGCGCGACGCCGAGTCCGCCGTCGGCCTCGCACGCACTGCGGTGGCCGAAGCGGAAGCCGATCGCGAGAGTCTCATTGGCGCCCGCGCGGCGACCACCGAGGCGACCAGGCGCTTCGACAACGCCGTCGCCACGCGCACCCAGACACACGTCGCCCACGCGCAGTTGAGCCAGCGTCTCGTGCAGCTTGACGCCGAACGCAGCGACGCGTCTTCGGCTCACGAGGCTGCTTTGGGTCTGCTCGCGACAACCCAGGCCGAGCTCGCGCTGCGCGAGACCGAGCTTGCCAGCGCCGAGGGGACCGAGCTCGAGGCTCTCGCTATGGCAGAGGAGGCCGCCCGAACTCGCGAGGCGCTCGACGAACGTGCTCGCTCCCTTGCCAGCTTGAGGGCGGAGCTCGGAATGCGCGCCGCGGGGCTGGAAGAGCGGAGGGCACTTCTCACTGCTCGCCGTGACGAGGTCGAGCGGCGGCTCGTCGGCCTCGACGCGGCTCGTTCGGATGCTGCCGCCCGAAGGGAGTCGCTCGAGGCCTCCGAGCTCGCGCTTCGCGCGCATCGCGGGCGAGCTCGTCCGCTTGGAGGTCGAGCTCGTGGCGACACGGGACCGCCTGCGAGCCGAGCGATCCGAGCAGGAGCTGGCGGTCACGAGCACCGTCGACCGCCTGCGTCGGCTGCGAGAGGAACGTGCCCTCGCCGAGCGCGAGCTCACAGGCGCACGCGAGCTCCTGCAGCGGGTCGAGCTCGAGCGCGCCGAGGTGAAGCTCCGGATGGAGACAGCCGTGGAGACACTACGGCGGGAGCTCGAGTGCGAGCCGGACGAGGCCATCGCGGCGCCGTGCCCTGAGCTGCCGCCAGGTATCCCGGCGCAGGCCAGGGTGCGCGAGCTCGATCGCGAGCTCCGGCTGATGGGCCCGGTGAACCCCCTGGCGCTCGAGGAGCTCGCCGCCCTCGAGGAGCGGGACCGGTTTCTTGCCGAGCAGCTCGAGGATGTCCGCGGTGCTCGGCGGGAGCTCGGACGGGTCATCCGTGCCGTCGACGAGGAGATCGTGGGAGTCTTCACCCAGGCGTTCGCGGATGTCGCCCGCCATTTCGAGAGCCTGTTCACGATGTTGTTCCCCGGAGGCACGGGTCGGTTGAGCCTCGTCGAGCCCGAGGACCTGCTTTCGACCGGGATCGAGATCGAGGCCCGGCCCGCCGGCCGCAACGTCCGGCGGCTCTCGCTGCTTTCCGGAGGCGAGCGGTCGCTCGTGGCCCTCGCGTTTCTCTTCGCCGTGTTCCGCAGCCGCCCGTCCCCGTTCTATGTGATGGACGAGGTTGAGGCGGCGCTGGACGACGTGAACCTTCATCGTTTCCTGGACCTCGTTGAGGAGTTCCGTGCCGACGCCCAGCTGATCGTCGTCAGCCACCAGAAGCGGACCATGGAGGCAGCAGACGTCCTCTACGGCGTGACCATGCAGCCGGGCGGGGCGTCGAAGGTCGTGAGCGAGCGGATGGAGAACCCGACGGCCCGCAGCCCAGTCCTCGAATAGCACCGGCCGTTCGAGGTCGGCCAGTGCCGATCAGGGCTCCTCTCGGCACCTCGATCGTCGCCGGGTAGTCTGCGCACGTCATGACCCTCGTGATCGTCCTTGTCGTAGTCGCCGTCGTGCTGGTCGTCGCCGGCGTGGTCGTCGGCACCCGCTCCCGCCGCCGAAGCGCGGCACTCCCGCAGGCGGGCACTCCGCAGGCCGGTGGCCGGCACCCGTCCATGCTGCCGCCGGTCACGGCCGCAGCGGAGCCGGAGACCTCTCTGACGATCGATGTCCAGGCCGATCGCCCGGTGCTGAGGGACCGGCTCGGACGTGCCCGAGGTCTGTTGGCGGGCTACTTCGATCAGGTCCGGGGCCGCAAGGGCATCGACGAAGCGACGTTCGAGGAGCTCGAGGAGGCGCTCATCCTCGCTGACGTGGGTGTCACGACCACAAAGCGTGTCCTGGGAGATCTTCGGGACAAGCTTCATGGCGGTGTCCTTTCGGTCACGGACCCGCCAGCTCTTCTCCAAGCGCTTCAGGACGATCTCATCTCGATGTTCGATGGCGATGTCGAGTCGCTTGCCTACGCCGACGGGGATGGGCCGACCGTGTGGCTCTTCGTCGGCGTGAACGGTGTGGGCAAGACCACGACGATCGGCAAGCTCGCCTTGCGAGAGACCCAAGCCGGGCGGGGGGTGGTCCTGGCAGCCGGTGACACGTTTCGGGCCGCTGCGGGAGAGCAGCTCGAGTCCTGGGCCGAGCGCGCCGGCGCGCGGATCGTCAGGGGCTCCGACGGTGCGGACCCTTCTTCGGTCATCTTCGACGCCGTACAGCATGCGGCCTCCCGAGGGGCGGGACTCGTCTTGGCTGACACCGCCGGGCGTCTGCACACCAAGGTGAACCTGATGGACGAGCTGCGCAAGGTGCGCCGCGTGGCCGAGCGGCCCCCGGGCCAGCTGACCGAGGTGCTCCTCGTGCTTGATGCCACGACCGGCCAGAACGGGGTCGTCCAGGCGCGTCAGTTCACTGAGGCGGTCGGCGTCACGGGCATCGTTCTCACCAAGCTCGATGGCACGGCCAAAGGTGGCGTAGTGCTCGCCATCCGATCGGAGCTCGGACTGCCGATCAAGCTCGTCGGGGTCGGTGAGGGCCCGGCGGACCTCGTGCCGTTCGATCCGGTGGAGTTCGTCGCGGCGCTGTTCGGCTGACGCCCACACTTTCGTCGTCATCGGTGCCCAGGCCGCGGCCCGACTAACCTGAGTTGACACATGTTTGACACCTTGACCGATCGTTTCGACGCAATCTTCACGCGCCTTCGCGGCCGCGGCCGGCTGGGCGACGCGGAGGTCGCTGAGGTTCTCCGCGAGATTCGAGTCGCGCTTCTCGAAGCTGACGTCAACCTTGCCGTCGTCCGGGACCTCATCGAGGCCATCCGCGCCCGCTGCACCGGGGCCGATCTTGCCAAGCATCTCACCCCTGCCCAACAGGTCATCAAGGTGGTCAACGAGGAGCTCACGGCCACTTTGGGCGGTGAAGCGCTGAAGATCGGCTATGCGTCCAAGCCCCCGACAGTCATCCTGCTCGCAGGCCTCCAAGGCTCCGGCAAGACGAGCGCCTCCGCCAAGTTGGCCCGCTGGTTCCGCCAACAGGGGCGGCATCCCTATCTGATCGGCGCCGACCTGCAGCGCCCGGCGGCTGTAGAGCAGCTGCGTGTGCTCGGGGCCGAGATCGGCGTCGGCGTCTTCTCCGAGCCGACCGATCCCGTCTCCGTCGCCCGCGACGGCCTAGCCGAGGCCCAGCGCCTCGGGCGCGATGTCGTCATTGTCGACACCGCCGGCCGTCTCGCCATCGACCGGGAACTGATGGACGAGGTTCGACGGGTGTCTGACGCGGTGCGGCCGAACTACACGTTCTTCGTCGTCGATGCGATGACGGGTCAAGATGCCGTGCAGACCGCCGAGGCCTTCCACCGGGCACTGCAGCTCGACGGTATCATCTTGACCAAGGTTGACGGTGACGCGCGCGGCGGCGCCGCCCTCTCGGTCAAGCAGGTCGTGGGCCGGCCGATCGCGTTTTTGTCCACTGGCGAACGGGTTGCGGACTTCGAGACGTTCCACCCTGACCGTCTAGCCAGCCGGATCCTCGGGATGGGTGACGTTCTCAGCCTCATCGAGAAGGCCGAGCGTGAGTACGACGAGGAAGTCACCGGCCAGGCCTTGGAGCGGCTCCAGACGGGCACGTTCACTCTCGATGATTTCCTCGACCAGCTACGCCAGCTCAAGAAGATGGGCCCGCTCACGGGACTGCTGTCGTTGATGCCGGGCGTTCCGAAGGAGATGCGTGACGCTAAGGTCGACGATCGCGATGTCGGCAAGATCGAGGCGATCATCTGCTCGATGACACCTCTCGAGCGCGTCGACCCGACGGTGCTGGACGGTTCGCGCCGGCTCAGGATCGCGCACGGAAGTGGCACTTCCACCACCGAGGTCAATAATCTCCTGCGGCAGTTCAAGGAGATGCAGAAGATGATGCGGGGCATCGGGCCGATGGCCAAGCTCCTGGGAGGTGGCCGGCCCGGTAACCCGTCCAAGTCGAGCAAGGGCACCCGCAAGAAAGTCAAGGGCGGTCGCGTCACCCCATCCTCCAGGGGCCTCGGCCCGACCCGCTGATCGTCTCCACCACGAAAGAAGGAAGAAACCCCGTGACCGTCAAGCTCCGCCTCATGCGCATGGGCAAGAAAAAGCAGCCCACCTACCGCGTCGTCGTGGCCGATAGCCGTTCGCCCCGGGATGGGCGGTTCATCGAGGCCGTCGGTACCTACGCGCCTCGAATGGAACCATCCACCATCGAGATCGACAACGACCGGGTCCTGGGCTGGTTGGCCAAGGGAGCGCAACCTACCGAGACCGTGCGCAAGCTGCTCGTGATCTCGGGGGCATGGGAGCAGTTCGAGTCGAACCGTCCCCCCAAGCAGGTCTCCCAGCGCTACGCCCGAACCGGGCGCTCCACAACACCTGCCAAGAAGGCACCTGCCAAGAAGATGGCTGTTAGCAAAGCGTCCGCCAGCCGGGCCCCCGCCGGTGTTGTGCCCGCCGGTGATTCGCAAGTTGAAGCCGAAAGCTGAGTATTTCAATGACTGACACTGGAAGCAACCCCTTCGCCGAACCGGACTTCAGCGCCTTTCACTCTTCGGGCACCGAAGATGCAACAGGCGAGGCCTACAGCGACGAGGACGGCGAGGACGCCGAGGACGAACTCGAAGACGACGACGAGTTCGACGAGAGCGAAGAGTTCGACGACGTCGACGAAGCTCCCGTGAAAGCCGTGGCCGTGATTGAGCACGACGCGGCCGACGCGGCCGAGGCGGACGACGTCGGCAACCGGGTCGAAGGCGGCACGGCGCGCTCGGTGCTCGAGCATGTTGCACGCTCCATCGTGGACGACCCTGAGGGCGTGGCAGTCGACGTGGGTGAGACCCGAGGCGGTATCCGCCTTTCTCTTCGTGTCGCCCAGGGCGACATGGGCCGCATCATCGGCCGGCGCGGGCGCACCGCTCAGGCCTTGCGCACCCTCGTGCGTGCAGCCGCGGCCCGCGACGGCCAGGAGGCGTCGGTCGACATCGTCGACTGATCACGAGATGGTTCCGGGCTCGGGTGGCGACGGGAAGGACCGGCCACTCCTCGAGGTGGGCCGCATCACGCGACCGCATGGACTGGCGGGCGAAGTCGTGGTCGCGCTCGTCACCAATCGCACCGAGCGACTCGCCCCGGGAGCTGAGCTCACGTGCTACCCGGCGGCCGCACCGCCGACGCCCGGCCCACCTGACGCGTCACATCCGCATCGAAATGCCGACGCGTCCGGGTCGCCTACGGAGGCAAGTGTCCGCAAGCTCGAAGTGCGCAGCTCCCGGCCTTTTCAAGGACGCTATCTCGTCGAGTTCGAGGGTGTTCACAGCCGTGAAGCGGCCGACGGGCTTCGCGGTGCGCTGCTCGTGGCGGCGGCGGTCGAAGATCCTGAAGCGCTCTTTGTGCACGAACTTGTCGGCAGCGAAGTCGTCGAGGTCGACGGCACCCAGCATGGGATCGTGGTCGCGGTCCAGGCCAACCCCGCGAGCGATCTGCTCGTGATGGAGGACGGGAACCTCGTGCCGTTGAGATTCGTGGTCGGCCGCGAGGATCGTCGCCTCGTGGTCGATGTGCCGGCTGGATTGTTCGAATGACCCAGAGCAAAGTTGCGGTATCTGCGGCGGCGTCCGCAGCCGTTTCCGCGACTACTCCGGAGAACGGGGCGGCGGCGTTGCGCGTCGACGTCTTCACGATCTTTCCCGAGGTGGTCGACGCGTACTGCACGACCAGCGTCGTTGGGCGGGCGAGGCGAGAGGGACTCGTCGACGTCCGGATTCACGACCTGCGCTCTGCGGCAACCGACCCGCACCGCACCGTGGACGACGCGCCGTTCGGCGGCGGAGCGGGCATGGTGCTCGCTCCGGAACCGGTCTTCGGCGCCGTCGAGCACGCTGACCCGCCGCGGCCCCTGTACCTGCTCGCACCCGGGGGTCGACGTTTCGATCAGTCCGTCGCCGCGGAGCTCGCGGGCCTCGGGAGCGTCGCGCCAGGCTCTGGACCGGCGGCCTTCTCGCTTCTCTGTGGGCGTTACGAGGGCGTGGACCAGCGGATTGCCGACCACCTCGCCGACGGCGAGCTCTCCGTCGGCGACTTCGTGCTCGCCGGCGGGGAGCTGGCGGCCCTGGTCGTCGTCGAGGCTACGGCTCGGCTGGTTCCGGGGGTACTTGGCAATGCGGCCTCGACCGGCGACGAGAGCTTCACTACCGGGCTGCTGGAGTACCCGCAGTACACGCGTCCGGCCGTGTTCCGGGGTTGGGAGGTTCCTGAGGTCCTGCGTGGGGGCGACCACGGTCGGGTCGAACGGTGGCGTCGCGCGGCGGCGCTCTGGCGAACGCTCGAGCGCCGGCCGGACTTGCTGGACGCCCGGGGCGGTCTCTCCGCCGACGAGGTGCGCCTCATGGTCGAGCACGGCTATCCTCTAGGTGCCTACGGAACGGGACGAGCCGAATGGTCGGACTCGGAATCCGGTAAGCGGCAAACTGCCGGCGACCCGCCCGATCGCCTCGAGGAGCGTGACCTGTCATGAACCCCACCGACCTGATCGACCGCGAAAGCCTTCGAGACGACCTTCCCGACTTTCGCCCAGGGGACACCTTGAAGGTGCACGTCCGAGTTGTCGAGGGCAACCGGGAGCGCGTCCAGGTCTTTCAGGGTGCTGCCATCCGCCGTCAGGGCTCTGGCATCCGCGAGACGTTCACGGTGCGCAAAGTGAGCTTTGGCGTCGGCGTCGAGCGCACCTTCCCGGTCCACTCACCGATCATCGCCAAGATCGAAAGGATCACCGAAGGCGACGTTCGCCGCGCCAAGCTGTACTACCTGCGTGATCGCGCCGGCAAGGCGGCGAAGATCAAGGAAAAGCGCGACGTCCGCTGAGACGCTGTGCGAGCTCGTCATTCCAGCTCCTGCGTTGCTCGAGACCATCGGCCCGCGCGGTGACGGAGCCGGGGACGTGCTAGGCGGGCGCCCATGAGCGCCGAGGAGGACCTCGACCAGTTCGAGGCCGAGGTGGAGCTCGAGCTCTACCGTGAGTACCGGGCCGTGTTCTCGATGTTCCGTTACGTCGTCGAGACCGAGCGCCGTTTCTACCTGGCGAACAACGTCAAGGTCACACCCAAGTCAGGGCCCGGCGCCACCTATTTCGAGGTCGAGCTCGGCGACGCCTGGGTCTGGGACATGTACCGCCAGGCGCGGTTCGTATCGTCGGTGCACGTGGTCACCTACAAAGACGTCAATGTGGAGGCGCTGCCCAAAGACGAGGTCTGAGGATGGCGCCTCGTGCCGTCGGGTCGGCGCTGGGACGCCAGGGCGAGGATGCGGCAGGTGCCTGGTACCTCCGGCATGGCTACGAGATCGTCCAGAGGAACTGGAGCTGTCGTACCGGCGAGATCGACCTTATCTGCCGGCGTGGGCGGGTCCTTGTCGTATGCGAGGTGAAGACGAGAACCACGGAACAATTCGGCTCTCCGTTCGAGGCCGTCACCCCCGCGAAACGTCGTCGTCTTCGCCGTCTGGCTACCCTCTACCTCCTTGAGGCGGCCCCGACCACCACGGTCGTGCGTTTCGACGTGGCCGCGGTCCAGCACGGACGCGTCGAGGTGCTGGAGAACGCGTTCTGAGCGACCGGGTCCTGGAACGGGCGGTCAGCGCCCGGTCGGGCGCCTCCGTGCGCGATGCTCCCAGCAAGGCGAGTGCCAGTGGCGCCTGCCGGTGGGGTCCGACACCGGGACTACGACGAGGTGGCCGGTCCCTGGTCGGATCTCCTGGTTGCAGCCCGGGCAGACGTAGGTCTTGTCCGCCTGGTACGGCTGGATGCGGCGGATCTGCGCAGTGCCGGCTCCCATTGGGTCCTCGACAAAGGAGTCCTCGGCGACTGCCGCCCAGTCTGTGGCTCGGCCGTTAGTGCCGCCAATGCGGCGGCTCTTGCGGGCAGGCGGACGCCCCGGCGCGGTTTCCCGGTTCGCGTGACGGTCCGGAGGTCGTCGGGGCATGCCACTGATTGTTGCAGGCGAGCGCGAGCACGAACAGGCAAACGAGCGAGCCGACGCCAGCGACCATGAGGAGAGGTCGTGGCAGGCGGCGACGTTGTCCCTAGTCACACATTCGAGAGGTCCTCATACCCGGTGAGCCAGGCGTCGAGCTCTTCAGCGGGCAACGGCCTGCTCACGTAGTAGCCCTGGACCAGATGACAGCCGAGCTCTTCAAGACGTTGCAGCACCCCAGCTGTCTCGACTCCCTCTGCTACCACCTGTTTCCCGAGGTTGCGTGCGAGGTCGATCGTCGACCGCACGACGACCTCCTTGTCGGCCGAGCTGTTCATGCTTGTCACGAACGACCGGTCGATCTTGATCTCGTGTACCGGGAGGCGCGTCAGGTATGTCAGCGACGAGTAGCCGGTCCCGAAGTCGTCGACCGAGAGCCGGACACCCATCTCGGCGAGGCGTACGAGGACGGCCTCGGTCCTGAGCGGGTCGGAGACGACGGCGCTCTCGGTGATCTCGAGCATGAGGAGGTCCGCGGAAACCCCGTTGAGCTCCAGCAGGTCGGCGATGTCGCACGGAAGGTCGGCATCGATGAGGTTGCGCATCGCCAGGTTGACGGCCACCCTCATCGGACGACCGTGGTCGGCCCAGGACCGGCACTGGTGGAGCGCCCGGTCGAGCACGTAGTGGGTGAATGGTTTGATCAGGCCGGTCTCTTGAACAAATGGGATGAACTCGTCTGGCATGATGAGTCCCCGTTGAGGGTGTTGCCATCGACTCAGGGCTTCGACTGCCATGACGCTGCCTGTCGAGAGGCTCAGCTGTGGCTGGTAGTAGAGGACGATCTCTTCTCGCTCGAGCGCACCACGGAGTTCTCCTATGAGCGCGAGTCGATCAGGTGAATGCGGATCGGAGGAGTTCTCGTAGACGGCGAACCCGCCGTTCGCAGCCTTGGCGGTATACATGGCGACATCGGCGTGCCGTATCAAGAGGTCCGCATCAGCACCGTCTTTCGGAAATGCGGCAAGTCCGATGCTGGCGTCGACTCTGAGCGGCAGGTCTTGGACAACGATCGGCTCCTCGAGGGACTCCGACACCCGTGAGACGACCATGGCGGCGTCTGTCTCCGACGCGCGCGGGAGCAGGATGGAGAACTCGTCGCCCCCAAGCCTCGCGATCGAGTCGCCCTTTCTCGTCACCTTCGACAAACGCCAGGCCACCTCCCTCAGCACGTCGTCGCCGGCTGCGTGGCCAAGGGTGTCGTTGATCTCCTTGAACCGGTCGAGGTCCAGCATGAGAACTGCGAGCTCCTCGGTCTCCCGCTGCGCCGCCATTAGTGCGTGCTTGACCCGGTCATGGAAGAGCATGCGGTTCGGAAGGCCGGTGAGCCCGTCGTACAGGGCCTGATGCCGGAGCTGCTCCTCGGCTTGGTCGCGAGCCTGCTCGGCGGCCTTTTGCTCGGTGATGTCCCGAACCAAGAGGCAGAGCTTCCTCAAGGAGCCCTCCGATCCTTCGATCGGTGCGACCCTGCCCTGGAACCACCGGATGCCCGCTGGGACCTCGAGGCTGTATTCCCAGAACTGGGGGTGATCGGTCTCTAGGACGCGCCTAATGACTTTGGCCAAGCTGAGGCCGATCTCTTCGCCGAGTGCCTCACGATGTGTCTTGCCGAGCAGTTCGTCGCGAGGCACAGCGAGCAGCGCGTCATTAGCCGTCCAGATCTCAAGGTACGTGCCGTTCTCGTCGATCTCGAACACGAGATCGTCGAGCGAGGACAGGAGCGCCTGCAGGCGAGCTTCGCTCTCTCGCAGAGCTTCGGTCACTTCCATGTGCTCGATGGCTTCAGTCACTACACCTCGCCGGAACTGACGGGCGCCATCGTAGTCGGCCGAGAAGGCCGAACTGAAGACGCTTCCGCATTGGCGTCACCGAGTCCGGTTCGGCGCGTCAAGCTCACGACATGTGTATCGGCTCGGAAGCCGTCCAGCTTCACCTGAAAGGCTGGTGAGACGGCCGGGGACCTGATTCTGACCGTTTGCGTTCCCAAGATCGTGGCCCCCACGTTCTCGAAGCCGTCGGCTGCTAACAGCTCGATCCACAGCGCATCTGGCACCCCCTTCGCTCGCCGGAAGACTACGACTCCCCGACAAGCGCCGCACCATCGTTCGTCGGCTGTTGTGGCAGCCTGGCGCCTCTGGTGTGGAGACACCGACCGCCACTCCCATATGGCGACCGCCAGGCGTGGTGCTATAACCTCGGGCAGTCTTGCGCGGGGCTTTCCGTGAGCTTGGGGGACGACGCAACTGAGCGGGGAGGATGTGCAAATGAGAATCAGTCACCGGAGGTCCCGGATCGCCGTCGTTGCTGTCGCACTATCAGGTGCCGGGCTGCTAGTCCCGGGCACCGCGACGGCGTTCGCGATGCCGAGCCGTGCCATACGTCCGACGATCACGATCCCGACCCCGCCCAAGGACCCCGCCATCGCGGCGATGGTACCTGCCAGCATCAAGCAGAAGGGGTACGTGTCAGCTGCCATGGACGCCACCTACCCGCCCGACGAGTTCGTCGCTGCCAACGGCACGACGATCATCGGCATGGACGCGGACTTCAACGTCGCTCTGGGAGCGGTCATGGGCGTCCCGTGGAGGGGTGTCAACACGACGTTCGGGACGATCATCGCCGGCCTCCAGGCGAACAAGTTCGACGTCGGCAACTCCTCGTTCACCGTGACGACGGCGCGGGAGAAGCAGGTGAACTTCGTCACCTACTTCCAGGCCGGCGAGGGCTACTACGTGTCCAAGTCGAGCTCGCTGAAGCTCAACGGGCTCATGGGCCTCTGTGGCCGTTCGGTCTCGGTCGAGATCGGCACGACCGAACAGACCGATGCCCAGAACACGATCGCCACGTGCAAGAAGGCGAAGAAGAAGCCCGACACTGTGCTCTCTTTCGAGACCCAACTCCAGGCCAACCTTGCCATTTCGAGCGGGCGCGCCCAGATCGGCTTTGCCGACTCACAGGTCGCCGGCTACATCGTCCAGCAGTCGAAGGGCCAGTTCAAGCTGGACGGGCCGGCCTTCGGTGTCGCGCCGTACGGGTTCGCCTTCACTAAGTCCTCGTCGCTCGACAAGGCCACTCTGGCCGCGGTCAAGGTGCTCATGAAGGACGGCATTTACACCAAGATCCTCGACAAGTGGGGCGTGCAGGCGGGCGCGATCACTAATCCGGGGATCGTCTAGCCAGACGACGGCTCCCCCCAAGAGGCGAGCCGGTGACCATAGACAGCGGTGAGGGGCACCGTCCGGAGGAGATCCGGGCGGTGCCCCTGCGCCATCCAGGACGGTGGGTGGCCACCGCCGTCCTGCTCTTGCTGGCGGCGATGTTCGTCCACAGCATGCTGACGAACCCCCGCTACGGCTGGGGCGTCATCCGCAGCAACCTCTTCTCCTCGCCGATCCTGTCAGGGGCCGAGAACACCATAAAGATCACGATCATCGCCATGGTGATCGGCGTCCTGCTTGGTGTGATCCTCGCGGTGATGCGGCTCTCGCCCAACCCCGTGTTGTCGGCGGCGGCTTGGCTCTACATCTGGTTCTTCCGGGGGACGCCGGTCTACGTCCAGCTCGTCTTCTGGTTCGCGATCTCAGCGCTCTTCCCGACCGTCAGCCTCGGCATACCGTTCGGCCCGGAGTTCGTCCACCTGAACGCCAATACGCTCGTCACTCCGCTAGTGGCCGCGCTCCTCGGGCTCGGGCTCAACGAAGGCGCTTACTACGCCGAGATCGTACGGGCCGGGATCCTCTCGGTCGACCACGGGCAGTTCGAGGCCGCCCAATCGCTCGGCATGCGCCGGGCGACGCTGATGCGCAAGATCGTGCTCCCCCAGGCAATGCGCGTCATCGTACCGCCGACGGGCAACGAGCTGAACAACATGCTCAAGACGACGTCACTGCTTGTCGTCGTCACCTATCCCGAGCTCATGTACCAGACGACGAATGCCGCCGCCCGGACTTACCAGCTCATCCCCTTCTACATCAACGCCTGCATCTGGTACCTGTTTATGACCACCTTGCTCACGATCGGCCAGTTCTACGTGGAGCGCTACTACGCGCGGGGCACCTCCTACGCCCTCCCACCCACACCCCTCCAGCGCCTCCGACGCAACCTCACCACGCTGCGCCGCATCCCCTTCTCTGCGAGCGGGTCGGGGGGGACCTAGATGCCCGGCCCGATGGTCCGCGCGGAGGCGGTGCACAAGCGCTATGGCCCGCTCGAGGTTCTGAAGGGCATCACCCTAGAGGTCGCGCCCCGCGAGGTGATGTGCCTGCTGGGGCCGTCCGGCTCGGGCAAGTCGACCTTCCTCCGCTGCGTCAACCACCTCGAGAAGATCAACTCGGGACGTCTGTACGTCGATGGGGAGCTCGTCGGCTACGAGGAGCGCGGCGGGCGCCTACACGAGCTGCGCGAGCGCGAGGTCTGTCGCCGGCGCACCGAGATCGGAATGGTCTTCCAGCGTTTCAACCTGTTCCCCCACATGACGGCGTTCGAGAACGTTGCCGCGGCGCCGGTGCTCGTGAAGAAGGAGCCGAAAGCAGAAGTCGAGAAGCGGGCCCAGGCCTTGCTCTTGCGGGTCGGGCTGTCGAACAGGGTTGACTCGTACCCCAACCAGCTTTCCGGCGGCCAGCAGCAACGGATCGCGATCGCCCGAGCGCTTGCGATGCAGCCGAAGCTCATGCTCTTCGACGAGCCTACGAGCGCGCTCGACCCCGAGCTCGTCGGGGAGGTCCTCGACGTGATCCGCGCACTCGCCGAGGACGGGATGACGATGATCGTCGTCACCCACGAGATCGGCTTCGCGCGCGAAGTCGGCGACACGCTCGTGTTCATGGACGAGGGCGTCGTCGTCGAGGTAGGTGTCCCGCGGGAGGTCCTCGCCAACCCCCAGCACGAGCGCACCAAGGCCTTCCTCTCCAAGGTGTTCTGACACTGAACGCTGGCCCGCGCCTCGACCGCACGTAGTGTTCGCCCGTTACGCGCGTCGATGGGCGGTGACGAATGTCCACTCGGGGCGGAAGGCTGCTCACCAACAGTCGGGAGTTGCCCGATCGCCGCTTGGAAGCGGCCGCTGTCAAAGTGGGCCATGCCGGCCGGGTTTCCCGTCCGATCCTTTCCCGTCAGCCGCGATTCGACGACGTGGGTGCAGCGCGACAGTCGGGTGAAGCGTTGTAATTGACAGGGAGGTCTCATGGCGGTCGAGGCTGCTGACCAAGGGGAGTTCGAACAGTGGTATCTCGCATCGCGAAAAGCTCTCATCGGTGCGGCATTTCTCTACGTCGGCAACGTGGACGAGGCTCTCGAACTGACTCAGGAGACCTACGCTCGTGCGTGGCAGCACTGGGAGGTTGTTTCCAGGCACGCCAACCGTGATGCATGGAACCGCCGCGTGCTCCACAACCTGGTGGTAAGCCGCTGGCGGCGTCTCGCTCTCGAGAGCACACGCGCCCCGTCCAGGACCATGGAATACCAACCTCTGGACACGCACGATCTCGATCTCGCCCGACTCGTGGCCCGGCTACCCGCTAATCAACGGCGCGCTTTCGTCCTGCACGTCGTGTTCGATCTCACCGTCGATGACGTTGCCCAAGAGATGAAGGCCCCCCCCGGCACCGTTCGCTCTTGGATACACCGTGCCCGAACCGCGCTCGCATCCCAGATCGAATCCGACGCCCGTCTAGTGACCTGGAGGTGACAGAAATGGACGAGAGCCCGAACGACCTTGATCAACTCTTCAAGGAGGCGGCACAGAAGGCCGCTGGGCTCGCGCACGTGCTCGACCCTACAAAGGCGATCGAAAGGGGCACCAAGCGGCGCAGGTTTGCCCGACGCCGCAGGAGCGCACTGTCCGGATTCGTCGTCCTTGTGGCGGTCGTCGTCTTCCTGGTGCCGCTGCCTCAACTGCACATGTTCGGCTCTGGCTCAGCGCACAGCGCGAAGGGTCAGCACGGACCGACCACTTCGAGTCCGGTCTCCACGGCCTCGACGAGCTCCACGGCGACGACGCCCGCGAATGGGATCGGCCCGCGCGGGAGTGTGATACCGGAGGACTTCCAGCCCGGGTCGTTCACGGCCGTGAGCCTCGACGAGTGGTGGATGCTCGGGACGGCTCGATGCCTGACCGGTTCTGGGACCTGTGGTGCGATCGTTCGCACGACCGATGGTGGCTCCAAGTTCGCCGGCATCCCGAGCCCACCGGTGAGCGCGAATGACGTGACACAGTTGCGCTTCGCCAACGCTTTCGACGGGTACGCTTTCGACCCGCAGCTGTGGGAAACGACAGACGGCGGGGCTAGTTGGGCGAAGGTTTCCACCCCGGGCCCCGTAGCCGAGCTCGAAACGGCCGACGGGGAGACCTATGCGCTTGCGTGCCCCACAGGCTTGTCCGGATGCCAGTCGATGGATCTCCTCCGCTCAACGGTCGGATCGCTCACGTGGCAGCGGGCGTCCACGCCCGTGCCGCTCAAGGATGGGCCGAGCCTCGCTGTGAGCGGCACCAAGGTGTATGTCCTGGGCGGCGAGACGGGTGTGCAGCGTGTTCGCGTATTCCTCCTGTACTCAGACGACAAGGCATCAAGTTTCAGCGAGCGAGTCGATCCCTGCACTGCCGTCCTCGGCGGCAGGCTCACGGCCGCCGCCGATGGCCGCTCGTCGATCTGGGCTGCCTGCCCCACAGGAACGGAGGCTGGGACATGGGTGTCGAACAATGGCGGTGCGAGCTGGCTACAGGAACAAGGAGGATTCCCCAACTCCCTGCAACTCGCGGCCGCCTCGTCAGTGGTGGCGCTCGCCTCGCCGGCACAGGAGCGGAACGGAATTCCGCCTGACGCACTGGAACGAACAACGAACGGAGGCGACAGCTTCTCGGTCGTGCTGTCCGGATCGAGCGCCCGGATCTCCTGGATGGGGTTCAGCGACCAGGCTCGCGCCTATGCGCTGGTCGAGGAAGCCAACTCGGCCACGACGACGATGCGCCTGTACGAGTCGAACGACGGAGGTGCGGCGTGGCACTGGGTCGCTGTGAAGAGCTGACCCGCACCTGGCGAAACGGTTCTGTCTGAACCGTCTCCGTCAAGCCGGAGGCGGCCCGGTTCTGTACTGGCCGTCGACGCGGCGCGGAAGATGAAGGGGGTTTGCCTCCCGTAGGGCGGCGGGGAGCAGGTGGTCGGGGACACCCTGGTAGGTGACGGGTCGGAGGAAGCGGTCGATGGCCGCGGCGCCGACGGAGGTGTGCAACGGTGAGGTGGTCGCCGGGTATGGGCCGCCATGTTGCATCGCCCAGGTCACGGCCAGGGTGGTCGGCCAGCTGTTCCAGATGATCCGCCCTGCCTTTTCCGAGAGCGTGTCGAGCAGTCCGGGAACGACCACGTCGTCGAGCTCGCCATGAACGGTCGCGGTGAGCTGGCCCTCGAGCATCTCCGCAACCTCGATCAGCTGGGCTTCCTCTTCATATTCGGCAACGAGCGAGACGGGCCCGAAACATTCTGTGAAGAGGTGTTCGGCGTCTGAGACAAGTTCCCCGACTGTCGTTCGAAGCAGGGTTGGCGTCCGCGCGCCGTCGGGCTGCCTGCTCCCCTCGGCGATGACCTCGATGCTCGGGTGGTGCCGCAGAGCTTCGAGCGCTTCCTGGTAGGCCCAATCGATCCGGTCGTTGAGAAGTCGGGCAGGCGGTTGTGCTGTGACCAGCGTGTGGATGCGGTCACGGTCGAGGACCCCTGCCGGCAACAACAAGACGCCGGGCTGAGTGCAGTACTGCCCGGCGCCCAGGGTGAACGAGGCAAGATAACCAGAGAGGATCTCGTCCAGGCGAGCGGCCGCAGCCCGCATCGTCACGAACACCGGGTTCACGCTTCCAAGCTCCCCGTAGAAGGGGATCGGCTTCGGCCGTTCAACAGCGATGTCGAACAGCATTCGCCCCACTCTCGCCGATCCGGTGAAGGCCACCGCTCTGATCTCGGGATGGTTGACGAGCGCGCGGCCGGCTTTGTCGCCCTCGACGACGGCGAAAGTGCCGTCCGGCGCCCCGGCGTCGTGCAGCGCCCCTAATACGATCTCGCGGCAGCGCGCGGAAAGTTGCCGGTGACCAGGGTGCGCCTTGAGGACCACCGGGCATCCGGCGGCCAGTGCGGAAGCCGAATCGCCACCTGCAACGCTGAACGCAAATGGGAAATTGCCGGCGGCAAAGACCGCAACCGGGCCGAGCGGCCGGAGAAGACGGCGCAGGTCCGGCCGTGGTCCCTGCAGCCAGGCCTCGTCCGGCGTGTCGATGCACGCCCGTAGGTAGTCGCCTTGCTCGATCACCCCGGCGAGGAAACGCAACTGGAAGGTTGTCCGGAACAGCTCTCCACGCAAGCGGGTCTCGCTCAAGTGGGACTCGGTGATCGCCAATGCGACCAGCTCATCGTCGGCACGACCCAAACGGTCAGCGACCGCACGAAGCATTTCGGCTCTCGTTGCCGGATCGAGCCCACGCCACCTGGGTGCGGCGGCAACGGCTCTTTCGACGACATCGGACACATCGAGAAGCGAGGTCTCAGGAGGATCGGTGTGGGTGTCGGTCACGAGGACTCCTTGCGAGGCCCTTGTCGGATGTGAGGCTGTGCGTGTAAGGCGCTTGCCCGACAGGTCGCGGGCTCTGTCTCTAGATCGTGGCTCCCCCGACGTACTCGGGCTCGGGGGAGCTTCCGGGGTACAGCTCCGCGAAGCGCTCGGCGTCGTCCTCCGGATGGAAGCCTACGGCGTCGCCGCCCGCAGTGGACCACCAGCGGCGCGTGTTCGCGGACACGCCCCACACGAACCGGAAGCCCGGGAGCGGAGTTGTCAGTGATGCGACCGTCAGCCGGACGAAATCTGCCGGCGAGAGCCACGTGGAAAGCATGCGATGGTTCTCCGGAGCGTCGAAACAGGACCCGATGCGCAAGCAGACGATGTTCATCGAGTACTTGACGCTGTAGAACTGGCCAAGCGCTTCGCTTGCGGCCTTGCTGACGCCGTAGAGGCTGTCGGGCAGCGGCGCCACGTCGTCGGCGAGCGGCTGGGCTCCACGGACGTGGAAGCCGACCGCGTGATTGCTGCTCGCCATCACGACCCGCCCAACGCCGTGCCGACGGGCCGCCTCGAGCACCTGACGGGTTCCACCGACGTTGACCTCGGAGAGGTCAGGCCACGGGGCGTCGCCGGCGAAGCCTCCGAGATGCACGAGGGCATCCGCGCCGCGGCACACAACGTCGAGAAGGCCGGGATCGGTGACCGAACCCTGGTGGATCTCGACGGGTTCGCCAGGCGCGGCCTGCGGCGGCGCGACGATGTCGACCAGGCGCGCCCAGGTTGCGATGTCGTCAAGTGACGAACGCAGATAGGTCCCGAGCCTTCCGGCTGCACCGGTGACGACGAGGGTTCGCGAGGCACTCACCCTGCGTCCGGCTCCACGGCGGCTCCGCTTCGGGCGAGAAAGTCGAAGTCGCACCCTTGGTCGGCTTGGCCTATGTGCTCGCTGTAGAGAGCGCCGTAGCCGCGCTCGAACATCCTCCCTGGAGGCGTCCACGCCTGCATGCGCCGGCGGATCTCGTTGTCGGCGACCTCAAGGCGCAGCTGCCGTTCGGCCACGTCGAGAGTGATCGGATCGCCGTTCTTCACCAGTGCCAGGGGTCCTCCGACGAAGGACTCGGGTGCCACGTGCAGGACACAGGTGCCGTAGCTCGTCCCGCTCATCCTGGCATCGGAGATGCGGACCATGTCCCGGACGCCTTCGCGGAGGAGCTTGTCCGGTATCGGGAGCATGCCGTATTCGGGCATGCCCGGGCCACCTTGGGGACCCGCGTGGCGGAGCACAAGGACCGAGCCGGCGGTGACGTCGAGCTCGGGATCATTGACGCGGCGTTGCATGTCCGTGTAGTCCTCGAATACCACCGCACGTCCGGTGTGGCACAACAGATGCGGCGATGCGGCGAGATGCTTGATCACCGCCCCGTTTGGGGCCAGGTTGCCGCGGAGGATGGCGAGTCCGCCGTGTTCCGACAGCGGGTTCTCCCGGGGCCTGATCACGCGCCCGTCGTGGACGGTGGTGTCCGCGATGTTCTCGCCGAGCATCCGTCCGTTGACGGTGACCCGCTCGAGGTGGAGGAGGTCTTTGATCTGCGCCATGAGAGCCGGAAGACCGCCGGCGTAATAGAAGTCCTCCATCAGGTACTCACCGTTGGGACGGATGTTGGCGAGCACGGGAGTGCAACGGGACAGGCGGTCAAAGTCGTCCAGGCTCAGTTCCACTCCGCAACGTCCCGCCATCGCGACCAGGTGGATGATGGCATTGGTGGAACCACCGAGGGCGAGCACCACCGTCACGGCGTCTAGGAAGGCCCGCCGGTCGGCGATCTCGGAGATCTTCAGGTTCTCGCGCACCATGCCCACGATGCGCGAGCCGCTTGCGGCCGCCATCCTGTGGTGAGCCGAGTCCACTGCCGGGATGGACGATGCGCCCGGCAGGGTAAGCCCCAGCGACTCCGCCGCGGCCGTCATCGTCGAGGCGGTGCCCATCGTCATGCACTGGCCGGGGGAGCGCGCCATCGCGACCTCGAGGGTGTCCCATTCGGCCTCGCTTATGGTCCCGGCGCGCTTTTCGTCCCAGAAGCGCCACATGTCGGTGCCACTGCCCAACGTCTCTGCATGCCAGTGGCCCGTGAGCATCGGTCCGGCGGGCACGTAGATGACCGGCCTGTCAGCGCTCGCCGCGCCCATCAGCAGCGCCGGTGTGGACTTGTCGCAGCCACCCATGAGGACGGCTCCGTCGAAGGGGTAGGAACGGAGTATCTCCTCGGTGTCCATCGCGAGCAGGTTCCGGTAGAGCATCGGCGTCGGCTTCTGGAAGGTCTCCGAGAGCGTCGCCACGGGCATCTCGACGGGGTACCCACCGGCTTCCCAGACACCACGCTTGACTGCTTGGGCACGCTCGCGGAGGTGCATATGGCAGGGGTTGATGTCGCTCCAGGTGTTGAGGATCCCGATTACGGGCTTTCCGGTGAGCTCCTCGGCACCGATGCCGAGCTGGCGGGCGTGTGAGCGGTGGCTGAAAGCCCGCAGCCCCTCGCCTTCGAACCAGCGGCTGCTGCGAAGCACTTCGGGTTCGCCTGTCATGCGGCCAACCCCCAGAGCTCGAGGATCTCGGTGACCTTCGCCGCGCATCTCGGTGGCCAGCAATGAGCTCGGCGGTCTGACGTCTCGGGCACAGATCCCGAGCTGACAGAGCGCCTCTTTCACCACAGAGACGTTGTTCGCGCTGGCGTCGGCGGCGCGCAGCTCCTCGAAGGGTCGCACCCGGTGCCAGATCTCTGTCACTAGGTCGTGCTCGCCGTCGGCAAGGGCATGCCAGAGGCGAAGAGAAGTCGACGGGTCGACGTTCGCCAGTCCGGAGGTGAATCCCGTGGCGCCGACGGCGAAGTACCCCGGGGCGTGGAGCTCGGCCAGGCCGGCCACCCAGGTGAATCGCCCGGGACCGGCATCCGCGGCCACTGCCGCGAATCGGGCCGGGTTCGGCACGGCGTACTTCACTCCGATCACGTTGGGGCAGGACTCGCCTAGCCGGGCGAAGGCGGAGCCGGGGATCGCGTCGTTGCGCACGTACAGGACCACGCCGAGCTCAGGCACGTCGTTCGCGACGGCCCTGTGGTACTCGATCCAGCCGTCGACCGAGACGTAGGGGTGGACGGGCTGGTGGACCATGATCATCGCGGCGCCGGCCGCCTGTGCGTCCGTGGCGGCCTCACGGGCGGAGGCGACATCGTGACCTACCCCGACCATGACCGTTGTGTCAGGGTCGGCTGCCTCGAGGCAGAGACGCGTGACAAGCTTCGCCTCTGCGGGGGCCAAGGCGTAGAACTCCCCCGTGTTGCCATTCGGGGTGATTGTACGGATGCCACCTTCGACGAGGCGACGGATGACGCGCTGGTAGCCGGCCTGGTCGACACCCCCGTCGCGCCCGAAAGGCGTCGTCGGAACGGCCACGACGCCGCTCAGGGACTCTCGTTGCTGCTTGAAGTTCATTCCCGCTCCTGCTTCTCCTCATGGCCGTGGCTGATCTCGTGTGGCACTGTCACCTCGGTGTGCGCCCAAGGCTGTCACGACGCGTTGCTGGAACACCTCGATGTGCTGTCGCAGACGACCGGCGGCCGACTCTGCGCGTCCGGCAAGTGCGTCCTTGGCCATCCTGCGATGCTCCACCGCCTCGCCGGCCCAACTGCCGACTCGCTCCCACACGGTGATGCTGATCAAGGCGTTGACGTCGGTCAGGTCGTCGAGCACCTTGACGAGGGCAGGGTTCCCACAGCCGGCGTAGAGCTGACGGTGGAAGGCCCTGTTTGCCAGACTTCGTTCGTACACGTCCTCGCCGTCCTCGGCGGCGACCATGCGCGCGACCGCCGTCTTGAAGGTTGCGCCGTCGAGCCCGCGCAGGATCGTGCGCCGCACTGCTTCGGGTTCCAAGAGCAACCGGAGGTCGCACACGGCCAAGGCCATCGAGATGTCCACGGTCCTGACCGACGTGCCTCGGTGGCTGCTCGAAGTGACGAGGCCCGTTCCGCTCAGGGCCTTGAGGGCATCGCGGACCGGCGTCTTCGAGGTGCCGAGCTCGTCGGCGATCGCCTGCTCGGTGAGGGGACTCCCGGCCTGGTAGCGACCCGAAAGGATCGCTCTCTTGATCTCATTGGCGATCAGGTTGCCGCGCGACCCGAAGCGGGGCTGCATGGTCGCCTCGGGCTCGTCCTGAAACATCGTGTCATACACAACACATAATGTACTCTGTATCTTCGTCGGGCTCCAGAGGGTATGGCCGGTTGGGCGCGGGCATGGCGGCCACCCGAGGAGACGGTCGGGGCCTGCACACCGTTGGCGGAGCTGGTCCGCGAACGAGGAATTCGTCGAAGTGACAGTCGTCCTGAGGCAGGCTACGAGCTGGCCACGTCCAAGCGGCGTTTGGCCTCTTCGTAGAGGGCAGCGGGCAGCGGGCCCTTCTCGGCGATCGCCACGTTGGAGCGGAGATGGTTGATGTCGGAGGTACCGACGATAGTGCTAGAGAGCGCTGGGTGGCTGAGAGTGAAGCGCAGGACGAACTCGTGGCGGCCCATCTCGCCGAGGAGGTCCTCCACTCTGGAGAGCTCCCAGCGGCGCTCGCCCTCACCCTCGGCCAGCCCGATCGGCCCCTTGCGCCAGCCCTTTTCCTCCGACGGCGCACCCCGGGCCACGCCTCCCCGGATGAGCGCGCCCGCTCCGGTCGCAACCGCCTTGGTGATCAGATCTTCGTGTTCGCGCTGGATCGCCGAGTAGGGGATCTGGAAGACGTCGAAGACGCCCATGGAGATGTGGTCGGACAAGTGGGGGAGCGTTCCGGACATGCCGAGGAAACGGATCTTGCCTTCGTCCCGGAGCGCCACGAGCGTCTCGATGGTCCCGTCGGACTCCAGCTGGGCTCGGCTCGGCGACATGTGGACCTGAAGGAGATCGAGGCGGTCGGTCTTGAGCCTGCCGAGGCTCTGCTCGAGCCCCGCCCGAACGTTGTTCGCGCCGTAGTCGTGTGGGAAGGGCGGCGTTGCACCTGCAGGAGGATCGCCGAGGAGGCATCCGCACTTTGATGCGAGGAAGTACTCGTCTCTGCGATCGACCAGATACTGGCCGATCAGCTCCTCGCTGCGTCCGTAGTCGATCGAGGTGTCGATCAAGTTGATGCCCGCGTCAAGCACGGCATTGAGAAGCCTGCCTGCGTCGTCGTCAGCGATCGCGGGTCCCCACGGCTGGCCCCGTAACTCCATGGCGCCGTATCCGAGGATTGCCACGTCTGCTCCGGTGCGGCCGAGAGTGCGAGCTTCAATCGTCATGCTGAAGACGTTAGTCAGCCGCATCTCCAAGATGTCTCGGAGCTGTCCTTGGCCTTGTGTCTTTTCGATGCTCGCCCTGACCCTCGGGCGGAGGGCTTGCGAGAACGGGAGGTTCCTGACGATCAAACGGATCCCGCGAAGTCCTCAAGCGCAGATCCGTCGAGGCGGTACCGCGTCCAGTCGTCGGTTGCGACCGCGCCTATCGACTGGTAGAACGCGATCGCAGGCTTGTTCCAGTCGAGTACAGACCATTCCAGTCGTCGGCAGTCCTCGTCGAGAGCGAGACGAGCCAACGACGCGAGCAACGCCCTTCCCACGCCGAGTCCGCGGTATGCGGGTCGGACATAGAGATCCTCGAGATAGATGCCGGGTCGTCCAGTCCAGGTGGAAAAGCTCCTGTAGTACAGGGCCATGCCGACGACGAGCTCGTCGCTGGTCGCGACCCGCGCAAAGGCGCTCGGCTCCGGCCCGAACAGCGCGCGCTCGAGCATCGTGTCGTCGATCTCGACTTCGTCTCGTGCCCGCTCGTACTCCGCCAGTTCACCGATCAGCTCGACCAGGACGGGAATGTCAGCTTGAGTCGCGGCACGTATCATCCTCTGGACGGTATCCGACACGTTGCCTCGCGCGTCGATCCCGAGACGTCCACTTCGAAGTACCCTCTGGCCCTGGATCTCTTGGCTTCGCCAGTAGGGCTCCATCAAGGGGCGCTGCCGTGATCCGATGCCCAAGAGGGGACCAGTCCGCAGACGCCTGGTCACCCCGCTCGCAGGACGAGTGCAGGCGGGGTGGGCGCCGCGCTGCGAACGGGGAGCGCGGTTGCCCGATTCACCTGTCCGGATGGGTCGCCGAAGGCGGCGGCGTAGGCCGACATACTCATCGCTTGAGGTTCCCCTGAGGAGACGGTCTTCAGGCGTTCGTGCCTGTCACATAATGGAGCGCGGCGACGACGACGTCGAGAAGGTCCGGGTCGGCGAGGACGAGGTCGGAGATCTGCTCCTCCCCGAACCAGGCGAGATCATCGTGCTCCTCAGGTGCCCGATTCTCCGGCTCTCCAGACCAGGAGTCGACAACGAAGATGCGAGCGTCGAACTGAGGTCCGGTCAACCGCGCGACAAGGCGCGCAGCGTCGGAGGCGACCACGACTCCGAGTTCTTCGAGCAGCTCGCGGGCAAGGGCTTCGAGATCCGACTCGCCTTGCTCGATGTGACCTCCGGGCGCGTCCCAGCGGTCTGGAGCCCACTCGCGCGACGCGCTTCGGTGCACGAACAAGACGCGTCCTGACCTCACCAGCAGACCGCACACGACGTGGTTGAATCCAGAAGAGGCCTCGGCCATTTGATCAGCTTGGCAGTTATCGGTCACGCGTCCTTGTGGCTCGCCGACGACCTGGCGACGAACTCCTCGATGTCCGAGCCGCCCTACTGTGCGCGTGGGACTCATGTTGCCCTCGAAGGCGGACTGGAGGAGGAGCGACTTTCCTGTCACCCACTCGATGAACTCCCACGTGGTCTTCCTGTCCCGGGAGCCCGCGATCGTCACGAGGAACCACGTCCACAGATTCGAGCTGCGTTCGCCGCCCGAACCGAGCGGGGGAAGCTCATGGCGGCTCTGCGGCTCCCTGTCGAGATCTTCGGTTCCTCGAAGTGAGCCACGCGGTGGTCTGAGTCGACGATCAGACCGGTCAAGGTTGGGTGCAGCGCGACGCTCGACTCAAGCGTTGTAATAGGTAGAGGTTCGATGAGGGTCGAGGGCACTTACCAAGGGGCGTTCGAGGGATGGTACTTGACTTCACGGAACGGTCCTAAGGTGCAGGGTCCCTCTTCCCGATACCGCCCGACGCCACTATCGATTTGCGATACGCCGAGGAAGAACAACCAAGGAGGAACCACAATGAAGCTGACGCTGCGTGATTGCAGACGGCTCGCGGTCGGTGCCGCTCTAGCTTGCGGAGCGGTCCTGGTTCCCACAGCCGCTCTGCTCGTATCGGCGGCCTCGGGCGCGCCGGCTGCGGTGGCGAGTTGCCGCGCCGCCAACACTGAGGTCTGGGCGGCGGTTGAAGGCGACGGCACCGCCGGTACTACCTACTACGAGTTGGAGTTCAGCAACGTCGGCCGCCAGAGCTGCACCATGCACGGCTACCCCAGCGTGTGGGCTGTCAGTGAGACCGGCGTCCGAATAGGTGAGCCTGCCTCGCACCGGGGCGTCCCGAGTACCGTCATGCTCCAGCCTGGCGCGACTTCTCATGCAATCCTGGGAGTCGTAGATACTGGCGCATTGTGTTCCGGCCCAGGCGTTGCTGGCGAGGGCCTGAGAGTCGTCCCGCCCGGCCAGAGTCTCCCCAAGCCTGCAGGTGAAGCCGATGAGGTGGAGCATTTCTCCGTGCAGGTTTGTCCGCGCCAGCCGTCGATGAACGTTCTCCCGGTCCGCTCCGGGACAGGGATACCCAACTACACGTTCTCCTGAGCGAACGGCAGGCGCGAGAGATGTTCGAGTTCGGACCCGCTGCCAAGAGACGACCGGCTGCCGTTCTCTACCTACGGCGTCGATTCATCCCCACCCCAGTTCTCCGAGGCGCTCGTCATCGATGCCGAAGTGGTGTCCGACCTCGTGGATCACCACCCGGCGAACTACCTCGACAACTTCCTGTGCTGTCTGGCACGTTTGACAGATCGTGGCCATGAAGATCGTGATGCGATCCGGAGTGACCGCCGAGTAGTGAGCCCCTCGGCTCGTCAGCGGGACGCCCTGGTAGAGGCCGAGCAGCCGGCCGGGCGGGCTGTGATCATCGACCACGACAGCGACGTTCTCCATGGCCGCACCAAGCTCGGCGGGTATTCCATCGAGAGCATTGGCCACTAACTCTTCGAACTGCTCGACCGACATGGCGACCATGCCCAAGATCATGCCAACACATCGACCGGAGCTGAGGTCTATGGGCGTCTCTCGGGTGTAGGGCGACGACATCGCGTCTCGCCGTCCTGCCGGAGCGGTCCTATTCTCCGAGGCTGCGGAACACGAACAGGCGCCCATCTTCGTGGGGCATCGACTCCGTGAACTCCCAACCGTTGTGTGCCATGTCGTTGAGAAGGTTCTCAACAGCCAATCTGCCGAACTGCCCGCCGTGGCTGAACGGGTGATTGAGGAGTTGAACGGTGTACTTGTATCGCCCGCGAACGTGCACCACAGGCTTGGCAAGCGGATCTGTCGTTTGTCTCTGGAGCTCCTCAGCCCATCGCTTGGTGATCTCCGCCTCGTTCGCGATCACCTCGGCCTGATGTTTGGCGATCTCCTCGGCTTGCCGCGCGAAGCTCTCTGTCATAGCGACAGGATACCCCGAGGGCGGTTCTGCCGAATGTCCCGATTTGCAAGTCGGATTGACTCCCGCTCTGCTTGCCCGTCGGTACGTCTTGACGGTGTTCTCGTCCTGGGTCTTGCTGTGCTCGCGGGGGCCACCGCCCGGTCGCGTGCATCACGGTAGGTCGCGAGTCCGTCCTGTAGCGTGACCGCGAAATGGGTTCTTCCGACCTTCGCAGTTGTGTGCTCGGTCTGCCCCGTGAGCACCGTCGTCGATGGGCATCGCAGAGGACCAATCAGGCTCGGATCCGCAGGAGGCGAATCGTCTGATGGACGCCATCACGTCAGTACCTGTTCCCTACAACGAGCCGGTGCGCGAATACCCGCCGGGCAGTGCCCAGTGCGAATCGCTACGCCGCCGGATTGCCGAACTCGAGAGCGAACGGCACGAGTTGATGCTCACTGTCGGCGGCGAGCGGCGGATGGCAGGCGGCGACCGGTTTGCTGTGATTCAACCTCACGATCGGGGTCACGTGCTGGGTGAGTCGGCGCAAGCCACCCCGCAGGACGTGGCGGGAGCGGTGCGCGCGGCCAAAGAAGCGGCGCCTTCTTGGCGCGATCTCCCATTCGACGAACGTGCGGCGATCTTCCTGCGCGCAGCTGACCTGCTGGCGGGGCCGTGGCGAGACACGCTGAACGCGGCGACGATACTCGGCCAGTCGAAATCGGTGCATCAGGCGGAGATCGACTCGGCTTGCGAGCTGATCGACTTTTGGCGGTTCAATGTGCACTACGCCCGCAGCATCCTCGCTGAACAGCCCGACTCGGCGCCGGGCGAGTGGAACCGCACCGACCACCGACCGTTGGACGGTTTCGTGACCGCGATCACGCCGTTCAATTTCACCGCGATTGCCGGCAACCTACCGACAGCCCCGGCGCTGATGGGTAACACCGTGGTGTGGAAACCCGCGTCAACGCAGCTGCTGGCTGCGCAGTACCTGATGCTGCTGTGGGAGGTCGCTGGTCTTCCGCCCGGCGTGATAAATCTCATTACAGGCGGCGCCGCTGCGATGAGCGCGACCGCGTTGACCGACCCCGACTTTGCCGGCCTGCACTTCACTGGATCCACGTCGACATTCAAGTCGATGTGGCGGATCGTCGCGGAGAACCTGGATCGCTATCGCGCCTACCCGCGCCTTGTCGGTGAGACCGGAGGCAAGGACTTCGTGGTCGCACACGCCTCTGCTGATCGGGCGTCCTTGGTCACTGCGCTGGTGCGCGGCGCGTTCGAGTACCAGGGCCAGAAGTGCTCTGCTGCCTCCCGCGCTTATTTGCCTCGCTCGCTCTGGGACAACGGGCTGCGCGAAGCGCTCGTCGACACAACCAAGGGTATCTCCTATGGCGACGTAACTGACTTCCGCTTCTTCGGCGGGGCAGTAATAGACGCTCACGCCTTCGCCGAGCATCGTGAACTGTTTGCGCGGGTACGCCATGAGGAGCTGGTGGAGATTCTCGCGGGCGGCATTGCCGACGATCGAGAAGGGTTCTTCGTCCAGCCGACCATTATGCTCGGCGAGGATCCACATCATGAAATCTTCACGACCGAATTCTTTGGCCCGATTCTGGCCGTGTTCGTCTACCCCGACGACGACTACGCGAGGGTCCTCGATCTCATCGACGCGACCAGTCCATACGCACTTACCGGTTCGGTGTTCGCCACCGACAGGACAGCCATCGACGAAGCACACCGCGCGCTCCGGTTCGCCGCGGGCAACTTCTATGTCAACGACAAACCAACCGGTGCTGTGGTGGGCCGACAGCCCTTCGGCGGATCCCGTGCTTCCGGTACCAACGACAAGGCTGGATCGGAGCTGAACCTTCTCCGCTGGACCAGTCCAAGATCGATCAAGGAGACATTCATTCCGGCTACTGACTACGAATATTCCCACATGAACTGACCGACCGGTCGTCTTGCAAGCCCGCAGTCATACGACCATTGTTGCCGCCCGGGGCGGCAGTCTTCGTTTTGCCTCGCGAGGGCCATTGCGGCGCCCCGATTCATCAGTAGCCCGGTACGAGGCACGAGATCCTTGTCTTCTTCCCAAGCTGCGTCGGGTGCACGTCACGGTGCACGAGAGGATGCGCTGAGATCCAGGAGCGATGTGCCGGAGTGGGCGCCACCCATTGTCGCCAATCGCGGAGGGGCTACACCTGGGGCTTCCATCTCAGGAACCGCCGTCGGTGACTGCCGGTGGGTTCTCCGAAGAAGGCGGGCGAGCGGACACAGTAACCTCGCACGGTCGCACTGTCGGAATCGGTGGTCCTCGCCGTGACGGACAGCCTCGAGCTGGGCAATCCGACCGCGGGTTGCCGAACCTGCGGAGAGCTTCTTGGGTCCGCGTCACCCCACCGACAGGCGGAGCGGCCGGCAGGTAGG
Organism: uncultured Acidimicrobiaceae bacterium; assembly: GCA_963804765.1. Lineage (GTDB taxonomy): Bacteria > Actinomycetota > Acidimicrobiia > Acidimicrobiales > Bog-793 > Fen-455. Next base: position 165,131 of record CAWDRQ010000027.1, read on the forward strand.
AGTCGAAGCCTTTGAAGAGTCGGTCCTGACTTGTTGCAGAGTGCCGGCAGGTCAAGGAGACATGCGTCGCATGACCTCCGCCTGTCTTGTCCAGGAGACGATCCGGTCTGCCGCCTCCGATAGGCGGTGAAGAAGGCGCCGATCTCAGGCCAACCGTTGACCCGAATTCGCCACGGGAATAGCGCGCGAGGGCGGGGCGGCTGACACTGGCTGCGAGGGGAGTTCGTCGGTGAACTTGAATGACGAATGCGAGATTCGGCTGGGCGTTGCCGAGGCATGGGCGGTTCTGACAGCCATCCAAACGATCACGCCCTACCTGCCGGGTATCTGGCTTCGAGCGGTGGAGGGCGAGAAGTACCAGGGCGTCGTGAAGGTCAAAGTCGGACCGGTCACGGTGTGGTACGAGGGTGTCGCACGCTACCTGTTGCTCGACGCCGCCGCGCACAGGGCAGTGCTCAAAGCCGAAGGTGACGAGATCTATGGGCAAGGAAACGGCACCGCTCTGGTCACAGCGACCCTCTCACCAAGGCCCCCGACTCGTCGAATACCGAGTCGAAGAAGGAGCAGGACGATACACCCTGCCGGTAGCTTGCGGTCCGAGGAGCTATCGAGCGCGCCGTTCACCGGGCGCTCCGCAGGCAAGCAACCATCCTGTCGGGAGCCCGCTCGTGATCGCCTCCATCCCATCTGCCACTCTGCTCGGTGTTCGAGGGCGCGCCGTCCTCGTGGAGGTACACGTTTCCAACGGCTTGCCCGGCTTTGCGGTGGTCGGCTTGCCGGATGCTGCCTGCCGGGAGGCGCGGGACAGGGTCCGGGCGGCCCTGCTCTCGAGTGGACTTCCGTGGCCGCTGCGGCGGGTCACGGTCAACTTGGCGCCCTCCGGTGTTCGCAAGACGGGGGCCGGCTTGGACCTTCCGATCGCCATCGGGCTGCTGGTCGCGACCGGCGAGCTTGACACGGCAGCGGTCGCCGGCTGTGGCTTCGTCGGAGAGCTCGGCCTCGACGGGGCGATTCGTCCTGTGCCCGGCGCTCTCCCTCTCACCGATGCCCTTGCTTCGCCAGCTGTTGTCGTGCCTCCGGCATGTGTTCCGGAGGCATTGCTCATAGGGCGGTCGGTCGTGAGAACGGCCCGGTCTCTGCGGGAGCTCGTCGACGCGCTGTCGGGACGGATCGCCTGGCCCGACCTGGTGGAGGCGAAGCCGGATGGCCACTCCCGATCCCGAGCGCCAGGCGGGACAGCGGTAGGCGACGGGCGGTGCGATGGGCGTGGCCTTCGTGAAGCCCTCGACCTCGCGGACGTGCGGGGCCAGCCGATGGGGCGCCTCGCCGTCGAGGTCGCTGCGGCCGGTGGTCATCACCTCTTGTTGTCAGGACCGCCAGGCTCGGGCAAGACCATGCTGGCCGAGCGGCTGCCGAGCATTCTCCCTCCTCTCAGTGAAGCCCAACTCCTGGAGACCTATCGGATCCATTCCGCAGCTGCGTTGCCATTGCCGTTGGCGGGCGAGCACCGGCCGCCGTTCAGGGCACCGCACCATGGGATCTCTGCCGCCGCGCTCATCGGTGGGGGCTCGTCGTGGATGCGCCCGGGTGAGGTCAGCCTTGCGACAAACGGCGTGCTGTTCCTGGACGAGCTCGGCGAGTTTCCTGCCCCGTTGCTCGACCTGCTTCGTCAGCCGCTCGAAGAGGGAGTCATCCGAGTCGCTCGTGCGACGGCGACCGTCAGCTTTCCGGCCAGGTTCCTCCTAGTTGCGGCGATGAACCCCTGTCCGTGCGGCGAGCGGCAAGGCTTAGGCAGCTGCGTCTGCTCGGCCGCTCAGCTCGCCCGCTACTCGAGACGGCTCTCGGGACCGCTCTTGGATCGGTTCGATCTGCACGTAGCAGTCGGTAGGCCCGGCGTCGGTGAGCTCCTCGGCTCGACGCCGGCGGAGCCGAGCGTCTTGGTCGCCCAGCGTGTTGCCAAGGTGCGGGAGCTCGCGCACCGGAGGGGTGTGACGGCGAACTCGGCCTTGTCCTCGGCGAGCCTGGAGCGGCACGCCCCCCTCACACAGGCCGCACGCGAGCTGTTCGAGCGGCAGCTGCGCTCGGGTGCGCTCTCGGCCCGCGGTCTCGATCGCGTGCGGCGCGTTGCCCTGACACTTGCCGACCTCGATCCTTCGAAGACGGCTGTCGACGAAAGCCACGTTGCGATGGCGCTCGAGCTCCGGGCCGGCCGAGCTGCCCTACTGGGTGGAACGGGGGGAGTGTGAGCAGCGCCGAAAGCCTTCTGCCGCATGGAGAGCACTTGCCTGATGTGGCGTACGCGGCGACGCTGGCAGGACTTGATGCTATGACTCCGCAGCGCCTTCAGCGTTTGCTCCGCGGCCGCTCGGCAGAGGAGGTGTTCGCTGATCTGCGCGCTCCGAGAGCGCGTCTCGTCCCGCGCTTGATGCATGCCGAGCAGATGCCGGGCCACCGCAATCCACGGACCGCGGAGATTGTCGATGCTTGGCGAAGGGCATCGATCGACACAGACCCCGTCCTTGTCTGGGAGCGATTGGCGGCGTCCAAGACGGTGGCCTACCGCCGAGGGTCGCCCGGGTACCCGTCCCGACTAGTCGATGACCGGGCTGCGCCCGAGGTCCTGTTCTCCCGCGGGTCGATCGCTCAACTGGACGGCCCTTGCGTGGCTCTCGTGGGCACCAGGTCAGCGACGCACTACGGATCTGCTGTCGCTGCTGAGCTCGGAGCGGAGCTGTCGGATGCCGGTGTGGTCGTCATTTCCGGCCTGGCTGCAGGCATCGACGCCGCGGCTCACGAGGGAGCGCTCGCGCCCGAACGTCCGGCACCGCCTGTCGCCGTGGTTGGTGGGGGAGTCGACGTGGTCTACCCCGCCAGCAGCAGCCGGCTCTGGGCCCGCATGGAAGTCTCCGGTGGCATTGTCTCAGAAGCGGCACTCGGCACAGCGCCGGAAAGGTGGCGCTTTCCTCTTCGGAACAGGCTCATCGCGGCTCTTGCCCATGTCGTGGTTGTCGTCGAATCCCACAAGAGCGGCGGCGCGCTACACACTGTGACGGCCGCGGACGAACGCGGTGTAACGGTCCTCGCGGTGCCAGGATCGGTGAGGAGCTCGGCATCCGAAGGCACCAACTCTCTCATTGCAGACGGCTGCGGCGTGGCGAGAGACGCCGACGACGTGCTTGCGGCGCTGGAGCTCGCTTGTGCCGGCAGCAGCCACGCCCTTGGTCGGCGAACCGGGCCATGCACACAAACGGGTACTGCTCGGAATCCGCCGGCTGCCACCACCCGTCTTTCACCCGACGAGCGTTTGGTGCTCGAGGCTCTCGAAGAAGTTGCAACTCCGTTCGAGCTCGTGTGCGCGCGCTCCGGCCTCGGGCTCGCCTCTACGGCGGTGACCCTTGAGCGCCTAGCTACGCTCGGTCTCGCTGCAAGGTCGGGTTCCGGCTGGGAGCGGAGCGCCGACCGGCGGCGCTAGACCTGTCACGGGGCATCCGGTCCGCGGCGGGGTATCTCCTTGTCGCCGTGAGCCGTCCGTCTCAGCCGGATACCAAGCTCATCGGGTCGGTCCATTCGAGGTCGAGGGCCGATGCCACAGCCGCGTTCGTGCAGTGGCCGCGGAAGGTGTTGATCCCGCCGCGGAAGACCGGATCGGCCGCCGCCGCCGCTGCCATGCCTCGCTCGACGAGCTCTACGAGGTAGGGGAACGTGGCGTTGGTGAGCGCATATGTCGAAGTGTGCGGCACCACCGCGGGCATGTTCCCCACTGCGTAATGGAGCACGTCGTGCACGAAGTAGGTGGGGTTCTCATGCGTCGTCTCGTGCGTGGTCTCTATGCACCCGCCTTGGTCGACAGCGACGTCGACGATGACCGATCCAGCTCTCATGCCGGCCACCATCTCGTCGGTGATGACAACCGGCGCCCTCCCGCCAGCGACCAGGACGGCACCGATGACGAGATCAGCCTCGGATATCGCGCGCTCGATGGACCCGCGGTTCGACGCGAGGGTCATGATCCGGCCTTGGTGAATCTGGTCCACCCACCGCAGCCGGTCAAGGTCCCGGTCTAGGAGCAGAACCTCGGCCTCCATGCCCTGGGCGATCCACGCAGCGTTCCATCCCACGTGGCCGGCACCGATGATCACCACGCGAGCCGGCCGTACGCCTGGGACGCCGCCGAGCAGGATGCCTCGAGTGCCGTGAGGGGCCTCGAGGAAGTGCGCGCCGACCTGGGTCGCTATTCGTCCAGCGACCTCGCTCATGGGTGCGAGGAGGGGCAGGTCACCCGAGGGGAGTTGCACCGTCTCGTAGGCGACCCCGGTCGTCCCGGACTCGAGCAGAGCCTTGGCCACGCCTGGGTAAGCAGCCAGGTGGAGGTAAGTGAACAACACCAGGTCAGGGCGCAGATAGGAAAACTCCGATTCCTGCGGCTCTTTCACCTTGCAAACAAGCTCAGCAGACCACGCATCGTCGGTGTCGACCACGGTGGCCCCGGCTGCGGCGAAATCAGCATCGCTGAGGGACGACCCGGTGCCTGCTCTCGTCTCGACGAGCACCCTGTGGCCGAGCGACGTCAGCCCCCGGACGCCGTCGGGCGTGATGGCGACTCGGCCCTCCGCGATCTTCACCTCGGCAGGAACTCCGACGATCATGACGGGCCCGGTGGCTGTCGGCGCGGTGCAGCTTCGGCTGTTCCTGTGATCATGGCTGCCACCCCTCCGGTCCCCGACCGCTCGATTGCTGTGAACCCTGCAACGCTACCTTGGCGCTCGCCCTATCCGCTCCAATGGCTCGAACGTCTGTGTACCATCGCGGCGTGCCGCTGATAGGAGGTGTCGCGGCGCTCGCTGGTAGTCGCGTCGCGATATTCGGGGCAGGCATGGAAGGTCAGAGCTTCGCCCGACGCGTCGGCCCGACCTGCGCCGAGCTTGTCGTCGTAGACGACACCGCGGGGGACCCCAGCGGCCTCACCGGTCCTAGGCAAGCAGTCGAGGCCGACACGGCCGGGATCGACGTGCAGCCGCCGTCGGTCCTCGAAGATCGCCGTTTCGACTTCGTCGTCCACTCGCCCGGGGTCTCGCGCTACGACGAGCGCCTTGTGGCCGCGGCCCGGCTCGGCGCGGTTGTGACGACTCCGACCGCGCTCTTCATGGAGGACTTCCAGGACAGGCGAGTCGTGGCCGTGACAGGGTCAAAGGGCAAGACGAGCACCGCGATGCTCACAGCCGCCGCCCTCGGCGCTTACGGTCTCGACGTCGCTCTTGCCGGCAACATCGGGCGTCCGTTGACCGAGCTGTACGACGACGACGCTCATGACGTGTTTGTCCTCGAGATCTCGAGCTTCCAGGCTGCGGAGGTGACGGTGTCGCCATCGGTCGGCGTTCTCACGTTGCTGGCACCGGATCACCTCGACTGGCATCGGAACCTCACGAACTACTACGAGGACAAGCTCCGCCTGTTCTCATATCGCGCTCGATGTTCCCGTCGCGGTGAACGGGTGCTGCGACGAGGCCGTCGTGCGCAGCTCATGGCTGGCAGGCAGGGTTCTCTACGGCAAGAGTGGTCCGGTGCGCCTCGAAGCAGGCCAGGTCGTCGTGTCCGATCTCGGGCCGCTAGATCTCGGGGAGTTTCAACTCTTGGGGGAGCACAACCTCCTGAATGCCTGCGGTGCCGTCACAGCTGCCCTCCTGATCACCGGGGAGTTGCCCGACCAGAAACGGCTCGAACGAAGGCTCTCCACAGTGACGGCGCCCCGATCGAGGCTCGAGCCACTCGGGGACATCGACGGCGTCAGCTACATCGACGACGCGCTCGCCAGCAACCCGGAGGGGACGGTTGCCGCCCTGCAGGCTTTCGCCGGAAGACGAGTCGCGTTGATCGCCGGCGGACACGACCGTGGCCTCGATTACACACCGCTTGCCCGGGCAATCGATTCAAGCTTGCCGCAGCCGGTCGTTTTCTTGATCGGGGACGCCGGTGCCGCGATCGGGGCCGCGCTTGACGACATCTCGAGCGGCGTACAACGCCAACCGGTGCCATCTCTCGAGGTTGCGGTCGACTTCGCGTCTTCTCGTAGGGATATCGCGGTCGTGCTGTTCTCGCCGGCGTCGCCGACTCCTCGTGACGAAGGCTCCTACCTCGATCGCAGCAGGCGGTTCAGGCGGGTCGCGGGCATCGGAGAGGGTCACCCGAGCCGAGTGGCAACGTCGTGACAGCGTCTCGGCTATCGGGTGTCGAGACGTTCAGGATCGTCGGTTTCGACTTCGATGCCGGACGCAACCTTGCCCGGTTCAACTATGCCTTCGACGATACCCATTGCTTCCAGGAGGTCGTCGAGTTCGGTGGGTTTCCACTCGGATCGCGTGCGGGGCCAGGCATCGAGAGCGCGTTGCGGCTCGTGCATCTCGCGGCCGGGGTCAGCTACTACAAAGCAGCGGCGCCGGGTAGGATCATCGTCGAAACCGGGCCACTTAGTCGCGGGGAGGCAGGGCTCGTACGTGATTTGTACGACAAGGGCCTGCGCGAGTTCGCGGTGTCGAACGGCCTCGGGGTGCCACTTCAGTTCGAGGTGGAGGTCGAAACCGAGCCAGGATCGGTGACAGGGGCAGCGGCGCTCGGCGAAGGCCCGGTGTCTTCGACGGTTGCAGGACACGGTCACGATGCTCCCGGGCAAGGAATCGCCGTGCCCGTCGGCGGTGGGAAGGACTCGATCGTGCTGATCGAGGCCCTTAAGGCCGCGAACCCGACACCCGAGCTCGCAACCTGGCTGGTCGCGGTGAATCCGCAAGCCGCCATGCATCGCACCGCGGACGTCGCCGGCCTGCCGCTCGTCTCGGTGACGAGGACCATCTCGCCCAGGTTGCTCGAGCTCAACCTGGCCGGGGCGCTCAACGGTCATGTGCCGATCACCGCGATCGTGTCGCTGATCGTTGTGGCAGCGGGGTACGTCTACGGCTACGACACGACACTCATGGCACTGGAGCGCTCGGCCGACGAGGCCACCTCGTATGTCGGCGACGTCGCAGTGAACCACCAGTGGAGCAAGAGCAGCGAGTGTGAGCTCGGGCTACGGTCGGTGATCCGAGAATCGGTCTCGCCTGCCATCGAGTACTCCTCGCCGTTGCGCTCGTGCGGCGAGATCGAGATCGCAAGGTGGTTCGCGGATCTGCCCGCTTACCACCCGGGGTTTCGAAGCTGCAATCAGGCGTACCGCTCAGGCACGCTTTTCGACATCTGGTGCGGGAGGTGCCCGAAGTGTCGTTTCGTCTTCCTGACGTTGGCCCCGTTTCTGGAGCCTGATCGCCTCGCGGCCATCTTTGGCGAGAACCTCCTCGAGAATCTCCAGCACGTCGAGGGATTCCGCGATCTGTTTGCCGCAGGGCGCAAGCCTTACGAGTGCGTAGGAGAGCAGCGTGAGTCGTTGCTTGCTTTCCTGCTCCTGCTCGAGCATCCCAAGTGGCGCGACGCTTCCGTCGTCGTGGCGCTCCGGCCAGAGCTCGAGCGCAGCCGTCGGTTTGCCGTCGTGGATCTCGACGGCGACGTCCCCGCGATCGAGAGTGCACAGGCAACCCGCCAGCGAGTGGCGAGGCTCGTCGCTCAGTTGCTCACGCGTGATCGACTGCCCGAGGCGTGAGTTCCCTACGCGCCGCCACCCGCAGCGAGTGCCGCTCCGGCACTGCGGTGGGTGGGCGGCGTCGCGTATGGAGAGACTGACCGGGTGGTCTGCTTCGCGCTGCGCCAGTCCGGTAGCCTGAAGCGAGGCACTCACTCATGATCCTCGACTCCATCCACTCACCTTCCGACCTCAAGGCTCTCTCACTCGTCGAGTGCGACCAACTCGCGGCCGAGCTCCGCGACTTCATCGTTGAGGCCGTGTCGCGTACCGGTGGCCATCTCGGTTCGAATCTCGGTGTCGTCGAGCTCACGCTCGCGTTGCACCGGGTCTTCAACTCCCCGGAGGACATTCTCCTGTTCGACACCGGGCACCAGGCCTATGTCCACAAGATCGTGACAGGACGCCGCGAGGGCTTCATCGACCTCAAGCAGCAAGGTGGGCTGTCGGGCTACCCGTCGAGGGCGGAGTCCCCCCATGACTGGGTCGAGAACTCCCATGCCTCGACAGCTCTCAGCTACGCGCAGGGCATCGCCACGGCTCTTCGTCTCGCCGGCGGGGGCGAGTCGGCAAGCGGCGAACGTCGCGTCGTGGCTGTGGTCGGCGACGGCGCTCTCACCGGTGGGATGGCCTACGAGGCGCTCAACAATCTTGGCCATTCCGGCACGAGAGTGCTGGTCGTGCTGAACGACAACGGCCGGAGCTATGCACCGACGGTCTCGAGGCTGTCGGTTTCGTTGACCCAGTTACGGCTGGACCCGCGCTACCTGCAGGTCCGTGATCGCGTGCGCCATCTGGTAGAGGACCTTCCGGGAGGCGTCTCTTCGCTAGCGTTCACGTCGTTTCATGGGCTCAGTGCGGCCATCCGGGAGGTCGTAGAGCCGCGCATGTTCTTCGAGGCGCTCGGAATTCGCTACACCGGGCCTATCGACGGGCATGACGTAGGTGGGCTCGAGCAGGCGCTCCGGCGCGCTGCGAGCTGGCAAGGGCCCATCGTCCTTCATGTCGTCACCACCAAGGGGAAGGGCTACGCGCCTGCGGAGGCTGACGAGGTCGCCTGCCTGCACGACCTGAAGCCTCCGGTGCCGCCCGCGCAGGCGAGCCGATCGGGCGGACACCCGTCGGCACGTCCGGGGTCTCAGCATGCCCCGGCTGGGATAGGTGGGTCGACCGACGATGACGGGCTGCCGGGTCCGCTCGATGCCGGGGAGAGCTACTCCGAGGTCTTTTCCTCAGCTCTCGTAGATCTGGCTGCTGCCGACGAGCGCATTGTGGCGATCACCGCCGCCATGCCCGGCCCGACTGGGCTTCTGGCGTTCCAGGACCGCTATCCGCAGCGCTTCATGGACGTGGGTATCGCCGAGCAGCACGCTCTCACGGCTGCGGCAGGGATGGCGATGGGCGGCTTGCGCCCGGTCGTCGCCATCTACTCGACGTTCCTCGGCCGAGCGGTAGACCAGTGGAACCTCGACATCGGGCTTCACAAGCTGCCGGTTGTGATCTGCGCCGGACGGGCAGGGGTCACCGGAGATGACGGGCCGAGCCATCACGGCATCTACGACCTTGTCCAAGCGCTGCAAATACCCGGCTGCGCGATCTTCTGTCCCGCCGAGACCGCCGAGATCGCTCCGATGCTCGCCGAAGCGATCAAGCTCGGCGGTCCCGCTTTGATCCGGTTCCCGAAGACGCCGTCGCCGGGTCCCCTCGCCAAGCCGGGGACCGGTCTCAAGGCGCGCAGGCTCCGAAAGGGGACTGGCGAGGTGGTCCTCGTTGGCATCGGCAAGATGACCCGTGCGGTTCTCGCGGCGGCTGAGGAGCTCTTCGACGACGGCATCGAGACAGATGTCTTCGATGTCCGGGTCGTGCGTCCTGCCGACCCCGAGCTACTGGAGGCCATCGCGCGTTCAGGACTCGTCGTCACGGCCGAGGACGGGCTGGCTCATGGCGGTGCCGGCTCGTACCTGGTCGGAGAGGCCGATCGCCTCGCCGACGCGAAGGCGCTCAAGGGGCCGCGCCAGGTTGTGCTCGGCGTCCCGACCGAGTTCTTGCAGCACGCCAAGCCAGATGTGATCCTTTCCCGGCTCGGCCTTGATGGCGCCGGAATCGCGGAAGTCACGCGTAGGGCGCTTGCAAGGCGACGGCGGATCGAGCGAGCGCAGCAGGTCGAACAGCTCAAGCGGGGGTGACGTCCCGATCGGGATGAGGGCCCGGGGCAACCGGACCCTGCTGGGCAATGCGGCTCGCCTGTCAGAACAGCCGAGCTTCACCCGGGTGTTCGGCGTCACCCGGCTCTTCGGCAGCGACGGGCTCGCCGAGATCTGGCCCCTCTTCACGCGCGTCGTTGAGTCTGGTCGACACGCGGAACGTTTCGAGCTCCCCGGATGCCGCAGGGCGGATCAGCCGGCCGAGCTCGCCTGCTGGGAGTGGCTCGGGAGACAGCCACTCCTCGAGGTCCTCCTCGGCGATCAACACCGGCATGCGATCGTGGACGCGACCGACGAGCTCGTTCGCGTCCGTGGTGAGGATCGTGCAGGTGTACAGAGGTGTCGCGGACTCGGCGTCTCGAGGGCGCCACTGCTCCCATAGGCCGCCGATGAGGAGCAGTCCTGATCCGGTCGAAGCCCGGAAGCACCAGGGCTGCTTGCGCCGAGTCGGATCTCCTATGGTCGCCGGGGCCCACTCGTAGAAGGCGTCGGCGGGAACGATGCAGCGTTGCCTGTCGATTGCGCTGCGGAACATCGGCTTGTCCTTGACGGTCTCCGCCTTCGCGTTGAAGGCGCGGGCGCCGATCGATGTGTCCTTCGCCCACCATGGCACCAGGCCCCAACGGAAAGCCGAGAGGCGCCGGAGCCCTGGATCCAGGAGGGACATTGTCACCGCGAGCACCGTCGCCTGCGGGGCGATGTTCCAACGTGGAAGGTGAAGCTCGGAGGGGACTGCGACCTTGTCCACATCGAGCAAGCGGGCTACTTCCTCGACAGGGCGGCTCGCGACGAAACGACCACACATCGGCCCGAACGCTACCGGCGCACGCGAGTCAGCAGTGCCGGCGTCGTCTGGCAGCCGTGGTGGCCCCTAGTCGACGGGGCGGTAGACCGTGTCGACTGCGCAGGTGTCTGCGATGTCCTCGGCGCAGGGCTCGCATTCCATCTCCAGGGTCGCGTGCGCAACATGGAAGCGGTCGCGGACCGAGGTCTTCACCCGTTCCCCGACGACCTGGGCCTCCTCCAAACTCGGGTGCCCGTCGAGCACGAGGTGGGCCGAGAGAGCCCTGACGTCGCTCGACAGGCTCCAGCAGTGGAGGTCGTGGACAGCAGTCACTCCTTCGATGGCGGAGATCGCCGAGGCCAGCGCGGCGACGTCGAGGTCTGGTGGGGTCGACTCGAGCAGGATATCCAGGCTCGCGCGTACAAGTTGCCAGGCTTCGGCCCCGATGAGCAGGGTGATGAAGAGCGCCACGGCCGGGTCGATCGCCTCGAAACGTCCCGTCGCGAGGATCACGGCCCCTGCCACGATCACGCCGAGCGCGGCGGCCGCGTCCCCGGTGAAGTGCAGGGCGACTGCCTTGAAGTTCAGGTCCTTGGTGTGCTCGCGCAGCAGCAGCGCAGCGACCCCGTTGCCCAGTAGCCCAGCGGCCGCGACGATCACCACGAGCTCGCCGTGCACGTGTGCCGGGTGGGCGAGCCGATAGGCACCGAGCACGACCACGGCTAGGCCCACGACTACGACCGCCGTCGCGTTTGCGAGGGCGGCGAGGATGGTGGCCCTGTGGTACCCGAAGGATCTTGTGGCTGTCGCAGGTCTGAGCGCCAGCCGGGTGGCGACGAGGGCCAGCCCAAGAGCCGCGGCATCGGCAAGATCGTGCCCGGCGGTCGCCACCAGGCCGGTCGAATGGGCGAACACCCCGCCGGTGGCCTCGGCTACGACAAGTATCAGGTCGACGATGAGAGCCAGCACGAGCCGGCGCGATCGCGTCATAGGACGCCTCAGCCGGCTAGCCCCTCTGCGACGAGCGAGCGGACGAGCGGTAGGTCGTCAGGGTGCGTGAGCCCGATGCAACGGCTGTTCGACGGGACGACCCGGATACGTGCTCGTTCTTCAGCCACGACCTGACCGACCACATCGGGCAAGAGGAGCTCGGGAGGCTTGCCTTCGTCGTGAGGAGCCGTTTCGGGGTCGAACGCGTCTAGCGCAGAGTCGAGCTCATCGAGGATCGCCTCCGCAAAGCCCCACAGGTTCATGCTGACCTGCTCCTCGCCGCTCAGGCGCTGCACGCGTCCGGTATCCGGTCCGGCGATGGGAGATCCCTCGAACGCCCCATCGGGGAGGCGCCGCATCCGCTGCTCCACGATGCGGGTAAGAAAGTCGTCCTTGCCGGTCTCGCAGAGCCCTCGGGTGACCGTGCTGTCGGTGATGACCGTGTCGCGGAGGTGGTAGCCGACGAGCACATGGTCGCCCGGGGTGCCGTCGTGGAGATGATCAGCCAGCGTCACGAGCGCCGCCGCGCCGTACAGGTCGTCGGCGTTGGCGACACCGAAAGGTCCGTCGATGAAGGGTCGGGCCGACTCCACTGCTTGAGCCGTGCCGGCGATCGCTCCCTGGACTACCGGCACGACTGGGAGGTTCGCCGGCCAAAAGGACCCGATGTGATCGAGCAGCTCGTTCTGGATCTCCTCCCGCACGATAAGGATGACACCGGCGAAACCGGCGGCGAGGGCGTCGCGGACGGTGTAATCCATCAGCGCTTCGCCGCCCGGTCCAACTGGAGCAAGCTGTTTCAGACCTCCGAACCGACGCCCGTGACCGGCTGCGAGCAAGACGAGCTGCATGGCTGAAGACTACGACCTCTTATCATCGAGGTGGGCAAGGCTCGTCGGTGTGGCGCAAGTGGGAGGATTCGGTTGATGCAGGAAGAGGCGGCGAGACCGGCGAACCCAGATTCGCCCGCGAGCTCGGCGGCCCCGGTCGCGGTCAACGTGGCGATCTCCACGAGGCCCTCAGGCGAACCGATCGACGGCCCCGAGCGCGATCGACGCAAGGAAGCCCTCGACGACCTCGTCGAGCTCATGCGTCCAGCCGTCCAAGCCGACGGAGGGGACATCGCGATCGTCGAGGTCGACTACGACGCCGGTGTCGTCGAGGTGCAGCTCCAGGGTGCCTGCGGGTCGTGCGCCATCTCGGCGGTGACCCTGCAGGGAGGCGTCGAGCGCCTCTTGATGGAGCGCCTGCCGTGGGTGACCGAGGTCAGAGGTGGCGTGGACGAGTCGGTGGACCCATTCGAGAGCGCCTCCATGGGCCGCGGAGGCTATGTCCCGCGCTGGGAATGAGCTCAGCCGGCGGCGCGAGTGTCGGGAGGCCGCCGCCGCCGGGCTCGCGTGAGTGACTCGCTCTGCCACCCGGCATCGGCTGGATTCAGGGTGGTCCCGGGCGGGACGATCTCGTCCAAGCGGTCGAGAGTGGAGTCGTCCAAGGTGACCTCGCAACCAGCAATCAGATCTTGCAGCTGGTCCATCGTCCTCGGGCCGATGATCGCGGAGGTCACAGCTGGGTGGGATACGACAAAGCCAAGAGCGAGGTGCCGAAGCGGGACTCCGGCGTCTGCGGCCACGGCCTCGAACTGGTCGACCAGGTCGAGCTTGTGCTGGTTCGCGGGCAGGGTCGGATCGAAACGCTGCGGGATTCGCGACGCACGTCCGGAGGTCATGTCGATCTCCTTGCCATGGCGGTACTTGCCGGTCAGCCATCCTCCTGCTAGCGGGCTCCAGGCGATGACCCCCATTCCGTAGCGCTCGCAGACCGGGAGCACTCCGGCCTCGATCCCGCGGGCGAAAAGCGAGTACGGGGGCTGCTCGCACCGGAAGCGTTCCAGGCCGCGCCGCTCGGCGGCCCAGTGTGCCTCGACGATCAACTCGGCCGGGAACGTCGAGCACCCGATGGCGCGGACCTTGCCCTCCCGGATCAGGTCCGTCAGGACCGACAAGGTCTCCTCGATATCGGTGCGGGGATCCGGGCGGTGGACCTGGTACAGGTCGATCCAGTCGGTGCCGAGGCGCCGCAAGCTCTGCTCGACCTCGTAACGGACCCAGCGGCGTGAGTTGCCCGAGCTGTTCTCTCCCGGCCCCATGCTCGCGTGGACCTTCGTGGCGAGAACGACGTCGTCACGCCGGCCCTTGAGGGCCTTTCCGACGATCTCCTCCGACTCGCCGTGGGAGTACACGTCGGCCGTGTCGACGAAGTTGATGCCCGCGTCCAAAGCCGCGTGCACGATCCGTACCCCATCCTCGTGGTCCTTGTTGCCCCACTCGCCGAGCATCATGGCACCGAGGCAGTAGGCACTCACCTGGATGCCGGTTCCTCCAAGGGTTCGATAACGCATGAGGACCACGTTACGGCTCGGAGGAGCGTCCCGACGCGGCGGAACGACGAGCTCTTGCCTTCCCATCGACTGGACCACGGCACGGCTTCGGGAAGGTGGGGATTGACACCGAGCGCTTTCCTTCCTCCTCTTTCGGATCGTCGCCGATGAGACGAACAGGGCGCGAGGAAATCGACAGGTCGGAACCGAAGTTCCGCGACCGGCCCAATCCCGTTGTAAGAGCGACCGCCTCCCAGGGGCCTCGATCAGGATCCGTGCCCTCCCAATGGCACCGCGTAGTAGTCCTCGGTGCCCGTGACGTCGAAGCCGCAGCTCAAGTAGAGGTGCAGAGCGCTGTCGTTGGTGACCGACACCTCGAGCCCGATCTGGGCCACGCCTTCTGCGTCGACATCCCGGGCGAGGTTCGAAAGCACCTGCCGTCCGATGCCGCGACCTTGGAACTCCGGCAGGATCGCAAACCCGTAGATGCCTGCCGCGTCGGCGTCCCGGTCGACGCGGACCGTTCCGACAGGCTGGTTCGCGTAGTCGATGACGAGAGTTCCGGGGAATCGCTTGGCGAGGGTCTCGAGCTCGCCCGCCTCGAGATCGGCGGGAAAGTCGAACGCCTTTGCCAGGCAGGAGACGACGAACGGACCGTCTGCGAGCTCAGCCGCGCGAATGGTGACGAGGGGATCGGCAGCGACAGCGGCAGGCTCGCGCCGAAGCATCATGCGGTGCTCGGAGTGTTCGATCATGCCCCCGACCGACCGCGCGAAGCCGGACCCCGCCTTGTAAAGACGGTCCACCACCAGGAGGACCTCCGGCAAGCCCCGGCTGAGCAGCTCGGCTGTCGCCGCCTCGAACAGTCGCGAGAAGACACCCTGCCTGCGCGCCGAAGGATGGACCATTCCACAGATCTCGGCCTGGTCCGAACGGTAGCCGTAGATGCCGAGGAATCCGGCCAGGCCCCGCTCGCCGATCCACAGGAAGTCGTTGACCTGCTCCGGGGGCCTCGACTGGAGGACCCCCCACTCGAGCTTGAGACGCCCACCGTCCACCGCCACACAGGCTGTCGCGAGCGCTTCGATCGCGTGAAGATCCTCCGGCGCGAGCCCCGGTTGTGAGCGGAGTCGGCCAGGAGGTTGCTTCGAGCTGCTCGGAGTGTTCATATGGTGCCCCATGCTGGCGGTTTGTCCATTGCGGGAGGATAGTCCCGGCCCCTCGTCCCGGTGCCGACGGGAGTGTCAGTGACCGATTCCGAGCTGCACCGCCTTCACGACGAGGAGGACCACCGCCACGGCCAGGTAGAGGCTGAGGACCCGCATTGACAGAGTGCGCCCGCGCGACCATGCCGGTCGCTCGAGGAGGGCAAGCTGAGGCATCCTCCAGGTCTCACGCCGCACTTTGGTCTCGCGTTCGGCGGCTGCGGCGAATTGGATGGCGACGTGGCGCTTGGC
Source organism: uncultured Acidimicrobiaceae bacterium (assembly GCA_963804765.1). GTDB lineage: Bacteria > Actinomycetota > Acidimicrobiia > Acidimicrobiales > Bog-793 > Fen-455. Next base: position 180,549 of record CAWDRQ010000027.1, read on the forward strand.
ACGCTGGCCAGGAAGGAGTGCCCACGAGCCCACGCCGAGGAACCCGGCCACGATGATCGCTCCCAGCACGAGGGCGAGCGAGGTGACTTCCAGGTTCCGGAATACGGTGGTCGTCATCAAGACGAGCGACAGCGCCAGCAGCACCGAGACGACCAACCCTGCCAATGCGTTCAGCCATGGGCGGTTGACCCACGGCCCGAGAACCTCCTTGTCGTTGCAGAGCAAGAGGAGGAACACCGTCGCGCTCGGCAGGAGAACTCCTGCCAGCGCTTGAACCGCGGTCGTGATCAGCCCCAACGGTGCGCTGGGGATCAGGACGATGCCCGCGGCACAGATCACGAGCGCGGTGAAGAGTACGTAGAACTGCTTCGCGTCAGCGAAGCTGCGGTGAAGGGAATGTCGCATCCCGAAAATGTCGCCGAAGGCATATGACGTCGAAAGTGTGACAGCGGCGGCTCCAATGACCGAGGCGTTGAGCAGCACAAGCGCGAAGAGCGCTCCCGTTCCGTGCCCGACCATGTGCTCGAGTCCGGAAGCGACGCCTGCTGCGTTCGTGAAGTGGCCGGCGAGTCGGGTGCCCCGGAACGCAAAGGCGGCCGTCACCACGAGCGCGCTGGCCGCGATCACCACGACGATCGAACCAAGGAACGTGTCTGCCCGTTCATAGTTGATCCAGCGTGGCGTGATCCGCTTGTCGACGATGTTGGACTGCTGGAAGAACAGCTGCCACGGCGCGACCGTCGTTCCCACGATCGCGATGATCAAGAGCACCGCGGTCGAGGTCATCCCACCCCGGGCTCCCGGGACCAACAACCCGCGCACTATCGGGCCGGCGTGGGGATGAACCAGGATCACGAGCGGGATGGCGAGGAAGTTCACCGCGACGAAGATGAACATGAAGCGCTCCCAGCTGCGGAAGCTGCCGGTCGTGGTTATGGCGATCAACCCGAGCGCGGCGATCGGGACCGAGATGTCAGGAGATATGCCGAAGTAGCCGAGGGCAAGGCTCACGCCGATGAACTCGGTGACGATCGTGAGGAAGTTCAGGACAAACAAGTCGCCGACCGAGAAGGCTGCCCAGAACTTCCCGAAGCGCTCCTTGATCAGCCGGGCGTGTCCGACGCCTGTCACCGCCCCCAGCCGCACGACCATCTCCTGGTTGACGATCAGGACCGGGATGAGAAGCGGCAAGGTCCACAGCAGGGTGAGGCCGTAATTCTGACCGGCCTGGGCATAGGTCGCGACGCCACCGGCGTCGTTGTCGCCCACCATCACGATGAGGCCGGGGCCGACGATGGCGAGCAGCGTGAGGAGCTTCTTGCCCCAGGATCGCCGAGCAGCGTGGTCGTGCTCGCGGATCGTGCCGAAAGCTCCCTGGATGTCTCCCACGTGCGCGCTGTCGAGAGCTGCCGAGGAGTGCTCCTCGGGCTCCTCGTCGTCGCCAGGTTGCAGGTTCTTGACCATGGTGACCTCTCGCGCCGCCATTGGCGTCGTCGGTGTGCGTAGGCGTAGCTGATCGCGCACGCACACCAGAGGTCAGGAGGGCTCAGCGGGGCGGCCGCTCCTGCTCTGAAGCAGCGTGCACACGAAGTTGGTCAGGTAACCAACCGTCGGTACTCAGGGGTGCTCCATTTCCTGGCCCATCGTCAGCCTGCCTCTGAACGAGTGGCGCCGACGGGTACCGGCTTCACCCCGGCACGGCCGGGGACACTCAGATCACCGTTGCCGGACAAGGCATGGCTGCTTGCGGGCATGATCTTACCCGCTCAGCCCGCCGTGGCGACATCCGAAGGAGCTGTTTCGGACCGGCGAGGCTCACCGGTCAGCGCTCACTCGTCGGCGGTGGTCATCCCGAAGTCGCGACGCCATCCCGTCGGCAGGAGGAGTTCCAGCACGTCGTCGACTGTGACTACGCCGATCATCCGATGCTGATCGTCGATGACGGGAGCCGCGGCGAGGTTGAAGTCCGACATCTTGCGGACGATCGCGTGGAGGTCGGCATCGGGCCTGACTGCAACAGGGTCGAGGTCGGCCACCTCGCCGATGCGCGCCGCCGGTGGACTCTTCACGAGCCGGACGACCGACGCTGTGCCGGTGAGACGGCCGTCTTGGTCTGTGGTGTAGATGACTCCCAGTGCTTCGGGCGCGACCGGGCTACGGCGGATCTCCTCGAGCGCGTCCGAAACGATCGTGTTGCCGGACAGGGCAAGGAATTCAGGGCTCATGAGGCCACCCGCGGTCTCGGGGTTGTAGCTGAGGAGCGCCCGGACCTTTGCCTGCGTCGGCTGTGGAACAGCCTCCAGCACCGAGAGCCGGCGGTCCTGGTCGAGATCGGCGATCAGGTCGGCGGCGTCATCGGGTTCCATCGTCGCGAGCAGCCGGCCCGCTTCCTTGTCGGTCCGGGTGCTCAGGAACTCGAGCTGATGCTCGGTATCGAGCTCCTCGAAGACGTCAGCCTCGAGCTCGAGGTCCTGGCCGACGGCGTTGATGATCTCCTCGCCCTCCTCATGTGACGCGGCCTCGACGAGATCGGCGATCTGAGCGGGGTGCAGGCGGGCCAGCTTGCGATACGGGATGCGGAGCATTGCCGTCGGCACGTGAGAGACGAACGGCTGGATGCTCTCCCAATCCACGATGGCCTTGGCCGGTATGCGCTGGGCGAGCACGCGCGGGAGCAACCTACGGAGGACGGGCCGGCTGGTCGGGTCGACTCCGATGACCTCGAAGGTGTCGTCGACCAGAGCGATCTCGATCTCGTTTGCACGGATGAGGCGGGCGCCGACGATGTTGATCAGGTGCCTTCCCGACAGGTCTTTGGTCAGGAGGAGCTCGCCCGGCCTCCGCTCGAAACGGGCGAGGTTGAGCGTCTCGCCCTGTAGCTGGACGCAGCCGGGACGAACACTTCCAATCATCGAGATCGGCACGAAGAGCTCCCGACGGCCGATTCGCGCGACGATCCCGCTGACCGGGGGATGTGCTTGCTCGCCTTGGCACGCGATGACGTCTTCGACCCGGCCCATCCGTTCCCCGTCACTGCCCAGCAGCGGGCTGTGGACGATGCCGGAAAGATGGATGATGTCGGCGGCCATCAGAAAGAGACCCAGCGTGATCGGCACACGGCGATCCGCACAGCTCCATAGTAGTGAAGACCTTGCTGGGCTGGAAAGGGCCTGGTCGGTGGTCCACCAGCGGCGGTCGCCTTGCTTATCGAGTTCGTGCGGTGGAGGCTAGTCGCTCATGCCAGAGCCAGTTCGGCGCCGCCAGCTGCGCGTTGCGTACCTCGCTTACAGGGGAAACCCGCGCTGCGGCGGCCAAGGTGTCTATACGCGTCACCTCACACGTGAGCTCGCGGCGCTCGGTCACTCGGTGACTGTGTTCTCAGGCCCCCCGTATCCCGAGCTCTCCGAGCCAGTGGAGCTCGTGAAGGTGGCGAGCATGGACTTGTACCGCGAGCCGGATCCGTTTCGCGTTCCGAGACTGCGCGAGTTCACCTCCTCGGTTGACCTTCTCGAGTTCGCGACGATGTGCACTGCAGGTTTTCCGGAGCCGCTGACGTTCAGCCTGAGGGCACGCCGTCTTCTTGCCGGCCGCCTCGGGGATTTCGACCTGGTCCATGACAATCAATCCCTCGGTTCGGGAATCATCGGGATGATGAATGACGGCTGGCCGGTTCTCGCGACGATTCACCACCCCATCACCGTCGACCGCGAGCTGGACCTGGCACATGCCGACGGCTGGCAGCGCCGGTTGACGCTCAAGCGCTGGTACGGGTTCGTCGGGATGCAGGCCCGGGTCGCAAGACGTGTCCGGCGGATCGTGACCGTCTCCGAATCGTCGCGACGCGACATAGCAGACCAGCTCGGGGTCGCGCTCGAGCGCATGGCGGTCGTCCCGGTCGGCGTCGATGGCGCGGTCTTCCGACCGAGGCCCGGCGTTCAGCGCGTGCCGGGCCGGATCATGACCACGGCGAGCTCCGATGTGCCGATGAAAGGCCTGCTCCCGCTCTTGGAGGCGCTCGCGAGGGTTCGCACCGAACGCGGAGACGCCCATCTGGTGGTGATCGGCCGTCTGAGGGACGGGAGCACGATCCCTGCCGCGCAGGATCGTCTCGGCCTCAAGGGCGCGGTCCGCTTCCTTACGGCGCCGAGCGACGAGGCGATAGCCGATCTCTATGCAGAGGCCGAGGTCGCCGTCGTGCCGTCGCTGTACGAGGGCTTCTCATTGCCGGCGGTCGAGGCCATGGCCTGCGGCGTCCCGCTCATCGCGACCACCGGGGGGGCCTTGCCCGAGGTCACCGGGCCCAGCGGCGTCGCGGCCCTCCTCGTGCCTCCGAACGATCCGGGCTCACTTGCCCAGGCTGCTCTCACAGCGCTCGGTGACCCGGCACTGCGCCTGCGCCTCGGGACAGCCGGCCGCCAGCGCACCACCGAGCGCTTCACCTGGCCAGTCACGGCTCGGGCGACGGCCGAGCAGTACTTCGAGCTTCTGGCGTGCTGACCGTCGACTTCGACCGCCTCGGCCTCCGCCCCGCCGAGCGCGTGCTCGACCTGGGCTGTGGCGGGGGCCGCCACGCCTTCGGGTCACTGCACCGCGGTGCTGTCGTCGTCGCCCTCGACGCGGACCCGGCCGAGGTCAAGGGCGTCATCGGGATGATGACGGCGATGGTCGAGGCCGGGGAGGTCCCAGACGGCGGGGCGGGAGCGGCAGTGAGGGGTGACGCGCTGAGGCTGCCGTTTGCCGATGGGGTATTCGACAAGGTCATCTGCGCTGAAGTGCTCGAGCACCTCCGCGACGACTCTTCTGCGATGGCCGAGCTCGCCCGGGTGCTTCGGCCGGGCGGGATGCTGGCGATCAGCGTGCCGCGCTTCGGCCCGGAGCTCGTCAACTGGGCGCTCTCGGACCGCTATCACAGCGTCCCGGGCGGCCATCTGCGGATCTACCGCCGGAGCCAGCTGCTCGAGCGACTCGAGGACGTGGGCCTGGAGGTGGTCGCCTCCCATCACGCGCACGCGCTTCACAGCCCGTACTGGTGGCTCCGGTGCCTCGTCGGGTTGGAGAACGAGCAGTGTCTTGCGGTGCGCGGCTACCACAGGCTCCTGGTGTGGGACATCACGGCGCACACGCCGCTGACGCGCATTCCCGACAAGATCCTCAACCCTTTGCTGGGCAAGAGCCTGGTCGTCTATCTGAGGCACGCAGAGCCATGATCACTCCCTCTCGACAGCTGGCCGGCGGCCGTTTGATCGCGGAGACGATCGAGTCGATCCGTGCCGTCCAGTTGCAGGACGGCATGATCCCGTGGTTCGCCGGCGGCCACGCCGACCCGTGGAACCACGTCGAGGCCGCCATGGCCCTCACTGTGGGCGGCGCTCTCCACGAGGCGGAGCACACGTATGAATGGCTGCGCGCGACCCAGCGCCCCGACGGGTCGTGGCACACCTACTACCGGGCGAAGGCCCAGGTCGAAGAGCCCCGGCTCGACACGAACGTCTGTGCATATGTGGCGACCGGAGTTTGGCACTACTTCCTCGTCACCCGGGACTCGGGTTTCCTGGAGGATCTCTGGCCTTCGGTCGAGCGTGCCATCGACTTTGTCGTCAACTGGCAGCGGCCTGGCGGCGAGCTCGTGTGGTCGGTCGACCCCGACGGGACACCGGGGAGCTACGGGCTGCTGACCGGTTCCTCCTCGGCGTACTTCAGCCTACGTTGCGCTATCGCGTGCGCCTCCAAGCTGGGCCGCGAGCGCCCCGACTGGGAGCTCGCGGCTGGCCGTCTGCGCCACACGGTTGCCGACAATGGAGGCGGTTTCGCTTCGAAGGATGAGTTCGCGATGGATTGGTACTACCCCGTGCTGGTCGGAGCGCTTGACGCCGGTACGGCATCGGATCGTATCGACGAGCGGTGGTCCAAGTTCGTGATCGAGCAACGGGGCGTGCGTTGCGTCTCGGAACGACCGTGGGTGACCGCAGCAGAGACGGCCGAGTGCGCGATCGCCCTCGTTGCGCTCGGGCGTCGTGACCAGGCCACAGCCCTGCTCGGATGGGCCCAACAGCACCGTTGGCCGGACGGTTCGTACAGCACCGGCATCGTGTACCCGGAGCGGTCGACCTACCCGCCAGGCGAGCGGTCGATTTACACGGCAGCCGCGATCGTGCTGGCCGAAGACTGCCTTCACATGCTCAGCCCCGCTGCTCAGCTGTTCGTCGACGGGTCGCTCCCTCGTGGCCTCGACCTCGACTCGGAGCCCGAGCCGGACAGCCTCCTGAGCACGCGCAGGCTCCCGGTCTGTGCCGAGCGTTCCTCCTCGAATTCGCCAGAGCTGAGCGCTCTCTCGTAGATCTCGAACGGGGGGCGCCCGCCGTCGGCGGGATCAGGGAACACGTCGTGAATGGCGAGCCAGCCGTCGTCGGCCACACGGGGGGCCCAGCCCTCGTAGTCCGCCCATGCCGACGCTTCACCGTGCCCTCCGTCGATGAACACTAAACCGGCGGCGGCATTCCAGCGAACGGCGATGGTGAGTGAGTCACCGACGACGGCGATGGCGAGATCCTCTGCGCCGGCTTGCTCCATGGCTCTTCTCCAGAACGGCAAGGTGTCCATCCGGCCGGTCACGCGGTCGACGAGTGTGTCGTCGTGGTGCTCAAAGCCGGCCTGGTTCTCTTCCGAACCACGATGATGGTCGACGCTGAAGACCACAGCAGATCCTGCTCCCAAGCTCAGTGCCCGGGCGATACCCGAAGCGAGGTAGAGGGTGGACCGGCCACAGTAGGCGCCGACCTCGACAATGGAGGAGAAGCCTGCCAGCGTGGCGCGCTCGGCGGCGGCGGCAAGTGCAAGGCCCTCGTCGTCGGGCATGAAGCCCTTGGTCGCCCGAGCCGCCTGGAGCAAGCGCTGCTCCCTTGAGAGAGGACTCATCGGTACCGTTTCATCCCACGTCCTCAACTGACGGAGAGCGAGATGACGAGCGCGAAGGTCGTCGCCGCGATGGCGAGATCCACAACTACCGCCGCAGCTCATGCTTTGGCCAGTAGGGACCCGAGAAGTGAGCGTTGCTCGAGCACGAAGCGGACGTTCACCGCCAGGCGTTCGAGGCTCTGGTCGACCGGCCTTTGCCAGCCGCCGAGCGGATGTGCCTCACAGAACGCGCTCACCTTCCGCGACAGCCCGGGCGTGCCGTCCGGGTCGAGCTGGCAGAGACGCGAGACCTCGAGCATCCGCGTGATCAAGTTTGCCGGAGAACGCTCCAGGAGCGTGTCCCAGTGGCCGGAGACGAACTCCCAGACTTGCGGACCGACGACGCGCTTGGTCAGCAACGCCCCGAGGAGGTGAGGGGCGTCCTGGCTCCTGATCTCGGTCAGGCACATTTCGCAGGTTTCCGCGACGAGATCCAGATCGCGGACGTCGCTGAGCGAGTCGAGGTAGCGTCGCTCGTCGATCGGGTCGGAGGGGGAGCGGAAACGCGCGAGGAGGGCGTCGTACTCCAAGCGTCCTGCAGTGGTTGCCACGACGTGGAGGATGGCCGATGCGGTATCGGCGTCCAGCGACGCGCCCTGGCCGAGCGCAACGAAGCGGTCGCGACTCTCCGCTCGCACTGAAGGATCGGCGCCGATCGTGCCGAGGGTCGAGATCAGGACTGCACGACGCCGTGCCGCCTCGCTGTCGTCGTCCTCACGGCGGTCCCAGCCGACGCGTTCGAACTCCGGTCCGAGCAGCGACTGGACGAAAGCCTCGAGTTCGCCGCGGTCTGCCTCCGCAACCGCAAAGTCCAAGAGCCCGAGCGCTCCCGCGACCATTGTCCATACGCTCGGAGCTTTCTCGCCTTCGAGTCGCCTCACCAGGGCGAGGAACTGCTCGAGGGGCGTCGAGCCTGCCAGTGCACACGCCCAGGTGTCCGCCACCAACCTGAAGCGTTCGAGTGGCTCGAGCCGGTCGAAGCCGGCGAGGATGGCTTCGAGAAGCGTCTCTTCGTAACGCAGTCGGTAGACGCCGTTGCCCCCGGCGTTGACCACGAGCATTCCTTGTCCGGCAGGGACCCGAATGGGTTGCTCGCGCAAGAGCTCGTAGCGATAAGGCGTGGCGGCGAGCCGGCCCGTGTGAGGCCGCCTCTGCATCGACACGGGGACGAGCCACTTCGAGCCGATTGCGCTCGGCCCCGAGCCCGCGGGCCTGTCCGCTGTTAGAAGGTAGGAGAAGGGCTCTTGAGTGAGCACCACCTCGGAGCCGTCAGCGCTGGCGGTCACGAGCGGATGCCCACCCTGGAAGATCCACGAGTCCATGAGCGCGCGGATGGGCAGGCCCTCGGCCGCCTCTTCGATCGCGTCCCACAGGTCGGTTGTCTCGGTGTTGCCGTAGCGGTGAGCTGCAAGATACCGCCGGACGCCCGCGGAAGCGTTCCATGCCGAGGTACTGCTCGAGCATCCGAAGAAGGCTGCCGCCCTTCTCGTAGGTAAGGTCATCGAACATCGCGTCGACCTCGTCGGGCGTGCGCACCGGGAACTCGATAGGCCGCGTCGTATGGAGCCCGTCGAGGGAGAGGGCCATCTCCCGGTCGCGACTGAACCCAACCCAGCATTGGTACTCAGGCTTGAAGTCGTCCAGGCAGCAAAGGGCCATGTAGGTCGCGAACGCCTCGTTCAACCAGATGCCGTTCCACCAGCCCATGGTCACGAGGTCGCCGAACCACATGTGAGCGAGCTCGTGCTCGACGACCCCGGCGACGCGTTCGAGCTCGTTACGGGCCGAATTGGCGGGGTCGGTGAGCAGCGCGACCTCACGGAACGTCACACACCCGAGGTTCTCCATTGCACCGAAGGCGAAGTCGGGGATCGCGACGAGGTCGAGCTTGTCGCCTTGGTAGGGCTGGTCGAAGTACTCGGTGTAGTAACGCAGCGCGTGCGCACCGGCTTCGAGTGCGAAAGCGGTGAGCCTTCCCTTGCCAGCGGTGTGGACAACGCGAAGCGGGATTCCGTCCACGTCCACGGCGTCGGTCGCCTCGAGAGGGCCGACAACGAAGGCGACCAGATAGCTCGACATCGGGATCGTGTCGGTGAACTCGAGGCGACGCTTGCCGCCGGGGAGCTCCGTCACGCAGCGTTCCGCACCGTTCGAGATCGCGAGCAGGTCGGCATCGACCTCGAGCGAGATGGAGAACACAGCCTTGCGATCCGGTTCGTCCCAGCAGGGGAACGCCCTTCTTGCGTCGGTCGATTCGAACTGGGTCGTCGCGATGACGTGTTCCTCGCCATCCTCGTCACGGAAGGTGCTGCGATAAAAGCCGCGGAGCTTGTCGTTCAGAACCCCGGCGAAATCGCACTCGAGGACGTACGCGCCAGGCATGACCTGGCGTGGTGAGGTGAAAGTGACCCGCTCGAGATCCTCGTCGAAGGAGATGTCGAGATCGACTCGGTGAAGCGAGTCATCGGGCCCGCTCAGAGTGGCGTTGGCGATCTGAAGCTCCGTGGCGTTGCAGACGATCGAGCGTGTCGTCGAGGTCACGTCGAGCTCTATCCGCTCATGGCCGACGAACGTCGCAGCGCTCAGGTCAGGTGCGATCGCGAGCTCGTAACGCGTCGGTACGACGTCGCGGGGGAGCCTGAAGTCCCTATCGTCTGTGTTCAAAGTCACGGACATCGAAGATTAGCCGGTGCGTGGTTCGATTAACCGCGTACGACGTCTCACCGACTACCGTCGGGACTCGTGACGCAGCCCGGATCGTCGCGCGTTGTTTTGGGTGCCTCGAACGAGGAGCTCAGCAGAGGAGAGATCGACGTCGTGTGCGTCGGGCACACGATCGTCGACCGAGTCGCGCACGTGGACGCAGCAACGATCGAAGCAGCCGGTGTCGAGCCAGGCGCGATGACTCTCGTAGACGGTGAACTCATCGCCAGGATTGCCGAGCTCGTGGGTGACTGGGTCCAAGTGGCTGGGGGATCGGCGGCCAACACCGCGGTGGGCCTCGCTTCATTGGGCGCCCGTCCGGCATTCGTTGGGTCCGTCGGCCACGACACGCTTGGTGACGAGTACGAGCTGGACCTCGGGTCGGTCGGTGTCCGGTGCGTGTTGAGCCACAGCGCCGTCGATCTCTGCACCGGCCAGTGCCTGGTGATGGTCAGCTCCGACTCGGGGCGCACGATGGCGACCAATCTCGGTGCGGGCGTCGTCATCGATGCCGAAGCCGTCGAACACGCCTTCGTCGGGGCTGCAGCGGCGGTGTACCTCGAGGGTTACCTGCTCGACTCGCCGGGGACCTCTGCTGCCATCGAGCGTGCCATCGAGCTCGCGAAAGCCGGCGGTGGCTTCGTGGCCCTCAGTCTTTCGGACCCGTTTCTCGTCGAACGGCATGGTGAGTTCCTGAACGAGCTTGTCGAAGGCGAGGTGGACCTGCTGTTCGCAAACGAGGACGAGGCTCGGCGCTTTACGGGGGCAGACGACTTGTCGGGAGCCCTTGAAGCCCTTGAGCGGCCTGGGTTCATGGCCGCGGTGACGCTTGGCGCGCGAGGTGCCGTGCTCTTGAACCGCGGCGAGCGCGCATTTGTCCAGGCTCCGAAGGTCGGCCGCGTGGACGACACGACGGGGGCGGGAGACCTCTTCGCTGCAGGTGTCCTTTACGGCATCGTAAGCGGCGCGACGCTGGAGACGGCGGGTCGGCTCGGAGCCCTCGCCGCCGGCGAGGTTGTCTCGCACCTAGGCGCGCAGCCTCAGGTCTCGTTGCACTCCCTGGCTGCGGGGGCCGGGCTCACAGAACCCTGGTAGCGGTGCCCCCAGTCACAGGCGCAGGGCGGGGCTTACCCAACGCGGGCTTCGGTCAGACCCGGTTGCTGTCCTCATCGGGCGGGAGAAAAGCCAAGTCGAGATCCGCGAGACGCACGAGCGCCGACGCAACCCATCGCGCGAGCCCGGCAACCTGCCCGTCGAGCTTGGACGGATCGTCGAGCAGCGGCTCTTCGAGCCGGATGCTGCCCTGATAGGCGACCTCGATCGCGCACGCGGGCGTGTCCGAAGAGGGCTCGTAGAGCTGCTCGATCATTGGCCCGGACTGCTCCAGACGCTCGGATCCGAACTCAGGCCCCTCACCGGCGAGCGCCGCGAGCACAAGCGCCGGATCGGGTGTCGCGGCGAGGCGTTGCACGCGAAGAGCGATCTCGACGATGAGCTCTGGCGGTTCAGCCGGAGGCTCGCCGATCGACCACGACCGGTAGGCGCTCTGGCTCCAGGTCGGCCAATCGAGGCTGAGGTCCGCCCGGACACGCGGCGGACTGTCCTCGCCGGGCAGGCTGTAGGAGGTCTCGAAGGCGACGTCGCCGAGGAAGACGTCGACTTGGAAACGCTCCTCGACCGCCTGCTGTTCCAAGAGCGCGCCCTCGAACGCTTCGCGGAGGGCGGCGATGACGTCGAGGAGTATGTGATCGATCATGGCGAGCCGAGGCTACCCTCCAGTTGCGCGGCAGGCGCATTCGGCTGGTAGACAGCGGGCGTGCGTGACAATCCCTGGCTCGAACGGCGGGTCGTCGCCTACGCGCACCAGGGCGGCGCCAAGGAGTCTCCCTCCAGCACGCTCTACGCGATGAGGCGAGCGCTCGAGCACGGAGCCACTGGCATCGAGCTTGACGTCCACGCCACCAGCGACGGGGAGCTCGTGGTCTGTCACGACCCGACGCTCGAGCGAACTACCAACGGGACGGGCGAGATCGCCGAGCGCCGTCTCGACGAAATTCGGCACCTCGACAACGCGTATTGGTTCTGCCCCGGCGAGGGCGCCGTCAGGGGACACCCGGTCGAGGACTACGTGATGCGCGGGAAAGCTCCAGGCGATCGCGATTTGTGCGTCGCGACGCTCCCAGAGGTCTTGGATGCTTTTCCCGGCGTCGTGCTCAACCTGGACATCAAGCGCAGCGCCCCCGAGGTCGTCCCTTACGAAAAGGCGCTGGCCGGCTTGCTGCGCGAGCACGGCCGGCAAGACGACGTGGTCGTTGCGTCTTTCTCAGACGAGGCAACCGGCGAGTTCGCCAAGCACGCGCCATTGGCCGGCATCGCGGCCGGCACCGAGGCGACGACCGAGTTCTACCGTCGTCTGCATGCCGGTGACCCGCCCCAAGAAGGCCTCGAACGTTACGTTGCGCTCCAGGTACCGGCGCGCTTCGGCCCTGTCGTCGTCGTGGACGAGAGCTTTGTCGAGGCGGCGCATTCGAGCGGGCTCGCGGTCCACGTGTGGACGATCGACGATCCTGACGAGATGGAGCGCCTGGTCGGCCTTGGCGTCGATGGGATCATGTCCGACAAGCCGTCGGTGCTCGTCGGCGTCCTGAGCCGCCTCGGGTCGAACTGGAAGGTGTGAGTGTCAGCCGCGGCCGCAGTTCGGCTTCTTGCCGTGGTTGGCTTTCTTCTTCTTGCGGAGCTTCCGCTTCACAGTTCGCTTGGACACAAGCGGGACATTGTAGTGGCTTCCGCGCTGGCGCTCTTTCTCCACGAGCAGGCGGCCGTTCGGTAGCGTTGGGCATCTTCCTTGGTTTGAGGAGCGATGAGGACGGGTACATGGCATGGCTACTGCGTGACGGCGAGGTGCTCGCGAGCGTCGAGGTCGCTTCGTCGTTCGCCGCCAGATCGCGTGGCCTGTTGGGCAAGAAGCGCTTCGAGGGCGCCCTGTTGCTGCGCCACACGAGGTCGGTGCATACGATCGGGATGCGATTCGCCATCGACGTCGCGTTCTTGACCGATGACCTTCGTGTCATCGGCACCACCACCGCGCCGCCGTACCGGATCGCACTTCCGCGCCGGGGCGGCCGAGCCGTGCTCGAGGCGGAGGCCGGTGCCTTCGAGCGATGGAAGCTCGTCCCGGGTGACGGCCTGGAGATCAAGGGGTGACCGGGGGGGACCAGCGCCCCGGCGAGCTGATAATCGTCGCGACTCCGATCGGCAACATCGCTGACCTGTCGCCACGGGCTTCGGCCACTTTGCAGGAGGCCGATGTCGTCTGCTGCGAGGACACACGCCACACCGGGCAGCTTCTTGCCCGCGTGGGCCTGCGAGCCTCCCGTCTCGTGTCGGTGCACGCGCACAACGAGCGTGAGCGGGTCGCGGAGGTGCTCGAGATGCTGGACCGGGGTGAGCGCGTCGCGCTCGTGAGCGACGCCGGCACGCCCACGGTGTCCGATCCCGGCGAGCGGGTGATCTCCGCAGCGATCGCCGCTGGTCACAAGGTCACGACCGTGCCTGGACCATCGGCGGCTGTGAGCGCTCTCGTGGTCGCCGGCCTCGGGACCGCACGCTGGAGGTTCGAAGGCTTCCTGCCGAGACGGGGGACCGACCGCGCAAATCGCCTGGGCGAGATCGCGGCGGCGCCGCATCCGAGCGTGATCTACGAGTCGCCACAGCGGATCGGCTCGACGCTGCGGGATCTTGCGAGTTGTTGTGGAGGCGACCGGAAGGTGGCGGTTTGCCGGGAGCTGACGAAGCTGTTCGAGGAGACATGGCGGGGAACGCTCGCCGAGGCGTGCGAGCGCAGCGCGGCGGGCGCAGCACGCGGCGAGCACGTGCTGGTGGTTGCGGGCGCGCCCATGTTTGGGTCGCCATCGCCGAGCGAAGCTGAGGTCCAGGGCGCAGTCGCGAGCCTCATGTCGGCCGGCGCCAGCCGCCGACAGGCGGCAGCGGAGGTGGCCGCAGACCTGGGCGTGTCGAAGAGGTTTGCGTACGAGACTTCGCTCGCTCACAACGGCCAGTAGTTTGAGAGTGTGCCTGACCGTTTCTTCCTGACGACACCGATCTACTACGTCAACGACGCCCCCCATCTCGGGACGGCGTACTCGACGGTGAATGCCGACGTGCTCGCGCGCTGGCACCGGTTGATCGGTGACGACTCCTGGTTCCTCACCGGCACCGACGAGCACGGGCTCAAGAACGCTCGCGCTGCCGAGGAGCAGGGGCTCACGCCCCAGGAGTGGGTCGACCAGACGAGCCGTCGCTACGTCGCCTCATGGGCCGCGCTTGATATTTCGAACGACGACTTCATCCGTACGACCGAGCACCGTCACAACCTGAGTGTTCAGAGGTTCATGCAGGCGATCCACGACAACGGCTACATGCACAAGGGGCTGTACGAGGGCTGGTACTGCGTGTCGTGCGAGGCGTACTACCCCGAGAGCGATCTCGTCGAAGCTCGCGCCTGCCCGGTGCACGAGCGACCGGTGGAGTGGCTGACCGAAGAGAACTGGTTCTTCGAGTTGTCCCGTTTCGGGGAGCCGTTGCTCGATTGGTACGAGAGTCATCCGCACACGATCTTCCCCGACTCCAGGCGCAACGAAGCGCTCGGGATCATCAAAGGCGGGCTCCAGGACATCTCGATAACCAGGACCTCGATCGACTGGGGCGTGCGGGTACCCTGGGACGACGCGCACGTCTTCTACGTCTGGTACGACGCCCTGGTCAACTACATCACCGCCATCGGCTACGGCGAGGACGCCGAGCGTTTCGCGAAATGGTGGCCGGCGGCTCACCACCTGCTCGGCAAGGACATCATCCGGTTCCACTGCGTCTGGTGGCCGGCGATGTGCCTCGCCGCGGGCATCGACCCACCAGCCCACTACATCGTTCACGGATGGCTGCTCGTGGGCGGCGAGAAGATGTCGAAGACGCGCTTGAACCAGATCGACCCAGTGGAGCTCGCCACCGACATCGGGGTCGACGCGCTCCGCTACCACCTCGTCCGGGATGTGGTGTTGGGCTCCGACGGGGACTTCACCTACGAAGGCTTGATCGCGAGGTACAACTCCGACCTCGCGAACAATCTCGGCAATCTGCTCGCCCGGGTCGCGGCGGTCGTCGAGAGCAAGCGTGGAGGGATCGGTCCCGCCCCGAGACCCGCTGCACCGGGTGTCCGCCTGAGCGAAGTCGCGGCGGAGGTCGTGACGGCGTGCCGGGACGCCTGGCAACGGTTTGCCGCCCACGAAGCTCTCGAGGCGACGTGGGGCCCTCGTTCGTGCCGCGAACTCTGAGCTCGAGACCGCAGAGCCGTGGAAACTGCCCCCCGGTGCGGCCCTCGATGCCGCTCTCGGCGACGCTCTCGAGGCACTGCGGATCGTGGCCGTGCTCGTGTCACCCGTGATGCCGGGCGCAGCAGCCGAGATCTGGGCGCGGATCGGGCTTCAGGGCCAACCCGACGAACCGGGCGCGGCAAGAGAAGATGGCAGTCTCGTGTGGGGTGGCTACCCGGGGAACCTCCTCGTCATAAAGGGTACGCCGCTGTTCCCGCGGCGTACCGTTGACAGTTGAACGAAAGGGGCAACGTGGAAGATGCGAGCGACCGGACCGGGCAAGGCGAGCAGCAAGAGGGTTCGTGGCTGCGCCGCCGTCGTGGTGCCGCCCGTAGGGTGCAGCGCGAGACGAGCGCACCGGCTGGGCCCGAGCCCCTTTCCGAGGCCTCGCTCTTGTCGGCGTCTGCTCCGCCGCCGGCGCAGCCGGCGGCCATCTGGACCGATAGCCACTGCCACTTGCAAGACGAGCCGGATCCTGCCGAAACCCTCGTGCTGGCGCGCGCGGCGCGAGTGGGGCGAGTGGTGTGTGTCGGGACCGATGCGGTGTCGTCCCGCCGCGCCGTGACTCTTGCGAACCAGTTCTCGGGAAATCGGGCCCCGGGCGCGCGCGACGCCCAGGTCTGGGCAACCGTCGGGTTGCACCCGCATGACGCCAAGGCCGGGCTGGGCCCTGTGACAGAGTTCCTAGAGGAGCTGTCCGCAGGCGAGGGCTTGCGTCGGTCCCGTGTCGTGGCCATCGGCGAGTGCGGGCTTGACTACCACTACGACAACTCTCCCCGAGACGTCCAGCGCGATGTCTTTGCCGCCCAGGTCGCCTTGGCGAACCGCCTCAACCTCACTCTCGTCGTCCACACGCGAGAGGCGTGGGACGACACGTTCTCGATACTCGAGCACGAAGGAGTGCCCGAGAGGACGATCTTCCACTGCTTCACGGGCGGTGAGCGGGAGGCAAGGCGGTGTCTGCGGGCCGGCGGCCTCCTGTCCTTCAGCGGCATCGTGACTTTCGCCAATGCCGGCGAGCTGCGCCAAGTCGTCACACACTGCCCCCTCGACAGCTTGCTGATCGAGACCGACTCGCCGTTCCTCACGCCGGTCCCTCATCGCGGGCGTCGCAACAGCCCGAGCAACGTTGCTGTCGTCGGGAACGCGGTGGGGCAGTTGAAGGGCTTCGAGCCGGAAGTCCTGGCTGCGGTCAGCTGGATGAACGCCGAGAAGGCCTTCGGGCTCGGAGTCTGAGATCGTCGAGCCCGCTAGTGGCGCTCCGGCCCTTCCGTTCCGGCGCCCGCCTGGCCGCGGCGAGGTTGCCCGCCTCCTCCGCCAGCACGGCCTTCACCCTTCGAAAGCGCTCGGCCAACATTTCGTCACCGACCCGAACACCGTCGAGCGCATCGCCCGGCTGGCGCGGGTCGGTCTCGGAGATCACGTCGTCGAAATCGGTGCCGGGCTCGGTTCTCTGACCGTCGCGCTCGCCGCGACCGGGGCCGCGGTGACGGCGGTCGAGGTGGACAGGGGCATAGTCCCGGTCCTTCGGGAGATGGTCGAGCCGCTCGGCGTGTCGGTGCTCGAGGCCGACGCGATGTCGTGCGACTGGGCCGGACTGCTCGCAGCAGCGCCACGTTGGGTACTTGTCGCCAACCTGCCCTACAGCGTGGCGACTCCGCTCGTTCTCGACCTTCTCCGCGACGTACCCGCCATCGGCCGCATGCTCGTGATGGTCCAGCGCGAGGCGGGCGAGCGCCTCGTCGCGGTGCCGGGGACGAGGAGTTTCGGCGCCGTGTCGGTGAGGGTCGGCTACTTCGCGACCGCGGCGCTCGTCGGACGCGTCTCGCCCGGGGTATTCCTGCCCCGCCCCAATGTCGAGTCGGTGCTCGTGGAGATCGTGCGCCGCGAGGCTCCAGCGGTCGACCCCGTCGTGGCGAGCTACGCGGACATCGACCTCCTCCTCCGGGCCGGCTTCGGCGGGCGGCGGAAGATGCTCCGCCGTTCCCTCGAAGGACTGGCCGACAAGTCAACCTTTGCAGCTGCGGGGATAGACGGCCGTTCCCACGCTGAGGAGCTCGGCATCGAGGAGTGGGGCAAGCTAGTCGCATGCCGTCGATCGATCACGTCCGGGCACCCGCCAAGCTGACGCGCGCGTTGCGGGTCGTGGGAGTTCGCGACGACGGCTACCACCTGCTCGAGGCCGAGATGGCGACCATCGATCTCGCAGACGAGCTCGAGATCGAAGAGGGCGCCGATGGTCTCGAGGTCATAGACGAAGTGGCCTGGGTCCCGGGAGACGGTCCCTTGTCGGCCGGACACAGGCGTGGCGTTGCCGGCCGGGCGCCGGACGCCGTCCCGCTGGGTCCGGAGAATCTCGTGGTCCGGGCGCTGGCCACCGTCGGCCGGCGTGCCCGGGTGAGGCTACGAAAGCGCGTCCCGGCCGGAGCCGGCCTCGGAGGCGGATCGGCGGATGCGGCGGCGGTGCTCCGCTGGGCAGGAGCTCTCGATCCGGCGGTCGCGGCGGGGTTGGGCGCAGACGTGCCGTTTTGCGTCGTGGGCGGCAGGGCCCTCGTGAGCGGCATCGGGGAACTGGTCGAGCCGCTCGGTTTCGAGGCTTTCACGGCAGTGCTCGTGACACCCGCATTGGCCGTGTCGACTCCGGAGGTCTACCGGGCCTGGGACGCGCTCGGCGGCCCAACCGGCGAGCACGGGAACGACCTCGAACCTGCCGCCGTGGTCGTTGAGCCACGTCTGGCTTGGTGGCGGGACATGATCGCGGGCGTCGCAGGCGACAGGCCGCGCCTAGCGGGAAGCGGGGGCACGTGGTTCCTCGAACGCGGTCCGGGGATGGTCGCGCATCTCGTTGTCGAGCTCCAAGGCGCGGCGCGGGCCGAGCACGGGCAAGCCCTCGTTGTCGCTGTGGCGAGCACTGCTCACCCGTGACGAGCGCCTCGCGGTCGTGCCGGCAGCCTGGCGATGAAGCGGGAATGCGCTTCGCCGGACGGTCCCCGCGGCAGTGCTACTTGCCGGCCGCGCGTCGTTGCCAGCGGGTGCGCTTCAGCATCTTCTTGTGCTTCTTCTTGCGCATTCGCTTGCGGCGCTTCTTGATGAGTGATCCCATGGCTGGCTGAACGCTAGCCGAACTTGGCCCGGGCTCGCCCGTCGGCGGGTACGTTCCGGGTGTCCCGGGCCGGCGCCCGAGCGGCGCACCAGCCCCCAGGTGCAAACCGACGTGGCGGGCACGGGACCCTTACTGTTGTAAAGATGCGGGCGAGAGATTCCTTCCGGGGTAGTTCAATCGGCAGAACGTCGGCCTTTGGAGCCGGATGTTGGAGGTTCGAGCCCTCCCCCCGGAGCGAGGATCAGGACGAACGGGCCTCGTGAACCTTGTCAGTCCACGCCCAACCGTCGAAATAGCGGTAGTGGCCCTTGCCGAGCGGGTCGATGTGCCACGATGGGGCCAGGTCCGAGGGCGGCGGTAGTGCCCGAAGGCGCCGCCGCAGGTCAGCCGGTGCATCCCCCACCGCCTCGGCTGCTCGTCGCGCGGGATTGTCGGTGACATCGCGCGTCCAGCGCTGACCGTCGAAGAAGCGGAAGCCAAGCTGATGCAAGGGATCTGGGTGCCAGCCGCGCGAATCGGGCTGCGGTGGGCGCAAGAGAGGCAGTTCGGAGAGGATCCTCCGCAGCTTCTCGCGGTCTTCGGCGGTGTCGGCGATCTCGGTGTCTGACCGATGGGTGAGTGAGAAGTCCTGGACTCTGGTGGTTCGCGATGCCGCCGAGTAGATGATCCAGCCGATCGGCGGCAGCGCGACGTGGATGGCGCCCCAGCCCATGGGCGGTATTGCCCAGGGAGGTTTGCCACGTTCGGAGCGGAATCGCGCCGCCCGGGCCCAGCCCCAGGTGAAAAAGACGAGGGCGACGACGATGCCGACTCCCAAGGGCTCCCAAGGCACGACGCTGGCCACGCCTGCTTTCATCGGCAGCCGGGCCGGACGGGCTTAGCCTGAAGCATGGACTTCGACCGTTTCACCTTCGGTCTCTTCGTCCGCCCGGAAGAGGCGCCGTCACTGGACGAGAGGCAAGCCGCAGCCATCCAGGACGAGCATCTCGCGTATCTCGCGAGTCTCGGACGCGCGGGCCAGCTAGTCGCGGCGGGGCCCCTCGACGATCAGGACGACGTCGCTCTCCGGGGGGTGATGATCTTTTCCACGGGAGTCGACCAGGCGCGGTCGCTCTTGTCGGAGGATCCCGCGGTGCGTGCCGGCGCGCTCACGTTCAAGCTGATGAGCTGGCTGACACCGGCGGGGGCGGTGAGCTTCCACGCCGTTCAGTTCCCCGGGTCCGTGGAAGAGGCCACGGCCTGACGCGCTGCTGATAGACCCTGTGATGCGCCCTCACTGCCAGCGTCGGCCCGACGCCTCTCTGGCGCACGCTGGTCAGCCCTCGTAGAGCGACTGAGCGTAGCCGGTGTCCTCCCAGCCGGTGATGATGATCAGGAACATCGCGAACGTGAGCACATGGACGCCCGTGCACCACAAGCAGATCGTACGCAGCACGAGAGCCTCCTGGGCGATCAGGTAGACCACCATCCCGATCCCGACGATCGCAGCCGCAATCCGGCCCCACGCCAGCCAGGCGGCGTTGGAGCGCCACGCGACGGGAAGGCAGATCACGGCCATCCCGACGAAGAAGAGGAGCCCGAAGATCGGCACGGGGATGCCGAAGATGACAGACGACGGGCTTGTGAGCACCTTTGAGCAGTTCACGAGGCCGCTGTTGCTGCAGACGAGAGCAGTGGGCTCGTAGTGCACGATCAGGAGGTAGATCGAGATGGCGATCCCGGCGAGACAGATGCCGCCGAGCGCCGCTGGTCGCCAAAGTCCGCCCTGAAGAAGGGCGCTGGTCTGGATGCGCTTCGCAGCCGGCGGCCGAGACATCGCCCTTGGGCTCGCCGGCGGGTCGGGGCGTGCCTGCCGCGAGGCTTTCTGGCGGCTCACAGCTTCAGCTGTTTGGCTGCCTGCACGACGACCGGCATCTTGCAGACCGAGCCCGGCTTGTTCTTGGTCAGACTGCAAATCGCGGCCGTGTAGAAGTTGGCCGAGACGAGGATCGGCCGCGCAGGCGAGGCAACGGGATTGCCCAGGCTTTGCGCGATCTGTGCCTGTGTGAAGCCCGCGAGGATTGACGGGTCCATGAAGGCGCCGTCTTCGATGATCTTGTTGCCGAAGTCGATGAACGGGATCGTGCCCTCGTTGGCTGACGTGATGTAAGGCGGGAAGTCGTACTTGAAGAAGATCTTGTGGGCCATTGGCGTCAATGACTGCAGCGGCTTGTAGCCGCTGCAGTTCTGGCCGGCCGTGCTGGTCGATGGGACGTCGGTGCACTGCTCGGTCGGCAGGAAGGAGACGTACGGGCTCGTGTAGGTCGAGCCGTAGAAGCTCAGGGTGGGGGTGCCCGGATACGCTTCCGGAGCCGGCCCGGAGGTGGTCATGCGGAGCTTCTTGAAGGTGCCGAATCGGGAGAGAGCGACGGCGAGCGGCCAGCGGCTCGCTGCGCAGTATGGGCAGTAGTTCGACCCCATGTAGGCGACAAGCGGCTTGCCGCCGTCAGTCAGGGGGGGCTGCTTCTTGAGGTGCGTCAGGTAAGCCGTGTCGGGCCCGGACGAGGTGATCGTGGACCCAGCTTCGGCGAAGGCCGACGACGGCACGTGACTGATTGCGGCGACGACGCTGGCGGGAGCGGGCTCCATGCCGAGCCCCTGGCCGTTGGCCGAAGTCTTCCCGGTCACCGAGACGAGGACGATCACGAGCACGGCCAACACCACGAGGACCGTCCCGAAGACCCCAGCCGTCAGGGCGGTGCTGCGCTTGGGGGCATTCTTCGACGATCCGCGTCGCGAAGGGGCTCCACCACTTCTCGCTCGCCTGGCGGCAGGCGGGCTCGCCTTCGCTCGCTGAGACGAGGGCCCTCCCGAGCGCGCCCGCTGCGAGGCACTCTGGCGTTTCTGACCGGAGAGGTTTCGCTGAGCCAACCGCTCGCGTGCCCTCTCAGCCGCGGACTCGTCCCGTCCGCCGTCGGTAGTCGCGCTGTCGTTGCTCAGCGGCCGTGCGCCACGGTTCTGCGACTGGCCACGCCGCGGGGGACGGTTGCCACTCTGTGCCATTACGGCTTGTTCTCCTCGTTGGTACCGCGACCGGCGCGGCAGGTGGTGCCTTCTCGGGCCAGGATGCTACTGCCACGGCGGGTAGGGCGTAGATCGCGCGCGCGGCGGAAAGATGCCTGGCGCCCGGTCGTGGCCTATCCGGCGCCGCCACTCGGGCATGCTTGGTCGGTGATCGGCGCCCTAGTCATCGAGCTGCATTTTCCCGCCTGCCACTCCCTCAAGGAGAAACGTGCCGTTCTTCGCCCGGTCATCGATGGTGCCCGCTCACGTTTCGCCGTGGCCGTCGCCGAGGCGGACTACCAGGACCTGCACCAGCGTTCAGTCGTCGAGGTGGCCGCGGCCGGCGCCTGCGAGCGGGTCGTCGTCGAGACCCTCGATGCCGTGGAGCGTTTCATCTGGTCGAGGCCGGACCTGGAGGTCGTAGGTGCAAGTCGTAGGTGGCTCGAGGACGATTGAGCCCTGCGGCGCCTCCGACGCTTCCCCACGGCAAGTGCCGTACCGGTACCATGATGAACGTGGACACGGGAGACCCAGGTGATCTCCGGGTGCTCGACCAGGCCGAAGGCGAGCTCGAGGATGTCGAACAGGCCCTGCGGCGGTTGGACGAGGGTACCTACGCCATCTGCGAGGTGTGCGGCCAGGTGATCGGTGAAGACCGACTTGCGCGATCGCCCGTGACGCGACGCTGCGCGGATCACGTGCCGCCCGTCACGGCGCGCGCTCCGGCTGGGACCTGAGGGTTTGGCACGGCTTTGCTTGTTCGCTCAGGCACGCGATTGTGCCGGCACCGGCGAGACCGGGATCGACGGTGCCACGGTAGGCGACGTGCTGGACGCGGCCGTCGGGCGTTACGGGACGCGTCTTGCCGCCATCATCGCCATCAGCGCGATCTGGCTGAATGGCGAGCCGGCCGGCCGCGAGTTGCCAGTTGGCGACGGCGACGAGGTTGCTGTGCTGCCGCCCGTGTCAGGCGGATGAGCGGCGGCAATCCTCGCGGGTACTCTGCCGAGCGTCGCTCAGCCCTTCTTGGTCTCCCAGAAGATCCGGTCGATTTCAGCTATCTGGTCGAGCAGCTTCTGTCCGACGGTCACGTCGGTGGTCTTCTTGGCTTCGCCGGCGGTCTTGGTGGCCGTCCAGAACAGGCTGTGAAGCTCCGGGTGCTTTGCGAGATGGTCGGGCTTGAAGTAGTCCGTCCAGAGCACCCAGAGGTGGTGCTTGACGAGCTCGGCGCGCTCTTCTTTGATCGAGATGGCCCGGGCCTTGAAGACATCGTCGTTGGAGGCGTTGAACTTCTCCATGCAGGCTTTGACCGAGTCGGCTTCGATCCGTGCTTGAGCGGGGTCATATACACCACAGGGCAGGTCGCAGTGCGCGTGGACGGTCACCGGGCTGCTCAGGCGATCGAGCAGGGTGAGCAAACGCGAGGTGAGGTGCATGCTTCAGCTCCTTGGTTGGTCATCGGTGGATAGGAATCGCTCACCTTATCTCCGGCCCTGGAATGATCGGACGGCGATGTCGCCCGCCGGTCGTGTGCTCTCGGAGCTGGGTTTGTACGCTGCGTTCTGGGCGTCTTCAGTCGCGCTGGTCGCGGTGGTGCGAACGCGCTTTCGGCGGGTACAGGTCGAGGGCACGTCCATGATGCCGACACTGGCCCACGGCGATCGGCTGATCGTCATGCGCGCGGGCCATCTGCTGGTTGGCGACGTCGTCGCTCTGCGCGACCCGGTTGAACCCGCGCGGTTGCTCGTCAAGAGGGTGGTGGCGGTCCTTCCAGGCGGTCTCGACGTGCGCGGGGACAACCGAGCCGCCAGCCGTGACAGTCGAACGTTCGGGTCCGTGCCAGCCTCTCGTCTCATCGGCAAAGCCGTCTACCGCTACTTCCCACCTGCCCGGGCGGGGTTCCTCAGGCAGTCCGGCTCGAGCAGGGGTACGCTCACTTGGAATGGCCCTGCACCAGAAGGATATCGATCAGTTGCTGGCGCCTGAGCTGACCAGCGACTTGGACGCCGTTGCGGTGGGCGAGCTCAGGATTCGCCGAGATGCATGCCAGCGCGCCGAAGTCGCGCTCTCCTATGTCAGGCGGCTGCTCCAAGGCGAGCTCGACATCGTCGCGGCGGAGTTGGAGGCCCGCGGCAGAGGTGTGCGCGGTGACACGGGGCGCCTCCTCGAGGACTTGCCGACGATCCTGGCAGGCACCAGTGCCAACGCACCGTCACAGGAACACGCTCACGAGCCCCGCCTCACGATGGCCGGGGTTGCCGAGGGGTGGAGCGAGCAGTCAGAGCTCGCGCTCGAGGACCTCGTCGTCGAGGTTCTTGTCGCAGAGCTGAAGGGTGATGAGACGAGCCAGCCGCTGCTACCCGGCGCCAACCTGGGGGCTTTCGGTGACGAGGAGCTCCGTGCACTTGCCGGGCTGCTCAGATCAGCCGAGACCAGCGTCTCCACCAGGCGCCGAACGCTGCACGACCAGATTGACCAACTCCAGACGGCGATCGTCGAACGGTACAAAGTCGGAGCGGCGGACGCGGACATCCTGCTCAAGTGAAGGTCGGATGACCACGGGCAACTCGTCCGACCGCTGGGCGGACCTCGGTGAGTTCATCCGGCAGCAGCGGAACACCGCGAGACTGTCGCTGCGGAGACTGTCCGAGATCGCCGGCATCTCGAATCCCTACCTGAGCCAGATCGAGCGGGGGCTGCGCAAGCCGTCGGCCGAGATCCTGCAGCAGATCGCGAAGGCTTTACGGATCTCCGCCGAAACGCTCTATGTGAGAGCAGGGATTCTCGAGGACGAGCGCCGCGACGACGACGTCGTGCGGCACATCCTCATGGATCCCTACCTGGTCGAGGAGCAACGTCAGGCGCTGGTGCGGATCTACCTGTCGTTCCGTCGGGAGAACGGGCCGTGCGAGACCCAGCGGGAAGAACCAAGGACCTGACGCCGAGCCTTCCTCATTAGGCTGGACTCGATGCGCAAGCTGGCGGTTCTCTCCATGCACACGTCGCCCTTGGCCCAGCCCGGTACCGGGGACGGCGGAGGGATGAACGTCTACGTACGTGAGCTCTCTTCGGCACTTGCCCGAGGGGGCGTGACTTGTGACGTCTACACCCGGCGCTGGTCCAAGGAGCTTCCCGACGTCGTCGCGATGGAGCCTGGCTTCGCGGTGCACCATGTGCCAGCCGGCCCTCCGATAGCGGTCGCCAAGGAGACACTTCAAGACCACGTCGAGGAGTTCACCGAGTCCGTCATCGACCGGATGACCGGCCGGTCCCACACCATGCCCGGTGCGAGCGACGCGCCCGCGGATGCCATTCATGCCAACTACTGGCTGTCAGGTTTGGCCGGTCACGCGATCAAGCACCGCCTCGGGTTGCCGCTCGTGTCGACGTTCCACACCCTGGACAGGGTGAAGGCCGAAGCGAGCCCGGAAGAGGTCGAGAGTGCGGAACCTGGTCGGCGGGCGCGAGCCGAGTCGGAGATCATCGGTTGTTCGGATGCTCTGCTCGCCTCGTGTTCGGTCGAGGTCGACCAGCTCGTGGAGCTCTACGGAGCGGACCGGGGCCGGGTCGAGGTCGTCCCGCTCGGAGTCGACCATGCGTTCTTCTCGCCTGGTGACCGCGCACATGCAAGACGTGCGCTCGGCCTCTCCGGCGAGGGTCCGCTCCTGCTGTTCGTGGGGCGGATTCAGCCCCTGAAGGGCGTTGAAGTGGCGATCGAGGCATTCGAGCTGCTCGTCCAGTCCGTTCCAAGCGCCCAGCTCGTTGTCGTCGGCGGTCCGAGCGGTCCAAGAGGCGAGGCGGAGGTGGCCTCGCTGCACTCGATGGTCGATGTGCTGGGTCTTGCCGGACGGGTGCGCTTTGTGGCACCTCAGCCGCATGAGCTGCTCTCGACTTACTACAGGGCGGCAGACTGTTGCCTGGTGCCTTCGCGTTCGGAATCGTTCGGACTCGTCGCTCTCGAAGCCGCGGCGTGCGGTACCCCGGTAGTGGCGGCGGCAGTCGGGGGCTTGACGACGCTCGTCCAGCACGGGCGGACCGGCTACCTGGTCGAAAACGGCGACGCCGGAGAGTACGCCAGGTTTGCCGCCGACATTTGCGCGGACCCCCTGCTGCAGGCTGAGCTCGGTGCATGTGGCGCATCCATGGCGGCCGGTTACAGCTGGTCAATCACTGCAGGCCGGCTCCGTCGCCTGTACGCCGACCTCACTTCGCGCTCGCTCGTCGAGTGTTGAGCCCGGCGCCGTGACACGTCTCGTGGTCGTCGGCGGAGGCAAGATGGGCCACGCGCTCCTCGGCGGCCTGATCCGGTCGAGCTGGGCCCCCTCGGGCGAGCTGGCCGTGGTGGAGCCGCTGGCCTCGGCGCGGGCCGATCTCGTCAGGCGCTTTCCGGGGGTTGTCGTGACCGAGTCCGCAGTCGCCGCGGAATCCGCCGTCTTGGCCGTCAAGCCGGCCGATGCTCAGGCCGGGTGCCGGACCATCGCGGGATCGGGCTGCCGCCGTGTGGTCTCCATCGCGGCCGGCGTCACGATCGCACAACTCGAGGCTTGGCTCGGGCGGGGCGTCGCGGTTCTGCGTGCCATGCCCAACACCCCGGCGCTGCTCGGAGCCGGCGCCTCGGCGCTCGCGGGTGGCACTTCTGTCACCGAGGTCGACCTCACCTGGGCAGAGGGGGTCCTGTCCTCGCTCGGAGTGGTCGCACGCCTTCCCGAGTACCAGCTCGATTCCGTGACGGGGCTGTCGGGCTCGGGGCCCGCCTACGTTTTCCTGCTGGCCGAGGCACTGGTCGATGCCGGTGTCAGCGAGGGCCTCGACCGGGAAGTAAGCCGCCTTTTCGCGGTGCAGACGCTCCTCGGATCGGCTCGTCTGCTTGCCGAGTCCGGTGACTCGCCGGAGGTCCTGCGAGCTGCAGTCACTTCTCCAGGCGGTACGACGGCCGCCGGTCTGCGGGTTCTTGAAGCTCACGGCTTCCGTTCGGCTGTCCTCGAGGCGGTCGCCGCGGCCGCGGTCCGGTCTCGGGAGCTCGGCCGCACCGAGTGACCGGGCCGGTGCAGGGTCGAAACTGACCTGATTCCGGCGCCGAGGGACTTTCCCATTTTGCACTTCAGCAACATTGGCGTACATTCGTGACTGGCGGAGAGGGGTGATGCATCTGTCAACTATCGAATACGCCAAGGCAAGGTTCTCCACGGTCGCCGAGGTGGCCCGGGCATTGCGGGTCTCGAACATGACTGTCTACCGACTCATCAGCTCGGGACAGCTGCCGGCGGTGCGCGTCGGCAAGTCGTACAGGCTGCGTGACGAGGACGTCGACCGCTACCTCGCGGAGCGTTTCACAGAAGCCGGCTGAGCCGAAACCGTGCCCGGAAGTGGGCGCGGTTTGTGAGCGAGAGCACGAAGTCGTTACCATCACCCACGATGGCCGACCGCTTCGTTCGTCGGATCCCAGAACCTACCGTCGTGCGGCTGCCCATATATCAGCGCGCCCTGCTCGCACTCTCGTCCCGCGGCGTACAGACCGTCTCGTCGGCAGAGCTCGCAGAGGCGGCGGGGGTTAACGCCGCCAAAGTGCGCAAGGACCTGTCGCACCTGGGTAGCTACGGC
Organism: uncultured Acidimicrobiaceae bacterium; assembly: GCA_963804765.1. Classification (GTDB taxonomy): domain Bacteria; phylum Actinomycetota; class Acidimicrobiia; order Acidimicrobiales; family Bog-793; genus Fen-455. The sequence continues at coordinate 207,321 of CAWDRQ010000027.1, forward strand.
ACGCCGGGCACCGGTTACGACGTCAACTTCCTCCTCGGCCAGGTCCGGCGTGAGCTCGGCCTGGATCGCGAGTGGCAGGTCGTCATCGTCGGCATGGGCAACCTCGGCCACGCCCTGGCGCGCTCGCAGAGGTTCTCAACCCAGAACTTCCGGGCGGTCGCCCTCTTCGACATCGATCCCGACAAGATCGGTGAGGAGATCGCCGGACTGCCGATCCGCCACCTTTCGGAACTGTCGGAAGTCGTCGCGGGCATCAGCGGGTCGATCGGCGTGATCGCCTCCCCGGCCAGCGCCGCCCAGGACGTGTGCAATCGGTTGGTGTCCGCCGGCGTAGGGGCGATCTTGAACTTCGCCCCGACGATCTTGACGGTGGCGCACTCGGTGCAACTGCGTCAGGTCGATTTCTCGGTCGAGCTGCAAGTGCTCGCGTTCTACGTGGCACACCCGGAAGTAACCGCCGAAGCGGAGGACGCGTCTCTATCGGAGCCGTGACGGCCGTAGGCTGTCGCCCGAGAGAAAAGAGGTAAGCGCGCCGTGGCGGTCGTTGCCGTGGGGATCAACGAACGGGACGTGTCGCTCGATGTCTTCGAGCAGAGCGCAATATCAGAGCGCGACCTGCCGAAGGCTCTCCGGGTGCTTTGCGACAGCGAGCACGTCTCCGAAGCGGTCGTGCTCTCCACTTGCCTGCGCACAGAGGTCTACGCAGTGGTCGAGCGCTTCCACGACGGCCTCGCCGACATCGAGCACTTCTTCCGCTCCTGCTCGAGCGCCATGGGGACCGATGCCCCGGCGCTATCGGAGCTTCTCTCGTGCTGGATCGACGACGCGGCCGTATCGCATCTGTTCGATGTGGCGGCCGGGATCGACTCTCCGGTCCTCGGCGAAGGCGAGATCCTCCGCCAAGTGCGAACTGCCGCCGAGCTGGCCCGGAAGGAGCATGCGGCCGGCCCGGTGCTGGTGCCGCTGTTCCGTCACGCGGTCGAGGCTGGAAAGCGTGTGCGCACCGAGACCGCGATCGCACAGGGAACGGCATCGCTCGCTCATGCGGCTGTCGCGCTCGCGGCCGACAAGGTCGAGGGCGGTCTCGTCGGCCGCTCGGTGCTCGTCATCGGGGCGGGGGAAATGGGCACCGGGTTCTCCAAGGCGCTCGCTCAGTCGGCGGCCCCGGCCCGCGTCGTGGTGGCGAACCGTTCCTCCGAGCGGGCAACCGCGGTGGCGGAGCGGTCGGGTGCACAGGCGGTGAGCCTCTCGAAGTTGGACGAGGAGCTCGGGCGGGCGGACATAGTGCTGACCTCGACGACGGCGGCCGACGTGGTGCTCGACCTAGCCCGTATCGGCCGGACCATGCGGTCGCGCCCCGACCGGCCTCTGTTGGTCGTCGACGTTGCCGTCCCCCGTGACGTCGACCCCGCCGTGGCCGACCTCGAGGGAGTCAGCTTGCTGGACGTGGAGGACGTGCGGCGATTTGCGGAGACTCAGATGTCGACCCGCCTCGGAGAGGTCCCAGCGGTCCGCGCGGTTCTGACCGAGGAGCTCGAGCGCTACCGGGCAACGTCGGCGGCAAGATCCGCAGCCCCGGTCGTAGCCGCGTTGCGGATGCGGGCCGAGTCGATTCGCCGCGCCGAGCTCGACCGACAGCGGGCGCGGCTCGACGGGCTCGAGCCCGAGGCCCGTGAGATCGTCGAAATGGTCACCCAGCGCACCGTCGCCAAGCTCCTTCACGAGCCGACAGTGCGAATCAAGGACGCGGCCGGCTCGCCGCGCGGCGAACGGCTCGCTGAGGCGCTGCGCAGCCTGTTCGACCTGTAGGGGAGCGTGCTCACCCTCCGGGTTGCGACCCGTGGCAGCCCGCTCGCGCTCCGCCAGGCTCAGCTCGTCGCAGACGCGTTGGCCTCACCGGGCTCGAGTGCCGCCGCCGCCCCGATCGCGACCGAGCTGGTCATAGTCGACACGGCCGGCGACCTGCACAAGGACCGTCCCATCGGTGCGATTGGCGGCCAGGGCGCTTTCGTGAAAGAAGTCGAGCAAGCGGTGATCGATGGCCGCGCAGACCTTGCCGTCCATTCCGCGAAGGACCTCCCGTCCGACCGCGGTTCCGGCGAGCTCGCGATCGTCGCCGTGCCCAAGAGGGCCGATCCGCGGGACGCGCTCGTGGGCCGGGCGCTCGCCGAGCTCGGTCCGGGAGCACGTGTCGCCACCGGTGCCCCGAGAAGGCGGGCGCAGCTTGCATGGGTCAGGCCGGACCTGCGTTTTGAGGAGTTGAGGGGCAACATGGCCACGCGACTCGGCAAAGTGCCGGCGGGAGGGGCCGTTGTCGCGGCCTATGCCGCGCTCGAGCGCCTCGGCCTCACCAGGCTCGCTGCCGAGGTCCTGCCGACCTCGACGATGCTTCCTCAGGTAGGCCAAGGTGCCATGGCGATCCAGTGCCGGGTGCGCGACGACGTGGCGACCGAGGCGGCGCGCTCGATAGACGACAACGCCTCGCATCGCTGCCTCGATGCCGAGAGGGCCTTCTTGGGCGAGCTCGGCGGCGGTTGCGAGCTGCCTGTGGGCGCTCTGGCCGTCATCGGCTCAAACGGCGAGGTCGAGCTGGAAGGCCTCGTCGCGAGCTTGGACGGACTTGTCCTGCTCCGTCGAGCGATGAGCGGCGCGGATCCTTTCCTGGTGGGCCGGGCACTGGCAGTTGAGATTCGCGACCGGTGCGGGGGCGCGGGAGTCCTTTCCGGCACGTCCCGGGTGCTGTGACCGGCCCGCCGGTGACCGGCCCGCTGTCGGGCTGGCGAGTCATCGTGACGCGCTCGCGGGCACAGTCGTCCAGTTTGGTCGAGCGGCTGGTCGACGCCGGAGCCTGCCCGGTCGAGATGCCCGTGATAGAGATCGCGGACCCGATCGACGGGTGCGCTGCTCTGGAGCGGGCGCTCGCGAAGATAGAGGACTTCGAATGGGTCGTCTTCACCTCGGCGAACGCCGTGGAGCGCTGCTGGCGATACCTCGGTGACGAACGGGCGCTCGGCGGAGCCAAACTCGCCGCCGTCGGTGACGCAACGGCCGCAGCGCTCGCGGAGCACGACCTCGTCGCCGACCTCGTTCCGGAATGGTTTGTCGCCGAGTCGCTCGTCGAGGTGTTCCCGGTCCCGGCGCGGCCCGGGGAGGCGACGGTCCTGTTGCCGCGCGCCGCTCGAGGCGCGTGACGTTCTGCCTGATGGCCTTCGTGCCAAAGGCTGGCGCGTCGAAGTCGTCGAGGCCTACCGGACCGTCGTGTCGACACTCGATGAGAGTGGCTTGCGAGACCTCGACGACGCCGATGCCATCACGTTCACCTCGTCGTCGACGGTGACCGGTTATCTCGATCTGGCCGGTGCCGAGCGCGTGCCTCCAGTCGTGGCGTGCATAGGTCCCGTCACGGCGCGTGCGGCGATGAAGGCAGGCCTCAGCGTCGACATCGTGGCGGCGGTGCACACCGTCGACGGGCTCGTGGGGGCGCTCGCCGAGTGGGCGAAGCACCAAGGCGCGCGGAACGGCCAGCTGTAGGCTCTGCGAGATGGGTTTTCCTGCTCGCAGATTGCGGCGGTTGCGACGGCTTCCCGCGATGCGCCGCCTCGTGGCCGAGTCCTCCTTGGGGATAGACGACCTTGTGGCACCCCTGTTCGTCCGCGAGTCGATCGACGCTCCCGTGCCGATCGCGACCCTGCCGGGAGTATCACAGCACACGGTTGCCTCTTTGGTTCTCGAGGCAAAGAAGCTCGCGTCGCTCGGCATCGGAGCCCTCGTGCTGTTCGGAGTGCCCACTCACAAGGACCCGGTGGGATCGGGTGCATCGGACCCCGGCGGCATCGTCCAGACCGCGCTCAGCGAGCTGCGCGACGGCCTCGGTGACGAGATGGTCCTCATAGCCGATCTCTGCCTCGACGAGTACACCGACCACGGCCACTGCGGTGTCCTGGACGATCGTGGCGAGGTCGACAACGACGCCACGCTCGCGCGTTACGGCGAGGTTGCGGTTGCGCAAGCCGAGGCCGGTGCTCATCTCGTGGCGCCGAGCGGGATGATGGACGGCCAGGTCGCTGCCATCCGGGCTGCACTTGACGCGTCCGGCCACGACGATACCGGGATCCTCGCCTACTCGGCGAAGTACGCCTCCGCGCTATACGGCCCGTTTCGCGAGGCAGTGGACGTGACGATCGCGGGGGGTGGCGACCGCAAGGGCTATCAGCAGGATCCGAGGAACCGGCGCGAGGCGCTCGAGGAGGTGCGCCTCGACGTTGCGGAAGGCGCGGACATGGTCATGGTCAAGCCGGCGCTCGCCTACCTCGACGTCATCGCCGCAGTGCGGGCGGCCGTCGATGTTCCTGTGGCCGCCTACAACGTCAGCGGCGAGTACGCCATGGTGGTCGCCGCGGCCGAACGCGGGTGGATCGACCGTCAGGCCGTCGCGCTCGAACATCTCGGAGCCATCAAACGGGCCGGTGCGGACCTGATCCTCACCTATTTCGCGGCCGAGGTGGCCGAGGCGCTCGGTGGTTGAGGGCGGCCCCGGGAGCCGGGCCACCGCAGGTCGGCGGAGCGTAGAGCTGTTCGCCGAGGCCTGCCGGGTGATCCCCGGCGGCGTCGACTCGCCGGTGCGGGCGTTCGGTTCGGTCGGCGGGTCGCCTTACTTCGTCGCCCGCGCCGAGGGTGCCTTCGTAGAGGACGTCGACGGACGCCGTTTGCTCGACTACGTGCAGTCCTGGGGCGCGTCCATCCTGGGGCACGCCCATCCCGCCGTGCTCGAGGCGATCGCCAAGGCCGCGGCGCGCGGCACGACCTACGGGGCACCGACCGAAGGTGAGGTCCGTCTGGCCGAGGTGATCACCGAGGCGGTTCCCGGTTGTGACCAGGTCCGTTTCGTGTCGTCGGGAACCGAGGCGGCCATGACGGTCATCCGGCTCGCTCGCGCTGCGACCGGCCGGGACCGGGTCGTGAAGTTCGCCGGCTGCTACCACGGGCACAGCGACGCCCTGCTCGCGAGCAGCGGAAGTGGCGTCGCCACGCACGGGCTCCCAGACTCGGCCGGCGTGCCGGCCAGCGCCGTGTCGGCCACGATCGTCGCGCCGTACAACGAGGTCCCGGCGATCGACGACTCGGTGGCGTGCGTCATCGTCGAGCCGGTAGCCGCGAACATGGGGCTCGTGGTTCCAGTCGGGGGGTATCTCGAAGGGTTGCGCGCCGCTTGCGACAACGCTGGGGCCCTGCTCATCTTCGACGAGGTGATCACCGGTTTTCGTGTCGGGCGCGCCGGAGCCAGCGGGATCCTCGGCGTGCAGCCGGACCTTTGGTGCTTCGGGAAGGTGATCGGGGGAGGCCTGCCGCTAGCCGCGCTCGGAGGCCGGCGCGAGCTCATGTCGCAGTTGGCCCCGATCGGGCCCGTCTACCAGGCGGGCACATTGTCGGGCAATCCTCTCGCGACAGCGGCGGGCCTTGCCGTGCTCGAGCGTCTGAGCGAGGAGGCGTACGTTCAGCTGACCGAAAGTGTCGCTCGGCTCGCCGACGGGCTCGCCCGAGCCATCGGCCAGAGCGGGCTCCCCGTCGAGGTACCGGTCTTCGGCACCCTTTTCTCGATCTTCTTCTCCGACGAGCCGGTGCGCAACTACCAAGGAGCGGCGCTCGCCGCTCGGTCCGGGCTCTACGCCCCTTTTTTCAGGGCCATGCTCGCCCGCGGCGTCGCACTCGCCCCGAGCCCATATGAAATCGCTTTTGTGTCGCTGGCGCATTCCCGTGAAGACATCGAACGCACGGTCGAGGCTGCCGCCGCCGCCGCATTGGAGGTCGCCGGGGCAGTGGGTGCCTAGCGCTCGGGGATCTGACGGGCCAGCGCAACAACGGCCTTGTACACGGCCTCGGCGGGCCCGAGCTCATCGGGTCTCAGGTAGTTCCCCATGATCCTCAAGAGCCACTCCATGACCGAGCGGTTGTACATGCCGCTGTTGACACAGATCCGCATCAAGCCGGGCCGTGAAAGCACGCCGATGAAGGCCCGGGCCACCCGGTAGTACAGGCCGTAGATGTCCTGCAGGGATCGTTCGTAGTCGACGAGCAGCCCCGGTTCTCCCGCCACGAGCGCGTCCGAGACAGCGGCGGCCGCCAGCCGGCCCGTCTCGTACGCGTAGGCGATGCCCTCGCCGTTGAAGGGGTTGATGAAGCCCGCGGCATCGCCGACCACGATGGAGTCCGGGCCGACACGTGGGCCGACACCGAGGCCCATCGGCAGGCGGCCACCGGTCGGTGCGCCGCAGGAGCTTCGCGGGTTGAGGCACCACGACGCCGGCACCTGCGCAACGAAGTCGTCCATGAGCTTGGTGGTGTTGACGTGCTTTCCCCGGCCCTTGGTGGACAGAAGACCCACCCCGACGTTCACGCGGCCGTCGCCGAGCGGGAAGATCCAGCCGTAGCCCGGCACCGCCTTGCCAGCGGCGTCACGGATGTCGAGGAAGGAGTCGATGTACGGCTCAGCGCTGCGAGGCGAGAGGTAATACCCGCGAAGCGCCATACCTTGCGGCCAGTCGCGGTTGCGCCCGGTCCCGAGTGCCCTACCGAACCGGGACAACGATCCGTCGGCCACAATCACGTAGCGAGCCCGGACCTCGGTAGAGGTCGCGTGTGCCCTGTTGGTCACGATGGCGCCACCCGCCCTGCTCAGCAACGAGCGGCCGGCTACTGGGGCCGGACCGCTCCCGGCCGCGGGCGAGCGCGGCGCAGACAGTGGTGCCACGGCCTCGGCGCCCTGCCAGAGCACCGCTCCCGCCTTCTCGGCACGGGCGGCGACAAGCCCGTCGAGGTCGGCCCGGGTGATCACATAGCCGTGTGAAGGTAGAGCAGGGTGGTCGGGCCAGTCCATGGCGATGGTGCGCCCGTAGGCATTGGTCCGCAGGCCGCGGTAGCGGTGGTGTGGCGCCAGTTCGGCGGCGAGCCCCATCTGCTCGAGCTGGTGGACAGCGCGCGGCGTGAGACCGTCGCCGCACGCCTTCTCCCTGGGGTAGTGCTTTTTCTCGACGACGAGCACGTCGATGCCGGAGCTCGCGAGCCAGTACGCGGCCGAGGCGCCCGCCGGTCCGCCGCCTACGACGAGCACGTCGCACTCGTATCGGTCAGAGCGGGGAGGCTGCAGCTCCACCGCGTCGCCGCCCGCTTCGGTCATGGGAGAATGATAGGAGCGACGCCTTGTGACCAGCCCCGATGTGCTCGCCGGGAGCGCGCGTGGTAGAACCCCTGCAGCATTATGGGCAGCCTCGACAGCTACCTCCCGATCTTCTTCATGGTCGTGCTCGGGATCGCGTTCGCGAGCCTTTCGTTTGGCGCGTCCAAGTTGCTCGCTCCCCAGAGGCGCACCTCCGCCAAGGAGGCGCCGTACGAGTGCGGCATCGTGCCGACCCACGAGCCGGCGCGGCGCTTTCCCGTGCGCTTCTATCTGGTTGCGATGGCCTTTGTGGTCGTGGACATCGAGATCGTCTTCCTGTTCCCCTGGGCCGTGGACTCTCAAGGCCTGGGCCGGTTCGGTCTGGTCGAGATCCTCGTGTTCGCCGCTTCGGTGTTCGTCCCGTTCATTTACCTCGTGGCAAACGGCGCCCTTGACTGGGGACCGGTCAAGCGGGTCCGCCCCGTCGAGTCGGAGCCTGGCCGGACTTCGTCGTCGACAGTCCGGCACATCGGGCCGTCGAGCGACGAGGCAGCGTAGGCGGAGTCGCAGGCGCATGGGTCTCGAAGATCTCAGCCACAACTTCCTCACCGGCTCCCTGGAAGAGCTGGTGAAGTGGGCGCGCCGCTCCAGCGTCTGGCCGGCCACCTTCGGCCTTGCATGTTGCGCGATCGAGATGATGGCGGCCGGCGCCGCCGACTTCGACCTGGCGCGCTTTGGCATGGAGGTGTTCCGTGGTTCGCCGCGCCAAGCCGACCTCATGGTCGTCGCCGGTCGCGTCTCGCAGAAGATGGCGCCTGTGCTGCGGCAGGTCTATGACCAGATGGTCGAGCCTAAGTGGGTCATCTCGATGGGCGTCTGCGCCTCGACGGGGGGGATGTTCAACAACTACGCCATCGTCCAAGGGGTCGACCAGATCGTCCCCGTCGACGTGTACGCCCCGGGATGCCCGCCGAACCCACAGACGCTCATCCACGCCATCTTGACCTTGCACGAGAAGATCCGTCTGGGTGAGCTCACCCAGCGTCGCCCCGGCGAGACGGGAGCCGGAATCGACCTTGCGGCTGAGCCGGTTCCGTCCGGCTGGGTCGCACCTCCCTCGGGAGCTGTGCGTCTGGGAACGCCTCGCTGATGGCTGGCGTGGGCGCGAGCGCGGCCGAGCTGGCCGGTTTGAGCGAGATCCCCTCGATGGGCGCAAGTGGTCAGGAGGTGCTCCACGTCACGCGTGAGCGCTACCTCGAAGTGGCCGAAGCGCTCCGTGCTTCAGGCTTCGAGATGTGCGCAGACTTGTGTGCCGTTGACTATCTGCGTCACCTCGAGCGGCCGTTGCCCGAAGGCGTGAGGGCCGAACGCTTCGAGATCGTCGTCAACCTGCTCTCTCTCGAGCGCCATCAAAGAGTCCGCATCCGAGTTCAGGTCCCCGACAGCGACCCCGTGGTCCCAACGCTGTTCAACCTCTACCCCGGTACCGAGAACATGGAGCGGGAGGCGTTCGACCTGTACGGGGTGTGTTTCGACGGGCATCCAGATCACACACGGATTCTCATGCCGGACGACTGGGAAGGGCACCCGCTGCGCAAGGACTACTCGGTCGGGCGCGTGCCGGTGCAGTTCAAGCAAGCGCCGGGCCCACGTTGACCGGCGAGGAGCTCAAGGCGGAGACCTCCGAAGGTCTCCAGGAGCTGCAGCAGCGCCACGATACCGACCCGGTCGCGCTCGCGATCGAAGAGGGCTCGCCCCTCCGCCTGCCGGAGGGACCGATCCTCGATCCGGGCGACATCGACGTCGAGTTCGGCGAGGACGAGACGATGATCATCAACATGGGCCCGCAGCACCCGTCGACCCATGGCGTGCTCCGGATCATGATGGAGCTCGAGGGCGAGACCGTGCTGCGTTCCAAGCCCATCATCGGCTACTTGCACACTGGCATGGAGAAGACCGGTGAGGAGCTCACCTACGTCCAGGGCGCCACGAACGTCACCCGCATGGACTACCTGTCGCCCTTGCACAACGAGCTCGTCTTCTCGCTGGCCGCCGAGGCATTGCTACAGATCGAGATCCCGCCTCGCGCGACCTGGATCCGGATGCTCATGACCGAACTCAACCGCATCTCCTCCCACGTGTTGTGGATGGCCACCAACGGCATGGACCTCGCGTCGACCTCGATGATGATCTACGGCTTTCGCGACCGCGAGATGATCCTGTCGTTCTTCGAGAAGACGACGGGCCTGCGCATGAACCATGACTACATCCGGCCGGGCGGTGTAGCAGCGGACCTGCCCGACGGGTGGGAGGACGACGTCATGGCGATCGTCGAGACCATTCCCGGGCGTGTCGACGAGTACGACCAGATGCTGACCGGGCAGCCGATCTTCAAACATCGCACGGAAGGGGTAGGGATCATCTCGCCTGAGCTCGCGATCGCGATGTCGGCTACCGGTCCGATCCTGCGGGCCTCGGGCGTGGCCTGGGACCTTCGCCGTGCAATGCCGTATCTCGCGTACGACGAGGTCGACTTCGACGTCATCGTCGGCACGGTCGGTGACACTTTCGACCGATACGCAGTGCGGCTGAACGAGATCCGGGAGTCGTGCAAGATAGTTCGCCAATGCGTCGAGAAAATGCCACTCGGGGATTACCGGGCCCAGGACAAGAAGGTGACTCCCCCGCCGCGAGCGCGCATCAACGAATCGATGGAGGCGCTCATCCACCACTTCAAGATCTTCACGAGGGGCTTCGAGGTCCCTCCCGGCGAGGTGTACGCAGCGATCGAGTCTCCCCGGGGCGAGCTCGGCTGCTACCTCGTGGCGGACGGGTCGAACAAGCCGTACCGGATGCACATCCGGGCGCCGAGCTTCGTGAACCTCCAGACCTTGCCGCCGCTGCTGCGCGGCGGACTGATCGCGGACGCAATCGCCGTCATCTCCTCGGTGGACCCGGTCATGGGCGAAGTGGACCGCTGATGGCGCACCTGTCCTCCTACAACCGCAAGAAGGCCGAGTCGATCGTGGCGTGTTATCCGCAGCGACGCTCCGCTCTCATACCGCTGTGCCATCTCGCGCAGGCACAGGATGGCTGGCTCACCGAAGAGGCGATGGAGGACATCGCCGGGCTCCTCCGGTGCACGCCTGCCGAGGTGCGAGGCACTGCGACCTTCTACGACATGCTGCATACCGAGCCGGTCGGCCGTCATGTCGTCACCGTCTGCACGAACATCGCCTGCATGCTCGCCGGCGCGTACGAGGTGCTCGATCACGCAGAGGCCTCGCTCGGGATCTCGGTCGGCCAGACGACGGCCGACGGCGAGTTCACCCTCGAGGAAGCCGAGTGCCTGGCGGGCTGCGACAATGCCCCGTGCGTTCAGGTGAACCACCGCTTCTTCGGCCCGCTCGGCCCCGACGGCTTTGACGCCTTGACAGAGGAGCTGCGATCCGGCCACCTCGCCGACACGGTGCCCGCACACGGGATCTTGAGCAGAGTCGACCGCAGCGTGGGCCTGCCCGCCCGAGCGGCGATATCGGGGACCGAAGCCGCGGCCGGCCAAACACAGGGCTCCGCGACTGGTCCGCCAACCGAGGCGGTACCCGAGTGATCACCCAAGCGCCTCGGATCGTCACGTCGCGGGTCGATCTCCCGGACTCCTTCACACTGGAGCGCTACCTGGCCACAGGTGGGTACGAAGGCCTCCGCAAGGCCCTGTCGATGGCACCGGCGGACGTCGCCGCCGAAGTCAACAAGGCCAGCCTGCTCGGACGCGGCGGAGCCGGCTTCCCGGCAGGCCGCAAGTGGTCGATGTTGAGACCGTCCGCGACGACCTATCTCGTCGTGAACGGAGACGAGAGCGAGCCCGCGACCTTCAAGGACCACATGCTGATCGAGCGCGATCCGCACCAGATAATCGAGGGGACCGCGATAGCGGCCTACGCGGCGGGCGTCGAGCAGGCGTTCGTCTACTGCCGTGGAGAGTTCGCCCTCGGCCTGGAGCGCCTGCAGCAGGCGTGCAACGAGGCTTACGCCTACGGAGCGCTCGGCGCCGATGTTCTCGGCAGCGGCTACGCGCTGGACGTCGTGATCCACCCAGGTGCCGGCGCCTATATCTGCGGCGAGGAGACGGCGCTCCTGGAGAGCCTCGAGGGAAAGCGCGGCTTCCCGCGGATCAAGCCGCCCTTCTTTCCTGCCGCCGTCGGCCTGTACGGGGAGCCCACGGTCGTCAACAACGTCGAGACCGTCTGCAACCTGCCTTGGATCGTCACCCACGGGGGCGATGGGTTCGCCGCCCTTGGCGAGGGCTCCTCGACAGGAACCCGGCTCTTCGCTCTTTCCGGGCGCGTCGAGCACCCGGGGTGGTTCGAAATCGAGATGTCGAAGACGACGTTCCGGGACCTCATCTACGACACGTCGCTCGGTGGCGGCATTCCAGGCGGCAAGCAGCTGCGGGCGTTCATTCCAGGGGGCGTCTCGGCACCGTGGTTCGGTCCCGACCAGCTCGATCTGGGACTGGACCAGGATGCGGTCGGGAAAGCCGGCTCGATGCTCGGGTCCGGGTCAGTCGTCGTGATGGACTCCGACACCTGCCCTGTCCGGGCCGCGTGGCGGATCGCCCGGTTCTTCCACCGCGAATCGTGCGGTCAGTGCACGCCGTGCAGGGAGGGGAGCGGCTGGATCGAGAAGATCATGCACCGCCTCGAGCACGGCCTCGGTCGCGAGGAGGACATCGACCTCGTGCTCGACGCTTGCGACAATCTCTCGCCCGGCCTCCTGTGGCCGCCGAGGCAGACGACGATCTGCGTGTTCGGCCCGTCGATCCCCTCCGCGGTCGTCTCGGTGGCGCAGATGTTCCGCGATGAGTTGCTCATGCACGTCAAGGAGGGCGGTTGCCCCTTCCCGCCGGATGTGGTGCGCCGTGGCTGACGTCGTCGAAGCCCCGGCGGGCATCTCCATCACCGTGGACGGGCGGGTCGTGGAAGCGCGGGAGGGCGAGCTCATCATCTCGGCGGCCGAGCGGGCCGGGATCTTCATCCCGCGTTTTTGCTATCACCCGCGGATGCGCCCGGTCGGCATGTGCCGGATGTGCCTTGTCGAGGTCTCCGGCCCCCGGGGCGCGAGCCTCCAACCGGCGTGCTTCGTCGCGGTGTCCGACGGCCAGGAGGTCTTCACCGAGTCCGAGGCGGCCCGAAAAGCCCAGGAGGGCGTGCTCGAATTCCTGCTCCTCAACCACCCGCTCGACTGCCCCGTCTGCGACAAAGGAGGCGAGTGCCCCCTTCAGGACCAGGCTGTGTCCCACGGTCCTGGAGAGAGCCGGTTCGTCGAAGAGAAACGGCACTGGGCCAAGCCCATCGAGATCGGCCCACTCGTGCTGCTCGATCGCGAGCGCTGCATCCAGTGCGCGCGCTGCACCCGTTTTGCCGAAGAGGTGGCGGGCGAGCCCTTCATCGACTTCGCGGAACGTGGCGATCGGATCGAGGTCGCGATCTTCCCCGGTGACCCCTTCACGTCCTACTTCGCCGGCAACACGGTCCAGATCTGCCCGGTGGGTGCGCTCACGGCGGTGCCGTACCGCTTCAAGTCTCGCCCGTGGGACCTCGAGCAGGTTGAGACGACGTGCACGACCTGCTCGGTCGGCTGCCGCATGGTTGCCCAGTCGTCGGCAGGCACGCTCGTCCGGTACCTCGGCGTCGACTCGGAGCCTGTCAACCAGAGCTGGCTGTGCGACCGAGGTCGTTTCGGCTTCGAAGCAGTTGAGGCACCCGGACGTCTCAGTCAGCCGCTCGTGCGATCCGAGACCGGCTTGGTTCCCGCGACGTGGAACGAGGCGCTGAGCGAGGTCGCGGACCGCGTTCTCGAGGCGATCGAAGCCTCCGGTCCTGGGACGATTGGCGTGATCGGTGGCTCCAGGCTCGCGAACGAGGACGCTTATGCGTGGGTCAGGCTCGCGAAAGGCGTCATCGGCACCGACAACTTCGACGCTCAGCTCGGGGACGGACTGCCTGCCGAGCTCGTGGCGAGCCTGCCGCGCGCAACGATCGAGGAAACGCTCGCGGCGGGCACGGTCATCGTTCTCGCCGGCGATCTTCGCGAAGAACTGCCGGTGCTGCACCTGAGGCTGCGCCATGCTGCAGCGAACGAGGGACTGCGGATCATCGACTGCTCGCCAGTTGCGACCGGCCTGAGGTCCGTGGCCACCTGGCTTCCTTACAGGCCCGGCGAAGCGATCGAGCTCGCGCGGGCCCTGATTGCCACAGAGCCTGGCGAGAGAGTCGTCGTCGTGCTCGGTCGCCCGTCACTGGCCGGCTCGGCAGCGGAGGTCGCGGCCGCGGCAAGCGTGCTCGCCGCGGCCTGGCCCTCCGCCCGTTTCCTCTCGGCGCTCCGGCGTGCAAATGTGCACGGTGCTATCGACCTCGGGTGTGCTCCCGGGCTGCTTCCCGGGCGAGTGACCCTCGATGAGGGACGCGCTTTCTTCAGTGAGCAGTGGGGCTCGGTGCCGGCACGACGCGGCCTCGATACTGCCGGGATGCTCGAGGCTGCGGCATCCGGTGAGCTCAGCACGCTCGTGCTCCTTGGTGCGGATCCGCTGTCGGACTTCCCCGATCGCGATCTCGCCACCCGCGCGCTCGAGCGTGTCGACTTCCTCGTGGTGGTGGAAACCGCGCTCAATGCCTCGTCGATGCTCGCGGACGTCGTGCTGCCGGCCGCGGGGTACACGGAGCGCGGAGGAACCACGACGAACCTCGAAAGCCGAGTCACGCGACTCGCGGCCAAGGTTGTGCCACCCGGGGTGTCCCGTGCCGATTGGGTCATCGCAACCGAGCTGGCGGATCGCCTGGGAGCCGATCTCGGTTTCGAGTCTCTGGAAGGGATCTGGGCCGAGATCGAGCGGGTCGCCCCGGCACATTCGGGTTGCACGGTCACCGCTCTCGCTGCGCACGAGGCGGCCGACGGCATCGTCATCCCGCTCAAAGCCGCGTCTGTGCAGCTCACCCGGCTCCCGCGGAGGCTCGACCCGGTCGCGACACCCGGGATCGACTCAGTCTCCGAGCAAGGCGCGCCGCTCGCAGCAGGGGCGGCGATGTCATCCGGCGTCGAGTCAGGCGACGTGGACGAGGGTGCGCCTCCCGCTGCCACTGCGCCCGGCGGCAACCGGCGGCCCAGCGTTCTTCGGTTCGACCCAGACGCGTGGACAGCCTCCGCGCCGCTCCAGCGCGTCGACGAGCGCTCCTGGCGTCTGGTCGTTCGGCGTGGGCTCTACGACCACGGAACGCTCGTCCAGTCAGCTGAGTCGTTAGCGCCGCTGGCCCAATCCCAGGAGCTGCGCCTCGCGCCGCAGGCGATGGAGCAGCTCGGCGTCCAGCCCGGTGACGAGGTGCGAGTGCGCTCGCCTCGTGGCGAGCTCGTGGTTGCTGCGGTCGGCGACGCGGGCGTCCCGAGTGGCGTGGCTTTCCTTCAGTTCAATGCGGCCCCTCTTGACGAGACGAGTGCCTCCGCACTCGTCGACTCTTCTGTTGCGGGGTTCGAGGTCGACCTGGAGAAGGTGACCTGATGCCCGATCCGCTGTTCGCTCACGGAGTCGACCTCGGCGCTGTGATCATCGTCGCGGTCAAGGTGATCGTCGCGTTCGGTGTGCTCCTTGTCGCGGTGATGTTGGCGATCTGGTTCGAGCGCAAGGTCATCTCCGACATGCAGAACAGAGTGGGACCGAACCGTGCAGGTCCCTACGGCATTCTCCAGACGCTCGCCGACGGTATCAAGCTGTTCTTCAAGGAAGACCTGCTGCCCGACCAGGCGGACCGTTTCGTGTTCCGGCTGGCGCCGTACCTGGCATTGTTGCCGGCCCTGTTGATCTTCACGATCGTCCCGGTGGGTGGCGTCGTGACTATCGCCCACCACGTCGTGGAGCTGCAGGTGGCCGATCCCCCGATCGGCATCTTGTTCCTGCTCGCGTTGTCTTCGGTGTCGGTCTACGGGACGATGCTGGCGGGCTGGTCATCCGGCTCGAAGTACCCGCTCCTCGGATCGATCCGGGCATCCGCGCAGATGATCTCGTACGAGGCCGCTATGGGCCTGACCATCGCCATGGTGGTCATCGTCACGCATTCACTCTCGACACGGGCGATCGTGGACTCCCAGGCCGCCAGCTTCTTCCACTGGAACATCTTCCGCCTCGGCATCCTGCCGTTCCCGCTGTTCGCGATCGCTGTGACCGCGGAGCTCAACCGCCCGCCCTTCGATCTGACCGAGGGTGAGCAGGAGCTCGTCGGTGGGTTCCACACCGAGTACTCGTCACTGCGTTTCGCCCTGTTCTACCTGGCCGAATTCATGAACACGATCACGATGTCGGCCGTGATGGTGACGCTGTTCTTCGGTGGCCCGGACGGCCCCGGCTTCCACTTCCTCCGCTGGCTGTGGCCGATCGTGTGGTTCGCCGGCAAGACCGTCGTGTTCATGTACGTCTACGTCTGGATACGCGCCGCCCTGCCCCGGCTTCGCTATGACCAGCTCATGGAGCTCGGGTGGAAGGTCCTCATCCCGCTCTCGCTCGGATGGCTCCTTGTAGTGGCGGCTTTTCGGGTCGGAACAGTCTGGGGCCTCGGGGTCTTCTTCGGCTTTGCCATCGTGGGGAGCGCTCTCTGGCAGGCGGTCCTTGTCGGGCGTGGGCGCCAGGGGACGCTGCGGGAGAACGCACCTGGGCGGCAACGGACCGCCACTGATTCCCACCTGCGGGCGGTTCGCGAGCCCGACGGAGGTGGATGATGGCGCGAGCGCCGCGGGAGAAGATGTCGCTCGGGTTCCTCGGTGGTTTCGCCGTGACCTTGAAGCAGGTCGGCGAACCGAGGGTTACAACGCCGTACCCCGGCGAAAAGGTGGCCAAACCGCCTCGGCTTCATGGTCGCCACGTCCTCAACCGCTACGAGGACGGGATGGAGAAGTGCATCGGCTGCGAGCTGTGCGCGGCTGTGTGCCCGGCGGACTGCATCTACGTGCGCGGTCGTGACAACCCGCCCGAGGCGCCGGTGTCGCCGGGCGAACGGTACGGGTTCGTCTACGAGATCAACTACCTGCGCTGCATCCACTGCGACCTGTGCGTCGAGGCTTGCCCGACCGAAGCGATCACCGAGTCGAAGATGTTCGAGTTCTCCTTTACGAACCGCTCCGACGCCATCTACACCAAAGATGAGCTGGTGGTCGACAACGACGGCCTCCCGCGTCAGCTCCCGTGGGAGGACTGGCGACCGGGTGAGGGCGACTACACCTCTGGCTGGATGCGGGCGACGTCGCCATCGGGCGCGGTCGAATATGAAGGCGCAGCGCAGTGGTCGGGTGAGCTCGGCTATGGCGTCCGTGCGCCGGAGGGCGGCCAGAGCGGCAACCGCGATGACGTGGCCACGGGGAACATCTCAATACGGAGGGTCGAGCGGGACAAGATCTCGCGTCGTTTCGGGGGCAGGGTGCGCGGCACGTGACCTACGTACTCGCTGCCACCATTCCCGACGCGATCACTTTCGTGATAGCCGCTGCCATCTGCGTCCTCGGCGCGCTCGGCGTGGTGCTGGCACGCAACCCGGTCCATTCCGCTCTCATGCTGGTGATGACGCTGTTCGGCGTGGCGGTGCTTTTTGTCGAGGAGGATGCGCAATTCCTCGCCGCCGTGCAAGTAATCGTCTATGCCGGTGCGATCGTTGTGCTGTTCCTGTTCGTCATCATGCTTCTCGGTGTTGACCAGAGAGAGGCCATTCAGCGAGACCCGCTCCCGGCCCAGCGGCCCGTCGCCATCTGCCTCGGGGTCCTCGGGCTGGCAGAAGTGCTCCTCCTGGCGCGAGGCCGGTGGCCCAGCGGTGCACAGTCGGTGAGCGGGGCGATAGGAAGCCCAGCCGACAACGTCGGGCTGATCGGCCGTTCGATATTCACGACATACCTGCTGGCCTTCGAGGTGACCTCCGCCCTGCTTGTCGTTGCCGTCGTCGGCGCCGTCGTGCTGCAGCGCGTCGGCCCCGCCGAGCGCTCGGTGAGGACGGTGCGCCGGCCGGGGAGCCCGACGGCGAGACCGGCGACCCAGCGGCCACTGCGCCGGACGACGTCGAAACGGGGACCGTCGACACAGGGACTGGCGGTGGCGAGCCAGCCGGCGGCGGGCCAGGCGGCGGTGAGCGAGGCGGTGGCGAGCTCGCCGATATGGAGGTCAGGGGGCCATGACCGTCGCCGCCTCCTGGTACTTGACGCTCGCAGCGGTGATGTTCACCATCGGTGCGGTCGGTCTGCTCATTCGCAGAAACGTGCTCGTGATGTTCATGTGCGTCGAATTGATGCTGAACGCCGCGAACCTCACGTTCGTGACCTTCGCCCGGCGACTGAACGACATCGCCGGTCAGACAGCGGTGTTCTTCGTGCTCGTCGTGGCGGCTGCCGAGGTGGTCGTGGGGCTCGGGATCATCGTCTCGATTTACCGGCGACGTCCCGGGGCGACGGCGGATGACATACACGGAATGAAGGGCTGACCGCTCCCATGCTCCGCGTCGCGTTCCTCGTCCCGCTGCTCCCGCTCGCAGGCTTCGTGATCCTGCTGCTCTCAGGCCGCAAGCTGGCCAACCCGCGCGCCGGCTGGGTCGCGACCTTGATGGTGGCAGCCTCGTTCGTCGCCACCGTCGTGGTGTTCATCGGTTTGTTCCGGTTGCCGGCGAACAGCCGGTCCTACACCCAGACCTGGTTCACGTGGATCTCTGCGGGCCACCTGCACGTCGACATGGGTCTGCTCGTCGACCCGCTGTCGATGACCATGGCGGCGTTCGTGACCGGTGTGAGCGCCCTCATCCACCTCTACTCGATCGGCTACATGGAGCACGACGAGGACTTCCCGAAGTTCTTCCTGTACCTGAACCTGTTCGTGGCCGCGATGTTGCTGCTCGTGCTGGCGGACAACTTCTTGCTGCTGTTCCTCGGATGGGAGGGTGTTGGTGTCTGCTCGTACCTCCTCATCGGTTTCTGGTTCGAACGCGACAGCGCGTCGAGCGCCGCCAAGAAGGCGATGATCTTCAATCGCATCGGCGACGCGGCGTTCCTTGTGGCGTTGTTCCTCATCTACGAGCGCACCGGGAGCCTCGACTACCACGCAGTCTTCGCCCACCTCGGCAGCGTCGGGGAGCCCTCGCTCGTGGCCATCGGGATCCTGTTGTTCGCGGGCGCTGTGGGCAAGTCCGCCCAGATCCCGCTCTATCCGTGGCTCGCCGACGCGATGGAAGGCCCGACACCGGTCTCGGCGCTCATCCACGCCGCGACGATGGTGACCGCGGGCGTCTATCTCATGTGCCGGATCAATCCGATCCTGTACCGGGCGCCGGACGCCGCACACGTCGTCGCGATCGTCGGAGCTACGACGGCACTGCTCGGGGCGACGATCGCGTGCGCGCAGAACGACATCAAGAAGATCCTTGCGTACTCGACCATCTCACAGCTCGGCTACATGTTCCTCGCTGCGGGCATCGGCGCGTACGACGCCGCGATCTTCCTCATGCTCACGCACGCGTTCTACAAGGCTCTCTTGTTCTTGGGGGCCGGCTCGGTCATACACGCGATGAACGACGATCAGGACGTGAAGACGATGGGGGCCCTCGCGCGGCTGATGCCGATCACCGCGGTGACGTTCTTCATCGGATGGTTCTCGATCGGCGGTGTTCCGGTGCTCTCGGGCTTCTGGTCCAAGGGCGACGTGCTCTTGAACGGATATGCGTTCAGCCCGGGGTTGTGGGCGGTCGGTGCGTTGACGGCCGTGCTCACGGCCTACTACCTGGGGCGCGCCTATCTGCTGGTGTTCCAGGGCCAGCAGCGGTGGGTCGAGGCCAGGCAGACCGGCGACACGGCCGGTCGCAGCCCACATGACCCGTCGTGGGTGATGTCGGTTCCCCTGGTCGTGCTCGGGGCCCTGTCGGTGCTCGGCGGGCTCATCAATCTGCCGATCCATCCCGACCTCGACTTCCTCGACCGGTGGTTGAGCCCCGTGTTCGCCTCGCGTCTGTTCCAGCACCACTGGGGCCTCGCAGGCGTGTGGACCTTCGCGTTGGTCGACGCCATCCTCGCTGTGCTCGGAGTCGGCCTGGCGGTCGCCGTATGGGGTCGTACGTCGGAGCGACCCGCATTCGAGCCGGTCTTCCTCCAGCGCGCCTGGTACGTCGACTGGGCCTATGACCGGTTCATCGCACGCACGTCGACCGGCGTCGCGATCGAGACCTCGTCGGTCGTCGAGGCGAAGGGGATAGATGGCGCGGTGAACGGGTTCGCCTGGCTCGTGCGCAACACGGGTCGCCAGGTACGCAAGGTTCAGACCGGTTACGTCCGCAATTACGCGCTCGGGCTGGCTGCAGGCCTCGTGCTGGTCCTCGCCTACGTGTTGACGAGGGCATCATGACAAGCACGTTCCCTTACCTCACGACGCTCATCCTGCTACCGGCCGCGGCGGCGGTTGTCGTCGTCCTGATCCCGAGCGCTCAGCGTCGGGCCGTGCAGGTGGTTGGTTTCGTCGCGTCGCTCGCGGTGCTCGGCATCGCCTCGGCGGCGACCGTGGCCTTCACCGCCGGCGACGGGGGCTACCAGTTCGTTTCCAGTCATCAGTGGATTGCCGCCTTTGGGATCTCCTGGAGCCTCGGGATGGACGGTATCTCGCTCTTCCTCGTGCTGATGAGCGCGCTGCTGTTCCCGATCGCTCTTGCGGCTTCGGGCGACAGAGCAGGGGACAAGTCGTTCGTGGCCTGGATCCTCGTGCTCGAAGCGGGATGCCTGGGAGGCTTCCTCGCCCTTGACCTGCTGCTCTTCTTCGTGTTCTTCGAGCTCACTCTCGTGCCGGTGTACTTCTTGATAGCCGGGTGGGGCCACGAGCGGCGTGGGTACGCGGCTGGCAAGTTCTTCCTGTACACCCTTGGTGCGTCCGCCTTCTTGTTCGTCGGGATCCTGGCGCTCGTCTCGATGCACGCCTCGCAGAGCGGAGTGACGACCTTCGACGTTCGGGCGCTGACCGACACGCGCCTGTCTGGGACCGCCGGTGTCCTCCTCTTCCTGGCGTTCACCACCGCCTTCGCAGTGAAGATGCCCCTCTTCCCGTTCCACACCTGGTCACCGGATGCCTATCGCGAGGCGCCCGCGGCGGGCTCGCTCCTTCTCGCCGGGGTCATGGCCAAGCTCGGCGCCTACGGCATCATCCGTTTCGACCTGGCCTTGTTCCCGAGGGCGGTCGTCACCTTGGCGCCCTTGTTGCTCAGCCTTGGGGCAATCGGCATCATCTACGGCGCCATCGTGGCGGCGGTGGAGCGTGACTTGAAGCGCCTCGTCGCGTACTCGTCACTGGCGCACCTCGGCTTCATCGTGATCGGTGCGTTCGCCCTCAGCCGCGAGGCGTTGACGGGCGCGGTCCTGCAGATGGTCAACCACGGCCTCTATACGGCGGCGCTGTTCATCCTCATCGCGCTGCTCTACAGGCGTCTCGGCACTTTCTCGGTCAGAGAGATGCGCGGCCTGCAGCGTCGCGTGCCGGTGCTGGCGGGGGCGTTCACGGTCGTCATGCTCGCTTCGATCGGTGTGCCGGGGCTGAACGGCTTCGTGGGGGAGTTCCTGATTCTCGCCGGGACGTTCCTCACCCACCGGTGGTGGGCAGTGGTGGCGACCGCGGGTGTCGTCCTGGCGGCGGTCTATCTCCTGTGGGCTTACCAGCAGGCCTTCCAGGGCAAGCCCACCATCGAGCCGGGCGCGATCCGCGACCTCTCCTGGCGTGAGGGACTCACCCTGGCTCCGCTCGTCATACTGATCGTGCTGTTGGGCATCTTCCCGGGGCCGCTGTTGAGTCGCATCGGCCCGTCGGTGACCCAGGTCGTCACGCACGTCGAGGTCGTGGCGCACCAGCGTCCGCCGCAAGTCGGATCGCCCGGAGTGGCTGTGCGGTCCAGCGGAGCGCACCAATGAGCCTGGTCGCCGCCTTGTCCATTCTGTCCGGCTCGGTTGTCCCGGCGACCTTTGTCACGCCGCATGTGAACTATGTGGCGATCCTCCCCGAGCTGATACTCATCGGTGGAGCGCTCGTTCTGCTCGTCTCCGGCCAGCTCGTCTTCGCGAAGGTGCCGACGGCCTTCTACTCGGTCGGCTCCGGCACGATCGCGGCCGGGGCGCTCGTCGCTTCGCTCGTGATCTGGCGTGATGTGCAAGCGCGTGGGCCGTTCACCACGATCGCGGACTCCGTGGCGGTCGACGGCTTCGCGATCGCGTTCTTGGTGCTCGTGTCGTGCATCTTGATACTCGCCTCGGCGGTTGCCAACGACTTCCTGGTCCGGGAGGGGATAGAGGGGCCCGAGTACCACGTGCTGGCGCTGCTGGCAGGCTCGGGCGCGATGCTCATGGCTTCGTCGAACGACCTGATCCTCATCTTCGTCGCCCTCGAGATCATGTCGATCCCGCTTTACATCCTGGCCGGAATGGACTTGAGGCGCCGCGACTCGGGCGAGGCCGCCATGAAGTACTTCGTCCTCGGCGCGTTCTCCTCGGCCATCTTCGTCTACGGGATCGCGCTCGTGTACGGGGCAACAGGGTCGACCAACCTCCCTCAGATAGCGTCCTACCTGAGCACCAACATCGTCACGTCCAATGGCGTCCTCCTCGCCGGGCTCGGTCTGTTGCTCGTCGGTTTCGGCTTCAAGGTGTCGGCCGTGCCGTTCCACATGTGGACGCCGGACGTTTACCAGGGCGCCCCCACGCCCGCGACCGGGTTCATGACCGCCCTCGCGAAGGCCGGTGGCTTCGCGGCGCTGCTGCGCGTCTTCTTCTCCACGTTCGGGGTGCTTCGCACGGATTGGCAACCGCTGTTGTGGGCGCTGGCGATCCTCACGTTGCTGCTCGGTGCGATCCTCGGTCTTGTGCAACGCGATGTGAAGCGGATGCTCGCGTACTCTTCGATCAATCACGCCGGGTTCATCCTCGTCGGCCTTGCGGCTGCGACCAGCCAGGGAATTTCCGGAAGTGTCTATTACGTCTTCGTGTACGCGTTGCTGGTGATCGGGAGCTTCGCGGTGATCACTGTCGTCGGCGGCCGGGGCGATCATGATCACGACCTCGACGTCTATCGCGGCCTCGGCCGTCGTCAGCCGGCGCTGGCCCTCGCGTTCGCAGTGCTGCTTCTCGGCCAGACCGGGATCCCCTTCACGACCGGCTTCCTGGCCAAGCTGTATGTCGTGTCGGCCGCGGTGCGGGCCCATTCGTATGCGCTGGCCGTCATCGCCATGCTGTCCGCGGTCATCGCCGCTGCGTTCTACTTGCGCCTCATCTTCCTCATGTACGGTGTCAGGCTCCCGATCGGGACGGGGAACGACGACGGCGCGCTGTCGCTGCCCGTCAAGGGTGATCCGCCTGAAGAGTTGGAGCCGGCCGGGGCGGCGCCGCGGAGCGTGGACCTCGGGCCGGTCAGGGTCCCGGGCCCGACGGCGGTCGCGATTTTTGTCACCGTCGCGGTCACGATCGTGTTCGGCGTCTGGCCGGCCCCGCTGGTCGACTTCGTGAGGGCCGCCGGCTTCCTATTCTGAGGCCTTCTGCGGAGTCGGGCTCGGCGTGGCCCTGCAGAGACCGCGTCAAGCCGAGCGGTGACCCGCCGGCGGTGTTGAGCGCGTCTCTCCGGGCGAGGACACGCCGAGTTTCTCATCGCAGTTGCCGGCGCCCGGAGGTTGGAAGAACCTTCCGATCAGGGGAAGCTCCCAGAACGACTCCGCCCGCGCGATGGCCAGTGCCATGGGCAGGGTGTTCTCGGCCGCGTCCCACACCACGTAACGCGGCAGCCATTCCGGCCCGAACTTGGCGTTGAACCGCCAGAGCGACTCGATCTGCATCGAGTCCGACATCCGTCTCAGGAGCCACCGCTGGATGCCGCCTCCGTCCTCACCGGCGAGGACGGCTCGCATGGCGGCGAAGTTGAGCCCGAGGTGCTCGTCTCCGCAGCTCTGCAGCCGCTCGACCGTCCGGACGAGGATGAAGTCGAGGAGTCCGTTGGGGTGTTCGCCGTCGTCACGGCGCATGAGGTCGAGCGAGTAACCCCGTATGCCCGGCGCAGGGACGAACTGGCAGAACGCAACTGGGCGGCCGTCGGGGCCGTGCGCTACGGCAAGCAGGAGGCCCTGGTCGCGAGGATCGAATATGCGCCCGAGCGTCATCGAGAAGCCACGTTCCACCTCACCCCGGCGCCTTTGGACCATGACGGCCCTGACGGCGTTCTCGAGCTCGGGGTCGATCCGGGCCGGGTCGTGGAAGGAGATGGTGTAGCCGTAGGTCGCGATCCTGTTGACCGCTTGGCGCAGACCCTTGCGCGCACCGCCTTCCAGCGAGAAGGTCCGGACATCCACGACACCCTCGTCACCGATGTACCGCTCGTGCATGCCGGACCGGCGGTAGACACCGAGCCACTCTTCACCGGCCCCGAGCACGGCCACCGACCAGCCGCGGTCGTCCGCGAAACGGCGAAACGCGGACCATAGCTCGTCACGCTCCTCGGGCTCGCATATCGGGTCGGGGGACACCAGGCAGATACCGCCGTAGATCGCGTACGCCACCAGACCGTCGCGTTCGAGGAAGGCCTGCTTGTCGCTTCGGAGCGCGAAGTAGTCGAGCGTTCCCGTGCCCAGGCGGCGCACGATGTCGGCAGCGCGCTCGGTCGTGTCGGTGCGACCAGTCGAGCGGTGCCGGTCGACGACGGGCCGGAACGCCAGCACGAGCGCAACCGACGCCAGCCCGAGACCGATGGCGAGCAAAGCCGGGTACAAGAACGCGTCGACTCGAAGATTGAGCGCCACGGTCCGAACACCGACCAAGCGCCCGGCGGTTGCCCACCAGGCCTCGTCCCAGGCGATGGGGCGATCGCCGCGATGGGTCGGGATCACGCTCCAGAGCACCGTCGCACCTATGAAGGTGACCCCTATGACGCCGCCGAGGAGGGTGGTGAGGCCGGCCCGAAGCGACGGCAGGTCGAAACGCGCGCGGAAGGACTTGCGCGCCCACCACAGCACCGCCACCAGCACGAGGGCGGCGCTCGACTGGATGACCTCGCCATGACGGATCAGATGCAGTGCGACCGTGCCGGCGAGCAGCAGTATCGAGACGAGCCAAGCCGAGCGCTGGCCCCGCCTGACGCCGCGGGCAACTGCCAACAGCCCGACGCCAGCGAGCGCGACGAGAGCACCAGCGGCTTCGCTGACCCCGAGGGGGATGTAGCCGAGCAACGGGTGGAGTCGCCCGCGGACCTGCGGTGGCACGACGGCCGAGACCAAGTCGGTGAGTCCCAGGATCGCGATACCAGCCGCGATGAGCCGCCGCACCCGCCTGAGGCTGCGGGCCGAGTCGGCGACCGGTGGCCACACCCGCCCGCCCGGGAAGGAGGCGACCACCTCGGGTTCACCGGCGGTTTGTAGCAGGCGCCCTGCCGCGAATCGCTCCAGCAACGTCACCGGGCGAAGGTACTTGCGGGTGAGGAGGAGCCTTGCGTGTACCTCCGCGCCCGCCTCGATCTCAACCCATGAGACCTGCTGCAGATGGACGAATACCGGAGGCAGACCGAGCCGCGATGCTCGCTCCTCCACTACCTCGGCGCACGCGCCCGAGTTTGCGTAAAAGCCGGTGCCGACTCTCGCAAGCTCGGGTTGGAGAGTATGGCCGGTCACGAGGCCAACACCACCGGCGGCCAGGATCGGGCGGGACGCTTCACGGGCTTTGTCGTTGGCATGGTGGGCCGGTGGGCCGAGCAGCGATCGCCCGGCCGAATGCCAGACCCGGTGATTGACGACAGCGAGCACGATCCCAGCCACGATCACCTCGGCCCCGAGGCTGAGCCCCAGCCCGAGCAGCCGGGACGAAAACGGCTCGAGCCTCCTCGGCACAGCGAAGAGCCACCAGTCGGGGAGCCTCGCGAGGAGTGCGAACGCGATGGGCACCAGCAGCCACCACAGCCATCGGACGACGCGGCGGTAAGTGAGGCGCGAGGCCACGAAACGAGGCAGGCCGGAAGGATCGGCCAGCCGGTCGATGCCGGCGAGCCACGGCGAGGTGGATCCGGCGAGCGCCGGCAGGATCTCTGCCACGGCGTGGTGGCCAAGGGGCGTGTCGCGCCGATCGGTCGGGTCGACGAACGCGTTGCGCTCGTCGAATCGCCAACCGGGTTCGATGCAGACCTGTTTGGGCCCGGCGGGCGTCGCCACTTGCAGCTGTGCTGAGAGCGCCACCTCTAAACCGGCGCCGATTACGGCGGCGTTCGCCGCCGAGTCGTAAAGGATCGCCCGGTCGCGGTTGCCAGGCAGGAGGATGACCCGGCGACTGCGGTCCGTTGCCAGGTAGCAGTCGAGCGCCTGGCTCAGCTCCCGATGCGCTCCGAGTGCCGCCGCCGGGTCACCGTCGGGCGGCACCAGGAGATCGAACGCGTTGCCGGCGACGACAACTGCGCCCGGGCCTTCGGCCCGCTCGAGAGCGCGCGCGAGCTTCACGGACGCGGATCCGGATGCTTCAGTTCGCTTCGCGCTGAGGAAGAGGTCGCTCACGACGATCACTCGCCAGCCGACGGGGACCGCCAAACGGGCGACCGTGACGTACTCGGGCATGTGCCCTCCATTGTTGCAGCCAGCCGGGCCGCCGGTCGGTAGGGTGGGCGGCCGGTGCCGGTGGGGCCGAGGTCCAGCTCGTCCCGAGCAGATCGGTGTGCCGGCGCAGCCATGAGGGAGGCCGTGATGAGCGACGCGACCGGAGACGAGGGCCAATCACACGGCGCCGCGATCGAGGACTACCTGGCCGAGTTGAGGACATTCCCGCCGCCTGAGGAGTTCGCCCGCGCGGCGCTCGTGTCCGACCGGACGATGTACGAGCAGGCTGATGCGGACCCCGAGGAGTTCTGGGCCGGGCAGGCCAGGGCTTTGACTTGGTTCGAGCAGTGGGACCAGGTGCTCGACTGGCAGCTGCCGTTCGCGAGATGGTTCGTCGGCGGCCGTTTGAACGTCGCGTTCAACTGCCTGGACCGTCACGTCGAGGCCGGCATCGGCGACAAGGTGGCGTTTCATTTCGAAGGCGAGCCCGGAGACCGTCGCACGATCACCTATGGGCAGCTCCTCGACGAGGTCGGACGATGTGCCAACGCCCTGCGCTCCCTGGGCGTCGAGCGAGGTGACCGAGTTGCCATCTACATGCCGATGATCCCGGAGCTTCCCGTCGCGATGCTGGCATGCGCACGGATCGGGGCCGCGCACTCAGTGGTGTTCGGGGGCTTCTCTGCCGACGCCCTGCGCGACCGGATCGAGGACGCGAGCGCCCGGCTGCTCATCACCGCTGACGGAGGCTGGCGACGCGGGCACGCAGTCGAACTGAAGGCCAACGCCGACCACGCGCTCTCAAGTGGTGCCAGGTCGATCGAGAACGTGCTCGTCGTTCGGCGCCTCGGCGACTCCGCCAGTAATCTCGTCATGCAACAGGGGCGGGACCACTGGTGGCACGAGCTGGTGTCCCTACAGGACCCGCACAGTCCAGCGGAGGCGATGGACGCAGAGGACCTCCTCTTCCTGCTCTACACATCGGGGACGACGGCCCGCCCCAAGGGGATCATGCACACCACTGGTGGTTACCTGACCCAAGTTGCCTTCACGCACCGGGCAGTCTTCGACCTGAAGCCCGAGACGGACGTCTATTGGTGCGCCGCTGACATCGGGTGGGTCACAGGCCACAGCTACATCGTCTACGGCCCGCTCGCGAACGGGGCCACGAGCGTCCTCTACGAGGGAACGCCCGATTTCCCCGATCGGGATCGCTGGTGGTCGATCATCGAACGCTACGGAGTCACGACGCTGTACACGGCGCCGACGGCCATTCGCACCTTCATGAAGTGGGGGACGGACTACCCCGCGGCACACGACCTGTCGAGCCTGCGGATGCTCGGCTCGGTTGGCGAGCCGATCAACCCCGAGGCGTGGATCTGGTATTGGCAGCAGATCGGCGGCGGCCGTTGCCCGGTCGTCGACACGTGGTGGCAGACCGAGACCGGCGCCATCATGATCTCGCCCCTGCCCGGCGTGACGACCTTGAAGCCGGGAAGCGCGACGTTCCCATTGCCGGGGATCGGAGCCGAGGTCGTCGACGACGCCGGCAAGACCGTCGATCGTGGCGGTGGGTATCTCACCCTCACGCGGCCTTGGCCGGCCATGTTGCGGGGCATCTATGGCGACCCGGAGCGGTACCGCCAGACGTACTGGAGCCGCTTCGAGGGTCGGTACTTCGCAGGCGACGGGGCCAAGGTCGACGACGACGGGTACCTTTGGCTGCTCGGGCGCGTCGACGATGTCATGAACGTGTCGGGCCACCGCGTTTCGACGACTGAGGTGGAATCCGCGCTCGTCGACCATCCGAGCGTGGCAGAGGCGGCTGTGGTCGGTGCCAACGACGCCACGACCGGGCAGGTGATCATCGCCTTCGTCACCTTGAAGCACGGCCTGGAAGTCGGCGACGGGCACGCCGAGGTCCTACGCGCGCATGTCGTCGAGAAGATCGGGGCGATCGCCCGGCCGCGGGTCATCATCTTCACCGATGATCTTCCCAAGACTCGTTCGGGCAAGATCATGCGCCGGCTCTTGAGGGACGTCGCCGAGGGCCGCGACCTCGGCGACACGACCACTCTGGCCGATCCTGCAGTTGTGGCCGAGCTCCGTCGCCGCGCCATGACCGACCCCGGCGAGGAATGAGCGCCAGGCCGGACTGCCCGAGAACACGGACCTGGCGCGTCGAGGCCAAGGTCCCGGCCCGGCCGTCGTCTTCGGCAACGACGGCGTGTTCGCGGACGCGTCGGGACGTCGACACCATCTGGCCGTTCTCGGTGTGACTGGCCTGTATGTCCGCTCGGGCTACTACGGCTGAGGCCTCACTCGCGGAAGTTGCCGAACTGCAGGGGGATCTCGAGGTCCTGTTCCTTGAGGGCTGCGATCACCGACTGTAGTTCGTCACGCTTCTTGCCGGTGACGCGGACCTGATCGCCCTGTGTCTGGGACTGGACGCCCTTCAAGCCGAGGTCCTTGATGATCTTGTTGATCTTCTTGGCGTGGTCCGACGATATGCCGGCGTTCAGGGTGGCGATCTGGCGTAGAGCGCCCTTGGACGCCTCTTCGATCTTGCCGTAGGCGACGGCCTTGAGCGAGACGCGCCGGCGGACCAGCTTCTCCTCGAGGACCTGCACGAGGGCGCGTCGGCGGTCCTCGGTCGGGGCGTTCAACTCGATCTCGTTCCCCTTCAGCTCGACACTCGCACCGGTGTCCTTGAAGTCGAAACGGGTGGCAACCTCACGGCTTGCCTGATCGACTGCATTGCGCACTTCTTGCATATCGACCTGGGAGGTGACATCGAAGCTCGGCACGCACGCACGCTAGCAAGGCTCGTAACGCCTTCGCCTTGCGAAGTGAGCCGGCCCGCGCCACTATCGTGTCCGCCGACGGGTCGGTACCCAAGTGGACAACGGGGGCAGACTGTAAATCTGCTGGCTCAGCCTTCGAAGGTTCGAATCCTTCCCGGCCCACCGTCTGGCGACTCTGACGTCAGTGGCCGCGTGCTGCCGGTCCGGCGCGCCGTCTCCGCTTCCACATCGAGCCGGCTGAGCCGGCCGCGTCCCCTGAGTCCACCGCAGCGACCCGGCGGCGGGACAAGGCGACGGCGGCAAGGCCGAGGACGAGAATCCCCGCGATGCCCAACCCCGATGCGGCAAGCCCCGCTCCAAGTCCGGGGGCCGCGTAGGTGAAGGTGACCAGTGTCGTTCCTCTGGGTACGCCGAAGGACTGCACGAGGCCGTGGCGGTGCAGGGTGATCGCTTCGGCCCGTCCGTCGTGGCTGCCTACCGCGCTCCAACCGGGTATGTCTGTGACCGACCTGACGATCGTGGCAGCGGCCGCCGAGGTCACGGCCACGGTCTCGTTCGGCGTCCAGGGCGAGGACCTGACGACACGAACCTGAAGGCCACTGCTGTCGCCGCTCGATCCCGCCAGCCAGAACGAGCCGCGGGCCCGCCGGTTCGAGAACACGACGAATGGCCCGATCGTCCCAGCAGCCAGCCAGTGCGGAGCCGTCAGGTCGGCGGAGAGCGGCCCATCGAGGCCGTAGGAAGTGCCGGAGCGTGTCGTGATCACGACCAAGGCGATCCGCACCGAGACACCGAGCCGGTTGTCCGTCACCAGGCCGACCGAGGCGAGCGAGGCCCCGAAACTGACGACGACCTCCTGCGAGCCCGGTCTGTCGATCACGACCCGCGCTGTCTTGGGGGTCTCACTTCTTCCCGTCACCCGCACGAGACGAACATCGCGTCCGAGCGCGGCCAAGCCCTTGGGTGAGACCCGGGGCCCGGAGAGCTCGAGGGTGACCGTTCTTGGGACAAGTTCCCTGCCGAACCATCGGCTTGCGGTTTGGCCGGCCCGGAGATCGATCGGCGACGGGACGGGCCCCACACCGGATATCGCGGGAGCGGCGAGGCCAGGCAGCGTGTTGGTACCGGGCTGGAATACCCCGGCGTGCTCTCGACCAACGGAAAGCTCGTCGGGAACCGTGAGCAGCACCCGTACGTCGAGAGAGTCGAAGACCCCCGACGTCAACGCCGCAGGATCGAGGTCATCTTGGGTATGGGTCCCGGTTGAGGACGCATAAGGTGCCCAGGTGAGCGAGCCGTACCCTTGAGCGCTGGCGAGGCCGGACAGCACATTGGAGTCAGGTGCCCCGACCTGGTTGAGAGCGATGCCGGCCGAGCGCGCCGGGTCGACGATGAGATAGCGCCCGCTGGCGCCGAGCCGCGCGGCAAGTTCGGCTTGCAACGAGTTGTCACTGCCGAGTGCGGAAGCGCGCGCGGGCGCGAGCGAAGACTGGTTCGCGGTGAACAAGAGGAGGTCGGCTATGACGAGAGTCGCGATCGCTGACGCGACGCGCCGGCGCGGCCAGGAGGGACCGAGGATCACGATGGCGCTTGCGGCCAGCGCTATGGCCGCGCTGACGACGAGGTAAGGGGCGATGACCCGCAATGACCAGCCCGAACCCGCGAGCGCGTGGAGTAGTCCCCCGTAGGGCTTGGCGGACAAGGCGGTGGCGGCAACGAGACCCATCACGACGACGGGCGCGACCATGCCGCTTGCCACGACGGCCGGGCTCGCGCGGCCGGGCTCGGTCGCGAGCTGATCTTCGATCCAGTGGCCGAGCAGCATCGACGCCGCGAGCGAGAAGAGAACGAGTGCACGACTCGGGAGCCGCTGCTCACCCACGACGGGGAGGTGGATGAGCAGGTGCTCGAGTGGAGTGTTGGCTCCGAGTGCCAGCAGCAGGCCGATGCCCCCGACGAGGTACCACACACGCCAATGCCTCGCGTGCTCGGAACGCCATCTGGACACGAGCGCAACGATGGCGACCAGAGAGAGGATCCCACAGTAGGCGTCCAGCTCTGCAAGGTTGTAAGGCCCGGTGTACGTCTCGAGACCGATCGGACCGCCGCCCAGAACGTGCGGCACGAGCGACACGAGCAGCTCGGCCGGCGAGACCGAGCCCGAAGACGCAAATGTGTAACTTGCGTGGGCGCGCTCTGTGACTGCGAGGAACTCAGCGGTCGGGATCCACTGGACGGCACTGACCAGCAAGCCCGTGACGCCGCCGCCAACGGCCCAGCCGAGGCGCGCAAGTCGGGGACCACCTTCGGTGACCAGCAGGTGACCGCCGTAGACGACGACTGCGACGAGCGTGTCGATCACAATGTCAGGGCTGCCCGACAAGCCGATGCACCCGAGGGCGACCGCCAAGATCAAGGCCCAGGGCGCGCGGAGCCTGGGTTTGTCGCGGCCGATCCCGTCCAGGGCGACGAGGCACCAGACGAGCGACGCCGAGGCGGCCACGAAATCGATGTGGACGATCTGTGACGACACGAAGCCGCCGAGCCCGAAACTGGCGCCCCCGAGCGCGGCGGCCAGCGTCCGGCACCTGTTGCGCCGTAGGAGCACGAATCCACCGATGGCTCCGGCTGAGAGCGTGAGCGCCTCCGCCAGGACCCAAGCGGTGAGGTGCGGCAGGAAGGCGAACAGCAACGTGCTCGGGAGTAGTGCGTGAGCGCTCGTCCCGGCGAGCAGAGGAGTTCCGGACCAGAGATAGGGGTCATAAACCGGAAGCCGGCCGTGGGCAATGAACTGGCCTGACAGCACCGAGAGGGGGTAGTTCTGGGTCAGGTCGTCGCCGGTGAGCAGCGGGTAGCCCGCGAGCGCTGCAATGGAGAGCACGACCACCGGGATGCCGAGCAGTACCGCAACGGCGACGGCGTCCCGCCTCTCGATCCAGTGGATCTGCCGAGCCCGCGTCATCGTGGATCAGGCAGGCTTCGGCGTGAAAGGTTTCTCACCACCGCGGCTGGCTTTCGAAGCACGACCCGACCGTAGCCAATTCCCGCTCGTGTGCTTGTGTCGTGCAACCTCACGGCAGCGACGTCCCGCGTCGGGGCCCTTGGGTAGGATCGCTCCGCATAGGAAGACCGAGAGGACGCGCCATGACGGCGTCGAGGACCTTCGAGCGTGACCCCGAGGCAGGAAGTTCTGGGCCTGAGCACGCCCGTCATTTCTTCGGTCGGCTGAGCGGGCTGATCGATCGTGCCGGGGGGCAGGTCGATCGGGCGGTCGGGTTCCTTGCCCGCATGCGTACGCCGCTTGGCGACGTGCGGCCGTACGTGCGGGGCGAGACGCCGGTCGCACGGTTGCTGGCAGCGCCGGCGATCGTGGGGTTCGTCAGCGCCATCGCCATCGCCTGGGGCGCCTCGTTGCCGAGCTCCCCATTCACTTGGAAGTCCTGCTCGGGCATCGAGCCGGGCTCGATCACGGTGTGCCACCCGTGGTACTTCGGCATCCCCCCGCCGCCGGTGGTCGCCGGCGCGCCATTGCCCGCGGACAAGAACCTGTTCATCGGCCTCGTCGCCGTCTACGGGGGCATGGTGCTCATGTTGCAGGCATGGATCGCCCTGATCCGCATTGCGCGCCGCCACCGGGGCTTGCCACTTCGGTCCTTCGTGGCTGTCTTCGCCGCTTGGACGGCCCCGCTTCTCGTGGTCGCGCCGCTGTTCAGCCGGGACTCGTACAGCTACGCGGCCCAGGGCGAGATGATGAGCCGCGGGATCAGCCCTTACCTGTTCGGGCCCGCGGTGCTCGGGGTGAACGCCTTCTCCGGGCTGGTCGACAAGCTGTGGGCCGACGTGACCTCACCATACGGGCCCGTGTTCCTCTGGCTCGCAGGCGTGAACGCCACCGTGGTCCACCACAACGAGCTACTGGCCGTCGTCGGCTTCCGTCTGCTCGCGCTTGTCGGAGTCGTGATGATCGGTGTCTTCCTGCCACGACTGGCGCGCTCGTACGGCCGGGATCCCTCGGTCGCTTTCGTGCTCGCCGTGCTGAACCCCCTTGTGGTGCTGCACCTGATAGCGGGCGCACACAACGACGCGTACATGCTCGGTTTCCTCCTGGCCGGGCTCTGGCTAGCACGTGAGGGGCGGCCGGTTGTCGGGGTACTGCTGTGCACGGTCGGGGCGATGATCAAGATCCCGGCCTTCGTTGGCGTCGTCTACATCGGCTGGGGCTGGCTGGGCAACGACGCGTCGTGGAAGTCCCGGCTCAGACCGACCGCCATGGCGACAGGGCTCGGTCTCGTCGTCATGGCGGCGGTGTCGCAGATGGTCGGGCTCGGGTGGGGTTGGGTGACAGCGCTGGGCAACAGCGCAACGGTCAGGTCCTGGAGCGATCCTCCGACGATCGCAGGCTTGTGCTCAGCGAAGCTGCTGGAGCTGCTCGGGCTCGGCGACCATCAACAAGTGCTCCTGAGCGGGGCGAGAGACATCGGGTTGCTGGTCGCAGGGGCGATCGTGCTGCGTCTGCTATGGCGGGCGACCGAAGCCACGACCATGCGGGCGATCGGCTTGACGCTCCTCGTGGTCGTCCTTCTCGGACCTGCAGTACAACCTTGGTATGTCGCGTGGTCCATGGTGGTCCTCGCGACGATCGCGGAGCACCGTCTCAGAGTCTTGTTGATCGTGTTGTCGACCGTGGCCTGCTTCCTCGGCCTCCCAGGAGCGGGAGCGCTCGTCCTCCAGTTCGGCGAGGCCACTCCGATCCTCATCGCCCTCGCCTCGCTCGCCATGCTCCTCGTCCTTGCCATCCCGCTCGTGATGAGAGTCAGGAGGGCACTGAACACAGACGAGGACAGCCGCGTGCCGGCGGTACCGCAGGCTTGAGGCGTCCAACCTGACGCCGGGCGACGCGGCCTCCTCGAGGCAGTCGGGGCATGTCGTCACGTCCCTCGTCAGCTTCCCGGCCGCTGTGCCGCTTCGGCAGCCGGCTGACTGATCATAGGAGGCGCTGCAGGAGAGCCACGTCCACCCAACGGCCGAACTTGCGGCCGATCTCCCGCTCGACGCCGATGAGGTCGAAGCCGCAGGCTTGATGGAGTGCCACCGACGCTTGCTGGGTAGCGCTGACGCGAGCGACGACGGAATGAAAACCGTGGGTCCGGGCCATTACGACGGCTTCGTTGAGCAGGGCGCGGCCGACCCCCTTGCCTCGATGCTCTGCTGTGACGTAGATCGAGTCCTCGACGGCCGTCGCGTAGCCCGGCCGCGGCCGGTACGGCGAAAGAGACGCAAAGCCGATCACCTGGCCGCCGTCGTCGGCGACGATGACCGGGTAGACGCCCGAGTGAGCGACCATCCAGCTTGCCTGCTCCTCAGGTGTGCGCGGGACCAGATCGAGCGTGGCAGTCGAACCGGCCACTTCGATGTTGTAGATCTCACGGATGGCCTCGGCGTCGGCCAGGTTCGCTCGGCGAATGTCCACGCGGTGCATCGTAATGACGCGCCCGCTGGGTTCTCCGGCCCGTCGCGGATATGATCGACCGTCGCGGCAGCGCCAGCCGATGGTGACTGGCACCGCCCCCTTAGCTCAGTCGGCAGAGCACAGCCATGGTAAGGCTGGTGTCGTCGGTTCGATTCCGACAGGGGGCTCCGCGGCGGCGTAGCTCAGTTGGTGAGAGCACACGGCTCATAATCGTGGGGTCGCCGGTTCGAGTCCGGCCGCCGCTACCGGGAGTGGGAGCAGAGGAGCAGCACGTGGCCAAGAACGAGAAGCGAGTGAAGGTGACCCTCGCTTGCGAAGTCTGCAAGCGCAGGAACTACATCACGATGAAGAACAAGCAGAACGACCGCGAGCGGATCGAGATGAAGAAGTACTGCCAGTTCGATCGGCAGCACACAGTTCACAAGGAAACGCGCTGAACCGCGAGGCCGACGACCTCGTCTACCTCGTCGAGCTTGCCCGACACGGGGACAGGGCGGCCTTTGAGTGCTTGGTGCGCGCCACCTCGACTGACTGCTACGCCCTCGCTCTGCGTCTCGTGGGCAATGAGCATGATGCGCGCGACGTGCTGCAAGAGACGTACCTGCGCGCCTTCCGCAAGCTAGGCAAGTTCCGGGGCGACTCTGCTTTCGGGACATGGCTGCATCGCATCACTGTGAACTGCTCGGCCACCCTCGTCGCAAAGCGTCGGCGGACTTCGCACGTCGAGCTCGACGACGATCTCGAGGTTCTTGAGACGCGCTCGGAGCGCGATCCCGAGACCGCGGCCGGAACGGCCGACGATCGTGAGCGTCTCGTGGAGGCACTCGCGGATCTTCCAGACCAGATGCGGATGGTGGTCGTGCTCAGGGACGTCTACGACCTGGCGCACGAGGAGATCGCTCGTGAGCTCGGCATCAGCCAGACCGCGGCCAAGGTCCGCCTCCACCGGGCTCGCCGCCGCCTCCGCGAGCAATTGTTCGCGCCGGCCGGCGCTGCGGGCGGGCTGAGCCGCCAGAGACAGCGTCCACGGGTCCCCGCCGGAGTTAGGGACGGGTCGGAGGTTCGTGCTCGCTCCGAGGTTGGCTCCCGAGTCGACGTGAGTATCCGCTGCGAGCTCCACTCTGAAGAGGCGGCCAGCCATGCAGCCGCGGTTTGAACACGTTCTTTTCGCAGCAAGCGCGGCCCTGGAGGCTTCCCGGACCCGGGTCACCGGCGACCGGGTCCCCGAGGACGGCGTCTCCTGTGCCAGCGTCTCGTGTGCCGAGGTCGCCCTCGTCCTGCCGTCGATCCTCGATGGAGGCTCTCCGGCTGCCGAGGTCGTCGTCCAGCACGTTGGGGGCTGCCTCAGGTGCCAATCCGAGCTAGCGAGATATCGCAAGCTGCTCCGGCTCCTCAACCAGTTGCGGTCCTACAGGATCGAACCACCGCCTGGCGCCGTGGTCGACGTGCTCGGAGCCTTAGAGGCGGCCGCCCAGCGGCGCGTCATCCGTTCTGTCCTCACCGGTCGTCGGCTCGTCTACGTCGGGGCCTTCGCTGCGCCGGCCGCGGCGATCGTCGCCGTGACCGTCGTTCACCGGGGCCGCCTGCGGAGACTTCGGCCCGTGGTGCTATCGTGATGCCGACCCGGGGTGACCGGTGCTCAGTTAGTGGCGGGCCACGACCCCGGCCCGGAGGGCAGTAGCTCAATTGGTAGAGCACCGGTCTCCAAAACCGGCGGTTGGGGGTTCGAGTCCCTCCTGCCCTGCTCACTGCTCTTTCGAGCCGAGGATTGTTGCGTGAACAGACAAACGAAGCGTCTCCTGCAGCGACAGGGCCAGGTTGACGAGGAAGGCGCGCCGGCGCCTGGTCGGCGGCCACCTCCCACCGCGACACGGCGGCCGCCCACCCCTGATCGACCGGGGCTTCCCGAGAGGGTCGTCGAGTTCGCGCGTGAGGTTCGCAACGAGCTGGCCAAGGTTGCCTGGCCGAACCGCCCAGAGGTTGTCAAGTACACCATCGTCGTGTTCGTGACCCTCGTGTTCATGGTCAGCCTCGTTTTCGGCCTCGACTACGGGTTCGCCAAGGGCGTGCTCTTTCTCTTCGGCTCGTGAGTGACGAAGACAGCCCCGGAGACGACGACGTGAGTGCGATCCATCCAGAGTTCAAGGCTGAGGGCACCTCGTCTGAAGGCCCGAGCGCACCCGAACAGCCGCGAACATCCGAAGAGACGGTCGAGGCCGGTCCGAAGTCGAGCAGCTTCGACCTGCTCGAGTACGAGCTGCCTTCGCAAGGAGACAACGACGAGGTCGTGATCGCCGAGCCCAGCCCGTATGACCGGCCGGGTCTCTGGTACGTCGTGCATACCTACGCCGGCTACGAGAACAAGGTGAAGTCGAATCTCGAGAGCCGAATCTCGTCGATGAACATGGAGGACCGGATCTTCGAGGTCGTGATCCCGATGGAGGAAGTCGCCGAGATCAAAGGCGGCAAGCGGGTGTTCGTACAGCGGAAGGTCTTCCCGGGCTATCTCCTGTGCCGTTGCGACCTCGACGACGATTCCTGGTCGGTCATCCGTCAGACGCCCGGAGTCACAGGCTTCGTGGGTCCGGGCACCAAGCCGACACCGTTGCCACGAGCCGAGGTCGAGGCGATTCTCCAGGTCCGGCCGGAGGGGGTCGAGGGCCAGAAGCACCGCTCAAAGCCGCGCCTCGAGCACCAGGTCGGCGACACGGTTCGAGTCAAGGAGGGTCCGTTCGCCGACTTCTCCGGCCAGATTGCCGAGATCAACGAGGACCAGCTTAAGCTGAAGGTGCTCGTCAACATCTTCGGTCGCGAGACCCCGGTCGAGCTCGAGTTCAGCCAGGTAGCCAAGCTCTGAGCGCCTGGCAGAGAAAGAAAGAGGAAGAACCTTCATGGCACGTCGTCGCGTCGCCGCCATCGTAAAGATCCAACTGCCCGGGGAGCGGCCACGCCGGCACCCCCGGTCGGGACGGCCCTCGGTCCACATGGCGTGCAGACGATGGAGTTCTGCAAGCAGTACAACGCTGCGACCGAGAACCAACGAGGCACGATCGTCCCCGTCGAGATCACCATCTACGAGGATCGCTCCTTCACCTTCGTGTTGAAGACACCGCCGACGACGTTCCTCATCCGGGAGGCGGCCGGTCTCGAAAAGGGGAGCAAGCTCGCCGGGCGGGAGTCCGCCGGCTCGATCACCGACGACCAGGTCGCCGAGATTGCCTCGAAGAAGATGCCGGACCTCAATGCCAACGATCTCGAGGCCGCTAAGCA
The DNA here is from genome assembly GCA_963804765.1 of uncultured Acidimicrobiaceae bacterium. GTDB lineage: Bacteria > Actinomycetota > Acidimicrobiia > Acidimicrobiales > Bog-793 > Fen-455. The sequence continues at coordinate 244,611 of CAWDRQ010000027.1, forward strand.
CCAGGTGGCGGGCACCGCTCGCTCCATGGGCATCGCGGTCAGCAAGTGACTACCGTCTCGCAGTCGGGCGGCGCGTCACGTCGAAGGGAGCTCCGCAAGTGAACAAGGGAAAGCGGTACGCCGAAGCGTTGAAGGGCTATGAGCGCGAGCGTCTCTATTCGCCTGTCGAGGCTCTGGAACTGGTCAAGAGCCTCGCAAAGGCCCGGTTCGACGAGACGATCGAGCTGGCCACGCGACTCGGCGTCGATCCACGGCGCGCCGACCAGATTGTCCGCGGCTCGCTCTCGTTGCCGGCCGGCAGCGGGCGGCTCGTACGCGTCGCTGTCTTTGCCGCCGGCGAGCAGGCCGCCGAGGCGCGTGCCGCAGGTGCCGACATCGTCGGAGCGGACGATCTAGTGCTCAAAATCGAGAAAGAGGGTTTTCTGGCATTCGACGTCGCCATCGCCACGCCGGATCTGATGGCTCAGGTCGGACGCCTAGGACGCGTGCTCGGGCCCCGCGGCCTGATGCCAAACCCCAAGACCGGGACCGTGACAACGGACATAGCGAAGGCGGTCGCCGAGTTCAAGGCCGGCCGCGTGGAGTACCGGACCGATCGGGTCGGTAACGTGCACGTCCCGATCGGCAAGGCGTCTTTCGAGCGCGCTCAGCTGATCGAGAACTACCGGTCGGCCATCGACGAGCTCGTCCGAGCCAAGCCCGCAGCTGCAAAAGGTCGCTATCTGCGGTCCGTAACCGTGAGCTCGACGATGGGCCCGGGCGTGAAGATTGATCCGACCAAGGCGCGGATCGTCGACGAAGTGCTGGCAGCCACGGCCTGAGCGGCGCGGACGTCGTCTGCTGGACAACCCGTCCGAGAGGTCGGCTACGCTTCAGCTACCAATTGAATAACTCGCCGTAGATCTCCGGTGCGCCGAAGGGCGCTGAAAGGGTTTCGTACCCGCCCGACGAGGCGAAGTGCCAAGCGCTTCTCACGTCCCGCGCGTCGCGATCCCTTCGGAGTCTTATTCCCGGATCGGCTCGGGACATGTGATCAAAGGAGCGCTCATGGCAGGACCGAGACCCGAGAAGGTCGCCGTCGTGGAGGAGGTGCGAAAGCATCTCGGAAGCTCGAGCGCGGCGATCCTGACCGAGTACCGCGGGCTCAAGGTGGGAGACCTGGCAACCTTGCGCCGCCAGCTGCGCACCGCCGGTGCGGAGTACAAGATCTTCAAGAACACCCTCGTGCGCCGCGCCACCGCGGATACGGACCGCGCAGCCCTTGATGCGTACTTGAACGGCCCGACAGCCGTCGTCTTCGTTCGCGACGACGTCGGAGCGGTGGCGAAGGTGCTTCGGGACTTCGGCCGGGTGCACCCGCAGCTCGTCGTGAAGGGCGGGCTTCTCGGTACCCAGCTGCTCGATTCAAATGGCGCGAGCGCCCTCGCGGACATTCCTTCGCGGGACGTGCTGCTCGCCCAGATCGCCGGCGCGCTCGCTGCCCCGATGCGGCAGTTTGCCGGATTGCTTCAAGCACTTCCAAGAAGCCTCGCCTACGGGCTGTCTGCGCTGATCGACAAGCGCGGTGGCGTGGCCGACACGGCCGAGCCCAGCCAGGTAGCCGAAGCGACTGGCGCGACCGAGCCCACCGACACGGCCGAGCCTGCCGACACGGCCGAGCCTGCCGACGCGACCGAGCCCACCGACACGGCCGAGCCCGCCGACACGGCCGAGCCCGCCGACACGGCCGAGCCCAGCCAGGTAACCGAAGCGACTGGCGCGGCCGAGCCCGCCGACACGGCCGAGCCCGCCGACACGGCCGAGCCCGCCGAGGGCTAACCCGAGGGCTGGCTCAGGACAAACCGGTTTCAACCACTATCGACAACGATTCGCACAACAGGAGGAAACATGGCAACCAAGGAAGAGATCCTCGACGGCATCGCGAGCATGACGGTGCTCGAGCTGAGCGAGCTACTGAAGGCGTTCGAGGAGAAGTTCGGCGTGACCGCCGCAGCTCCGGTGGCCGTGGCGGCAGTCGCCTCGAACGGCAGCGGCGAGGCGGCGCCGGCCGAGGAGGAACAGGACGAGTTCGACGTCATCCTGCTCGCGGCGGGCGAGAAGAAGATCCAGGTCATCAAAGAAGTGCGCTCTCTCACAAGCCTGGGGCTGAAAGAGGCGAAAGACCTCGTGGACAGCGCACCGAAGGCTGTGCTCGAAAAGGTGTCGAAGGAAGACGCCGAGAAAGCCAAGACGCAGCTCGAGGGGGCCGGCGCAGCGGTCGAGCTCAAGTAGGGTCCCCGCTGGGCAGCGCTGCCCAGGGGACTGAGCAAGGTCGCTGTCGCGTGACAGGGCCAAAGACATCTTGACCTGGAGGCACAGTTACCGTACCCTTCGCGAGGCGACAACTGCGTGCCGCTTGCTCGCGCGTCCCCGCGCGTGTAACATGAATGGTTGCCGTGCCCTCCCGTCAAGTGACCGTTCCACTTCCAGTTCCTTGACGCGCGCCCACGCACTGCTCATCCCTGTTTTCCGGTCGATCAGCACTCGCGAGGAGTAGACCCTTGCCCTTACGCCCCCGCACTCCGGAGCGTTACTCGTTCGCCAACATTGACGAGGTCCTGCCGCTTCCCGATCTCATCGCCGTTCAACGCGACTCCTTCGAGTGGTTCCTCGATCGTGGCCTCGCCGAGACGTTCGGTGACATCAGCCCGATCGCGGACTTCACCGACCAGTTGAGCCTGAAACTCGATTTCGATCCGACCGACCCGGACCTACGGCCACCGCCCAAGTTCTCGATCGACGAGTGCAAGGCGAAGGACATCACCTACGCCGCTCCGATCTTCGTCCGGGCGTCGTTCATGAACCGCTCGACTGGTGAGATCAAGGAGCAGACCGTATTCATGGGGGACTTTCCCATGATGACGAGCCGCGGCACTTTCATCATCAACGGGACCGAGCGTGTCGTGGTGAGCCAGCTCGTCCGTTCGCCCGGTGTGATCTTCCAGCCCGGACGGGACCAGAAGACGATCGTCACCGGTACGATCCACCCCTACCGGGGTGAGTGGATCGAGTTCGACGTCGAGGCGAAGCCGAACCGCGACGTGAGCGCCGGTGCGCGAGTCGCGCGCAAGCGCCGCCTGTCGCTATTCGTGGTGCTGCGCGCCCTCGGCTACGAGGACGAGGCCTTCCTGAGCCGCTTCGTGCGCCATTTCGACTTCCTCGAGGCCCAGTGGGAGCGCGAGCGCGAGCTCATTCCGACGCGGGACGAGGCACTTCTCGAGATCTACAAGCGCGCACGTCCTGGCGAACCGCTTTCGCTCGACGCCGCCCGCGTGTACTTCGAGAACGCGTTTTTCAACCCGCGCCGCTACGACCTCACCCGGGTCGGTCGCTACAAGTTGAACAGGAAGCTCGGCCCGGAGATCGAGCGGATCTCCCAGCTGCTGGACATTCCGCTCGAGCGTCCAGGCGAGCACTCCGGCGTGCTCAGCCCGAGCGAGGTGCTCGCCGCGTCGACCTACATGCTCCACTTGGCCAACGGCGAGGCCGGTTATCGCCTCGACGACCAGGACCACTTCGCCAACCGACGTATCCGTTCGGTCGGCGAGCTCATCCAGAACCAGGTTCGCATTGGCCTGTCGCGCATGGAGCGTGTCGTGCGCGAGCGCATGACGACCCAGGACGTCGAGGCGATCACGCCCCAGACTCTGATCAACATCCGCCCCGTCGTGGCGGCCATCAAGGAATTCTTCGGCACGAGCCAGCTATCTCAGTTCATGGACCAGCACAATCCCTTGTCTGGGTTGGCTCACAAGCGCCGTCTCTCCGCGCTCGGTCCAGGCGGCCTGTCGCGCGAACGCGCCGGATTCGAGGTTCGCGACGTCCACACGTCCCATTACGGCCGGATGTGCCCGATCGAGACTCCCGAAGGGCCGAACATTGGTCTCATCGGCCACCTTGCCAGCTATGCACGGGTCAACGACCACGGTTTCATCGAGACGCCTTATCGCAAGGTGGTCGACAGCAGGGTCACAGACGAGATCGTCTACTACGCCGCCGACGAGGAGGAGGAGTACGTCATCGCCCAGGCGTCCGCGGCGCTCGACGCGTCCGGGCATTTTGTAGGCGATCGGGTCCTTGTGCGACGCGGCCCGCAAGGTGCCGGCGTGCGGGTAGGCGCGACGTCGACTTCATACGGTACGGCGAGCGAGGTCGATTACGTCCCACCATCGGAAGTCGACCTGATGGACGTTTCTCCCAAGCAGATCCTCTCGGTTTCGACGGCCCTCATTCCCTTTGTCGAGCACGACGACGCCAACCGCGCGCTCATGGGCGCCAACATGCAGAAGCAGGCGGTTCCGTTGCTCGTCCCCGAGGCGCCCTACATCGGTACCGGTGTCGAGGCCAGAGCCGCACGCGACGCCGGGGAAGTCGTCCTCGCGGAAGGCACCGGCAAGGTCGTCGAGGTCGCCGGAGATTTCGTCACCGTTGAGTACAAGCCCGGCGAGAAGGACCGGGCACATCAGGCGCTCGGCAGGAAGATCTATCCAGTCGCGAAGTTCCAGCGTTCGAACCAGAACACGTGCGTGAACCAGAAGCCGGTCGTTTCCGAGGGCCAAGAGGTTCGCGCCGGAGACGTGCTGGCAGACGGCCCCTCGACCCACAACGGCGAGCTGGCGCTCGGGAAGAACCTTCTCGTGGCCTTCATGCCGTGGGAGGGCTACAACTACGAGGACGCCATCATCTTGTCCGAACGGTTGGTGCGCGACGACGTCCTGACCTCGATCCACATCGAAGAGCATGAGGTCGACGCGCGCGACACCAAGCTCGGCGCCGAGGAGATCACGCGCGACATCCCGAATCTCTCCGACGACATCCTGGCCGACCTCGACGAGCGCGGGATCATCCGCATCGGGGCCGAGGTCGATGCGGGCGACATCCTCGTGGGCAAGGTCACCCCCAAGGGTGAGACCGAGCTCACACCCGAGGAGAGGTTGTTGCGGGCGATCTTCGGCGAGAAGGCACGCGACGTGCGTGACACGAGCCTCAAGGTTCCCCACGGTGAGTCGGGCAAGGTCATCGACGTGCGGGTGTTCTCGCGCGACGACTCCCACGAGCTGCCGCCGGGAGTGAACCAGCTCGTGCGGGTCTATGTGGCCCAGAAGCGCAAGATCTCCGAGGGCGACAAGCTCGCGGGTCGACACGGCAACAAGGGCGTCATCTCGAAGATCCTGCCGATCGCAGACATGCCGCACCTCGCCGACGGCACGCCGGTCGACATCATCTTGAACCCGCTCGGTGTCCCGAGCCGGATGAACGTCGGCCAGGTGTTGGAGGCGCACCTCGGCTATGCGGCCAGGTGGGGTTGGCACGGCGCCGACAAGCGCGTGCTCTCCGACCACATCGTGCGTGGCACCGAGACCAAGACGCGGCCGAGCACGGACCCGGCCATTTGGGTGTCGACACCGGTCTTCGACGGTGCGCACTGGGACGAGAAGGACGAAGCCGGCAGGCACCCGACGATTCAGGAGCTGTTCGAGAAGTTGCTCCCAGACTCTGTCGACGTCGCCGCCGACAAGATGATCGGCACAGACGGCAAGGTGACCTTGTACAACGGGCGCACGGGCGAGCCGTACGACAACACCGTGTGCGTGGGCTACGTCTACATCCTGAAGCTTGCGCACCTCGTAGATGACAAGATCCACGCCCGGTCGACGGGCCCATACTCCATGATCACCCAGCAACCCCTCGGCGGTAAGGCACAGTTCGGCGGGCAGCGCTTCGGCGAGATGGAGGTTTGGGCGCTCGAGGCCTACGGCGCCGCGTACGCGTTGCAAGAGCTGCTCACCATCAAGTCCGACGACGTGCTCGGTCGTGTGAAGGTCTACGAGGCCATTGTGAAGGGCGAGAACATCCCAGAACCCGG
>CAWDRQ010000028.1:0-11697 GCA_963804765.1 uncultured Acidimicrobiaceae bacterium
GACCTCGCCGCAGGAGAAGAGCGGGTACTCCTCGACGAAGCGGCAGTCGACGAAGACGAGGCCCCGGTCCGTCTCGCGCCCGACCCGGCAGGTGTGGTCCCAGGGTGCGCCGCGTCGGCGGGCAAGGTCGAGCCCGTCCCAGGTCCGGCGGGAGATGCGGGCGGTGGAAGAGATCTCGTCGCTCATCGGTCCTCCTTCGGTCTCGGCGGCACGCTGCCGCCGGCCGGGGGAGGGAGCCGTCCCGGGGACCCGCCGGCGTCCAGGGCCGGCGCAGCCGAGCGAGGAGCGGAGGCCGACCGGCGAGGCGAGCACGCGAGCCGTCCGCAGGCGCCGGGCGAGCCGGCGCCCCGGAGCGGCCCTTGACGCCGAACGGGGAGGGGACGAGCGTCCGAACGGCCGACGGTGACGTGCCGCCTCGAAGGGGACCGTCGTTCGACGACGGGAGCGGCGGGTCAGCTCACGATCGCCGGGACGGGATCGGCTCGACCAGATCGGCCACGGACGTATCCATCGGGATCGAACGGGACCGAGGCCTCAACGGGAGGTCGAACGGTCGCCGGGGCCGCAACGCTCGCTGGGATGCGGGCAGAGGAATCGGCCGGAGTGGGGACCGACCGTGAGGCCGACGAGCCACACGCCACCGAGTCGCTCCGACGATTCGTCGGCGCGTGCAACGCGCGAATTCACATCGCCGCCGCTGTCCACTTCCTCTGGATCGCCGGTCTATTCGCGGAGGACGGCAAACCATCGATCGAGAGCTACCTTCACAAGCTCGGGATCGGGTTCCTCGCGCTCGACGGTGCGATGGCTCTTTTGACGTTCGTCGCCGGACACCGACGGGCGGCAGCCCCCGCTGCCGTTCGGGCCTTCCGGCCGCTCGCACCCGGACGTGCGATCGAGTGCGCGGAACGCGCCCGCTGGGCCGATGCCGCGCTGGCGTGGTTCGCGGCGGAAGCCGTCGCCGATGGACCCGAGATCAGCCTGCTGCGAGTCGGCACGTCGGGCGTGGAGATGCTCCTTACCGCACCTTGTCCGGACGTTCCTCCCGGCTTCGAGCCGCTCGAGGACGGAGCCGCGCTCAGGCTGGACCCTTCGATCACGCTCGACGACCTCGAGGCCACCGCGCACGGCGATGGTGGGGATGGCCGTCTCGTGGCAATCGGGAGCGATCCCGACGGCACGTACTTCCGCGACGACCCCGCCTCCCCGCCGCACCGAAGGCCGGCTGTCGGGGCCGACCTCGTCCATGTCGACGACGGGGATGCGGTCGTCCTCGAGCCCTACGGCCTCCGTCTCGCCCGAACGACCGGGATTCCCACGACCAGCGGACGATCGACGGATCGAGAGAGGATCGCAGCGAGACTGGCCGACGAGGAACCTTCCGGATTGCCGCTCGTCGCCGCCGGCGCCGTGGAGGTCCGCATCCTGCGGGAGCTCCCCGACCTCGTCGGCGCGGTCACGGGCGACGCCTCGGCCGCCGCCGTCGAGTTCGTCGCATACCTCGCCGCCCACCGGCACCGCGCCACCGCGGCGCGGCTGCGGGACGCGCTCGGCACCCCGCGCAGTCCGGGCTCCCAGGCGGCCTCGACGATCTGGGCCGTCGCCGGTGCCGCGCGCAAGGTCCTCGGACCCGACCGGCTCACCTCGGCGAACGGGAGCCAGCCGTACAGGCTCGCCGACGACGTCAGCTGCGACTGGCTGCGGTTTCAAGAGCTCGTCAACGCTGCCGCCGCAGGTGACGACGAATGTCGTCGCGAGGCACTCGTTGCGGCGTTGGAGCTCGTGCACGGCGTGCCTGCAGCTGCTTCGAACCGCTTCACCTGGCTCGACACCGAAGGGACGCTCGCGCACGTCGCCCGCGACGTCGCTGCTGCTGCAAAGAACCTTGCGACCCTCGCCCTCGACCAGGACTGCTCCACTGAACTCGCGGCGTGGGCGCTCGAGAAGGGCCGCCTGCTCGACCCCGGCGCCGAAGAGCTCTCCGAGGTCGAGGCACGTCTCCGCGCACTCGGTATCCCGGTCCTCAAGAGAGCTATTCGGTTCGGTGCGTCTGTCTGAGCTGCCAGCCATCGGCGGGGTGCGTTTGGAGGGGAAGAACAAACGGCGTGTTCGGGCCTCATCGTGCCCGGGCCGACAACAACACGGATCTCAGCGTCGAAGATCGAGGCGAAATCGAGGTCATGGCGCGTCAAGGCCCGTGTGTGCCGCCGATCTGTGTGACGCGCTGTTCCGGCGATCGGGGACAGTCGACCAAGCGTCGTCGTGCCCATGACCGCTGTTGAAGCCAGCGGTAACGTCGCAGTCAGCGGATTCTTATCGGGATGGTCAATGGAACTTCGCCCGGGACCCTTTAACCCCACACCTGTCCTGTTCCGACGCGGCATGGCAGCCGCGGACAGTGCGCGAAGAGTCGCTAGTGGCGAGAAGGTGGTGATGGCCAATCCGAGGGCTCGCGAGGTTGACGACTGTGTAATCGCCATCCTCTTGTGTCATGCCGCGGTGGAGACCGCCTGGCACTGGGAGCAGCTGCAGGCGAACGTCAAACCGCGCCGCTGGCCGGACGAGTTTCAGAAGGGCATGACGCTCGTGGCAGGCGCCTTCGGCCGGCCCGAGGAACCACTGGATGCAGACCTATCGGAGGAGCTTCTTGACCTCTCCCGCGTGGCGAAATTTCCTTCAGCACGGCGATGAACGGGCTCGAAAGCGCCTGGAAGACCGCCATGGACCATTTCGTCCAGAAGCCTTGAACGCTGGCCTTGCCGCGACCGTCGTTGAGACGAGCAGGAATCTTGGCAACTACATCGCCGAAGTTTCAGGCACTCAGCGATTGTTCGATACCAACTGGATTGATCCGCTCGCGGACTGAGACCTTCGGCGCGCCACGAAGCCGAGCGCAGCCGCTCGACAGGGCCTCACGGCCTTGCGTCGAGCGATGCCTCGCGACCGGCGTTTGTGGGCACCCTCGAGGCGGGATCCCGGCACGCATTATGGGACGCGGCTTCAACTCCCGATCCGTCGATCTGTCGCGGACTCGTGACCGGTCAGACGCCGGTGATCGGAGGTGGGTCCAACTACGCGATCACTGAACTGGAAGAGCTGATCCTCGAGTACCTCGGGCCCTAGTGAACTCGGTGGTCGTAGCGTGTAGTTATGGCTCTCGATCAGCTCGCTCGGAGCAAGGTGTAGTCCGTGGTCCTCGGCATAGCTGTCGAAATTCATGCAGCACTCGTTGGCGGAGCCGTGTCGGGCGCAGTCGTGCTTGGCGGCGTGCTGCTCGCAGAGTATCTGCGGCGAAGAGCAGCGCGGCGGCTACGGATGGAGACGGCGTGCCGGACCGTTCAGCTCCGCTTGCCGCTGGTTCTCGCGTACATGGCAGAGAGGCCCCCCGATCCCGGGCGTCTAAGTATCAATTCCCCAGGCTGGCGCTACCTCCAAGAAGTAACGCAAGCGATGACGGAGCTTGAGGCTTCGACTCGAGGCCGAAGAAGCAGTTCGAAGCGACTGAACAGGAAGATCGTCGACCTCGACGCGAGGGTGCTCGCGGCGCAGGAGCGATTGGACCGCGGGGAGTTCCTGACGAGGGAGGGGATAATTGAGATCTCCGCTGACGAAATCGGGGCAGAGATCTTTCGTCATCGGGAACCGGCCGATGCGGTGTTCAAGCACTACTTCAAAGTCGGCCCAACGGGGCCGAGATACGTGCAGGCGGAGGCGCCACGCCGGCTCTGGTTCTTCGGCGGCGCGGTTAGTTCACAGCCTCGACGCCAGCGCTCGACCAAGCACATAGAGACGTTCCCGCCACCTCTGGCTGCTGCTTTCGCTCCGATGAGCGACCGCACCGGTCTGAGTGTCGCGACGGACGTCGTCACCAAGACATTCAGCGTGCAGACGGGGCGCAACGCGATCTGGGTCTTAGCGACGCTCGACCGTGGCATCAAGTCGCGGTAATTCCATTCGGGGTTGGTGCTCCCCTGCGAACCCTGGGGCGCGAATGCCGAGCGCGATTCTGGTTTCAGGGGCCACCGCGATCCTGATTCTCACGCTCCAAAGCAGAAGCGATCGAGTAGCTGAGCACTCCACCGGCCCAGAACTTCTTGAGTGAGAACGCTCGCAAAGTCGATGCGAGTGAGGGGCCGCGATCTGACTCCCCGGACACGCGCGTGCTTGCCAGAAAAGCTCTGACGACCAGGAGAGCACTTCTGAAACTCTCGGTTTGCGCAAGTCTTGCACTCCACGGATCAACGAATTTCTGCAGTCGCCTTGGATGCAGACCGAACGCGATGAGCGCAGCGAGATGCAGTTTCAGTGCGATTTGGTCGCCGTCAGCGCGGTGCAATTTCAGTTCCAAGAAGAGTTGCTCGTACGAGGAGACGACTGCCAACAGGAAGACGTATGGGGTCAAGCCGATGGCCAACCAAGTTGGTAGCAAGAAAGAACGGATCAACTCGCCCTTGTTGATCGCAGTCCAGTCCTTAGCGAGGAGGACGACAACGCGGAACGCCAGCAGCAGCAGAATCAGTTTGAGGATCGAGTTGAGATAACGGGCCACCTGACGAGGCTCATCCTCCGTCTCAGCTACTTGAGCGGTCAGTGCGAGAGTGGCTAGCAGAGGCACAAGCAAGACTTCGGCCCAAAGGCTCAGCGGGAAGATGTTGATGAAGAAGCCGATGGCCACAGCCACTCCAAGGCTCTCGATGAGGTGCCGAAGGAAAAAGTGCCTGTCGCAGCCCGCTTGAGTCGCGTCGATGAAAAATGAGAAGCCAGACGCAACGATCCAGAAGATCGTGTCGGTAACAAGGTCTGTTTTCCACAAGCCAACAAATGCGCCTAGCCAGACTTCGAGCGTTAGATACGCGAACAACCCGACCACGGCCACAGCAATCTTCCCGGCCATCAGAGTTCGCAAGACGTGAACAGACGAGGATCGCATATCAGTTCTTGTCAGCAAAACGCTGACTAATAACACCGACCAAATGATGATCGACCACTCACGGTCGTTTGGCACGCGAACTACTCTATCTATGCGTCTACGCACAAAACACGAGCGCCAGCTTCTTTAAGCCGGCAGACTTCATCATCGGCGCTTCTCGCTCAGCAGATTGGCTGACCGCGCCTCCTCCGATCCCCGCGGAGTCAGCGAACGTCCCCTGCTTTATTGCTTGACGCGAAATAGCACCTCGATCCCGGGACGTGCACCATCGGCACCTGAGCGCCGAAGTGAACCGCCCCGAGATTGGTGACTGCTCCACCTCTTGAGAGGATGGAGCAATGGCAGAGCGACGACGACATGGCCGCTACCCGGAAGAGGTGCGCGACCGCGCGGTTCGGATGGTCTTCGAACACCAGGCCGAGTACCCGTCGCAGTGGAAGGCGATCGAGTCGATCTCGGACAAGCTCGGGGTCAACCACGAGACGCTGCGGATCTGGGTACGGCGGGTGGAGACCGACATCGGGCAGCGACCCGGTCTCACGACCGACGAGCGCCAGCAACTCCGCGAGCTCCAACGTGAGAACAAAGAGCTCCGGCGGGCGAACGAGATCCTCAAGTCTGCAGCGGCTTTCTTCGGGGCGGAGCTCGACCGCCGATCGCTGAGATAGTCGCCTACATCGACGCCCACCGCGACCGCTTCGGGGTCGAGCCGATCTGTGCGGTGCTGAGAGAGCACGGCTGCAAGGTCGCCCCGAACACCTACTGGGTGGCGAAGAAACGACGACCGTCGCGACGCTCCGTGCGCGACGGGGAGCTCCGGCGCGAGATCGCCCGCGTCCATGCCCAGAACCTCGACGTCTACGGGGCCGACAAGGTCTGGGCCCAGCTCAACCGGGAAGGCACCCGTGTCGCCCGCTGCACGGTCGAACGCCTGATGCGGGAGCTCGGCCTTTCCGGCGTGCGCCGGGGTCGGCGTCTACAAGGTGACGACGCACGCCGACGAGCGTCAGCGCCGGCCGAGTGACCTCGTGGAGCGGAACTTCCGGGCGCCAGCGCCGAACCGGCTCTGGGTGGCAGACCTCACCTACGTGAAGACGCACTCGGGCTGGGTCTACGCGGCCTTCATCGTCGACGTCTTCTCCCGTCTGGTGGTCGGCTGGCAGCTGGCGAACTCACTCCGTTCCTCGCTCGCCATCGACGCCTTGGAGATGGCGATCTGGAACCGGACTCGTGACGGAGGAGACCTCGCCGGCCTCGTCCATCACACGGACAGGGGGTCGCAATACCTCGCCATTCGCTACTCGGAGCGCCTCGCCGAGAACGACATCGTCGCCTCGGTCGGCTCGCGCGGCGACAGCTACGACAACGCCCTGGCCGAGAGCTTCAACGGCCTCTACAAGTGGGAGCTCATCTACCCGAGAGGGCCGTGGCGGGGCCTCGACGACGTCGAGTTCGCCACCCTCGGCTACGTCGACTGGTTCAACCACCGCCGCCTCCACGGGGAGATCACCGACGACGCGACCTACATCACCCCAGCGGAGTTCGAGGCCGACTACTACCGTCAGAGAACACCCGCCCTCGTGGCGGTTTCCCAAACAAGCGAGCAGTCATGAAACCCGGGGCGGTTCAAAGATCTCCTCCAGGACATCCAACTGGGATTGATTACCGGCTCGTGACAAGCGGTTAGCGACTCCCACTCCCGGCAATTGGGGTCAGTGGACCGCTCGGTTCGGGGATGCGCAAGATGGGACGTTACCCATGCGGCCCTACCGATTGAATGCGCTTGGTAGGCACTCTCTAGAGGCCACTTCGACGGTGAAACCTCGCACCTGGCGCACTTCGACCTCTGCGTCACCGAACCTGGTCTACCGAACTACGCGCCCGCCGGAACACCCCTCTGGCATCCTTTGTGACGTGAACGCAAGGTGGGATGCTGCCAAGACGGTCTGGAACTCAGTTCTCGGTCCCGTTCTCAAAGGAACCCTGCCGTACTCAGACGCGCGCCGTCGCCGGCAGGTCAGGACGCAAGCCCGTCGACTCGTTACTTGCAACCCTTGGCCGGGGAACGACGCGACGCCGATACAGCTTGCTCAGCTCGCGTTGATGCGGGGGTTGTCCCTGCAAGAGGAGACTCGACGGGCTGTACGGCAAGGCGAAGCGGCAGCGCTCCTCGCTCGCACCGCACTCGAGACCTGCTTCGTTGGTCTCTACTGCCTCTACGCGAACGACCCGCTGACTGCGATGCGTGGCGGCAACGCACGGGCGCTGCGCCGGATGTTCGCCAACCTAGGGCACGGGGACATCATCACCGAAGACGTCCTGATAGCAATCGAGGCAGACATCGGTGGCGAGGGGAAGCTGCCGGACCGCAGGACGATGGCAGAGACCATCGCGGCCGGCCTCGGTGGTGTCCCATTCCCGCTCAACCTGTACTGGCGCATGTACGTGCCGCTCTCCGAGTTCTTCGCTCACGCCAACGGCATGTCGCTCCTGCGCCACGTCGGCGCGAAGGGCGAGCTCCTTGACGAGCCGTCGTACCCATGGGCGCGTTGGTCTGCCGTGCGAACGGCTGACGGATGCGTCGGATTTCTCGCGGCCGCGATTGCGCATAAGGACGGTCACCCTAACGAGCTGTTCGGGGAGTACGCAGACCACCATCTCGAGCGGGCGCTCGCTCCGCTGGCGGTCGTTGGGGGCAAAGGCCTTTTCCGCTCGCTCGGGCCGGCAAAGATCGCCGCCCTCGTTAAGGGTGTCGTGGACCTCCGCGCGTACAAGGCTTCCGGTCGAGCCGACGCCGACAGCCGGGAAGACCGGGTGGCCTTCCTCCGTTCCTGGTTCGAGCGCCATCTCGGGAACTACAGCGAGGTGTCCGAGGAGATCTGGGACCTCTACGTGGAGCGCGTCGTCAACGTGCTCGCCGGCGAGTCCCCGGCCACAGCGGGTCCAGGGACGTCCGACTAGGTCTCAATTGTCGTTCGCCTAGTGACCAGGCACGTATAAGGCACGCCGGAGCGGTCCGCTTCCCGACTTGAAAGAAAGGTCAGAAAGGGGCGCATTGGCAGCACACCTGGTGCACGAGATGAATCGTGTCGCGATAGAACGCCGGTCAGGTCCCACTCCGGGCATCGAGAGCGGGCGTAAATATTCGGCGTTACGCGCACTCGTGAGTGTCACAGAACAATGACAATGCCCCTGAGGGTCACCGCATCATTTGTTGGTTCTCAATAGTTTCGGGAGCACTGGAGAGTTCAGCCTGACTTGAATTGATGATGACGACGTCGGTTGTCGTCGGCTGAACGCGTCCAGCAACATTGAAACGGCACGTCCCGTTCCGAAGCGAGGGTGATTGGCCCGGCTTGAGCGAACAAGTCGGACCACCCGTCACTCCGAACCGGGACGGCCGTGCCACCCCTCACCCACTTAAGGAAAGGAAGGGATGGCGATGACCATGTTAGAAGCGCGTCGCGTGACCGGGGGTGTCGACACCCACCTCGACGTGCATGTCGCTGCGGCGCTGGACCCCCTCGGTGGCCTCCTCGGCACGGAGTCGTTCGAGGTCAACCCTGCCGGCTACCAGTCGTTGCTCTCCTGGCTCGAGAGCTTCGGCGCCGTCGGAAAGGTCGGTGTCGAAGGAACCGGCTCCTATGGAGCCGGGCTGGCACGGTTTCTTCGCCAGCACGGCGTGAGCCTCATCGAGGTCGACCGGCCCAACCGAGCTGAACGCCGCCGTTCGGGGAAGTCCGATCCCCTCGACGCAGTGGAAGCTGCCCGAGCCGCGCTCAGTGGTCGAGCGAAGAGCGTCCCGAAGTCAAAAGACGGCGCGGTCGAGGCGATCCGGGTCCTTCTCGTCGCCAAGCGCTCGGCACGCCAGGCGCGGGTGAAAGCCGTCACCCAGGTGCGCCACCTCGTCATCACGGCCCCTGACGAGCTCCGCCGCAGGATGAAGGGCCTGAGTGTCTCCGCCCTGGTCGAAGAGGGGGCCAAGCTCCGCCCGTCACGATCGAACGATCCGGTCGTTGCCGCGACGAAAGCGGCCATCTCCTCGCTCGCCCACCGGATCCAGGCGCTCGAGACAGAGCTCGACGAACTCGCCGAGATGATCAACGCGCTTCTCGTTGCGACCGCACCCGACCTGCTCGCCTTGTTCGGGGTCGGACCCGACACCGCCGCGGCCCTGTTGGTGTGCGCCGGCGACAACCCCGAACGACTCCGTTCGGAAGCTTCCTTCGCGCATCTCTGCGGGGCAGCTCCCGTCCCGGCGTCGTCGGGGAAGAGCACCGGTCGCTATCGACTCGACAGCGGCGGTGATCGTCAGGCGAACAGCGCGCTGTGGCGCATCGTCATGGTTCGGATCGCGCACGACCCCGAGACCACGGCCTACTTCGAACGCCGTGTGAAAGAGGGCCGCACCAAGCGCGAGGTCATCCGCATCTTGAAGCGTTACGTTGCCCGCGAGGTCTACCACCACCTACCTCGCCGCTGAGCCCGTGGCCGTGGGTCTGGCTCGTCCCATAACTGTCACCCGAACGGGCTGACTTTTGCACGATTCGCCGACCCACGGCCCGGCAGGTCAATTCTTCGAAACGCGTGGCCTCATAAGAGCTTGCCCTCCGACCCGGAGTGGCTCTTCATTGTTCTGCCCGCTGTTTTCACTCCCGAGCCCCGCAGGGACTTGACAACTGATAGGAGCATCGCGCAGCAATTTTGTTCCAGAGACTCGCCCGTATAAGTGCCGATATGCCACGGTCGCGAATCGCCGGTCGGAGGCGTGGAACCGCGTCACCAAACGCCTGCCCAAGGCTCTTCCGTCCCGACCAGGCCAGCTCAGGTCCCCCTCAGAGCAATGGCCGCCTAACCACGTAGCACCTGGTCCATCTGAGAAACCCGGTAACGCGTCTTCCGCCACCATCGACCGCGCCAAGGCATTGGCCTCCGTGACCGCCACGATGTGCGCTTGGTCAGAACCGAGCTCATCCCCCACCTAGTGACTGCTTCTTTCAAACCGGAGACCGCCGCTCCGAACATCGCTCGTCGAGGCACTTCTGTGTATTGGTTCGGCTGATCTTCGACATTTCATGGTCGGTTGATTGCTGACATATGTTCGGGTGATCCCCGACACGTGTTCGGTTGATACACGACGCCTTGCTCCACCATCCTCCGCTGCGAGGCGTAGGGAGGTGGCCGAGTGCTCAGGGAGCTCAGCAAGGTGGAACAGCGTTATGAGGCAGTCCTCGCCGTCATGCGAGACGGTATCCAGGTCACCGAGGTCGCCAAGGCGTTCGGCGTCGGTCGCCAAACGGTCCACGTGTGGCTCGCCCACTATGAGGAAGGCGGGCTCGACGCGCTCGCCGACCGGTCGCACCGGCCACGATCATCGCCTTTGCAGATGGCGCCAGCAGTTGAGGCGCGCGTGCTCGAGCTGCGGCGCCTGCACCCCCTCTGGGGCCCAGCCCGCCTGCAGCACCAGCTCGGGCGGGACCGGATCGAGCCGTTGCCGTCGATCTCGGGCATTTATCGGGCCCTCGTCCGCCACGGCCTCATCGAGGAGAAGGCGAAACGCAAGCGTCTCCCCGCCTACAAACGCTGGGAGCGGGGCCGGCCGATGGAACTGTGGCAAATGGACCTGGTTGGCGGCGTGCTCCTGGAAGACGGCACGGAGTGCAAGGTGCTCACCGGCGTGGACGACCACTCCCGCTTCTGCGTCTCGGCCGGGATCATGGTGCGGGCCACAAGCCGGGCTGTCTGCGGGTTCTTCGCCGAGGCCCTGGCGCGCCACGGGGTGCCCGAGGAAGTCCTCACCGACAACGGAAGCGTCTTCACGAACCGCTTCGGGCTGCGCACCTCGGAGGTGCTGTTCGACAAGATCTGCCGGGAGAACGGCATCGCCCACCGGCTCACCGCCCCGGGGTCGCCGACGACGACGGGCAAGATCGAGCGTTTCCACCGGACGCTGCGGACGGAGTTCCTCGCCGGGCAGCTCTTCGCCTCCCTCGAGCTCGCCCAGAAGGCTCTCGACGCCTGGGTCGTCGACTACAACACGGAACGCCCCCACCAGAGCCTCGGCATGACTCCCCCCCTCCAGCGCTTCTCCCGGCGTGCCGAGCCGACCGTCCCCGTCCTCGCGCCGGACCTGCGGGCGCTGCAAGAGGACCGCTCTGGTGACGACTGGGTCAGCCGGGTGGTCTCGACGTGCGGCACCATCTCGCTGTCGAACCAGATCTTCTCCGTCGGCAAGTACCGCGCCGCCGAGGTCGTCGACGTCCGCGTCACCAACCAGCTGCTCGAGGTTTGGTCGGGGAACGAACTCCTGAAGACCGTGCTACGAACCTCGAAGGGGGTGGTGCGCAAGAAAAGAGCGGAAACACACGGCAAGTGTTAGAACATCAAAACCTGGTGTCGGGCATCAACCGAAACTGATCCGTCGTCAATCAACCGAATACTCACAGTCGAGGCACTTCTGTGCCTCTGCCAGGGATCGTTCGTTGTCTGATTGGTCTCGGGAACCGCGACTCGAGTCGGTCCGCCGCGCATCTCGACTAGTGCGGTTTCTGCCAAGTCGAAACCCGTGGCGCACCGTGTCTCGGGCGCGACCTCCACGGCGCGCCGACCGGGATCGAGGCGAGATCGAGGCGAAATCGAGGCTGATCCACGAGATCGAGGCTAATTCGAGGCGAAATCGAGGCTGACATCGAGGGTCGTCTTGCACGATGACGATCGACCGCTCCCTCGGGGAGCACGACCAAGGAGGCCCCCGATGCACCGACCCG